>NZ_JBHVSA010000002.1:40918-1941151 GCF_042885355.1 Nocardia sp. NPDC058058 | reverse complement strand
ACCCACCCACACGGGGGTGTGGAAGGCCGGAACCAATAAAATATTGGCACTGACATTCATCGACACACTATTGAGTTCTCAAAGAACACACGCACACAGAACTTCACGGGCTCTTTGTCCCGGTCAGTCTCTGAGGCAACTTTTACAGCTTAGCTCTTACGTCGCAGCAGAACCAAATCCGCTGGTCGGTGGAGCTAGTGTGACTGTCAGGCGCTCCTCGTACAACCTCGTTTCCCAGGCCCTTGGGGCTCCGGGTCGGTGTCCGTGTCGCTCTGACCTGGAATAAGTTACGTGTCGCTCCGAACGAAGTCAAATCGGCTGGTCAGAGGCTTGAACCGGGCAATCCGAACGAATGGTCTTACCGATGCGCGGCCGAAGCGCACCCTTGTTCGTGTGTACGTCTGCGATTGGTCGATTACGAGCGGTGTCATCGGCGAGTTCGCGGAGCGAATACATCGCGAGGGCGAGGCGCAGTGGCGGGTCAGCTGGCTGCCCGGGCGACTGTTCACCCGGGAGCAAGCGCTCGCGGCCATCGAATTGGTGGAACTGCTCTACGACACCACCCGCGCGGATGACGATGACGCGCGCATCGGGATCGCGGTGGCCGCGACCGTACTCGGCATCCGGCCCATCGACGCCGCGGCCACACTCTCCGAACGACATCCCGGGCGGTGACCCCACCCCGTGACGACTCCCCCACCAACGCCGAAGGCCGGCTCACCCAGAGGGTGAGCCGGCCTTCGTGGAAACGAGCGGCGATCGGATCCGATCAGCGCGCGTTATCGGTGCACTTGGAGACGACCAGGATGCCCTGGCTGCCCGCGGAACTCATCGTGCCCGGGCGAGTAGCACCCGCGATCGCCTGACGCTCGGCCTCGAAGCGGGTGGCCGCCGTGCCCCAGAAGTAGCGCGCGTTCGAACCGGAGGTCTTCGCGACGGCGCCGCAACCATCCTTGAAGCGCACCGCGATGTGGCAGTACTTGGAGTCGCCGCAATCGTTCAGTGCGTCGCGGTCCGCCTCATCCCAGTTCGGGTAGTTGTAGGCGGCGTGCCAGTCCTCGGTGTCATCGGTGTACTCGAGGATGGCGATCGAACCGTAGAGGCTGCCGTCCGGACCGGCCTCGGCGTTGGCGGACCCAGCGCCAACCATGGCTCCGGCCAGCGTCGCGACGGCGGCCAGGCCCAGGGCAACCTTGCCCATTGCAAACATTCAGTACTCCCCATCAGAAACGGCCTCATTTGCAAGACCGGATCTGATCTTGACCGCTCGTATCATGAAAAGTCCAGTGGAATCTCATTCCCAGGGAACTCATCGGGAATTCAGAGAAAGCTCGAGTGCACCGATTAGTTTCGGCGGGGTCGGACGTCAGTACCGATGTTCCCCCCGTTCGAGCACAGAAGAGAGCAGCCATGAGCAACGACCTCGCCCTCACCCACGTCTCCCTGCTGGTCGATGACCAGGACAAAGCCCTCGAGTTCTACCGCGACATCATCGGTCTGGAGGTCCGCCAGGACATGGCCTTCCCCGGCGGCCGCTGGCTCACCGTCGGTCCGGCCGCCCAGCCCACCATCGAGTTCATCATCGAGAACCCGGCCATGAACCCCAGCCCCGAGCAGACCGCGGCCGCCCAGGCCCGCCTCGCCAGCGGCGCGCAGGGCACGCTGATCTTCCGCGTCGAGGACGTCACCGCACTGTTCAACCGGCTCCAGGAAGCGGGACTGCCCGTCGACCAGCCGCTGATCGATCAGCCCTACGGCATGCGCGACTGCGGCTTCCTCGATCCGTGGGGCAACCACCTGCGCTTCTCCCAGCTGCTCTGAAGTCAATACCATTGGGCCACAACGCATTACCGCGACAATGAAGTCAGTCGAGAGCGGCGACCTTGCGTAACAGCAGGTCCCGCTCTCGGTCGTTGGCGCAGAGCTTCGCGGCGCGCTCGAGCTCATCCCGCGCCTCATCGTCGCGATGCAGGCGAATGAGCAACTCACCGCGCACGGCCGGAAGCAGATGCGAATTCGGCAGGGCATCGGCGGCCAGCAGTTCATCGACGATCAGGAGCGCGGCGGCCGGGCCCTGGGCCATGGAAACCGCCACCGCGCGATTGAGATCGACGATCGGGGACGGCGCGAGTCGGCCGAGCGCCTCGTAGAGCAGGACTATGCGCTCCCAATTCGTCGCATCGACGGTCGGCGCGACCGCATGACATTCGGCGATCGCGGCTTGCAACCCGTAGGCCCCCAAACCACGACCGAGCTGACCGGCACGCGCCAGCGCGGCCCGGCCGCGGCGGATCGCGGCCTGATTCCAGCGACGACGATCCTGATCCTCGAGCAGCACCGGCTCACCATCCGGCCCGGTGCGAGCCGGAAAACGCGCCGCCGTCAGTTCCAGTAGCGCCGAAAGACTGTGCGCCTCGGGCTCATTCGGCACCAGATGCGTCAGCACCCGTGCCAGCCGCCGCGCCTCACCGGCCAGATCGAAGCGGATCAGATCGCCGCCCGAGCTGGCCGAGGAACCCTCGGTGAAGATCAGATACACCACGCTCAGCACCGAACCGAGGCGTTCCGCGCGCTCGGCGGCGGGCGGCACCTCGAATGGCACCCGGGCCGCGCCGAGGGTCTTCTTCGCGCGGGTGATGCGGGCCTGCACGGTGGCGGTCGGAACCAGGAACGCCTTGGCGATCTCATCGCTGGTCAGACCGCCCACCACGCGCAGGGTGAGCGCCACCCGCGCCTCGCGGGCGAGCACCGGATGGCAGGAGATGAAGATGAGCGCCAGCACATCGTCATCGATCTGATCCGGATCCCACAGCACATCGGAGTCCGGCATCGGTTCGGCCGCGGCACTGCCCGATACGGCCCCGCCCTCACCCAGGTCACGGGCGAGCGCGGAGTACCGGTCGTCCAGCGCGGACCGGCGGCGGAAGCCGTCGATCGCGCGGCGGCGGCCGACGGTCAGCAGCCAGGCCGCCGGATTGCGCGGCACCCCCTCACGCGGCCAGGTCACCAGCGCTTCGGCCAGCGCCTCCTGCGCGAGATCCTCGGCCAGCGCGAAATCGCCGGTGTAGCGCGCGAGCGCACCGACGATTCGCGCCGACTCGATCCGCCAGATGGCGGCGACGGCCGCACGACCGGTGACGACAGCATCGCGGCCGGTGACCACGGCGTCACCACCGGTGGCGACGGCCTCGCGGCCGGTGGCGACAGCCTCACGGCCGGTGGCGACAGCCTCACGGCCGGTGGCGACAGCCTCACGGCCGGGGACGACAGCCTCACGGCCGGGGGCGATGGCCTCGCGGCCGGTGGGATCGGTCATCGGTGGCGTCGCTCAGAGCTGACCGGTGGCCTCACGCCACTTGCGTTCCTTCTGGATCCACTCGTTGTCCTGCGGGAACTCGTCGATGGTGGTGACCCGGCGAATCTCGGTCTTGAAGCCCGGACCCGTCATCGGCGACCGCTTGGCCCATTCGATGGCTTCCTGCTTGGAGGCCACATTCAGAATGTAGAAGCCGCCGAACAGCTCCTTGGTCTCGCCGTACGGGCCGTCGGTGATCACGGGCGTCTCGGACGAGAAGTCGATGACCACGCCCTCGGCCGGATCGTCCAGGCCCTCGGCGGCAAGCAGTACGCCGGCACGGATCATCTCGTCGTTGTAGGCGCCGACGCTGTTGATGACCTCGTTGAAGTCCGCGGTCATCATGCTCCCCAGCGCCTCGTCGGTGGCCCGGAAAATCAGCATGTACTTCATCGCTCTGTCTCCTCATGTCGACGGGTCACTCTCGGACCCTTTCATCACAAGGTCGAATGGGGAAGGACGCGGATCGACACGGCCGGTGAAGTTTTTCGGAGAATTTTTTTCCCGGACCCGAACGGCCCGGAAACGCCGGAAGCCGGCTCGCCCGCAGGCGAACCGGCTCCCAGTTCGAAAAGTGTTGCCGGAAGGCAGGACTCAGAAGTCCATGCCGCCCATGCCACCGGTCGGGTCGCCCGCGGGGGCGGCCTTCTCCGGCTTGTCGGCGACAACGGCCTCGGTGGTGAGGAACAGCGCGGCGATGGACGCGGCGTTCTGCAGCGCCGAGCGGGTGACCTTGACCGGGTCGGCAACGCCGGCGGCCAGCAGGTCCTCGTACTCGTTGGTCGCGGCGTTCAGGCCGTGGCCGTCGGGCAGGTTGGTGACCTTCTCGGCGACAACGCCGGGCTCCAGGCCCGCGTTGAAGGCGATCTGCTTCAGCGGCGCGGACAGCGCGACGCGAACGATGTTCGCGCCGGTGGCCTCGTCACCGGTCAGGGACAGCTCGTCCAGGGCCGGAGCCGACTGCAGCAGGGCCACGCCACCACCGGCGACGATGCCCTCTTCAACGGCGGCCTTGGCGTTGCGCACGGCATCTTCGATGCGGTGCTTGCGCTCCTTGAGCTCGACCTCGGTGGCGGCACCGGCCTTGATGACCGCGACGCCGCCGGCCAGCTTGGCCAGCCGCTCCTGCAGCTTCTCACGGTCGTAGTCCGAATCCGAGTTCTCGATCTCGGTGCGGATCTGCGCCACGCGGCCCTTGATGGCCTCCGGGTCGCCCGCGCCCTCGACGATGGTGGTCTCGTCCTTGGTGATGACGACCTTGCGGGCCTGGCCCAGCAGCTCGATGCCGGCGGTCTCCAGGGAGAGGCCGACCTCTTCGCTGATGACCTCGCCACCGGTGAGGATGGCGATATCGGCCAGCATGGCCTTGCGACGGTCACCGAAGCCCGGCGCCTTGACGGCGATGGACTTGAAGGTGCCACGGATCTTGTTCACGACCAGGGTCGAAAGCGCTTCGCCCTCAACGTCTTCGGCGATGATCAGCAGCGGCTTGCCGGCCTGGATGACCTTCTCCAGCAGCGGCAGCAGGTCCTTGACGGTCGAGATCTTCGAGCCGACGAGCAGGATGTAGGGATCCTCCAGGGAGGCTTCCTGACGCTCCGGGTCGGTGACGAAGTAGCCCGAGATGTAGCCCTTGTCGAAGCGCATACCCTCGGTCAGCTCCAGCTGGAGCCCGAAGGTGTTGCTCTCCTCGACGGTGATGACACCTTCCTTGCCGACCTTGTCCATGGCCTCGGCGATGAGCTCACCGATGGACGAGTCGCCAGCCGAGATACCGGCGGTAGCGGCGATCTGCTCCTTGGTCTCGACCTCCTTGGCGGTGGCGAGGAGGCGAACGGTGACGGCCTCGACGGCCTTCTCGATGCCACGCTTGAGACCCAGCGGGTTCGCACCGGCCGCGACATTGCGCAGGCCTTCGCGTACCAGCGCCTGGGCGAGCACGGTGGCGGTGGTGGTGCCGTCGCCAGCGACGTCGTCCGTCTTCTTGGCAACTTCCTTGACGAGCTCCGCGCCGATCTTCTCGTACGGATCCTCGAGCTCGATTTCCTTGGCGATGGAGACACCATCGTTGGTGATGGTGGGGGCGCCCCACTTCTTCTCCAGCACGACGTTGCGGCCCTTCGGGCCCAGCGTCACCTTGACAGCGTCGGCCAGGGCGTTCAGACCCCGCTCGAGACCGCGGCGAGCCTCTTCGTCGTACGCAATTGTCTTGGCCATTGCGTTGAGATCCTCCAGATCAGGGGATTGACACGATCTGGCCAGGCGCGGTGCCCGCGACGGACGACCTTGTTGGGCCTCACCGTCCCGACCTAGCACTCACAGGTCAGGAGTGCCAAAGCCATTTCTAGCACTCACACCCGGCGAGTGCAAGGTCGGGGAGGGCGCTGACGCTAGGTCTCGGGGGCTTCGCCCCCGAACCCCCTTAACGCACCAGGCGGTCGTCGACGCGTAGGAGCAGTGCGATCAGGGCGTCGGTGCGGCGTTCCTCGGGGGTGCGCGGCTCGCCCTGATCGATGGTGACGAGTTCGGCGTCGTTCAGCAGGAGTTCGGCTTCGATGCGCATGATGGCCCGGACGAAGGCCGGGGCGATGTCCGGTGGGAGGTCGCCGTTGACGATGGTGCCACCGTCGGGAGCGTCTTCCATGGAGACATAGGAGAGCGCGCGCACCAGGTCGCTGCGCTTTTCCCCGGCAACCAGGTCGGAGATTTCCTCGTCCGCCATACCCACATGGTATCGGGCGAGGCCACTGGGACGGGTGAGGCGGGGTTTATTGCGAGTCTTCGGCGGGAGCGGGCAATGAGGCGAGCAGTTGCGCGAGGTCTTCGGACACGGCCTCCTTCTCCAGACCCAGACCGGACAACACGCCGCTACCGGCCTCCACCTCGAGCAGGGCGAGCAGCAAGTGTTCGGTGCCGACGTAGTTGTGGCCCAGGCGAAGTGCCTCGCGGAAGGTGAGTTCCAGAACCTTCTTGGCCTGAGAATCGAAGGGAATCAACGCCGGAATGGTGTCCGCGCTCGCGGGCAGGGCGGCGGTGGCGACCCGGCGGACGGCGTCGATACTCACGCCCTTTCCCTGAATGACATGCACGGCAAGGGATTCCGGCTCGTGCAGCAGGCCCAGGACGAGGTGTTCGGGGGTGATCTCGGCATTGCTCGAATCGCGGGCTTCCTCCTGTGCGCCGACCACGACCTTGCGGGCGCGCGGGGTGAAGCGGGCGAAACCGGCGCTCGGATCCATGGTCGCGGCGTCGCCCGGGCCCTTCGGGACGAAACGTTTCTGCGCGGCCTGCTTGGTGACACCCATGCTGCCGCCGATATCGGTCCAGGAGGCGCCGGAGCGGCGGGCCTGGTCGACGAAATGGCCGATGAGATGGTCGGCCAGGTCACCGAGGTGACCGGCGAGCACGACCGCGTCGGAGAGCTGCTCCAGGGCGTTGTCGGGGCGGGCTTTCTTGATGCCGTCGATCAGATCGTCGAGGCGGAAGGGATTCGTCATGCGTCAACTGTAGGTTGACCACACAATGGTGGTCAACCTTTGGTTGACGAATATTTCGAGGAATTCAGGGCTGCGCCGCCATGCGGATCGCACCGTTGACGATCTGCTCCTTGACCCAGGCCCCGGTCCGGCCGGTCAGCACCGTGCGAGCCGGGGAATCATCGGCGCGGACGAATTGGACGACCCCGTCGCGGCGGCCCAGGCTGATGCACTGCAGGTGGTAGCGGAAACTCCACGGCGCGGGCGTCTTACCGGCCAGGCGGGCGGTGAGCGCGGTGGCCGCGTACTTCCCGGTGGGCAGCGCGGTGGCGCACGCCATGCGCAGATCGCGCTCGGCGGGACCGGCGACGACCGCGGCATCGCCCGCGACGTAGATCTCCGGATGCGACCGGGAGCGAAGTTCGGCATCGACCAGCACCCGGCCGCGGGCGTCCACCGCCAGACCCGAATCCGCCGCGACCGCGGGAACCGCGAAACCCGTTGTCCAGAGCACCGTTTCGGCGGGCAGCTCGGTGCCGTCGACCAGCTCGAGACCACGCGCGGTGACCGCCGCGACCTTCGCACCGGAATGCACCCGCACCCCGAGCCGATCCAGCACCGCGCGAATGTGCTTGTGCGCCTTGGGCGAAAGCCAGGCCCCCGGCTCCTCGGCGCTGACCAGGAGCACGTCCAGATCCGGGCGGGCCTCGGCCAATTCGGTGGCGGTCTCGATACCGGTGGAGCCGCCGCCGACCACCGCGACACCGCCGGACAGAGCGGGGATGCGCGCCACATCCTCCGGGGTCGCGATCGGATAGGCGTATTCGGTGGCTCCGGGGACCGCGCCGGTATCGGCGTGACTGCCCAGGGCATAGATGAGCGAGTCGTAGGACAGCGACCAATCACCGTCGAGACGCACGACGCACTCCGCGGTGTCGACGGTGCGCACCCGCGCCCGCACGAACTCGATCCCCTTGCGCTCCAGCAGTTCTCCGAGATCCCACCGCGCGATGTCCTGCCCGGCCAGCGCCTGATGCAGCCGCACGCGCTCCACCAGTTCCGGGCGCGCGTCGATGACGGTGACGCGCACGCCCTTCGCCTTCGCCGCCCGGCGGGCCGCCGACAGGCCCGCGTATCCCGCGCCCAGGACGACGATTCGATGTGCTCCGGTCATGAGAGTGGCCCCTTCTCGTGCTGGACCGGCACTTTCGCCGATCCGACACCCTCTAGACCGGATAGGGACGCGATTCCTGACAACTCCGGGATGTGTGCCGCGTCACCGGGGTCAGGCGGTGCGTGAGGTGATGTGGTCGGCGCGCTGGAAGTAGGCCAGTTTGTCGGGGTTGACGACCAGGTGGAGGGCGGACACCCGGTCGTCGGTGATGTCGACGCCGACCACGCCGATGACGGTGTCGGCGGCGCGGGCCACCAGGGCGGGAGCGCCGTTGACATCCTCGGCGGTGAGGGACAGGCCGGGCAGGTCGCGGGAGAGCAGGCCGACCAGGTAGCGAGCCACGCGACCCGCACCAACCACCGCGCGGCGGGCGGCATTGATCTTGTCGCCGCCGTCGGCGACCGAGACGATATCGGCGGTGAACATCGCTTCCAGGGCCGCCACATCACCGGATTGCGCTGCGGTCAGGAACTTTTCGATGAGGGCGTAGGCGTGCGCCGGCGCCGGGTCGAAGCGGGTGCGGTCCTCGCGCACATGCTGGGCGGCGCGACGGTAGAGCTGCTGGGAATTGGCCTCGGACAGCTCCAGCATGTCGGCGATCTCGCGGTGCGCGTAGCCGAAGGCCTCACGCAGGACGAAGACCGCGCGCTCGGCGGGGGTGAGGCGTTCGAGCAGGGTGAGGAAGGCCAGCGAGACCAGCTCGCGCTGCTCCACCGATTCCAGCGGGCCGAGTTCACCCGCACCGGTCGCCACAGGTTCCGGAAGCCACGAGCCGACATAGGTTTCGCGGCGGGCGCGCGCCGAATCCAGTGCGTTGCGGCAGATATTCACCAGGATGGTGGTCAACCAGGCCTCGGGGGAACGGATTTCGGCATTGGCGCTGGTGGCCCAGCGCAGGTAGGTCTCCTGGACGGCGTCCTCGGCCTCGCTCGCGGAGCCGAGCATGCGGTACGCGAGCGCGAACAGCCGCGGCCGGTGCCGCTCGAACTCCACCACTACACCGGCGTCCATCCGCCCACCTGTCCTCGCCCAAACGCACTTGGTCCGGGACATTACGCCTGCGCGAAAACCGAACGGTGGTGACTGTCCACACCCGGCCGCCCCGCAATGCGGGACGCACCGCTCATCGGTGCTCCACCGACCGCGATCGACCTGCGCGAATTCCAGACGCGGCAACCGAAGTCAGCAACCTCGAGATCGATCGAGAGACGGCACGAATATGGCCGTCAGGAGTCGACCGACTCGGCTCGAGGCAGGTTCGCGCCGGAGTTACTTGGCCGCTCCGATCGCGTTGGCGACCGGGGTATCGGTGTAGGCCTGGGCCAGGCAGGCGAGTTTGGCGGTGCCGAGGGCGACATTGGGGCTACCGTCGAATTTGCCGCCCGGGTTGGCGGCGAGGACCTGCTGGATGACCTGCTTCTCGGTGTCGCCGTCCAGGTTCCGGAATTCGCCGCAGGTGGTCTTCGCGCCATTGGGGGCGGTGGTCTGTTTGACCGCGGCGGTGCTCGCGGGAGCCGCGGTGGGCGGCTCGACCGGGGCGGCGGCCGGGGTGGAGGCTATCGGGGCGGCGGATTTGACCGCGGCGGAGGTGGACGTTTCCTTGCGTAGCTCGCTCGCGTCGGTGGACTTGTCCGATCCACACCCGGTGAGGCCGAGTACCAGCGCGCCCGCGGCGAGGGCGACGATCGCAATCTGTTTCATAACCCTTTTCCGAGACCGTTCGCGCACCGGTCCGGCCCGGCGCTCGCAGCAGAGTACCCGGACACGGCGGTGCGGCGCACCGGGGTGCGAGACAATCCGGCAGCATCGGCGATAGCCGTCACGTATCGTCATTACGAGGCGAAATGAGACGAATTACCTTCAACCAGAGGAGGTCTCATGCCCGCACCGAAAACCCCCATCATCTTCGTGCACGGTCTGTGGATGCATAGCGACAGCTGGACCCCGTGGCTCGAATACTTCGACCGCGCGGGATTCGCGACCGTCGCACCCGGCTGGCCCGGCGACGGACCCGATCCGGAGGCCACCCGCGCCGATCCGGGCGCACTGGCGAATCGCGGCATCGCCGAGATCACCGACCAGTACGCGAAATACATCGCCGACCTACCCGCACCGCCCATCGTGATCGGCCATTCCTTCGGCGGACTGATCGCGCAGCGACTACTGGCGCAGGGCAGCGCCATCGGCTGTGTCGCCATCGCACCGGCGCAGTTCAAGGGCGTGTACGTGCTGCCGCCCGCGCAATTGCGCAGTGCCGGGCCGATTCTCGCGCAGCCGTGGCTGCGGTCCAAGACCTGGTCGCACACCGCGGACAGCTATCACCGCTTCTTCGCCAATGCGGTACCGCGCGCGGAATCCGATCAGCTGTTCGCGCAGTACGCGATTCCGGCTCCGGTGAAGCCGCTGTTCCAGGCGGCGCTGGCGAACGCCACGCCCAAGTCCGAGGCGAGCGTCGACGTGCTCGCACCGCGCGGTCCGCTGCTGCTGATCGCGGGCACCGAGGATCGCACCGTTCCCGCGGCGATCGTGGAATCGGAATACAAACTCCAGCAGAAGAATTCGGGGATCACCGAGTTCAAGCTGCTGGAGGGGCGGTGCCATTCGATGGCGGCCGACCACGGCTGGCACAGCGTCGCGGATCTGGCGCTGGAATTCCTGACCGAACAGAAACTCGCACCGCAGGAATGAGGCCGCCGCCGAAGTGATGGACAAAGCCCCCGGGAGTTATTGCCTCCCAGGGGCTTTCACATGCGACGGAACTCAGTTCAGGTGGCTCTGCCAGTCCGCGGGCACCCGCTCGCGCGGGCCGGGTACCGTCTGCGCGACCGGATGATGGTGCGGCGCGGCCAATTCCGGCCCGTCACCGTACATATCCTCGGTCTCGTAGTTGTAGAACCAGGTCTCGCCGGGCTCGTAGCTCTGCGCGAACGGATGCCCGCTGCCGGCGGCATGCTTGGAGGCGTGCTGCGAGGGCGAGCTGTCACAGCAGCCAACGTGCCCGCACTGCGCGCACCGGCGCAGGTGCAGCCACCAGCCCGCGTTGGCATCGCATTCCACACATCCGGCGCCGCTCGGCGGTACCCCCGGCTCGATACCCTCGATCTTGTCCGACATCATTGTCCTCCTGTATCAGCTTGCCGGGCTTGCTGTTTCGATGTTCTCGGGCGCGACCGCATCGGATGATCCCTCCAGCGGCAGGCGCACGATGAAGCGGGTATCGCCCGGTTCGGACTCCACCCGGATATCGCCGTGATGCTTGTTCACCACGATGCGGAAGGAGATGTCCAGACCCAGGCCGGTGCCCTCACCGACCGGCTTGGTGGTGAAGAACGGTTCGAAGATGCGGGTGCGGATCTCCAGCGGCACGCCCGGCCCGGTATCGCCGATTTCCACTGCGGCACAGTCACCTTCGCGATAGGTGCGAATGGTGAGCGTACCGTGCCCGGACATCGCCGAGATGGCGTTGTCGATCAGGTTGGTCCACACCTGATTCAGCTCCGCCGCGTAGCAGGGCACCGCGGGCAGGGCGTGGTCGTACTCCTTGACCACCTGGATATCGTCACCGATCTTGCGGCCCAGCATGACCAGTGTGCTGTCCAGCAGGTCGTGGATGTCCACGACCTGGAAGGGCGCGCGATCCATCTGCGAATACTGTTTGGCCGCGTTCACCAGCGTGGAGATGCGGGTGGTGGAGTCCGCGATCTCGTTCATGAGCAGTTCGGTTTCGACGGTGTAGTTGAGCCAGCGGATCGCGCCCTCGAAAACCGCTCCCTCACAACCGGTCAGGGTGCCGTGCACCTTCTCCAACCAGTCGATATCGAATCCGGCCTGCACGAAGGTCGGCGCGATATCCCAGCCGTTGCGGATATCGTGCGCCTCGAGCCAATCGCCGAGTTCGTCCTCGCGGTCGGCGGCCTCCATGGGCGTGAGCGTGGGGGCCTTGGCGACCTGCGCGGCGGCCTCCTCCTGCAATCCGGCCAGTGCGTCCATGGTCGCGGAGTCGAACTTGCCCTGCGACATCATCTTCAGCTTGTGCCGCATCCCGGCCACGCGTTCGCGCAGTGCGGAGGTGGCGCGCACCGCGGCGGCGGCCGGATTGTTCAGCTCATGCGTCAGGCCCGCCGAGAGCGAACCCAGCGCCAGCAGTCGCTCGCGCTGTCCGATGCGCTCATTGGCATTGCGATTGCCGAAGAAGACGCCCTCCAGCAGGTGCACCGCCATCGGGAACCATTCCTGCATCATCTTGGAGAAGACGCCCGCGTCCAGCACGAAGAATTTGGACGGTTTGGTGACGTAGAACGATCCGGCGTAGTGCTGGTCGACCTTGTCACCCATGTACGCGGTCCACGCGCCCGAATAGGACCCGTGATGATCGGTGCGGACGAGTTCGATCTCCTCGCCGCCCGACATCTTGGTCAGCCGGACCTCGCCCTCCATGAGCACGTAGAAGCAGGTGCCCGGATCACCCTCGCGGTACACCAGACCGGGTTCGAAGCGTTCGACGCGGCCGTCCTTGCAGAGCCAGGCCAGCTGTTCGTCGTTCAGCTTCTCGAACAGGAATAGGTCCCGCAGTTCCTCGGGATCGCAGATCAATGACTGTCCCACGGTTCAACTCCTACTGTTTCGCGATCCAGCGGTGCACCAGCATGACGGCCATCGCGCCCTCGCCCACGGCCGATGCCACTCGCTTCGCCGATTCCGACCGTACGTCGCCCGCCACGAAAACTCCGGGAACGCTGGTCTCCAGATGTTGCGGCGACCTGGTCAGTTCCCAGCCCGCGGGCTTGGTGCCGTCGATCATGAGATCGGGTCCGGCGAGTACGTAGCCCTTGTCGTCGCGATGCACCACGCCGTCCAGCCAATCGGTTTCCGGCGCGGCGCCGATGAACAGGAACAAACGCTCGGCGTCGACCTTTTCTTCCACCCCGGTCGCGTTATCGCGCAGCACCAGGCGTTCGAGGTGATCGTCACCGTCGGCGGAGATCACCTCGGTGCGCGCGTGCACCTTGATGTTCGGGATCTGCTCGATCTGCTGAATCAGATAGTGCGACATGGAATCCACCAGCGATTCCGCCCGCACCAGAATGTGCACGGTGCGTGCGTGCCGGGACATGTAGACCGCCGCCTGCCCGGCCGAATTCGCGCCGCCGACAATGTAGATGTCCCGATCGGTGCAATCGGAGGCCTCGGTCATGGCCGAGCCGTAGTAGACGCCGCGACCGGTGAAATCATCCACGCCGGGGGCCGGGTGGTGCCGGTAGTTGACGCCGGTGGCGATGAGCACGCTGTGCGCGGAGATGCTGCCGCCGTCGGCGAATTTCACCACCCGCGCCGAACCGCACGGTTCGAGCGAGACCACTTCGCGCGCGGTGATGAGTTCGGCCCCAAATTTCACGGCCTGCCGCCGGGCGCGATCCGCGAGCTGCGCGCCGGACAAACCGTCCGGGAAGCCGAGGTAGTTCTCGATGCGCGAACTCTGGCCCGCCTGGCCGCCGGTCGCGGTGCGTTCCACCAACACCGTGCGCAGGCCCTCGGACGCGCCGTAGACGGCCGCGCCCAGTCCGGCGGGTCCGCCGCCGACCACGATGAGGTCGTAGAACTCGTCGACGGGCGCGATATTCAGCCCGACCGCCTCGGCCAGCTGCGCGTCGGTGGGCGTGCGCAGCACCTCACCGCCCTGGTTGATGATCACCGGGCAGTCGTCCTCGGTGGCATCGGCGGCGGTGAGCAGGCGCGCGCCCTCGGGCTCGTCGACCTGGTACCAGCGGTAGGGCAACTGGTTGCGCGCCAAGAACTCCCGCACCTCGGAGCAGCGGGCCGACCAGCGGTGCCCGACCACCTTGGTCTCGGTGACGGGCTTGTGGTCATCGCTGCGCCAGGCGTCGAGCAGCGCGTCGATCACCGGGTAGAGCTTCTCCTCCGGCGGATCCCACGGCTTGAGCAGATAGTGATCCAGGTCGACCACATTGATGGCCTCGATGGCGGCATCGGTGTCCGCGTACGCGGTGAGCAGCACCCGCCGCGCGTACGGGTGCAGGTCCATGGCCTGCTCCAGGAATTCGACGCCGTTCATATTCGGCATGCGGTAGTCAGCGATCAAGACCGCGACCGGCTGGCCGCGCAGTTTCAATTCGCGAAGCACCTCGAGCGCGTCCGCGCCCGACTCCGCCCGCAGAATCCGGTAATCGGCCCCGTACCGGCGGCGCAGGTCACGGACCACGGCACGTGAGACGCCCGGGTCGTCGTCCACGCTGAGGATGGCCGGCTTGGCGGCAGCTGGTGAAGTCACCTAACGAGTATGAGCCGCGTTGGCAAGTCGGATCGGTCCTGTATGTCCGCCATGCGCGAACGGTGCCGCCGGGCGGGGCTGCGCTCGAGGGTGCTCACCCGGTCAAATCCGGTGATGCTGAACCAGATCCAGCTCATTGGGGGTGAGCAGTCGTTCCAGTCGTTCTTCCGACTGACCATTCGGTTTGGATCGTCCGGATCGCCGGGGAAGCTGGGAGGCATCGCGCTCATCGGAGGGCAGGAGCGGGACCGTCTCGGCATTTCCGCCGGAGACTCTGGTCTTGCGATGCAGGAGCGAACGCAGTTTCACGGCCGATCACCTCACGTTTCGCATCGGAAGCTGGTGGCCTTGTCTGTTATTTCGTCTATCCCACATTGTGCGCTGCCCATTACATTCGCCAGTACGGCAACACCGGAATGTGATCTAGTTGATTTTCAGTGTTCGGATGGTCGCCCGATGTTCGATTGACCCGATATGTCGGTACAGAACTAGGATTCCCAGTACTGACAGTCACATCTTCTCGGAGGCAGCGTTGCCGAACACTCTCGAAGCCACCATCGACATCGCCGCGGCGCCCGAACAGGTCTGGAACGTCGTCTCCGACCTCAAGCGCATGCCGGAATTCAGCCCCGCGACCGTGCGCATGCAGCCGCTGGGCAAGACCAAGACCGGCACCTGGACCCTCAACCTCAATCGCGACGGGGCCAAGTTCTATCCGACCACCTCGCGCATCGTGCGCTTCGAGCCCAATCGCGCGATCGCCTTCCGGATGAACGAGAACCGCACCATCTGGAGCTTCACCCTGGAGCCCACCGCGGACGGCGGCACCCATCTGGTGCAGCGCCGCGATATCCCCAACGGCGTCAATCCGATCGTGCGCAAGATGATCGACGCGGTGCTCGGCGGGGAACAGGTATTCGAGGCCAATCTCGTCACCGGCATGAACGAAACCCTCGGCAGGATCAAGCAGACCGTCGAGAAGTGATGTGCGTGTTTACCCCTCGACCGCGGGCCTGATGCGTAGGTTCGCGTTATGCGACGACGTATAGGGATCTGCGCCGCGGCCACCGGACTCGCGCTGCTGCTCACCGGATGTGGTTCCGACGGCGACCGTTCGGTGACGGTGGTCGGCAACGGCAAGGTGTCCGGGGTGCCGGACGTGCTCAATGCCGACCTCGGCGCGGAAGTCACCGCCGCCGATGTGTCCACCGCGGTCGACGGGGTGAACGGCAAGGCCAAGGCGATGACCGATGCCATGGTCAACGCCGGGGTCAAGCGCGAGGACGTGAAGACCAGCGAGCTCTCCGTGCAGCCCACCTACGGGCCCGAGGGACGCACCGTAATCGGTTACAAGGCAAGCAATTCCGTGCATATCGCGGTGCGCGATCTGCCCAAGGCCTCGGCCATTCTGGACGCGGCGGTCAAGGCGGGCGGCAATGACACCCGCATCTCCTCGGTGGCGTTCGGGCTCGAGGACAATACGAAACTGCTCTCGGACGCGCGGGCGCGCGCCTTCGACGATGCCAAGGCGCGGGCGCAGCAGTACGCGGATCTGGCCGGGCTGAAATTGAAGAGCGTCAAGACGATCAACGAGGGCAGCAGCGGCGGACCCACCCCGATGCTGCGCCAAGCCGCCCCGAGTGCGGGCGACTTCGCGCTGGAACCGGGCCAGCAGACGGTGACCTTCGATGTCACCGTCGTCTGGGAACTCGGTTAGCTCTCCTGTGTGCTCAGTTCGGCTGGCTCCGCCAATTCGGCAGTGTCACAACCTGTGCCGCGTAGGACAGGCCCGCGCCGAACGCGATGAGCAGGGCGGTGCCGCCGGGTTTGGCATCGCCCTCGCGCAGTAGCGCCTCCATGGCCAGCGGAATCGAGGCGGCCGAGGTGTTGCCGGTCTCCTCGATGTCATTGGCGAGGGCGCAATGGTCCGGCAGGTGCAGCACCCGGGCCATGATCTCGATGATCCGGCCGTTGGCCTGATGCGGGATCATGGCGTCCAGCTCATCGGGCGTCAGGCCCGCGCGGTCGATGGCGTCCCGGCAGACCTTCTCCAAAGAGTGTGCGGCCCAGCGGAATACGGCCGTACCCTCCATGGCGAGATACGGGCGGACGGCATCGAGGCCCTTCGCGTCGATCTCGCGGAAGAAGTCCATCCAGTCCTTGTCCTGGCGGATGGCGTGGTGCTGGGTGCCGTCCGATCCCCAGACCGTCGGCCCGATGGCGGGTTCCTCGGACGCGCCGACGATCACCGCGCCCGCGCCGTCCGCGAACAGGAACGCGGTGCCGCGGTCGGCCGGATTGATGGTGTCGGTGAGCCGCTCCACGCCGATGACCAGGACATTGCGGGCGGTGCCGCCCTTGACCAGGTCCGAGGCCACCGCCACCGCGTGACAGAACCCGGCGCAACCGGCCGAGATGTCGAAGGCGGCAATGCCGTTGAGGCCGAGCTCGGTGGCGATCTGCGGCGCTGCGGCCGGGGTGAGTAGCAGCCAGGTCGAGGTGGCGACGATGACGCAGTCGATCGTGCTCGCGTCGATCTCGGCCGCTTCGATGGCGTCGCGCGCGGCGGCGGCGCTCATGCTGATGATCGTCTCGTCGTCCGAGGCGAATCGGCGGTTTCGGATTCCGGAGCGCGTCCGGATCCACTCGTCACTGGAATCGATCGGCCCGGCGACCTCATCGTTGCTGACGATTCGAGCCGGGCGGTACACGCCGAGCCCGAGCATTGCGGTGTGCTCTACCCCGCTGATCGAGGCAATTCGAGCAGCCATGGTGCATCTCCTATGTACTGCGCGTCGAACATGACCTTCATCGGGTTCCCCACCCCCCGCGGGACGCGAATGCCGCAGACATGAGGCCCCCTCATATTAATCGGAACAGCCTCTCATGGTTGTGCGTTCCCTCACAATTCGCCGACGATGCCGGACCGGTCACCATGGTGTAGGGGACGGAGAACGCGAGTGCTGGGCCACCTTCCCGTATCGTGTGAGCGCGGTGCGCACAACGGGAATATCGCGGTGCGCAACCCACCTACCCGCGCATGAAAGAGGAGCTTGTGGCCCGCCGTCCCACCCCGCCCGGCACTCCCGAAACCACCGGTATCGGCCACGTCGCCGACCTGGTCCGCTCCGCCATTCCGCCGCTGCACCCGGCCGGTCTGCCCTTCGTGGCCGCCCCGCTCGCGGTAGCCGTGCTCGGTTTCCGGCGTAAGTGGGTGCGGCGCACGGGATTGTTCGCGGCCGCGGCGACCGCCACCTTCTTCCGGCATCCACATCGGGTGCCGCCGAATCGCCCCGGCGTGGTCGTCGCACCCGCCGATGGTGAAGTGGCGCTGGTGGATACGGCCGTACCGCCCGCCGAATTGAACCTCGGTGATCAGCCGCTGCCGCGGGTGAGCATCTTCCTGTCGGTGCTGGACGTGCACGTGCAGCGGATGCCGATCTCCGGCAGCATCGACAACATCGTCTACAAGAAGGGCGAGTTCCTCTCCGCGGACCTGCCCGAGGCCAGTGACGCCAATGAGCGCAACTGCATGGTGGTGCTGACCGAGAACGGGCAGCGACTGGTGGTCGTGCAGATCGCCGGACTGCTGGCGCGGCGCATCGTGTGCGAGCCCAAGATCGGCGACAAGCTCTCCATCGGCGAGACCTACGGGCTCATCCGGTTCGGCTCCCGCGTGGACACCTATTTCCCGGCCGGGACCAAACTGCTGGTCGTGCTCGGGCAGCGGACCATCGGCGCGGAAACGGTACTGGCCGAACTGGATTCATGATGGAACAACTCGCGCCGACACCGGCGCTGCGCCGCTCGGCTCGCAATCGCACCGTGCGGCTGCTGCCGAGCATGGTCACCATTCTGGGACTGTGCTCGGGGCTCTCGGCGGTCAAGTTCGCCATGCAGGGTCAGCTCGCCATCGCACTGGCGCTGGTCGGGGCGGCCGCCATCTTCGACATGCTGGACGGGCGCATCGCCCGCATGCTCGACGCCACCACCAAGATGGGCGCGGAACTCGATTCGCTCTCCGATGCCATCGCGTTCGGTGTCGCGCCCGCGCTGGTGCTTTATGTGACCTTCCTGCACGCGGACAGCATCGGCTGGATCGTGGCGCTGATGTTCGCGGTCTGCATGGTGCTGCGCCTGGCCCGCTTCAACACCCTGATGGACGATGACAGCCGCCCGGATTGGCAGCGCGAGTACTTCACCGGTGTGCCCGCGCCCGCGGGCGCGCTGATCGCGCTGCTGCCGATCGCGCTCTCCGAGCAGTTCGGCGATGGCTGGTGGGTGAGCTTCCCGGCCGTGGCGGTGTGGGTGGTGCTGACCGGGCTGCTGTGCGTGAGCACGCTGCCGACGCTGGCGATCAAATCGGTGTCGGTGGCCCCGCGCACCGCGCCGGTACTGCTGGTGCTGGTGGCGCTGGCCGCCGCCCTGTTGGTCACCTACCCGCTGATACTGATGATGGCGCTGGTGGTGCTGTACCTCGGGCATATCCCGTTCGCCGTGCATTCGGCGCGCTGGGTGGCGGCCCGGCCGGAGACCTGGGATCACAAGCCCGCCGAACGCCGGGCGCAGCGACGCGCTCAGCGCCGCAGGCCGATTCGCAGCATCTCCACCGCGCGCCTGCGCCTGCGCCGCCCGGGCGGGCGGCTCTAAAGCCTTCGCCGTCATCCCGGCGCGAGCCCTCTCCGTCATCCCGGCGCGCTTTTGGCCGGGATCCTTCGCCTGAATGGTGTGGATCCCGGCCAAAAGCATGCCGGGATGACGGGGAGGTTATGCCGAGGACGGGTGCTTGCCCGCGCGGTTCCTACACAATGGGTGGCGTGCCCGAACTCTCGTTGACCGCACGA
Source organism: Nocardia sp. NPDC058058 (assembly GCF_042885355.1). NCBI lineage: Bacteria > Bacillati > Actinomycetota > Actinomycetes > Mycobacteriales > Nocardiaceae > Nocardia > Nocardia sp. NPDC058058. Next base: position 1,922,013 of record NZ_JBHVSA010000002.1, on the reverse strand, counting down.
CTCAATATTTCCGCCGCCGACGCCCGGAGGGGGTTGGTGCGGCTGCATCCCGAAGCGCTGGCGGCGCTGGGGTTGCGGGAGTGGGATGGGATAGCGCTGATCGGGGCGCGGCGGACGGCCGCGGTGGTCGCCATCGCGCCCGCGGGTACGCCGACCGGGGTCGCGCTGCTCGATGATGTGACGCTGTCGAACGCCGGCGTGCGCGAGGATTCGATGGTCACCGTCGCGCCCGCAACCGTGTTCGGGGCCAGGCAGATCTCGGTGACCGGTTCGACCCTGGCGACCGGATCGATTCCGGAGACCACGCTGCGGCAGGCCCTGCTGGGCAAGGTGGTGACGGTCGGGGACACGGTCTCGCTGCTGCCCCGCGATCTCGGTCCGGGCACCAGCACTTCGGCTGCGGCGCAGGCGCTTTCGCGTGCGTTCGGAATCGCCTGGACCTCGGAGTTGCTGACCGTGACCGCGACCGACCCCTCCCCCGGGCCGGTGAGCGTGCAGCCCAATAGCGCGGTGGTGTGGGGTCCGGGCATCGCGGCGACGGATTCGCCGCGCTCGCTCATGGGCGATACGGCGGCGCAGGCCCCGGATCGCCGCGATCGGCCCGCCGCCCCGAATCGCGCGGCCTCCCCCGCACCGGTGACGGCGGTGGCGGTGGCCGACCTGGCGGGTGTGCAGGCCCAGGCGGCCAAGCTGACCGAATGGCTGAATCTCGCGCTCGATGAGCCGGAGCTGTTGAAAACCCTTGGGGCGTCCTCACATCTGGGTGTGCTGGTGACCGGCCCTGCCGGGGTCGGTAAGACCACCCTCGCGCGCGCGGTGACGGGTTCGCGGCGGCTGGTGGAGTTGGACGGCCCGTCGGTCGGGGCGACCGAGAGCGGTACCCGGCTGCGCGAGGTGAATCTCGCGGTGTCCGATATCTGTTCGGGTGCGGGCGGGGTCCTGCTGATCACCGATATCGACGCACTGCTGCCCGCCACGGCGGAGCCGGTGGCCACCCTGATCCTCGATCAATTGCGCGCGGCGGTGGCGTGCCCGGCGGTGGCCCTGCTCGCGACCACCTCGCATCCCACCGAGGTGGATGCCCGGTTGCGCGGGCCGGAACTGTGCGATCGCGAGGTGTCGCTGCCGCTGCCGACGGCGGCCGTGCGCGCGGCGCTGTTGGAACAGCTGCTGCGCCGGGCGCCAACCGCGGATTTGCAGTTGGACAAAATCGCCGCGCGCACACCGGGTTTCGTGGTGTCCGATCTGGCGGCACTGGTGCGCGAGGCCGCGCTGCGGGCGGCCTCGCGGGCGAGCCGGGAGCATTCGGAACCGATGCTGCGGCAGCAGGATCTCGAGGGCGCGCTGGAGGTGATCCGACCGCTGTCCCGTTCGGGTTCGGAGGAATTGGCCATCGGCTCACTGGGTCTCGATGATGTCGGGGACATGGTGGAGACGAAGCAGGCGCTCACCGAGGCCGTGCTGTGGCCGTTGCGGCATCCGGATTCGTTCGCGCGCCTGGGTATCGATCCGCCGCGCGGTGTGCTGCTGTACGGTCCGCCGGGCTGCGGTAAGACCTTCCTGGTGCGCGCGCTGGCGAGCACCGGCCAATTGAGTGTGCACACCGTCAAGGGCGCCGAGCTGATGGATAAGTGGGTCGGCTCGTCCGAGCGCGCGGTGCGTGAATTGTTCCAGCGCGCACGCGATTCCGCGCCCTCGCTGATCTTCCTGGACGAGGTGGACGCGCTGGCCCCGCGGCGTGGCCAGAACAGCGATTCGGGCGTGACCGATCGGGTGGTGGCGGCGCTGCTCACCGAACTCGACGGCGTGGAGCCATTGCGCGATGTGGTGGTGGTCGGCGCGACGAATCGGCCGGAATTGATCGATCCCGCGCTGACTCGCCCGGGCCGGTTGGAGCGCCTGGTTTTCGTGCCGCCGCCCGATGCCGCGGCGCGCGCGGAAATCCTGCGCACGGCCGCGAAATCGGTGCCGTTGGCGAAAGAGGTGGATCTGCGCAAACTGGCGAAGGATTTGGACGGTTATTCGGCTGCGGATTGTGCGGCGCTGCTGCGGGAATCGGCGTTGTCGGCGATGCGGCGCGATGTGGACGCGGCGGATGTGACCGCGGCGGATGTGGCGGCCGCGCGCGCGGCGGTGCGGCCGTCGCTGGATCCGGTGCAGGTGGAGGCGTTGCGGTTGTTCGCGGCGCAGCGGGCGGCCTCGGGGTAGCTGGAATTATCGGTTTCCAGCAATTAGCGACCACACGGTTTGGTAACTGGATCTTCCACCCGAATTATTAATTAGGCGAGTCGGACTGGTCGGTACGCGATAGCACGGTATTTTCTCCCAGGTGAGGCCGTATCAGGTAGCGACCGAGACGATCACCGCACTGGTCGCGACGACGGTTGCTGGACTTTCACTAGCCATGCCGATCGATTTCGGCTGGACCTCCAATACCTCCGCGCTGCAATTGGATCTGATGGCCTATACGCTGCCGCGCGCCATCGGCGCGGGCGTACTGGTCGCCATGATCTCCGCGGTGCTGATCACCACCCTCGGCAGCATTGTCATCGCCTGGTCCACCGCGCTCGGCGGCCTACTCGCGCTGACCGTGAACCACATCTTCGGGCATGAGAGCCCGCCGGTCGGCGCGCTGTCCACCATGAATTTCATCGACGCGCTGGCGGGCGGATTGGTGCTGGGCGCACTCGGTGCGGCGGTGCTGCATCACCGGTTGCCCGCGTACGGCTGGACCCTCGGCGTCATCACCAGTGTGCTGCTCGGCTCGGTCAGTCCGATCCCGCATCTGGGCGGGGTGCTCAAGGACGGCTCGGGCGACAGCGCCTGGGAGGCGATGGATATGCCACCGCTGTGGATGCTGGAGACCGCGCTGGTGCTGGTCGCCATCGGCACGCTGAGCAATCGCAATCGCAAACCGGCCGAGCGCCCCTCGATCGAATTGCCGCTGGCGCCGATTCTGGCGGGCGTGGTGCTGGTGCTGGTCACGGTGGCCAGTGCGGAGTGGCTGTCCCGGCACGGTGACAGTTTCGCCGGGGTCGGGCTGGCGGTGCTGACCACGGTGGCGACCGCGCTCATCGCGGCCATGCTGCTGCCGGGTCGCGATGGTGAATTGGTGCTGGTGATCGTGGGTTTGGCGGCGGTGGGCTCATCCGCGCTGGCGGCGGAGTTGCCGGCCTGGACCATTCCGGTCGCGGTCGCCATCACGGTGTTCGGCATGTGGTACGGCACCCGCCGGGGTGCGCCGATGACCTGTCTGGTGCTGATTCTGCTGCTCGGGCTGTTCACCGCGATGACCGCGGATTCGGACTGGGCGGTGCTGACGGTCGGCGGTACCGCGGTGCTGGCCTGGCTCACCGGCTACGGATTGACCTCGGCGAACCCGCGTTTCGTGCCGAATCGGGTGCTGGCCACCCTCATCGTGTTCATTCCGTCGGCGGTGCTGGGCCTGCGCGACTACGTGGCGCGCGGGCACTACGCCATGCAGGATTCCAGCCGGGCGGTGGTGTGCACGGTGGTGTCGGAGGACACGTCCGCACCCGCGTGGACGGCGAGCCTGATCGTCATCGGCTGCATCGTGGGCCTGTACGCGCTGCGCCGCAATCGTTCCGGGGCGACCACCGAGGCCGAGGCGAGCGCGGCCGGTACGCCGGTTACGGAACCACCGGGTTCAGCGGCAGCGGGTTGACCGCGGGTTCGGTCGCGAACCAGGTGCGATAGAACAGCGTGACGTATCCGGCGAGCAGGCCCAGGATGACCACTCCGGCGGGTACCGGGTTCTGCGCGATCTCCAGCGACAGATAGCGGTAGCCGAGCAGCAGCAGCGCCACCAGCGCCGCACCGCCCGCGACCAATTGCACGCGGGCGCGATCCCAGCCGCGCTCGGGTTCGCGCAGCGCGGATTCGATGGCCAGGCACAGCACCGCGCCCGCGACCAGATCCGCGCCGTAGTGGTAGCCGAAGCCGAGGGTGGCCGAGAGCGTGGCGATGAGCCAGAAGGTGCCGCCCCAGCGCAGCCAGGTGGGTGCGGGCGCGCCGTCGGCGTCGCGCCGGGAGTGGATGAAGATGGTCAGGGCCCACGCGGTGTGCAGCGACGGCATGCAGTTGCGCGGTGCGAGATTGCCGAACGGGAGCGCGCCGGGGTGAAGATCGATGGGCGGCACCACATTCGGCCAGTAGTCGCCGAGCGCGAAGCCCTTGCCGTCCGCGCCGTAGGCGAAGATGGGGCCGACCACGGGGAAGATCACGTAGAACAGCGGGCCGATGAGCCCGACCACCAGGAAGGTGCGAACCAGGTAGTGCCCCGGCCACTTTCCGGTGGTGACCACGCCGCGCAACTGCCAGATGGTGACGATCATCGCGCCGACGGGCAGTTCGATGTAGACCCAGTGCAGCACGAAACTGGCTATCGGCCCGAGGAATTCGAGCACCTGCCCCATGATCCAGGACGGATTGCCGAGGGCGTGGTCCACCAGCACCACGTGTTCGTCGAGCACCTTGGGCCCGGCCATCATGGTGACCATCAGCCAGACTTCGGCGACCTTGCTGGACAGGGTGAGCAGGATGCCGAGCGCGGCGGCGTGCAGGGCATTGCGCTTGTCCGTGCCCTCCCAGCCGAAGTTCGCGATCAGCACGATGGCGGTGAGCACGATGACCGGGCCGTTGCCCAGGGCCAGCGGTCCGCCGCTGAGAGTGCGCACCACCTGGTAGACGAGGTCGATGCCCGCGGCCGCGCCGACGGCGATGAAGCGCCGCCGCCAATTCAATCCGATGAGGGCCAGGCCCAGTCCGGCCCACGGCACGGTGACCGATTTCGGGGTGCCGGTGTAGTCGGCCCAGAGGCTTTCCAGGGGTCCGAGGAAGTCATTGCGGGCCGCGACGATCTGCAGTGCGATGAGCAGCACCGGGACGGCGGTCAGCAGCGCCGTGAGCTGGAGGCGCCGCGAGGGCAGCCACGAGGTCCGGCGTGCTCCACCCACCGTTTCGGGACGCGGACCGTCGAGCAACACCGGACCATAGTAAACGCCGTGTGAACGCCAGCCCCCGAGCCCGTTGAACACGTGCGGTCATCGCCGCCACACCACTCCCGGTCGGGCCTGGCCAGCGCATACGCCGTTCAACCGGGCGTAACCGAAATCACACCCGCCCGAAACGGAACGGGGCCACGCGAAACCTACTGCGCGAGCTCCTTGACGAGCGAGTCGACGACGCTGACCAGATCGCCCTGATTGGCCGCGGCGACCCGACGCTGCCGCTGATACGAGGCCCCGCGCTTGGGGATGTCGGCGACCAGGGCCAGCTCGTTCTCACAGCCCAGGCTCTTGGCGGTCGGTTCCAGCCGGTTCAGCAGTTCCATCAGGTCGTCGGTGACCAGGCGTTCATTGCTCGCGGCGTCGGTGATGATGATGGCGTCCAGCCCGTAGCGGGCGGCACGCCACTTGTTCTCCTGCACGTGCCAGGGCGGAATGGTCGGCAGCGTCTCGCCCGCTTCGACGCGGCGGTCCAGATCCACGATGAGGCAGTGGATGAGCGCCACGATGGCGGAGAGTTCGGATCGGCTCGGGGTGCCGTCGCAGATCCGGACCTCGATGGTGCCCCATTTGGGTGCGGGCCGGATATCCCAGTGCATGCCGCCGATCTGTTCGAACACACCGGTTTTCATCTGGTCGTGCGCGAAAGCCTCGAACTGCGTCCAGTTTTCGAATTGGAAGGGCAGTCCGGCGGTGGGCAGCTGCTGGAACATGAGCGCGCGATTGCTGGCGTAGCCGGTGTCCACGCCCGCCCACATCGGCGATGAGCTCGATAGCGCGAGCAGGTGCGGATAGGACAGCAGCAGGCTGTTCAGAATGGGAAAGACCTTCTCCGGGTGCGAGATTCCCACGTGCACGTGCACGCCCCAGATCAGCATCTGCCGGCCCCACCACTGGGTGCGCTCGATCAGTTCGTCGTAATGCGGACTGCGCGTGAGCTGTTGGGTGGACCACTGCGCGAACGGATGGGTGCCCGCGCAGAAGAGGTCGACGCCCAGCGGATCGGCGGCACGGCGCACGGCATCCATGGTGGCGTGCAGTTCGTCCACCGCCTCACCGGCGGTGTCGTGTTTACCGGTGACCAGCTCGACGGTATTGCGCAGCAGTTCCTTGGTGATCTGCGGATGGCCGTCCCACGAGCGGAGATCGCCGCACGCCTCGAAAACCGCTGCGGCCGTGTTGGAAAGGTCGCGCGTCTGCTTGTCGACGAGCGCGACCTCCCACTCCACGCCGAGCGTGGGCCGAGGCGAACTGTTGAAGTGGACCTTCGAAATGCCTGCCCCGGCCATGGTTCACCTATGGGTTATGCGATCACGCCGCAGGCGACGCGGGCGCCAGCGTCACCGGTCGCCAGTGTTTCGGCGTCCGGCCCGGCGGCGCCACCGGCCTGGGTGTATCGACTCGGAATATTGCCGAAGTTGTCCGAACCCGCGTGGATGATCAGGGCCTTGCCCTTGAGCTCGTCCAGGGTCACGGAGTCGGTGGTGGTGACCAGCTTGGCCGTACCGTCGTTCTTGACCTCGAGCGAGGTGAGGTCACCGCTGGCCGGATGGGTATTGGCGTCGCCGGCCTGGAAGTGTCCACCGGCGGAGAGGAAGTCACCGGCAGCGCCGCCGGTGGGTGCGACGGAGTTCGGCTCGCACTTGCCGACCTGATGCACGTGCAGCCCGTGGAAGCCCGGCTTGAGGCCGTGCGCCTCGACCGTGACCTCGAGGTGGTTGCCGACCTTGCCGAAGGTGACGGTGCCGACGGTCTGGCCGTTCGAATCCTTCAGCGTGGAGCTGACGGAATCGGTGGGCGGGGTGGTGAGCCCCCCGTGCGCGGCGCCCGCCGGTGCGGGAGAGCTGGTGAAGACCGGCGGGGTCGTCCCCTTGACGTCACTCGATTCCTGGCCGTTCGAGCATCCTGCGATGCCGAAGACCGCGACCGCGAGCACCGGGGTCACAGTCCACCAGGACGGGCGACGAGTTGTGGACGGGGCCATCGGGGAACTCCTTTACGAGTCCGAGTTTACGAAAAGCTGGACGGACATGATTACTACTCGGACAAGATGATGCCAGAGCCGTGACCCACTCCCCCGCAGGGGCTGGCGGGGTGTTCGAGCGCCGTGCGGTTGCCGCCGGCACGCAGGTAATTTGCCCGTGACCCAGCAGGTCAGTTGCCCGTGACTATGACGATGACGCCGGGCGGGCTGTCGATGATGCCACCGAAACGCGGTTCCGCGGAGACGCCGAGCTGCGCGGCGATGGCCTGCGCGGCGGCCTTCTCCCCGGCCGAAGTGCCGTAGTACACAGTGGTTTTCGGGATGACCCCGGAGCCGTAGTTACCGGTCTCGGCGACGTTCCAGCCGTTCGCGACGAGATCACCGGCGGTTTTGGCGGCCAGGCCCGCGACCATGCTGTTGTTGAAAACCCTTACGGGAACGGTCTTGTCGACCGCGCCCGCCGGCGGGGTGGTGGTCACCGGGGGCGGGGTGGTGCCGGGCGGCGTGGTCGCCGGGGCGGCGCTGCTCACCGGCGGCGTGGTCACCACCGGCGGCAATGATGATGAAAGTGCCGGTGCGAGTGTGGTACTCGGCACAGTCGTGGAGGGGCCGGTCGAGGCCGAGGCGTCGGAGGAGTCCGAACTCGACAGCGACATCGCGCCGATTCCGGCGAATACGATGGCCAGCGCGATCAACACCATGGCCAGCGCCCGCAGCGGCGGACCGCCGGACGGCGAATTCGGAGTGCTCACGGCGTGGAGCCTAATCGCTGCATCGACTCGGGGCGGTTCACACCTGGAATCCGAGACGGCGTGCGGCCCTGGTCTTCTGACGACTGGCGCGCAACCGGCGCAGACGCTTCACCAGCATGGGGTCCGCGGCCAGGGCTTCGGGCTTGTCGACGACGGCGTTGAGCACCTGGTAGTAGCGGGTGGCGGAGAGGTCGAACAGCTCCCGGATGGCTTCTTCCTTGGCGCCGGCGTACTTCCACCATTTGCGCTCGAAATCGAGGATGTCGAGTTCGCGGCGCGAGAGGCCGTGTGCGCCATCCTCGCTCATCGCCGTGGTACCGGCCGCGATGTCCGCGCCAACGGAAGGGCCGTCCCCGCTTGCGGAAATGTTCCGGGCCGCTGCGCTGTCCATAGTGCTCCCTCGCCGAGTGGTCACCAGACGAATATGGTGCTTGTGTCCGCCGCCCATTCAACCACGCGGCGCAGACTTCCCGGCGCGTACCGTTCGGCGTGTTTTGGTGAACAAACCCCCGGCGTGTCGGGGTGTTCACAGGTCATTTCAGGAGGCCCGCAACCTCCCGGTAGGGTGTTCTACATGGCTATTCTCCCGATCGTCATCGTCGGCGACCCGGTTCTGCACAACCCGACCGAGAAGGTCGAGCAGACACCCGAGGAACTGGCCGAGTTGATCGCGGACATGTACGAAACCCTCGATGCCGCGCACGGTGTCGGCTTGGCCGCCAATCAGGTCGGCGTCCCGCTGCGGTTGTTCGTCTACGACTGCCCCGACGAGGGCCCGGACGGCAAGATGGTGCGCCGCCGCGGTGCGGTGATCAATCCGGTGCTGGAGACCTCCGCGCTGCCCGAGACCATGCCCGATCCGGATGACGACGAGGAGGGCTGCCTCTCGGTTCCGGGCGAGCAGTTCCCCACCGGGCGCGCCGACTGGGCCCGGGTCACCGGCATCGACGAACACGGCGAACCGGTCGACATCGAGGGCGAGGACTTCTTCGCGCGCATGCTCCAGCACGAGGTCGGCCACCTGGACGGCTTCCTGTACGTGGACGTGCTGATCGGCCGCAACGCGCGCGCCGCCAAGAAGGCCATCAAGCGGAACGGCTGGGGCACACCGGGTTTGAGCTGGATCCCGGGCACCGTCCCGGATCCGTTCGGGCATGACGACTGACCCCCCGACACCCGATCCCACGCTGCCACCACTCGGACGCCGGGTGGTGGTGCGCTATCGGCTGCCCGAGGGTTATCCACAACCGCTCACAGATGTGATCGGTGAACTCGTCGCGACCGATCCCCTCACCGTGCGCACCGGCGACGGCCAGGTGGTGTCGGTGGCGTGGGATCGCGTGGTGGCGTGGAAGGAATTGGGCCCCAGGCCCATTCGGACCAGCGAGATCCGCGCGCTGGAGGCCGCGGCCGCCGACGGCTGGCCCGGGGTGCGGCGCGCCTGGATCGACGGCTGGCTGCTGCGCGCCGGGGACGGTTACACCGGGCGCGCGAACTCGGCTGTGCCGCTGGGCGGTTCGGACGGTCCGGCGCTGACCTCCACCGAGACCGTGCACAAGATCGGCGAGTGGTACACCGCACACGGACTGCCGCTGCAATTGCTGCTGCCGGATCGACTGGCGCTGGTGCCCGCGGGCTGGCGCACCTGGAGCGAAACCCAGGTGCTGGCGGTCGATATCGCGACCATGGTGCTGCCGACCGGTCCGCGCATGGTGCGGATCGCGGATGAACCGGATGGCGCGTGGCTGTCCATGCACCGGCACCGCGGCGGCGACAACGCCATCGGCTCGACGCCGACCGTGGATGTGCTCACCGCCGTGCGCGACGGTGAATTGGGTTTCGCGACACTGGGTTTGCCGTCGCCGCTGGCCATCGGCCGGGCCGCGGTCACCACCGCGCCGGACGGCCGCCGCTGGGTGGGCCTGACCTGTCTGACGGTCGCGGCCGAACATCGCAGGCACGGCCTGGGCGCACTGGTGTGCGCCGAGTTGATCAGATGGGGTCAGGCGCGCGAGGCGACGCACGCGTACGTTCAGGTGGAGGCCGGAAATGAACCGGCGCTGGCGCTGTACCGCGAGCTGGGTTTCATCGACCATCACCGCTACCGCTACGCGGCACCCTGAAATCTCCCGAAAGGCTTTGCTGTGCGTCTCGCGACCTGGAACGTGAATTCGATTCGCTCCCGGCAGGATCGGGTGCTGGCCTGGCTGGATCGCTCGGATATCGATGTGCTGGCCATGCAGGAAACCAAGTGCAAGGACGAGCAGTTCCCGTTCGAGGCGTTCGAGGCCGCCGGGTACGAGGTCGCGCATGTGGGCTACAACCAGTGGAACGGGGTGGCCATCGCCTCGCGCATCGGTCTCGACGATGTCGAGATCGGTTTCCCGGATCAGCCCGGCTTCGATAAGGACGCGGGCGAATCCCTGCTCAGCACACCGGTTGTGGAGGCCCGCGCCATCGGCGCGACCTGCGGCGGCGTGCGGGTGTGGAGCCTGTACGTGCCCAATGGCCGGGCGCTGGAAGACCCGCACTACACCTACAAGCTGGAATGGCTTGCGGCGCTGCGCAATGCGGGCGCCAAATGGCTCACCGAGGATCCGGACGCGCGGATCGCCCTGGTCGGGGACTGGAATATCGCGCCCACCGACGCGGACGTCTGGTCACCGGAGTTCTTCGAGGGCAAGACGCACACCTCGGCTCCCGAGCGTGACGCCTTCGAGGCCATGACCGAGGCGGGTTTCACCGACGTCATGCGGCCGTACCACCCCGGTCCGGGCGTGTACACCTACTGGGATTACACGCAGCTGCGCTTCCCCCGCAAGGAGGGCATGCGCATCGACTTCATCCTCGGCTCACCCGAGCTGTCGTCCCGGGTGAGCGATGCCAACGTGGACCGCGAGGAGCGAAAGGGTAAGGGCGCGAGCGATCACGCGCCCGTCGTCGCCGATATCGCGGACTAGCCCGAACCGGCTAGGCCGGGCGCGTCTTGATGGCGTCCCGGGAGATGAACACGTCATAGCTGCCGCCGGTGGCGATGACGGCATTGCCGTAGGCCGACCGCACGAACGGCTTGGTGTACCAGGTCTGATCCTTCATATCCTTGAAGAAGTCGCCGTCGCCGCCATTGAGGAAGATCTGGTTCTGCTTGGTGGCGATGCCGTCCAGGCGCTGGCCGTAGAGCCGGGTGACCTTGTAGCCGGAGTTGAAGCCGAGCGCGTTCACCCACGGTTCGAGTTCGACGATATTGGCCTGGAGCACCCACATATCGCCCTCCACTTGGTATTTCAGGTGCTGCTCGTCGTGATCCTTGTCCCCGTAGAGGGTGAGGTCGACGTCCATCAGGTGCTCCTGCCCGGCGACGGGCGTGGTCACGATGTGTGCCGCCTTGATCTCACCGGTCAGGCCGAGGAAGGTTTGCAACAGGGTGGTGATCCAAAGGATCACCACCGCAACGAGAATCAGCGAGATCGCGCCCGCGCCGCGCCCGGCGATGACTTTGAAGCCCACCTTGCGTGCCTTGAACAGCGCAGTAATCAACAGGGCGATCGCACCGATCGCGAGCACGGCAATCAGGATCTGAATCCAGCCGAAGGACACCGGGAAGACCATGCGGTAGTTGTACCCGGTAATACCGACACATCACAGCAGGTAGGGCAGAGAAATGGCGTGTTGCGTCGGCGAGTCGTCAAACCCGCCGCAACAACACGCCATTCAGGATTAGAAAGCCGCTTCGTCCAGCTTCATGATGTCGTTGTCCAGGGCCTCGACGACGGCGCGCACGCCCGTGATGAGGGGCAGCTTGTTCTTGGCGAAGAACGATGCCACCGCGACCTTGCCGGTGTAGAAGTTCTTATCCTTCTCCGCCGCACCGGCATCCAGCGCCGCCTGCGCGATGGCGGCGTGCTCCAGCAAACGCCACGCGATGACGAGATCGCCTACGGCGTACAGGAATCGGACCGAACCGAGGCCGACCTTGTACAGCTCCTCCGGATTCTGCTGCGCCGCCATCAGGTACCCGGTGAGCGCGGCCGCCATGGCCTGCACATCGGTGAGGGCGGTGCCGAGGAAGCCGCGCTCGACCTTGAACTGGTCCGGGCCGCCCTCGACGAACTTCTGGATGAGCCCGGCGACGTGCGCCAGCGCCACACCCTTATCGCGAATGATCTTGCGGAAGAAGAAGTCCTGCGCCTGGATGGCGGTGGTGCCCTCGTACAGCGAGTCGATCTTGCAGTCGCGGATGTACTGCTCGATCGGGTAGTCCTGCAGGTAGCCCGAGCCACCGAGGGTCTGTAGCGATTCGGTGAGCGTCTCGTACGCGCGATCGGAGCCGCAGCCCTTCACGATCGGCAGCAGCAGATCGTTGACCCGCTCGGCGGTGTCGGCGTCGATACCGTAATTCGCCTGTGCCACATCGGCGTTCTGGTAGGACGCGCAGTACATGTACAGCGCGCGCAGGCCCTCGGCGTACGCCTTCTGGGTGGCCAGCGAGCGGCGCACGTCCGGGTGGTGGGTGATGGTGACGCGCGGTGCGGCCTTATCGGTCATCTGGGTCAGGTCCGCACCCTGGACGCGCTGCTTGGCGTACTCGAGGGCGTTCAGGTAGCCGGTGGACAACGCGCCGGTGGCCTTGGTGCCCACCATCATTCGCGCGTTCTCGATGACCTTGAACATCTGCGCGATGCCATTGTGCTTATCGCCGACCAGGTAGCCGACGGCCGGGATATCGCCGCCGAAGGTGATCTCACAGGTGGGCGAGGACTTGATGCCCATCTTGTGCTCGACGCCGGTGACCAGCGCGCCGTTCTTCTCGCCGATCGCCATGGTCTCGGGATCGAAGTGGAAGCGCGGCACGATGAACAGCGACAGGCCCTTGGTGCCGGGTCCGGCACCCTCGGGGCGGGCCAGCACCAGGTGGAAGATGTTGTCGGCGGTGTCGCCGACGTCGCCGCCGGAGATGAAGCGCTTCACGCCGTCGATGTGCCAGGTGCCGTCGGCCTGCTGGGTGGCCTTGGTGCGGCCCATACCGACATCGGAGCCGGCGTCGGGCTCGGTGAGCACCATGGTGCCGCCCCAGCGGTTCTCCCAGGCGTGCGCGGCCCAGCGCTGCTGCTGTTCGGTGCCCTCGTCGAAGATCACCTTGTGCATGAGCGGGCCCATGTTGAAGAAGCTGGCCGAGTTGTTGGCGGCCACGATCATTTCCTGGATGCCCCAGATGAGCGCGTTGGGCGCGGGCACGCCGCCCATGTCCTCGGACATGCCGAGACCGGAGTACCCGGCGTCGTTGACCGCGGCGACGGTCTTGCGCAGCAGGTCCGGCACGATGATGGTGTTGTTCGCGGCATCGAATTCGACCGGGGTGCGGTCGCCTTCGACGAAGGATTCGGCGACCGGGCCCTCCGCGAGCCGCAGCACCTCGGTGAGCATGTCGCGGGCGGTCTCGCCGTCGAGATCACCGTAGGCGCCCGTATCGAGCAGCGCCCCGATTCCCAGTACTTCGAACAAGTTGAACTCGATGTCTCGCAGGTTCGCCTTGTAATGGGACACGGGAATGGCCTCCTCGCCTAGGTCTTCTGGATCAGAGCGAAGTTTGCCGTACGGCCGTTCGGCTACGCCACCGTAGCTATGAGTGCCGCCGGTCACGTCTTGCTTTTTCGAGAATTGGTCACCTGATCAGCGGGAACCGGTCGCGAAGCGTCCCCGGCCGGTTCCCTTTGATCTCGGTACAGAGGTTACGCGGTGCCCCGCGCGGCACGGCCGTACAGTGCGCGTGCCTGTTCCGGAGTCACCGTGACCGGGTTGGCCGGGACGCCCGCGGCGATGTGCTCGCGGAGCAGGCGGCCGGTCATGGGGCCCAGGACGCCGTGGGCGACACGGACTTTGAAGCGGTCGCTCTTGAGCATGGCCGTCACCAGCCGGACGGCGCGCGGGTAGGCCTTGTCGAGAATGCCCGGCTGATCGAAGCCGCCGGTCTCGCGCATCCACTTGGGCAGTGACGCGATGGCCGCCGGGGCCACGATGCGGCTGCCGATCCACAGCTTCACGCCCTTGGCGCGCGGGGTGAAGAGCAGGTAGTGCATGCCTTCGCGCGCCCGCTCCGAGGTGCACAGCTTGGGCCGCATCATGGCGAAGTACTCGCGCACTTCATCCCGCGAGGTCGGCACATCGGCGGGCTTGCAGGTCTGCAATTCGGCCGCGGTGACGCAGTCGGCCCAGTACTGCCGCTCCTCCGCCGGGGTCAGTTTGCCCGGCCCGTACATCTCGTAGCATTTGAGCACCGAATGCCAGCCGGTGACGTGGATCCACAGCTGCGAGTCGGGATTGTTTGCGCTGTAACGCTTTCCGCTGATCGGCTCGATGCCGTTCGCCTTCGCGTGCACCTGCATGAGGTGTTCGGACGCCTCGATGCACATGCGGCTGTCGCCGACGGCGGCGATCAGGAAGTACGCGAAGGTGTGGTCGAGCCGCCCGCGCGGATCGCTGTAGATACCGCCGACATCCGCGACCGCGGCGGTGAGCGCCGGATCGAAATGCTCCAGGGTGACCGCCCGCTGGAATCCGATGATCGCGGTCGGTGCGGTCCACACCTTCCAGGTGGGCGAGTCCGGCCCGAAGAAGCCGTAGTCGACCTCCCGGATGGTGCGGGCGGGTGCGTCGAACTGGGGACGCTCGTTCACCGTCATCGTCTGCTCCTTTGCAGCGCTCAGGGGTTCATCTCATACTGCCCTGCGAGGGCTCTGACCTGCTTCAACACGGACTCGAAGCGGGTCGCGTCCGCGATCGGCCGACGGACCAGATCGAGGGCGCGGGTCTGTTGCGCCTTGGTGGCCGACGGCTTGGCGCTCAGCGCGACCGCGTGCTTGGAGAAGTCGCGCACGAAAATGTCGAAGAGCTGATCGAGGACCTCGGAGTCCGCTCCGGCGATATCGGCCTGCTCCAGGATGAGCTGGGCGTACGGGATCATCGTGAAAAGTTCGCCGAGGCCGAAGAGGAAGTCGACATCCGCCTGCTGCGCACGAGTCGGGGTGGCGGCGGCCAGCAGCGTCTGGAGACCGAGGGCCTGCTCCAGGAAGACCGCGACATTCGGGATGTGCGCGAACTTCTCGAAGACCGGACGCCAGTCCGCGAAGCGAATCCGGCCCAGACCGGAGCTCGGTCCCTGCCGCCACAGGAATTCGTCATCGGCCGCGTCGCGCCGGGTGGGGACGGGAGCGTATGCGGCACTGGACAATTCATCGCGCAGCTTGGGCACCAGGCCGCCGGCGCGCGGGGTGATGCGACGGCTGGTCCAGCTCAGCGCCTCCGCGGCGGCGCGGGCCGCGCCCTTGGGGGCCGCGCCGGGCAGGTAGCGCAGCGCGGCCAGCGCGGCGTCGGAGGGATGGAACATGTAGTTGGGCATGAACTTCAGCGACAGCGCCATGTTCACGTGCACGGTGCCCTCGAGCCGGGGCAGGCCGAACATGCCGACCATGGCCATCGGGAAGTACATATCATTCTCGAAGCCGCGCGCGGCGATGACATCGGCGAGATCCTCGTAGATCTTCTGTCCGGTGCGGGTGACCGACATCTTCTCGATGGCGCTGACCAGCAGGTAGCGCCGGTCGTTCGGGTTGGCCGAGCGCATGTAGTCGATGGCGCGCTCGCTGTAGAGCTTCATGCCGATCAGCCGCGCGAAGCTGTCCGCGAGCAGCGATTTCACCTGCGGGAACTCGGTGACCCTGTGCCCGAACAGGATTCGGTTCTCGGCGTGGGTTACGGCCTCGTACATGGCGTGCTCGCACGCGCCGACCGCACCGAAGCCGAGGTTGAACTTGCCGACGTTGACGGTGTTCATGGCGGCGTCGAAGGCGGCGCGGCCGGTGTGCAGGATGTCCGCCTCGGCGACCGGGTACTTGTCGAGTTCGAATGCGGCGACGTACATCTGGGAGTCGACGACGTTCTTCTGCAGCTTGTAGTTCTTGTGCCGGGAGTCCGCGGCGAAGAAGAGGTAGCCCGAGTATTCCTCGTCGGTCATCTTCCGCTGGAAGTCGGCGGAGTCGATGATCGGCTTGTCGGCGCGGCGGCCGAACACCGAAACCATCGCCGCCGCATTGCCATTGCCGATGTAGTACTTACCGCCGGACGCGGTGAAGCCGCCGCCGCGGGTCTTCGGTTCCAGGATCATGTCGGTGGAGTACACGTCCGCGCCGTGCGCCTGTTCGGACAGGCCGAAGGCGAAGATCTCACCGGAGTCCAATGCGGCGGCCGCGCGGGCCTTGGCCTCGGCGTTCGCGCTCTGCCAGATCGGCCCGAGGCCGAGGATGGTGACCTGCCAGACGTACCAGTACTGCATGCCGTAGAAGCCGAGGATCTTGCTCATCATGGCGATGCGCGCGGTGTCCCAGCGCTTGTTCGGATCGCCGTTGCCCTCGGCGGCCGGGGTCAGGAAGGTCGCGAAAACCCGTTCGCTCTTGATGAAGTCGAGGAAGTCGGAGTACCAGATCCGGTCGCGGCTGTCGGCGAGCAGCCGGACCTTGCCGTGGCTCTCGAACCAGTTGACGGTGGCGCGCAGCAGCCGACGGGTCTCCGCGTCGAACTCCGCGAACTCGTGGGTCTTCGGGTTGAACAGGGTCTCGGTCATCTCGTCTTCCTCGGAGCGGCGGGCGCGGGCGAACCACGGCTTTCCTTCGTGAATGTAGCATTATTATTCACACCTGTAGGAAATGATCTCGCAATCGCCCCGGCGCGGGAAGTTCACATACCGGGCCACCACCCGCGGATGCCCCGCGACCAGCCGTTCACCTGCCCGTGCACGCTGCTATGGTCGGTGCTCATGGGCACCGAATCGGCTGTACGACCCCGCCAGCGCGCGCGGCATCTGGGGCCCGAACGCCGCCGTCCGCAGGTGCTCGACACCGCGCTCCAGATCGCCGCCGACGACGGCGTCGCGGCGGTCACCATCGCCGCGGTCGCCGACCGCATGAAGGTCACCCGGCCGGTGGTCTACGCCTGCTTCGCCGATCGGGTGGAACTCATCGAGGCGCTGCTGCGCCGCGAGGAGGATCTGATGCTGGCGGGTGTCATGGACGCGCTGCCGCGCCGCCGCGTCGAAGCCGATGAAGCCGTTTTCGTGGAGGGCTTCCGCGCCCTGCTGCACACCACCAGCGCGCGCCCGGACGGCTGGCGGCTGCTGTACGGCAATCCCGATCCGGCCGTGGCCAGTTCGTTCGGGCGGGCACGCGAATTGGCGGTGGAGCGCTGCACCCGCAGGCTACGTCCGACGCTGCGCGCCTGGGGCACCGTCGATGCCGAGCGCAAACTCGCCGCACTGGTCGAATTATGGGTCTCCGCCGGGGAGGGCGCGGTGCGCACCATGCTCACCGACCCGGGCGACTGGACCCCGGACACGCTGGGCGAATTCGTGGGCGCGGCGGTGTATCGAGCACTCCGCAACGCCTGAGCAATTCTCCAGCCGCACCGGCAATTCGGTGGCTACGATGGGCAGGGGACCATCAGTCAGCGGGAGGCTCGGCGATGACGTTCTATCGACAGGTCGGGTCGGTGCCGCCCAAGCGGCACACCCAGCACCGGAACACCGAAGGCAAGCTCTACTACGAGGAGCTGATGGGCGAGGAGGGCTTCTCCGGCGACTCCTCACTGCTCTATCACCGCGGATTGCCGCCCGCCATAGTGGATTCCAGCGTCTGGGCGCTGCCGGATCAGACGCTGCATCCGAATCATCCTCTGCGACACCGGCATTTGAAGCTGCATGAGCTGTTCCCCGCGGGCAAGCCCGCCGAAACGGATATGGTGGACGGGCGGCGGCTGATCCTCGGCAATGCCGACGTGCGCATCTCGTACGTGGCGGCGCTGCGTGAATCCCCGCTGTACCGCAATGCCATCGGCGATGAGCTGGTCTATATCGAATCCGGCGGCGGTGTGGTCGAGACGGTGTTCGGGACCTTGCGGGTGCATCAGGGACATCAGGTGCTGCTACCCCGCGCCACCACGCATCGCTGGCTACCCGACGGTCCGGAACCGTTGCGCGCCTACGTTATCGAGGGCACCCGGCATATCACCCCGCCCAAACGCTACCTGTCCAAGTACGGGCAGCTGCTGGAGCACGCGCCCTATTGCGAGCGCGATCTGCACGGTCCGGACGAACCCTTCGAGGCCACCGGCAGCGATGTCGAAGTGCTGGTCAAACATCGGCCCGCCGGTGAAATCGTCGGCACCCGCATGATTTACGCATCGCACCCGTTCGATGTGGTGGGCTGGGACGGCTGCCTGTATCCATTCGTCTTCGATATCGCCGATTTCGAACCGATCACCGGGCGCGTGCATCAGCCGCCGCCCGCGCATCAGGCGTTCGAGGGCAGCAATTTCGTGATCTGCAATTTCGTACCGCGCAAGGTCGACTATCACCCGCTGTCGATTCCGGTGCCGTACTACCACTCCAATGTGGACTCCGACGAGATCATGTTCTATTGCGGCGGAAATTACGAGGCGCGCAAGGGATCCGGGATCGGACAGGGTTCGGTGTCGGTGCATCCGGGCGGGTACGCGCACGGTCCGCAGCCCGGTGCGTACGAGCGCAGTATCGGCCTGGAGTTCTTCGACGAATTGGCCGTCATGGTCGACACCTTCCATCCGCTGCGACTCGGTACGGCCGCGCTGGCCTGCGAGGACACCGGATATGCCTGGACCTGGTCCGGACGCGGACCGTCGGAATGGATTTGAGGCGACTTGACCGATACGAGAGGTGGATATGAATAGCCGGGTGCGGATCGATATCCCCGAGGGCTCCGGATTCGGCCTGACACATCTGCCCTACTGCGTATTCCGTCCGCTGGGCGAGGAGCCCCGGGTGGGTGCGCGTTTGGGTGACAGCCTCATCGATCTGGCGGTGGCGCTGGATGATCCGATGTTCGCCCAACCCAGCCTGAACGCCTTCATGACGCAGGGGCCGCAGTGCTGGCGCGAGGTGCGGGAACTGGTGCGGGCCGCCGCCGAGGCCGAATTGCCCAATACCGCAGTGCATTCGGTATCGGCGGTGCAGTTGGATCTGCCCGTGCGCATCGGCGACTACGTGGACTTCTACGCCAGCATCGATCACGCCACCGCCATGGGCCGCATCTTCCGGCCCGATGGTGAAGCGCTGCTGCCGAATTGGCGGCATCTACCGGTCGGATACCACGGTCGCGCGGGCACTGTGGTGGTGTCCGGCACCGAGATCCACCGGCCCGAAGGGCAGCTCCGGACCGATTCCGGCACACCGGATTTCGGGCCGAGCCGCCGCCTGGACATCGAAGCCGAGCTGGGTTTCCTGGTCGGCGCGGGCTCACCGCAGGGTGCGCCGATCCGCACCGAGGACTTCGCCGACCATGTCTTCGGGGTCGCGCTGGTGAACGACTGGTCGGCGCGCGATATCCAGGCGTGGGAGGCACAGCCGCTCGGGCCGTTCCTCGGCAAGTCCTTCGCAACCACCCTGTCGGCCTGGGTGACACCGTTGGAGGCCCTGGAACAGGCGCGGATCGCGGTGCCCGAACAGGATCCTGAGCCACTCCCCTATCTGCTGGAGCAGGCGCCGTGGGGTTTGGATATCGATCTCGAGGTGCGATGGAACGGGCAACTCGTCTCGACACCGCCGTTCCGCCGGATGTACTGGTCGCCCGCGCAGATGCTCGCGCATATGACGGCCAATGGCGCGTCCACCCGCACCGGGGATCTGTTCGCCTCCGGCACCATCTCCGGACCCGAACGCGATGAGCGCGGTTCGTTCATGGAGATGAGCTGGGGTGGCACCGAGCCCATCGAATTGGACGGTGTGCAGCGCACTTTCCTGGAGAACGGGGACGAGGTGGTCATCACGGCCACCGCGCCCGCGGCCGAGGGTGGCCGTTTGAGCCTGGGTGAGGTGCGGGGTCGCATCGCGGGCTGAGGCCGGTCGTTTTGCCGATCAATAGCTGATGGACATGGCCATGACCATGGTCACTGTCCATCGCTTCGGCAAGATCTGGAACGCTACCGTTCCGAGGTCCAGACCTCGGAGGATGTGCGTCAATGTTGACCAGTCTCGCCCGGTTCGCCATGTCCCGGCCCCGCGCCGTCCTGGTGGCCGCCCTGTTGCTGATGATCGTGTGCGGTGGCTTCGGCGCCACCGCCAAATCGCATATGGTCGGCGGCGGCTACCTCACGCCCGAGCTGGAATCGGTGCGGGCCAATGACTTCATCGACGATCACTTCCCGGGCGGCAATCCGAATCTGATCGTCATGGTGACCTCCGACGGCGGCGTCAACAGCCCGGAGTCGCGGCGCGAAGCGCAGAGCATCGCCGATGTACTCGGCCGGGACTCGAATGTGACCGGCGTGCAGTCCTATTGGACGAACCTCACCGCGCGCCCGGATCTGGCGACCGCGCTGCGCAGCACCGACGGTAAACGCGGTCTCATCATGGCGACCGTGCTCGGCACCGATAACGAGGTGCAGAACCGGGCGGTGGCGCTGAGCGCACGGCTGGACGGTGATCGCGACGGCGTACAGGTGCGGGTCGGCGGTATGGCGGGCACCTTCGCCGATATCAATCATCAGGTCGAGCGGGATCTGATTCTGGCCGAGGCCATCGCGGTGCCGGTCTCGGGCATCCTGCTGGTGCTGGTGTTCGGCAGTGTCATCGCGGCGTCACTGCCGCTGCTGGTGGGCTTCTTCGCCATTGCGGCGACGCTCGGCATTCTGCGGCTCATGACGCTGTTCATGGACGTATCGATCTTCGCGCTCAATATGACCAGCGCACTGGGATTGGCGCTGGCCATCGATTACAGCCTGTTCATCGTGAGCCGGTACCGCGAAGAGCTCGGCAATGGCCTTGATACCCGGGCCGCCATCCAGCGCGCGGTGCAGACGGCCGGGCGGACCGTGGTGTTCTCCGGGCTGACCGTGGCCCTCGCCCTGGCGGCGCTGGCGGTGTTCCCGCAGCCGTTCTTCAAATCGTTCGCCTACGCCGGTGTCGCGGTGGTGGCGGCCGCCGTCGGCGCGGCGGTGCTGCTGTTGCCCGCGGCGCTGATCCTGCTGGGCGATCGCGTCAATGCCTGGGATCTGCGCAAACCCCTGCGGCGCCTGCTCGGTCGCGGCGAGAAGACCGCGGTGCGGCCGGAGGACAGCGGCTGGTACCGGCTGGTGTCCGGGGTGATGAAGCGGCCGCTGCCGGTCGCCGTCGCCACCACCGCCATTCTGCTGCTGCTCGGAACCCCTTTCCTGTCAGCGCATTTCGGCACCCCGGACGATCGGATGATCGGCACCTTCGCCTCCAGCCGCCAGGTCGGCGATGCCGTGCGCGAGGATTTCAGTGCGAATATGGCCTCCAGCGCGGTGGTGGTACTGCCGGGATTCCACGGCGACACCACCGAAATCCGCAAGTACGCCATGGAATTGGCGGCCGTGCCGGGTGTGCCCGCGGTGCTCTCCAGCGACGGCGTCTACGCCAATGGCGACACCGGCGTGCACAAGGTGGCGGCGGGCGTCGCGCAGATGGCCGGACCGGACGGCGCGTACCTGTCGGTCGGCACCAAGGAAGCGCCCTTCACCGAACCGGGCAAAGCCCAGCTCCGCGCCCTGCGCGCGGTACCGGCTCCCGGTCCGGTGCTCTTCGGCGGCGCGGCGGCGCTGAACGAGGACACCATGGATTCGGTCATCTCCCGAATCCCGTTGGCGGCGAGCCTGATCGCCGTGATCACGTTGATCCTGCTGTTCCTGTTCACCGGCAGCGTGGTGCTCCCCGTGAAGGCACTGCTCCTGAACGTGCTCTCGCTGACGGCGACCTTCGGCGCGATGATCTGGATCTTCCAGAACGGTCACCTCGCCGGTGTACTCGGCTTCACCCCCACCGGCAGCCTCGACCTGTTCATGCCGATCCTGATGTTCTGCCTGGCCTTCGGCATGTCCATGGACTACGAGGTCTTCCTGCTCTCCCGCATTCGCGAAGAGTGGCTCGCCTCGGATCGCAGTACCGCGGCCAATACCCGCTCGGTCGCACTCGGCGTCGCCCGCACCGGCAAGATCTTCACCGCCGCGGCGGGTTTGATGGCCGTAGTGCTGCTCGCGGTCGCCACCTCCGAGGTGACCGCCATGAAGTTGTTCGGCATCGGCCTCGCACTCGCGGTCATCGCCGATGCCACCGTCATTCGCGGCCTGCTCGCCCCGGCGCTCATGCGTCTGATGAGCACCGGCAACTGGTGGGCTCCGAAACCGCTCGCCGCGCTGCACCGGCGGATCGGACTGGAGGAGGAACCGGCGGAACCCCCTGCCGCTCAGGCTGTTTCGACCCCGGTACTGGTCGACTGAATCGTCCGGCCGGTGTGCACGACGGTGATGAATCTGGTCAGATCCTCGGTGAGGGTTTCCACCGAATCCTGATCACCGCCGTCGTCATGGTGGTGCAGCCAGTCCGCCACGAGTTCGAACATGCCGCCGATGGTGGCCAGGCAGAGCGCCAGCCCCTGCCGCTCGGTGAGCGAATCCCCCTGCGGCCATTGCTGATTCAGGAATGCCGCACCCCAGCGCCGGTTGCTGCGGCGCTGGGCTTCGACGGCGGGTGAGATGCCGCCCGCCTCGCCGAAGGTCACCTTGGCCAGGCGGGGATCGTCGGCGATGGCGTGCACGAAGGCCGCCACCAGGGCGCGCATGCGCTCACTCCAGTCCCGTCCGGCGGTTTCCGCGGCCGCCGACGCGACACGTTGCTGGATCTGTTCGGTGATCTGGGTCAGCAGGGCGGTATAGCAGGCTTCCTTACTCTCGAAGTGGTCGTAGAAGCCTTTGGTGCCGACGTATGCCGCCTGGCAGATCTGTTCGATCGATGTCCCCGAATAGCTTTGCCGGGCAAAGAGTTCGGTGGCGGCGGCGAGCAGTTGGCGGCGGCGCTGGGCGCTGCGCTCGTCCGCGTCGAGGCCGCGGATCCGGCGTCGCGCGGGGGTTCGGTCCGGCGCCGCGGCTGGTTTGCTGCGGATCATGCCCACACGATAGCCGTCAGTGTTTCAGAAAGGCATCTTGTTGGTAACTCGGCATCGTGTTGTAATCGTCGTCACGTCGATGAAAGGGAATGGACGTGGCTATCAATGGGGATCGCCGAACGAGGGGGTGGCGGCGCTGGACCGCCGCCGCGCTCGCGACGGCAATGACGGCATCGGTCGCGGTACTGCTGGGGAGCGTCGCGGCCGGACCCGCTGCGGCGCAACCACAACCGGTGAATGTGGATCCGTTCTACAGCGCGCCGGACGGATTCGAGGCGGCCGATCCGGGCAGCATTCTGCGCTCGCGCCCGGTGCAGTTGGCGGTGCTCACCGTACTGCCGGTGCACATTCGAGCCTGGCAGCTGCTGTATCGCACCACCGATCTGTTCGGGCAACCGGCCGTCGCGGCGACCACGGTGGCAATTCCGGAGGGGGCCAACACTTCTCACGGTCGACCACTGGTATCGCATCAGTTCTTCTACGACAGCACCTCGCCGAATTGCGCGCCGTCGTACATCCTGCAGCAGGGCGGCGGGCTGCCCGCGCTGGAAGGCATTCACTCCACCGCCGAGTACCTCGAGCTCGCGGCATCCATCAGCCAGGGCTATGCGATCAATATCCCCGACTACGAAGGGCTTTACGGCCATCTCGCGGTCGCCAAGGAACCGGGGTACATGATCCTGGACAGCGTTCGCGCCGCCGAGGCGTTCGAACCACTCGGCCTGGATGGCGCGAATACCCCTGTCGCACTGTGGGGTTACTCCGGCGGCGGCATGGGCAGCGGCTGGGCGGCGGAGATGCAGCCGAGCTACGCGCCCGAGTTGAATATCAAGGGCATCGCCATGGGCGCGCCCGTCTCCGACGTGGAATCGCTGCTGCACGTTAATGGTTCGATGTTCGCGAGCTTGATCGGCGTAGGTATCGCCTCACTGCGCAACGCGTATCCCAAGTTCGCCGACGCCACCGAGCGCTATCTGACACCGGAAGGCAAGGCGGTGATGGATCGCACCGCCAACCAGTGCCTGGTGCGCAATGTGCTGAATCTGATGTTCACCGACTACCAGCGCCTGCTGACCATTCCCATCGCCGATTTCCTGGCGCTGCCGGAGGTGAAGGAGGTCTTCGATTCGACAGTGCTGGGCGACAATCCGCCCACCGCGCCGACCATGGTCTATCAGGGCGTCTACGACGAGGCCGTGCCCTGGTACACCAATGACCGCATGGTGCAGCGCTGGTGCGACGGCGGCACCTCGGTCTACTACAAGCGCGATCACCTCAGCGAGCACCTCACCCTGACCACCCTCGGCATGGCCGACGCCTTCAACTGGATCAAGTCCCGGTTCGTCCCCGGCGCACCCGATCCGGTGGGCTGCCGCACCGAGAACGTGGTCACCATGCTCGCGAACCTGGACGCTCTCGCCACCCAGACCGAGATCAGCCTGAACGCCACTTTCGGGGCGCTCGGTTGGCCGATCGGACCACAGGAACGCTGATCGGGCGGTCCAGGACTGTGTGAATCCACGCCTCGCGGGATTCGGCTACCCGGTAAGGTCGGCGACGGTAATCAACCATTTTGCCAACGGGGGCTCGCACCAGCGGGCTGAGAGGACGGCTAGCCCTATCGGGCGGAGCAGGGCCGTCGACCGTATGAACCTGACCGGGTAATGCCGGCGTAGGGAGGATTCACATGTCATCGAGTTCTGTCGTGTCCACGGGCGGATCCGCTCCGGTCGACACCGTGACAACCGGCCCCATCCAGGGCAGCGTCAAGCACTACGAACAGGTGGAGGCCGACGGCACCACACTGCGGATTCCGGTGCGGCGCATCAACCTCACCAATGGCGAGAAGTTCGACGTGTACGACACCTCCGGGCCGTACACCGACGACGCCGCGGTCATCGATCTGGAGGCGGGGCTACCCAAGCTGCGTGACTCCTGGACCAAGCCCGATGTGCCCGGACCGCGCACCCAGCTGGCGTGGGCGCGGGCGGGGATCATCACCCCGGAAATGCGCTTCATCGCCGCCCGCGAAGGCGTCGACGTGGAGCTGGTGCTGGCCGAGGTCGCCGCGGGCCGCGCGGTGATTCCGGCCAATCACAATCACCCCGAGGCCGAGCCGATGATCATCGGCAAGAAGTTCGCGGTGAAGATCAATGCCAATATCGGCAATTCGGCGGTGAGCTCCTCCATCGCCGACGAGGTGGAGAAGATGGTGTGGGCGACCCGCTGGGGCGCGGACACCATCATGGATCTGTCCACCGGTAAGAACATTCACGAGACCCGCGAATGGATTCTGCGGAATTCGCCGGTTCCGGTCGGCACCGTACCGCTGTATCAGGCGCTGGAGAAGGTGAACGGCGATCCCACCAAACTGACCTGGGAGCTGTACCGCGACACCATTATCGAGCAGGCCGAGCAGGGCGTGGATTACATGACCGTGCACGCGGGCGTGCTGCTGCGCTATGTGCCGCTCACCGCCAAGCGGGTCACCGGCATCGTCTCGCGCGGCGGGTCCATCATGGCCGCGTGGTGCCTGGCGCATCATCGGGAATCGTTCCTGTACACCAACTTCCGCGAACTCTGCGAAATTCTCGCGAAGTACGACATCACCTTCTCGCTCGGCGACGGCCTGCGCCCGGGGTCCATCGCGGACGCCAATGACGAGGCCCAGTTCGCCGAATTGCGCACCCTCGGCGAACTCACCACCATCGCGAAATCCTATGGCGTGCAGGTGATGATCGAAGGCCCCGGCCACGTGCCGATGCACAAGATCGTGGAGAACGTGCGGCTGGAGGAGGAGCTGTGCGAGGAGGCTCCGTTCTACACCCTCGGACCGCTGGCCACCGATATCGCGCCCGCGTACGACCACATCACCTCGGCCATCGGCGCCGCCATCATCGCGCAGGCGGGGACCGCGATGCTGTGCTACGTCACGCCGAAGGAACACCTGGGTCTGCCCAATCGCGATGACGTGAAGGTCGGCGTCATCACCTACAAGATCGCCGCGCACGCCGCCGATCTGTCCAAGCAGCATCCGCGCGCACAGGAACGCGATGACGCGCTGTCCAAGGCGCGCTTCGAATTCCGCTGGCACGATCAGTTCGCGCTGTCGCTGGATCCGGATACCGCGCGCGAATATCACGATGAGACGCTGCCCGCGGAGCCCGCCAAGACCGCGCACTTCTGTTCCATGTGCGGTCCGAAGTTCTGCTCCATGCGCATTTCCGCGGATGTGCGCGAATACGCGGAGAAGCAGGGGCTCACCGATGTCGCCGCCATCGAGGCGGGGATGGCGGAGAAGTCGGCGGAATTCGCGACGACCGGCAATCAGGTGTATCTGCCCGTCGTTTCCTGATTCCGATCGTTCGAAATGGTGCGGGCGGCGACCGCCGCCCGCACCGGTTTTCCGGAAACAGCGCAGCTCGCGAATGACCTTGCTACCGTCATTGTGCAAACGCACCACGGTAGGGGGACTGGTTGTGGGCGAACGCTTTTCGCATTTCTCGGTAAACGGACATAACACCGCGGCAGGCCGGTTATGACCCCGGCCGCGACCGCCACCGACGAGGCCACGCGCTATCTCGCCTCGGCGGTACACCTCGATGACCGGCTCGCCGACGACCTCATCGACGAGCACATCAGCGAACCGCTGCGCGCGATACCGCCGACCACCGGGCTGCGCTCGGAATTGGTGCTGCGGGAGGCGCTCACCGCGCGGGTGCGGCGCGTCATCACCAACGCCGTACTCCTGCTGCTGCTCATCCTGCTCGCGATCCTGTCCCCGCCGGTGGCGGCGCTCTGGCTGGCCTCGGCGCTGGCCTGGAAACTCGCATCGGCCGCGGTGACCCTGCTCGCCTGGAAAATGCTCGGCGACGATCGCGGACGGGTCCCCCGCTGGGTGCACTGGTGGCTGACCTATCTGCTGTGGGGCATCGCCTTCCTGCTGGTGGGGATCGCCATGCTCGGCCCCACCCTGCTCGCGAGCGGCGGCGCGGATACCGGACTGTCCTCGGACGGTGTCGGCATCGCCACCGATGACGCCGTGTTCGGGGCGGTGATCGTGGTGCAGGTCATGCTGTTCGGCGTCCTGCTCACCCAGGCGCTGCTGCGCCGCCTGGTGCTGGACAATCACTTCCGGTTCGGCGTATTCGATCCCGACGCGACCCCGCGTCCGGCAGTGCAGCGCGCCTGCGGGCCGTTCACCGATCGGCTGCGACGCTACGGCGAGGCCGATGCCCGCGCCGGATCGTTCGGCCCGGCCGAGCTGGTGGTGTATCGCGGCTACGATCCGTTCGTGGGCAGCGGGATTCACCTGCCCAAATGGTCCTGGTCCATCACCCTGGAGCTGTACCCGGCGGACCGGTCCGGCGGCAATGGCAGTGCACCCGAGGTGCCCGTCTTCGCGCCGATCGCACTGCAGGACTACGTCACCGCCGATCTGATGGCGCTGCGGCAGACGCCGATGCTGACGCCGGGCTGGCGTTTCCAGGATCTGCACATCGCGCACTGGGCGGTGCTGTCCTCGGATTTCCTGCTGCACTATCCGGCCGCCGAACCACTGCGGCGGCAACTGCTCGAACATACGAATCCGCAACTGAGCCTGACGGATTGGGCGACACTGGCGGACAGTTCACCGGAGTGGCTGCGCTACTACCGGTGCTTCCGGGTCGAGGGCTGGGAACGGCAATTGGGCGTCTCCGGATTCCTGCACGTCGGATATCAGCAGCGCACCCTCTATCTGGAATGGCAGACCTACGCGCTGCCGCCGATCGATCCGGCGCATCGCGCGGTGGACACCATTCGCCCGCTGCTGCTGCCCGAACTGTGGCAGGCGCTGTGCGAGTTCGCACTGCTACCGCTCAGCGCACCGGGGCGAATCGCCATGCTGTGGCGCTGGTTTCGGGATATGACCGGTATGGGGCGCGGGAATTGGCGCACGCCCGGTGAGGCGTCGTTCGCGTTCGGCACCGATCGCAATGTGCGCGAGGCCGGGGCCGGAACCGAATACACGCATTTCTTCGAAGCCGCCGATGTGGAGCGATATCACCGCATCATGCAGAGCCGCATCTTCGACGCGGTACAGCGCTTCCTCGGCGAAAAAGGCATTGCCACAGCGGGATTCGAATCCGCCGTGGTGCAGATCAACAATTCGACCCATGTCAGCGGCGGCACGTTCGTCGGCAGTGCGGTGGGCGGACAGAACCACACCGCGGGGGTCGGCAATGCCGTCGTCGGCGCGCCCGCGCCCGCGCACACCTAGAAGGAGCACCTCATGCCGGACAATCTCGCGGGCGGAACGAATGTATCGGGCGGAACCTTCATCGGTTCCCCGGTCGGCGGATCCGGCCACACCAGCGCCATTCAGGGGCCGGTGACCGTGCATACCGGGATGGATTCCGAGCAGCTGGTCACGGTGCTGGCGCAATTGCGGTCCGAACTCGACCGATTGCGCGCCCAACTGCCCGCCACCGCGGGGCCGGACGCACATCCCGACGAGGTGGCCGACCTCATCGAGGAGCTCGACCGGCCCGAGCCGAATGTGGCTCGGGCCGCGAGCAAATGGGAACGCCTGGCACGGCGCATCCCACCCGCACTGCGCAGCGTCGAAGGCATTTCGCGCATCGTGACGCTGTTCGGTCAGGTGCAGGAACTCACCAGCTGACTATTTGTCGGCGGTGAGGGTGCCCCCGATGGCCCAGCTGTCGGTGGGCACCTCCTGAATCCACACCTGGACGGCCTCGGCCGGAATCTGCAGGGCGTCGACGAAGGCGTCGGTGACGCGGCGCACCAGGTCGCGCTTGAGTTCGACGGTGCGGGGACCCTGCTGAATGGTGACGATGGGCATGACTGTTCTCCTCGATACGCGGTGGTGAATTCGATTGGCCGCCTCCGGTTTTCCGGATCTTCCGGCGGCCTGAGAACAGTTCACCGCAGTGCGCGCGCCCGGCCAATGGCCAGTGCGTCAGCGCTGCGATAAGCGATCCTTATCGTGAATCAGCTCGACGAGCAGGTTCAATTGCGGCGAGACGGCGTCCGCGCGCACCGCGAGCCCGATGGGCAGGCTCATACCCACCTCGGCGAAGGGGCGGAACACCACGCGCGGGTTGTGCACAAGTCGCGCATTGGACGCGTAAACCACTGTCCACATGGGGATTCCGGTGCCGACGGCCGCGAGCGTGTCCTGCAGATTACCGGCGGCCGGTGCGGGCGTCGGCTCGAAACCCGCACGCTGACAGGCGGATAACACCAGATCGACCAGCGCCGGATGGTTCCGCCGTTCGGTCATCCGCAATGGCAGTGCGGCCAGATCGGCGATCCGCACCACCTCCCGCTCCGCCAGCGGATGCCGCGCGGGCAGCGCCACCACCAGCGGATCCTCCCAGGCGGGCAGGAAATCCAGCTCCGGACTCTCCTGCGGCGCGGGCGAACGCACGAACGCCACATCCAATCGCCCGTCCGCGACCTGCCGCATCCGTTCCTGCACCGGCACGGCGATCAACTCCACCCGCACCTGCGCCGCCCGTTCGGCGAACCCGTCGAGCACGGCATCGAGCCGCTCCCCCAGCCCGCTCACCGTCCCGATCCGGAAAACCGTCGCCCGCTCCCCCGCCAACTCCGCGACCGAGGCCCGCGCCTGATCCGCCGCCGCCAACACCGCCCGCGCCCCGGGCAGAAACCTGAGCCCCGCCTCGGTCAGACTCACCCGGCGCGGAGAACGTTCCAGCAGCTGAACTTTCAGCTTCCGCTCCAACCGCTGCACCTGCTGACTCACAGCCGGCTGCGCGATATGCAACCGCTCCGCCGCCCGCCCGAAATGCAATTCCTCGGCAACGGTCACGAAGTACCGCAGTTGCCGCAACTCCACGCCGAACCCTCCCGAACCTCTACCCGTGCCGAATCACACTCCGAGTCGCCGCGACCTTACCGGCTGCCGGGTTGCCAGCGGTGGGCGAATTCGCCGGGGGCGGGCGGGGGGCCGGGGAGGTCGCTCGAGCTGGCGAGGCCGTCGATGAGGAGGGTGAGGACGCGGCGGCGGAGTTGGGCGGTGCGGGCCGGGTCGGGGAGGGTGATGGCGGCGCAGGATTCGAGGATGAGGCCGAGGTCGGCGGTGGTGATCTCGGGGCGGAGGCGGCCGGATTCGCGGGCGCGGCGGATGATCTCGTCATTGAGTTCGCCGGCGCGCAGGACCGCGGGGAGGATGGCATCGTCGGGGGTGAAGGTGCCCGCGAGATGTGTGGTCAGGGAGTGCACGTCGGCGTCGACCACGCGCTCCAGGAAGCCGACGAGGCCCTGCCAGCCGTCCGGATCCTCCAGGGCGGCTTCGGCTTCCGCGTTGTAGCGGTTCAGGCCCGCGTAGCAGAGGGTGCGGAGCAGGTCCTCCTTGCCGGGGTAGCGGCGGTAGAGGGCGCTGATGCCGACCCCGGCGCGCTCGGCGACCGCGGCGATGGGGGCCTTGGGATCGGCGAGGAAGACATCGCGGGCGGCGGCGAGGATGAGTTCGTCATTGCGGGCGGCCTGCGCCTTGCGACCGGGCAGGGCGCGCTGAGCTGGGGCTTCGACTGACTTCGGCATGAATTCAGATTACCACTTGAACGGAATGATCCCTTCCGCTATGGTTGGTAACAGAACGAAACATTCCGTTCCAACAAGGAGAGAATGATGAACGCCATCCGCCCCTTCCGCATCGACGTCCCGCAGACCCAGCTCGACGACCTGACCGACCGTTTGCGTAAGGCGCTGTGGCCCAACGAACTTCCCGGTGTCGCCGACGCCTACGGTGTCCCCAACGGCCGCGTCCGCGAACTCGCCGAGTACTGGGTCGAGAGCTTCGACTGGCGCGCCCTGGAAGCGAAGTTGAACGCGTACCCGCAGTTCACCACCGAGATCGACGGCGAGGACATCCACTTCCTGCACATTCGCTCCGAGCGCGCGGACGCCACCCCGGTCATCCTGACCCACGGCTGGCCGGGCTCGATCCTGGAATACCTGGATGTCATCGCCCCGCTCACCGCACCGGAATCGGCCGAGGATCCGGCCTTCCACCTGGTCATCCCGTCGCTGCCCGGTTTCGGATTCTCCGGCCCGACCCGCAGCACCGGCTGGAGCCGCTACCGCACCGCCCGCGCCTGGGTCGAGCTGATGGATCGGCTCGGTTACCAGCAGTACGGCACCATCGGCAATGACGGCGGCTCGATGGTCGCCCCCGAAATGGGCCGCATCGCGCCCGATCGGATCGTGGGAGTCCATGTGACGCAGCTGTTCTCGTTCCCGTCCGGCGATCCGGCCGAAATGGCGGACCTGTCCGAGGAGGACATGGCGGGCCTGGCGCAACTGCAGTGGTTCTACGAGAACAAGATGTCCTTCAACACCCTGCACAGCCAGCAGCCGCAGACCATCGCGTTCGCGCTCGCGGATTCCCCGACGGGTCTGCTGGCGTGGAACTCGCAGCTGTTCGGCGAATCACTGGACCACGACTTCGTCATCGGGAACGTGGCGATCTACTGGCTGACCGGCACCTCCGGTTCGGCGCTGCGTTTCTACTACGAGGACGCGCACACCGAACAGCATCCGACCGAGCCGACCACCGTCCCGACCGGGCTGGCCATGTTCAAGGGCGATTTCCAGTCCATCCGCCGGTTCGCCGACCGCGATCACAAGAACATCGTCAGCTGGAACGCCTACGACGTCGTCTCCACGCATTCGACCAGCGCGAACGACGCGGCCGGCCATTACGCCGCGCATGAGGCGACCGATGTGCTGGTCGCCGACATCCGCCGGTTCTTCGCCCAGCTGAGCTGATCGAGTTCGCCGGTGCGTCAGGCGTGTTCGTGCGCCGCACCCCAGTGCGGGAAGGGATCCGGGAGTGACAGCCAGGCCTGTCGCCCGGATTCCATTTCCGCGTCGGTGAGCAGGGCCGAATACAGCAGGTCGCGGACGTGCGGGCGGTCCAGTTTGATGCCGATGAAGACGATTTCCTGACCCGGCGGCATATCCAGCGCCGTCCAGTACGCGCCCGCCTCGAAGGTGAGATTCGGCCCAGCCTGCGACCAGATGGCGGCCAGGTCCGGGCGGCTCGCCAGCCAGAAGAAACCCTTGCTGCGCAACAGTCTTTGCAGCTGCGCCAGTGCCGCCTCCAGGCGTTCGGGATGGAAGGGACGATCGGCGGTGAAGGTGATGCTGCTGATCCCGTATTCCTCGGTCTCGGGGGTGTGCCCGCCCGCGAGTTCCTCATCCCAGCCGTCGAATTGGGCGGCGAGATCCGGATTGTAGAGTCCGGTGCCGAGCACCTCGGCCAGATCGACCACCCCGTGCGCCGAATGCACCAGGCGCGCGGTGGGATTGAGCCGCTTGAGCGTAGCCTCCACCGTCCCAACGGCTTTCGCGCTCACCAGATCGGTTTTATTGAGCACCAGCACATTCGCGAACTCCACCTGATCCACCAGCAGATCGGCGATGGTGCGGGCGTCGCCCTCGCCCGCCTGCATATCGCGGTCGGCGAGCGCCTGACCCTTCACCACCTCGGCGAGGAACGTGGAGGCGTCGACCACCGTCACCATGGTGTCCAGCTTGGCCACGTCACCGAGCTTGAACCCGTCCTCGAATTCCCATTCGAAGGTGGCGGCCACCGGCATCGGCTCCGAGATGCCCGTGGATTCGATGACGAGCTGATCGAACCGCCCCTCCCGCGCCAGCTTGCCCACCGATTCGATGAGGTCCTCGCGCAGCGTGCAGCAGATGCACCCGTTGGTGAGCTCGACCAGTTTCTCCTCGGTCCGATCGAGATGCCCCTGCCCCGCGACCAGCGCCGCGTCGATATTCACCTCGCTCATGTCGTTGACGATCACCGCCACCCGGCGGCCGTCCCGATTCGCGAGGATGTGATTGAGCAGGGTCGTCTTGCCCGCGCCGAGGAACCCGGACAGCACGGTCACGGGCAGCTGGGCGGGACGCTGAGCTGAAGTCATACACAAATGATAATCGTTTTCATTAATGAGGGAAGGGTCGGGTCCCGCACACGGCGCGGAGATCGTAGGGTCGTCTCGTGAAGTTCTTGCCGCTGGCCCCGAATGGGCAGACCCCCGTCCGCGCGCTCACCATCGCGGGCACCGATTCCGGCGGCGGCGCGGGCATTCAGGCCGATTCGCGGACCATGGCCATGTGCGGGGTGCACGCGTGCGTGGCCGTTGCCGCGGTGACCGTGCAGAACACGGTGGGGGTCAGTGGTTTTCACGAGATTCCGCCGGAGATCGTGGCGGGGCAGGTGCGGACCGTGGTGAGCGATATCGGGATCGGGGCCGCCAAGACCGGGATGCTGGCCTCCACCGGGATCATCGAGGCCGTCGCGGCGGTGTGCGCGGAGGTCGGGATCGGGCGCAACGGGCATATTCCGCTGGTGGTGGATCCGGTGGCGGCGTCCATGCACGGCGATCCGCTGCTGCACGCCTCGGCGCTGGATGCCCTGCGGGACACGCTGATTCCGCTGGCCACCGTGATCACGCCGAATCTGGACGAGGTGCGGCTGCTCACCGGGATCGAGGTGGTCGACGATGCGACCGCACGCAAGGCCGCGCAGGCCCTGCACGCGCTCGGGCCGCAGTGGGCGATCGTCAAGGGCGGGCATCTGCGCACCTCCTCGGTCAGCACCGATCTGCTGTTCGACGGGGACACCTTCCACGAGCTGACCGCGCCGCGCATCGCCACCGGCAATGACCACGGCGGCGGGGACACCCTCGCGGCGGCCATGGCCAGTGCCTTCGCTCACGGGTATTCGGTGCCGGACGCGTTCGCGTTCGCGAAGGAGTGGACGCGGCGGTGCCTGGAGGCGTCGTACGACCTGGGCGCGGGACACGGGCCCGTATCGCCGCTGTGGCGACTGCACGAAGGTCCTCGATAGCGAGGGTGTGGATCCCGGCCAAAAGCATGCCGGGATGACGGGGGTGGCTCCCGGGATGACGGGGGTGGCTCCCGGGATGACGGGGCGGTAGCTCCCAGGAACCTCCCAGCTCCGCCGCAGGGGCGGCCCAGCGTACCGGACGACCGTAGTGATCATGTCCGACACCGTGACCGCCGTCCGGGCGGCGGAACCAGCCGAGTCCGTGACCACGCCCGTTATCGACGTGGTCGTACCCGTCTACAACGAGGAACGCGATCTCGGTCCGTGCGTGCAGCGCCTGCACGCCTTCCTCAATGACAACTTCCCCTTCACGGCGCGAATCACCATCGCCGACAACGCATCCACCGATGCCACCATGCAGGTGGCGGAGTATCTCGCCGAGCAGCTCGACGGGGTGCGGGTGGTGCATCTGGATCGCAAGGGCCGCGGCCGCGCACTGCGCGAGGTGTGGCAGGGGTCGGACGCTCAGGTCGTCGCGTACATGGACGTCGACCTGTCCACGGATTTGAACGCGCTGCTGCCACTGGTGGCGCCGCTGGTGTCCGGACATTCGGATCTGGCCATCGGCACCCGGCTCGCCTCCTCCTCGCGGGTGGTGCGCGGACCCAAGCGGGAGATCATCTCGCGCTGCTACAACCTGATCCTGCGCACCTCGCTGCAGGCCAAGTTCTCCGACGCGCAATGCGGTTTCAAGGCCATGCGCAGCCAGGTGGCGCGCATGGTGCTGCCGCTGGTGGAGGACGGCGAATGGTTCTTCGACACCGAACTGCTGGTGCTGGCCGAACGCATTGGGCTACGCATTCACGAGGTGCCGGTGGACTGGATCGACGATCCGGACAGCCGCGTCGATATCGTCGACACCGCGCGCAAGGATCTACAGGGCATCTGGCGGGTCGGGCGCGCGCTGGGATCGGGGCGACTGCCCATCAATGAACTGCGCGCCGCCATCGGACGCGAACCGCTGGTGGAGGGCGTACCGCTGGGCATGGTCGGGCAGCTGGTGCGATTCGGCATCGTCGGCGTCGGGTCCACGCTCGCGTATCTGCTGCTTTACGTTGTGCTGCAATCGATTACCGGTGCACAGGTCGCCAATTTCCTGGCGCTGCTGATCACCGCCGTCGGCAATACCGCCGCCAATCGCGCCTTCACCTTCGGGGTGCGCGGATCCTCGCAGGCGGTATCGCATCAGTTGCAGGGCCTGTTCATCTTCGGCATCGGGCTGGCGCTGACCAGCGGATCGCTTTTCGCACTGCATCATTGGGCACCGGATTCGGCCGTGCACGTGGAGCTGCTGGTGCTGGTGATCGCGAATCTGATCGCCACCCTGATTCGCTTCGTCGGGCTGCGCTGGGTATTCCGCAAAGCGGGAGCGCATGATTCGGCGGGCAGCCGGTGACGGCGGCCGACGGAAAGGCCGCGCAGGTCCCACCGGTTTCGGACCGCCCGGGTGGATCCCGGCCACAAGCACGCCGGGAGGACGGGGGAACTCGGCCGCGATATGGCCATGGGCTGCTGGCCCGCTGGGATGCGCTCACCCACAACCACTCTCACGAACCGCACGGCGGAGGAGGTGCACGATGACCGCGACATTGACCGAGCGACAGGTGGTTCCGCCGCCCGAGCGGGATACCGCTTCGAAGCCGCGCTGGGAATATCCCGCGGTGGCGGCACTGCTCATCGGCACCGCGATCGCGTATCTGTGGAATCTGTCGGTGAACGGCTGGGCGAATTCGTTCTATGCCGCCGCCGTGCAGGCGGGTTCGGTGTCGTGGAAGGCGTTCTTCTTCGGCTCCTCCGATGCCGCCAACTCCATCACGGTCGACAAGACGCCATTGTCGCTGTGGCCCATGGAGATCTCGGTCCGCGTCTTCGGGCTGCACAGCTGGAGCATGCTGCTGCCGCAGGCGCTGATCGGCGTGGCCTCGGTGGCGCTGCTGTGGGCGACGGTGCGGCGGGTGTTCGGCGCGCATGCCGGACTGCTGGCCGGGCTGGCCCTGGCCGTGACTCCCGTTGCGGCACTGATGTTCCGGTTCAACAATCCGGACGCGCTGCTGGTGCTGCTCATGATCGCGGCAGCCTGGGCCATGACCCGCGCCGTCGAGGACGGTCGCTGGCGATGGCTGCTGTACACCGGATTGTTCATCGGGCTGGGCTTCCTCACCAAGCAGTTGCAGGTGCTGCTGGTGGTGCCCGCGCTGGCGCTCACCTACCTGGTCGCCGGGCCGCCGAAGCTGGGCAAGCGCATCGCGCAGCTGTTCGCGGCGGGCGCCGCCATGGTCGCGGGTGCGGCCTGGTGGGTGCTCATCGCCGAATTCTGGCCGGTCGACGATCGGCCGTACTTCGGTGGCTCACAGCATAATTCGATTCTCGAACTGACCTTCGGCTACAACGGCCTCGGCCGGTTGAACGGCGATGAGACCGGCAGTGTCGGACCGGGCGGGGAACTGCCCGCCGGTGGTAACGGCATGTGGGGCACGACCGGCATCACCCGCATGTTCGAACCGCAGCAGGGCGGGCAGATCGCCTGGCTCATCCCCGCGGCGCTCGTGCTGATGGTCGCGACACTCGTCTTGCGCGGCAAGGCGGCTCGCACCGATCAGCGGCGCGCCGGGCTCCTGCTGTGGGGCGGCTGGCTGCTGGTGACCGGACTGGTCTTCAGCTTCATGAAGGGCATTTTCCACCAGTACTACACCATCGCCCTGGCTCCGGCGATCGCCGCATTGGTCGGCATCGGCGCGGTAATGCTGTGGCAGGAACGCGAAAAGCGCTGGGTGCGCGTGGCATTGGCGCTCGCCCTGGGCGTCACCATCGCCACGGCGTGGATGCTGCTGTCCCGCAGCAGCTCCTTCCAGCCCTGGCTGCGCTGGACCGTGGCGGCGGTAGGCGTCGTGGTCACCCTGGCGCTGCTGGTCCGACTGCCCCGCAAGGTGGAAATCGCGGCCGCGAGTGCCGCGGTGCTCATCGGCCTGGCCGGACCGATCGCCTACACGGTCGACACCCTCGGCACCGGCCATGAGGGACCGATCCCCAGCGCGGGCCCGAATGTGCGCGGCGGCTTCGGTTTCGGTGGCGGCGGACGGCACGGCGGCGGTGGCGCGCCCTGGCAGAACGGCGGCACCGCACCCGGACAGAACAGCGGTATGCACGGACAGAACGGCACCGCACCGGGCCAGAACGGCGGCATGCCGGGCATGAACGGCGCAACGCACGGCGGCGGAGCCCGGAACGGCGGCGGTATGCCCGGTGGCGAAATGGGCGGCGGCGCGGGCAATTTCATGATGGCCAGCAAGCCGAGCGCGCAGGTCACGGCGCTGCTGTCCGCCAATGGTGATCAGTTCACCTGGGTCGCGGCGGCCATCGGGTCGAACAGCGCCGCGGGTTTCCAGCTCGCCACGCAGCTGCCGGTCATGCCGGTCGGCGGGTTCAACGGCAGTGATCCGTCGCCGACGCTGGAG
The DNA here is from genome assembly GCF_042885355.1 of Nocardia sp. NPDC058058. Taxonomy (NCBI): domain Bacteria; kingdom Bacillati; phylum Actinomycetota; class Actinomycetes; order Mycobacteriales; family Nocardiaceae; genus Nocardia; species Nocardia sp. NPDC058058. The sequence continues at coordinate 1,884,920 of NZ_JBHVSA010000002.1, read as the reverse complement.
CAGTTCCAGCGGTACGTGACCGATGGGGATATCCACTACTTCATCGGCGGCGGCGGTATGGGTGACGGCGGTGAGGGCCGGATGGGCGGTGCGAACCGCTCCGGTTCGCACAGTTCCGAGATCACCAAGTGGGTGCAGGAGCATTACACGGCGCAGGAGGTGGACGGGGTGACCCTCTACGACCTGACCGCGCCGAAGCCCGCCTAGCCCCGCATACGAAAGAGCCCGTCCCGCGCGATTGCGGGACGGGCTCTTTCGTTTGCTACGCCTGGCTCAGGCGAGGCACAGCGCCTGGATCAGGCGAGGCCCCACGCGTGCAGCAGGTAGGTGATGTTCGACGCGATGCTGGTGACAACGTTCGCGAGATTCAGTGCGGCAGAGCCGAGATCGATGATGGGCACAACAATGTCCTTCGCGGATCGGGTTCAATTCAACCCTCGACGCTAGGCTCCCGGACAAGCGTCCAGCAATGATGTAGTTCACGTATTGCCGAAGGTGGGCCGAGATACCGCGCACCCCAAAGCAATACTGTGACCCGCGCCACTCCCCTACCCTGAAATCGGCACCCGGCAATCCGATCCAGGGACTGTCACCATGAACGATCCACTCCCCCTCAGCGATGAACGCCGCGAGGCCTTCTGGCGGCGAGCCGGTTGGGCGCCCGAGCTCCCCGATCCGGAACGCGAGCGCATCGAACACCGCTGGGATGACGAATCCATCGATATCGCAGAGGTTTACGGCTGGTAGACGGCGAATCGGTGATCAGCGCACGGGAATTCAGCGCGGCGCGTGCAGCGCCATATGCAGCGTGGCGGCCCACTGCTGCACGATCTCCTTGCGGCGCAAGGAATCGTCGGTGAGGATATCGGCCAGTCCGAGCCCGCGCGCCAGGTCCAAAGTGGCCTGCACCAGGTGGTGCGCGACGGGATCGGAGTCGTCCACGCCCAGCGCCTCCACCGCCATGCGGTGTGAGACGCGGCCGAAGCGCGCCTCCATCGGCACAATGCGCTCGCGCAGCGCCGGATCGGCGGCGGCATGGGTCCACACCTGGAGCGCGGCCTTGAAGAACGTGGTGGTGTAGCCCTCCACCAGGGCGGTCACCACGGCCTCGGTGCGCCCCTGCCCCTCGGCCACCTCACCGATGGCCTGGGCGTCGGCCAGCGATTGCGCCATGCGGGTGTCGAACATGTAGTCCAGCGCGGCGGTGATCAGTTCCTCGCGGGTGGGGAAGTGATGCTGTGCCGCACCGCGCGACACCCCGGCGCGTTCGGCGACCACCGCGACCGTGGCCGCCGCCCAGCCGGTCTCGGCCAGGCAGTCGATGGTCGCCTCCAGCAGCCGCTGCCGGGTGGCCCGGCTGCGGTCCTGCTTGGGTTCGTGGGGTGTAGCCATGAGTAGCTATTCTGCCCAGCTCGGCGGGCGGCGCTGAAAGAAGGCCGTCATGCCCTCGATCACATCCGGGGTGCCGAAGAAGCTGCCGGACCGCTTGGCCAGGGCCTGGGCCGAGGTGTCGACCTCGGCGAGGATGGCGGCGGTGACGAGTTTCTTGCTCTCCGCCAGCCCCTGCGGGGACGCCTTGCGCAGCTCTCCCACCAGGCGTTTCACCTCGGCATCCGGGTCATCGACGGCAATGCTGATGAGGCCGGTGCGCTCGGCCTCGGCGGCGTCGAAGGTCTCACCGGTCTGGAAGTAGCGGGCCGCCGCGCGCGAGGTCAGCCGCGGCAGCAGGGTCAGCGAGATCACGAACGGCGCGAGCCCCAGCCGGGCCTCGGTGAGGGCGAAGCTGCTGCCGCGACCCGCGACCGCGATATCGCACGCGCCGACGATGCCCATACCGCCCGCGCGCACATTGCCGTCGATCTGCGCGATGACGGGCTTGGGGAGTTCGAGGATGTCGCGCAGGACGCGCACCATCCAGCCGGTGCGGATATCGGCGGCGGCCGCCGGATCGGCGTCCAGCGCTTCCTTGAGATCCGCTCCGGCGCAGAAGGTATTGCCGGTGTGGGTGAGCACCACCCCGCGCACCGCGGTGTCCGCGGCGGCCTGTTCCAGGCCCGCGAGCAGCTCCGTCACCAGTTTCGAGGACAGGGCATTGCGGTTGTGCGGGGAGTCCAGGGCCAGGACGGCGAATCCGTCCCGTACCTCGTAGCGCACGTACGGTGCGTCGGGGGTGGCGTCACTCATCGAATTTCCTTACAGGTCAGTCGGATACGGCTCAGTACGACCGGGGCAGGCCGAGCGAGTGCTGCGCGACGAAGTTCAGGATCATCTCGCGGCTGACCGGTGCGACGCGCGCGATGCGCGAGGCCGCCAGCATGCCCGCCAGACCGACGTCGGAGGTGAGACCCGCACCGCCGTGCGTCTGAATGGCCTGATCCAGCGCCTTGATACTGGCTTCCGCCGCAGCGTATTTCGCCATATTGGCGGCCTCGGCGGCCCCGAAGTCGTCGCCGGAGTCGTAGAGGAACGCGGCCTTCTGCATCATGACCTTGGCCAGTTCCAGTTCGATCTTCACCTGCGCCAGCGGATGCGAAATACCCTGGTGCGCACCGATCGGCACGCCCTTCCACACCGCGCGCTCCTTGGCGTAGGTCACCGCGCGATCGATGGCGTAGCGGCCCATGCCGATCGCCATGGCCGCGCCCATGATGCGCTCCGGGTTCAGGCCGGCGAACAGCTGCGCGATGGCGGCATCCTCCTGGCCGACCAGGGCGGTCGCGGGCAGGCGCACATCATCGAGGAACAGCGTGAACTGGTTGTCCGGCTCGATGATGTCCATCTCCTGCTTCGTCTTCACGAAGCCGGGGGCATCGGTCGGGACGATGAACAGGGCGGGCTGCAGATTGCCGGTCTTGGCGTTCTCGGTGCGGGCCACGATGAGCACGGCCTCGGCCTGATCGACACCCGAGATATAGATCTTGCGGCCGTTGAGGATCCAGTCCTCGCCGTCCTTGCGGGCGGTGGTGGTGATCTTGTGCGAATTCGAGCCCGCGTCCGGTTCGGTGATGCCGAACACCATCTTGCCGGAGCCGTCGGCGAGCTTGGTCAGCCAGTGCTGCTTCTGCGCCTCGGTGCCGTACTTGGTGATGATGGTGCCGCAGATGGCCGGGGAGACCACCATGAGCAGCAGCCCGCAGCCCTGTGCGGCGAGCTCCTCCTGCACCAGCGCCAGCTCGTAGATGCCCGCGCCGCCACCGCCGTACTCCTCCGGCAGGTTCACCCCGAGGAAGCCGAGTTTGCCCGCCTCATCCCACAGTTCGTCGAACGGCTCACCCTTGCGGGCCTTGGGTCCGGCGTAATCGCGGAAGTTGTATTTGGCGGCCAGCTTGGCCACGGCCTCGCGCAGGGCCTTCTGCTCATCGGTTTCGATGAAGCTCATCGTCTACTCCTGGTTTTCGCTGTCATCGGACTGGACCACGGCGAGCAGGGCGCCCACTTCGACCTGCTGACCGACCGTCACATTGAGTTCGGTGAGCACACCGGCGGCGGGCGCGGCGATGGTGTGCTCCATCTTCATCGCCTCCAGCCACAGAATCGGCTGGCCCTTCTCGACCCGGCTGCCCAGCTCCGCACCGAGGCGGATGACCGCGCCCGGCATGGGGGCGAGCAGTGAGCCCTCGGCGACCTGATCGGCCGGATCCTCGAAACGCGGCAGGCGGCGCACCGAGACCGGGCCGAGCGGGGAATCCACCGCCACCAGATCGCCGTAGCGGGCGATCTCGAAGCGACGGCGCACCGCACCGCGCTCACCCGGGACCAGCAGGATCACCAGATCCGGTGTGGCCTCCACCAATTCGAGGCCCGGATGGCCCTCGACATCGAGACCGGCTCGCGTGATGCGGTAGCGCACCTCATGCTTACCGCTCACACGGCTCTCGTAGGACTTGGACTGCGGTTGCGACGGCAGATTGCGCCAGCCGCTCGGCACACCGAAACCGACCTTGGCGTTCCTGCGGTTCGCGGCCGAATCCGCCAGTGCCGCGGCAACGATGGAGAGCTGCTCGGACTCTTCCGACACCAGGGGCGCGGACAGCTTGTCCAGGCCGTGCGTGGCGAAGAAGGCGGTATCGGTGTCACCGGCCAGGAACGCCGGATGCCGCAGCACCCGCACCAACAGATCGCGATTGGTGACCAGACCGTGAATCTTGGCGCGCTGCAACGCCGAAGCCAGGATGTGCGCGGCCTCATCGCGGGTCTCGGCGAACGAGATGACCTTGGACAGCATGGGGTCGTAGTGCACACCGACCACGGAGCCGTCCACCACGCCGGTGTCCAGGCGTACGCCCGGTTCGGTCAGCACGGTAAATTCGCCCGTGGTGCCGGGGATTTCGAGCTTGTGCACGGGACCGCTCTGCGGCTGCCAGTCATGCGCCGGATCCTCGGCGTACAGGCGGACCTCGATGGAGTGGCCGCGCAGACCGGGCTGGATCGCGGGCAGCGGACGGCCCGCCGCCACCTGCAATTGCAGGCGCACCAGGTCCAGGCCGGTGACCTGCTCGGTGACCGGATGTTCCACCTGGAGACGGGTATTCATCTCCAGGAAGAAGAAGTCGCCCTTCTCGTCGGCCAGGAATTCGACGGTGCCCGCACCCTCGTAGCCGATGGCCTCGGTGGCGAGCTTGGCGGCTTCGAAAAGGCGGGCGCGCATTCCGTCGATCTTCTCGACCAGCGGGGACGGGGCCTCTTCGACGACCTTCTGATGCCGGCGCTGGATCGAGCACTCGCGCTCGCCCACCGCCCACACCGTGCCCTGGGTGTCGGCCATGACCTGCACCTCGATATGGCGGCCGGTCTCCAGGTAGCGCTCACAGAACACGGTCGGATCGCCGAAGGCCGATTCCGCCTCGCGCCGTGCGCCTTCCAGCTGTTCGGTGAGGTCGGCGAGATCGCGCACCACGCGCATACCGCGACCGCCGCCACCCGAGGACGCCTTGATGAGCACCGGGAGCATATCCGCGGTGACCTCGGCCGGGTCCAGCTCGGCGAGCACCGGGACACCGGCGGCGTCCATCATCTTCTTGGACTCGACCTTGGAGCCCATCTGCTCGATGGCGGCCACCGGCGGGCCGATCCAGGTCAGGCCCGCATCGATTACCGCACGCGCGAATTCGGCGTTCTCGGAGAGGAATCCGTAGCCGGGGTGGATGGCGTCGGCACCGGCGGCCAGCGCGGCCTCGATGATCAGTTCACCGCGCAGATATGTCTCACCCGGGGTGTTGCCGGGCAGCCGAATGGCCGAATCCGCTTCCGCCACATGCGGTGCGGCGGCGTCGGCGTCCGAATACACGGCGGTGGTGGCGATTCCCATGCGCCGACAGGTGGCGAATACGCGCCGCGCGATCTCACCGCGGTTCGCGACCAAGACGTTCGTAATGTCCATACCGGCACTCACATTCGGAAGACGCCGAAGCCCTCGGCGCCCTTGATCGGGGCATTGTGGATGGCGGACAACGCCATTCCCAATACCGTGCGGGTGTCGCGCGGGTCGATGACGCCGTCGTCGTACAGGCGGCCCGACATGAACATGGGCAGCGATTCGGCCTCGATCTGCGCCTCGATCATGGCGCGGATACCGGCGTCGGCCTCCTCGTTGAACGGAATGCCCTTGGCCTCATTGGCGGCCCGGCCCACGATGGAGATGACGCCCGCCAGCTGCGCACCGCCCATGACGGCGGATTTGGCGCTGGGCCAGGCGAATACGAAGCGCGGATCGTACGCGCGACCGCACATGCCGTAGTGCCCCGCACCGTAGGACGCGCCCATGAGCAGCGAGATGTGCGGCACCTTGGAATTCGACACCGCGTTGATCATCATCGCGCCGTGCTTGATGATGCCCTTCTGCTCGTACTCCTTGCCGACCATGTAGCCGGTGGTGTTGTGCAGGAAAAGCAGTGGCGTGTTCTTCTGATTGGCCAGCTGGATGAACTGCGCGGCCTTCTGCGCCTCCTCGGAGAACAGCACGCCGCGCGCGTTGGCGAGAATGCCGACCGGGTAGCCGTGCAGTTCCGCCCAGCCGGTGACCAGGCTGGAGCCATACAGCGGTTTGAACTCGTCGAAATCGGAGCCGTCCACCACGCGGGCGATGACCTCGCGCGGATCGAACGGAATCTTCAGATCCGTCGGCACGATGCCGACCAGCTCCTCCTGATCGAACAGCGGCTCGATCACCTCGGCCACCGGGCGCGGGGCCGGACCCTGCTTCTGCCAGTTCAGGCGGCGAATAATGGAGCGGCCCAGGCGAATCGCGTCCTGCTCGTCCGCGGCCAGGTAATCGGCCAGACCTGAGACGCGGGCGTGCATTTCCGCACCGCCCAGCGATTCGTCATCGGACTCCTCACCGGTCGCCATCTTCACCAGCGGCGGGCCGCCCAGGAACACCTTGGAGCGCTCCTTGATCATGACCGTGTAGTCGGACATGCCCGGGATGTACGCGCCACCGGCGGTGGAATTGCCGAAAACCAGTGCGATGGTGGGAATTCCGGCCGCCGACAGGCGGGTGAGATCGCGGAACATGCGACCGCCCGGAACGAAGACCTCCTTCTGCGTCGGCAGATCCGCTCCGCCGGACTCCACCAGGCCGATGACCGGGAGCCGGTTCTCCAGCGCGATATCGTTCATGCGCAGGTTCTTACGCAGCGTCCACGGGTTCGAGGTGCCGCCGCGCACGGTCGGATCCGGCGCGACGATCATGCATTCGACGCCCTCGACAATGCCGATACCGGCGATGACGCTCGCGCCCACGTGGAAGTCACTGCCCCAGGCGGCCAGCGGGGCCAATTCCAGGAATGGCGAATCCTCGTCGATGAGCAGTTCGATGCGCTCGCGCGCGGTCAGCTTGCCGCGCTTGCGATGCCGCGCCATCTTGTCCGGGCCGCCGCCCGCGACATTCTTGGCGTATTCGGCCTCGACCTCGCCGAGCTTGGTCGTCATGGCCTCGGCGGCGGCCCGATAGTCCGCCGACTTCGAATCAACAGAGCTGCGCAGAATACTCAAGACTGGAACCCCAATCGCTTTGCCGCCAGGGCGGTCAGGATCTCATTGGTGCCGCCGCCGATACCGAGGATGCGCACATCCCGGTACTGGCGCTCGACCTCGGACTCGCGCATGTAGCCGAGCCCGCCGAACAGCTGAACCGCCTGGTGCGCAACCCATTCGGCGGTCTCGACGGCGGTGTTCTTGGCGAAGCACACCTCGGCGATGAGATCGGTCTCGCCCTGCGCCGCGCGCTCGGCGATATGCCGGGTGTAGACACGGGCCACATCGATGCGCCGCGCCATCTCCGACAGCGTGTTCTGCACGGACTGGCGGCTGATCAGCGGGCGGCCGAAGGTCTCCCGATCGCGCGTCCATTGCAGGGTCAGATCGAGGCAGCGCTGCGCCTGCGCGTACGCCTGTACCGCCAGGCCCACCCGCTCACTCACGAAAGCATTGGCGATCTGGGCGAATCCGGAGTTCTCCGCACCGACCAGGTTCGAAACCGGCACGCGCACATCGACATACGAGAGTTCGGCGGTATCGGAGGCCAGCCAGCCCATCTTCTCCAGCTTGCGGCTGACGGTGAAGCCGGGCGTGCCCTTCTCCACGATGAGCAGCGAAACACCGCCCGCGCCACTGCCTCCCGTGCGCACCGCCGTCACCACGTAATCGGCGCGCACCCCGGAGGTGATGTAGGTCTTCGAGCCATTGACGATGAACTCGTCACCGTCGCGCACCGCGGTGGTGCGCAGATGCCCCACATCGGAACCGCCACCGGGCTCGGTGATGGCGAGCGAACCGATCTTCTCACCCGCCAGGGTCGGCTTGGCGAAACGCTCGATATGGTCGGCATTGCCCGAGGCGATAATGTGCGGCACCGCGATACCGCAGGTGAACAGCGAGGCGAACAGACCGCCCGAACCACCCGCGTAATGCATTTCCTCGCACACGATGGCGGCGTCGATGGGGTCGCCGTCCGAACCGCCGCCCGATTCCGGGAACTGGATGCCCAGCAGGCCCAGCGCGCCCGCCTTCTTGTGCAGTTCGCGCGGGATCTCACCGTCCCGCTCCCACCCGTCCAGATACGGGAGCACCTCGCGCTCGGCGAATCCGCGCACGGTGGCACGCAATTCGCGCCGCTCCGGCGTCTCCCAGGGGTTCACAAAGGCAGTGCTCATGGCAGCAGCTCCACAGGAATCTCGATGTGCCGAGCCCGAAGCCATTCCCCGAGCCCCTTGGCCTGCGGATCGAAACGCGCCTGATAGGCCACGCCCTCCCCGAGCAGACCCTCGACAATGAAGTTGATCGCGCGCAGATTCGGCAGCACGTGCCGGGTGATCGGCAGTTTCGCGGTTTCGGGCAGCAGCAGGCGCAGCTCGTCCACGGTGAGCGCGTGCACCAGCCAGCGCCACTGCTCATCGGTGCGCACCCAGACGCCGATATTGGCATTGCCGCCCTTATCGCCACTGCGCGCCAGGGCGATGGTGCCGAGCGGGACGCGCTTGGTCTCACCCCGCGGAAGCGGTTGCGGTAGATCGGGTTCGGGCACCTCGGCCAGTTCCAGGGTCTCCCCCGCCGGTGCGATATCCACCGTGCTGCCGTCGGGCAGCACCGCGATATGTGGAACTTCCTTCGCGTCCACATAGCCCGGTGTGAAGACGCCGTACGGACCGCCGTTTCCGGGCGGCGCGGTCAGCGAGAAGCCCGCATAGCTCGCGAGGGCCAATTCCACTGCCACGCTGGAGAATCCGCGCCCCACCTTATTCGGGTCCGGATCGCGCACCACACAGCGCAGCAGCGCGCTGGCCTGCTCCTCGGTCTCGGCGTCCGGCCGGTCCAGGCGGGCCAGGGTCCACTCCAGCTCGGCGGGCCGCACCGGCAGCCAGGCCTCCAGCTGTCGTTGCGCCAGTTCGGCTTTGGCCTCGATATCGAGGCCGGTGACAATGAACTCCATCTCATTGCGGAAGCCGCCGATGGTGTTCAGCGAGACCTTGGTGCGCGGCGGCGGCGCTTCACCCTTGACGCCGCTGATGAGCACCCGATCCGGGCCGTCCTGGGTGAGTGCGATGCTGTCCAGGCGCGTGGTCACATCCGGTCCGGCGTAGCGCGCGCTCTGGATCTCGTACATGAGCTGGGCTTCGACGGTATCCACGGTGACCGCGCCACCGGTGCCGTCATGCTTGGTGATGACGCTGCTGCCGTCCCGGCGCACCTCGGCGAGCGGGAAGCCCGGCCGGTTCAGATCCGCGATCTCGGTGAAGAAGGCGAAATTGCCGCCGGTGGCCTGGGTACTGCATTCGATGACGTGCCCCGCCACCACCGCGCCCGCGAGCGCGTCGTAATCGGTTCGGCCCCAGCCGAAGTGCGCGGCCGCCGGGCCGACCACCAGGGCGGCGTCGGTGACGCGCCCGGTCACCACGATGTCCGCACCCGCGTTCAGGCTTTCGGCGATACCCCACGCGCCCAGATAGGCATTGGCGGTCAGCGGCGCGCCGAGCCCGAGTTCACCCGCGCGCGGCAGCAGATCATCGCCGGTCACATACGCGACCTTCGGTGTCAGACCGAGCTTTTCGGCGACCTCGCCGACCCGCTGCGCGAGTCCGGCCGGATTCAGCCCGCCCGCGTTGACGACGATCTTCACGCCCTTGTCCAGGGCCAGGCCGAGATTGCTCTCCAGCTGCCGCACAAAGGTTTTGGCGTAGCCGAGGTTGGCGTCCTTCATGCGATCCCGCCCCAGGATCAACATGGTGAGTTCGGCGAGATAGTCGCCGGTGAGCACATCGAGCTGCCCGCCCTCGAGCATCTCGCGCATGGCGCTCATCCGGTCCCCGTAGAAGCCGGAGCAGTTGCCGATCCGAATGAGGTCCGGATCGTCGCCGAGCTGACTCATTACTGGGCCTCCCTGTGCCACCCGCATGGCGCAGCGCCATCGCTGCGGTCGGTTACAGGGTCACATCGGGCCAGAAAAAAATCAAGCCTGCGTGCTTGTTAATTGCCTGAGACTTCGGGCGGAGCCCCCGAGACCGGCCAGAACCCCACCGGGCAGACTGGTGGGGTGTCCAAAGAAGTCGCCATGATCGTGCTGCTCGCCCTGGCCGGATTCCTCTACGGCGGGGCCTACTCGACCTGGAAGACCGCACGCCCGCTCGCCATCGCGCTCGGCGTGGCCGGAGTGCTGGCGACAGCGGGCGCTGTGCTCTATCTCTTCTAGCCGTCCCCTACTTACTCCGCCTCCAGGCGGAAGATGCGCAGATCCTCCGGCACACCGCTGAGCGGGGCCGCGAAGAAGCTGCGGCGATAGGGCCGCACACCGAAACCGAGCTCCTCGAGCGTCTCGGGCTTCAGCGAATCCAGGGTGACCGCCGACATCATGGTGTTGCCGTTGCCGCCCGCCGCCATCACCCGCGCGGCGATGGTGACATCCACGCCCAGCCAATCGCCGCCGATCTCGCGCGGGGTGCCGGTGTGCAGGCCCATGCGCATCTGCGGGCGATAGCCGTTGACATTCACATTGGTGAGATTCTCCTTGGCCGCCACCGCGGCTCGCACCGCGCGATCGGCGGACGGGAACACCGCCATCAGACCGTCACCCATGCGCTTGATGACCTGACCGCCCCGATCGGCGATCGGCGGCTCGATGGCCTTGGCCACCCGGCGCAACAGTTCCAGGGTCTGTTCATCACCCGCGGCCAGCGACCAGCTGGAGAAGGCCACCAGATCGGTGAACATGATGGTGATCTCCTGGGTGCCCCGGCCCTTGCCGACGCGCTCCAGCATGGCCTGCCAGACCTGCAACGCACCCAGACCCAATTCGCGTGCGGCACTGGGCGAATCGCCGACCAACTTATCCGCCGCGCGCGCCACGGCCCGCGCGCCGCCCGGTCCGGAGACCGAGAGCGGATCGCCGAAAGCCGGATCGCCGGGCAGGTTTTCGCGGGCCTTGCGGACCAGGCCGATCAGATCGCCGCGCTGATTCGCGGCATTGACCAGTGCCGAAAGCTGCCCGCTCGGGAAGCGGCGACGGCCGTTGGCGGGGTCGTTCTCGTCCAGGGAATCATCGACCGATTCGGTCGGGACCAGCGGAATCACCACGTCGGGGTCGATGCGGGGTGCACGCGGCTCACGAGCGCGGGCTCCATTCGCCTCCCGCGACCGCTTGCGATCGGTTCCCAGTCCTTCCGAGCGGGGGGCGTCGGATGCGCGCTCGCCGCCGTCGGAGGGTCGTTCGCTCACGCCCAGAGCGTATCTCAGCGCTTGATCTCCGGATGGATTAATGACTGCCACCTGACACCTTCCGATCGGTCCGAGCGGCCACATCATTGGACCCGCCGATGTACGAGTGTTTTGGTTGCTGGGCCGATGCTACCCAGGCCCGGAGGGGTCCGCCAGACGCTTCTCACCCGATTCGACGGTTTTCATACAGTGTTTCCCGGCACACCCGCGAGACAGCCCCGCGGACCACCGGAAACGACATCGGCCCGATACGGATTTCTCCGTATCGGGCCGATATTCGCCGCCGAACCGGGCAGTGGCCGGCGGCATCCCCGGGCAGGGTCTATGCGTCGCGCTTATTGACTACGAACAGCGCGGCTCCGAAAACGATTCCGACGAACACGGCGAAGTACAGCAGGCTGCCCCACGGGCCCCAATGCCAGTTGGAACCGGCCGCGTCCGCACCCGCCGAATAGAAGTGGCCGGCGTTCGCGAAAGGCATGAACGCGCCCACATTCCGGCCGAAACTACCGAATGCGCTGAGCAGCGACTCCAGCACGGTCGGCCACAGGATGATCAGCGAGATGGCGGCCGCGGTCTGGCGCACCAGCACACCGACGCCGACGGCCAGCACCACGGACAGGAAGGCGTAGATCGGGACACCGTAAATGGCGCGTGCGTTGTCCGCGTTGGACAGCACCAGGGCCGCACCGCCCTCCGAACCGCTGATCGCCTTTGCCAGCACGAAGGACAGCAGGGTCAGCACGCCGATGAGCACCGCGCCGAAGACACCGATCAACAGCGCTTTGGTGATCAGCACCTTATCCCGAGCAGGGGTTGCTAGAAATGTGCTGCGAATGGTGCCGAACCGATACTCGCTGGTTACCGCGAGCGCCGCCAAGATCATCAGGATCAGCACGCCGAAGCCGCTGACACCGCCGACCACGGTGGTCACGTGCAGGGGTGGGGTATCGGCCTTCGGGTTCCGGTTCACCGCCGCGATCAGCACCGCGAAGCCCAGGCCCAGCGCCACGATGATCGCCGAGCACCACCACGGAGACCGGGTCGAGGTGAGTTTGATTCGTTCCGCCGCCAGTACGCCCATCAGAGCGCACCTCCCATCACCTGGTCGAAGCCTTCGCCGTGGTACTCCACCGCACTACCGGTCATCCGCATGAACGCCTCCTCCAGCGAAGCGCGCTGCGGCGACAGCTCGAAGAGCGTTATGTCGTTGGCGCCGGCCAGTTTTCCGACCGCGTCCGAGGAGACGCCCGCGACCACCAGGGCCGCGCCGTCATTGTCCGCGCCCGCCTCGCGCACCGTCATGCCGTTGGAGGTGAGCAGGCCGCGCAACTGATCCAGCTGCGGACTGCGCACGCGCACAGACTGTTCCGACGCCTTCTCGATGAAATCCTTCGTGGTGGTGTCGGCCATCAGCTGGCCGCGGCCGATCACGATGAGATGCTCTGCGGTCTGCGCCATTTCGGACAGCAGGTGACTGGAGACCAGCACCGTGCGGCCCTCCGACGCCAGCCGCTGCATGAAACGGCGAATCCACAGGATGCCCTCGGGATCGAGGCCGTTCACCGGCTCGTCGAACAGCAGCACCTTCGGATCCCCCAGCAGCGCGCCCGCCAGGCCGAGCCGCTGCGACATGCCCAGCGAGAAACCGCCGGCGTTCTTATTGGCCACCTCCGCGAGGCCGACCAGGCGCAGCACCTCCTCCACGCGGGCCGCCGGAAGGTCATTCGATGCCGCCAGCCAGCGCAGATGCGCACGCGCCGAACGGTTCGGATGCACCCACTTGGCATCGAGCAGCGCGCCGACCTCGGTCAGCGGACGCTGCAAATCGCGATACGGCTTACCGTCGATGAGCGCGGTACCGGACGTCGGTTCGTCCAACCCCAGAATCATCCGCATGGTGGTCGACTTACCCGCCCCATTCGGGCCGAGAAAGCCGGTCACCAACCCCGGACGAACCGTGAACGACAGATCCGACACCGCGACGGTCTGCCCGTAGTGTTTGGTCAGGCCCCTCAGTTCGATCATGGGGACCAGTCTTCCCGAAGAACCGGTCCCGCACTATCGACCAGAGGTCGCGCGTCCCCTCAACCTCGAGGATGACCTGCTCTACCCCCTTCCAGGGGACTTCCCCCCGGACAATCCGGACTCGGCGGCACGCCGAAACCCTCGGACGCCGGGTCAGAGCGCGGGCGAAGAGGCTTGTGCCCAGAAACGTTTCGGGATGCGGCCCGCCTGTCGCGCCAGCCAACCGGCGTTGACGGCATTCGCCATGGCGGTGGCCATCAGCACGGGCTGCCGGGCGCGAGTGACCGCGGTGGCGAGCAGGACTGCGGCGCAACCCAGTTCCATCGCCAGGGCGGCATCGCTCGCGGTGCCGATGCCCGCGTCCAGGATGACCGGGACGCCCGCGGCGGCCACGATCATCTCGATATTGTGCGGATTTCCGATGCCCAGACCCGTGCCGATCGGCGAGCCCAGCGGCATGACCGCGGCGCAGCCCGCATCCTCCAGGCGGCGCGCGAGCACCGGATCGTCGGTGGTGTACGGCAGCACGGTGAAACCGTCGTCCACCAATTGCTCTGCGGCATCGACCAATTCGATGGCATCCGGGAGCAGGGTGCGCTCATCGGCGATGACTTCCAGCTTCACCCAATCGGTTTCGAGCGCCTCGCGGCCCAGGCGCGCGGTGAGCACGGCCTCGGCGGCGGTGCGGCAACCCGCGGTATTGGGCAGCGGGGCGATCTCCAGGCGTTTGAGCAGATCCAGCACGCCGGTACCGCCCGCGGCGTCGACGCGGCGCATGGCGACCGTGGTCAGTTCGGTGCCCGAGGCGATCAGGGCCTCCTCCAGCACCGCGAGATTCTCCGCGCCACCGGTGCCCATGATGAGCCGCGAACCGAAACTGCGACCCGCGATCACCAGCGGATCGATGCCGCTAGCCACCCTGCACCGCCGTCAGCACCTCGAGCTCCCAGCCGCGACCGACCTGCTCATCCCAGCGCGATTTGGGGAACAGCGCGCCGTCCACCGCCACCGCCACACCCTGACACGGCAGGTTCAACTGCTCGAGCACCTGACGCACCGTCGGGGCCTCGGCGAATTCGTGGTCCTCACCGTTGACGGTGATACCGACCGGAACTGCGGTCATCGGACTCCTCCTGAAGAGATGGGGGCGGAAGTGCGGAAGCGTCCCGGATCGGCGGATCGCGCCTCGGGGAGTTGAGCGTCGGCGAGCAGGGACAACACAGCGTCAACCGTCACCGGGGTATCCAGAATTCCATTGCGGCCGTGGCCCGTTGCCGCGATCACGCGATCGTCGAGGTAGCCGATGAGCGGCAGATTGTCCGGCGATCCGGGCCGCGAACCCGCGATGGCCTCGGCGAATTCGTACTCCCCGATACCCGGCAGGATGGCCTCGGCGTCGGTGATGAGATCCCGAACCCCCGCGACCGTGACGGCGGTATCGAACCCCTGCTCGTATTGCGTTGCGCCCAGCACGATTCCGTCACTGCGCGGCACCAGATAAATGGGCCGCCCATGCACCCGAGCGCGAATGACACTCGCCGGCGGCGTCGGCGCACTCGGCCGCCGCCGCAACCGCAGAATCTCACCCTTCACCGGCCGAACCGGCAGCCCCGGCCATAATTCGGCGGCCGCGGCCCCGGCCGCGAGCACGACCCGATCGTGCGGCAGATCGGCGAGAGCGTTCACCCGCTCGGCGCGAAATTCAACGCCACCCGCCGCGCAGGCGGACCGCAGCGCGTTCACCAGCGCGCGATTGTCAACGGCGGGTTCGGAATTCGAGAGCAGCCCGGCCCGCACGGTCCGAGCCAGGCCCGGTTCGAGCGCGCGCACGCCGCCGCGATCCAACAGCCGCAGATGTTCACCACCGGATCGCGCGTCGCCGGACGCGTTCAGATCTCGCACACCGTCCGATGTGGGCAGCGGCTGGGCATTCACCCAGTCGGCGATGGTGCGCAAGTCCGCCGCATCGGCGGTGTCGAGGGCGACCGTGAGGGTGCGGGTTGCGGTGAAGAGTTCGGTAGTCGCATGGGCTTGCAACCGAGCCGCGAATTCAGGCCACCGAGCCAGCGAGGCAGCCCCGAACGCGAGCGCCGCCTCCTCCCCCGGCCACCCCTCGGACAGCGGCGCGAGCATCCCACCCGCCACCCACGAGGCCCCCGACCCACTCGCCGGATCGAACAGCGTGACCGCCCACCCCGCCTCGGCAGCACGCCATGCCACCGAAAGCCCGATCACACCGCCGCCCACGACGGCCAAGGTCCGCACTACATCCACCTAACTGTGTCCTGTCACACCGCTCGCACGCAGGTCACACCGTTCGTTTCGCCTCACCACGGTAGCGCGACTAGCGTCGGGGACGTGCAGCCCTCCCACCCGAACCGGCCCGCCACACCGCGCGAACGCCTGGCCAGCGCACGCCTTTACCTGTGCACGGATGCCCGCCGGGATACCGGCGACCTGGCCGCCTTCGCCGACGCGGCCCTGGCCGGGGGCGTCGACATCATCCAGTTGCGGGATAAGGGGTCGCCCGGGGAGAAGGAGTTCGGGCCGCTGGAGGCCAAGGCCGAATTGGGTGCGCTCGCCGAGTTGAAGGCCGCCGCGCGCCGGCACGGGGCCCTGGTGGCCTGCAATGATCGGGCCGATATCGGGCTGGCGGCGGGGATCGACGTGCTGCATCTGGGGCAGGGGGATCTGCCGCCCTGGTACGCCCGCAAGATCCTGGGGCCGGATGTGGTGATCGGACGGTCCACCAATAACCGGGCGCAGGCGGGGCTCGCGGCCATCGATGAGCACATCGACTACTTCTGCACCGGTCCGGTATATGCCACGCCGACCAAGCCGGGTCGCCAGCCGTCCGGGTTGGAACTGGTGCGCTCCACGGCCGAATCGCATACCGCGCGGCCCTGGTTCGCCATCGGCGGCATCGACGATCAGCACCTGCCGGAGGTGCTCGCGGCGGGCGCGACCCGAGTCGTGGTGGTGCGGGCCATCACCGCGGCACGTGATCCGGAATCGGCGGCGCGTGCGCTCAAGCAGCAGGTGCTGGACAACCTCGCGAACTGACCCTCAGCTCGACGGCACCGGGTCCAGGCGGATGGCGACACCGTTGAGGTGGGACATGCCCGCGAGGCGTTCCACATCGGCCGGATCGGTGGACATGAGGTCGTTGGGGTTGGCTCCGCCCGCGGCATTGGCTCGCCGCCAGCCGCCGTTGTGGCCCCAGCCGTGCGGAATGGCCACCGCGCCTTCGGTCATATCCTCGGTGAGGTGGGCGGTTACCTCGATGGAGCCGTGCGGGGAGGTCACGCGGCAGCGGGAGCCGTCCGAAATGCCCGCCACGGCAGCGTCTTTGGGGTTGATGCGGGCGGCCTGGGCGCGGTCGCCGCGCATGAGGAGTTCGGAATTGTGCATCCAGGAGTTGTGCGATTTGAGTTCGCGCATGCCGATCACGCGGAGCGGGTAGGAGGGGTCCGCGGGGGCGGCATCCAGATCGCGCAGTTCGCCGAGGATTTCGGCGGGTGCCAGCTGGACTCGGTTGCCCTTGTGCTGCACCACTTCTCGAAGAACTCCTGTGGTGATGGAATCCGCGAGCACCACACCGTGCGGGTGGCGGCGGAGCATCTTCAGGCTGAGGCCGCCGCGGCGCAGGCCGAACAGATCGCCGTAGGGGCCGGTGCGAACGGCCAGATCGACCAGCAGGCGCGGGGTGGGGCGGGCCGCGCGGCCACCGGGGAGACCGCGCAGGCGGCTGAGCAGGCCACCGGCGGCCTTCGGTCCGATGACGAAGGGCTGCACGCCGATTCGGGTCGCGATGGCGTCGATGATCCGCCATTCCTCGCGGGCCTCGCCGTACGGTTCCAGCACCCGCTCGGTGTACTGGGTGTACGGGGTGGGCGAGAGCGCGGTGAACGGGAGCGGAATGTCATCACGCTCCAGGAAGGTGGTGGCGGGCAGGATGTAATCGGCGGTGCGGTTGGTCTCGTTCATGTAGAGGTCGATGGAGACGTGCAGATCGAGTTGCGCCAGCGCGGCGGCCAATTCGCGGCCGTTGGGCACCGAGGACACCGGATTGCCCGCCGAGGTGAACAGGGCGCGCAGCTGCCCGAGGCCGGGGGTGGTGATCTCCTTGGCCATGATCGCGGCCGGGAAGGTACCCAGCACATCGGGGAAATCGCCTATGCGGGAACGATTCTTGCCGTATTTGATCAGGCCCAGCTGCGCATTCAGTTTGGAGACCGCGACCAGCTCTTTGCCGAATACCGAGCCGCCGGGCCGGTCCAGATTGCCGGTGACCAGGGCCAGCACGTCGATCAGGAACGCGACCAGGGTGGCGTGACGACCCAGGCAGGTACCGGTGCGGCCGTACACGGCCGCGGCATCGGCGCGGGCCAGATCACGCGCGAGGGCGCGCACGGCATCGGGTTCCAGACCGGTCACGGCCGCGGTCGTCTCCGGCGTGAATCGAGCTACGGCGGTACGCAATTCGTGCGCACCGGCGGATTGCCGTCGAACCGCGTCCGCGTCCTCCAGTCCCTCGGCGAAGATCACCTGGAGCAGGCTCGCGAGCAGCCAGGCATCACTGTCGGGCCGCACCCCCACGTGCTCGAACAGCTGCGCGGTCTCGGTGCGGCGCGGGTCGACCACGACCACCCGCCCGCCACGCTTGGTGATCGCGGTGAGCTTCTCGCGAATTCGCGGCATGCTCATCGCGCTGCCGTGTGACACAACGGGATTCGCGCCGAGCATGAGCAGGAAATCGGTGCGGTCCAGATCCGGGACCGGTACCGAGGTCAGCGATCCGTACAGCAGTTCGCTCGCGACGAAACGATTGTTGATGTCCTGCGAGCCCGCCGAATACACGTGCCGCAGTCCGGCCGCGAGCTGAAAACCCACCAGCCACAACGTATGTGAATAGGAGAACGAGGAGGGGTTGCCGAAATACCAGCCGAGACTCTCGCGCCCGTGTGCGCCGATGATCGCGCGCAATCGCGCCCCGATATCGTCCAGCGCCTCGTCCCAGCTCACCCGCTCGAATCCGGTCGCGGTGCGCCGCAGGGGATACAGCACCCGATCCGGATCGTTCTGTATCTCGCTGAACGCGATCCCCTTCGGGCACGCGTTCCCCTTGGACAGCGGATGCGACCTATCGGCCCGCAGCCGCACCAATCGCCCGTCCTCGACGGTGGCGATCAGCCCGCAGAGTGGTTCGCAGATCCGGCAGTACGTGGGAATCTCACGCTCGCTCACGCCTCAAGACAACACCTGGGCCAGCGTGAGGTACAACACATTTCCGGCCAGATCGGCGTCCGGAGCACCCGCGCCGATCCGGGCATCTCGGGCATTGCCATTGCCGTCCGTACGCAGCCAGAGGAACTCCGCGTCGGGTAGCTCCAGGGTGCGTGGCAATGCGGCCGCCACCGCTTGCGGATCATCCAATCCGTCCAGACTGACCCGGGCCGGGGTGGCGCGCAGCAGCGGCCAGGCGGCCTCGAAACCCGGATGCAGCGGGCGGGCGTCCACCTCACCCTCGGGCACCCACGCCAATTCGGTGCTCTCCAGATTCGCCTCGGTGCGCAGCCGGGTGGCCGCGTCGGCGATGACCGTGGTGTACGTCCAGCCACTGGCGGCGGTGGCCGTCACCCGCGAGGCCCGCACCCGGATGGATCCGGCGGTGATGCCCGCCTCCTCCTCGGCCTCGCGGACGGCGGCGTGCACGCTCGTCTCATGGCTGTCGCGGGCGCCGCCGGGCAGCGCCCAGGTACCGCCCTGATGACTCCAGGCCGCGCGATGCTGCAGCAGTACGGCCGACCCGCCATCGGCGAGCGGGGCGCGCAGCAACAGTCCGGCAGCTCCGAATCGACCCCACTGACGGGTGCCATCCGGACTTTCCGCCCAACCGTCGCCGTCACCACGCATGCTCGCATCCCATCCTCGGACCCGTGCCGTACAGAGATCCGGGTGTTCCCGCGTCACGGCACAGGTACGTCCACAATAAGCTCATCCGAGTGCTACAAGTCGATCGTCCGGTTTCGGTCAGTGGGAGGTGAACATGGTTCGCACCGAGCAGTTGCGGCTCGACGAGCTGTCCCCTCGCGCGGCCGCGGCGGCCGTGCGCGAACGGCTCTCCACCACCGAGATGCGGCTGTTCGCGCAGTCCTCACCGGCCAAATTGATCGCCGTCGGACTGGTGCTGCTGGGTATGTGCCTGGCGGCGGGTGTGGTCACCGCGGGCGCGGTGAACAATCGGCAGCACGCGCTCGATGTGCTTTTGGATCAGAGTGAGCCGGACGCGTATTCGGCACAGCGGCTGTACACCGCGCTGTCGGTGGCGGACGCCTCGGCTGGCACCGCGTTCATCTCCGGCGGACTCGAACCCAAAGCCGTGCGCGACCGCTACAACCAGGCGGTCGGCGAGGCCGCGGCCGAATTGGTGACGCAGTCCAATCGCAGTGGCGGCGACGCGGATACGCATCTGCGCACCGGTATCTCCACCGGGCTGCCGGTGTACTGCGGCATCGTGGAGACCGCGCGCGCCAACAATCGCAGCGGACTCCCGGTCGGCGCGGCCTACCTCAGCGAGGCCTCGAACCTCATGCAGGGCACCGTGCTGCCGATGGCGCAGGAATTGCAGGAGCATCGCGCCGCCGCCATCACCAGCACCCAGCGCAATCACGTGCGGCCGCCGTGGCCCGCCATCGTGACGCCACTGCTGGCGGTCGCGGTACTGGTCGCCGCGCAGCTGTTCCTGTTCCGGCGCTGGCATCGGGTGCTCAATGCCGGACTACTGCTGGCCACCGGGACCATGGTGGTGCTGCTGGGCTGGACGGTCGTCGCCGGATTCATCTCCGCCGTCGACACCACCGACTCCCGCGACTCCGGCAGCATTCCGACCGCGGCGCTCACCGAGAGCCGCATCCTGGCCCAGCAGGCCCGCACCGCGGAAACCCTGAAACTGGTGCGGCGCGATACCAGCGCCGAATACGACAAAACCTATGACCAGGCCGTCGCCAAATTGCAGACCATCCTGGCCGGTTACGCCACCGACGCACCCGGTGCGGACGAGGTGAAGACCGCGAGCTCGGCGCTGGATCGCTGGCGCGCCGCACATCAGCGCATGAACGACGCGCTCTCCAAGGGCGATTTCATCGGCGCGGGCGCGGTCGCCACCGGACCGGGCGCGAATGAGGCCACCGCCCAGGTCGACGCGCTCGACAGGGCGCTCGGCAACGGCATCGGCGATACCCGGAACGAATTGCGCGCCAACACCTCCCACGCAGCCCGCACCCTCGACCTGCTCGCCCCTGGCGCACTGGTGCTGAGCACCGCCGCCGCGGTCTTGGTCGCGGCGGGACTGTGGCCGCGACTACGGGAGTACCGATGACGCGACACTCCACGCTACGAACCATCGGCATGATCGCGGCCGCGCTCGCGGTGGTCAGCGGTTGCGCGGACGGGGCCGCACCCGCGCCGTCCAACCATGTGCCCAGCTATATGGAACCGCCGCTGCCCTCGGGAGCCATTGCGGCACAGACGCAAACGCCGCTGCCGCCGGCGGTGGACAACTGCGGTGATCCGACCGCGAGCCTGCGACCGGCGACCACGGGCGGCCCGGGCGTGGATGCCATTCGGGCGCGCGGGCGACTGCTGGTCGGACTGGACCCGGGCAGCAACCTGTTCAGCTTCCGCGATCCGACCAGCGGGGCGCTCACCGGCTTCGACGTCGATATCGCGCATGAACTCGCACGGGATCTGCTGGGGAATCCGGATGCCATCGAATACCGCATTCTCGGATCGGCCGATCGCGAGCGCGCGCTGCAGGAGCACACCGTCGACGTCGTGGTGAAGACCATGACCATCAATTGCGAACGGCGGCAACGGGTCACCTTCTCCACCTCATATCTGCAAGCGCATCAGCGGGTGCTGACCGTGCGCGATTCCGGCATCACCGGGCTCGCCGACTTGGCGGGCAAACGGCTGTGCGTGGTGCGCGGCACCACCTCGCTGGATCTGGTGCGCAGTCAGCAGCCCGCCGTCTCCATCCTCACCGTGCCGAGTTGGGCGGACTGCCTGGTGGTGTTGCAGCAGCGGCAGGTCGACGCCATCAGCACCGATGACACGCTGCTGGCGGGACTCGCGATCCAGGATCCGGCCATCGAGGTGGTCGGGCCGAATCTCAGCACCGAGCAGTACGGCATCGGAATGTCCCAGGGCTCGGACGATCTGGTGCGCTTCGTGAACGGCACCCTGGAACGCATTCGCGCCGACGGCACCTGGAACCGCCTCTACCGCCGCTGGCTGGCCACCCAACTCGGTGACGCCGCCATCCCGCCCGCGCCGAGGTACCGCGACTGATGCACACCCCACAGGAGCCCGACCCGACCCAGGCCACCGAGCGCGTGGCCGACCCCACCCAGGCCACCACCCGCCACGATGACGCCGAATCCGCTGCCACCCAGCAGCATTCGGCGTCCGGCGCGGCGGTGAGCACCGGGCGCACGCCCACCCGGCCGTCCCAGCGGACCGCGCGCATGGCGCGAACGCGGCCCGTGGTGCGGCGGCTGGGAGCCGGACTGGTGCCCATTCCGACGGTGGAACAGGTGGATCCGGAGAAGGCGGTGCTCGCCGACCCGATGGTCGCGGAGGGCCGCAGATTCTGCTGGCGCTGCGGCAAACCGGTGGGACGCGCCACCGCGACGCATGCGGCCGCCACCGCGGGCACCTGCGAAACCTGCGCTGCGCCTTACGATTTCCGCCCGTCGCTGCGACCCGGGGATCGGGTGGCCGGACAGTACGAGATCCAGGGCTGTATCGCGCACGGCGGCCTCGGCTGGATCTACCTGGCCATCGACCGCAATGTGAGCGACCGCTGGGTGGTGCTCAAGGGCCTGCTGCACGCCGGTGACGCCGAGGCGCAGGCGGTGGCCGTGGCCGAACGGCAATTCCTGGCCGAGGTGGTGCATCCGAGCATCGTCAAAATCCATAACTTCGTGGAACATCCGAGCCCGGACGGCTCCCCCGTCGGCTACATCGTGATGGAGTACGTCGGCGGGCATTCGCTGCGCGATCTGCTCGAACAGCACACCCGGCCCGAGCGCATGCCGGTCACCGAGGCCATCGCGTACCTGCTGGAAATCCTTCCGGCACTGGACTATCTGCATTCGGTGGGCCTGGCCTACAACGATCTCAAGCCGGACAACATCATGGTCACCACCGACCGGGTGGAACTCATCGACCTGGGCGCCACCGCACCCTTCGAAGCGTACGGAAACCTGTACGGCACCAGGGGATTCCAGGCGCCGGAGATTCCGCAGACCGGTCCCACCGTGGCCTCGGACATCTACACCGTCGGCCGCACCCTGGCGGTGCTGACCCTGGACCTGCCCATGGAGAAGGGCGCGTACGTCGAAGGCATTCCGGCGGCGAAGGATCAGCCGGTGCTGGCCCGGCATCAGTTCTTCCACCGGCTGCTGCTGCGCGCCACCGATCCGGATCCGGACCGCCGCTTCGCCTCGGCGCGGCTGCTCAGCGGTCAGCTCACCGGGGTGCTGCGGGAGATCCTCGCGGTCGAGACCGGTAATGAACATCCGCAGCTGTCAACGCTTTTCAGCCCGCCGCGCACCAGCTTCGGCACCGCGGAATTCGTGGCGCAGACCGACGGCCTGATCGACGGAATCGAACGCGGCACCCTGCTGCGCCCCAGCGATGTGGTGGCCGCGCTGCCGGTGCCGCTGGTGGATCCGGCCGATCCGTCCGCGGCGCTGCTGGCCGGGGCCGCCCATCCCGAAGCCCGGCACGCGCTGGACGAACTGCGGCACGCCCGCCAGCGCGCGGCGGCCGAACCCGGCGGCGCGCCCGAGACTTTCGAGCTCGAGGTGACCCTCGCGGAGGCGCGCGCCCACCTCGATCTGGCCGAACCCGCCGCGGCCCGCATGCTGCTGCGCCGCCTCGCCGACACCGGGGAACCGCCCTCGCGGGATTGGCGCGCGGACTGGTACCTGGGCATGATCGAACTGCTGGAACAGGATTACGAACGCGCCTTCGCCCGCTTCGACGCCGTACTCCAGGCCATCCCGGGAGAGATCGCGCCCAAGCTCGCGCTCGCCGCCACCGCGGAACTCATTCTGCAACATTGGGATTCACCCGAACCCGAGGAATGGCGCGCCTACGCCGAGAACTACTACGCCACCGTCTGGCGCACCGATCGCGGTGTGGTCAGCGCGGCCTTCGGCCTGGCCCGCCAACTCGCCGCCGCCGGTGACACCGCGGCCGCCGTGCACGCGCTGGACGAGGTGCCGCCCGCCTCCCGGCACTACTCCGAATCCCGGATGACGGCGGTGCTGATGCTGCTGGCCAGCGCGCCGGTCGCGCGACTCGACGAATCCACCCTGCACGTGGCCGCCGCGCGCGTGCAGGCGCTGCCGCCGGGCGAGAGCCGCACCGCGCAATTGCGCATCCTGGTGCTGGGCACGGCGCTGGGCTGGTTGCAGGCCGGAAACGCCCCGAAAACGGGCGATGCCAAGATCTTCGGCGCACCGTTCACCGAACGGGAGCTGCGCCGGGGCATCGAGACCGGGCTGCGCGGCCTGGCCCGCTTCGCGCCCGGCCGCACGCACCGCTACGCGCTGGTGGATCTGGCCAACGCGGTGCGCGCCAAGTCCTGGTTCTGAGCGAACCGGATTCCGAGCGCCGGGCGTGGCGCTGCGAGACCGGAGGGCCCCGTGCCGCACTGCGGACCTTCGGAGGCAGCCGAGAGGACGCGGGTACCGGCGAGGGAGGGTCGGTACCCAGCGCAGTTGTGCGTTGGGCGGCACGGGTTCCGGTGGATCCGCGCTCGGGGGGAACCGGATCCGAACATCACTCTGGCAGACCGATCGTGATGTTTTGGTGAAGTGCCCGAACAGCGCTCCGACGCGCTGGTCAGCCCACCAACCGGGCGGCCGCACGCGCGATGGCGAGCTCCTCGTTGGTCGGCACCACCAGCACCGCGACCTCCGCGCCCGCGGGTGAGATGTACCGGGCGGAGCGGTCTTTGGCGGTATTGCGGGCCGGATCCACCTGAATACCGAAGCGCTCCAGCTCGGCCAGCGCGGCCGCGCGGACGGTGGCGGCGTTCTCACCGACACCGGCGGTGAAGGTGATGGCGTCGACGCGACCCAATTCCACCAGGTACGCGCCGATATAGCGGCGCAGGCGGTGAATGTAGACATCGAAGGCCAATTGCGCGGCGGCGTCCCCGGTGTCGATGAGGCGGCCGAGTTCGCGGAAATCGTTCACCCCGGACAGGCCCTTGATGCCGGACTGCCGATTGAGCAGGGCATCCACATCGTCCACATTCATATCCGCGGTGCGAATCAGATGGAAGATGATCCCCGGATCCAGATCCCCGGACCGGGTTCCCATGACCAGGCCCTCCAGCGGGGTCAGGCCCATGGTGGTGTCGACCGCCTTGCCGCCGCGAATGGCGGAGGCCGAAGCGCCGTTACCCAGGTGCAGCACAATCTGATTCAGCTCGGCCGGGTCCTTACCGAGGAATTCGGCGACCTGCCCGGAGACGTATTCGTGCGAGGTGCCGTGGAAACCGTACCGCCGCACGCCGTGCGCGGCGGCGACCTTCGCGTCGATGGCGTAGGTTTTGGCCGCGGCGGGCAGCCCGTGGAAGAAGGCGGTGTCGAACACCGCCACCTGCGGTACATCCGACAGCAGTTCGCGGGCGCTCTCGATGCCCACCACATTGGCCGGATTGTGCAGCGGCGCAAGCGAGGACAGGTGCGCGATGGCCTCGACCACCTCATCGGTGATCAGGGTCGGCTCGTAGAACACCTCACCGCCGTGCACCACCCGGTGCCCGACCGCGCGCAAGCCCTCATCGGCCAGGTCGTGGCCGCTCTCGGCGAAGATATCGAAGACCAGGCGCAATCCGGCGGCATGGTCGGGCACTTCCCCGTCGTGCTCGAAAGTCTTTCCGTCACTCTGGTGTTCGATGCTCGGCGAGCCCTCCGCGACCGGTTCACCGATCCGCTGCACCATCCCGGCCGCGACCACATCGGCCGATTCCGGGTCCAGCAGCTGGTATTTGATCGACGACGACCCGGAATTGATGACCAGGACCTTCACTTCGCCTCCTGCTGCGCCTGAATGGCGGTGATGGCAACGGTATTGACGATGTCGGCGACCAGCGCACCACGCGACAGATCGTTGACCGGCTTGCGCAGACCCTGGAGCACGGGGCCGATGGCCACCGCACCGGCGCTGCGCTGCACCGCTTTATAGGTGTTGTTGCCGGTATTGAGGTCCGGGAAGATGAAGACCGTCGCCTGCCCGGCCACCGCCGAATCCGGCAGTTTGGTGCGCGCCACCGTGGGCTCGATGGCGGCGTCGTACTGGATCGGGCCCTCCACCAGCAGCTGCGGGGCCCGCTCGTGCACGAGTTTGGTTGCGGTGCGCACCTTTTCGACATCCGCGCCGGAACCGGATTCACCGGTCGAGTAGGACAGCATCGCCACCCGCGGATCGATACCGAACTGGGCGGCGGTGCGCGCCGACGAAATCGCGATGTCCGCCAGCTGATCCGAGGTCGGGTCCGGCACCACGGCGCAGTCACCGTACGCCAGCACGCGATCCGCCAGGCACATCAGGAACACGCTGGACACGGTGGAGACGCCCGGTTCGGTCTTGATGATCTCGAAGGACGGGCGAATGGTGTGCGCGGTGGTGTGCGCCGCACCCGACACCATGCCGTCGGCGACACCCATGTGCACCATCATGGTGCCGAAATACGAGATGTCCGCGAGGTATTCGCGGGCGCGGTCCACCGTCATGCCCTTGTGCGCGCGCAGTCGCGCGTACTCCTCGGCGAATTCGTCACGCAGCGGACAGGTGCGCGGATCGAGCACCTCGGCGGCCTCGATATCCACCCCGAGTTCGGCGGCACGACCGCGCACCGCCGCCTCGTCACCGAGAATGGTGAGATCGGCGATCTTGCGCTGCAATACCCGGCCCGCCGCGCGCAGAATGCGATCGTCATCGCCCTCGGGCAGCACGATGCGCTTGCGATCATTGCGGGCGCGTTCGATGAGCTGATACTCGAACATCTGCGGCGTCACGATATTCGGGATGGGAATCTCGATCTGCTGCAACAGCTCTCGCGCGTTCACCCGCTCCTCCATGAGCGCGAGCGCGGTATCCACCTTGCGAATGCTGGACAGCGACACCCGGCCGCGGGTGCGCGCGGCGGCCTTGGCGGTGGCGAAGGTGCCCAGATCCGTTTGCAGGATGGGCAGTTTCGGCTTCAGGCCCGCCATCAACCGCGCGATGGACGGCGCGGGCAGCATGTCACCGTTCATGATGATGCCCGCCAGCGACGGAAAGCCCTCCGCCTCATGGGCGTTCACCAGCGCCAGCAGCACGTCCGAACGATCGCCGGGCGTGATCACCGCGACGCCGTCGGTGAGCCGCTCCAGAATGTGCTCGGTGGTCATGCCGCCGATGATCACGTCGAGCGCCTCGCGGTGCAGCAATTCCGGGTCGCCGCTGTAGATTTCGCCGCCGATGGCCTGGCACAGCTCCTCCATGGTGGGGGCCTGCAACAGCGGCACCTCCGGCAGCGTCCAGGACGGCACCGCGGCGGCCTTGGCCAGCGCGGCGGTATCGGCCTCCAGCTGATCGGGATCGCAGCGGTTGGCGATCACCGCCACCAGCTTGGCGTGCTCGGCCACCAGTTCGGTGCGGCACAGCTCCACCAGTTGCCCCAGTTCGGCGGGCGTGCGCTCGGAGCCGCGCACCACGAGCAGCACGGGCGCACCGAGATTCACCGCGATGCGGGCATTGAAGCGCAGTTCGCTCGGGCTGGCGACATCGGTGTAATCGCTGCCCAGGATCAGAATGGCATCGCACTGCTTGGCCATGGCGTGATACCGCATGACGATCTCGCTGATCGCGGCGTCCGGATCGGCGTGCACCTGTTCGTAGGTGACGCCGATGGACTGGTCGTAATCGTCATCGGCGGTGGAATGTTCGAGCAGCAGCTCGAGAATGTAGTCGCGTTCGGTCGCGGATCTGGTGATCGGCCGGAACACTCCGACTCGCGGTGTCGTCGCGGCCAACGCCTGCAGGACGCCGAGCGCCACCGTCGACTTGCCGGTGTCACCCTCGGGCGACGCGATGTACACACTGGAAACCGGTGAGGCCATAAATCAAGAGCGTACCGACCGGAATATAAAGATTTCCCGGGTGCGGCACCGACGTGCCGAACATCATGCGCCGCCGGTGACGCACCGCACCCGGAAGCGAACTACAGCGCGCGCAGGCGCGGGGCCAGATCGCGCTTGAACAGATCGAGGAAGCGCAGCTGATCGTGGCCCGGGGCGTGGAAGACCAGGTGGTTCAGGCCCGCGTCCAGGTACGGCTTGATCTGCTCCACGGCCTCATCCGGATCGCTCGCCACGATCCAGCGCTTGGCGATCTGCTCGATCGGCAGGGCGTCGGCGGCGGCCTCCATCTCGATCGGATCGGTGATGGAGTGCTTCTGCTCGGCGGTCAGCGACAGCGGGGCCCAGAAACGCGTGTTCTCAAGGGCCAGTTCGGGATCGGTGTCGTAGGAGATCTTGATCTCGATCATGCGGTCGATATCGTCGACCGTCCGGCCGACCTTGGCCGCACCCTCGGCGACAGCGGGCATGAGCTTCTCGGTGTACAGGTCCATACCCTTGCCCGAGGTACAGATGAAACCGTCACCCGCGCGACCCGCGTACCGGGCCACCAGCGGACCGCCCGCCGCGATGTACACCGGGATGCCACCCTTGGGCACGTCGTAGATGGACGCGCCGACCGTGCTGTAGTACTCGCCTTCGAAGTCGACGCGATCGCCGGTCCACAGCGCGCGCATCAGATCCACCGATTCGCGCAGGCGCGCGAAACGCTCCTTGAACTCCGGCCATTCGCCCTTGTATCCGGTGGCGATCTCATTGAGCGCCTCGCCCGAGCCGACACCCAGCATGACGCGATTCGGGTACAGGCAGCCCATGGTCGCGAACGCCTGCGCGATCACCGCGGGGTTGTAGCGGAAGGTCGGGGTCAGCACCGAGGTGCCGAGCAGAATCCGCTCGGTGCGCTCACCGGTCGCGGCCATCCAGGCCAGCGAGAACGGGGCGTGCCCGCCATTGTGCCGCCACGGCTGGAAGTGATCGCTCACCGTCGCGCTGTCCAGGCCGTGCTGTTCGGCCGCGACCGCGATCTCCACCAGTTCTCGCGGACCGAACTGCTCCGCCGACGCCTTGTATCCGAGTTTGAGGTCTGTCACCGCGCCACTCCTTCGCCTTGTGCGCTTGGTCATGCGGGCCAACCTCCCGCGCCGCCGTTCGGATTCCCGGTTTACGGCTCCCTTCGCACCCTAGTCAGCCATGTGGCGGGGGTCGCACCCACCCGACACAACGGGGATAGCGGACAATTGGCCCGTGACCTCTTCCGAAGAACCGATCCTGTCCTACCTCACCGACATGGACGGGGTTCTCGTACACGAGAACCACATGGTGCCCGGAGCCGACCAGTTCCTGGCCGAATTGCGCGATAACAACATCCCGTTCCTCGTGCTGACCAACAACTCCATCTACACCGCGCGCGATCTGCAGGCCCGGCTCCGGCACACCGGACTGGACATCCCGGTCGAATCGATCTGGACCTCCGCGCTCGCGACCGCCACCTTCCTCAAGGAGCAGCGGCCCAACGGAACCGCCTATGTCGTAGGCGAATCCGGGCTCACCACCGCGCTGCACGAAATCGGATACGTGCTCACCGACAGCGATCCGGACTACGTCGTGCTCGGCGAGACCCGCACCTATTCGTTCGAGGCGATCACCACCGCGATCCGATTGATCTCGGCGGGTGCGCGATTCATCGCCACCAATCCGGACCCCACCGGACCCTCGCGTGAGGGCATTCTCCCGGCCACCGGTTCGGTCGCGGCGCTCATCACCCGCGCCACCGGCAAGGAGCCGTACTACGTGGGCAAGCCCAACCCGCTCATGATGCGGTCGGCGCTGCGCCGAATCGGCGCGCACTCGCAGTCCACCGTCATGATCGGCGACCGGATGGACACCGATGTCATCTCCGGTCTGGAAGCCGGTATGCGCACCATCCTGGTGACCACCGGCATCTCCACCCAGGCCACCGTCGAACAGTATCCGTACCGGCCCACCGCCGTACTGCACTCGGTCGCGGAACTCGTCGGCAAGACCAAGGCCCCGTTCGACGCCTGAAAGACGCTGCGATTACTCGGATTCGATGGCTTCGAGCGCGGCCGACAGGTCGGTGAGCGAATCCACGATCCGGGTGAAGCGCTCGATACCCAGCTCGGCCACCAGCCGCGCGGACATCTCGGCGTGCTGCGGATTGATGCGCCGCACCGCCGCATGACCCGCCGCGGTACCGGCCACCAGCTTGGCACGCTTATGCTGCGGATTCGGGCGGTACTCGGCAAAACCCTTCTCCACCAGCAGATCCGCGATGCGCTGCACGCTCTGCCTGGTGATGCCCATCTCGCGGGCGATGCCCGCCACCGGCAGCGGCTCGTGCAGCACCGCGCCCAGCACCTGCCACCAGGCCGCGGTGAGCCCGGCCGGACCGGCCAATTCCTCTGCGATGGCCAGGAATTGGCCGTTCAGCTTGAAAGACGTGATCGCCGCCGTACTGAAGAGATCCTGTTCGGTGCGGGTCATGCCGTCGCCACCGCGCGGCTCTCCTCGTATTCGGCCAGCGCGAAGAAGCCCGCCGGATCGTTCTTGCCATAGAGCAGATACCAGGCCTCGAGGATGTGCGGTTCGAAGATATCCAGCCGGCCCAGAATGGCGCGGGCGAAATCGACCGGCAGGGTGCCGCTGGCGGTGATGAGATCACCGTCGGTCACGGCGGGCTCGTAGACGAAGTCCGCGCCACCCGAATATCCGCTCATGGCAAGGTATTCCGCCGCATTGCTGGTGTGCCTGCGGCCGTCCAGCAGACCCGCGCTCGCCAGGCCGAAGGTCGCGCCGCAGATGGCGGCGACCGGGACACCGGCGGCGAGGAAATCGCGCGCCTTATCGGCGAAGGCATTCAGCGCACCGGCTTCCCAGGTGGCCGAGCCGGGCAGGATCAGCATGGCGCTGTCGGACGGGGAGAGTTCGTCGAGGGTCAGATCCGGCGTGACCCGCACACCCCCCATGGAGACGACGGAATCCTTTGTGGCGCCGACGGTTCGGACCTGCCACTCCCCCGGCTCGCGATGCCACAGCGGGCGGTTGATGTGCGCGGTGGCGAAGCCGGGCTCCCAATCGGAGAAGGTGTCGTACACGGCCAGGTGAACTGTTTTCGTCATGACAGCATCCTGTCATGTTTGACAGCAAGCTGTCAATAGCCGCAATCCTTCGGACTCCGACCGAAACGACAAAGGGCCGGAACCGTCGATGACGGTTCCGGCCCTCGGGGCTTCCTATCAGGCCAGTGCCCGGCCCAGATCGTTCAGCAGATCCTCGACATCCTCGAGACCGATCGAAATCCGCAGCACACCATCGGAAAGACCGATGGCCGCACGGCCTTCCGGACCCATGGCGCGATGCGTCGTGGTCGCCGGATGCGTGATCAGCGTCTTGGAATCACCGAGGTTGTTCGAGATATCGATGATGCGCAGGCCGTTGAGGACCTCGAAGGCGCGCTTCTTGGCCGCTTCGGCCTGCGCCTTCAATTCGAAGGTCACCACGGTGCCACCGCCGGACATCTGACTCCGGGCCAGCTCGTACTGCGGATGCGACTTCAGGAACGGGTACTTCACCCAGGCCACGGCCGGATGCAGTTCCAGGAACTCGGCAATGCGCAGCGCCGACTCGGTGGACTGGCGCACGCGCAGCGGCATGGTCTCCAGACCCTTGAGCAGCGTCCAGGCATTGAACGGGCTCAGCGCCGGACCGGTATGGCGCATAAGGGTTTTCACCGGGCCGTCGATGTACTCCTTCGACCCGAGGATCGCGCCGCCGAGCACCCGGCCCTGACCGTCGATGTGCTTGGTGCCGGAGTAGACCAGCACATCCGCGCCGAGATCGAAACCGCGCTGCAGCAGCGGGGTGGCGAAGACGTTGTCCAGCACCACCTTCGCGCCCGCCTTATGCGCGAGATCGCAGACCGCGCGCACATCGACCAGCGATTGCATTGGATTGGAAGGGGTTTCGAAGAACACGGCCTGGGTCGGCACCGACAGCGCCTCTTCCCACTGCGCCAGATCCTCACCGTCGACGAACACGGTCTCCACGCCCCAGCGCGGCAGAATCTCATTGGCCACCACGAAACACGAGCCGAACAGGCTGCGCGCGGCCACCAGGCGATCACCCGCGGCGAGCAGCGCACCCAGCGCCGTGAACACCGCGGACATACCGCTCGCGGTGGCGAAGCACGCCTCCGCGCCGTCGAGCAGGCGCAGGCGCTCCTCGAACATGGCGACCGTCGGATTGCCGTAGCGCGAGTACACGAAGTGCTCGATCTCGCCGGTGAACGCGGCCTCGGCGGCCTCGGCGCTCTCGTAGACGAAACCCGAGTTCAGGAACAGCGCCTCGGAGGTCTCGTCATAGCCGGAACGGCGCGTACCACCGCGCACGCCCAGCGTGGCCGGGCCGACGCCCTCGGGCAGCGGCCGCTCGAATGAACCACCGGTGATCATGACTGCCTCCACGGAAGCCCATCGGCGCGCCAGCCTTCGCTGCCGCGGTGACCCTGCGCGTCCAGCGCGCCTTCGAAACCCTCGAGGACATTGAAAGAAGGGGAGATGCCGATCGCCGTGGCGGCGGTGGCCGCGCCGATGGAGCGCTGACCGGAGCGACAGATGAAGATCACCGGCGCTTCCGAATCCGCGGCGCGCTCGGCCAGGGCCTGCTGAAGTTGGTCCGTGAAGCGCGAATTGGGGGTGCCGCTGGTG
Organism: Nocardia sp. NPDC058058; assembly: GCF_042885355.1. NCBI lineage: Bacteria > Bacillati > Actinomycetota > Actinomycetes > Mycobacteriales > Nocardiaceae > Nocardia > Nocardia sp. NPDC058058. The sequence continues at coordinate 1,852,750 of NZ_JBHVSA010000002.1, read as the reverse complement.
TCCACCCACTCGATCAGCGCGGTCGGCCGCCCGATGCCATTGGTGTCGGGGACCCCGACGAAGCGCCATTCGGCTTCGGTGCGCACATCGACCAGCACCGCATCCGGATTGTCCCGCAACAATTCCCACGCCTGCTTCGGCGAGATATCGCCCGCGTAGCTCACTTGTCGACCTCCTGTGAATCCGCACTTGCCGCACCGTTGCCCGATGCGCGGCCAGGTCGTCACCCGGAGCACCCCGCCGCGGAGGAGGGTTGCCGACCAGCCAGCCGGGGCTTGGCGCTGGTACTCATGACCTGGGATGAGATTGACCGAAAAAAGGCCCACCTGTCAAACCGTGCAGAGTGTCGCGGCGGGTCAGGAATCGCAGACCAGCCACAGACTGCCGGAACGGGTGAAGTGCCAGGTGGAGGTTGATTCCTTCCCGGCCGTATCGAAGGTGACCTGCGCGGTGGCCCGGTCCCCGGTCACCGCCGGATCGCCGAGTTTCACGAAGTCGAAGGCGGTACCGTCACCCGCCTTGGCGGGGGCGAGCGGGGAGCGTTCCTCGGTGAATCCGTCGCAGACCACGCGGGGGTCCAGTGTGCCGGTGGCGCTGCGGGATTGGAGGAACTTGCGGGAGGCCAGCTCGAGCCGGTCCGAATCTGTGACATTCTTCTCAACCGGCGAAACCAGGGCGGCGACCACGATTCCCACGATCACCAGCACCAGGACGCCCGCGGCGACCAGGAATGGCAGCATGCTGCGCGCACTGCTCTGATCGATCGGTATCTGCTGGTCGTCGGCATCTTCCATGACTCGATCATGCCCGGTCACGGCGGTGCGATCGGGCGCGACACCGGCATTTCACGCTGCTGGGCGTCCGCACAGTTGCGCGGCACCGGCGCGGGCGGGGGCTTCCGCCCACCGATAGAATCAGCAGAATTTCCGGTTGAAAACGGAAATAGCAGGACCACGCAGCAACGCTGCAGCTTCGGGGATTCCAATGAAGGGCACCCCGGGGCGAGGGCGTCAACTTAGCCTAAGCTAAGAAAGACGGCTGAGACTTGACGGCAAGATAGTTCAACCAAAGGGTGCGCCAAGAATGACCGAACAAGCAGCGACCCGCCCGCTTCGTATAGCGATCGTGGGCGCCGGCCCGGCCGGAATCTACGCGGCGGACGCGTTGATGAAATCCGACGCCGACGTGAGCATCGACCTGTACGAGCGGATGCCCGCGCCGTTCGGCCTGATCCGCTACGGCGTCGCCCCGGACCACCCGCGCATCAAGGGCATCATCACCGCCCTGCACAAGGTGCTGGACAAGCCGCAGGTGCGCCTGCTCGGCAATATCGACTACGGCGTCGACATCAACCTCGAAGATCTGCAGCGCTTCTACGACGCGGTCATCTTCTCCACCGGCGCCAACGCCGACCGCGCGCTCGAGGTCCCGGGCATCGAACTCGACGGCTCCTACGGCGCCGCGGACTTCGTCTCCTGGTACGACGGCCACCCGGACGTGCCGCGCGAATGGCCCCTCGAAGCCGAGAAGGTCGCGGTCCTGGGCGTCGGCAACGTGGCCCTGGATGTGGCGCGCGTGCTCGCCAAGACCGGCGACGAACTGCTGCCCACCGAGATCCCGCCGAACGTGTACGACGGTCTCAAGGAGAACAAGGCCCTGGAAGTGCACGTCTTCGGACGTCGCGGCCCGGCGCAGGCCAAGTTCACCCCGCTCGAGCTACGCGAACTCGATCACTCGCCGACCATCGAGGTCATCGTCGATCCCGAGGACATCGACTACGACGAGGGTTCCGAGGCCGCGCGCCGGCACTCCAAGCAGGTCGACATGATCTGCAACACCCTCGAGCAGTGGGCCATCCGCGACGTCGGCAACCGCCCGCACAAGCTCTTCCTGCACTTCTTCGAGAACCCGGCCGAAATCCTCGGCGCGGACGGCAAGGTCGTCGGCCTGCGCACCGAGCGCACCGCGCTCGACGGCACCGGAAACGTCAAGGGCACCGGCGAATTCAAGGATTGGGACGTCACCGCCATCTACCGCGCGGTCGGCTACCTGTCGCAGAACATCCCCGCCCTGCCGTTCGACGATCAGGCGGGCACCGTGCCCAACGAGGCCGGTCGCGTCCTCATCGACGAGAACGCCGACGGTGCGGCGCGTTTCATGCCGCAGACCTACGTCACCGGCTGGATCAAGCGCGGACCCGTCGGCCTCATCGGCCACACCAAGGGTGACGCCAACGAGACCATCGCCTGCCTGCTCGACGACGCCGCGAAGTTCACCGCGGCCGCCGAGCCGGAACTCGATGCGGTCACCAAATTCCTGGAGGACAAGGGCGTCCCCTTCACCACGTGGGCCGGTTGGTACCGCCTGGACGCGCACGAGCGCGCCCTCGGCGAGCCCGAAGGCCGCGAGCGGGTCAAGGTCGTCGAGCGCGAGGACATGCTGCGCGCCAGCGAACCGGACAAGGTTTCCTGATCAACCTGGTTCCCCTCGACTGACCTGGCCCAATCCGACAGGTGGACAAGGTTTTCCGCACTTGTCACCGTTGTGAGGCATGCTGATCACGTGTTCGATGCCCATCTCCACATCTTCGACCCGCGGTTCCCGCTGGCCGAGAACGAGGGCTACCTGCCCGACCCGTACACCGTCGCCGATTATCGACGCCGCATGCAGCGCTTCGATATCGACGGCGGCGCGGTGGTCAGCGGGTCGTTCCAGGGCACCGATACCAGTTATCTCCGGGCAGCCCTCGCCGAATTGGGTGCGGGCTGGGTCGGCGTCGTCAATCTGAACGAGGACGCCACCGACGCCGAGATCCTGGAATTGAACCGCGCGGGCGTGCGCGCGGTCCGGTTCAATTTCAAGCGCGCGGGCGGCGATATCGTCGGGCTCACCATGCTGGCGCGGCGGGCCTACGAGCTGGCCGGATGGCATGTCGAGCTGTACATCGACGGGTCCATGCTGGGATCGCTGGAACCGGTCATCACCAAACTGCCCAAGCTGTCCATCGATCACATGGGCATGTCCGACGACTGCCTGCCCTACCTGCTGAATCTGGTCGATCGCGGGGCCAAGGTGAAGGCCTCCGGCTTCGGGCGGGTCGCCATGAATGTCGGGATGGCGCTGCGCAAGGTGCACGCGGTGAATCCCGAGGCGCTCATGTTCGGGTCCGATCTGCCCGGCACCCGCGCCGGGCGGCCGTTCCTGGACTCCGATATGCGGATCATCTCCGATTCGGTCGGTAGTGACCTGCACAAGGTGCTGGACGACAACGCCCGCGCCTTCTACGGGCTGCCCGCCAAGGAACGCCGCATCGAGGATCCGACACCGACCGTGCCGCTGTTCGGACCGGAATCACCGACGCTGCGCCTGCACCGCTCCGAACTGCCGGCACCGGCGGACACCTTGCCGCTACCCAGGATCGACCCTAGGTCGCGATAGCGGCGATCAGCCAAACACCCGCTGCCAGTAGCGCACCCAGCAATTCCACCAGCATCGACAGCCCGACGCCCTTGAGCGCGTGCACCGTCGACCGCCAGGCCGGAGTCTGTTCGCGCAACCGCTGCAACTCCGAAACATAAACGCCGAGAACGAATCCCAGAATCAACCCGATCACCGGCACCACGAAGAAGCCGATGATGCCCAGCACCGCGCCCAAGAGCAGCGACCGATTCGGCACCCCCGCCTCGCGCAATTTCCGGCCCGGCCAGGTGTACTTGATGACGCCGCTGATCACCAAAAGCGTTGCGCAGGCGGCGAATACACCCCACGCCGTCGCACCCCCGGTCATGATCGCCCACACCAGAATGGCCACCAGAATCAGGATCACGCCGGGCAGAATCGGCACGATCACCCCGAGCAGTCCGACAAGTATCGCGAGGCCGACCAAGACCTCGCCCGATGCACTCACCGCTGTTCCTCCCACACTGCCGACTTGCACGCATTGTCGCCCACCCGGGCGAATTCCGCTCACACCTTCGGTGTCGCGCACGACATCGGCGGATGTCTTCGTGCACATCGCCAAGACCCGCGCGCGCGGCCGGACGGCCTTGCCGCGGGGCCGGGGTGTCACGTTATTGTCGTAGCGTCAACACCGGTGTTGTGGCCGGTGCGCTGGAACGATGAACCGAGGTAGGGCGTGAGCACTCCATCCACCGCCAAGCAGGGCCCGCTCGCGGGGGTCCGGGTAGTTGAACTCGCCGGAATCGGCCCCGGACCGCATGCGGCGCTGCTGCTCGCGGATCTGGGCGCGGACGTGGTGCGGGTGCAGCGGCCGAACCAGCTGCCCGGCTTCATGGAGCGGCCGCAGTGGCGCGGGCGCACCATCGTCGAGGCCAATCTCAAGGATCCGGCCGATATCGAGAAGGTGCTCGGGCTGATCGAGAAGGCCGATGTGCTGCTCGAGGGCTTCCGACCCGGCGTCACCGAGCGCATGGGACTGGGACCGGACGTCGCGCTGGAGCGCAATCCCAAACTCGTCTACGGCCGCATGACCGGCTGGGGCCAGTACGGTCCGCTCGCCGATCGCGCCGGGCACGACATCAACTACATCTCGCTCACCGGCGTGCTCAATGCCATCGGGCGCAAGGGCGAGCGGCCGGTGCCGCCGCTGAACATGGTCGGCGACTTCGGCGGCGGGTCCATGTTCCTGGTGTTCGGCATTCTGGCCGCGCTGGTGGAACGCCAGTCCTCGGGTAAGGGTCAGGTCATCGACTCCGCCATGATCGATGGGGCGCTTGCCCTTTCGCACATGATCTGGGGCATGAAGGGCGTCGGACTCTGGTCCGATGAGCGCGGCACCAACCTGCTCGACACCGGTATGGCGTTCTACGACACCTACGAGACCTCCGACGGCAAGTACATGGCGGTCGGCTGCATCGAACCGCAGTTCTACGCGGAAATGCTGAAGGGCCTGGAGATTTCGCCGGAGGGCCTGCCGTTCCAGATCGACCCGAACGGTCAGGAAGAACTGCGCAAGATCTTCACCGAGAAGTTCAAGACCAAGACCCGCGACGAGTGGTGGGCCATCTTCGAACACACCGACGCGTGCACCACCCCGGTGCTGACCTTCACCGAGGCGGAACAGAACCCGCACATCCAGGCACGCACCGGACTGATCGAGATCGACGGCATCGTGCAGCACGCCCCGGCCCCGCGTTTCTCGCGCACCCCCGCGGGCATCCCCACCCCGCCGCCGAACGAGGGCACCCCGATCGAAACCGTTTGGGCGGACTGAGCGATACCCCCTTCGCGGGGTAGGCGGTGGCATTCGAATCGAATGCCACCGCCTTTTTTCATAGCCGGTTCGCATGAAAAGCGTGATAGCGGTGGCAGATCACAGCAGCTGGGCAGCTATTTAGCTTGAGTATCGACCTCGCCACCCGATAGCTTCAACAGCGCCGGAGCCCACTGTCCCAGTCGGCTTCGCTCCACAGTCTGAAGTCGTCAATCATCGGGGGAAATACCGTGCTGTCTCGTCGCTCCACCATGCTCGCAACCCGCATCGCCACCCTGTGCGCGCTGCCCGTCGCCGCCGCCGTGATGCTCTCGGGCACCGCTCAGGCCGCGCCGATCGCCCAGCCCGCCGCGATCACCGCACCGGCGGCAATCGACCAGCTTCCGGCCGCCGCCGCCGTCTCCGCACCGGTCCCGGCCGCGGCGATCGACGCTCCGGCGGGCCCGGACCTGACCAAGGTCGGTAATGCCGCCCTCGTCGGCGCGGGCATCGGCGCGGTGGCGGCGGGCGTTCCGGCCGCGGTCATCGGCGCGGCGGGCGGCGCGGTCGCCGGTGGCGTCGTCGGCGCGGGCGTCGGATTCCTGATCGGCATCGGCGCTCCCGCCCTCGCCACCCTGACCGCCGCCGCCGTCGGCTGCGCGACCACCGGTTGCGTCATCGATGTCCCGATCTTCGTGGCCGGTCTGGCCGCCGAGGCCGCGGGCGCGGCCGGTGGCATCGCGCTCGGCGCGGCGATCGGCGCGGTCGGCGGCGGTGCGCTCGGCGCGGCCGCTCTCGGCCTGCCCGCCGCGGCGGTCGGTGCGGGCATCGGTGCCGCCATCGGCGCGGGCGCGGGTGCCGCCGGAGTAGCGGGCTGATCCACGAGTCGCACGCTGTCCGGCAACGGCGGCGCTGAGCGAAATACGAAGCGGCGGCACCCGATTGGGTGCCGCCGCTTTCATATGGGTCGGAACTGCTGCCGACTTCCGTCGTTGGCGATCGGCTTCCGGCCGGGAAGCCGATGAACCAAATCAGGCGGAGGGCTCGACCAGCTGGATGTCCAGCTCGATGGCGATCTTGTCGCCGAGCATGGCGGTCGGCAGGCCGGAGGCGATATTGAACTCGCTGCGCTTGATGGTGCCGGTGGCGGTGAAGCCGGCGTGCTGCTTCTGGTCGCCGGGGAACAGCTGGACGCCGCCCCACTCGACATCGAGGGTGACGGGCTTCACGACGCCGCCGAGGGTGACCTCACCGGTTACCTCGAACTCTTCGGCGATGTCGACCGGCTCGGTGACCTTGAAGTGCAGGGTGGACAGGTTGGCGGTGTCGAGGATGTCGGCACTGCGGACGTGGCCGTCGCGGGCCTCGTTGCCGGTGTCGAAGGAGTCGAGGTAGATGGTGGCCTCGATGGTGACGGCCTTACCGGCCTCGTCCACCACGAAGGCGGTCTCGAACTTGTTGAAGCGGCCGCGCACCTTGGAGATGCCCAGGTGGCGAGCGGTGAAGTTCACCGAGGAGTGGTTGGCGTCGAGGTCCCAGGAACCGGAGGCCAGGCGGGTCTGCTCAGAAGTCGTCATGTCCACTATTCAAGCGGACCCCAGTCCGGTTAGCCACACCGTCTTGATCCTGGCACTGGCAGGGCTGGGATAACGAGGCTTGGAACAGGCACTATGGATATGTGTCCAGATCCGAGTTCGCCGAATTCCTGATCGCGCGCCGCGCGCAATTGCAGCCCGAAGACGTCGGCCTGCCCGCGGGGCGGCGTCGCCGCACCCCCGGATTGCGCCGCGAAGAGGTCGCCGCACTCGCCGGTGTCAGCTCGGATTATCTGGCCAGACTGGAACAGGGCCGGGACAGCAACCCCTCCAGCTCCGTTCTCGGCGCGATAGCGGATGCCTTGCGGCTCAACGAAGTTGAGCGCCACCACTTCGGCAGGCTGGCCATGAGCATGGAGCAGAAGGCCAGCTGCCCCTCGGCCGGGCAGTCGCGCGAACAGGTCTCCGACACCATGCGCGCGGTACTGGACGCATTGCACCCCACCCCCGCCTTCATGCTCGGGCGCTGGCTGGACCTGCTGGCCTGGAATCCGGCCTGGCAGGATTTCGCCGAACCGCTCGGCATGCTCGACGAATCCGTGCACGGCAATTTCGGCACCTACGTGTTCGCCCATCCGGACGCGCCGAAATACATTCGGAACTGGTCCGATGCCGCCGATATGGTGGCCTCCGCGCTGCGCGCCAAGCAGACCCAATTCCCCGACGATCGCAGTCTGGAAGCCCGTATCACCGCACTGCAGCGCTATCCGGAATTCGAGCGACGCTGGCGCGAGCACCTGGTCATCGACTACCGCACGCACGTGCTGATCATCGAACATCCGCAGCGCGGGCAGGTCGAGGTGGAGATCGAATCGATGGATCCGCTCGCCGATCTGACCATTCAGATCTGGCTGGTCGACCGCCGCAAGGCGCATGCGCCGGGATTGCGGCTGGTCAACGAATAAACCCTCACATTTCAGGCTATTTCGTTCCTCCCGCTCACGAAGGGCGAGCGAACTACAGTTGAAGCCATGGCTCGGAATTGGCCCATGGTCGAACGGGAGAGCGAGCTCGAGGCGATCACCGCGGCGCTGACCGGCGACGAATTCGTCGGCGCGGTGCTCACCGGCGACGCGGGGGTCGGCAAGACCACCCTCGCCCGCCTGGCCACCTCGGCGGTGCACGGCGGCACCGGAAATATCCGCTGGGTGGCGGGCACCGAATCGGCGCGCAGCATTCCGCTCGGGGTCTTCGCCCATATGGTCGGGGTGTACACCGCGCACGATCCGGTCACCTTCATGGCCGCCGCGCGCGAGGCGCTGCTCGCGGACGGGCACACCATCATCGGCGTCGATGACGCGCATCTGCTCGATCAGCTTTCCGCCACACTGCTTTTGCAGCTCGCCATCGACAAGGCCGCGCATATCGTGGCCACCGTGCGCAGCGGGGTGCCGGTGCCGGACGCGGTGACCTCGCTGTGGAAGGACGGGCATCTGCTGCGCATCGACCTGTCGCCGTTCACGCAGCGGCAGAGCGTCGAGCTGGTGGAGAACATGCTCGGCGGGCAGCTGGAGGGGTTCACCAGCAATCTGATGTGGGAATCCTCCGGGGGGAACGCGCTTTTCCTGCGGCACCTGGTCGAGGGCGCACTGGAGGCCGGGACGCTGCGACAGGTCAACGGGGTCTGGCAGTTGCGCGGAAGGGCCGCTGTCACTTCGCAATTGGCGGCGCTGCTGGAGGATCGGGTGGAACAGCTGCCCGAACCCGTGCTGCGGGTGCTGGAACTGCTCACCTTCTGCGAACCCATCGACCTGGACGTACTCGCCGAACTGACGGGCGAGCAGGCCGTGGAGACCGCCGAATCACGCGGTGTCATCAGGATTGTCGAGCACGGGCGGCAACTGCTGGTGCGATACAACCATCCGCTGTTCGGGGAGGTGATTCGGCGGCGGCTCGGCATCGCCTCGGCGCGGCGACTGCGCGGACGGCTGTTCACCTCGCTCAAGGAACGGCCGATCAATTCCGCCTCCGATCGCATCCGGCTGGCCGAATTGGCTTTGGACAGTGACAAATCCGCGGATCTGGAACTGTTCGAGGCGGCCGCCGCCGATGCCATCGGATTGGCGAATCTGCCACTGGGAGAACGTTTCGCACGCGCCGCCGTGGAGCGCGGCGGCGGAGTCGAGGCGGCGGATCTGCTGGCGCGGGCGCTGCTGTGGCAGGGGCATCGCATCGAAGCCGAACGCACCCTCGCGGCCTTCGATCCGGACCAGTTGAACGAGGTACAGCTGGCGCGCTGGGGCTCCACCCGCGTCTCGAATCTGCTGTGGTCCATGGGCGATGCCGATCGGGCCGACGAGGTGCTGGCCTCGGTGCGCAGCCGGGCCACCCATCCCAAGATCGTCGCCATCCTGGACGGGGTGGCGTCCGCGTGCGCGGTCAACGAGAACAAGCTCGACGAGGCGTTCGCGTTCGCCGAACCCGTCATGGCGGCGAATGACGTTCCGCCCTGGGCTGTTTGGTGGGCGGCGTTCGGCGGCGGCCTGGCCCTGGCGCTGATGGGGCGCGGGGAGGCGGCGCGACAGTACGCCGAACGCGGGCACGCCATCGAATCGCATATCGACGGATTGAACCGGTTCATGTCCACGCACGCGGAGGTGCTGGCGCTCACCTTCACCGGCGATATGGATGCCGCGCGACGTTGTGCCAGCAGCAATTACACGTACTCATCGCCGGGGCAGTATCTGGCGTGGGGCATGACCAAGATTTTGCAGGGCACCGTCGATGTGGCGCAGGGACGATTCCCCGAGGGCATCGACAACCTCGAACAGGCGCTCGCCGCGCTCACCACCGAAGGCAAGGCCGCCTGGATGTTCCCCGCCAGACTGCAACTGGCGGAAGCGTATTCGGCGCTGGGCCGGGCCTCGGAGGCGGCCGAATCCATCGCGGCGGCCGAGGAACGCGGCGGCAGGCACAGTGCGGTGTACGAACCCATGCTGGAGATCGCCAAGGCCTGGCAGGCGGCGGCGGAAGGCACCGCGACACCGGCGATTCGGCTCGCCCTGGGTGCGGCCGACGCGGCGGCGCGATCACATCAGCACGCCATCGAGGCGATGGCGCTGCACACCGCGGCGCGGTTCGGCGATCATTCGGTGGCGGGACGGCTCGCCGATCTGGCCGCGCGGGTGGATGGGCGACTGGTTCAGGTGCAATCCCGGCACGCGGTGGCGGTCGCCGCCCATGACGGGGCCGGATTGGACACCGCCGCAGCCGAATTCGAGGCCATGGGGGTGTTGCTGTCGGCGGCCGACGCCGCCGCGCAGGCCGCGTCCGCGCATGAACGGTCCGGTGATCGGCGGCGGCTGCTGGAATCGGCCGCCACCGCGAATCGGCTCGCGGCCGCGTGCGGCGGGGCCAGCACGCCCGCGCTGCGGCAGTCCGCGCAACCGCTGCCGCTCACCGCGCGCGAACGCGAGATCGCGAACCTGGTCGCGGCGGGGCTCTCGAACCGGCAGATCGCGGATCGGCTGACCGTATCGGTGCGCACCGTGGAGGGGCATCTGTACCGGGCGTGCATCAAGCTCGATGTCACCGATCGGGAGGCGCTGGCCGAGCTCATGCGCGGCGGGTCACCTTCCGGCAAATCAGAGGCCTGAACCGGCGGCAGCATCTTGAAACCGCCTCTACCAGCAAGTGTGGGATATATCTCGAGCATCACCGTCAGGTAACGAATCGATTGATTCACATCTGGAATCACCCGTTTCCTTTCAGCTAACATCCCGCCGAGTGGCCGCTCCCGGCCACGGGGACAGTTCCAATCTGATGAGGGTGGTTTTCGGCGTGACTCGTCGGCATGACATGAATACCGGCGTTCGACGCGCCATCCGGCCCGCCCTCGGCGCACTGCCGCTGGCCTTCGCCATCGCCTGCGCGGGCGTCGCCCAGGCCATTCCGCAGCCCGGCGTGACCACCGGCCCCGCGCAGCCCGCCGCACCGAGCGTCGACACCACGCGCCAGCCCGGCACCACGGTCGAGCCGCCCGCACCGCAGGTCAATTACGCGGTGCCGCAGAACCATCGGCCGGTCCCGGTCGAGACCGAGCCCGCGCCCGCCGTGAACTGGCAGCAGCTGCACGCGCCCGAACCGGTCGCACCGGTGGCCCCGATCGCGCCGCCGCCGCGCACCGTCCGCATCGGCGACTTCACCACCCCCGCACCCGACGCGCTGCCGGACGCCATCCTGAACCCCGTCAATGACGCGGCCGCGGGCACCGAAGCCGCGCTCTCCACCGGCCTCCAGTCGGTCGGCATCAACCCCTCCCGCTCGGACAAGATCGCCGCGGGCACCGCGGGCGGCGCGGTCCTCGGCGCGGCCATCGTCGGCATCCCGTCCGCCATCGGCGGCGCGATCGGCGGCGGCCTCATCGGCGCGGGTGTGGGCGCGGGCATCGGAGCCGGTATCGGCGTCGCCATCGTCGCCGGAACGGCCGTCGCGGCGGGCGTTCCCACCGGCGGCCTCGGCGCGGTCATCGCCGCCCCCGCCGCCGTCCCCGTCATCGGCGGCGGCGCGCTCATCGGCGCGGGCGTCGGCGCGGCCGCGGGCGCGGCCCTCGGCGCGGCGGCCATCGGCATCCCCGCCGCCGTCCTCGGCGGCGTCGCGGGCGGAGCCGCCGGCGCCTTCCTCGGCGGCGCGTTCTAACCCGAACCGGAGATTCCGACCGCTCGCGCCCACCGGCGCGGGCGGCCCCGAATTCGCCTGGCGGACAACATGGATCGGTCCGGCACAGCGGCGGTCGACGTCCAACCGGGTGCCGATGGCACCGCAGCGCGACACACGAATTGCGCGGCCCAGCGGGCAGCACAGAGCTCCGATCCGGCCCGATCCACGGCCGCCCTGCACGGAAACGGCCGCGCTGCCGGTACCGGCAGCGGGTGTTCCGCCCGCCGCCGCGCGGGACACGGGGCCGGTAGGTGACGGACAACCGGCCTTCGACACGCGGTCCGAAAACTGCGGAGCACCAGCGTGTCTCGGCGTGCCGGGGTGCGAGGTTTTCAAGTCGCGATCGGATCCGGTGCTCGGCGCGCACGATCGAACCAGCTGCTCAGCGGGTATGGGGGCGTGGGGATCCGGTGCTGGAGCGCTTGGCGCGGCGGCCAATTTCATATCGCTTGGTTAATCGATTCAATCTGATGAGGGGTGGTGGTCCGGCGTGAACCGTCGGCAGCTCGTGAGGAAAACCGCGGTTCGCCGCGCCATGATCGTCGGCACGCTGCCGCTGGTATTCGCCGTGGCGTGCTCCGGCGCCTCCGAAACGCCCAGCGCGGCACCGGCATCCAGTGCTTCCGGCAGCTCTGGCACGGATACGCAGCCGGGCGTGCTGCCGCCGGGTACCGCCCCCGGCGGCGATGTCGTACCGGGCGCGGTACCGGGAATCACGCCGGGCACCCTGACCCCGGGTGCTCCTGGCACGCAACCCGGTGTGCAACCGGGGCCCGGAACCGCGTTCCCCACCCCGCAATTCGGTGCCGGACAGTCCCAGCCCGGCGTCACCTACCCGGCCGCTGACCGCGCAGGCGCGCGCCCCGGTCCTGTTCAGCCGGGCGTGACCACCCCCAATCGCCCGCCCGCACCGGCTCAGTCGCAACCGCAGGCGGATTACGCGGTCCCGGCCAACTTCCGGCCCATCCCGCAGATCGCACCGGCCCCGCCGGTGGACTGGCAGACCCTGCACGCCCCGACCGTGGTGCAGCCGGTAGCCCCCATCGCCCCGCCGCCGCGCACGCTCCGGCTCGGCGACTTCACCTCCCCCGTACCGGATGACATGCCCAACCAGACCCTGGATACGGTCAACAATGTCGCCGCTGGGGCCGAGGCCGCCATCGCCACCGGCTTCAATTCCATCGGTATCAACCCGAGCCGCTCCGATCGCATCGCGGCGGGCACCCTCGCCGGTGTCGCGGCCGGTGCGACGATCGGCGCGATCGGCGCGGGCGTCCCCGCCGCCATCGCGGGCGCGATCCCCGGTGCGGTGGTCGGCGCGGTCATCGGCGGCGTCGCGGGCGGAGCCCTCGGCACCATCGGCGCGACCGTCCTGCCCTGGACCGCCCCCATCGACATCCCCGGCGGCATCGCGGGCGGAGCCCTCATCGGCGCGGCAGTCGGCGGCGCTGCCGGAGCCGCCGCAGCGGGCATCCCGGCGGCCGCCCTCGGCGGCATCGCAGGTGGCGTAGCAGGCGGCGCTGTCGGCGGCTTCCTGGGCGGCGCGTTCTAACCCATTCCGCGAGCTAGTGCTACCGAAATGGGTATCCGCACAGACGAAGTCGCCGGATTCATCATCGGGTAAGACCCATGAATCGCCCGTGCCATACGAATTCGTATGGCACGGGCGGTTTTTCGTAGGCCAGCTGCCTAAACTCACATCGCGCTGAGGGAGCGAGCGTAGTTGAGCTGGTACACGATTGTCGGGAAGGTCTGCTGGTCCAAGACCGGGATCATTGTGGTGTGGAAGCGTCCACCAGCGGTGACCGTGACTTGGACGAAGCCCGTGATGACTCGTTCCTTGATGAGGAGGAAGAACAGGCCTAAGAAACAGAGCGGGAGGAACAAGATGGTCAGCACCACCGCGTAGGCGGGAATGCGATCTGCAGCGTGCGACATATCGGTCGCGGTCCAGATTGCACCGCGCAGCGGCAGCGTTCCCGAAGGTGTGACCACTGCGCCACCGACTACCGCGATATCACCGATGGCAATCAAGAGATTCGGCGCAGGCTGCGCGATGGGTGGAGTCCACACCGGTTGCGACACAAGCGGTCCGACGGATTGAGTGAACGGCATACCGGAGCCCGTATCAGGTGCGCCCAGCCGCGCGGGATCGTAGAACGGTTGGTGCTGATACGGATCTGCCATGTGCGCCCTCCCTGGTTTCACGCGAGTTCCCTGGCTGGGTTGCTCGCACAGATCACGAAATCACCGACGCCCCGCGCGATCCAAATTATTCTCATCCCGAATCCTCGAACGCGTGTGGTGTTCGCAGATCAGAAGAGGGTGGGTTCGCCGAAGCCGGGGGTGCGTTCTATTTCGAGGAGGCGCTGTTTGGTGTTGATGCCGCCGGGGGCGGAGAAGCCGTGCAGGGCGTGGTCGGCGGTGAGGACGCGGTGGCAGGGGACTATGAGGGGGATGGGGTTGCGGCCGAGGGATTGGCCTACGGCTTGGGCGCCGCCGGGGGCGCCTATGCGGTTGGCTATGTCGCCGTAGCTGAGGGTGTGGCCGGGGTGGATGGCGCGGGTTACGGCGTAGACGGCGCGGTCGAAGTCGTTGAGGGAGTTGATGTCCAGGGGGATCCAGTCGAGGTCGTCCAGGTCACCGGCGAGGTGGGCGCGGATCTTCTCGATGGCTGCCGCGATTTCGGGGGTGGGGTCAGCTTCGCGGATGTCGTAGACGCGATGCTTGCGCAGGATGTAGGCACGCGTGTCTTCCGGATCCGCCTCGGGGAGGGCGAAGCGCAGCACACCGGCGGCGCTCCAGGCGAGGGCACAGGTGCCGATCGCGGTATCGAAGAGCGCCGCCGAGGCGAGCGGGCGGTCCGGATGCGACATGGAGCCAGTGTGCACCGCGGTACCGACAAGTCCAGTTCCGGATGGCCGGTAGCCGCCAGCGCCAACCACTTCAGACCAGTTATCTAGAACTGGACTGTTTCTTCCCGGCAGGGGATGCTGGCCAGATGCGGCAGCGGCGAGCCACCGCGCCGCACCAGCCGGGTGCGCCGAGTGTGCCGCGCGACCAGGACGGCCGGTGGCTCATCCTGATGCGCATAGGCGGCGGCGAGGTCGGCATACTGCCTGGCCCCGTCATATTCCGAGACTGACCAGTCCGACATCGGCGCATGCGGCCGGTAGCGCTCCAGCAGTGCGCCCCAACGCTCATCCGGCGTGGGAGCGAACCGGTACACGATTCCGGCGAAGGCCGCGACAACCAGCAGGGAGATGAGCATTGCGATCATTATTCGATGGTGGCCCCCGCTGGACTTGAAGAAAATATCCAGTACCCGGATACTGGCCTTTATGGCGATACGAGTGATCGGGGCAGCCAGCCTCACCCGCGACCTGGGCCGCTGGCGGCAGGACGAGCCCGGCTCCCCCGCGGGCGAGAACAAACGCAGCACCAGGCCCGCGTACGTGGCACTGGCCGAGAGCATTCGACTGCTCATCCACGACGGCCGCGCACCCCTGGGCGTGGCACTGCCCAGTGAGCGCGATCTGGCCACCAGCCTGCATGTCAGCCGCACCACCGTCACCTCCGCGTACGCGCTGCTGCGCGAACACGGCTACCTGATCAGCAGGCAGGGTTCACGCAGTACGGTGGCGCTGCCGCCGACGGTCGTGCACGACGGCACCAAACCCGCGCGCAGCCTGCTCGCCATGATGGCGCAACCCGAACTCCCGACCATCGATATGACGTACGCGGCCATGTCCGCGCCGATCGAGATGACGGACGCGTACACCACTGCGCTGCAAGGACTTCCGACGTATCTGGGTACGCACGGCATGGATCCGGTCGGCATGCTCATGCTGCGCGAGGCGCTGGCCCGCCGCTATACCGAGCGCGGTCTGCCGACCGATCCGGATCAGATCCTGGTCACCCTCGGCGCACAGCACGGGCTGCGACTGCTGCTCAATGTGCTCACCACCCCGGCCGAGCGGGTGCTGATCGAGCATCCCTCGTACCCGAACGCCATCGAGGCCATCCGCGATGTCGGCGCGCGCCCGGTTCCGGTGCCGCTGCGCCCGGACGGCTGGGATCTGGATGGGATCCGCAGCGCCGCAAGACAAACCGCCGCCAGCGTCGCGTATCTGGTCCCGGATTATCACAATCCGACCGGCCTGCTGCTGCCCGCCGAGGGTCGCGCCGAACTGGCCGCCATCGCCCGCGAGACCCGCATGACGGTGATCGTCGACGAATCCATGGTCGACCTGCACCTCACCGATCACGAAATCATGCCGCCCGCAGCGTCATTCGCGCGCGGCTCGGAGATCGTCACCATCGGTTCGGCGTCGAAATCCTTCTGGGGCGGTCTGCGCGTCGGCTGGGTGCGCGCCAACCAGTCGCTCATCACCAAACTGCTCGGCACCCGCTCCACGGTGGACCTGGGCACCCCGGTCATGGACCAGCTGGCCACGGTGCACCTGCTCCAGCACGAGGACGAAATCCTCACCGTGCGAAGGGAACAACTGCGTTGCCGCCGCGCGGCGATGCTCGAGGCGTTGGCCGAGGACCTGCCCGATTGGCGGGTCTCCCCCGGCGCGGGCGGCATGTCGCTGTGGGCGCAACTCCCCGCCCCGGTCTCCACCGCATTGGCCGCGACAGCCCCGAATCACGGCGTATTGCTCGCCGCCGGACCACGTTTCGGCGTGCAGGGCGCGTTCGAGCGATTCCTGCGCCTGCCATATACGCACGAGGAAGCCGACATTCGCGTTGCGGTGAAGTCTCTCGCGGCGGCCTACGCGTCACTGACCCCGCACGCCGCGGAACCGCTCGCCCCGCTGACCTGCTACTGAAGAACCCCCGCTGAAATGAGTCACCCCCCGTTGCGTTTTCACGCAACGGGGGTGGAATTCTCAGACAGCGAAACGATCTCGGGATCTACTCCCGCGCTCTCAACTCAGGATGTCGTGGCGAACGATGGTCTGATCGCGGCCCGGGCCGACGCCGATGCAGGACATCCGCGCGCCCGAAAGCTCTTCCAGCCGCAGCACGTACGCCTGCGCGTTCGGCGGTAGGTCCTCGAACTTCCGCGCCCCGGAGATGTCCTCCCACCAGCCCGGCATCTCTTCGTAGATCGGCTTGGCGTGGTGGAAATCGGTTTGCGTGGTGGGCATTTCGTCGAACCGCTCACCGTCGATCTCGTAGGCGACGCAGATCGGGATGGTGTCCAGGCTGGACAGCACGTCGAGCTTGGTGAGGAAGTAGTCGGTGATGCCGTTGACGCGGGTGGCGTAGCGGCCGATCACGGCGTCGAACCAGCCGGTGCGGCGAGCGCGGCCGGTGGTGACGCCGACCTCGCCGCCGGTCTTGGCCAGGTACGCGCCGGACTCGTCGAAGAGTTCGGTCGGGAACGGGCCGGAGCCGACGCGGGTGGTGTACGCCTTCAGGATGCCGAGCACGGTCTCGATCTTGTTGGGGCCGATGCCCGAACCGACCGCCGCGCCGCCCGAGGTCGGGTTGGAGGAGGTGACGTAGGGGTAGGTGCCGTGGTCGACGTCCAGCAGGGTGCCCTGCGAACCCTCCAGCAGCACAATCTCTTCGCGTTCGAGAGCCTGGTTGAGCAGCAGGCGGGTGTCGGAGATGCGGTGCTTGAAGCCTTCGGCCTTTTCGAGCACCTCGTCGACGACCTGCTGCGGGTCGAGCGCGCGCCGGTTGTAGATCTTCACCAGCACCTGGTTCTTGAATTCCAGTGCGGCCTCGACCTTCTGGGTGAGGATCTTCTCATCCAGCACGTCGGCGACGCGGACGCCGACGCGGGCGACCTTGTCCTGGTAGCAGGGGCCGATACCGCGGCCGGTGGTGCCGATCTTCTTATTGCCGAGGAAGCGCTCGGTGACCTTATCGATGGCCACGTGGTACGGCATGATCAGGTGCGCGTCGGCGGACAGCAGCAGGCGGGAGGTGTCCACGCCGCGCTGTTCCAGGCCCGCGAGTTCGGTGAGCAGGACGCCCGGATCGATCACCACGCCGTTGCCGATGACGTTTGTCACACCGGGGGTGAGAATGCCGGACGGAATCAGATGCAGTGCGAAGTTGTCGCCATTGGGCAGCACCACGGTGTGGCCCGCGTTATTGCCGCCCTGGTAGCGCACAACCCATTGGACGCGGCCACCGAGCAGGTCGGTCGCTTTGCCCTTGCCCTCGTCGCCCCACTGGGCGCCGATCAGCACGATTGCCGGCATTAGAAGACTCCTACGGGTTCGACGCGCAGCATCGGTGATGCTGCAGCTACCCGCCGTCAGAAGGCGGTGGCCGGAGGGTCAGTCTAGTAGATGCTCGAATACGCCCAGGTTCGCGACCCGGCACGGGACGAAACCGACGTAACGGGTGGGCTTCGAAGGCGGCGCCGCAAATGAAGCGGGGCTATGGTGGCACGGGGAGTCGGGCCGGTAAGACGGCCCGCAGGAGCGCAGCGAGGCGATGGTGTTGTCAGGTCAGAGGAGGGTGTACGGCAGTTGAGTACCCATGTTCTCCGCTGCGACGGCGCACCCGTACCGATCGCGCTCGCTTCGCTACCGCTCACCCAGACTTCCGCCATACCGGACACCAATGTGCTGGACGAGTTGCTGCCGGTGATGGCCGCCGACAGTCTGCCGCGGCTCATCGTGCTCGGTGAGGACGCCGGACTCGCGGCGGTGCTCACCCATTTGATGCGCACCGAACGCCTCGGCGTGGAAATCGGTTACGTCCCCGTCGACCGCACCTACGGTTCGCGCGCCTACGAGACCGGCACCGGATCCGCCGCCGCCAAGCGCGCGCTGGAAGGTAAGCCGACCGAGACCCCGCTCATTCGCGATGACACCGGCAAGGTGCTGATCGGCCGCGCCACCCTGGTCGGCGAGAACGGTGAGAAGCTCGAAGGCGAAGCGTACGTGGACGACACGCGGTTGTTCACCGGTAAGGTCTCGGCGCTGCTGGTGTCACCGACACTGGAGATGCCGGGTCTGCACGCCAGCGCGCAACGCGGAATTCTCGGCAAGAAACGCTGGGCGCAGGGGCGTGCCATGCAACTCGGCACCCGCGGCGCGATCGTCACCCGGGACGGCATCACCACCGATAAGCCGGTGCGGCGATCCACGTTCTACCGGCATCATGAGCCGTGGTTGCTGGTCCGTTGATCTTCACCCGGTGAATCCGGGGTCCATTCAAGGAGTCCGATGAGTAGTCCTCGCGCGATCGGCCGTGCCTCGGGGGCGGTGCGCCCGAGCCCGGTGTTCCTGCTCGTCGTCGCGATCGCGGTGGCGGGCGGAGTGGTGGCCTGGACTGCGGATCTGCTATCCAATCAGGCGAAATTCGGAGTTTTCCTGATGGTGGTGGCGGGCTGGGTGGTGTCCATCTGCCTGCACGAGTTCGCTCATGCTTTCGTCGCGTATCGCGCCGGGGACCGCGAAGTCGAGCTACGCGGATACCTCACCTTGAACCCGTTGAAATACAGTCATCCGCTGCTGTCGATCGGGTTGCCGCTGCTGTTCATCGCCATCGGCGGGTTCGCGCTGCCGGGTGGTGCGGTGTATGTGAACTCGAACAGCTTCAGCGCGAAGGTCCGGCGGATTCTGAGCGGCGCGGGTCCGGCCAGCAATCTGCTGTGCGCGATCGTGCTGTTGATCATCGTGAAGCTGTGGGGCAGTTCGTATTCGCATGCCGCGTTCTGGTTCGGGCTGAGCTACCTGGCCTTCCTGCAGATCATGGCTACCGTGCTCAATCTGATTCCGGTGCCGGGCACGGATGGCTACGGGATTCTGGAACCGTCGCTGAGCTATGAGACGCGGCGGTCGATGGATCAGATCAAGCCGTACGGAATTCTGATCCTGATCGCGCTGCTGTTCGTGCCGCAGATCAATATCGCGTTCTTCAACGGGATTCGGGCGCTGTTCGAACTGTCGGGCGTGCCGTCGATCTGGTCCGATTTCGGTTCGACGCTGACGCGTTTCTGGCGCTGAGCCGAATCAATCCACCGGCGTCACATAGGGATTCGGGACGGTCGGCGGGAGCATGGCGATCGAGGAAAGCCTGCGCATCCCGCACACCTGCATGAGGTCGACCACGATCGAGCGGATCTGCGCGAACACCACGTGCGCGGAGATGCCCGCACCGTCAACCAGATCCTTGGTCGCGCCCTTGGCGACCGTGCGCAGTACACGGGTGGCCTCGGCGGCATCGGGTTTATCGCCCGGGTCAGCTAGCACCATCTGGCGCACGATATCCACGGCCTGGCCGAGTCGTTCGACTTCGAGAGTCAGTCGCGGATCCAGGATTTCGTCATCGCGCACCAGGGACAGGGCGCGGCGCAACAGCACTCGCGCATTGCGGACGGCATTGTCGAGCGGGTCCGCGACCTCGCGCAGGCGTTCCAGGCGGGCACGCGAATTCCAGTACAGCGGTGAGATTCTGCTGATTTCGCGGCCGCCCTCGAGGGTGCTGCGCAGGGTGTCGAGATTGCTCTGGGTGCCGCGCACGGCCTCCAGCGCGACCTTGATCTTCTCCGCGTCATGCTCCAGCAGCCCCGCGGCGCACTCGGTCAGCGAGGTGCCCATGACGCCGAGAATGTCCGCGGCCTGCTGCCGGGCGCGGCGCACCGGATGCAGCGGGATCGCCGCCACCACCACGATGCCGACCATGCCGCCGACCAGTGCGTCGATGATGCGCAGATTCGAATTGCCGCTCGCCGGTGGCAGCAATGTCGCCACCAGCACCGCCGAGGACGCGGCCTGCATGGTGATGACCGGGCCGCCGTCCAGGAATACGGCCGTGCACATGGCGAAGATGACCAGCACCGAGATCTGCCAGATGCCCGTGCCCGCCCAGGAGACGAACAGATCGCCGATGCCGATGCCGACCGCGACGCCCACGATCAATTCGACCGCGCGGCGCAACCGTGCGCCGAACGAGACGCCGATCGAGATCATGGCGGCCATCGGCGCGAAGAACGGTTGCGGATGCCCGACGATATTGTGCGCGATGAACCAGGCCACGCCCGCGCCGACCGCGCACTGCACAATCGGCAGCAGCGAGGACCGCACCCGCTTCGCGGCGGTGCGCATGCGCGCGACGCCGCTGTCCTTGGCGGCGTCGAAGGTCGTGCCTAGGCCACTGCTCAAATCAGTCGAGACCGAGTTCGGCGGCGGCGCGCGGGTCGCAGTCCTCGAGCAGATCCAGGCAGCGCGCGAACTCGTCGGTCTCACCGATGGTGCGGGCCGCGCGGGCCAGCGCGCCGACGCTGCGCAGGAAACCCTGATTGGGTTCGTGGCTCCACGGCACCGGGCCGAAACCCTTCCAGCCGTTGCGGCGCAACAGGTCCAGGCCGCGGTGGTAGCCGGTGCGGGCGAACGCGTACCCGGCGAGGGTGTCGGCGTTCACCTCGTTATTGCCGCGCTCGAGGGCGCCTTCGGCCAGATGAGCCCAGGCGATGGACGCTGTCGGATGCGCGGCCGCGACCACTACCGGGTCCTGCTTGTTCAGCAACGCGTCCTCGGCGTCGGTGTTTTCCGGAAGCAGTACCGGCTGGGGTCCGAGCAGATCACCGAAGGAGGTCATGCCGATCATTCTGCACCGACCGCGCGAATGCTCAGTAGGCTGACCGTCGAATCACAGTTCCGCCGAACCGAGGGGTAGCGCGTGTCCGACTCGAACGACGACCAGCAGCCACAGGACTCTGCCCGCCAGGCAGCTCCCGGCAAGGGCGCCGACAAGGACACACCCGCCGCCCCCGAAACCGCGGCCACCGAGGTGATCCGCACCGCCAAGCCCGGCTTCGCCACCATCAAATACGAGCCCGCCCAACCGGTCTCCGACGGCCCCACCACCCGAATCCCCACCACCCCCCGCCCGGAAACAACCCCGGGTGGGCAGAGTCCGTCGGCTCCTCAGGGTGGCCCCACGCAGTCGGGCGCGCCGCAAGGCGGACCGGGTTCGGCCGCCTCGGGCAATGCCGCCGAGGCCGCGAAGCAGGGCGAAGCCGACCGACCGGGCGCACCCGACCAACCTGGCGAAATTTCCCAGCGCGGGGAAACAGGCCAGCAGTCCGGCACGGCGAACCAGCAGGGCGCGGCACAGCAAAGCCGTCCGGCCGACCAGCAAGGCGCGGCGCAGCAGGGTGCACCCGCCCCTCAGGGTGGCGCGCAGCCGAGCGGAGCGGCCAAGGTCTCGGGTGGCGGCGCCAGCGCGGCGGACTCCGGAAACCCCGCGCCCTCGGCGGACGCCACCACCGTGTTCAAGGTCGTTTCCCGCCCGGATACGGCAGCTCCGCAAACCGATGCCGCACCGGCGAATTCCGTGCAGCAGCCCCCGGCCGCCGTTACGGACGCCGCGAAAACCGCACCCGCACAGGACGACCCGAAGAAATCGGCCGACACCCCGTCCGTGCCGGATGCGAAAAAGCCCGATGCGAACGACGCCACCGAGCAGCCCGGCGCGGATGCCGGATCGCCGGATTCGAAAACCGTTGTGATGAAGCAGGTTCCGGCGGGGTCCGAGGATGCCACCACCATGTTGCCGGTGGTTACACCGGATCAGGCGACGGAGAAGATGCGGGTGTCCGGGCCGCAGGGGCGGGCCGTGAGTAAGCCGCCCGCTTCGCCTCGGATGAATCAGGGGCCCAGGAATGTGGGGCCGCGCGGGGGTGCGCCGGATCAGGATGGGGCGGTCGAGGAGACTCGGCCCGCGCCGCCGCGGCCGCCGCACGCGCCGCGCCGGCCCGCCAGTGCGCCCTCCCCCGCCGATATGCAGCCGACCGCGCCCGCCGTGCCGATTCGCGGGCCGCGCGCCATGCCGCCCGGCCCGCAACGGGTCGGACCCGGCGCGCCGCCGCAGGGACCGAACGGACAGGGCGGACCGCAGGGCGCGCCGCAAGGGCCCGGCGGACCTGCGCAAAGCGGACCCCAGGGTCCGGGTGGACCGGGACAGCGCGGGCCTCAGGGACCCGGCGCTCCCATCCCGAGCGGACAGGGACAAGGCGGGCCGCAGGGACAAAGCGGACCCGGACAGGGTGGACCGCAAGGCCAGAACGGACCCGGACAGGTCGGGCCGCAGGGCCAAGGTGTACCCGGACAGGTCGGGCCGCAAGGTAAGGGTGGACCTGCCCAGGGTGGACCGGGCGGTGTGCCGATGACCAAGCCGGGTGGGGTGGGGGCGCCGGGGTTGGCGGGAGCCGTGGCGGGTGGAGCCGTTGGTGCGCAGGGTGTCGGGGGTGTTCAGGGGGGCGGACAGCGGCCTCAGGATGCTCAGCGGGCGCAGGAGCCGCAGCGGCCACAGGATGGGCAGGGTGGGCCGCGGACCATTGCCGCACCGCAGCGGGTGCCCGCGGCGGGTGAGGGTGACGCCGCGCCCGCGAAAGCCGGTGGGGGAAGCAAGAATCGGGTGTTGCTGCTGGCGGGGATCGCGGCGGCGGTGGTGATCGCGGTGATCATCGGCATTGTCGTGATGGTCGCCGGCGGGTCGGACGATACGCCGGAGGCGCAGGTCAAGGTCGCTATTTCGACCTATACCGATGGGCTCGCGAATGGCGATCTGGAGAAGTTGCGCGGGATCACCTGCGGTGCGCAGCACGATTTCTATCAGAAGATCTCGGCCGATCAGTTCGCCGGTGTGTATCGAACCTCCAAGGAGCAGAAGAGCATTCCCGTGGTGAAGAGCGTGGATGCCATTCGCATCACCGGGGATGCCGCGCTGGCGCAGGCGACCGTGTACACCGAGGCGGATCCGTCGAAGCAGTCGGCGCGCACCTTCGACCTGCAGCGCACCGCCGATGGCTGGAAGGTCTGTGATCCGGCCAACGGATAGCGGCTTTCGACTAACGGATAGGGGTCCCGCGCAGATGTTCTGATCGGGCGGGTGGCGCATTAGCGCCCCGGCCCGCGACGAACATCACAAACACCTGGTCAACAGTCCGACTCGCCAGTAATATGGCGCAGATTGTCTGGGCCAGCCACGATGGGGTGTCGGCGCCTCCGCGGGCTGTATGCCGTGGTTCTGTGCTGACACCGATCGGGCGCGGTCCTACCGGGTTTCGATTGCGCAGGGAGCTGAACCATGCCGGAGACGGCCGAGGCGATTGCCGCCACCACCGCCACCGATCTGGTCGGTCGGCATTTTCGCGTGCGTGACCACTACGACGTGGGCCGCGAGAAGATCCGCGAGTTCGCACGCGCTGTGCGCAACCACCACCCCGCCCACCACCACGAGGACGACGCGCTCGCGCTCGGCTACGCCGGCCTGCTGGCCTCGCCGACCTTCGCGTCCGTCATCGGCGCCGCCACCACCCGTTCGCTGATCGGTTCCGTGCTCACCGAGTACGACGTCTCGCAGTTCATGCAGACCGATCAGATCTTCGAATACCACCGCCCGATCCTGGACAACGACCTGCTCTCGGTCGATGTGCTGATCGAGCAGATCCGCTCGTACGGCGATAACGACTTCCTCACCGTCAAGGTGACCATGAGCGATGCCGACGCGCTGCCGGTGCTGGTCGCGACCACCACCATCGTGGCCCGCAAGGGCGTCGAGATCGATCCCGCCGCCGTGGAGACCGTTTCGGGCGTGCTCATGCACGGGCATGTCCCCGAGGATCACATCTCCGATCCGACCGGGCTCATCCTGCTCGCGCCGGAGGATGTCGCCGAGCTGCGCGATCCCGCTCCCGCACTGCCGGTGCAGACCACCCCGACCGCCGCGACCCTGGCCGCCGGCACCGAACTTCCGCCCGGCAAGGTGCCCGTCACCCGCGGCGATCTGGTGAATTACGCGGGCGTCTCGGGCGATCCGAACCCGATTCACTTCAGCGATGCCGCCGCCCAGCTGGTCGGCCTGCCGACCGTGGTCGCACACGGCATGCTCACCATGGGCCTGACCGCCAGCTACCTGGTGAACTGGCTGGGTGATCCGGCGGCGCTGAGCAAGTTCAGCGTGCGCTTCTCCGGCTTCGTCCCGGTGGAGCCGACCGCCCCGACCTTCGTCGATTTCACCGGCAAGGTGAAGTCGGTGGACGCCGAAACCGGTTCCGCCACCATCGTTCTCGGTGCCACCTCGGAGGGCAAGAAGCTCTTCGGCCGCGCCGTAGCCGAGGTCCGGCTCTCCTGACGCACTCAAACCGTCTGGGCGGCATCGCGATTCGATCGCGGTGCCGCCTTTCGCGTCAATTCAGGGTGGCGTGCATCAGGTAGACGTTGTAGTCGCTCCAGGTCGACATGGTGAAGTAGAGCTCGTTGCCGGTCGACCAGGGGTGGATGAAACCGCCGTAGAGTTCCGGAAATTGCATGGCGCTCACCGTCGCGGCACCGGGCGACCACACACCCTGCGGTGAATCCGATTCGCGCACAACGAGAGCCGCTTTCGCGGTGTCCAGGTAGCTCATCTGCCAGATCTTGCGCACCGCGTCGTAGCGCACGGACAGCTCCGCCACCGGGGCGTCGACAATCGGTGTGGCGGAGGTGTATCCGCCGACCGGGGTCCATTCACCATCGCGCCAGTACTGGTACGCGGTGGTGTTGAGCACCTGATCCTTCGGCACCCGCGCCAAGCCCACCGAGGCCAGCCGGGTGTTGGGCGTGCCGAACATGTAGACGTAGTCGCCCGCCGGGACCATGGCCGAGACCTGGAAGTTGGATACGCCGAAGATGTTGTCCCACTTGGCGTGTGCGTCCTTGGTCCAGGTGCGGCCGTGATCGTCGGAGTAGGCGATGCCGCCGTAGTTGGTGTACCAGGTGCCCGGAATGCTGTTCCAGGTGCGAATGGACATGTAGCTCATGTACTGCCGGTCGCCGAGCGCGAAACCGGAGGTCGGGATGGTGGTGATCTCGATATTGTCGAGCTTCTTGCTGGACAGCAGTTCGGTGGCGTGACAGCGCGAGTCGGTGACCATGCTGTCGAAGGTGACGCCGTCCGCGAGGTTCTTGTCGGTGCTGAAGGCGAGCAGATTGCTGCGCCAGTCCTCGCCCATACCGCCGGGCGGATGGAAGTCGTGCCCGACGGTGTCGCCGAAGGCGATGGCGATCTCGCCGGGCTCGCTCTCCCACATGATGCCCAGGTCGGTGCCCTGCACCTGCCAGCGCTTATCGGTGCGGTTGATGGAGTTGGCCCCGGTCAGCTTGGCGACCTCGCGGACGTCGGTCACCTGCGGCATGGCCCGGGCGGGCGTCAGCGGCGCGGTTTCGACCCCGGGATGCGCGGGTTCGGGACCGGGCGGCACGGCGGGCGGGTTCGGGTTGGGGAAGGCGAAATTGAACGGCTGCGGATGCAGGATGAGGCGCGGAATGCCAAGCTGCTCATTGAGACTCGGCGGCGGCGCGGGCAGATCGGTGAGGTCCGGGCACGGATTGACGCACGGATCGCTCGGCAGCTCCATATCGATGCGCTTGGTGTTCTCCACCGGCGGTCCGGGGTCGACGGTGACGACCGGGTAGGTGATCGGCACCTCGAGGGTTTTGGGCACCAGCGATTCGTGCACCGGGGCGGGATCGGTATGACACGGCCCGATACCCGGAATCGCTTCCACCGCACCGTGTTCCGCGGGGGCTGCCAGGGCGGTCGCGGGGTGCGCGCCGACCAGCGCGCCGGCCCCGAACACCATTGCTCCCACCGCGGCGAGCAGCCGTTCGGCCATGCACCAACCTCTCGCCATTCGGGCTCTTCGGACACATCCGGCAGGAGACCCTACCCGCGGAGACCGGCGAACAGCGGGCACTCGCCCAAGATCAACCGAATCGATATCCGGCGAGCCGCGACCGCGGATCTCCGCGAACCGAAACCAACTGGGCAGCAGCGTAATACAGTGGGGTGGTGTACGTGCAGGACGTGACCCTGACCGGGACCATCAGCGCCGAACTCGCCGAGGAGCTGGCCTACCTCACCAGTAGACACACCTCGCACATCATCCTGACCTGCAAGGAACACCGGCTCTTCGTCGGCCTGCTACCCATGTGCCTGGACGATCTGCAGCTACGCGCGGGCGACATCGTCACCGTCACGGTCAGCGGCGGTTACAAGCCGCCCGACACCGAGGATCGGCAGGCGCTGCGCGAGGCCGTCGAACTACTCGCCAAGGCCGGGGCCTGAACCTCAGCGCACCGCCTGGAAGACGAACACCGTCGCCCCGATCCGGATGGCGTCACCGTCGGCGAGCACCGCGGCGCTCTCGATGGCCTGCTCATTGATGTAGACCCCGTTCGCCGACCCGAGATCCTTGATCAGCAGTCCGGCCCGGCTGGGCGTGATCTGCGCGTGGTACCGGCTGGCCTTGGGATCGTCGAGCACCAGATCGTTGTCGGTCATGCGGCCGATCTTCATACCGCCCACCGCGATCGGAATCATCCGGCCCTCGGCGGTCAGCAATTGCCCGGCCCGCACCGCGCGCGGCATCTCGGTGACGGTCTCGGTCATGGCCTTGGCCATCCGCTCGACCTCGGCGATCTGCCCGGTCTGCAAGGGTTCCTGGCGCAGCACCTGCTGTTCCAGCGCGATGATCGCCGGACCCGGATCGATGCCGAGCTCATCGGACAGCACCCCGCGCACCCGGCGGCACGCCTCGAGCGCGTCGGCCTGCCGCCCGGACAGGTACAGCGCCGTGATCAACTGCGCCCACAGCGGTTCGCGCAGCGGATGCGCGTTGGTCATCGCGACGAGTTCACCGACCACGGCGGACGCACGCCCGCAGGCGATTTCGGCGTCCACCCGCGCGGAGGCGACCAGCAGTCGCTCCTCATCCATTGCGGTGGCGAAACTTTCGGCGAACGACAGCCCGGACAGATCGTCCAGGGCGCGACCGGTCCACTGCGCCAGCGCATCCGCGTACAGCCGTGCCGCCCGCTCGTGGTCGCCCTGATTCGCGGCCTCGGTGCCCGAGCGCCGAATGCTCTCGAAACGCCCGAGATCGCAGTGCTCATCGGAGATTTCGAGTCGATACCCCGACGACTCGGTCCGCAGCACCGTGCCCGGATCGACACCGGCGTTGCGCAGCGTCTTACGAATATTGGAGACGAACACCTGCAGGCTGGCCTGATAGGAGTCCGGCGGCTCGTCGTTCCAGACGATATCCGCCAGCGCCTGCGACGACACCGCACGCCGCCGGTTCACCGTCAACGCGGCCAGCAGTGCACGCGGCTTGGGGCCGCCGACCAGCACTGGACGGCCGCCGACCAGCACTTGCACAGGCCCGAGGACCCGCACATCGAGAGTCATTGCGCTGCACCTCGTATAGAAAAGCGAACCGCCGCGGCAGCACCTGGCCACCACGGCGGGCTCTGCTCACTGGACCGGATTTTCCCGGCCTCCGGAGCTACCTTACTTGGCGCTGATGGAGCGACCAGCCGACTTGAGGTCGTTGCACGCCTCTTGTACGCGCGCGGCCATGGAGGTTTCGGCCTTCTTCAGGTAGCTGCGCGGGTCGTACACCTTCTTGTTGCCGACCTCACCGTCGATCTTCAGCACGCCGTCGTAGTTGGCGAACATGTGACCGGCGACCGGGCGGGTGAACGCGTACTGGGTGTCGGTGTCGACGTTCATCTTCACCACGCCGTAGCGCAGCGAATCCTCGATCTCGGACTTCAGCGAGCCCGAACCGCCGTGGAAGACGAAGTCGAACGGCTGCGCGTCCGCGCCCAGACCCAGCTTGGCGGCGGCGACGCGCTGGCCCTCGGCGAGCACCTCGGGCTTGAGCACGACATTGCCCGGCTTGTAGACACCGTGCACATTGCCGAAGGTGGCGGCCAGCAGGTACTTGCCGTTCTCGCCCGCGCCGAGCGCGTCGATGGTCTTCTGGAAGTCCTCGGGGGAGGTGTAGAGCTTGTCGTTGATCTCCGCCTCGACACCGTCCTCTTCACCGCCGACGACGCCGATCTCGACCTCGAGAATGATGTTCGCGGCATGGCACTGCTTGAGCAGTTCCTTGGCGATCTCCAGGTTCTCGTCGATCGGAATCGCGGAGCCGTCCCACATGTGCGACTGGAACAGCGGGTTCAGACCGGACTTCACGCGCTCCGCCGAAATGGCGATCAGCGGCCGAACGAAGCCGTCCAGCTTGTCTTTCGGGCAGTGGTCGGTGTGCAGCGCGATGGTGATGTCGTACTGGGCGGCCACCACATGCGTGAATTCGGCGAGCGCGACCGAGCCGGTCACCATGCTCTTCACACCCAGGCCCGAGCCGAATTCGGCTCCGCCGGTGGAGAACTGGATGATGCCGTCGCTGCCCGCGTCGGCGAAACCCTTGATCGCGGCGTTGATCGTCTCGGACGACGTGCAATTGATCGCGGGGAACGCGAAGGAGTTCTCCTTGGCCCGAGCAATCATCTCGGCGTAGATCTCCGGAGTCGCGATGGGCACAATGACCTCCGTAAGTGGTGTGCTGTGTACAACAAATTCTGTCAGGGCACACCCTAGGGCAGACGGCTTTTCGCCTGGCAATGGCCTCGGAATCCTGACAAGTTCGTGAGGTTGCTTCGACGTTCGGTGTCACATCGCAATGACCGGTAGGGTGGTGGCCGTGACCTTGCTGGCCGTGTCCGATGCCGTGACGACCAACGTCGCGCTCCCCGCGATTCTCGATCCCATGCATCTCCTGACGGAGACCTGGCTGAAGAACGCGGTGCTCCCGGCGATCTTGGTGATCGTCTTCATCGAAACGGGATTGCTGTTCCCGATCCTGCCCGGCGATTCGCTGCTGTTCACCGGCGGTCTGCTGTCGGCGCAGGCGAACCCGCCCGTCTCCATCTGGGTGCTGCTGCCCGCTGTGGTGCTGATCGCATTCCTCGGTGATCAATCCGGGTATTGGATCGGCCGGGCCATCGGGCCCGCGCTGTTCCAGAAGGAGGACAGCCGCTTCTTCAAGAAGAAGTACGTCACCGAGACGCACGAGTTCTTCGAGAAGCACGGCCCCAAGACCATCATCCTGGCTCGCTTCGTGCCCATCGTGCGCACGTTCATGCCGGTGCTGGCGGGCGTTTCGAAGATGGACTACCGCAAGTTCGTCACCTTCGACATCGTCGGCGCGATCCTGTGGGGCGGCGGCGTGACCGTGCTGGGCTACTTCCTCGGCAATGTGGAATTCATTCGTAAGAATGTCGAGGCGATCTTCCTGCTCATCGTGCTCGTCTCGATCCTGCCGGGCATCCTCGCGGTGCTGAAGAACCTGCGCAATCGTGGCGCCGAGGCGGAGCTGGCCGCCACGTCGAACGAGCCGAACCGCTAGAGCCATCGGTGTCGACCACCCCGCTAACCCACGCTCTGAGCGCCTTCGGGCCGCTCGAGACAGCTGGGCCGGTGCTCGTGTGGACCGTCGTCCTCACGTTTGTCTTCCTCGAATGCGCGCTGATCATCGGGCTGTTCCTGCCCGGTGATTCGATGCTCATCACCGCCGGTGTCGTGCTGGCCTCGCAGGTCACCGGCGAGATGCACGTGTGGGCGCTGGCGGTGGGCACCATGATCTCGGCCATCGCCGGTAATCAGGTCGGCTATGTGATCGGGCAGCGCACCGGACATCACCTGGTGGCGCGTAAGAACGGCAAATACATCAACACCCGGAATCTGGCCCGGGTGGCCGAGCTACTACATCGCCACGGATTCCTGGCGGTGCTGGTGGCACGCTGGATTCCGTGGGTGCGCACGCTGTGCCCGCTGGTGGCGGGTGCGGCCGGTATGGATCATCGCAAGTACACGATCGCCTCGACGGTGGGCGCGATCATCTGGGCGCCGGTACTGCTGCTGATCGGGTACTACGCGGGCAGTTTCCTGGAGAACGTGTCCTGGCTGATGCCCGCGGTGATCGGCACGCTGGTGGTCGGATTGATCCTCGGCACGATCGTCGGCGTCCGCCAGTACCGCGCGGAAATGTCACGGCCCGCAGAGGATTTCGAGCTCGACGCGGAGTGCGAGACGGTGCCGATGCATGTGATCAGCCGCAACGACTAGAGGCCCGCGGCGGTGACCGTATGCGCGGCCTCCATCAGTTTCCAGCCCGAAAGCTGAACGGACAGATCGCGTTCCGGAGTGCGCGAGGCCGAGACCGAACCGCCTTCGAAGCGGCCCGCACCCGAAACGCCGGGTAGTCGCGCGGGCAGTCGCCAGTCCGGGCCGAAGAGCGGCTCACCCTCGACTTCCAGACGGTTCTCCCAGGCCGCGGTAGCCGATTCGCGCACGATCGCGGCGGCGGTGCGGCGGGCGTTCACCTGATCGGTCTCGTCGCCGGGCAGCATGACCGCGGCCAGCGCGAGATAGCGGATGAGAATGCCGTTGAACAGGCCGCCGTCCCCGCCACCACCGCCGATGACGACACCGCCGCCGACCATATGCTCCTCGATGGCGGCGATCAGCCGGACCGCGCGATCGACGTGCCGGGGTTCGCCGGTGTGCACGGCCAGTTCGGTTTCCAGGCCGAGTACCACGCCCTGGCAGTAGCTGTAGGTGGGGCGTTCGACCTCACCGGAGGGCAGGTGGATGCCGTCGAAGATGAGCCCGGAGTCCTTGTCACGCAGGTTGTCATCGAGCCAATCGGAGATTTCCTGGGCGCGCGGATAGCGGCCGAGCCGGGCCATCGCAATACCGACCGGACCGTTCGCGGGGGCATTGAAGAAATCCGAGCCCTTACGCCACGGCACCGCGCCGAACTGCGGTTCGAACCCGGTGTACAGCTCATTGCTCAATTGCAGCAGCGCACCGCGCACCTCCTCGACGCCCTGGGTGCGCTCGGCCCGCTCCAAAGAGATTGTCAGCCAGGCCATATCGTCGTAGTAGTTATTGGTCCACCCGGCGATATTGCGTAATCGCATGGCATGCGCGATGGACCAGATCCGCTTCTGCCGCACCGGCGTCGGCGCGCGATTGGCGGCGTCCACCGCGCAATCGATGAGATGCGCCTGCCACCAGTAGTGCCAATTCGCGAACCCGCGCTCCCGCTTGGTCGCGGGCCAGCCGACCACGCCCAGCGCCGTACCCGGCATACCCCACAGCGTCCGCAGGTGCCGAGACACGATCGCGGACTCCGCCAGATCGGCGCGCTCCGCCCAGAGCGCGGCCGTCGGCTCGATATTGCGCCCGGTCCGCGAAGTCATAGGACATATCGTGCCAGGGCCACACCCCACCCCGTGGCTGATTTGTTACCAACCTTGTCCAATTGCCGTGGCGGTTGTCACTTCCAGGCCGTTCCCAGGTCGGCGTGTTGCCGAACCCAGGCGTGCATCGCTATCCCCGCTGCGACTCCCGCATTGATGCTGCGGGTCGAGCCGAATTGCGCGATCGAAACGGTCAGCAGCGCGGCGTCTTTGGCGGCCTCGGTGACGCCCGGACCCTCCTGGCCGAACAGCAGCAGGCAATCGCGCGGCAGGTCGGCGGTCTCCAGCGGAACCGAGCCCGGCACATTGTCCACAGCCACGACCGTCAAGTTGTTGGCGATCGCGAACTTCAGCAGTTCGGCGGTATCGGCGTGATGGTGAATGTGCTGATAGCGGTCGGTGACCATGGCCCCGCGCCGATTCCAGCGCTTACGCCCGACAATGTGCACGGCCGCCGCGCCGAAGGCGTTCGCGGTGCGCACCACCGTGCCGATATTCGCGTCATGCCCGAAGTTCTCGATGGCCACGTGGAAACAATGCCTGCGGCTGTCGATATCGGCGACGATCGCCTCGCGGGTCCAATAGCGGTACGCGTCCACCACATTGCGGCGGTCGCCGTGCGCGAGCAATTCCGGGTCCAGCCGCGGGTCATCCGGCGGTTCGGTGCCGAATTCGTCGCGCCACGGCCCGACGCCGTGCGGGTGCTCACCCCATTCGGTGGGACCGGCCGGATCGCCCTCGGAGCCGGCGGCATCGGGGGCGAGGGGATCGTCGGTACTGGCGGAACTCACCCGCGCCATCGTAATGGCAGGTCAGCACCGGCCTGCCCGCGCTGCCGGGCGGCCGGTCCTAATTCGTCGTACTGCCGACAACACCGATCACGATGCTCAGCACCACGATCACCACGACG
The DNA here is from genome assembly GCF_042885355.1 of Nocardia sp. NPDC058058. Classification (NCBI taxonomy): domain Bacteria; kingdom Bacillati; phylum Actinomycetota; class Actinomycetes; order Mycobacteriales; family Nocardiaceae; genus Nocardia; species Nocardia sp. NPDC058058. Next base: position 1,820,299 of record NZ_JBHVSA010000002.1, on the reverse strand, counting down.
AACACCAGCAGACCCGTGGCGATGATGCCGCAGATGTATCCGGCATTGACCATGCCGCGACCGCCGATGGCGCCCCGCGAGGCGTCGATCTCATCGCGGACGCGGCGGCCCATCACCCAGGCCACCGGCCCGATGACCTGGCACAGCACCAGGCTGAGAATGCCGAGCACCAGCACGGTGACGGCCTGTGGATGATCCGGCGGCGGTGCGCCGTAATAGCCGGGCGGGGGCTGATACCCCGGCGGCGGCGGTTGATAGCTCATGCACATGATGCTAGGTCTTCGTGCTGGCCACACCCCGGATTTACGGGCCTGCTCCCTCGTTCCGCAGCGGCCGTCCGACCACGATGAGAGGTATGAACGAGACGGCCGCACTCCCCACTATCGTGCTCGACATGCCCGCCCCCGAACCCGCCCCGCCACCCCGGTCCGATCCCGGCGCGGTGCTGCGCGAGGTGTTACTGGCCCCCTTCCGGGCGCGGGTGTGGAAGGAGTTCGCGTACCTGATCATCGCGTTCGTACTCGGATGTGTCGCGGCCGCATACCTTTTCACCGCGATCGTGGGCGGGGTGTACACGGTCATCGTGCTGATCGGGGTGCCGCTGCTCGGCTGCGCGATTCTCGGCGGGCGGGTGTGGGGTCGCGTCTATCGCGTCCTGAACGCACTGCTGCTGAACAATCCGATGCCCGAACCGCAGCCGTTCACCTACCGGCCTGGGCTGTGGGGCTGGTTGCGCAGCGCCTACACCGATCGGACCTCCTGGCGCGCACTGCTTTTCCTGGTGATCCAGTGCCTGTTCGGCATGATCATCGGCTACGGCGTGCTGATGGTCATCGCGATCGTGGGATTCAGCGCCCTCTCCCCCATTTTCTGGGTGCTGTTCAACCCCACCAATGTGGATGAGAACGGCGTCGAGCATCACTCGCTGTTCCAGTTCAACCAGTATTTCGTCGATACCTGGCCGCGCGTACTGGCTTTCGCCGCGCTGGGCGTGCTCGGCTGCTTCCTGCTGCCGTGGCTGATCCGTTTCGTGTGCTGGCTGCACCGGTTGTTCGCGATCTGGCTGCTCGCGCCGACCGCCGCGGATCAGCGGGTGCTGGAATTGCAGGAGAGCCGCCGGGCGGCCGTCGACGATTCCACCGCGACGCTGCGCCGCCTGGAACGGGATCTGCACGACGGTACGCAGGCACGCCTGGTCAGTATCGCCATGATGCTGGGCCGCGCCGAGGATCGCCTCGCCAATGGCGGTGACGCCGCCGAACTCATCGCGCAGGCGCGCACCGGATCCAAGGAGGCGCTGACCGAATTGCGCGAGTTGGTGCGCGGGATTCACCCGCCCGCTTTGGAATTGGGCCTGGAACCGGCATTGGAGACATTGGCCGCGCGGTGCGCGATTCCGGTGGAGCTGCGGGTGCTGCTGCCGGTCCGGCCCAGCCCGTCCATCGAGGCCATCGCCTATTTCTCGGTCGCGGAACTGCTCACCAATGTGGTGAAACACGCTGGCGCGAACCGCATCTGGGTGGCGGTACTGCCCACCGGCACGGATGCGCTCGCGGTGAGCGTGCGCGACAACGGGCACGGCGGCGCGCTGCAACCGATCGAGGGCCCCGGCGAAACCGCCGTGGCGGGCGGGCTTTCGGGTCTGGCGGCGCGGGCGCGATCGGTCGACGGGTCACTGCTGGTGGACAGCCCGGTGGGCGGACCCACCGTGGTCACCATGGTGCTGCCGGTGGCGGGACCGTAGCCCGCATCGGAAACCGGCTGCCCCGTATGACAATCGAGAGGACACGATGAGCACCCCTGATCGGCTGCGCGTGGTGATCGCGGAGGACAACGCCATTCTGCGGGACGGGCTGACCGCGCTGCTGACCGATCGCGGTTACGCGGTGGTGGCCGCGGTCGGCGAGGCGGACGGCCTGTCCGCCGCGGTGGCCGAGCATCGGCCCGATGTGGCGGTGGTGGATGTGCGCATGCCGCCCAGTTTCACCGACGAGGGGTTGCTGGCGGCGCTGGCATTGCGCCGCAGCCATCCCGAAACCGGGGTGCTGGTGTTCTCGCAGTGGATCGAAACCCGGTATGCCACTGAACTTCTCGCGTCCGGCGCGGGCGGGGTCGGCTATCTGCTCAAGGACCGGGTGGCCGATATCGGGGATTTCGTGGACGCGCTGCAACGGGTCGCGACCGGCGGCACCGCACTCGATCCGGAAGTGGTGAGTCAGCTCATGGGCGCGGCCCGGCAACAGGATTCGCTCGCCCGCCTCACCCCGCGCGAACGCGAGGTACTGGAGTTGATGGCGCAGGGGCTGTCGAATTCGGCGCTGGCGCAGGCGCTCACGGTGACCGAGCGGGCGGTGGAGAAGCACATCGGCAATATCTTCACCAAGCTGGAGTTGCCGCCCTCGGATCTGCATCATCGGCGGGTGCTGGCGGTACTGCGACTCAAGGGTTAGACGGCCCCGGGTGAAACGTCGCTGTACGGTTGCCGACCGTGGAACACTGGTTCCATGGTTCGGTCGAGTTCCGCGGAGACGGTGAAAGTCGTTGCGTCCTGGCCCGATCACCTATTGACGCTGGCGGAGTGGTCGGCGCTACCCAATGAGCGCGGTTCCTGCCGGGAACTGGTGGACGGGGTGCTGCTGATCGCACCGCAGCCGCCGCGGCATCAACTCGCGGTGTGGCGCTTGGCCGCTCAGCTGGAACCGGCGCTGCCGCGGCGGGTGGCGGCGCTGGCCCGGGTGGAATTGGTGATCGAGGAAACCCATCCGTCGACGGTGCGGGTGCCCGATGTGCTGGTGGTGGGCGGTGCGGCGGGGGCGGCGCACGCGACCCGGGTCTTTCCCCCGGATGTGCTGGCGGCCATCGAGATCGTGTCGCCCGGATCGCGGCGCACCGATCGGATCATGAAGTTCACCGAGTACGCCGAGAGCGGTATCGAGCACTACTGGTTGCTGGAGACCGACGGGTCGGTGCGGTTGACCACCTTCGGACTTCGCGAGGGCCGCTACGAAACCACCGGAACGTACACCGGGCAGGTGACCCTCGAATTGGACGGCATGGTGCTGCCGCTCGACCTCGACGCGCTCACCGCGTTGCGCACCACCGCCTGAGTCGGCGCACACCGGCCTGACCTCGCCCGATCCCCCACCCGGACGGAAAATTCGGACTATCCTGGAGTTCCGCAAGCCGTGGTTGGAGGGTCTCGATGGACCACGCGCGTATTTCTCGCACCGTACTCGGCGTCACCGTCGCCTACCTCGTCACGCTCTGCGTCTGGCTGGCCTGGCTGGTACCGCTCACCCCGCCGGGCACCCTGCCACTGCAGATCATCGTGCTGGTCGGCATGTTCGGCACCTTCCTCGGCATCGGAATGCTGCTGGCACAGCGCCCCTCGCACAGCGACCGTCAACTCCGGCGGCACGGCCTCGAGGGCTGGGCCACCATCGAGGGCGTGCACCGGCTCATGCGCACCGATCACTGCACCGAGATCACCGAACTGGATCTGGAATTGGTGGTGCCCGGATCCGAGACGTATCGCGGCAGCATCGTCTTCGACGTGGAACCGGTGATCCGCCCGAGAATCACTGTGGGCGGCATACTTTCGATCCGCGTCGACCCGCGCAACCGCGACCGGATAGTCGTCTGCCTGTAAACGACCCCGTCATCCCGGCATGTTTTTGGCCGGGATCCACCTTCGATATGCGTGGATCCCGGCCAAAAGCGCGCCGGGATGACGGGGGTGGTTCATCTGTCCGCGCAGGCAGCCTGCCCGATTTGCCTGGCCTTCCCCGTAGCATCACCGGTCATGACCACCGCAATACCCGCTGTACCCCCTGACCGCCGTGAAGCGCCGCTGCTGCTCGATACCGAGCCGCCGCGCACGCTGAGCTTCAGTGACCAGGCGGCCTTCTGGCTGAATCTCGGCGTCAGCCTGATCGGGTTCAGCGGTGCGGCCACGGTGCTGCTGCCCAATGGACACCCGCCGCTGTCAATCGCGGGCGCGTTGCTGGCCACCTTCGTCGGCACCGTCGCCGGTATCGCCATGGTCGCCGGAACCGGAGCCGTCGGCACCCGCACGGGCGCGCCCGCCATGGCCGTGCTGCGCGGCCTCTTCGGCACCAAGCTCTCCTATCTGCCCACCGCCGCGAACATCGTGCAGTGCATCGGCTGGGGCGTATTCGAACTGACCGTCATCGCACTCGGTGTCTCCGCACTCACCGATGACCGTGCTCCGCACGCGCTGGTCATCATCGCGGCGGGCATTCTCTGCACCGTCATGGCGATCTGGCCGCTGCGCGTGCTGCACATCCTGCGCAAGTATGTCTCGGTCGCGGTAGGTATCGCCCTGGTGTACTTCACCATTCAGCTACTGCGGCAACCTGTTCCGGAACTTCCGAACACCAGTTGGAGCGGGTTCTTCCCCGCTGTCGACGCGACCCTCGCGGTATCGGTGTCGTTCGTGCCGCTGGCCGCCGACTACACCCGGCATTCGCGTTCGGCGCGCGGTGCGGCGGGCGCGGCGACACTCGGCTATTCCGTCGGGCAGTTCTGGTGCTACCTGCTCGGCATTCTCGCGATCCTCCAGGCGGGCGGCGATGTCGACCACATCTTCGACACCCTGCTGGGCGTGACGGCGGGCTGGGCCTTCTTCGCGGTGTTGGTGCTGCGCGAATCGGATCAATCCTTCGCCAACGTCTACTCCACGGCCATGTCGATCCAGAATCTGCTGCCGCGCGTGGATCGCCGCCTGCTGGCATTGGGTGTCGGCGTGCTGGTCACGCTACTGGCTCTGCCGGTCCGCGATTTCACCGACTATGGCAATTTCCTCTACCTGATCGGCTCGGTGTTCGTGCCGTTGAGTGCCGTGCTGATCATCGACTATTTCTTCGGTAGCAGCAGGCAGGGCTGGAATCTGTCGCAAACCGCGCCCTCTCGCCCATTCATGCTGCTGCCATGGATCATCGGCTTCGTCGTGTACCAGCTGTGCAATCCGGGCTCGGTGCCGTGGTGGGCGAACCTGTGGACAAAGGTGCAGGATGCCATCGGCTTCCACCCGCAATGGTGGTCCTCGGCCTCGCTCTTCTCGTGGCTGGCAGCGGCTTTCGTCACCGCCATCCTGGTGGTCGTGCAGCGCCGGCGGGCCTGACCCGATGACCCGGGACCGCGTCTTCGGCATGGGTTCGGAACAGCTCGTCGCCCCCGACTGGCCGCCCCTGACCCCGCCGGAGATCGCGGCGCTGCTCGGACCCGACGCCGTGATCGAATGGCGCAGTCCCCGGCCGCTTTCCGCGACCGCCCGAGTCCACACCGCGGACGGCACACCGGTAATCGTCAAACGACTCCCCCGCACCCTGCGCGATGCGACGGCCCTCGCCGAAGAGCACGCGTTCATGAATCACTTGCGCGACAGGGGAATTCCCATTCCCGCCATCGTGCTCACCCGCGAAATCGGCGAATTCACCTACGAGGTGCAGGAACTCGGCATCGGCGAGGACCTCTACCGCAGCTCGTTCTCCTGGTCCCCATACCTCTCGACCGACCAGGCCCGCACCTCCGGCCGCATGCTGGCCCGATTGCATCTCGCCGCAAGGGATTACGACGCCCCACCCCGTCCACCCCGCCCTCTACTGGCGAGCTTCTCGATCTTCTCCGCACCCGACCCGATCGCCGCCATCGAGGCCCGCGCCGCCGTTCGCCCGGCCCTGGCTGCCTTCCTCGCCACCAGCGACTGGCGCACCGAGGTGCAACGCCTGCACCTGCCTTTCCACACCCGCCTGTATCGACTGCTCCCCCACCTGGCTCCCCAGTGGACGCACAATGACTGGCACGGCACCAACCTGCTGTGGCAATCCACCGGACCCGGAGTCGAATCCCCTTCCACGGTCATAGATTTCGGTCTCTGCGACCGCACCGTCGCCATCCACGACCTGGCCGTAGCCATCGAACGCTGCGCCGTCGACTGGATCTCCCTGCGCGACGGCGGCCCGGCCCACATCCAATTCGATCAGGTCGAAGCCCTGCTGAACGGTTACCGATCGATCCGCCCGCTCAGTCCCACCGAGACTGCGGCCCTCCCCGAACTGCTCCCGCTGGTGCACGCCGAATACGAGTTGTCCGAGATCGACTACTTCCTCGGCGTAATACCCGGCGGCAACCCCGAGAACGCCGAAATCGCCTACCGCCATTACTTTCTCGGCCACACCGCATGGTGGGCGGCCGCAGGCCGCGCCCTACTGTCCCGGCTCCCCTGACCTCGTACGGTCGATCAGGGGCGGTGGGCGCGGGGGTCTGCCAACAGGTACTGGGCGGCGGCGTAGGTGGTGAGGATGACGCCCTCGGTGATGCGCTGGGAGCGGGTACTGCGGGCGAAGATCTTGCGCAGCACGATGAGTCCGTCGGACACCGTGAACAGCAGTGCGCCCACACCCAGGCGGGTGCGCGGGTCGGAGCCCGGGATATTCAGGCCCGCAATGGCTTTCGCACCCGGAGCGATGCCGGGGTCGGAGGCGAGGGTGGCGGCGGTGCCGAGGGTCGCGCCGTAGGCGGTCAGGGGCAGAGCCACCGCCGGGGCCTTGGCGCGCATCAGGGCGGCCGCACCCAGCCAGGCCACCAGGCGCTGGGCGGCGATCTGGGGTTGCGGACGGCCGCCGCGCCGCCACCAGAGCCGGGAGTAGCCGGTTTGCATAACGGCGAAAGACGATGCGCCCGCGATCAATCGGCGGTCGTCGTCCGGATCGATGAGCAGGATGTCGCCCACCGTGGCGGCCGCGAGCGAGCCGAGCAGCACTGTACGGTCGGAGGATTCGAGACCGTCATCGTTGGTGACGATATCCGCCGCGAGCAGCGGCATGAGCAAAGGCTTTGCGGCCCACTGCAATTTGTGGCGACCGGTGACAGCGCCGAACACTGTCACGGCCGCCGCGCCGACGAAGGCGGCGCGGAACGGCCGGGGCATCAGAAGGAGGGCTCGGCCGGGGCCGGGGGCAGGACCGCGACCTGACCGGCGTAAGACAGGCCCGCGCCGAAACCGAGCAGCAGGGCCAGCTGACCGCCCTTGGCCTTGCCGGTCACCAGCATTTCCTCGATGGCGAGCGGAATCGACGCCGCCGAGGTGTTGCCGGTGTTCTCGATGTCATTGGCCATGGGCAGATCGTCGGCGAGGCCGAGGTTCTTCTTCATGAGCTCGTTGATGCGGGCATTGGCCTGGTGCGGCACGAACACCTCGATGTCCTCCTTGGCCACACCGGAGAGCTCGATCGCGCTGGACAGCGCGCGCGGCAGCGTGACCGCGGCCCAGCGGAAAACCTTGGGGCCCTCCATATGCAGCGACATCCGGCCGACGGGTTCGACCGCCGGATCGGTGCCCTGGAGTTCCTGCGCACGGTTCATGAACGCGAGGAAGTCGATGTCCTGGGCGATGGCTTCGGCGTTCTCGCCGTCGCTGCCCCACACCGTCGGCGAGATGCCGTTCTCCTCGGCGGGTCCGATGACGACCGCGCCCGCGCCGTCACCGAAGATCATGGCGGTGCCGCGATCGGTCGGGTCCAGGCCGACGGTCATCGTTTCCGCGCCGATGACCAGGATGTATTCGGCGGAACCGGCGCGAATCATATCGGTGGCCACACCCAGGCCGTAGCAGAAGCCGCCGCAGCCCGAGACCAGATCGAATGCCGGAATGCCGTTCATGCCGAGGTCCGCGGCAATACTGGGCGCACCGTGCGGGGTGAGCTTGAGCCAGCTGGAGGTGCACAGCACCAGCGCGCCGATCTTGGAGCGATCGATGCCGGTGTTCTTCAGCGCGCGTTCGCCCGCCGCCACCGACATCGATCGGATCGTCTCGTCGCCGCTGATCCAGCGCCGGTTGTGGATACCGGTGCGGTCGAAGATCCACTCGGGGGTGGAGTCGAGTGTCTTGCACACCTCGGCGTTACTGACGATGCGCTCGGGCCGGTAAGCACCGATGCCGAGCATCGCAACATTCTGGGGACCCTTGTTGATTGCAATGCTCACCACAGGTGACTCACACGACCCTTCACAACAGCTGTTCGACAACGTTGTCGGACATAAGACCAACAACAGGCTAACTCAGGGCGACAGTTCAGCCCAGCGCCAGATCCTTCAATCCGAGGATCGAGCGGTACTCCAGACCCTCGGCCGCGATCACACCGTCGGCGCCGGTTTCGCGATCCACCACGGTGGCCACGCCGACCACGATGGCACCGGCGTCACGCAGTGCTCGCACCGCGGTGACCGGCGAGTTTCCGGTCGTGGTGGTGTCTTCCACCACCAGCACGCGCTTGCCCACGATGTCCGGGCCCTCGATCTGCCGCTGCATACCGTGCGTCTTGGCGGCCTTGCGGACCACGAAGGCGTTGATGGGACGGCCGGGCGCGTGCATGACCGCGGCCGCGACCGGGTCCGCGCCCATGGTGAGCCCGCCGACGGAGTCGAAATCCCAGTCCGCGACGAGTTCGCGCAGCAGTTTGCCGATGAGCGGCGCCGCCTCGTGCTGCAGGGTGGCCCGGCGCAGGTCCACGTAGTAGTCGGCTTCCTTGCCCGAGGACAGGGTGACCTTGCCGTGTACGACGGCGAGTTCACGTACCAGTTCGGCCAGTCTGTCCCGGTCGGTCGTCGTTACCTGCATTGCTGTGTCTATGTCCTTCCGCGTGCGTTGAAAAAGGCCCGATTCAGGCGGGTCACCAGGGACCGCGGGATCAGTCCGGCGACCGCGGCGATCGCTTTGTACTGCATGCCGGGCACGCTGAGCACCCGGTTCTTCTCCAGATCCGCCAGTGAGCAGGCGACCACCTGATCCACATCCAGCCAGAGCGGCCGGGGAAACGAATCGGTCGCCAGACCGGCACGTTCGTGGAATTCGGTGTGGACCAATCCCGGGCACAGAGCCTGCACCCGGACGCCGGTCCCGGCCAGCCCGCTCGCCAGCCCTTGCGAGAAGGATACGACGTACGCCTTGGAGGCCGAGTAGGTCGAGCCCCTCGCGGGTATCAACCCGGCCATGCTGGCGACATTCACCACGGTTCCATTGGCCGCGTGCAGCATGGGCGGCACGGCCGCGCGGGTCAGTTCGACCACCGCGCCGACATTCACCTCGAGTTGCGACCGCAGCACGTCCGGTGTGGCTTCCCAGAACTCCCCGGAGAGCCCGAATCCCGCGTTGTTGACCAGGAATTCGACGCCTTCGGCCAGCCGGGCGGCCACCCGGTCCCGGTCGGCGGCCACCGCCAGATCCGCGGGCAGCACCTGCGCCCGCGCCCCGAATCGCACCTCGCAGTCGTGCGCCAGCGCGGCCAGCCGCCGCTCATCGCGCGCCACCAGCACCAGGTCGTAGCCGAGCGCGGCCAGCCGGGTGGCGTACGCCTTACCGATTCCGGAGGTCGGCCCGGTGACCAATGCCACCGGGCGATGCGCGCCGGGCAGCCGCGCGGCGCTCGTCGGCAGCTCAGCGCTCGACGGCCGCTCGGCCGCGGATGCGTGGGCGCTCGGGGACAGCTCGGGAGAACCCTCGGTCATCGGCAACCCATCATTCGCACGACTGGTGAACGGTCGGCGATGACCGGGACGGCGCAACCATTCTGGCCCCTCGCACGCGAGCCCGAGGGCAGTACCCGTGCAATTGGCCGCGTCTCGACGGTTTCGGCGGATCGAACCGATCGACCGCCGCGCATCACCTCGGTGTGGGGCCCTGGTACGGGCGGAAGCCGGGGTGGAAGGGGCCGCCGGGCGGGGCGCTGCGGCCCTGGTCCTTGCGCCAGCCTTCCTCGGGTTCCTCATCGCGGCGCGATTCGGGTTCGTCCTCGGACCAGTCGTCCGCACCGGCGGGGCGGCGCGGGCCGTCCTCGTCGTCGATCCAGTCGTCGCCCTCTTCGGCGGGAGGCCAGTTGCGGCGCGGGCGATTTCGCGGATCCGGCACGACTTTCAGTGCGGGACGCCAGTTTTCGGGCTCGCCCTCACCTTCGCCGCCGGCGATGTCGCCGAGCAGCGGGCTGAGTTCGTCGTCGTCGGCCTCGATCTCGGTGGCGCGGGCCGGGCGACGCCCGGGCTCGAAATCGCCGTCGCGGTCGTAGCCGTCGTAGTCCTCATCCTCCGGAACCGGGTGCGAGCGACCGGGTTCGGGCAGTTCGTCGCGACCGCGTTCGGAGTTGATCACCGGCGGCAGCACGTGCAGCAGCCCGGACAGGCGCAGCACGGCGTCGATCGCCATCTCCCAATCCTTGGCGACCGAACTCACGTGCAGCATGCCGAGGGTCCAGTTGCCCTCACTCCACAGCTGCTGCACGGTGTCGGGCAGCGATTCGATGAACGCCACCATGCGCTGATCCACCGCGTGCCGGGCGATATCGGGATTGGTCGCGAAGACCACCCGATCACCAATGGCGCCAAGCATTTCCAGATCATGGTCCTTGGGCGGGGCGGCGGTCTTCATGCGCAGGTCGATATCGATGTCCGAACCGATCTGGCGGCGCACCGCGACCAGGGTGGCGGCGTCCTCCAGATCGAAGAGTACGAACTTCTCGCCCTTGCGATTTCCGGACACCACATCCACCGCGGACAGGTATCCGAGTTTGGCCAGCGCGCCGCGCCGCCAGGTGGAGGCCAGCGCCGGTTCCACCGAAACATAGGTGTACCCCTGGGATTTCGCCCAGACCTGGCGCACATGCCCGGTGCGCTGCCGTTGCAGCCGATCGAAATAGAGCAGCACGATCGCACCCACCAGCGCGATCGCCGCCAACCCGAACCATATAGCCGTCATCGCCGCCTACCCTATCCAGCCGGGCGGGGGTATGCCCGGTATGCCTGCATTCATCGGGTTCCGCCGGGCAATGACGTGCTGATGATGAGCTTGGCCTGGATCGCTCCGTCGGCGGCCTTATCGCCCTGCACCATCACCATTTCACCCACCGGTATGTCCGCCACCTTCGTACTGCCGAGCGAAATGACCTGCGTCCGTTCGTCGGTGTGCACGGTCACCGTAGTGCCGGACAGTGTGGTCATGGTGAGGGTGGTGCCGTCATTGCTCGCGACGGTGCCCATATTCGCACCGAGCGAGTCGATATCACCGAGGCCCGGAATCTGCGGGATACCACTGGGCAGCGGCTGCGACGAGGTGTTCCCGGGCAGGTTCGGCATCGGGAAACCGCTGGTGCGGGTGGTGGTGGAGGCGGCGGTATCGGATGAATCCTTGTTCGCGAGAAGCGCTCCCAGCAGCACACCGGCGATGGCGACGAGTACGAACGCCGCGATGCCCACACCTATCCACAGGCCGGTCTTGCGCGGCGGTTCCGGCGGCGCGGGCTGCTGCGGGAATCCGGCGGGCTGATAGCCGCCGGGTCCGCCCGGATAACCTCCGGCCTGCCCGTAGCTCAGTCCACCGTCGCCGGGGGGCAGCTGGCCGTATCCGGCCGCGCCGCTCGGGTCGTAACCGGACGGGTTCGGGGTGTAGCCCGGTGGATAGGTGGCCGTCGGCGGGGCGTAGCCCGCGCCGCTGTCGTAACCGCCCCAGCTGGCGTCGTACGGCGGCAGCACCCGGGTGGCTTCCGGTCCCTGTTGCTGCCCGAAGTACTCGGTGGGCGAGATGTGCTCGCCCGCCCCGTGGTGTGCGACTTCCGAGGTGTGCCCGACCTGCTCGGTGGGACGCTCGACCTTTTGGGTCGGTTCCTCCCCCGGGCCAGGTTCAGGCCGCCGCGACCACGGATCGCTCGGAGTTGTCATGGCCTCCAGCCTAAGCTGCCGGACTCCCACGGGGCTTGAACTCGACCGAGCGGTTCCGAATCGGCCATCTACCGGCAAATGAAAATGCCGCACCTTTCCTGTCGAAAGGTGCGGCATTCCCGTTTTTCCGGACTACCGGCCGACGATCAGACTGTCCCCGTCGGGGGTGACATTGACCTTCACCGTGTCGCCGTCCTGCACTTCACCGGCCAACAGCTCTTTGGCGAGAGTGTCGCCGATGGACTGCTGGATCAGCCTGCGCAGCGGACGCGCACCGTAAGCCGGATCGTAGCCACGCACCGCGAGCCAGAACCGGGCCGAATCCGAGACGTCCAGCTTCAGACGACGCTGCGCGAGCCGCTTCTGCAACTGGTTCAGTTGGATGTCGACGATCGACTCCAACTGCTCCTCATCGAGCGGATGGAACATGACCACATCGTCGAGGCGGTTCAGGAACTCGGGCTTGAAGGCCACCCGCACCGCGTTCATGACCATCTCGTTGGAGCCGCCCGCACCCAGATTCGAGGTGAGAATCAGGATGGTGTTGCGGAAGTCGACGGTGCGGCCCTGACTGTCGGTGAGCCGTCCCTCGTCGAGCACCTGCAACAGGATGTCGAACACATCCGGATGCGCCTTCTCGATCTCGTCGAACAGCACCACCGAATACGGCCGCCTGCGCACCGCCTCGGTGAGCTGGCCGCCCTGGTCGTACCCGACGTAGCCCGGGGGCGCACCGACCAGGCGAGCCACCGAATGCTTCTCGCTGTACTCGCTCATATCGATGCGGATCATGGCGCGCTCATCGTCGAACAGGAAGTCCGCCAGCGCTTTCGCGAGTTCGGTCTTACCGACGCCGGTGGGTCCGACGAACATGAAGGAACCGGTCGGCCGATTCGGATCTGCCACGCCCGCGCGAGCCCGGCGCACCGCATCGGAAACCGCTTGGACGGCGGCCTTTTGACCGATGACGCGATTGCCCAGCTCATCCTCCATGCGGAGCAGTTTCTGGGTTTCGCCCTCCATCATGCGGCCGACGGGGACACCGGTCCACGCCGAGACCACCTCGGCGATATCGTCCGGGCCGACCTCCTCCTTGAGCATGACGTCGCCGTCGGACGCGCCCTTGGCCTTGGCCTCGGCTTCGGCGAATTCCTTCTCCAGCTTGGGGATTCGGCCGTACCGGAGTTCGGCGGCCTTACCGAGATCGCCATCGCGCTCGGCGCGCTCGGATTCCCCGCGCAGCGCCTCGAGCTGTTCCTTGAGCGCGCTCACCGAATCGATGGCCTGCTTCTCGTTCTGCCAGCGGGTCATCAATTGATTGAGCTTCTCGCGGTCGTCGGCGAGTTCGGAGCGCAACTTCTCCAGGCGCTGCTTGGACGCGTCGTCGGTCTCCTTGGCGAGCGCGACCTCTTCGATCTCGAGGCGGCGCACGGCGCGTTCGACCTGATCGATTTCCACGGGGCGGGAATCGATTTCCATGCGCAGCCGGGACGAGGCCTCATCGACCAGGTCGATGGCCTTGTCCGGCAGGAACCGCGAGGTGATGTACCGATCGGACAGGGTCGCCGCGGCCACCAGCGCGGAGTCGGTGATGCGCACGTGGTGGTGCACCTCGTACCGCTCCTTGAGCCCGCGCAGGATGCCGACGGTGTCCGCCACCGAGGGCTCGCCGACCAGCACCTGCTGGAAGCGGCGCTCCAGGGCCGGATCCTTCTCGATGTGCTGGCGGTATTCGTCCAGGGTGGTCGCGCCGACCAGGCGCAGTTCACCGCGCGCCAGCATGGGCTTGATCATGTTTCCGGCGTCCATGGCGGATTCGCCGGTCGCGCCCGCGCCGACAATGGTGTGCAGTTCGTCGATGAACGTGATGATCTGTCCCGCACTGGATTTGATCTCCTCGAGCACGGCCTTGAGCCGCTCCTCGAATTCACCGCGGTACTTGGCTCCGGCGACCATCGCGCCCAGATCGAGCGAGACGAGTTTCTTGCCGCGCAACGATTCCGGGACATCGCCCGCGATGATGCGCTGGGCCAGCCCCTCGACGATGGCGGTCTTGCCGACGCCGGGTTCGCCGATGAGGACCGGATTGTTCTTGGTGCGCCGGGACAGCACCTGCACCACGCGCCGAATCTCGGTGTCGCGCCCGATGACCGGGTCCAGTTTGCCGTCGCGGGCGGCGGCGGTCAGATCGGTGGAGTACTTCTCCAGCGCCTGATAGCTGCCCTCGGGATCGGCATTGGTGACGCGGGTATTGCCGCGCACGGCGGTGAACGCCTCGCGCAAGGCGTCCGCGGTCGCGCCGTACTTCAGCAGCAGTTGCGAGACATCGGAATCCCCGGCGGCCAGGCCGACCATGAGGTGTTCGGTGGAGACGTATTCGTCGCCCATCTCGGTGGCCAGTCGCTGCGAGGCGGTGATGGCGGCGAGCGCCTCGCGCCCGAGCTGCGGTTGAGTGGTGGCGCCGCTGGCGCGCGGCAGCCGGTCGACAATGTCCTGCGCTTCGCGCCGGACCGTTGCCGAATCCACGGCGACGGCCTTCAACAGGGGTGCGGCGATGCCGTCGGTCTGATCCAGCAACGCCACCAGCAAGTGCGCCGGACGGATTTCCGGGTTGCCCGCGGCGGAGGCCGCCTGCAGGGCGGCGGTCAGGGCCGCCTGGGTCTTGGTGGTGGGATTGAACGAGTCCACGTTCACCTTCCTACTAGTCGCTTACTCGAACCAACGCGACAGGAGTTGAGTCTGTTCCGCTCAAGTCTGACGAATTTCCGGTGCGACCACCAGTGCCGAAGGTCCTCGTAAGGCTACTCGCCACGAACAAAACCGAATGGCCTGAATCACACCGGTTCCACGGTGTCCCTGCCTACGATGAACCGGGTTCGTTGACGCATCACCCGCTCATCCCAAGCTCGGACATCCGGACGAATGGAGCAGCAATGCGCGCGATCGTGGTTCGTGAATTCGGCGGCCGCCCCGAGACCGCCGATATGCCCGTCCCCGAGGCCGGACCGGGCGAGCTCAAGATCGAAATCGAAGCCGCGGGCGTCAACCCCTTCGATCAGCGCATCATCGACGGCTTCCTGGATGGCAAACTGCCGCACGATTTTCCGCTCATTCCCGGCGTGGACGGCGCGGGCCGGGTGGTCGGCATCGGCGCGGATGTCACCGATGTCGAGATCGGCGAACGCGTGGTCGGCAAATGGCTCAACCCGCCGCTCGGGCACGGCACCTTCGCCGAATACATCGTGGTGCCCTCCACCTCGATCATCGCCCGGATACCGGACGAGGTGACCTCGCTACAGGCCGCGGCCCTGCCCACCGCGGGCATCACCGCACTCGATCTGATCCACGCCGCGAAGGTGGCCGCCGGGCAGAGCGTGCTGATCGTCGGCGCGTCCGGCGGCGTCGGCTCCTATCTGGTGCAGCTCGCGGCGCTGGCGGGCGCGCACGTCATCGCGACCGCGCGGCCGAACGATACCGATCGGATGATCCGGCTGGGCGCGACCGAGGTGGTCAACTACGGGCGGATCACCGTCACCGATTCGCCAACGCACGCCGAGAGCTCACCGCTCTCGGTCGCGGATTCGGTGCGGATCACATTGCCCGCGGGCGTCGATGTGCTCTTCGATCTGGTGAGCCCGCCGCCGCTGTTCGCCGACAACGCGAGCGTGGTGAAGTCCGGCGGTGCGGCGTACACCACCGTCTGGTCCGCCGACGAGGAAGCGCTCAAGGCTCGCGGCATCACCGGTGGAAACTTCGAATCCAGCGGCGGCGCACCGGAATTGCGGGAACTGCTGCGCGATGTCGGCAACGGCGATCTGGTGGTGCCGATCGATAACACCCCGCCGCTGGACGCGGCCCCGGATGTTATCGGCGCCTCCGGCGCGCGTGGCAAGACCGTGCTGGTTATCTGAACGCCGAGTTACGTAAATTCACAACCCTCCGCTATATCCGTGCGACCACCGTTTTTTCAGGGATACTTGACGCGGAGGACCGCCTGGAACCAGGCGCGTCCGGGGTAGTAGCAAGGAAAGGAAAGCTCGACGTCGTGGATGCGCGTTCAGCAGCGCTGGTCCGCGCAAACTTCCGGACAGTCGTCGAAGCCCCGCACGGGCCCGAACGACTGATCAGCGCGTTCTACGGTCACCTATTCGCGGAGATCCCCGCCCTGCGGGAACTCTTCCCCTCCGCCATGGATATGCAGCCCAAGCGGCTGGTGACGGCCGTGCAGTTCGTGCTCGACAATCTGGAGGATTGGGACCGGGCGCAGCGATTCCTGGAGCAGCTCGCGCGCGATCACCGCAAGTACGGTGTGGAGGCGGCGCACTACGACATTGCCGGTCGTGCGCTGCTCGCCGCGTTCCGCTCCTATAACGGGGTCGGAAATTGGAGCAGGCAGCTGGAGTCCGGATGGCGCGATATCACCATCCTGATTTCGGCGTCGATGGCCATCGGCGCGAATTCCGATACGTCACAACCGTATTGGGAGGCGACCGTGGTCGGGCACCGGCGGGTGGTCGACGATCTGGCCATCGTGCGGCTGCAATCGGATACGCCGATCCCCTATCAGGCGGGACAGTATGTGCCGGTGGCGATTCCGCAGCGGCCCAAGATGTGGCGGTATCTCTCGCCCGCGATTCCCGCCAATCAGTACGGCGAGATCGAATTCCATGTCCGCAAGGTGCGCACCGGCTGGGTGAGCCCGGCCATCATCAATGAGACCAAGGTCGGCGACCGCTGGATGATCGCGTCCCCGCTGGGCGGGCTGCACGTGGATCTGCGCAGCCGCCGCGATGTGCTCATGATCAGCTCCGGCACCGGTATCGCGCCGATCCGGGCGCAGCTGATCGAGATGGGGCGGCGCGGTATCAATCCGCGCGTGCACCTGTTCATGGGCGGGCGCTACCCCTGCGATCTGTACGACGTGGAGAACATGTGGCAGCTCTCGCAGAGCAATCCGTGGCTCACGGTGATCCCGGTGTGCGAGAACGAAACCAACCCGTGGTGGCATCCGTATCCGCCCGCCGATCCGCCTTTCGGCATGCACCGGCGGTTGATCGGTAACCTGGGCGCGGTGGTGGCCAGCTTCGGCGCGTGGGCGGATCGGCAGATCCAGATCGCCGGTTCGGCGCGCATGATCGCGGACACCAAACGGGCATTGCTCGCGGTGGGCACGCCCGAGTCGGCGATCAACTCCGACCCGGTGTGAGACAACCCTCGTCATCCCGGCATGCTTTTGGCCGGGATCCACACGGGGACAGGGGATCCCGGCCAAGAAGCGCGCCGGGATGACGAGCAGGCATAGTGTGCAAGGTTTTTCGATGAGCAGGAGTGTGCGGTGACCCTCGACCCCGATCAGACCGGCCCGATTCGGATCGACGGCCCGACCGAGTGGCCCGCCACCGTGGTCGGCGCGCACCGCCTGCGCGAGGACCTCACCGTGGTCCGGCTGATCGGCGAGTTCGTGCCGTTCGCGCCGGGCCAGTCGGTGGAGGTGCGCACCCCGCAGCATCCGAATATGGTGCGGCGCTTGTACCCGGCGCTGCCGCCGTCGCTGGACGGCAAGCTGGAATTCCACATCCGCACCGTGCCCGGCGGCTGGTGCAGCGGTTCCATGGTGGCCGACACCCGCACCGGCGACGAGTGGAAGATCCGCAATCCGGCGGGCTGGCTGGCGGTGGCCGATAACGCCACCGATCTGATCATGATCGCCGACGGTGTCGGCCTGGCCCCGTTCCGCGCGCTGCTGCTGGATATCTCACGCCGCGAACAGCCGCCGCGCACCCACCTGTTCGTCGGCGGCCGCTTCCCGCGCGATCTCTACGCCGCCGATATGCTGGCCCTGCTGGCGAACGAATTGCCCTGGCTGACAATCATTCCCGTGGTCCTGGACGAGCAGGATCCGGACTGGATCGACGACTGGTACGAATCCTGTCGCGTCGACATCGGCTTCCAGCCCGAGGAACTGATCCCCGGCACCCTCGCCGAGGTGGTCCACCGCTTCGGCCCGCTGGACCTGCAGCAGATCCTGGTCTGCGGCGGCGCGGCCATGGTGCAGTCCACGGTGGAGATGCTCATCGCCACCGGCACCCCGCGCGAACTCATTCGCTACGAGGGATTCTGAGCACTATCGCTCCGAAATGCGCTGCCCCGCACCGTACATAGGTGGTGCCCCGCACCGCTGCCGAGCGACAGGCAGCGGCGCGGGGGTCTTTGGGGGCGGGTCAGAAGAGCGGATCGTGGCGGATGTTCTTGGTGGAGGTGCCCGCCGCCATCAGCCGGAACTTGGTGGTCTGCACCATCGAGGGCGAGCCGACGATCTGCACATCGCGATCGTCCCAGGCGCCGAAACTCGCGACCACCTTGCCGATTTGGCCGACGACGCGGGGTTGCAGGCCCGGATGTTCCTTGGGCTCACTGGAATTGGAGAGCTGCCACCACGGATCCTCATCGCTCTCGGTGACCGGGGTGACGGTGAGCCATTTATTGGCCTGCGCGAGCTGGCCGAGGATTTCCAGATCGTAGAGGTCGCACGGGTAGTGCCCGCCGACGAAGAGATCGACCTTGGGGTTGGAGCGGCGCTGGGTCATGGCCATGAGTTGTGCTCGCAGCGGGGCGATTCCGGTGCCGCAGCCGATCATGAGCATCTTGCGCCGGGTATTGCGGGGCACGCCGAGACCGCCGAGCGGTGAGCCGATCAGCCACTTCTCGCCGACCTTGGTGTGCCCGACCATGGCCGGGCTGACCCAGCCGCCGGTGACGCCGCGAATGTGGAATTCGATCTCGCCGCTGGGATTCGCGGGAATCGCCGGCGACAGGTACCGCCACATGCGCGGGCGGGACGGGATCTGCACGCTCATGTACTGACCGGCCGCGTATTGGATGGGCTGATCCAGTTTGAGCCGCACGATCGCGAGATTGCGCAGTACCTCACGATGTTCGATGACGGTGCCGGTCCAGACCGGTGGCGTGGTCTCCCGGTCCGCGGCCTCCATCATGGTGGTCGCGATGACGTTCAGGCCCTCGTCCCACGCCCGCCCGATCTCATCGGTCCACAGTTCGGTCCCGGCGTAGGACTCGAGTGCGGCCTTGAGCGACTTCCCCACGGCCACATAGTGTTCCCCGACCACACCGTATTTGCGGTGGTCGCGCCCGAGCTGGGCGAGGAAGGGCAGCAGCTGCTCGGGTTCCTCCAGCCGGTCCACCACGTACGCGATGGCTTTCACCAGCCGATCGCGCTGGGCGTCCAGCGCGGCGGGGAAGAAGTCCCGCACCTGGGGGTACTCCGTGAAGAGGATGGCGTAGAACGAACGAGCGAGTTTTTCGGGGCCACCATCCTCCGCAGCTACCGCCTTGAACGTCGTTCTTATCAATGCGACGGTCCGCGAATCCATTTGTGTCACAACCCCATTTCGCACTCGAACACAAGCCAGGGCCGGTGAGTGCAGTGCTGCGGGACACTCGACAGCAGCCGTTGCTGAGCAACTATAGGCGAGGTTTGCCAGCAACGGAATGAGTCGTTTCAACAACATGCCTGTAATTCCCCGAAAACGAGCCTGTTGCAACTAAACCTGCACGAAAACAGACTGTTCAACTGGGAAACGCCGGTGGACACCAGCTTTCGGCTACCGATCTTGGGGGATTCGTTTTGCAATCTTCAGTAAGGGAGCGATCCTGCCGCAACCATGACAGGCGATGAATTCCCATGCCACAGCAGGACAAAACATACAATTAGCAAACAATACAACCGGGCGGTCTGTATTAATTTCCGAGCCCGCCTACGCGATAAAAAAGCAGCGCCCCGATATTCGGAGCGCTGCTTCCCGTTTCCGGCTGGCTACTACGTTCTGCGATGCCGCGGCTGCCACACCACGAGCGCCGTACTGCGCTGCGGCGGAGTCAGATCCGGGCGGTACCCCGCACGGAGCCGATCCACCTCACCGCTCAGTTCGGCCACTCGCTGCTGGAGTTCCTCGACCTGATTGGTGAGTTCGATGATCCGTTTGACACCCGCCAGGTTCACGCCCTCGTCCTGGGACAGCCGCTGCACCTCGCGTAGCAGCTGCACATCCCGATCGGAGTAGCGCCGCCCGCCGCCCGAAGTACGTTGCGGCGAAACCAAACCCAGCCGGTCATAGGTGCGCAGCGTCTGGGCGTGCATGCCCGCCAGCTGCGCCGCCACCGAGATCAGGAAGTACTGTGCCTCGGCGGCTTTCTTCGGATCGGAACTCATCACGCACCTGCCCATCCAGCACGCGGATCGAAACCACTGGTCTTCTCCGCCTCCGCATAGCGCCGGAGCGCTTCGGCGGCATTGTCATCCAGCTTCTGCGGGATCGCGACCTTGACGGTGACGAGCAGATCGCCCGCACCACCGTCCCGCTTGGGCACACCCCGCCCGCGTACGCGCAGGGTGCGACCGTCGGCGGTACCCGGGGGCACCTTGACGCCGACGCGTCCCTCCAGTGTGGGCACGGAAACCGTTGTACCCAAAACCAGTTCGCTGTAACTGACCGGCAGCACCAGGGTCAGATCGTCGGCATTGCGGCCGAAGACCTTGTCCTGGCTGACGTGCACGGTGACGAACAGATCGCCGGGCGGTGCGCCCCGCAGACCCGCTTCGCCCTGACCCGCGAGCCGAATCCGCTGACCATCGCGCACCCCCGGGGGAATGCGCACGGTGATGGTGCGGGTCCGATTCTGGATACCGGTGCCGTGGCAGTCGACGCACGGATCATCGATGATCGATCCGGTGCCCCGGCAGTCCTCGCACGGTTCGCTGAATCCGAAGGCGCCCTGATTGCGGCTGACCACACCCGCGCCATTGCAGTGCGGGCACACGCGCGGGCTGGTGCCCGGCTTGGCGCCGCTGCCGTGGCAGGTGGTGCAGGCGGCCGGACTGGTCATACGCAGCGGAACCGTCACGCCCTGGGCGGCCTCGCGGAAGCCCAGTGTCGTCTCGGTTTCCACATCGCTGCCGCGCCGCGGCCGCGACGAGGTGCGGGTGCCGCCCCGGTTGAACAGTCCGCCGAGCAGATCGCCCAGGCCGCCGTCACCGGCGCCCGCCTGCTGCCCGCCGAAGATGTCACCCAGGTTGAAATCCTGCGAGAAGCCGCCGCCGGGCTGGCCGTAGCCCGCTCCGGGGGTGAAGCCGCCGCGGCCGAAACCGCCGCCCGCGAAGAGCTTTCGCGCTTCGTCGTACTCCTTGCGCTTCTCCGGATCGGACAGCACGGCGTGCGCCTCGCTGACCAGCTTGAACCGCTCCTCGGCCTTGGCGTCACCCGGGTTCTTGTCCGGATGCAGGTCGCGGGCGAGTTTGCGGTACGCCTTCTTGATCTCGTCCTGGCTGGCGCCGGAGGCGATACCCAGCTCCTTGTAGAAGTCCTTCTCGAGCCACTCCCGGTTCACCGGGCATCTCCTCCTCTCGAATTCCTCGGCGCCGCGGTCCCGTTCGGGACCACCGGCTTCGCGGTCTCGCGGGAGACCGCCCGAACGGCCCCGGCCGGGGCCATCGGTGTGTTACTCGGTACCAGCGGCATCGGGGCCGGCGTTCGTCGTATCCGATGCGGCCGGGCCGTTCAGATCCTCGGGCGCGTCGGTGACCCCGACCATCGCGTGCCGCAGCACCCGATCGCCGAAGCGGTAACCCTTGCGCATGACCATGCCGATCACCGGCTCATGACCGGAGCCCTCGTGCTGGACGGCCTCGTGCAGGGTCGGGTCGAAAGGATCGCCCGCCGTGCCGAATTCCTCCAGGCCCTGCTTCTGCAGGGCGGTGGCGAGCTTGTCGGCGACCGCCTTGAGCGGTCCCTCCAGATCGCCGTGCGCACGCGCGCGGTCCAGATCGTCCAGCACACCGAGCAATTCGCTGACGACCGTGGCCTTGGCATTGTCGATGGTGGCCTTGCGGTCCCGTTCGACACGGCGGCGGTAGTTGGCGTATTCGGCGGTGAGCCGCTGCAGATCCGAGGTGCGCTCGGCGAGTTCGGCGCTGATGGCGTCGGCGAGGGAATCCTCGCTCAGCGCGTCAGCGGCCGAAGCCGCGGCGAAATCCTCCGCCGCGACATCGCCTACCTCACCCGTGACCGGTTCCTGTTCCGGGTTCGGGTTCGTCACTTCTTCTCCGGCTCCTCGACGACCTCGGCGTCGACGACGGTGTCATCGGCATCGGGCGCGGCCTGACCGTTGCCCGAGGCGGCCTGATCCGCGGCGCTCGCGTCGTAGATGGCCTGACCCAGCGCCTGCGATTCGGTCGCGAGCTTCTCCACCGCGGTCTTGATTACCGCGATATCGGTGCCCTTGAGCGCCTCGTTCGCCTCGGCGATCGCGGCCTCGACCTTTTCCTTGATGTCGCCGGGGACCTTGTCCTCGTTGTCCTTGATGAACTTCTCGGTCTGGTGCACGAGAGATTCGGCCTGGTTACGGGTCTCGGCCTCTTCGCGACGGGCCTTGTCCTCCGAAGCGTGCGCTTCGGCGTCCTTGACCATGCGATCGATCTCCTCCTTGGACAGGCCGGAGCCGTCCTGGATCTTGATCGTGTTCTCCTTGCCGGTGCCCTTGTCCTTCGCGGTCACGTGCACGATGCCGTTGGCGTCGATGTCGAAGGTGACCTCGATCTGCGGCACGCCGCGCGGGGCCGGCGGGATGCCGGTCAGCTCGAAGGAGCCGAGCAGCTTGTTGTGCGAAGCGATTTCGCGCTCACCCTGGAAGACCTGGATCTGCACGGACGGCTGATTGTCATCGGCCGTGGTGAAGGTCTCGGACCGCTTGGTGGGGATGGTGGTGTTGCGCTCGATGAGCTTGGTCATCACGCCGCCCTTGGTCTCGATACCCAGCGACAGCGGGGTGACATCGAGCAGCAGGACGTCCTTGACCTCACCCTTGAGCACACCGGCCTGCAGGGCGGCGCCGACGGCGACGACCTCGTCCGGGTTCACGCCCTTGTTGGGCTCACGGCCACCGGTCAGTTCCTTGACCAGTTCCGAGACGGCGGGCATACGGGTCGAACCACCAACGAGGACAACGTGATCGATGTCGCCGACGGCGATGCCCGCGTCCTTGATGACGGACTGGAAGGGCGTGCGGGTGCGGTCCAGCAGATCGGAGGTGATCTTCTGGAACTCGGCGCGGGTGAGCTGCTCATCGAGGAAGAGCGGGTTCTTGTCCGCGTCGACGGTGATGTAGGGCAGGTTGATCGAGGTCGACTGCGAGGACGACAGTTCGATCTTGGCCTTCTCGGCGGCCTCGCGCAGGCGCTGCAGGGCCATCTTGTCCTTGGTCAGGTCGATGCCCGAGGACGCCTTGAACTTGTCGACCAGCCAGGACACCACGCGCTCGTCCCAGTCGTCGCCACCGAGGTGGTTGTCACCGGAGGTCGCGCGGACCTCGACGACGCCCTCGCCGATCTCCAGCAGGGATACGTCGAAGGTGCCGCCGCCGAGGTCGAAGACCAGGATGGTCTGTTCCTTGTCGCCCTTGTCCAGGCCGTACGCCAGCGCGGCCGCGGTGGGCTCGTTGACGATGCGGAGCACGTTCAGGCCCGCGATCTGCCCGGCCTCCTTGGTGGCCTGGCGCTGCGCGTCCTCGAAGTAGGCGGGGACGGTGATGACCGCGTCGGTGATCTCCTCACCGAGGTACGCCTCGGCGTCGCGCTTCAGCTTCATCAGCGTGCGCGCGGAAATCTCCTGCGGGGTGTACTTCTTGCCGTCGATCTCCACCGACCAGTCCTCGCCCATGTGGCGCTTGACGGACCGAATCGTGCGATCGACGTTGGTGACGGCCTGGTTCTTCGCGGGCTGACCCACGAGTACCTCGCCGTTCTTCGCGAAAGCGACGATGGACGGGGTGGTGCGCGACCCTTCCGAGTTGGCGACGACTACCGGCTCACCGCCTTCGAGAACGGCGATGACCGAGTTGGTGGTCCCGAGGTCGATACCGACCGCACGAGCCATGGTGATTCCTCCTGGTTGACGTACCTATGTGTCTTAGCGGCGAGATCCCTGCCCGTCCGGCGGGCAGGAATCTTCAGCAACACTGAGCGTGGTCGGCTCAATCCTGCACCCGTTATCCGATCGGTGCAAGTTGAACTTGAGTCCGTCGCGCTCAACCTTGTCTGAACAGCACCAACTGGTGACTCACGACATCTATTCCCGGGGAGCGGAGAAATCTCCCGAAAGCGAGGTTACTTCGGGACGTTGACCATGAGCGGCTCGCCCTGCATGGAAACCACCAGGTAGCCGGTGCGCGAACCCTGCGTCGTATAGATGGAGATGGCCGGATCCTCACCGCTCCTGCGCTCGACGCTGATGTGCGAGATCGGAGCGCCGGGCAATCCGGCCGAGGCGGGCCCGCCCGCGATCAGACCGGCCAGCTTCGGGAGATCGATGGTGGACAGATCCAGGGATTCGGCACCGGAAGTGCGCGCGGTATCACTGCTGCTTTGGAAAGTGCCGTCGTAGCGGTAGTAATCCTCACGACCGTCCTTTGCCGAGGGGCGCTGAATCGACACATAGCCGGGGTAGAGCACCACCCGATCGACCGTGGTGTCACCGAAGTGATCCCGGTATGCCGCAACGAAACTCGCGAGACCCGCACCGGTGGTGGCATCCGGCATATCCGGTTTGGAGACGGTATTGCGGGCAATGCAGCCGCCCAGCGCGCCGACCACGGTGGCGACGCAGACCGCGGCTATCGCGATCTTCCAGCGCCGCAGGTCATCTCGGCGCTGCGGCCGAAGCAGTGCGGTACCAACCAGATTCGCCGGAATCTGGAGATCGTCGATGAGCTTGTCGAGGTCGCCGAAGGTGCGCGCTTCCAGTGCGGATGCGGTGCGTGACGCGTGCTCGGCCTCGGTCAATTCGCCTTCGGCCTTGGCGTTGTCGAGTAACGCACAGGCGTCCACACGGTCGGCGTCGCGGACTCGCATGCTCTGATTCCGGTAGTCGGCCATTTCCGCCCTATCCCTTGAACGGCGACGTGCGGGTGACCGCACCCGCCGGGGTGGCTTCCAGGAAGCCGCTCTCACTGGCCTTGTTACCCACGTAGATTCGGATGATCGGGGCCGGTGGCACTCCGCGCGGCGAGGAGATCGAATTGATTTCGAACCCGATATAGCTGATCGTCCCCTGGGCGACATTCAGGTCGGTGAGCGCGCGCGCCGCCAGGTTCCCGATGGCCGTCGTATCGACGGTGCCCAGATCGAAGACCGGGGCATCGGATTTGCGGGTGGTCGGCGTCGAGCGCTGCTGGAAGCCGCCCCGATAGTCGTACTCCGCCTGGCGATTCGACTGCCCCGGCACCATGCGCTTCAGGATCGCGTAGTCGGGATACAGGTTCAGCTCGTCGACGGACAGATCGCCGAACTTGGCTTTGTACAGCGCGAAGAACGCCGCGATCCCTTCTCCCGTATGGAGATTCGGAATCTTCACCACCACCGGCTCGATCACGCCGAGGTTCACCCCGGGCGGCGCGACCGGAATCGGTGCGGGCCGATTCACCGCCGCGAACCCCGCGACGAACAGGGCCGCACAGGTGACGAGCACACCCACCCCGAACAGCTGCCCCCGATACGACCGCGGCGGCTGCGCGACGCCGGGCGCGTCGGCGGACCGTTGCAGATCGGCGGTGAGGTCGGCCAGCTCCCCCAGTGTCCTTGCCTCCCCTGCCAATTCGGTCAGAGCCTGGTGATCCTTCGCGCTCAACTGTCCGTCCGCGAGTCCGGCGTCCAGGATGAGGCAGGTCGCCGCGCGATCGCTGTCGCGCGCCCGGGTGCGCGCCGGATAGCGGCTCGCCTCCGCCGGTTTGGTGGGCGGCGCGGCGACCGGGGTCTCTTTACCGGGTTGCAGATCCGCCGTCAGCCGCGCCAGCTGCTCCAGGGTCTGCGCCGCCTGCGCCCGCTGCGACCGCTGGTCGTACTCGTCCGCGCCCAGCTGCCCTTCCTCATAGGCGGCATCGAGCCGGGCCCGGGCGTTCACCCGGTCGATATCACGCGCCCGCAGTCGCCCGGCGCTGGCGGAACCCGACGCATCGGACGATCTCGCACTCACACGCGGATCGTATCCGCCCCGGCAACGGATAGGGCGGCAACCTGGACACGCGCTATGTCCGAAATACCCGGTTTTCGCAGGTTGGCGGGCAAGATCTAGACGTTTGGACCGCTGCGACCGGAGGAGGCCCGATGGATGTGCGTTTCGGCATTTCGATCCCGCCCACCGCGGCGGCCCTGGAAGACGTGCTGGATATGACCAGGGCCGCCGAGGACGAGGGGCTGGATCTGGTCGGCATCCAGGACCATCCGTACGCACCGGAATTCGGCGACACCTTCGCGGTGGTCGGGGCCTGTCTGAGCGCGACCAGCCGGATCACCGTCTATCCGGGCGTGGCGAATATGCCGCTGCGGCGGCCGTCCATGATCGCCAAACAGGCCGCCACCTTCGATCTGCTCAGCGGCGGGCGCTTCGAATTGGGTGTCGGCGCGGGCGCTTTCGAGGACGGCATCGTCGCCATGGGCGGTCCGGCGTTCAAGGGCCGCGCCGCGCTGCGCGCCCTCGAAGAGGGCATCGAGATCATTCGCGCCGAATGGCGACCCGGCCGGCTGGTCGCCGTCCAAGGTGACGAGTACACCGTCCAGGGCATAGCGGGCGGACCGGCTCCCGCGCACGATATCGGCGTCTGGATCGGCGCGATGGGGCCGCACGCCCTCGACCTGATCGGCCGCAGCGGCGACGGATGGGTTGCGCCGCTGCCCAATTGGCTACCGTGGGAACACTGGCGCTCCGCTCAGGACCGCATCGACGCCGCCGCCCGCGCCGAAGGTCGTGACCCGGCCGCCATCACCCGCATGGCGGCCCTGCCGGGGGTCATCAGCGACCGCTCGCTCGACCCGCACCCGCGCGGCAAGGACCCCATCCAGGGCTCCGCCCGCGAATGGGCCGAAATCATTGCGGCCCTGCACAAGAACGCCCGCTTCGACACCTTCATCTACTGGCCCCCGGGCTTCGACGTGGACCAGATCCACCGCTTCGCCCGCCAGGTGGTCCCCGCCGCTCGAGAGCTGCTGTCCCAGCACTGACCCGCCCTCGGTTCCGGACAACCCGTCAGCTCAGCAGCGGGAAGCGTCCGGAGTCGATGAGGCCGGTGATGGCGTCCATCTTCGCCTGTGGCGCGGCGTAATCCGGATGTGCGCCCAGAATCGCGGCGGCATCGCGGAGGGTGGACATCTGCTGGGCGGCGGCGGCCACACCGCGACCGCCGGGTGTGACCGGGTGCGCGGCGAACGCGGGGCGGCGGGGATCTATCCGGTTCAGTTCCAGGGCCCTGTCGACCCGACGCGAACAACGGCACGGCGCTTGGGGATTGGCCAGGCCGCAGCTGTCGGTGAGGAAATTGCCGATGCGTTTCTTGGCTCGCTCCAGGCGCTTTCGATAGGCGGCCGGCGTCGAATCGGTGATCCAGGCCGCCTCGGCGGAGGACAGCGCGAAGATATCGGAGAGCACGAAGGCGATCCGTTCTTCGCGCGCGAGGCATTGCAGCATGGCCTGGGTGCAGTTCAGGCGCACCTCGTGGGTGAGCAGTTCGCCCTCGGGGCCGCGATGATCCACTTCGGCCAGGCCATCTCGCAGATCCTCGCCGAACGCGTCCAGACTGACCTGCCGCTCCTCCTGCGCCGTCTTGCGCTTGAGATTCAGCAGGTAGTTCACGCCGATCCGATACGCCCAGGTGAGCAGCTTCGCCTCGCCCCGCCAACTGCCGAGGTGCCCGACCGCGCGCAGCAGGATCTCCTGCGTGGCGTCCTCGGCGTCGGCGGGCCGCCACACCATGCGCAGCGCCAGCCGGTAGATCGGATCCTGCAGCAGCAGTACCACTTCCCCGACGGCGGTCCGATCACCCGCGACGGCCCGCGCGACCAGTGCGGTTTCGGCCGCGGCCGGCCCGTACCCGGATTCGTGCTCGGGATCGGCGAATTCGTGGATACCTCGTTCGCCCGCAGCCGCCCGAGCCTCCGGAACCTGCGGCCGTGCCGGGCGGCCATACCCTGCGGGGTGCTCATCCATGACCGCCAGCCTGGAACGCGCGGCGGTGCGGCGCAAGCGTTGCGGGCGGGGATCACGGGGCGTGCCGAGTGCGCGCCCCGCGATCAGCACTGCCACGGCGGATTCAGGCCACCGCCGGGGTGGTGGTGAGGGCGTGCCGCCGGATCCATTCGGCGACGGCGGTGCCGATGGCGTCGGGCTGGTCCTCGGGGCAGTGGTGTCCGGCGGGGCCGATGTTCGCCACCTCGGCGGCGGCGAATGTGGTTGCGGCCCAATCGATGATCTCGGGCGATCCGAGGCCGACGCCGTCCTGGACGGCCATGATCAGTTTGGGGATCTCCGGCGTCTCGGCCATCCAGCGGTCGTAGTTCTCGACGGTGGCGACGACATCGGCGGGTTCGCCGTCGAGCGGGAATTCGCGCGGCCACACCAGCATCGGCTTACGGGATTCGGGCGTCGGGTAGGGGGCACGGTAGGCCTGCAGCGCTTCGAGGGTCAGGGTGCGGGTGGAGGCGGGGAGGTTGAATTCGATGAACATATTGCGTTCCAGCACCATCTCCTCGCCTTCGGGCGAGCGGAGGCGGCGGAACAGTTCCGCACCCGCGGGCGGCATCTCCGACCACAGCATGGGCCGCAGGAAGGTCTCGACCACGGCGATTCCGCGCACCCGCCCGGGATGCCGTGCCGCCCAATCCATTCCGAGCGAGCCGCCCCAGTCGTGCCCGACGATGACGACCTGATCCAGGCCGAGCGCATCGAACCAGGCGTCGAGGTAGCGCGCGTGATCGGCGAAGCGGTAGTCGCTGTCCGGTTTCCCGGAGGCACCCATACCGATGAGATCCGGGGCCAGCGCCCGATTTTCGCCGCTGACATGCGGAATCACATTGCGCCAGATGTAGTTCGAGGTGGGGTTGCCGTGCAGGAACACCACGGGGATGTCCCCGCTGCCGGTGTCGGTGTAGTTGATGAACGAGTCGAGCACGTCGACGGTGGCCATGAGGGTTGTCCTTCCGGGTGTTTTGCCTTCACCCGGTTGGACACACACGGCAGCCGCCTGTGACTACCGAGCCGAGTGATCCACCTCACAAGCCGCGGCCGTACCGGGTGCGGCGGTGAGACCGGGGTGGATACCCGGGGTCAGCCCATTGCCGACGGCCGCGCGCTGCAACAGCTTCACCATGACCGCCCGCTCGTCATCGTCGAGCACCGACAGGACTTCCGCGTCCAGCCCGCGCGCCAGCGCGGTGGCCTCGGCGAGCAGTTCCCGGGCCGCCGGGAGCAGGTGCACCGCGTGCGCGCGCCGATCGGCGGGATGCCTGCGCCGTTCGACGAGCCCGCGTTTCTCCAGGTCGTCGACGAGTCCGACCATCACATTGCGATGGATGCCGAGCGCCTCGCACAGCTGCTGCTGCGATCGCCCGTCATTGGCCTCGAGGATCCGCAGGGTGCCGAACTGCGGGGGTTTGATGCCGAGCGGGGTCAGCAGTTCGGCGAAGCGGTACGCGGAGTGGGAGCCCAACTGCCCCAACAGGAATGCCGGGGAGTCGAACAGCCGCGGGTACTGGAGTTCGGCGTCATCGCTCACCTCGCCAGAATACAGCAATGCACAAACTATGAATGCCCTCTTGATTGATAATCACTTCATGTGCATAGTTTGAAGGGTCGCACCACCCACCAATCGAAGAGAGCTCGCCGTGGCTTCCGACACCCCCACCCCGGAAAATCCCCCAAGCACCCTCGACCCGCGCCGCTGGATCGCCTTCGCCGTCATCCTGGCCGCCGGATTCATGGACCTGCTCGACGTGACGATCGTGAACGTCGCCGTCCCGAGCATTCAGAAAGACCTCGAAGCCGAGTACTCGCAGATCGAATGGATCATCGCCGCCTACGTGCTGTCCTTCGCCGCGGTGCTCATCACCGGCGGCCGGCTCGGCGATATCTACGGCCGCAAACGCCTGTTCCTGATCGGCATGGCCGGTTTCACCCTGGCGTCGGCCGCCTGCGGACTGGCCTCGGACCCCACCCTGCTCATCGGCTCGCGCTTCGTACAGGGCGCGATGGCCGGACTCATGGTGCCGCAGATCCTGGCCATCATTCGCGTCACCTTCCCGAAGCATGAGCGCGCCAAGGCGATTGCCATCTACAGCGGTGTCGGCGGTTCCGCCTCGGCGGTCGGGCTGTCGCTGGGCGGGCTGCTGGTGCAGTGGAATCTGTTCGATCTGGGCTGGCGGCCGATCTTCCTGGTGAATATCCCGGTCGGCATCGCGGCGCTGATCGCGGCGAGCATCGTGATGCGGGATTCGCGGTCCGCGCACGCGCCGCGGCTGGATATCGTCGGCATGACGCTCGCCATCGGCGCGGTGGTACTGCTGGTCTACCCGCTCACCGAGGGACGCCAAAAGGATTGGCCCGCCTGGACATTCATCATGATCGGCGCTGCCGTCGTGACGTTCGCGGCCTTCATCGGCTACGAGCGCAGGCGGGCGCGCACGGTCGGTTCACCGCTGATCGACCTCGACCTGTTCCGGTCCCGCCCGTTCACCGTTGGCCTGTCCAGCTGGCTGCTGTTCTGGATCGGCATGGGCGGCTTCTTCCTCATCTGGACCCTGTTCATGCAGGCCGGACTGGGCTGGTCGCCGATGCGGGCCGGACTGACCTCGGTGTTCTTCGCGGTCGGCGCGGGTATCGGCGCGGGCACCTCGGTGAGCGTGCTTGCCCCGAAGTTCGGGCGCTGGGTGCTGCTGGCGGGCGGGCTGATCACCGCGGGCGGGTTCGGCCTGTACGGCTGGCTGGCCACGCACTACGGCAGCGATTTCGCGTCCTGGCAGATGGTGTTGCCGCTCATCGTGACCGGCACCGGCTTCGGCATGGTGGTCGCGCCGACCATCGACATGCTGCTCGGCCAGATCCCGGAGAAGGAGGCGGGCGCGGCATCGGGGCTGCTCAATACGGGCCAGCAGTTGGGGTTGGCGCTGGGTGTGGCGCTGGTCGGCATCATCTTCTTCGGGCAGCTGGATCATGATTCGGCGCGCGGGGTGGATGCGGTGACCGCGCAGACCCGCACCGAATTGAGCACCGCCGGACTGCCCGGACCGGCGCAGGAGCAGATTCTCGCGAATTTCCGTGCCTGCGTGCGGGATCGGTCCGCGGCCGTGGATCCCTCGGCGGTGCCGGACAGCTGCCGCAGCACCGGTGGTGACGCGCGCATCGCGACCACGCTCGCGGATGCGGGCGCGGCGGCCAACGCGGTCAATTTCTCGCACACCTTCCGCTACACCCTGGCCTGGGGCATGGGATTGATGGCGCTGGTCTGCCTCGGTTTCGCGGCGCTGCCCAGGGACGTGAAACTGGAACAGCACGAGATCATCGACCTGGATGACGAGTTGGTCGGGGTCTGATCGATCCGATCCCGCGGCCCGCGGATCCGGTGGAAACGCCGGATTCGCGGGCCGTTCCCTTTCCGCCGCCGCCTTCGACGGGAAGAATTCAGCACTGACAACGTCTTTCGACAGGAGTGCACCATGCGGGCGGTCACGGTAACCAAGGGCGAATTCCGAGTCGAGGAGCTGCCGGAACCCATTCCGGGACCGGGACAGCTGGTGATCGATGTACTGCGCTGCGGTATCTGCGGATCCGATCTGCACGCGCGCACGCACTGCGACGAACTCGCGGATATGGCGGCGGCCACCGGATATCAGCACTTCATGCGCTCGGATCAGAAGGTGGTGCTCGGGCACGAATTCTCCGGCGAGGTGGTCGATTACGGGGCGGGCACCCGGCGGCGCTGGAAGCCGGGGACGCCGGTGGTGGCGCTGCCGATCCTGCGCGGCGGGCGGGTACCGCATCTGACCGGACTGTCGGCGTCCGCACCGGGCGGGTACGCGGAGCAGACGGTGGTGCAGGAATCGATGACCTTCGCCATCCCCAACGGTTTGTCCGCGGAGCACGCCGCACTGACCGAACCCATGGCGGTGGGTTGGCACGCGGTGCGCAAGGGTCGCGTCGGCAAGGGGCAGACGGCGTTCGTAATCGGTTGCGGGCCCATCGGTTTGGCCGTCATCACCATGCTGAAGGCATCCGGGGTGCGACTGGTGATCGCCAGCGACTTCTCGCCGCGACGCCGCGAACTCGCCGCGGCCTGCGGCGCGGATGTGGTGGTGGATCCCGGCGTGGATTCGCCGTGGACGGCCTCACCGAAGAAGGCGCGCATCACCGGGGCGTCCGACATCCTGAACCTCGGCTTCGACGCCATGGAAAAGCTGCGCCGCATCCCGAATATCCCCTGGTGGTACGTGTTTCGTGCCGCGCACAGCTTCAATCAGGGCCCGGCCGGACCGGTCATCTTCGAATGTGTCGGCGTCCCGGGCATTCTCGATCAACTGCTGACGGCGGCCCCGCCCATGTCCCGCATCGTGGTGGTCGGCGTCTGTATGGAATCGGACCGCATCCACCCCGCCACCGCCATCAACAAGGAGATCGAACTCCGCTTCGTACTCGGCTACGACCCGGGCGAATTCCGCGACACCCTGCACATGATCGCCGACGGCAAGGTCGACCCGACACCGCTGATCACCGGCACCGTCGGCCTGGACGGCGTGGACGCCGCCTACACCACCCTCGCCTCCCCCGACCACCACGCCAAAATCCTCATCGACCCGCGCAGCGCCAGCACAACCCCGTGATTCGACGCTCCCCCCGTCATTCCGGCGCGCTCTTGGCCGGAATCCACCCTCGCAGAGGGAGACCCCGGCCGGACGCGCCAGGCTGACGACGTGCGGCAATACCGCGTTATCAGTTGCGGGGCAGGGTGATTCGAGCGAAGGGGGTGGTCGGGGGCTCACGCAGGATGTCCAGCAGGCCCTCGGCGCTGCGGGCGGCGGTCAGGCAGGCGTTCGCCATGAATTGATCGGCCAGCGGGTGGCGCGAGCGGGTGCGCCACTTCTGGACGGCGGCCAGCGCCAGCTCGCGCTGGGTGGCGACCTCGGTGTGCGCGGGCACGCCGAGACGGCGGTGCGTGGCCACCCCCGCACCACCGATCAGCCGATGCAGTTCGGCGAGATCGGCCGGGGAGAACGGGAGTTCCTCGGCGCGCAGGTGACCGAGCAAACGCAGCTCGGTGAATCCATGCACATCCGCTAACAGGGTCCGCACGCGCGGCAGCAGCGCATCGGCCTCGGTTCCGGGATTGGCGACCAGAATGCGTGCGAGGGCGGTGAGCGCGGAGTGCGCCTTCAATTCCTCGGCGCGCTGGGCGAATTGCACGTCCAGCACGGTGCGGAGTTCGTCGAGTCCACTGCGGCGGGTGAGTTCGGCAGCGAGCGTTGCCGAGTCGCGCACGCCCAGTCGAATCAGCGTGACCGCCAGGCGGATTCCGAACAGGCCGAAGCGGGCCGTCAGATGGGCGCGCAACTCGGGCGGCAACGGCAACGGCAGATCCGGGCGCGCGAACCGATCCGCGGACAGCAGGGCGGCGGCGAGCGTATCGGTCGGCACCCCGGCGAGCGCCTCGAAGGCCTGGTACTCGCGCTGCCGCAGGGTGGCCGCCGCGAACGCCAGCAGTCCCGCCACCGGAATCACCGACTGGCACAACCCCGTTCGCTCCAACTCGGTGGCGAATCGCGACGCCACATCCCGCGCCGAATTCAGCGCGTCGATGCGTCCCGCGCCGATCTCATCCGCCCGCGAGACGACCCCGATCACCCCGAGCGGACTACTGTTCCCGCTCGCGCCGGAATACCCTGCCCCCGAACCGGTCTCGTGCGCACCCGAATACCCGGACCCCGAACCGGATCCGTGTGCGTCCGAAGCAGCGCCGATCCGCTCGAGGAATTCCACATCCGAGTTGTCCAGTCGGCGCAGCAGATACACCACCGCGTCCGCATTGGGCAGCTCCACGCTGTTCCCGCCGGGCGCGAGCAGATGCGAGGTCCGCGCCGACACATCCCGCGACAGCGACGAGATGCCCGGCGTATCGATAATCGTGGTCTGCGCCAATTCCTCCGACGGCCACTCCACCGCGAGATGCTCGACCTCCCGGC
The DNA here is from genome assembly GCF_042885355.1 of Nocardia sp. NPDC058058. Lineage (NCBI taxonomy): Bacteria > Bacillati > Actinomycetota > Actinomycetes > Mycobacteriales > Nocardiaceae > Nocardia > Nocardia sp. NPDC058058. Next base: position 1,786,506 of record NZ_JBHVSA010000002.1, on the reverse strand, counting down.
CTGCGCCCGGATTCGGCCGATGCTCGACATCACCGCTCACGCCCGGGGTCGTGTAGTGCTCGACATCGCGGCCCACACCCGGGTTCGGGTGGTGCCCGGACTCCCGTGGCCAGCCCGGATTCGCGCGAAAGTCGACCGCACGGGACAGGCTCGAATTTGTGTGGTGCCCAGCCTCACCGGATCGACCCGGGTTCGAGGCGTGCTCGGCGGCACGGGACGGACCCGGATTCCAGCGCAGCGCCGACAGGTCGAACGTCAGGCCGTGCGCGCCGGGCAGGCCCTCCGCGCCGCGCCCGCGCCGCACCACCACGTCGGCTCGCGCGCCGTCGGTCGCGTGGGCGGTCACGCGGGGAGAGGGGCCGTTGCGGTACCAGGTGACCAGGCGAGTGCATTCGGTGGCGTCGGTGGGAGCGATGTCCTGTCCGACCAGGGCGTTCAGCAGTGTCGATTTGCCTGCTTTGAGCTGGCCCGCCAGGGCGACCCGCAGCGGTTCATCGAGTCGCCGCACGCACTCCTCGAGCTGGGCGCGCACCCGCCCGTGCTGCACGAAGGCGCGCCGCGCGGCGGCCAGCAGCCCGCGGGTCTCGGCACCGACCCCGTATCCGGCCGTGCCCACCTCGTATCTCACCGGCTCGTGTTCTCGAACCACTTCGCACCTCCACGCATCGCCAGCCTTTCGGCGGAACCGGGCTCGGCGTTAGCACCGAGTCCGGGTACACGAATTGTGGTCAGGAACCCTGGGGAAGTGCTGTGGGGGTGGGTGCCGGGTCGAGGATCAGGTTCGCGCGGCCGCGGAGATCGGCGAGGATGTGCAGGCGGCGTTCCAGCAGGGTGATGCGATCGGTGCGGCGGGTGGATTCGAGCGTGGCGGCTTCCTGGGCGGCGCGCAGGGATTCATCCAGCGAACGCAGTGTGCGATCGGCGATATCGGTGAAGTGATCGCGCAGCAGGCGGTGGATGCGATGCAGGCGATCCTTGGTCTCCTTGCCGGTGTGGAAGGCGATGTCATCGAGGTAGCGGCGCACCGCCACCTTCGCGTCGGCACGGCGTTTGGCCAGGCGGGCCTGCTTGTCATCGCGGAAAGCCTTGCCACCCAGCAGCACTCCCGCGCCGAGCGAGAGCGGGTTGATGAGCGCGAGTCCGGCCATGGTGCCCACCATGCCCGCCATGATCACGCCGCCGTAGGAGCCGCGCACACCCACCAGGAGTTTGTGGCCGAGGCCCAGATCGGGTTCCAGATCCGACAGCGTGCAGGATCCGGCGCGAGAGGCGTTGCCGTCCAAGGTTTCCCGCACGTCGGGCAGATCCACCGCGCCGAGTTCGGTGAAATGCGCGCCGACCTTTTCCGCGAGTTTCACCGCGCGGGTGCGGGTCCACAGCAGATTGTCGCCGACCGCGGTGCCGACGGTGCCGGTCAGCCACTCCTCCATGCGTTCCCAGTGGCGGCCGGGATCGTTGTCGTCGATCCACTCCTCGGCGGTGCGGGAGATATCCCGCAGTCGATCGCGCAGATCGTGATCGACATCGCCGACCAGATCGGTGATGCCGTCGGACAGCGTCAACTGCCAGACCGAGGTGCGTTTGTGCAATTGCTCGGTGGCCGTTCTGGCGGAACGTAATTCGCGGACCGCGGCAGCACCGCGCTCCGGGTCGCGCAGGGCCACCAGTTCACTGCCCAGCGCCAGCGCCAAATGCTCTGCGGCGGAGCCGATATCGGTGGCGATGGTCTGGCGCAACGCGGCCTGGTCCCGGGCTACGACATGATCACGCAGGAACCCGAAGACCGCGCCGAAGCCGGACTCCTGTCCGAGTTGGGCGTCCTGCAACCGCAGGGCGTGCGTGCGCAATACCGAGGAGACCGCGAGCATGGGAACCTCGAGGCCCGCCCGCCGCAGATGTTCCGCATTGGCCTCGAACACCTGTCGCCAGTGCGGGTACAGGTCGATCTTGCCGACCAATACCGCTACGGCCGGGCACAATTCGCGCACCTGGCGCAGGAATTCGACTTCGGGATCGGTCAATTCGGTGGAGGCGTCGGTGATCATCAGCACCGCGTCCGCGGTCGGGGCGGCCCCCAGCGCCGCCCCGCTGCCGCCGTGCACGCCCATGCCCGGGGTGTCGACGACCACGATCCCATCGGCCAGTAGCTGATTGGGCGCTTCGATCTCCACCCGCAGCACCGTCCGCCCCTCGGCGTATTGCGATCGCGTCACCCCCGCCCCGATGGCCTCGATCGGCACCGGGACCCGGGTCGTCTCGCCGTCGGCGGTGGTCACCACCAGCGCGGCATTCGCCTCGGCGGCATGGGCGAGCGTGGTGGTGACCATGGTGGTCGCGTCATCGCCGACGGCGCAGATCTCCAGGTTGATCAGGGCGTTGACGAACTGGCTCTTGCCCTGATTCCCCAACCCGCACACCACGATCCGCCGCCGCGGATCCCGCACCCGCCCCGCGACGCGCTCCAGCCGCTCGGCCAGATCCCCCCGCTCGGCCTCCCGGGCCACCGAGATCGTGTCTCCCAGCATCGCCAACAGCGGCTGCACCGCCACCATCCCAGCCACCGCAGTCCTCGGTTTCTCGATCTACGCGCCTCACGAAAGACGCGGTCCGCCAACATATTGCCGTCCGCCCGGGGCATGGCCGGTTACCCGCCGCCCGCCGGAACGAGGGACCGGTGCGCCGCCGACAGCGGATCGCACCGGCCACCGGTCACGAATGCAGCATGTCCCCGATGATGTCCCCCATCGGATGCGTCCCCAGCTCCATCCCCGCATTCACCCCGCCATCCCCGTACAGCCCGGCATCCACACCCCCGGCATGCACGCCCTCCCCGAACGCCTGCGAAACATCCACCCCCGCCCAAGGATTGCCACCACCCCCGATCCCCACATCCCCCGCCCCATGCACCCCGGCATCCAGCCCACTCCCCACCTGAGCACCGAGATCTCCAACGGTCCCCACACCGCTGGAGAATCCCGCGCCCACACCATTGGTCACCCCCGCCGCGAGGTCACCCCCGCCATGCACACCGGCACCTACGGCGGAGTCGACGCCACTGCTCAACCCGGCCCCCAACTGCGCCCCACCACCGGTAGCCCCATTCAGTGCCCCGGAAAGCCCTGTCTCCAAACCACTTCCGAGCTGTGCACCGGCATTCAACCCGCCATCCACAGCACCATTGAGCCCGGTCTCGAGTCCCGCACCCGCGCCGACAGCGTTATGCACAGCCCCTGACAGATCGCCACCGAGGTTCGTGCCCGCCTGCGCACTGGCACCGATCGCGGAGTCCAACCCGCCGGAAAGTCCTGCGCCGAGCCCACTTCCGAGCTGCCCGCCCAGGTCCGCCGCACCGTTCAGTCCGGTCTCCAACCCCGCGCCCGCGCCGACGGCGTTGTGCACAGCGCCCGACAGGTCGGTGCCGAGGTTCGCGCCCGCCTGTGCGCCCGCACCGATCGCGGTATCGACGCCGCTGGAAAGGCCTGTGCCGAGCTGACTTCCGAGCTGTGCGCCGAGATTCGCACCGCCGCCGACCGCGCCGTTCAAGCCGGTCTCCAGGCCCGCGCCCAGTTGGGCACCGGCATTTGCCGCCGCGCCGAGGTCGGTCGACAGGCCCGCGCCGAGGTCGCCGCCGACCTGTGCACCCACGTTGGTGGCCGCGCCGATTGCGGAGTTGATGCCGCCGGAAAGGCCTGCGCCCAGGTCGGTTCCGAGCTGGGCGCCGCCGCCGACCGCGCCGTTCAGGCCGGTCTCCAGGCCCGCGCCCAGTTGGGCACCAGCATTTGCCGCCGCGCCGAGGTCGGTCGACAGGCCCGCGCCGAGGTCGCCGCCGACCTGTGCACCCACGTTGGTGGCCGCGCCGATCGCGGAGTTGATGCCGCCGGAAAGGCCTGCGCCCAGGTCGGTTCCGAGCTGTGCGCCGCCGCCGACCGCGCCGTTCAGGCCGGTTTCCAGGCCCGCGCCCAGCTGTGCGCCCGCGCCGAGGGCGCTGGTGATGGCGGCGTCGACGCCGGTGGTGAGGCCGGTTTCGAGGTTCGCGCCCGCGCCGATCGCGCCGTTGACGGCTCCGTTGAGGGCCGCGCCCGCCTGGGTGGCGGCGGAGACGGCGGATTGGATGCCGAGTTCGAGGTTCGCGCCGGTGCCGATCGCGCCGTTCAGGGCGCCGGAGAGGTCGGCGGCGGCTTGGGTGCCGATGACGCCGGAGAGGTTGGCTTCCAGGCCGGTGGCGGCCGAGGCCGCCGAGGAGAGGGCGCCGCCGATGCCTGCCGAGAGGCCGGTGCCGAGGTTGGCGGCGGCGTCGACGGCCGCGTCGATGCCGGTGGAGAGGCCCAGTTCCAGGCCCGATCCGGCCTCGCCGGTGAGGCAGATATCGGTGGCGGCGACGGTGCCGAGATTCACGGCGGTGCCGGTGGCGGCCGAACCGTTCACACCCGCGGCGCCATTCACACCGGCACCTGTATTCACTGTGGCCCCACCGTTCAATACGGTCGAACCGTTCAGAGCGGACGAACCATTCAGCCCGCCCGCACCGGTTCCGCCGGCCTCGCCGCCGCAGCCCGCGGCGATGATGGCGGACAGCTGCGAACCTCCGGCTACCAGCGCGGATTCGGCGACCATGGGTGCGACGGCGGTGATGTCCTCGGGGGTGACGTTTTCCAGTCCGGCGTTGGCGAGGGCCTGGGCCGGGTTGGCGCAATAACCGACGGCGGCTTCGTGATCCCGCAGCAGGTTGAGGATGAACTCGAGAATTGCGTTGGGGCTCATGGCGAATCGTCTCCTGGGTGCGGCGGGCCCGGTTGGCCCGCCCTGCTCGACTTGCCTTTCACGCTAGGAACGCCACCCGTTACGCCGAAACGGGGAGTCGCCCCCCACTTGGGCGTGTTGCCCCAATAGGGGGTTTCCGGCCATTAGGGGTATTTCCCCACACCTGGGTGGGAATCGGTAACGACGATCCCCCAGCAACCGACAGCACCCATGGGTCAACCGGCCCGGCACCACCGTTTTCGTACAAATAGGACTGAACAGCTTTCGAGCAGCACGCGATTCACCCGTCGCGTGTTTCGAATCGACAGGGGATCTCGAATGAGTCAGGGGTTGGCGCTCGGCATTACCGTCGGGTCGTCGAATACGGTCGCCGTGACGTCTTCCGGGGGACAACGCAAACTACACGTCCGGCCGAGTCGCCTCGGTGCGGAAAATGAGGTTCCGGAGAGTCTGCTGGCCCGGGTGGGGGACCCGGTGGACATTCGGATGCGAGACGGATCCGCTGTGCGCGCAGCGGATCTCGTGGCCGCGGCGGTCGGCCGAGCCGTGGACGACTCCGGCCCCGCCGCGGCCATGGTTTGCTGCTATCCGGCCTGGTGGACCCAGCACACGGTGGAGGTGCAGCGCAGCGCGCTGCAGGCCGCCGGATTGGATGGCGTGGCCCTGGTGCCCGAACCCGCCGCCGCCATGCGCTGGCTGCAGGATGTGCACGAGTCCAACCATGACGGCGCGATGATCGTGTACGACTTGGGCGCAACGGGTTTGACGGTTTCGCTGGCTCGTACCGGCGCACTGTCCGGCATGCTCGGTGAACCGGTGCGTTCGACGGCGGTGGCGGGCGCGGAATTCGATCTGCTGCTGACCCGCTATGTGCTGGCTTTCGCGGTGGGGGAAAAGGATTTCGATCCTTTCGACCCGGCCGTGGAACGAGAATTGTCCGGTTTGCGCGGTCGTTGCGGAATTGCGAAGGAAACGCTCTCCAAAAATACCGCGACCATGGTTCCGGTGCGGCTGCCCGGAATCGGAGCGATCGATGTCCGCCTGGTCCGCGATGAGGTGGAGGATCTGTTCCGCGGCCCGCTGCTGGCCTCCACCGATCTGGTCCGCGAGGCCGTGCGCCGCGCCGGACTCACCATCGGCGAGGTGGACGGCATCCTGCTCACCGGCGGCTGCGCGGCGATCCCCCTGGTCACCGAGGTGCTCTCCACCGAATTCGGCATCCCCGTCGCCGCCGCCACCGATCCGGCGCACCTGAGCGCGCACGGCGCGGCCCTGCTCGCCGCCGATCTGCTCGCCGATACCACCGCGACCGAGGCCCAGCCCGCCATCGCCGAACTGCTCACCCGCCCCGGCACCGGCCACCCGAGCGCCCCCGCGCCGCGCTCCGGCGGCACTCCGGCCCCGCGACCCCTGGACGCGCACCCGTCGCGACCCGCGCTCCGATCCGATGGCGGTCCCGCCCGCCCGGAGGGTATCGCCGCGGTGCGACCGGACCGATTCACCGACAGCGCGACACCGCTCGGCGGTTCCGGTCGCGTGAACCCGCCGTCGGATCGAGCGGATGCGGCGGACAGTGTTGCGGCCGAACGGGTTCCGCTACTACCGCCCCTTCCGGTCACCGAACCGCGCACCGGTTTCGCGCACTGGCGGCGGGTGGCGGTGATCGGTGCGGCCGCGATCGCGGTCGCGGCGCTCGCGACGGGCACGCTCGCCATGGGAACCGGTGCGCAGTCCGCGCCTTCGGAATCGACTGTGCCGCAGGCACCCCCGACATCGGCGGCCGCGCTGGAAGCGCCCGGCACGGTGGTGAATACCGGCGGACAGGCGGTTCCCGCGCTGCACCCGGGCACCACGCAGGCGCGTGCCAACACACCGGGCAGCACCGTCCCCGGCGCACCGGCGCCGACGTCCGACGCGCCCGCACCGGCCGCACCCGCACCGGCGCAGCAGAATTCGCCCGCGCCGCAGCCCGCTCCCGCTGTGCCCCAGCAGCTTCCGACGATTCCGGCGATCGCACCGCCGTCGATCTCGCTCCCGGATCCGGGCCAGCTCACCGTCCCGTCCGTGCCCAAGATCCTGCCCAACTGACGGCGGATGAGAGTTGGTACCCCGTGATAGGCAATCCCCCGGTCGCATTCGATTCCCTGCCCTGCGCGCGCGAGATCTTCCGCGAACTCGATTCCGCTGATGCCGCGCCGCGCAGCTATCTGATCCGCGGCCGTTCCGGCACCGGCAAATCCACCCTGCTGACCGCCATTCGGGCGCGACTGCGCGGCCGCGGTGTCACCGTGTCCGACAGTCCGGCCGACGCGCTGTCCGATCGCGAGGACCGGGGCCCGGTCGCGCTGGTGCTGGACGACGCACTCGGGCTGAGCCCGGCGGAGTACGAACAACTCTGCGCCGTCATCGAATCCGGCTCCCGCACGGTGGTGCTCGCCACCCGCGCGAGACCGCACGATCCCCAGCTGCGCGCACTGGCCGATCTGATCGCGCGGCGCGGCCGCGTGGTCGATCTGCGTGCCCTGGGTGTCACCGAAATCGCGCCGTTCGCACGGGAATTAGGCATGATGGTGCCGCGCGGCCTGGCACAGCACATCCACCGCCAGACCGCAGGTATCCACGGCGGCGTGGTGGCCGCCCTCACCGCGGCCTGCGCCACCCGCCTGGACGCCGGCATCAACGCCGTCGACGATGCGGTGGCGGCCTGGGCGCGCACCCGTCTCGACGATGCCGACCCCGAACTGCTGGATGCCTTCGTGGTGGCGGCCATCGGCGCGGGCCTGGACACCGGTGAACTCACCGAGGTGCTGGACCTGACCCCGGCGGCCGCACAGGATCTGGTCGATCGCGCTCGCGCCAGCGCCCTGATCACCGACGCGGATCTGCTGCTGGCCCCCGCGATCGCGCCGCTGCGCACCCTGGTCGGTGATCGCCGCCTGCTCGCGGTGCAGCGCCGCCTGTTGCAGGCCCGGCTGGACGCGGGCCTGCTCCGCGATCACACCGCCCTGCAAATGGCCGAAGCCGGTGTCCGCGATCCCCGCCTGGCCGAATTCCTCTGTGCCACAGCCGAGAAGGCGGGCGACGACGCCGTCCGCCACTACGCGGCCGCCGCGGCCGCGGGCGCGAACCCCGAGGCCATCGCGCTGCGCTGGGCCGATGCCGCCGCTCGCACCGGTGACTGCGATACCGCCCTGCGCCTGGCCGAACCCGTGCTGGCCCGCAACTCCTCCCCCGCCGATCTGGCCGCCGCCGTGCGCATCTGCGCGGGCGTCTGGACCCGCCGCGGCCTGGCCGCCCGTGCCGCCCAGCTCTACACCTGGCTCGGCCCCGACCGCGTCGGCCCGGACTGGGCCGTCGCCGCCACGGTCCTGCACCTGGCCGGTGACGCCCCCGCCGCCCGCGCCCTGTCCGCCTCCGCCGCCAACTGGCCGCCCACCGGGGCGACCGCCCGCGCCGCCCTCATCGCACACGCCCTCGCCGGTTCGACCGAATCCCCCAAACCCCCACCCGCACCGCCGCTTCCCGCCCTCCGGCCCGACCCCGCGGTGACCGCGGCCTTCGCCGCCCGCACCGGCGCGGCCACCGCATCCGGCCCGGTCGCATCCACGGCCCGGCCCAGCGGCGGCGCTCCCCGTCCGGCCGCCGACTTCCCGGTCGACGCCGACCGTCGACCGCCCATCACCCCCGATCAGCGAGATGCCCAGCACCCCGGCGACATTCCGCAGCGCATGACCGGATATCTGCCCGCCACACCGCATCCCGGCTGGTCCGATTCGAATGGATCGCGGTCGGCTGTTCCGCCGCGGGCGATCGATACCGCCGGGTTCGCGGCGTTGAGCGCGACTGCGCCGGTGCGGCGGGCCGCGGTGCGCGGGACCGAACCGGCGCGGAGTGCGGCGGTGGCCGCGGCTTCGGCGTTGATCCACGCCGCGCATTCCGGGGTGACTCCGGGTGAGAGCGATAGATTCCTGCCGTGTTCAGCGGTGTCCATCGCGGTGCTGCTGAGTTCGAGCATGGGTGAACCGCGCCGGGCGGCAGACGCTTTGCGCGGGTCGGTCCGGAGCCCGCAGGGTGCGGTACTGGCCGCGTGGGTGGCGATGCTGGGCGGGGATGAGCAGTCCGCCGCCACCGCGTTGGACGGTCTCGATATGACGCGGCTCGATCCGCGGGACCGGCTGCTCGCACACGGTGTGATCGTCGGATTGGCCAGGCGCGCCGGGGATCACGCCGCACTGACCGTGGCGTGGCGGGCCGCCCATCCGCTGTTCGATCAGGTGGGCGCGGATCTGCTGGCGCTGCTGCCGATCGGCGAATTATGGCTCGCCGGAATCAGATTGCGCGATGAGGCCCGGATCGCCACGCTGGTGGCCGCTGCCGGGGAATTGCTGCGCGGGCTTGGCGATCCACCCGCCTGGTCGAATGCGTTCCACTGGTACGGGATTCAAGCCGCCCTCGCGCACGAGAGCCCCAATGAGCTGCTGCCGCACGCACATCGGCTCAAGATCGCGGCCGAGGCGGGCGATCCGCACGCGGCCGCCCTGGCGGACGCGGGCCGCACCTGGGTGCTGGTGCTGCGCGGTCAGGTCGAGCGCGAACCGGTGCAGGCCGCCGTCGCCCGGCTGGCGGGACTGGGCCTGCGCTGGGACGCGGCGCGACTGGCGAGCGAGGCGGCCCTGGCGGCCGCCGACGCGGCCACCGCGACCGCCCTGTTGAAGCTCGCGCGCACGGTGCGCGCGCAGTCCCGGCCGCCGGAGGCGCCGGTGCGCACACCCGTTCCGACCGCCCCGGCGGCGCGCCCGGAACCGCGCACCGATACCGTCCTGAGTGAACGGGAGCGGGAGGTCGCCGAGCTTGTACTTCTGGGCTTGACCTACCGGGAAATCGGGGCTCGCCTCTATATCTCCGCGAAAACGGTGGAGCACCATGTGGCCCGGATACGGCGTCGGATCGGTGCGAGCTCGCGTTCGGAGTTATTGTCAATGCTCCGCGCCATGGGTCACGGTTCCCTCCTGGTATGACCGCGGCGCGGAGCAGACTCGGACGCACCTAGTGAGGTAACGGACATGGCCACTGGGGTGGGCCTGCGGATAGCAGACGACGAATCGGTCGTCGCTGTCGTGACCGGCGATGACGCCGCACTCCCGGTGAACTACATCGTCCGTGAGTCGGTCCTGCACATGTCCGATGACGGCGATGCGGTGCTCGGTGGCGATTCGATACCGGAGAATTCGCACGCGATCAGCGGTTTCGTGGCGGCCGTCGGCGATCCGGCGGGTATGCCGGTGGATGAGGGCGAGGCGTATCGCGCCGAGGACCTGATGGCCACCGCCGCCTTCTGCCTGATCAATCTGGCCGCCGATCAACTGAACGGCCCGGCCGAGTTCTACGCCACCCACCCCACGGGCTGGCCGGACGCGAATGTGCAGGCGCTGCGCGAGGCCCTGGATTACCTGGGCCTGAAGTCGGTGGTGCTGGTCAGCGAGCGCGATCTGCCACAGCCCGAGGGCGATACCGGAAAATCCTTCGCACACAACGCGGCTCGCGCGGCACTGGCGGCGGTGCTGGCCACCCCCGCCGGGCTGACCCCGCCGGATCCGGACGCGGGCACCCAGAACGCCGCCGATGTCACCGATATCCTCCCGGCCGTGCCGAACGCGCTGCCGCTGCTGCAGGCGTATTCGGCGGCGATGCCCGCGGCCACGTCCGTGGAACAGTCGGTCGGCCCGATCACCGCCGAGCAGCCGGTGGTCCAGCTGCCCCGCCGCAGCGCCAGTCGCGGTCCGTACATCATCGCCGCGGCCTGTGCCGTGGTCGGTTTGCTGCTCGGTGGCCTGGGGGTCGCCGCGGTGCTGCGGCAGGACGATTCCGCGCCCGGACCGCCGCGCGGCGAGGTGGCGAATCAACCGGCCGCCACGGCCGGTGCGATCCCGCCGCTGCTACCGGGACCGCCCGCATCGGAAGCGCCTCCGCCGCCTGCGGATTCGGTCGATTCGCAGACCACGAGCGCACCGCCGCCGACCACGACGCCGCCGCCGGCCACCACCCCGGAACCGACGCCGACCACCACGCGACCCACGACGCCGCCGCCGACGACCACCACGAAACCGCCGTACTACCAGTACCCGCCGGTGCCCACGTGGTCGTTCCCGACGCCGCCGGTGTTCGAGGATCCGTGGCCGCAGGTTCCGGGATGATTTCGTAACCCCCTTTTGTGATTTGTGCCCTAAAGTGGTGCGCTGACCGATGTTCCGTCAAGTAACGGGACCGTCGGTCTGCTGGTGCACTACGAAGGGACTCCATGCGCAAGTTCATGGCGCGCCGCGCCGCGGTCCGAGCAGCAACCGTCGCGTTCGCCTCGACCGTCCTAGTCGGCCCCTTGTTCGCAGCGATTCCCGCGAGTGCGGAACCTGCCGATCAGCTTGCCGCGGACAAACTTCCGGCCGAACTGGTGCAGGCCATTCAGCGCGATCTGAAGATGTCGCCCGCCGAATACCTGGACCGCGCCGCGAAGGCACAGCAATTACGTAACTACGCAAGGGATTTCCGCGCCGAGCGCCCGGACGATTTCGCCGGCGCCTGGATGGGGACCGACGGTAAGCCGGTGCTCGCGGTGACCTCCCTCGATGCCGCCCAGATCGTCGCGGCCGACGGCTACCAGACCCGGCTGGCTCCGATCAGCGCCGACAATCTGGAAGGTTCGGTGGATCAGCTGAACGGCTGGATCACCAGCCTGCCGCGCGAGATCTCCGGCGCCATCAATTCGGTCGCGATCGATTTCCTGAACAGCCAGCTGGTGCTCAGCGTGGCCAACACCCCGGCCGGGCATCTGCTGAATCTGCCCACCCTGATCGCGAATATCAAGGTGGTGCTCTCGCCGGACAGCGGTGGCCCGGTGGAACGCCGGCCGATGGGTGGCGACACCTATATCAGCGCGCCCACCTCGCTCAATGATTCGTCATTGCAGAGCGTCGATGTCTGCTCGTTCGGATTCAACAGTGTCGATGCCGCCGGTAACGCGCTGAACATCAGTGCCGGGCACTGCAATCCGAATATCGGCAAGTCGAATCAGGCGGCCGATGTCTATCTGCCCAATATTCGCAATCTGACCGCCTCCCCACCGCTGGGGAGTTTCGTGCGCTCGCAACTCGGCGGCGGCAATGCGCTGGACTACTCGGTAATCAAGCTGAATGACACCGCGGTGCGCGCGGGCATGGATCAGCCCTCGGTGCGCGGCGCCAACGGCACCACGCTCACCATCACCGGCACCGCCGATCCGATCACCGGCGCGCCGATCTGCAAGTCGGGTCAGTCATCCACGTTCACCTGCGGTTTCGTGGTTGCCGACCGGGTGGAGACGCAGCTGTTCACCTCCGAGGGCCAGTCCAAGACGGTCCGCGGTTTCGCCAGCAGCGCCTGCACCCTGGGCGGTGACAGCGGCGGCGCGATCGTGTCCGGCACGCTCGCGCTCGGCATCACCAGCGGGTCGAATGCGGCCGACGCGCCGAATTGCAACGAGGCCAATACCCAGCTCGCGCAGTACGGTGGAACCGCGACACTCGGCATTCCGGTCCGCGCCATCCTGGCGGATATCGACGCGAATTCCGGTGGCGCACTGGGCAGTGGCATTCAGGTGCGCACCCGCCCGAAGACGAACTGAAGCTGAACACTCGACGAACTCGGACCGGGCCGCGACACGCAGCTGTTCGACGGCCCGGCGAGTCTCGAGAGCGAGTGGCCCGGACAGGGCGTTAGCGCGCATGCGAAGTCGCGAACCCGCCGGAGTGAAACACCCGAGAATTCCGCACAACCACGCGGCAATAAGTAGGCATAACGGTCCCGACACCATATAGTCGGCTCATGCTCCTGCCACGTATGCGCAATTCCTCGCCGCCCGTGAGCCGCAGGCCACGGTCCCTTGTCCGTTCAGCAGCGATCGCGGCCAGTGCGCTGCTGATCGCCGGACCGGTGGCGGTAAGCGCACACGCGGAACCCGCGACTCCCGATCTGCCCGCGGAACTGGTCGCCGCCATCACCCGCGACCTCAAGATCTCCCCGCAGGACTACCTGAACCGGGCCACCCTCGCCCAGCAGGTGGCCGCCTTCTCCACCACCGCGCAGCGCCAGTTCCCGCAGGTTTTCGCGGGTTCCTGGCTGGACGAGGCCGGGAAGGCCGTCGTCGCACTGGCCGACGGCCCGGGTATCGACGCCGCCCGCAAGGCCGCCGCCGACGCCGGATTCACCGTCAAGGACGTCGCCAAGAGCGAATCCACCCTGCGCGGTGAGAAGAACGCCTTCCAGAAGTGGCTCGAGGGCCAGCCCGACGCGGTCTCCAAGGCCGTGCGCGGCGTGGCGGTCGACACCATGAACAACAGCATCGCGGTGCGGGTGGATCAGCCCGGCCTGGCGCTGCCCAGCTTCGTCGACCCGGCGCGCGTCATCGTGATGGCGGTGCCGCCGACCGGTGGCGAGGACGCCAACCTGCCGCAGGCGAGCGCCATCGCCGGTAACGGCAACGGCCCGCTGGCCGCCGGTGAGGCCTACGCCTCGGTGGCCGGTCGCATGTCGCTGCGCTGCTCGCTCGGCTTCAACGGCCTGGATCGCAACGACAATGTCGTGAATATCTCTGCCGGACACTGCAACCCGAACATTCCGGCCACCGGCGGGGCGAACTCGCCGGGCGTGTTCGAGATGGTCGGCAGCGATCACATCGGCACCCAGCTCGGCAGCTTCCAGAAGTCGGTGCTCGGCGCACAGGACTACTCGATCATCTCGGTCGCCGACGGTGCGCGGGATCGCCTGTCCAACAACCTGGTTCGGGTGCCGAACGCGGCGCCGGTGGCCATCACCGGTGTGGCCGTGCCGGTCGTCGGCGCGCCGGTCTGCAAGTCGGGTTCGCGCACCGGCTTCAGCTGCGGTGTGGTGAACGCGGTGGATCAGACCGTGCAGGTCGGCGATCACCAGCTCACCCAGAGCTTCTCCGCCAATATCTGCGCCCTGCCCGGCGACAGCGGCGGCCCGATCGTGACCGGCACCCTGGCCCTGGGCATCTCCAGCGCCTCCTCGGTCGCCGACTACCCGATCTGCGAGATCCCCAACCTGATCGGCCTGATCACCGGCAACGCCCCCCAGCTGTTCGCCCAGCCGATCAGCACGGTCCTGTCGGACAACCCGGGACTGCGCGTCCGCACCAACTGAGCATGAGCAACTGAAAGGGCCGGTAGCCATTGGGCTACCGGCCCTTTCGCATGCCATGGCGGTACACGGGGGTGGCTCTGGCAGCGCTGGGGCACCCGAAGGCGGGCGTGCCGCGAGCGATCTTCCGGCATGCTGGAGATATGTGTTTGGTGTTGCTGGGCTGGCGGGCGCATCCGGAGTATCGGTTGATCGTCGCCGCCAACCGCGACGAGTTCTTCTCGCGCCCAACCGAATCGCTGCGGTGGTGGGATGAGGTGCCCGGCCTGCTGGCCGGGCGCGATCTCGGCGCGGCCGGGCCGGTGCCGGGCACCTGGCTCGGATTGTCACGGGAAGCACCCCGATTCGCCGCGGTCACCAATGTGCGCGGACCGAATGAGGCCCGCGCCGATGCCCGCTCGCGCGGGGCCCTGCTGATGGATTTCCTGCGCGGCGCCGCCGATTCGGAAAAGTTCGTGCGCGATATCGCCGCCGCCCCGGACGATTACAACGGCTACAACCTGGTGGTCTCGGATCTGGAAACCCTGTGGTGGCACGGCAATCGCAGCGGATTGGGCCCGCGTGAACTCGGTCCCGGCTTCCACGGACTGTCCAATGGCGCACTCGCGGCGTCCCTGCAGCCCGGTGGCGAGCTGAGCACCGGAACCGATACTCCGCCCTGGCCGAAGGTGCGCGAGGGCGTCCAGGAGCTACGCAGGGTGGTGGAATCGAATCCCGATGACGCGGCCGGTTATCTCGCGGTGCTCGCGGATCAGCATCGCGCCGCGACCGCCGAGCTACCCGACACCGGTTTGGGCACCTTCGCCGAGCGGGTTTCCTCGGCCCGCTTCGTCAATCATCCGCTGCACGGAACCCGGTGCAGCACGGTGCTATTGGTGCGCGAGGACGGCCGCTTCGAAATGACCGAGCGCACCTTCGGCCGCTTCGCCCGGCGCAAGGGCACGGTGTCCTTCCACGGCCGCCTCGAACTCCCCGCCTGAAACCGGGCCGCACGGGCTCGACGCGCCCGGCCGCGAAAACACGAACGGCCCGCCCCCAACGAGTGGGCGGGCCGTTCGCGTCGACTGGACGTGAAGGCTACTTCGGGCCGTTCATGTTCGCGTCGCTCCACTTGGAGGTGCCCGGGGTGGCCTGGAAGGTGTTGATCAGGTCCATACCGGCAACACCCAGCGCGGGCGCGCCGAAGGCGATGGTGCCGAGGATGCCGCCGATACCGGCCAGCGCGACGAAGGTCGGGATGGCGGTGAGGCACAGCACGATGGTCATGCACTGGATCGCGCCCAGGGCGATGCCGATCGCGCCGCCGATGACGACACCGACCGCGGTGCCGACGAAGCCGCCGATGGCGGTGGCGAGACCGAACTGGGTGGTGAAGTTGTTCATCGCGCGCTGGTCCTCGACCGGCGACGCGATTTCCTGAGCCGCCGCGATCGGCTTCTCCTGTGCGACAGCGACAGTCGGCGTGTTGAACACCGGCAGCGCCGCGGCGTCGAAGCCCGCGGGCTTCTCGGGCACCAGTTCGAGCACCTTGTTGTCGTTCTTCAACGCGGCCGCGACCGGGATCTTGGTTCCGGCGACGGAGTAGTTGAGCGGGAACGAGACGGCGGTGACGCCATCCGGGCCCTTGACGTTGACGATCGTCTGCTTCGGGTCTTCCTTGGTCGCCCCGTCGACCTGGGCGAGCTCGAAGGTGCCGTTCTTCAGCGTCGAGACGATGGTCTTGACGTCCTTGTCGCCGACCTTCTGGTCGACCAGCTTGGACGAGTACTGGATACCCGTCGGCTCTGCGGGGGCGGGAGCGTTATCGGCATGGGCAGAAGTCGTCCCGATGGTCATTGCGCCGATGACCATGGCAGCCGCCGCAGTGGTGCTGCGAAACTTCATTCGGTTTTTTCCAATCCATCATCAGGTAGATCCGCTGTCCGCATCTTCGCCACGCGAGGCCCTGGCTTCCCTCGGGCCCTGCCTACGCGCTAACGGCGAACTCTCCCCGAGCATGTGAAGATGCGCACAGACTTCGGACGACGTGAGCTTAATCGAACAGTGACCGATTAGCGACATTCGTAACGCCCCGAATTAGCGGGGCTTTCAAAGTAAGCCTGCCCTTTGTTACGCGCGTGATTTGCCGGGATTTACGGTGTGGGAAAACCCTGGACAGCTAAGTTACCGGCGGGTAACTTACTGTCCGTTAGGATACGAGCCAGCCAAGGCGGACCAGGCCGTCCTCGGAGAGCTTGTTGAACCGGTCAGAAAGGTCGCGACATGAATGCCCTGACAGTGACACTGGGCACGATTGGAGCGGTGTTCACAGTCTTCTGTTGGGCATCGTTCATCGGAGGCGTGCGCAACATAACGCGCACCATCATGGTCGGGCAGTCCGCGCCCGATCGGTGGCGGCCGTTCCTCCCCCGCTTCAAGACCATGTTCGTGGAGTTCCTCGCGCATACGCGCATGAACAAGTTCCGCACGGTCGGCTGGGCGCACTGGCTGGTCATGATCGGCTTCCTCGCCGGATTCATTCTCTGGTTCGAGGCGTACGGCCAGATCTTCAACCCCGAGTTCCACTGGCCGATCATCGGCTCCTGGGGCATCTACCACCTCGTGGACGAGCTCCTGGGCATCGGCACCGTGGTCGGCATCGTGGCGTTGATCATCATTCGCCAGCTGAATCATCCCCGTGTGCCGGAACGCCTTTCGCGCTTCAGCGGCTCGAAGTTCGCACCCGCCTACGTGATCGAGAGCATCGTGCTCGTCGAGGGCCTGGGCATGATCTTCGTGAAGGCCGGCAAGATCGCCACCTACGGCGAATCGCACACCTGGAGCGACTTCTTCACCGAGCAGGTCGCCAAGCTGCTGCCCGAGTCGATCGCCATGGTGTCGATCTTCGCGTTCATCAAGCTCTGCTCCGGCGCGCTGTTCCTGCTGCTGGTCGGTCGCAATGTCACCTGGGGTGTGGCGTGGCACCGGTTCGCCGCGTTCCCGAACATCTACTTCAAGCGTGAGGACGACGGCACCGTCGCCCTGGGCGCGCTCAAGCCGATGATGTCGCAGGGCAAGCCGATCGATATGGAGACCGCGGACCCGGACAACGACACCTTCGGTGTCGGCAAGTTCGAGGATTTCTCCTGGAAGGACATCCTCGACGTCACCACCTGCACCGAATGCGGCCGCTGCCAATCCCAGTGCCCCGCATGGAATACCGGTAAGCCGCTCTCGCCCAAGCTGCTGATCATGTCGCTGCGCGACCACGGTTACGCCAAGGCCCCGTACCTGCTGGCCGGTGGCCGCAAGGATATGGGCGGCGACGAGATCGGCCTGGTCGACGCCGAGGGCAAGCCGAATGAGCGTGCGCTGGCGCAGATTCCGGAGGCCGCGCGCGCCGAGGCCGAGCGCCCGCTGGTCGGCGGCGAAGATGTCAGCGGCATCATCGATCCCGAGGTGCTGTGGTCCTGCACCACCTGTGGTGCGTGTGTGGAGCAGTGCCCGGTCGATATCGAGCATGTGGATCACATCATCGATATGCGCCGCTACCAGGTGCTGATCGAGTCGGAGTTCCCGTCCGAGCTCGCGGGTCTGTTCAAGAACCTGGAGAACAAGGGCAATCCGTGGGGTCAGAACGCCAAGGACCGGTTGAACTGGATCAGCGAGATCGATTTCGAGGTCCCGGTTTTCGGTAAGGACGCCGATAGCTTCGACGGGTACGAGTACCTGTTCTGGGTCGGTTGCGCCGGTGCGTACGAAGACCGCGCGAAGAAGACCACCAAGGCCGTGGCCGAGTTGCTGGCCACCGCGGGTGTGAAGTTCATGGTGCTGGGTCAGGAGGAGACCTGCACCGGTGACTCGGCGCGTCGTGCGGGTAACGAGTTCCTGTTCCAGCAGTTGGCGATGCAGAACATCGCGGTGCTGGATTCGGTGTTCGAGGGTGTCGAGGCGTCCAAGAAGAAGATCGTGGTCACCTGTGCGCATTGCTTCAACGCGTTGAACAATGAGTACCCGCAGGTGGGCGGCACCTACGAGGTCGTGCACCACACCCAGCTGCTGAACCGTCTGGTGCGGTCCAAGAACCTGGTCCCGGTGTCCCCGGTCGCACAGAACGTCACCTACCACGACCCCTGCTACCTGGGCCGGCACAACAAGATCTACGACGCGCCGCGTGAGCTGATGGAGGCTTCGGGCTCCAAGCTGATCGAAATGCCCCGTCACGGTGAACGTTCCATGTGCTGTGGCGCCGGTGGCGCGCGCATGTGGATGGAGGAGCAGCTCGGCAAGCGCATCAATGTCGACCGCGTCGACGAGGCCCTGGACACGCTCAACGGCGGCAATGAGCCGTCCATGATCGCGACCGGCTGCCCGTTCTGCCGCGTCATGCTCACCGACGGCGTCACCGCCCGCAAGGACAGCGGTGAGGTCGGCCAGGGCGTCGAGGTCGTCGATGTCGCGCAGCTCATGCTGCAGTCGATCAACCGCGTCGAGTCCGGGGTGCTGACCGAGAACCTGAAGGTCATTCAGGAGCCGAAGGTCGAAGAGCCCGAACCCGTTTCGGAGCCCGAGCCGGTCGAGGCCGAGGCCGCCGTGGCGGAGGCGGCACCCGCCGAGGCCAAGGCCGCTCCGGCGGGCAAGGGACTCGGAATGAAGGGTCCGGCCAAGGCTCCGGGCGGTAAGGGACTGGGCATGAAGGGCGGCCTCAAGGCCCCCGGCGCCAAGCCCGCCGCTGCCGCCGAGGCGACCGCCGACGCCGCTCCGGCCGAGGCCACCGAGGCGGCGGCTCCGGCCGCACCCGCCAAGGGATTGGGTATGAAGGGCGCCGCCAAGGCTCCCGGCGGTAAGGGTCTGGCCATGAAGGGCGGGCTCAAGGCTCCGGGCGCGAAGGCCGCCCCGGCCGAAACCGCGGCTCCCGCAGCCGCTTCCGCCCCGGCGGAGACCGAGGCGACTCCGGCCCCGGCCGCACCCGTCAAGGGTCTGGCCATGAAGGGTCCGGCGAAGGCTCCGGGTAAGGGTCTGGCCATGAAGGGCGCCGCCAAGGCTCCGGGCGCCAAGCCCGCCGCCGAGTCCGCGGCCGCACCGGCCGAGGCGACCGCGACGCCCGCGGAAGCACCTGCCGCACCGGCTGATTCGGCTCCGGCCAGCGCGGCCCCGGCCGAGGCGACCGAGGCCAAGCCGTCCATCGCGCCCAAGGGTCTGGCCATGAAGTCCGGCCTCAAGCGCCCCGGGCCGAAGGCTCCCGGCGCGGCGGCCACCGCCGCTCCGGCCGCCCCGACTCCGGCCGCCGAAGCTGCTGCGGCTCCGGCTGATTCGGCACCGGCTGATTCGGCACCCGAGGCTCCGGCCCCGGCTCCCGCCGAATCCGCCCCCGCCGAAGCGAACGGCACCGCGGCGAACGGCACCACCGCCGAGTCCACCGAGGCGGCCCCGGCGACCGAGGGCAATGGCGCGGCCAAGCCCCCGGCTTCCAAGCCCGGCGGTCTCGGCTTCAAGTCCGGTATGAAGGCGCCGGGCAAGAAGAACTGACACCGGAACAAGACCCGCGAGGGCGCGCTACCAGGCCGGTAGCGCGCCCTCGCGCTTTTCGCTAACGCCCGGCAAACATTGTCGGTGATCTTCGACCATAATTCGAGGTATGACGGATGCGGGAGCGGTTCGGGTCGAGATAGGAGTCGAGTCGCTCGAGGGGGTGCGGATCGCGGACGCGGCGGGGGCCACGCGGGTGGAATTGTGTACCGGGCTGTCGGTGGGCGGGCTGACTCCGAATCTGGCGCTGATCGAGGCGGCTGTGGCGGCCGCGTCGAAGGTGCAGGTGCATGTGCTGATTCGGCCGCGCCCCGGCGATTTCCGATACTCCACCGACGAGGTGGCGATCATGCGCGCCGATGTGGCGCGGGCGCGGCAGGCCGGGGCGCACGGGGTGGTGATCGGGGTGCTGGACGAACATGGGCATGTGGCGGCGGACGCCAATGCCGAATTGATCGCGGCGGCGGAGGGCATGGAGGTGACCTGCCATCGCGCCTTCGATGTCTGCGCGGATCCCTATGAGGGCTTCGATCAACTGCTGGAGTCGGGGTTCACCCGATTGCTCACCTCGGGACGGCAGGTATCGGTGCTCGACGGCGCATCGCTGATCACACGACTGGTCACCTTGGCGGACGGGCGAATTCAGGTGATGGCCTGCGGCGGCCTGCGCGCCGACAACGCACGGCGGGTGATCGAATTGACCGGGGTGCGGGATCTGCATGCGGCGGTGCGCGTTCCGGTGCCCGCGCTGACGCAGCCGGACGGTACCGACGTCTCCTTCGCGGAGATCGGCGCGCCGAGCGGGTACGACCATTTCGTCACCGATGCCGATGGCGTGGCCGCGCTCTGCGAGGCGGCGCGACTTTCGGTGTAGGTAATTATCCGATCTGGATGCAGAGTTTGCTGGAGCACAGTCGAAGTTTGCTGTGCTCCATTATTTTTGACTTTCTCGAGCTAGATCGCTTGACCAAAACGTTGCTGCCACATATCTTTTAGAGCACGATTCTGCTTCAAAGTGATTCGGATCACGTCACGGATCCATCACGGGACAGCATGCCGGCCCCCGCTGCCCCCTTGTCTCGCAAGGAGTTTCAGGTGGTTAGCAGTAGAAGACTGTCCATTGTCGCGGCCTCGATCGGCCTCACACCTTTTCTGGTGGCGATCCTGCCCACGGCGGTGGCGAACGCACACGGTTATGTCTCATCCCCGCTGAGCAGGCAGGCGCAATGCGCGAAGAGCATCGTGTCCTGCGGGGATATCAAATATGAGCCGCAGAGCGTGGAAGGCGTGAAGGGCCTGCGCAATTGCAGCGCCAATATCGCCAGGTTCGCCGACCTCGACGATGACAGCAAGCCCTGGCAGGTTCAATCCGTGGGCAGCACAGCGACTTTCAGCTGGACCTTCACCGCCCTGCATCGCACCCTGAATTGGGAGTACTACATCGGCGGCACCCGGGTCAGCCTGGTCGACGGCAACAATCAGCCCCCGCCGTCCGGCGGCGTCACCCACACCATCGACCTGAGCGGCTACAGCGGCAGGCAGAAACTGCTGGCCATCTGGAATATCGGCGATACCGCCAACGCCTTCTACTCCTGCCTCGATCTACAGATCGGCGGCGGATCCCCCACCACCACAACGCCTTCCACCACCGTGCCGCCGACGACCACCAAACCTCCGGTCACCACCACGGCACCGCCCGCGACCACTACCACCACCAAGCCCCCGGTCACCACGACGGTTCCGCCGACCACGGCGCCCACCACCGCACCGCCGACCACCACCCATCAGCACCCCACCACCACCGATCAACCCGCGGGCAACGCCTGGACGGTGGGCGCGCGCTACGAGATCGGCGATGTCGTCACCTATCAGGGCCGCCGCTACCGCTGCTTACAGGCGCACACCGTCTACGACCCGAACTGGATGCCATCGGCGACACCCGCACTGTGGCAACGCCTCTGACCGCACCGACCCTCCGACCCGGTGCTCACACCGCGCCTTGACACCGGATCGGAGTCAGAGGGTGGCGCGCTCCGCCGAGCGCGTCACCCTCGCCCGAACACCTCGTCATCCCGGCATGCTTTTGGCCGGGATCCACACCGGTGCAGCTCCAGCAGAAGCTGTGGATCCCGGCCAAAAGCGCGCCGGGATGACGGGATCAGGGCTTGGAGTGACGACCTCCGCGCGGCGGATTCTGCGGCTTCGAGGGCGGGCGCGGCAGCGACGGATCCGTATCGCCGTAGGGCGAATCCTGTTGTTCCGAAGCGGCTCTCAGCGACCAGGGGGCGGGTGGCGCGTCCGGCCAGGGCTGTTGGTGCTGTTGCGGCGGCGGCGCATCCTGCCGCTGCGGTGGTGCGTCCTGCCTGCCCGGCGAGCTCACCGTCGGCGCCTGGCGCGGTCCGCGCGGCGGCGAGACCGGTTGTGCGGCATCACCTGTCGCGGTGGGACGGGGTCCGGCCGGGCGGGCGGCACGCTTGGCGGGGCGCGGGCGGTTGGCTCCGGTTCGCGCCGCCACCGGGGGCTTATGCCCGAACGGGCGGGCCAGGATGACCGCGATGGCGGTGGTCAGCGGCACCGAAAGGGCAAGGGCGATACCGCCGACCGCGGAGCGCGCGATCTCGATGCCGACCGCGTCACCGGTGAGCACATCGCGCATGGAGCGCCCCGCGACGCTGAACAGCAGCAGCAGTGGCAGCGCGCCACCGGCGTAGGCGAGCACCAGGGTGTAGACGGTACTGGCGATATGGTCCCGCCCGACCCGCATGGCGGCGGCGAAAATGCCGCGGCGGGAAGCCTTCTCGTCCAGGGCGGCCAGTTCGAAGGCGGCGGACGCCTGCGTGATGGTGACGTCGTTGAGCACACCGAGCGAGCCGATGATGAAGCCCGCCAACAACAATCCGGTGATGCTCACATGCTGGAGATAGGTCGCCACATTGGTGTTCTGCTCTTCGGACAGGCCCGTCAGATGCGTCATCTTCAGTGCGACCCAGGACAATACGGCCGCCAGCACCATGGAGGTGAGCGTGCCGAGCAGCGCCGAACTGGTGCGCAGATTCACCCCGTGCGCCAGATACAGCACCGAGTACAGGATCAGCGAGCCCGCGACCAGCGCCACCGGAATGGCCGGTTTCCCGTCCAGCAGCGCGGGCAGCATGAACCCCACCAGCACGACGAACGCGAAGCCGAGCCCGATCAGCGCCCGCAGTCCGCGCCAGCGCGCCACCACGATGATCACCAGCGCGAACGCTCCGACGATGAGGCTCAGCGGCAGCCCGCGCGCATAGTCGTCGAACGAGTACACGGTGGCGCCGTTGGTATCGCTCTGCCGCACGATGCGCAGGCTGTCGCCGACGCGCAGATCGGGTTGTCCCGGCCCGGGCGCGATCTCGAAGAGCGTCTTCTTGCCCTTGTCCGCTCCCGAGTCGATGGTGACGATGCTGCGCTGGCAGTTGTACGCATTGCTGCGCGGCGCCTGCGGCTTGTCCTCGAACGGCTTTCCCAGCGAAGGACTTCCGCACGGTCCGAGGTCCTGGCTGATCACCGTTCCGGCCTCGGTCACCAGTGCTCCGCCGCCGCCGTTCTGCATGGGCAGCGGAATGTCCACGTGCTGGCTGCTGGGCCAGAGCCAGATCGCCCCTCCCACCACCAGCACCCCGATGAAGGAGAGCAGTCCGATGACCACCCACTTGGCGGTGGCGCCGATGGCGATGGGTCCGGAGTGGTCATGATGGTGGTGATGGTGATCGCTCACTCAGGGAGCCTAAACGAAAACGGTTCCCGAAGCTGCCACCGCACCCTTGCTGGGAAAACACTGTGTGTCACCGGGTGCGGGCATGGAAAAAGGCCCGACGCGAAGATCGGGCCTTGATCAATTCCTGGAGGGGCGGCGGAGAGCAGGGGGATGTCTCCGCCGCCCGGGACGGCGGCCCAGGGGGGGTAGGCCAGCCAATCCAGGGCCAGACGTCCCAGGGGGGGTAGGAGGTCTGGCCGGGCACCTGAGTGCCAAGGACCACTGTACACAAAAGTCAGTTCTTTGCGCTAGCTAAGTCTCTAAAAACCGAACTTTTTCGTACTAGCGGTTTGTTTTTGGCTTTGTCGCAACCCAGACACTGGACAAACGCCCAGTTCACCGGACGTATGTCCCAATCCCCTACCTACTGACGGTAACTCGACAAAAAGTTGCCGAACCGCTCGATCGCCACCGACAGGTCCCGCGCCCACGGCAGCGTCACGATCCGGAGGTGGTCGTGGTGCGGCCAGTTGAACCCGGTCCCCTGCACCATGAGGATCTTCTCCTGCAGCAGCAGATCCAGCACCAGCTTCGAATCATCGTGGATCTCATGGACTTCCGGGTCCAGCCGCGGGAACGCGTACAGCGCGCCCTGCGGCTTCACGCAGGAGACGCCCGGAATCGTATTGAGCTTCTCCCACGCCACATCGCGCTGTTCGAGTAGTCGCCCGCCCGGCAGAATCAGATCCTCGATGCTCTGATGCCCGCCGAGCGCCACCTGAATGGCATGCTGCGCGGGCACATTCGGGCACAGCCGCGAGGACGCCAGCAGCGAGATGCCCTCCAGGAACCCCTCGGCATGCTCCTTGGGCCCGGTGATCACCAGCCAGCCGGAGCGGTACCCCG
The DNA here is from genome assembly GCF_042885355.1 of Nocardia sp. NPDC058058. Classification (NCBI taxonomy): domain Bacteria; kingdom Bacillati; phylum Actinomycetota; class Actinomycetes; order Mycobacteriales; family Nocardiaceae; genus Nocardia; species Nocardia sp. NPDC058058. Next base: position 1,762,409 of record NZ_JBHVSA010000002.1, on the reverse strand, counting down.
CCACCCGGTACGCCTTGGACAGCCCGTTGAAGGTCAGGCACAGCAGATCCGGCGCGAGCGAGGCCAGCGAGATGTGCTTGGCGTCGTCGTACAGGATCTTGTCGTAGATCTCATCGGCCAGGAGCAGCAGTTGATGCTTGCGCGCCAGATCCACGATCTGCTGCAGCACCTCGGTCGAATAGACCGCACCCGTCGGATTGTTCGGGTTGATCACGACAATGGCCTTGGTCTTGTCGGTGATCTTGGATTCCATATCGGCGATATCCGGCTGCCAGCCATTGGACTCATCGCACAGGTAGTGCACCGGGGTGCCGCCCGCGAGGCTGGTCATGGCCGTCCACAGCGGATAGTCCGGCGCGGGCAACAGCACCTCGTCGCCATTGTTCAACAGCGCCTGCATGGTGATGGTGATCAGCTCGGAGACGCCGTTGCCCAGGTAGACATCGTCCACATCGAACTTCGGGAAGCCCGGCACCACCTCGTAGCGGGTCACGATGGCCCGGCGCGCGGGCAGGATGCCCTTGGACTCGGAGTAGCCCTGCGCGTACGGCAGCGCGGCGATCATGTCGCGCATGATCACATCCGGGGCGTCGAAACCGAACGGCGCCGGATTGCCGATATTGAGCTTGAGGATGCGGTGGCCCTCGGATTCCAGTCGTGCCGCGTGTGCGTGCACCGGCCCCCGGATCTCGTAGACCACGTTCTGGAGTTTGGTGGACTGCTCCAGGACGCGCGGGGACCGATGCGGTAGGTGACTGGAAGGACTCACCCGTCCAATGGTGCCATCCGCCCGCAACCAGCTTTTTTCACCGCACGGAATCGGGCGGCAACATGCCCTTGGCGGCCGTGGTGCCGCAGAACTCCTCGATCCGCTCGTCCAGTTGCCGCGCCTCGACGGCCTCGCGGAACCCGGGCCGGATCAGGCGCTGCCGCAGCCCGCCGAGCCGCTCCTCCAATTGCGCGATGCGCTTGTCCTCATCGAGTTGCAGCACCGGTTGCAGGGCTTCGGCGGCCCCGTCCAGGCTGCCGTTGATCAGGTGCGCGGCCGCGCTGTCCACCCGCGCCAGCGATTCCGCGCCGTACGAGCGCTGTTCGATGGGCCCGTTCGAGTACAGCTCGATGGCGCGCCGGGTCGCCTCCAGCGCGGGCTCGGCCTGACCGAGATGGATGTAGGTCGCGCCCGCGTAGTACTGCGCCTTGGGCTGGTTGAAACCGAAGACGCCGCCGACCTCGTCGTGCAGCGTGTCACTGGAATTGCCGTCGCGGGCGTCGTCGGCGGCGTGGATACAGCGTTCGGTATCGGCGGGTGCGCCCAGCCGGGACCAGATGCGCGCCTCGATATTGTGCAACCGCACCTGCGAGGTCGCCGATTCCGCGTACTGCTGTCCGCTCTGCGCCAGCAGCACCGCGCGGCGCGGGCGGTCGGACCAGTATTCGATCAGCGCCTGCATACCGCGTGTCCAGGCCCGTAAACCGTTGTGCCCACACAACTCCGCGTAAGCCCAAGCGGCCCTTGCCTGTTCGCCCGCGGCGTCGACATAACCGAGATCGGTGCTGGCATTGGCCAACAATCCGGACAAAGTTCCCGCGAGCAGGTAGAGGTGACCGGTATCGGCCGGGCGCTGATGCCCCTCCAGCAGGCGGTAGACGCGGCGGCGCACCCGCAGCATCTCCACCATCATGGGCACCGGCGGGACATGCACGTAATCATTGGCGATTCGCGTGACATCGGCATCGAGCTGCTCCAACGTGGTGGCACCCACATTGGAACTCTCCGCCCTCCCGGCGTGCTCGCTTGCTTCATGGGCAGCCGCCATGATCAGATCCCTCTCCGAAATAGCCGCTAACGCATCGCCCCTCATCGCACCCGTATCGACGAGTGCCAGCAGTTCCGCGTCGCTGGAATAACTGGCCTGCGCCGGAACATCCTGGCGCGCATCGAAACCCGGTGCGGGACGGTCGATCAGTGGCTGGTCGATCAAAGCCGCGAACCGGGCCCGCACAATATCGTCGGACCTGGCGAGAGAGGTATCGAGAGCGGCCTGATTGACGGGGCGGGGGTGGACGCGATCGCCACCGGCCTCCCACTTGGAAACCAGACGTTCGTGAACGCCCAAATGCGCCGCGAACTCTCGGATACTCATCCGTTTGGCATCGCGGAGGGCACGGGCCTCTTTACCTGACCACTGCCGGACCACGACGTCATCCTTCCGAACGAACTCCGATGTCCAGGGTACGAGCGCATCGTGACCACGGCCACAGCCGAAACATAGCTGGTATGACCAAATTACGCGCGAGTAGCAGTGGCAGTGCTTGGGCAGCGCAAGGAGGGCATGCGGGCATTACGACACGGGCCGCCCGGTCGCACCCTGGAATCGGGAGGCAAGGAGTCGGGTGGTGAACACGGACAAGCTTCGGACGGTGCAGGACTGGGTGTCCTTCTACCGGCACGAATTCGGACTACCGGTGGCCGAACGGGGCGGCTTCGTCATGCTTCCGGTCACCGGCAAGGTCGGCGTGCTGCACCTGCCCGTGGCGCGCGCCGAAATGGTCCGCGATGCCCTGCGACAGCAGCGGCGCAGCGGTCCCATGCTGGCACGGCAGATTCGCTGGAGCTTTCTCGTCGAACCCGATTCCCGTCCGGGCGAACAGATCTTGACCGCGCTCAATCGCCTGGACATCGGCATACCCGCGATCGGCAGCGCCGTCATGCTGCCCACCGGCCTCGGCCGCTGGACGCGCGAGGGCTGTCACTGGGTGGTGCCACCCGCCCGCGAACTCCAACTCCCACCCCTGTCGATGCTCGTGACGACGGCGCTGGCGGTGGGAAATATGAGCGAGGACTGAACGCAGCCGGCCCTCGCATCCGGCGCGGAGCGCGCCGGGCCCACCGGGTCCGCCCCTTTTCCGGCAGTCGACGGGGCGGACCCGGCGGGTGGGAGCGCGGCGTCAGTGGCAGCGGAATGGCTGTGCAACGCCGAGGATTTCCGACATTTCAGACCGAGTTCGATCCGGACACAACCGCTTTCCTGCCCGATTCGACCGAATCCGTGCAGGTGCGGGGCAATTCGACCCCGCGCTGGTGCGAATAATTCAGCCGCCGCGCGGGTACAGAGAACTCAGCCGCCGGGCGGCGGAAACAGCGGGGGCAGCGTGGGAACGATCACCGGCGGCAGGCCGGGAATGATCGTGATGGTGTTCGGGCCCGGCGGCGGCGGGGCCTCGGTGGTGGTGGTCGCCTCGCGGCGCGGCGGCGGCGCGGCCAGCGACTCATTGGTGGCATCGGTGGTGGTCGGCACGACCGTGGTGGTCTCGATCACCGGCTTCGTGGTGGTCGGCGCGGCCGACGTGGTCCCGGCATCCGAACTCTGCGAATCGTGTTCCAGTACTTGCGGACCCCAGCCCAGCGAGACGCCGATCGCGGCGACCACGACCAGTGCGCCCACCGCCACCCCGGCGATGCTGATCTCCCGGCGGCGGCTGAACTTCTCCGCACCGGCGCTCGATAGCAGTGGCGGCACCGATTCATGCTGCGGCGGAAGCGAATTCTCGAAGGCGGCGGTGAACGGCGCGGGCGCGGGCCGCTGCCGCACCGGTCGGGCCAGGATCGCGGCGCCTCTGGTGGCGACCGTCTCCGGGTTGGCGGGCACCAGTACCGGCACCCCCAGCCAGCGCCGCAAAACTCTTGCCACCAGCGGAATCTGGGCGCAGCCGCCGATCAGCGCGACCGCCTGCACCGGCTGCTCGGATCTCAGGATCACATCGCGCGCCATCCGCGCCGACGATTCCACCGCCAGCATGATCAGCGCTTCGAAGTTCTCCTGGGACAGCAGCACCAGGCCCTCGGTGGACGGTAGCGCGACCGCACTGCTCTCGGAGAGCTGTTCTTTCGCGGTGCGGCACAGCGCGTCCAGCGCGGCCAGCCCGGCCGCGTCCGGCGGATGCGCGATGCGCCCGGAGGCGATCTGCTGTTCGCGGATCAGCGAATCCAGATAATCGCCGCTGATATCGCTGGTGCGCTCGCTGTAACTCACCTGCCGGGTACCGGTGTCGACCACGGTCACCGAAAGTCCGGACGCACCCAGGTCATAGAGCGCGACGGTGCTGTAACCCTGCAGCTCACCGGAGAATTCGAGGAATTCCAGCGCGGCGGCCACATCGGGCACGAGTTCGTAATCGGTGAACTGGCGGCGAGCCAGCTCGGCCCGAATCGCGCGGGCGTGCTGTTCGTCCCGGAATGCGATGGCGGTGGCGGTGATCCGCTGATCGGAGTTCAGCACCGCGCCGATGGCGTCCGCGGCCAACTCCTCGACCCGGCGGTCATCGACCGGAACGGTCTGCACATCGAAGGCGTCGGCGGATTGCGGTTGAACGGTGCCGCGCCGGGCGGAATTCCCCGCGAGCGGGCGTGCGACGCGAACCGCGCCCGCCCCCACGGAAACTCCCAGTACCGAACTCATTCGCTGCCCATTCGTTGCCACACTGATCACGCTCGCGCACTGATGAAGTGCGAGCGGTGCATATTACGGTCGGGTCACTTTACCTGTCGCCGCCACCTTACGACGCCCGAAGCCGTACGTACACCCACAGAGCTCAGTTGCCTTATGGCGTTTGGAAGTTCAGGTAGGCGCGGGACGGGGTCGGACCGCGCTGACCCTGATATTTGGAGCCGACGGCGGCGCTGCCGTACGGATTCTCGGCGGGTGAACTCAATCGGAACAGACAGAGCTGACCGATTTTCATGCCCGGCCACAGGGTGATCGGCAGGTTCGCCACATTCGACAGTTCCAGGGTGATGTGACCGCTGAAACCCGGATCGATGAAACCCGCGGTGGAATGGGTGAGCAGGCCGAGGCGGCCCAGACTCGACTTGCCCTCCAGGCGGCCCGCCAGATCGTCGGGCAGGCTGCACACCTCGAGGGTGGAGCCCAGCACGAACTCACCCGGATGCAGCACGAACGGCTCGCCGGCGGTCGGTTCCACCAGCGAGGTCAGCTCGTCCTGCCGTTGCGCGGGATCGATATGGGTGTAACGGGTGTTGTTGAACACCCGGAACAGGCTGTCCAGCCGCACATCGATACTCGACGGCTGCACCAGCTTCTCGTCGTACGGGTCGAGCCCGAGACGCCCTTCGGCGATCTCCTTACGGATGTCGCGATCGGAAAGCAGCACGCCAAGAGACTAGTTGTCGCTGTCCCGCACCTCGTCCGTCGGGGTCTCGGCGAGTTCGACGACGTGCTGCCGGGCGGGTAGCGGCCAGCTCGAATGCGCCTCGGCCCGCATGCGCTCCACCATGTGCGGATAGTGCAGTTCGAAGGCGGGTCGTTCCGAGCGCACGCGCGGTAGTTCGTAGAAGTTGTGCCGGGGCGGCGGGCAGGTGGTCGCCCATTCCAGGGAATTGCCGTAGCCCCACGGATCATCGACGGTCGCCACCTCGCCGAAGCGATAGCTCTTGAAGACATTCCAGACGAACGTGATCATCGACAGCCCGAGGATGAAGGAGCCGATGGTCGAGATGGTGTTCAGCGTGGTGAAGCCGTCGCTCGGCAGATAGTCGGCGTAGCGGCGCGGCATGCCCTCGTTGCCCAGCCAGTGCTGCACCAGGAAGGTGGTATGGAAACCGATGAACGTGGTCCAGAAATGCAGTTTGCCCAGGCGCTCGTCCATCATGCGGCCGGTCATCTTCGGGAACCAGAAGTAGATACCCGCGAAGGTGGCGAACACGATGGTGCCGAACAGCACGTAATGGAAGTGCGCCACAACGAAATACGAGTCCGACACGTGGAAGTCCAGCGGCGGGCTGGCCAGCACGACACCCGACAGACCGCCGAACAGGAACGTCACCAGGAAGCCGATGGACCACAGCATGGGTGTCTCGAAGGTCAATTGCCCGCGCCACATGGTGCCGATCCAATTGAAGAACTTCACGCCCGTCGGCACCGCGATCAGGAAGGTCATCGCGGAGAAGAACGGCAGCAGCACCGATCCGGTCGCGTACATGTGATGCGCCCACACCGCCACCGACAGCGCCGCGATGGCCAGTGTCGCGTAAACCAGTGTGGTGTAACCGAACAGCGGTTTGCGGCTGAACACCGGGAAGATCTCGGTGACGATGCCGAAGAACGGCAGCGCGATGATGTACACCTCGGGATGGCCGAAGAACCAGAACAGGTGCTGCCACAGGATCGCACCGCCATTGGCCGGATCGTAGATGTGCGCACCCAGGTGCCGGTCCACCTCGAGCGCCATCAGCGCCGCGGTGAGAATCGGAAAGGCAAGCAGCACAAGCACACTCGTCACCAGAATGTTCCAGGTGAAGATGGGCATGCGAAACATGGTCATCCCCGGGCAGCGCAGGCAGACCACCGTGGTGATCATATTGACGCCGCCCAGAATGGTGCCGACACCCGAGACCGCCAGGCCCATGATCCACAGGTCCGCGCCGACGCCCGGCGCGTGCACGATGTCCGAGAGCGGCGTGTACGCCGTCCAGCCGAAGTCCGCCGCGCCGCCCGGGGTGATGAATCCGGCCGTCGCCATGGTCGCGCCGAACAGGTACAGCCAGTAGCTGAGCGCGTTCAACCGCGGGAACGCCACATCGGGCGCGCCGATCTGCAGCGGCAGCACCGCGTTCGCGAACCCGAACACGATCGGGGTCGCGTAGAACAGCAGCATGATGGTGCCGTGCATGGTGAACAGCTGGTTGAACTGTTCCGGCGAGAGGAATTGCAGTCCGGGCCGCGCCAGCTCCGCCCGCATCAGCAGCGCCATCACGCCCGCGATCAGGAAGAACGACATGGCCGAGAACAGATAGAGGATCCCGAGCACCTTGGGATCGGTGGTCGTGAGCGCTTTCCAGAGGAATGATCCCTTGGGCTCGCGCCGCCGGGTGGAAGGCCGCACGGCCTCCAGTTGCGAGATATCCCGCGATGGCACCGTGGTCATACGTCACCCCCATGGGAGCACGGACGCACGCGCCAGCAAACGTTCAGCGCAACCCAAAGTCACTGTGGTGGACAGGCTTTCGACCCTGCGAGACAGTCTACGACCGCCCCCGTACAAAACCCTGCGGTTCGCGCAAAACGATCACCCACCCCGGCGCGCCGCCCCCGGACACGGCCCCGACTCCCAGGGTTGGCTGTGGCCGGGAGGGGTCTGATAGAGTCGCGAAAGCATCATGCCGATGTAGTTCAATGGTAGAACTCCTGCTTCCCAAGCAGGTAGCGCGGGTTCGATTCCCGTCATCGGCTCAAATGAAGATCCCCCGCCGAAATCCTTTGGCGGGGGATCTTTCTCATTCCTAGGATCTGATCATGGGAATCCCACGGGCCACCGCGCGAGTCATCCTGCTCGATCCCGACGACCGGGTGCTGCTGTTCCGTTTCGCCCCACCCGAACCGTTCGAGGAGAAGGTCGGCTGGCTCACCCCCGGCGGCGGACTCGACCCGGGCGAATCGCTCCCCGACGGTGCGATTCGCGAACTGTTCGAGGAAACCGGGCAGCGCATCGACCCCACCCGCCTGAGCCCGGTGGTGGCGGTCTCCGCCGGACAGTGGACCTCGTCCGAGGGTGTGGTCTACGACGCCGTCGATTCCTATTTCCTGGTTCGCACCGCGTCCACCAGCGTGGACATCTCCGGACATCAGGAGGTCGAGCGCACCGCGCTGTCCGGGCACCGCTGGTGGCCGCTGGCCGAACTCGAACGGACCCCGGACCGAGTGTTCCCACTCGGTCTGGCGGCCCTGCTCACCCGGCTGCTGGCCGGGGACCTGCCCGGCGAACCCGTCGAACTGCCCTGGCGCTGAGGGTTATTCGCCGTTGACGACTACTTCACGCATTCGGTGGTGATGCGTTTGACGGCGGTGCCGGCCTTGCGGAAGTCCTCGGAGGTGAGGTTGAGGGTGGCCGGGTTGGTGTAGCCGTGGTCGATGAGTTTCTGGATGCCGCTGTCGGACAGGCCGGTATCGACGTAGACGCCGGCGATGCAGTCGGCGGTCTTGGTGTCCAGGCCGCCCTTGTCCTGCAGGGACTTCGAGATCTGCGCGGCGGTCAGGCCGGAGCCGCCGGGGGTGGCCGCACCCGAGGTGGTGGGCGCGCCCGACTTGGCGGGTGAGGTGGTCGCGGTGGTGCTGCCGCCGGGGGCCGCGGTGGTGGTCACCGCTGCCGCGGGGGCGGAGCTGGCGGTCACCAGATTGGCGGAGGTGCTGTCGTTGGTGCTGCACGCGGCGAGCAGGGGCAGCGCGAGCAGCGCTGCCGCGATTACGGATTTCCTCATCGCATTCCTCGATCTCTCGGGCGGCGGGGGGTTCGCCGTCACCCGAGAGTGCGCGCAGGCGCTTACGATCGGCTAGCGAAACGCCAAAAACGCAGGACTAGTTGCTCTTCAGGCACTCGCTGACGATTTTATTGGTGGCCGAGCGCGCCTTATCGGCGTCCGCGCCGGACATGCCGAGCGATTCCGGGTCGGTGCCGGTGGCGCTCTTACTGTCGCTCTTGATCATGAGCCGCAGACCGTCCTGCGAAATCCCCTCGTTCACAAAGAGTTTCGCCGCGCAGTCGGCCAGCTTGGCATCCTTGAGGCCGCCGTTCTGCAGCGACTTGGAGATGTCGTCCTGGGTGACTGCCGCAGGCTTGTCATCACTACCGCAGCCCGCCAGCAGCGGCAGGGCGACGAGCGCGGCGGCGATCAGGGAAATCCGCACGGGTTCCTCACTTCTCACGAATCAATGTGGTTGGACCGCAGGAACGATCTCACAGATCCATGGCGGCGCGCAGCGCTGTGTCGATTCGCTCGGCGGTCTCGGTATCCACGGCATCCACCCGCTGTTCCAGCCAGCCCCGGTAGATGCGACCGAGATTGCCCGCGTGCACCCAGCCGTACCCGGGAATCGGCACCGCGAGGATGTCGCGCGGGTCCTCGTCCATCACCTCGGCCGCGATCAGCCACGGCCGCGGCGATTCATTGATGCCGTCGCTGCTGATCAGCAGGATATTGCGAACTCGTTCGGAACCGTGCGGGTGATAAACCCAGAGTTCACCCCTGCGCACGCAGCTCCTTCTCGGCGGCGGCCAATTCCGCTTCGTCGTCGACGGCCTGCTGCACCGGATCGAAACCGGGACCGCAGCCGGTGCGCACGGCCTCCCGGCGCGCGGCGCGCGATATCCATGCGGAGGGCGATATACCCGCGCGGGCCGCGGCCTGCTCGGCATACGCCCAGGACGCCTCATCGAGTGAGAGGGTCACCTTACGGGTTGCCATACCTTTTATCGTACCGTCGCCCGACCGGGAAGGAAGGGCTGTTCGAGGGCCGAAAAGCTCAATTGGCACACGGTCAACGACTGTTAGGGTCGGGTGCATGACCAAGCTGAACCACCACCGCGCGGGCAGCGGCGACCCGCTGGTCCTCGTGCACGGCGTCGGCAGCCGCTGGCAGGTGTGGGAACCGATCATCGAGACCCTCGCGGAATCCTTCGATGTGATCGCGGTGGATCTGCCCGGATTCGGCGGCAGCGCACCGCTCGCGGACACCACGGTCTCCACCCTCGCCGACGCCCTGGTCGAATTCCTCGCCGCCGAAGGCATCGAAAACCCGCACCTGGCAGGCAATTCCATGGGCGGCGGCATCATTCTCGACCTGGCCGCGCGCGGACTGGCCCGCTCGGTCACCGCCTACTCCCCCATCGGATTCTGGGACACCGTCGGCCGCGTCTGGTGTCAGCAGGCGCTCGGTCGCGCCAAACAGCTCACCAAGGTGCTGGGTCCGGCGGTCCCGGCCCTGCTCGGCAATGCCGCGGGCCGGACCACCTTCCTGAGCCTGGTGTTCGGTAAGCCGTGGGCACTGGACCCGGCAATTGCCCTCGGCACCGTCGAGGGCCTGCTCGGCGCGGGCGGCTTCGACGCCGCGCTGGCCTCGTTCACCGATTTCCGGCTGCCCGACCGCACCCGGCTGGACAGCATCCCGGTCACCATCGCCTGGGGCAATCGTGACATTCTGCTCACGTACGCCACCCAGGCCCGGCGCGCCCGCGAGGTACTGCCGGGCGCGCGGCATGTCACGTTGCACGGCAGCGGACATACCCCGTTCTACGACGATCCGGCCGGCTGCGCCCGGCTCCTGCTGGATCAGCTGGACTGACCAACGAGCAGCCGAAGAGGAAAGACCATGAGCAACAACGTCTCCCTGCGTTTCGAAGGCGACCGCGCCTACGTCGCCCTGGACCGGCCGGACAAGCACAATGGCCTCACCATCGATATGCTCCGCGAACTCGCCCGCGTCGCCCGCACCATCGGCGGGCGCGAGGATATTCGCGCGGTCATCCTCTCCGGCAACGGCCCGAGCTTCTCCTCCGGTCTGGACGTCGCCAAGGCCATGAGCAATCCGCTGGAGGTGGTGCGCTCATTCGTACCGCTGCCGTGGACCGGCACCAATGACTTCCAGGAAGCCTGCTGGGCGTGGCGACGCCTGCCGCAGCCGGTCATCGCCGTCGTGCACGGCCGCTGCTACGGCGGCGGATTGCAGATCGCGCTGGCCGCCGACTTCCGTTTCGTCACACCGGATTCCGAGTTCTCGGTGATGGAGGCCAAGCACGGTCTCATCCCGGATATGACCGGTGCGGCCACCCTGTCCCGCCTGATCGGCATCGACAAGGCGCTGCTGCTCACCATGACCGCCGATCCGGTCGACGCCGCCTACGCCGAACGCATCGGCCTGGTCACCGAGGTGAGCGCGGATCCGCTGGCCGCCGCCGAGAAGCTCGCCGACCGCATCGCCACCCGCTCCCCGCACGCCGTCGCGAGCGCCAAGAAGCTCTTCGACCGCAGCTGGCAGTCCTCGGTGCGGCGCACCCTGGCCATCGAGCGCGCCACCCAGCTGCCCTTGATCATCCGCCAGGCCCTCGGCAGGAGCGGTAAGGCCGAATAGCGACTCAGGCGGCGATCGGCAGGGTGATCGTTTCGGCGATCACCGCCTCGATCGGGGTGACGGTGAGCCCCAGCGCGCGCTCCGTCACCGTCGCGTCCAGTACGTCGGGATGTTCCAGGGCGTAATACATCTCGATCATCTCGGCGACGATCGGATTCTCCAGCCCGGCCCAGGCCAGCTCGTGCCGGGTCATCGGCACGAATTCCGGGATTCCGGTCCCGGCCGCCGCGGCGATCCGAGTGGTCAACTCGCGCACCGATATCCGGTTGGACGGCACATGCCAGGCCCGACCCCAGGCGATCTCGGAACGAGCGGCCGCGGCCAGCGTCCGGGCCACATCCCCCACGTACGACCAGGATTTCGCGACATCGAGATCGCCGGGGTACGAAACCGGCTCACCGGCAAGCAGTTTCGGCACCACGAACATGTTGTACACCGAGGTGGCGGCCTCGCGGCCCAGGAACGCGGCCGCCCGCACCTCGGTCACCCGCGCCCGGCCCGCCGCGTGCGCGTCCAGTGCGTCCAGCCACATCCGCGCTCGCACAGCGCCTTTCACCGCGATCGGGGCCATCGGCAGGTCCTCGGTGAACGGGCCGTCCACCCGCCCGTAGCCGTAGGTGTTGCTCAGTGCCACATAACCCGCGCCGGTCCGCTCGGCGGCGGTGAGCAGCGCCGCGCCGATCGGCGGGAATTCGGCGGGCCAGCGATCGTAGGCGGGCCAGGTGGTGTTGATCAGACTCACCGCGCCCGTGGCCAATTCGGTCATCCGGTCCGCGTCGGTGGTGTCGCCCACCGCCAATTCGATGCGCGGATGCGCCGGTCCGAGGCCGCGGCGGCTCACCAGCCGGACCCGTTCCCCCGCCGCGGCGAGTTCCAGCGCGGTACGGCCTCCGGTACCCCCGGCACCTGCGACGACATGCAGTGACATCGGAATTCCTCTCCCGTCGGCCACCCGTGCGGCGGCCCGGAATCCACTGTGCCGAGCCGGATCCGGGTACGGTAGTGGCCGGAATGCCAGATATCCCAAGGATCGAGCCATGCACAGGATCGCGGTTCTCGCCGTACCCCCGGTGACCACTTTCGACCTGTCGATTCCGGAAGTGGTCTTCCCCGCCACCGTGATCGACGGCGCGCCCGGATACGAGGTGACGCTGTGCACGCCCGATCCGGGCATTGTGCCCGGCTACAACGGCACACCCGTGGTGATCGAGCGGGGATTGGACGCGGCGGCGACGGCGGACACCCTCATCGTGACCGGGACCGGAGCCCGCGCCGAAGGCGATCCGCGCGTCCTGGAAGTGCTCGGAACCGCTGCGCGCCAAGGCAAACGCATCGCCTCCATCTGCACGGGCGCGTTCGTGCTGGCCCAGGCCGGACTGCTGGACGGCCGCCCCGCCACCACCTACTGGCTGTTCTCCGATGAGCTGCGCGAACGCTTTCCCGCGGTGGATCTGCGACCCGATGTGCTGTTCGTCGACGACGGCCTGATCCTCACCTCCGCCGGACTCGCCGCCGGAATCGACCTGTGCCTGCACATGATTCGCGCCGACTACGGTGCGGTCGCCGCCAACGCGGTCGCCCGGCTCGCCGTGACGGCGCCCTTCCGGCCGGGTGGCCAAGCCCAATTCATCGAGACGCCACTGCCGCCCGAGACCGGCACTTCCCTTGCCGCGACCCGGGAATGGGCGCTGGGGCGATTGGAGCAGCGGCTCGCGCTGCGCGACCTCGCGGCGCACGCGAATGTCAGCACCCGCACCCTCACCCGGCGGTTCCGGGAGGAGACCGGCGCGAGCCCATTGCAGTGGCTGCTGCACCAGCGGGTGGATCGTGCCAGAGAGTTGCTGGAGGCGACCGGGCTGTCCATCGAGGAGGTCGCACGGCAGTCCGGGCTCGGCACGGCCGAGTCGTTGCGCCAACATTTGCTCCGCCGGAATGGGCTGACACCGAGCGGCTATCGCGTTGCGTTCAGCCGCAATCGGTAGCTGCGACGACGCGCCGGTATCCACATCTGCGCAGTTCAAACCCAAATCGATGCTCTAATCAAGACTGGTAAGCCAATTCACGGCAAACAATCCCGATAGCTGTCCCGCAAGCCCCAGTTCCGCTGTTAGCATTTTCACACTTTGCCAGCGAGCCGAACAACTTGTGCGGTCCGTCACATATCGTGTGGTCGCGCATGATTTTCGGCGAGAACCGGAGGACCACGCATTGACCAAGTCCGCCTCCGTGCTGCTGTCCGCGATAGCAGGTGCTTCGGCCTTGCTCCTGACCGTGACCGGCCCGGCCGCAGCCAATCCCAATGCCATCAATCCGATTCCGGTGCTCAACGGCACCAATGGGCTACCCCAGCTGCCGGGCCGGACCAAAGCGGTCTTCCAGGTCACCGGTATGCAGAGCCCCAACAACACCCAGTCCTACAACGTGCTCGGCACCGACCTCGGCATCATGTGGGACAACGGCGGCGGCGAAATGCTCACCACCTTCGGTGACACCGCCGGGCTCGGCTTCCCCAATCTGCTGGTCGGCAGCACCTGGGCCTGGCGCTCCAATATTCTGGTCCGCTCGCATACGCAGAATCCCGCGAACGGCATCTACTTCGACAGCGTCGTGCGCGATATCTTCGGCCAGGCACGCGATCTCATCCCCAGCCCGAAGATCCCGTTCCTGGAGATCAGCCGCATCCCCACCGCCGCGATCTCGGTCGGCGGCACCCAGTTCATGAGCCTGATGTCCGTGCAGAGCTGGGACGACGTCGGCCAGTGGACCACCAACTTCTCCGGTCTCGCGGTCTCCGGCGACAACGGCGAGAACTGGGTGGAACTGCCCGCCACCCGCCGCCCGGACGATCACGGCAACGCCAACTTCCAGATGAACTCGTTCGTCAAGAACGGCGGCTTCGTCTACGAATACGGCACCGCGTCGGGTCGCAATAATCCGGCATTCGTGGCACGCGTGCCCGAGGCGGCCATCGGCGACCTCGGCGCATACGAATACTGGGTCGGCGACCAGTGGAAGCGCGGTGACGTCGACGGGGCCACGCCGGTCATCGGCGGCGGCATCGCCGAGATGTCGGTGCAGTGGAACGACTATCTCGGGCAATACATCATGCTCACCACGGACCCGTGGAATTCGGTGGTCATGTACCGGGCGCCGAATCCGGAAGGCCCGTGGAGCGGACCCGAGATCCTGATCGACACCCGCGAACTCCCCACCGCGTACGCGCCGTCGATCTTCCCGTACCAAACCGGGCGCGATCTCTACTTCCTCACCACCGTGCACAGCCAGTACAACGTGATCCTCATGCACACCACCCTCTAGCGAGGGGCAGCTGAAAACTCGGCCGCGAACACAGCAGTGTTCGCGGCCGAGGTGTGTTTCGGGTCAGCTTCTAGACTCTGGGGCATGGATGCCGACGGCTGGGACAGGCACTACTCGACCACCGAGTTGGTGTGGGGCGCACCGCCGAACGACACCGTGGTCGAGCAGGTGTTCGGGCTGGAACGGCGACTGCCGCTGACCGGATTCGGGGTCGGCGAGCCGCGGCCCGAACTGCCCCGGGTGCTGGACCTGGGCTGTGGCGAGGGGCGCAACGCGCTGTGGCTGGCCACGCACGGGTGGCAGGTCGACGCCGTCGATTTCGCGCAGGCAGGAATCGACAAGGGGCGCACGGTGGCCTCGCGACTTTCGCGCTCGGTGCGCGGGCGTATCGCCTGGCATTTCGCCGATGTGACCGAACTCCGCGCCGCCGGACTCACCGGACCGTACGAGCTGATCCTGCTGGCCTTCGTGCACCTGCCCGCCGCCGACCGCCGCGCCCTGCTGCTGAGCGCCGCCGACCTGCTCTCCCCCGGCGGCACGCTGCTCGTACTCGGCAATGACACCCTCAACCTCACCGAAGGCTATGGCGGCGAGCAGGATCCGGCCCTGACCTTCACCCCGAACGATATCGTCGACGATCTCGCCCCCACCGCCGACGAACTGCGCATCCGGGTGGCGGACCGCGTGCACCGCCCCACCGAGGAACGCGACGCCATCGACGCCCTGGTGGTGGCCACCAAACCCATTCCGGAAGAACCGGCCCCGGCCCTGTCCGCCGATGGGGTCGCGGAAACACTCGCGCTCGAAGCGCCTACACCGGCCGACGACTGACCTTCTCCGTCATTCCGGCGTGCTTTTGGCCGGAATCCACTGAACTGGCTGCGGCAACCCCGAGTGTGGATCCCGGCCAAAAACATGCCGGGATGACTGGGGCTATGCGGTCCAGCGCAGCAGCCACGGGGTGACTGTACCGGCGATTTCGTCGAAGCCCGCGCGGTAGGAATGCGCCTGTCCGGGAATCACTTTCACCTCGGTGGCATCGGCGGGATCGGGGATGCCGAAGGGGTCGCGGGCTCCATTGACGACCACCACCGGGATATTGCCGACGTCGAGGAGTTCCTCGCGGCGGGACTTCTCCGGCTTACCGGGTGGGTGCAGCGGAAATGACAGTGCGACAACGCCCTTGGCCTTCGCCTCGCGGGCGGTGCGGCAGGCGACGCGCGCACCATTGCTGCGGCCGCCCTGGATCAGCGGGACGCCGCGGAACTTCTTGCGCACCGCGGCGATGATTTCCAGCCAGGCGGTGTCCTGTACTTCGGCCTTGCCCGGGGCGCGTCGGCCCGCCACCCGATAGGGCTGGGTCACCAGCACCACCGCGCCATTCGCCTCCAGAGCCGAATCACGCACGGCAAGGAGGTCTTTCGCGTCGACGCCGCCGCCGGAGCCGTGCGTCAGCACCAGCAGGAACACGGGCGGTTTCCGCGCGGGTCGCGCGATGTCGATCTCGGCGGGACCGGCACTGGTTTCGATGCGCACCGCCTCACGCTAGCGATTCGGCGGCTGTGAATTCGCGCGGCGCTCCGGGCGCTGATCAGCGGGTTCGGCTGTACCGCCGGTTCGGCCGGGATGCGGCCCCTGAGCGGCGCGGGTGCCTTTCATCACATTGGCCTCGATCGTCTTGAGACGCCCCTTACCGATGGGTAACATGGCGCTTAAGTTACCCGTCAGTAGCGCTAGCTTTACGGTGTCTACTCGGTGGACCAACGGGCGGGAACGGCATAACCGAACCGCACCCATCTCAATGGAGAGTGAGTACGACCATGGGTCACTACAAGAGCAATGTCCGCGACCTCGAGTTCAACCTCTTCGAGGTGCTCGGCCTCGGTTCCCTCCTGGACGGCGGCGCCTACGGCGACCTCGACACCGAGACCGCCAAGGAAATGCTGAACGAGGTCCGTCGCCTGGCCGAGGGCCCGCTCGCCGACTCCTTCGAGGACGGCGACCGCAACCCGCCGACCTTCGACCCGGCCACCCACACGGTCACTCTCCCCGAATCCTTCAAGAAGTCCTACCGCGCCCTCGAGGACGGCGGCTGGGCCAAGGTCGGCGTCCGCGAGGAGCTCGGTGGCCTCGGCGCCCCGTCCGCCCTCACCTGGGCGCTCGGCGAAATGATCCTCGGCGCCAACCCCCCGGCCCAGATGTACGCCGCCGGTGCGGGTTTCGCGCAGGTCTTCTACAACAACGGCACCGATGAGCAGAAGAAGTGGGCTCAGGCGATCGCCGACCGCAACTGGGGCGCCACCATGGTGCTCACCGAGCCGGACGCCGGTTCCGATGTCGGCGCGGGCCGCACCAAGGCCGTCAAGCAGGAAGACGGCACCTGGCACATCGAGGGCGTGAAGCGCTTCATCACCTCGGGCGACTCCGACGACCTGTTCGAGAACATCATGCACCTGGTGCTGGCTCGCCCCGAGGGCGCCGGACCGGGCACCAAGGGCCTGTCCCTGTTCTACGTACCGAAGTTCCACTTCGACTTCGAGACCGAGACCCTCGGCGAGCGCAACGGCGTCTTCGTGACGAACGTCGAGCACAAGATGGGCATCAAGGTTTCGGCCACCTGTGAGGTCACCTTCGGCGGCCACGGCGTGCCCGCCAAGGGCTGGCTGGTCGGCGAGGTGCACAACGGCATCGCGCAGATGTTCGACGTCATCGAGAACGCTCGAATGATGGTGGGCACCAAGGCCATCGCGACCCTGTCGACCGGTTACCTGAACGCGCTGGACTACGCCAAGATCCGCGTCCAGGGCGCCGACCTGACCCAGATGACCGATAAGGCCGCGCCCCGCGTGACCATCACCCACCACCCGGACGTGCGTCGCTCGCTGGCCATGCAGAAGGCGTACGCCGAGGGCCTGCGCGCCATCTACCTGTACACCGCCGCGCACCAGAACGCCGATGTGGCCGAACTGGTTTCGGGCGCGGACAAGGATCTGGCGTTCCGCGTCAACGATCTGCTGCTGCCGATCGTCAAGGGTGTCGGTTCCGAGCGCGCCTACCAGTACCTGACCGATTCGCTGCAGACCTTCGGTGGCTCCGGCTTCCTGCAGGACTACCCGATCGAGCAGTACATCCGCGACGCCAAGATCGACTCGCTGTACGAGGGCACCACCGCCATCCAGGCGCAGGACTTCTTCTTCCGCAAGATCGCCCGCGACCGCGGTGTGGCGCTGGCCCACGTGGCCGGCCAGGTGCAGAAGTTCATCGAGCGCGAGGGCGGCAACGGCCGGCTCAAGGCCGAGCGCAAGCTGCTCGCCACCGCCCTCGAGGATGTGCAGGCCATGGCCGCCACCCTGACCGGGCACCTGATGGGCGCCCAGCAGGACCCGAAGGAGCTGTACAAGGTCGGCCTGGGTTCGGTCCGCTTCCTGATGGCCGTCGGCGATCTGCTCATCGGCTGGCAGCTGCTGCACCACGCCGAGGTCGCCATCAAGGCCCTGGACAACGGTTCCACCGAGGCGTTCTACACCGGCAAGGTCGCCACCGCGCAGTTCTTCGCGCGCAACGTGCTGCCGGAGCTGACCGCCACCCGCGCCATCCTGTCGAACCTGGACAACGACATCATGGAGCTGGACGAGGCCGCGTTCTGATCTGAGCCCGCGGCTCGATAGCAACCGGTGCGCCCCTGGGATATCCCCCAGGGGCGCACCGCTGTCTGTGGATAAAGGTTGGGGCCCGGAGGATTCCGGGCCCCAACTCCTGTTTGTGATCTATCCCAAGTCATCCCAAGGGTTATCCACAGGCGGTGGATAACCTGTGTGCGAAGGGATCTCGGATCACTCGCACTTCACGACGGGGATGGGGTCGTACTTCACCGTGCGGGTGTGGCGGTAGGTTTCCTTGCCGGACTTGGCATCCCGGATGATTCGGGTATCCGAGGTGGTGAAACCGGGTGCGCCGTCCGAGGCGATGCAGTTCTTGCCCTTGGGGAGGGTGACCGTATTCGGTTCGGTCGGCTTCACCCGATCACCGGTGATCGATTCCACCTCAACGGTTTTGGTACTCCACAGCCGGACCGTCAGCTCCGAGTCGCCGCCGACGGTTTCGATGTAGATGCCGTACGGGGTGTTGTTGCGGAACTTCAGATCGATCGCGCCGTCGAAGACCGTGGCCTCGCGGGCGGCGGGGTACCGGGAGATGTAGTAGCTGTGCTCGGTGTGGTCGACATCTTCCAGCCCCGCGAAGTAGGCCGCGTTGTAGAGCGTGGTCGCGAACTGGCTGATACCGCCGCCGACCGCGGTGCTGGGACGGCCGTGGTCGATGATGCCGGACTCGACATAACCCTCCGCCACGCCTCGGGTACCGGTGAAGTCGTTGAGCGAGAACACATCCCCGGGCCGGATCACCGCACCGTCCACCTTGCGCGCCACGGTGCGGATATTCACGCCGGACGGACCGCTGAAACCGCCGGTGGTGAAGGAACCGACGGGCTGCACGACACCGAACTTCTCGGCGTCGGCGGTGGTCAGCTTGGGTTGCACCTGCTCGTAGACAACGGCTTTGACGTGGTCGCCCGGTGAAACCAGCAGGGCCGGAAGACCTTCGAAGGTCTTGTCCCAGTTGACGGCGTCGCCGACCACCGCGGGCACCAGGGTGGCGCGGCTGCCGGACAGCGTCCAGGTGGCATCCTTGGGTTCCACCACGGTGGGCTTCAACTGTGGTTCCAGCGCCGCGATCAGCGCATCCCGGTTGTACGAGAGTTCCAGTGCGCCTTGTTCGTTCGGCTGGAAGACGAGTGCGCCCGCGAGCTGCGCGGGATCGAGCGCGGCATTGCCGCCCTTACCGGTGAAGGTGATCGGCACCCGCACCGCGGGCTGGGCGATCTCGCGCAGCGCCCTGTCCACCGCCGCGGAGCTGACCTTCGCCTGCTTCTCGACGGCGGGCAGATCCAGCACCGAACCGTCGGCCCAGTGATCGGTGAGCTGTGCGCGCGCGGCGACCACATCGAGCACTCGCCCGGGCACCGGCCGCACCGGCACCGGTCTGCCCTGATCGAAGACGATGCCGCCCTCGACCGGCTGGCGGTCGTTGGCGCGCAGCGCGTCGAGCTGCTTGGTCATGGCGGTCTCGTCGACCAGGCTCGCGGGTTCCACCCGCCGGGTCGCGAACAGCGACCACACCCGGGTGAAGGGGTTCAACGGCTGACCGCCGATGCGGTCCCAGGTGCCGTCCCAATCCACCGACAGGCCCGCCGTGCGCGGCACCAGATCGGCGCGCACATCGCCGATCTCGACCGTGAGCGGTTGTGCGACACGCTTATCGAGTTCCAGCTCCAGCCGGGTCTGCGCCTGGGCGCGCTGCAACCCGCCGATATCGATGCCCGCTACCTGCACGCCGCGTGGCGTCTGCCCGGACGAGAGCGTCCAGTCCACCGCGAAAGCGATACCGCCCGCGGCCATCAGCACACCCGCCGCGATCCCGGCCCGGCGGGCCATGGCCGAGTTCAGGAACTGGCGTCCGGGCGTCGGTGGTTCGGCCGGGGCCTGCCGCGCACGCGCGTGCCGCCCGGGACTTCCGCTGGTCACGAACCATCCTCCCAAATGGTTGAATCCGGACTCGCGCACGCGAGCCCGCCACCCACCATAGTGGGCGGCTCCGACACGGGGGTTTGTCCAGGCTCGCAGCAACTTCTGCGCAATACGGCACCGGAAACGAAGAGAGGCTCCGTGCGGTTGCCGGGTCGGGGGTCTGGCAACAGCACGGAGCCACCCCTTTATCGACACCCGCTCGGGGGCGTTACACACCTTCCCGAGGAGACCGGAAAAAACTTCCGGCAACCGGAACTGGGACAATCAAGACGATCGCACCGGAACAGTCAGTAGAACCCGGGGCCGCCCGTGGTTCGGGACGACTCGAGGAGATGACATGCAGCTCGGAATGATCGGCCTGGGCCGGATGGGCGCCAATATCGTGCGGCGCATCGTCCGGGACGGGCACACCGCCGTCGGCTTCGAACGCAAGAGCTCGCATATCGACGAACTCACCGCCGAACTCGGCGACAGCTTCTCCGGCAGCACCGAACTGAGCAAGTTCGTCGCCATGCTGGAGACGCCCCGGGTGGTGTGGGTGATGATTCCGGCGGGCGCGACCGGCGCGGTCATCGATCAGGTCGCCGAACTGCTGGAACCCGGTGACATCATCATCGACGGCGGCAACAGCCGCTACCACGAGGACATCAAGCGTGCGAAGGCGCTGACGCCCAAGGGCATTCATTACCTCGACATCGGAACATCCGGCGGCGTCTTCGGTTTGGAACGCGGCTTCTGCCTGATGATCGGCGGCGAGACCGAGACGGTCGCACATGTCGAACCGCTGCTGAAATCCATTGCCCCGGGCGTGGATACGGCACCGCGCACGCCCGGGCGCACGGGCACGCCGTCCACCGCGGAGGAGGGTTACCTGCACTGCGGGCCCGCGGGCGCGGGACACTTCGTGAAGATGGTGCACAACGGCATCGAATACGGTGCCATGGCAGCGTATTCCGAGGGGATGAACATCCTGCACAGGGCGAATGTCGGCAATGCGCAGGACACCGAGCATTCGGCCGAGGTCACGCCGCTGGAGAATCCGGAGCTCTACCGCTACGACATCGATGTCCCCGAGGTCACCGAGGTGTGGCGGCGCGGCTCGGTGGTGGCGTCCTGGCTGCTCGATCTCACCGCGGCCGCGCTCTACGCCGATCCGAACCTGGATTCGTTCGGCGGCAATGTCTCGGACTCCGGTGAGGGCCGCTGGACGCTGGACGCCGCCATCGACGAGGGCGTGCCCGCGCCGGTGCTGTCCGCGGCCCTGTTCCAGCGTTTCTCCTCACGCGGTGAATCGCTGTACGCCGACAAGGTGCTGTCGGCCATGCGCCAGGCCTTCGGCGGCCACCACGAGCTACCGAAGGCCTAGCGCATCGGATATCAGAGGCCCAGCGCCTGCGCGAGCATCTTCGCGACCGCGAGCGGTCCGAAGGTGAGCAGGTAAACCACACCGTCCACGATGGCCATCATCGGGCGGCTCCTTTCGATAGTGCTGTCATTCGAAGTTGCCGTCGATCCAGTCGATGGTCTGCATGCCGAAAAGGTCGACGCCCCAGCCGTACATATCGGTGATGAAGCGTTCCATGCTGCAATCGGTCGGGGCGTAGGTGACGTCGGCGCCCTGACCGCGATAGGTCTCGGCGAGATTCCTGGCGTCCGCGGCGGGCACCAGCGACATCGGCGAATCATCCTTGGCGCACGAGGAGATCATGATCTTCGACGTCGGAGTTCCATTGCGCCCCAGCACATTGTTCGCGAACGCGCGCTGGAAATCCGGCTCGTCGGCCGGATTGCGGCCCGAGGTGAACAGCGCCTCCATCGGCACGAACGGCAGCCCGAAATAGGCGGGCACCTGGCACTGCGTGCGATAGAAGTTCGCCAGCGCCTGTCCGGCGGGATTGAGCTTGTCGTTCACCCGCATCTCCGGGTACCAGGGCTCCAATCCGAGCAGCGTCGCGAGCGCGAAGCCCGAACCGATCGAACCGCTGGTGACGCGCATGAAATTGGCGGGATCGACGACCATGCCCTCCAGCAGCGTGGACTTGATGTCCAGCTCCGGTGCGTACGTCGGAGCCATTTCCGCCGAGAAGGCCGCTCCCACACCGCCGCCCGCGATACCGAACAGGGCGATCTGGGTGTCATTGCTCAACCCCGACTCCGGAAGCCGCAATGCCGCACGCGCGCCGTCCAATTGGGCGTGCCCGGAGTAGGTGCCGACGAAGACGCCGTGCGGATCACGATCCGCGTCATTGCCGACGTCGGAGATCATCACCGCGTAGCCCTTGTCGAACATGAGCGCCAGCGGGCCGAGCGCGGACCAGGACGAACCGTCCAGGGGCGCACCACCGGTCCACTGCGTGCTCGGATGGCACGACCAGCCGACGCTGTCGTTCGCCTCCTGATACGAGATGAGGCGGCGTTCGGCGGCGGGCTTGCCGTCCTTGGGGATCATCAGGATGCCGGTGCTGATGACCGGGGTGACGCCGTCGGGGGCGGTGGTGACGTACATCAGCTTGTGCGCGTCGACGGTGGTCGGCTTCACGCCCAGGAACATCACGTCGACCGGCTTGGATTTCAGTACGGTGCCGGGCTTCTCGGAACCGGTGAGCGCAGGCTCCTCGTAGAAGGGGTCATTCGCGAGCAGTGCCTCGAATTTCTCTTCCGGCGAGGCGTTTTCGGCGGTGTTCAGCGTGCCGATGACGAATCCGTTGAAGACCCGGTCGATTCCGGGCACCGGATTCACCGGGGCCACCGGGGTCACCGGCTCCGGTGCGGCGGTCGCCACGGCGGTGCCCGACAGCAGCACGGCCGCGGCGAACAGTACGGCGGGAAGGGTGCGTCGCATGATTTATCGCACCGCCATTTCCGTACCCGCGGTGACCGGGCTCGCGGGAGTCACCTGTAGTTGGCGCACAGCGGAATCCAGCAGCTGCGGAATGTTCAGCAGCGGGCGTTTCGATTCCATCTGCACCTCGTAGGGCGTGCGCATGGTGGCCTCCAGCGCGGGCCAGTTGTTCTCGACCTGATCGCGGTACTTGGGCAGCAGTTCGTCGGTGATGTACTCCCAGCGCGAGTCCAGCACCGACCAATTCCATTCCGGCAGCGGCAGAGTCAGCAGTGCGGGGGTGCCGTCGGCCGCGGTGAAAGAGATCCGGATGGGATGGAACTGGCGGGGCGGCACCACACCCGCGACCGACGGGGAACCCGCCGCGCCACTGAGATAGGTGATGGCCTCGCCGACATCGCCCTTGTACGAACGCACTTCGTCCCACTGCCGGGCGATGGCCCACTGCTGTTCGCGGCGCAGCAGGGCGCGATTGCCGGCGGCGACGCGTGCACCGTTCCCGGAGGCGACATCGCGCCACGCGGCCATGATGTCGTCGCCGAAGAGTCCGGCGGCCTGGAATTCCTGAAGTGCTGGCAGCCCGCCGGTGACATACGCGTCGTGCATGGGCATGAGGTCGGAGAAGATGTTCTTCTGCATCACCAGGATCGCGGCGATGACGTGGTCGACGTCCTCGGGGGTGATGCGCGGGGCGGCCGCGGCGAGGGCGCGCAGACCGGCGGGCAGGCGTTCCACGGCCTGCGGTCCGGCGGCCCGCTGTACGGCCGCGAGCACCGCTCCGGCCGACTCCGAAAGTCCGGGCAGCCCATAGAGATCGGAGCCCATCAGCTCGAAATCGATGAGTCCACCGCCGAAGTCGGCGCCGACCTGGCCGCCCATTCCGGCCCACTGCAATTCGCGGTGCGCGAGTTGCAGGTCTTCGTAGTAGCGGTATGACCTGATGAGGTTGTCGCGATTGGCGCGCACCCCGTCGCGCGGATTCCAGGCCCGCAGGTCGATGCCCGCCTTGCCGGTGGCGTCGACCAGCCAGTACTGGTAGAGCAGGGCGGCGTAGCGCTGCGGCGGAACGTCCTGTGCGCGAGCCTGTTCGAGCAGTCTGCCGAGTTCGGGGCCGTCGTACGGCAGGTCCGGGTGGACACCACCGGGACCGGCGGCCGCGTCCCGGTTGATCAGCGGCAGATCGAGATAGCGGTCCACTTCACTCGCCGAGGCCGGTGCCGCGGCGGCCATTCCCACTCCCACCGCGGCGGCGACTCCCAGGGCGGCCGTGCGCAGCATTGCGCCGATTCGCATATGTCAGTCCTCCATCAGGTTCGTCCCATAGAACCGGCCCGGCAGGTTTGCCACAACACTGCCGATGGCCGATCTGAGACAACTTCCCCTTGGCGCACATCCGCCGGGTTCGACTCGATTCCCCCGCGCGAATCCGCAGATGTGCGTATTTATGCAGCTAGATCTGTTATCCAGCACGCGAACGAGACCTTACTGGACGTATGTCCGAGTCACTTAATTGCCTCATGTGTCGATCGCCACACGTTTGCCAAATCCGCTCGTACAGCGGTCGGGCTACAAACGGGACCGAAACACCGGTGTCCGAATAGGCGCGAACCCCGGCGGCGGCTACCGTCGGATGCCATGCGCAACGCTCCTGGGATCGTGATCGCACTCACCGCCCTCGTATTGGCCGGCTGCTCCGGCAGCGGGTCCGATCAGTCGACCCAATCGACCACCAGCACAACGGGATCCAGCGAAACCACGCCGCCGCCGAGCAGCTCCGCACCGCAACAGGACTGCGCGGCCGGATATTTGGCGAACTTCACGCTGCGACAGAAGCTGGCGCAATTGCTCACCGTCGGCGTCACCGGCGAGGCCGATGCCGAGAACGTGGTGAAGACCGAGCAGATCGGCGGCATCTTCGTCGGCAGCTGGACCGATAAGGCGATGCTGGCCCAGCATCAGATCGACAAGGTGCAGGCCGCGTCCCGCACCCCGCTCATGGTCACCATCGACGAAGAAGGCGGCCGGGTATCGCGGGCCAAGGACCTGATCGGGGTCGCGCCGTCCGCGCGCGCCACCGTCGGCCAGATGAGCCCGGACGAGTTCTACACCTTCACCCTGGATCGCTCCAAGAAGCTGAAGGCACTCGGCGTCACCGTCGATTTCGCGCCGGATGTGGATGTGAGCAGCCAGCCCGACGATTCGGTGATCGGCGACCGCTCCTTCTCCGATGATCCGAATGTGGTGGTGCAGTACGCCGATGCCTACATTCGCGCCGCGCACGATGCCGGTCTGGGCACCGTCATGAAGCACTTCCCGGGCCACGGTTCGGGTTCGGGCGATTCGCACACCGGCGCGGTGAAGACCCCGCCGCTGGAGCAGTTGCAGACCTCGGATCTGGTCCCGTATCGCAAGCTCGTCGATTCCGGTTCGGCCGTCATGGTCGGACACCTGGACGTGCCCGGACTGACCGAACCGGGTAAGCCCGCCAGCATCAGCAAGGAAGCCATGGATTTGCTGCGGCAGGGCACCGGCTATAACGCGGCCCCGTTCGACGGCGTGATCTTCACCGATGACCTCGGCGGTATGGCCGCCATCACCGCACGCATGAGCATCGAGGACGCGGTCGAGGCCGCCCTGGTCGCGGGTGCCGACAATGCGCTGTGGATTACCACGGACGCGGTCCCGCAGGTGCTGGACCGGCTGGTACAGGCCGTGCAGGCCAACCGCCTACCGGGAAGCCAGGTAGATGCCTCGGTCCTTCGGATGGCAAAGTACAAGGGCACCGCTCCACACTGCTGACGCCCGATGGCGAATCACCGGCAATTCGCACTCGCGGAACTTACCTTGGAGTAAGATAGGGGCTTCGATATGTCCTAGGAGATGTGGATGGCAGGCGGAACGAAACGACTTCCCCGCGCGGTGCGCGAGCAGCAGATGCTCGACGCCGCGGTGGAGGTCTTCTCGCGCAAGGGTTATCACGACACCTCCATGGATGCCATCGCCGCCGAGGCGAAGATCTCCAAACCCATGCTCTACCTGTACTACGGCTCCAAGGACGAACTGTTCCGCGCCTGTATCCATCGCGAGAGCATGCGGTTCATCGAAGCCGTCGCGGTCGCGGGCAACCCCAAGCTCACCCCGCACGAACAGCTGCGGGCGGGCCTGGAGGCCTTCCTGTCCTATGTCGACCACAACCGGCTGTCCTGGCAGGTGCTCTATAGACAGGCACTCGGCCAGCAACCCTTCGCCTCGGAGATCTCCAACAGCCGGGACCGGGTCATAGAGCTCACCGCGAAACTGCTCGAATCCAGCGCCAAATACGCCGAACCCGGCACCAATTTCGAAGTGGTGTCGGTCGCGGTGATCGGCGCGGGCGAGGCCATCGCCGACCGGGTCGCCAGCGGCACCGTCGATATGGCCGAGGCCGTCGACCTGCTCGACAACCTCGCCTGGCGCGGTCTGTCCGGTAAGAAGAAGGAAATCGAACCCGCCTGACGGGACGAATCTCCCGCAGCGCTTGCCAGTCCCGTTAACGCCTGCCACAGTCGCTCGGATTGTGTTGTTGGACGGCCGGTGCGCACCGGCCCGGGAAACGGGGACTCGCATTGTTCGGAATGCTCAAGCCGTGCGCGCACAGTGCCGCCAAATACGGTATGGAAGCGACCGCCTGGCAAACCCAGCTGTGCGGACTCTGCCTCGGTCTGCGGGACGGGCACGGGCAGCTCGCGCGGGCCGCCACCAATACCGATGCCATCGTGCTGGGCGTACTCACCGAGGCACAGCAGACGCGCACCCTCGAACGCACCGCGGCGGGCCCCTGCCCACTGCGCGGTATGCGCACGGCCAGCGTCGCGCCCGCCGACTCCCCCGGCGTCCAATTGGCCGCCACCGCCTCACTGCTGCTGGGCGCGGCCAAGATTCGCGATCACATCGACGACGGTGACACCCGCCGCCTGAGCAAGCGGCCGATGGCGCACGTCGCCAACCGCTGGCACACCCGGGCGCGCGCGGCCGCCGCACCCATCGGCCTGGATATCGACCCCCTCATCACCGCGATCGAATCGCAAGTGGCGCTGGAGGAATCCGGTGCCACACTGGCCGAGCTGACCGCGCCAACCCAGCTGTGCGCGGCGGAGTTGTTCGCGCACACCGCGATTCTGGCCGGACGCCCCGAAAACGCCGACGCGCTACGGGAAGCGGGCTGGCATTTCGGCCGCATCGCCCATCTCGCCGACGCCATCGAGGACATCGACGAGGATCGCGAAGCGGGCCGCTTCAATCCGCTGACCGCCACCGGAACCAGCACCACCGACGCGCACGCCCTACTGCGCGAATCGAATTCGCTGCTCAAAGCCGCCCTGGTCACGGTGGGCCTGGACCGCACCGCCTCCATCCGCTGGATGCTGCTGGACCCACTGCACGGTGTCGTCCGCAAACTGGGCCGGGCCGCCGGAACCGTGCACGCCTGCGCCACGCACGCCTGCGGCACCGCCCGGCACAGCGCCGAAACCGTCATCCCCGCAGCGGATCTCCGTCATCCCGGCATGTTTGTGGCCGGGATTCACACGACGGCTGTGGATCCCGGCCAAAAGCGCGCCGGGATGACGGGGGATGGCACCGCGAACGGACCGCACGCGGTGTTCGGCACCGAACCGCCGCGCACACCGTTCCGCAGGCCCGGGTTCTGGGAGGGCGTCGGAATCGGGTTGTCCCAGTACTGCACCGGGTACGCCTGCTGCGCCGAGCACACCAGCCCGTGCAGCGGCGAGCGCAAGGACTCGTGGATCAATCGGGGATGCTGCGATTGCAGCGACTGCTGTGACTGCGGCGATTGCTGTAGCGGCTGCGACTGCTGCGATTGTGACTGCTGCGGCTGCGATTGCAACTGCTGAGCGCCGAAAACGTAAAAGCCGCACACCGATTACCCCTCCGGATGTCGAAACCCCTGCGTGGCGACATACGGTGTTGAATCGGTGCGCGGCTCTCGCCCCGCCCCTGCGGGGCCGACGCTGTCGGCGGCCCGACCATACCTGTGATGGCCGGACCCCGTGGTGGTTCGGAAACCACCGAATCGGCGTGACCCCGGGTCTTCGGATGAACTGTCACCAATTTGCCACACTCGGTGCGACATTGCTGGCTTCGGTGCGCCACGGTCTCAGCCGAGACCGTGGCAGAACCGACTCAGCGAATGGTGGCGGTCAGGTGGGGGTAACCCTTCTTCGGGTTCTTCAGGGCGAGATCCCAGCCGCCCTCGACCTTGTCGGCGTAGACGTTGATCGTCGACGGCAACAGGATCGGCTTCCCGAATTTGACCGCGTACGTGGTCTTTTCGGGAATGCGACCCTCGAGGTTGGACAGGATGTTGGCCGCGGACCACATACCGTGCGCGATCGGCTTCGGGAAACCGAAGGCCTTGGCGCCCAACGCCGAGGTGTGAATCGGGTTGTGGTCACCGGACGCGTTGGCGTACCGGCTGATGGTCTGCTGATCCACCCGCAGCGTGCGCAGCGGCGGCGGCGGAACCTCATCCGGCTTGGGCTCGGGCTTGGGACCGCCGGACAACGAGGTGCGCTGCTGGTGCAGGAAGGTGGTGACCTGACGCCACACCAGCTCCCGGCCCACGCTCACCTCGGTGATGGCGTCCACGAGCAGGCCCTTCGGGTGCTCGCGCAGATTCTCGATATGGGTGTCGAAATCCAGCGGTTCGGCGACCGAGATCTCCCGGGTCCGCTCGATCACGTTCTCCGCGTGCACCGCGCCGACCGCCACGAACGGGAAGTCGCGGGCGACGACCAGCTGCATGGCGAGCGGGAAGCTGAGCACGAACGGGTAGGTCAGCGGCAGGGCGTCGCTGAACCGCAGCCCGGTGGCGCGGCAGTACGCGGCCAGGTGATTCGGATCGACCTTGAAGCCTTCGAGCCGCACGGTGCGGTCCGGCAGCTTCGACGGGCGGTTCGACAGTCCGGGCACCGGCAGTGCGCCGAGCGCGGCCTTGACGAACAGGCCGGAGTTCTTCGGCACCTCGCCGAGCTTGATGGTCTGGCTCATCATGCTCCGATCAGGCTCTGGCCGCAGACGCGAACGATGTTGCCGGACACCGCGTTCGACGCCGGGGAGGCGAAGTAGGCGATGGTCTCGGCGACGTCGATGGTCTGACCGCCCTGCAGCAGCGAGCTCATCAGGCGACCGGCCTCACGGGTGGTCAGCGGGATGGCCGCGGTCATGGCGGTCTCGATGAAGCCCGGCGCGACGGCGTTGATGGTGATGCCCTTTTCGGCCAGCTTCGGCGCTTCGGCGTTGACCATGCCGATGACACCGGCCTTGGACGCGCCGTAGTTGGTCTGGCCGCGGTTGCCCGCGATACCGGCGATGGAGGACACGTCGATGACGCGGCCACCGGACTTGAGCGCACCGGCAGCGACCAGGCCCTCGGTAATGCGGTGCGGGGCAGCCAGGTTCACGTTGATGACCGAGTTCCAGCGACCCTCGTCCATGTTCGCGAGCAGCTTGTCGCGGGTGATGCCGGCGTTGTGCACGACGATGTCGACGCCACCGAAGCGCTCGGTCGCGAACGCGGCCAGCTTCTCGGCGGCATCGGCGGCGGTCACGTCCAGGGCGAGCGCGGTCGCGCCGACCTTGTTGGCGGTCTCGGACAGCGCCTCACCGGCGGCCGGGATATCGGCGACGATCACGGTGGCGCCGTCGCGAGCGAACACCTCCGCGATGGTCGCGCCGATACCGCGCGCCGCACCGGTCACCACCGCGACCTTGCCCGCGAGCGGCTTGTCCCAGCTGGCCGGGGCGGTGGAGTCATCCTTGCCGACGCGGAACACCTGGCCGTCGACGAAGGCCGACTTGCCCGAAAGGATGAAGCGCAGCGTGGATTCCAGGCCGGTGGCGGTGGCGGCGGCCTCCGGGTGCAGGTACACCAGGTTGCCGGTGGAGCCGCGCAGCAGTTCCTTGGCGACCGAGCGGCTGAAGCCCTCCAGCGCGCGCTGGGCGATCTGCTCGTCGACGGACGCGGTCAGCTCGGGGGTGGTGCCGATGACCAGGATGCGGCCGGACGCGGCGAGGCTGCGCATGGCGGGCTGGAAGAACTCGAACAGCTGCTGCAGCTCTTCGATGGTGCGAATGCCGGTGGCGTCGAAGACCAGCGCGCCGAGCTTGGTGCCCGGGGTGACCGAATCCACAAAGCTGTAGTCGGACAGCAGGTTACGGGCGGCATCGGCGACCCGGCCCTTACCGCCGAGCAGCACCGGACCGGCGAGCGCGGGCTGACCGGCGACGTAGCGGCGCAGGTTCTCCGGCTGCGGCAGACCCAGCTTGCTCGCCAGGAACGCGCCCGGAGCAGAGTGGATGAAAGATCCGTACAGGTTGGGAGCGCCCTTGCTCTTGCTGGCTGCCACTGTTCCTACCTTCTCTTGTCTAGGCCCCGCGGGCGGTGTTGGGCACATTCGCGGGGTACGGTGTCGACAAATGAACTTACTCCAGAGTAAGTTTAATGTAAACCGACCAATGCCGGTCCCGCGGGACCGTGCGAGTACGGAAATCCACCCGACGAGACACTGGAGACTCGAGTGACCACCAAAGCCCGTTCGGCGAAGCCCGCGGCCAAGACCGCCAAGCAGGCCAAGCCTGTCGCGATCCTCGGCGGCAACCGGATTCCGTTCGCCCGCTCCGACGGCAAGTACGCGCACGCCTCCAACCAGGACATGTTCACCGCCGCGCTGAACGGTCTGGTCAGCCGCTTCGGGCTGCAGGGCGAACGCCTCGGCATGGTCGTCGGCGGCGCGGTCCTCAAGCGCGTCGGCGAGCACGGCATGATCCGCGAGAGCGTGCTCGGCTCCACCCTGTCCCCGTACACCCCGGCCCACGACCTGCAGCTCGCCTGCGGCACCGGCCTGCAGGCCATCCAGACCGTGGCCGACGGAATCGCGCTGGGCCGCTTCGAAGCCGGTATCGGCGGCGGTACGGACACCACCTCCGACGCGCCGATCGGCGTCAGCGAGTCGATGCGCGAGTGGATGCTCGACGCCAACCGCGCCAAGAACAACAAGGACTACGCCAAGCTGGTCGGCCGCCTGCGCCCGTCCATGGTCGGCATCGAGATCCCGCGCAATGCCGAACCGCGCACCGGACTCTCGATGGGCGAGCACGCCGCCATCACCGCCAAGGAATTCGGCGTCGCCCGCGAGGCCCAGGACGAGCTGGCCTACCTGTCGCACAAGAACATGGCGGCCGCCTACGACCGCGGTTTCTTCGACGACCTGATCACCCCGTTCCTCGGGCTGACCCGCGACGACAACCTGCGTCCGGGCTCGACCATCGAGAAGCTGGCCACCCTGAAGCCGGTCTTCGGCGTCAAGGCGGGCGACGCCACCATGACCGCGGGTAACTCCACCCCGCTCACCGACGGCGCGTCCACCGTGCTGCTGTCCACCGACGAGTGGGCCGCCGCGCACAACATCTCGCCGCTGGCCTACCTGGTCGATTCCGAGGTCGCCGCCGTCGATTACATCCACGGCCCGGACGGCCTGCTGATGGCCCCCACCTACGCGGTGCCGCGCCTGCTGGCCCGAAACGGCCTGACGCTGCAGGACTTCGACTACTACGAGATCCACGAGGCCTTCGCCTCCGTGGTGCTCGCCACCCTGCAGGGCTGGGAGTCGGACCAGTACTGCAAGGAGCGCCTGGGCCTGGACGGCGCGCTCGGTTCCATCGACCGCAGCAAGCTGAACGTGAACGGCTCCTCGCTCGCCGCGGGCCACCCGTTCGCCGCCACCGGTGGGCGCATCATCGCCTCCACCGCCAAGATGCTGGCCGAGAACGGCGGCGGGCGCGCGCTCGTCTCCATCTGTGCCGCGGGCGGCCAGGGCGTCGTCGCCATCGTGGAGCGCTAGGAATACTCCGCTAGCGCGAAAGCGAAATACCAAGGGCGGGGCCCGGTTCCGATGGAACCGGGCCCCGCTCTCGCATTGTCAGGGGCGCACCCACCCCGTCATCCCGGCGTGCTTTTGGCCGGGATCCACACCTCACGGCAGCAGCCGGTGGGTTCTGGTCGCCAGGTCGGAGATGCGCAGGGTGGGGTAGCCGGTGACGGCGCTGTGCAGGGTGTCGCCCAGCGAGTCGGTCCAGTGGGCGGGGATACGAGACGCGCCGATACAGATGCCCGCCACGGAACCAGCCGTCGCACAGTTCGATCGGGAATCCCAGCCCGCCCCGGCGGTCAAGCGCACGGTTTCGGTGAAATCGCCCGCGCCCCAGAGCAATCCGGCGGCGATGAGACAGCAGTTGCCGATCGAATGCAGGCGGTTGTAGTGCGAGTGCCGCTCATGGATCACGGCGCGTGCCCGCTCCCACCCCAGGTTGTCCGCGTGATCCGCGATGACCTCTGAAAGCGCCACCGCCAAACGGGAATTCGCGGGGATCACCCGCTGTGCCCGCTCCAGCGCCTCGCCCGGATTCGCGGCCGTGAATGCCGCCGCCACCAGCGCCGCGGCCCAGCGCGCCGCCCATAATCCATTGCCGGTGTGCGAGATCGAGGCATCCCGGGCGGCCAGTTCGGCCGCGCGGACCGGATCACCGGGATTGGTGTAGCCGTAGATATCCGCGCGGACCAGCGCACCCCGCCACTCCCGGTAGGGATTTCGGTAGCTGGCCGTATCCGGGGGCAGGAAACCGTCGATCAGATTGCGGTAGGCCACCCGCTCGGCGGTGGTGGTGCGCAGGAACGGTAATCGTTCCAGCCACAGGGCCGAGACATCGTCGGCGATGAAGTCGGCGCCGTACTGCTCGAGCAGATGCAGGCCGAGAATCGTGTAGTCGAGGTTTTCATCACGCGCACAGCCGATTACGGAGGAGACGCGCGGCCCGGACAGCGCACAACCCGCACATCTGCCCAGCCAGCCGCCATGGATGCGATCGAACAGTTCGGTGCGGGAGTAGTCGACCGGGGTGCGATATCCGGGCGAATCCCGGGCCACGCCAAGGCTGTTCGGATCACCGCCGGTCGCTGCCCATTCGAAGTAGCGCCAGTCCGGGTCCCGCCCCGCCGATTCGATGCGATCGAGTAGTCGCCAGCAGGCCGCGTCCATGGGCCGGTCGGCCCGCGACAACTCGTTCACATCCTCGGCGAAATCGGCTACCGCGTAACCGGATTCGAGACGCTGACACCATTCGTAGTAGAGCAGTGCCCGGGGATCTGCCTCATGATGGCCGAAAACGGCCGCTTCGATCGAGGACACCGGATCACAGCACCGCGATGGTGGCGTCGAGCAATTCCGATAGCAGGGGTAGCGATTCATCGCGCTGAGGTGCGCGCGCCCACCACCTGCCCTCATGGGTGTGCCGACCGAATCCGGTGGGCAGGATGACATTACTGCGATGCGGGCCGATGTCCACGCTGTTGCGCTCCAAGCGTTCGAGCCATTCGTCTGAAGGGTACCCGTCGAACACCGCCAGGAAGGTGCGGCGCGGCGGCCGATCGCGCACCAGCACGGGGCCGGGCAAGCCGCGCACCGTCAACTCGCCGAGTATCAAGGCGCCCAACGGTTCCGGGGTGTTCAATGCCGCGATGGTGTCCACCAGGGGTAACACCACGAAGCCGGGGGTGGTGACGTGCACATGCGGCAAACCGAACAGGGAGCGATACACGCTCGCCCATTCCTGCGGGGTAGTCAGCTCGTCCAACCGCACAATCCACCCCTCGTCCGGGCTCTGCTCCAACGACGGCGATGTCGATAAGTCGGCGGTAGGGCGTGCCGACACGTCGGTGAAAAACCGACTCTTGTCAGTGAAAACCGGAGTCGCGTATCCCACCACTGATTTGGGTGAATCGTTCGCAAACTGTGGACAACCCGCGACAGACAGAAATCGTCAAGTCGGCTTCCGGCGACCTTTCCGGGGTAACCTCGGGGGCAGAGACATGCGTTCCCATCAGGAGGTTCGTCATGCCGTGCGATTTGATGCTCATCGCTTACGACGGGTCCGAGAATGCGCGCCGCGCCGTCGAATACGCCGGACGGTTCCTGTCCGCGAACCGCGCCGTCGTCCTCACCGCCTGGGAGCCGATGGCGCGCCAGGCCGCGCGGCTGTCCGGACTCTCCGGTGTGATGCAACCGGAATGGATGCCCGACGACGAGATCGAGGACGTCGCGTACGTCGACGCCCGGACCATCAACTCCGAGGGCGTGCGCCTGGCCAAACTCGCCGGGCTCAATGCCGAGGCGAGCACCGTCGAATGCACCACCACCATCTGGAACGCCATTGTCGAGGTGGCCGACGATCTGGATGTGGACATCATCGTCGCGGGCACCCGCGGGGCGACCGGCATCCGCGCGCTCATGCACTCCAGCGTCGCGGACGCGGTGCTCAAACACTGCCACCGGCCGGTGCTCATGGTGCCGCCGGGCCGCGAGCGGTGAGTCTTTCAGGGCCGCAATGACACTGGGGACCTGCGCCGGAGCGGTGTGATCGGCGCGACAGAGACTTCCGTCGCTCCGGGGATTGCGCGCCGCGCGAGCGGACTATGGTCGGAAGACCATGGACGGATTTCTGCTGGCGTCACCCAATGGCGTGGTACGCACCAGAGGCGCCTGCATCAGCTTCGATGCGGCGGCCGACGCGGCGGCCGCGCTGCGCGCCGGAGACGCCGAGCTGATCACCGGTGCGCTGGCGTTCGATCCGCGCCGACCGGCCGCACTGTGCGCACCCGAACAGGCACTGCACACCGCCGGGCCGTGGCGGCCCGCCGCGCTGCCGGAACTGCCCGCCGTGCGCGTGGTATCCGAAATGCCCAGCGCCGCAGAACATGTGGCGCGCGTGACCAAACTGGTCGAACAACTCTCCGATCCGGAACAGCCGCTGCGCAAGGTGGTTGCGGCGCGCTCACTGCTCGCCGAGGCCGACGCGCCACTGGAACCGGAGGTGGTGGCCGCCCACCTGGTCACCCGGCATCCGCGCGCCAATGTGTACGCCGTCGACCTCACCCCGGCCGGACGGCCCGGCGAGACCCTGCTCGGCGCGACACCCGAGGTACTGGTGGCGCGACAGGGACGCACCGTCACCCTGCGGCCGCTCGCGGGCACGCTGCCCCGGCTGGCCGATCCGGACGCCGATGCGGCACAGGCGCGAGACCTGTTGTCCAGCAGCAAGAATCTCGAAGAACACGCGTACGTCGTGGAATGGATTCGCGACCAACTCGCGCCCGTCTGCGGCACGCTGAACATCCCCGACGGCCCGGAACTGCTGAGTACACCCGAGGTTTGGCATCTGGCCACCCCCATCACCGCCGAACTCGACGATCCGGCCGTCACCGCCCTGGACCTCGCCGTACTCCTGCACCCCACCCCCGCGATCTGCGGCACCCCGACCCCGCTCGCTCTCGACGCCATCTGCGACCTCGAAGGCGACCGCGGCTTCTACAGCGGCGCGGTCGGCTGGTGCGATTCCAGCGGCGACGGCGAATGGGTGGTCGCCATCCGCTGCGCCGAACTCTCCGCCGACGGCCGCTCCCTGCGCGCCTTCGGCGGCGGCGGCATAGTCGCGGCCTCCGACCCGCACACCGAACTCCTCGAAACCACCGCCAAACTCCGCACCTTCCTCGGCAGCCTGCACTGCGCGGTCCCCGAATAGCTCGGGTGCGAAGTACCCGGCGGGTGCACCCGTGTGCCCACTGCGCGCGGAATGCGGTGCGGATGCCCGGTCAACGGGCGGTTGAACTGTGCAGAATGCCTGGATCCGACCGCCGGGCGGAGCGAGCGGTACAGACCTATCCGCTTCCCGGGGTCAGACCTGCTAGGTTGGCTCGAGTTACGCATGCGTCGATGTATGGGAGTCCGCGATGAAGTTTGCCGTTCCTGGTGTAGCGAGCGCTGCCGGTGGGGCCCTGATCGGGCTGGCGGTGGTGCTGGGCATCACGATGGCGGCCTCGCAGGACAAGCGCCCGGAAATCGACCGGAGCGGCGACGCCTCCTCGTCGCTGCTCAACCACGTTGAGTACGGCGCACGCTGACCGGCTGACCTCCGATCCCGCCGCGACCGGTCCAATCGGAGACCGGTCGCCGAATACCGCACCGCTGGGCCGCCGCTGGCTGCTCGGCAGCGTCATCGCCGCGTTCCTGCTGACCTTCGCGCAGGCGCCCGGCCGCACCGTCGCG
Source organism: Nocardia sp. NPDC058058 (assembly GCF_042885355.1). Classification (NCBI taxonomy): domain Bacteria; kingdom Bacillati; phylum Actinomycetota; class Actinomycetes; order Mycobacteriales; family Nocardiaceae; genus Nocardia; species Nocardia sp. NPDC058058. The sequence goes on along the minus strand of NZ_JBHVSA010000002.1, from coordinate 1,726,585 downwards.
GACACCAAATACGATCTCGCGCAGAACCCGCTGGGCTTCCTGGCGCGCGCCTCGCATCTGTGGAGCAGTCAGGCCCCGATGGGGCAGGTGCAGAATCAGGCGTACGGCTACTTCTTCCCGCACGGGGCCTTCTTCTCGCTCGGACATATTCTCGGCCTGCCCGCCTGGGCCGTGCAGCGGATCTGGTGGGCGCTGCTGCTGCTCGCCGGATTCTGGGGCATCATCCGGCTCTGCGAAACCCTCGGGATAGGCAGTCGCGGTTCACGAATCATCGCTGCGGTCGCCTTCGCCCTCTCCCCGCGCGTACTGACGACCCTCGGCTCGATCTCCTCCGAGACGCTGCCGATGATGCTCGCACCCTGGGTATTACTGGCCCCGGCAGCGCTCGGCGTCGCGATGCGGCGGCCGGACGGTTCCGGCGATCGGAACCCATCCGGGGACGACGAGGGGACTCGGACGCGGACGGCCGGAAGATTGCGCGGAGTCGCGACACCGGCGGGCAGCGCAATGGCATTGGCGCTGATGGGATCGGTCAACGCGGTGGCCACAGCGGCGGCGTTCCTGCCCGCGGCGCTCTGGTGGATGTCGTATCGGCCGAATCGGGCCTGGTGGCGGTTCACCCGAGCCTGGATTCCGATGCTGGTGCTGGCCACGTTCTGGTGGGCGGTGCCACTGCTGTTGCTGGGCAAGGTGAGTCCGCCGTTCCTGGATTTCATCGAATCGTCCGGGGTCACCACGCAGTGGGCGTCCCTCGGGGAAGTGTTGCGCGGCACCGATAGTTGGACGCCGTTCGTCTCGCCGGAGCGCATCGCCGGAGCCGTGCTGGTCACCCAGCCCGCGGCCGTGCTGGCCACCGGCATGCTGGCGGCGGCGGGCATCGCCGGACTGGCCATGCGGTCCATGCCCGGACGCGGGCGGCTGGTGCTCATCCTGTGCGTCGGACTGGTCGGGATCTGCGCCGGATACGCGGGTGAACTGGGCGGGCCGTTCGCGGAGCAGGTGCGCACCTTCCTGGACTCCGGGGGCGCGCCGCTGCGCAATGTGCACAAGCTGGAACCGCTCATCCGATTGCCGCTGGTGCTGGGGCTCGCCCATCTGCTGAGCCGGGTGCCGCTGCCCGCATCGGTGCCGATGCCGGTGTGGCGCAGGGCTTTCGCGCATCCCGAACGCGACAGGATGGTGGCGGTGGGCGCGCTGATCCTGACGGCGCTGACGCTGTCCACCTCACTGGCGTGGACGGGCAAGCTCGCACCGCGCGGCGATTACGACCGGGTGCCCGACTACTGGCATCAGACGGCGGATTGGCTGGCGCACAACGCTTCCGACACCCGCGCCCTCATCGTGCCGGGTGCGCCGTTCGGCAGTCAGACCTGGGGACTGACGCGTGATGAACCCATTCAGGCGCTGGCGAGCACCCCGTGGGCGGTCCGCGATTCCGTGCCGTTGAATCCGCCCGGCGCGATTCGCGCCATGGATTCGGTGCAGCGACTCATCGCCGACGGACGGCCCTCCGCCGGAATGGCCGCGACCCTGCTCGACCAGGGCATCGGAATCCTGGTGCTGCGCAACGATCTCGACCCCGAGACCTCACGTTCGACCCGGCCGATGCTCGCGCACCAGGCCATCGAGGGCTCACCCGGACTGAGCAAGGTCGCGCAATTCGGCGATCCGATCGAGACCGGGAAACTGGAGGGGCTCGTCGCGGACGCGGATCTGCGGCCCTCGTATCCGGCGATCGAGATCTACCGGGTGCGACAGCCCGATACCACCACCGCACCGAACGACCTCGCAGCAAATCCCGGCACCGAGCTCGGATCGCGTGAAACCGCGCGCACCGCGGCCGATCTGCGCAGCGGCACCGGTGCGCCGGATTCGTTCCCGGGCGCTTACACGCTGCCGCTCGACGGCGTGCCCGTCGTCCAGGGCGGTCCGGAAGCGCTGGAACGCTTGCGCCGCAATCCCGCGACACCCTCCGGTCCGGCGTTGCTGGCGGCGGATGCCACGCGAGCGGGCCTGCCGGTGGACGGCGTCACGATCACCGACACGCCCATGGATCGCGAATCCGACTTCGGGCGGGTCGACAACCACAGTTCGGCGCTGCGCGGGACGGGTGATGCCCGGCGAACGCACAATCTGGTGCCGGACTATCCGGTCCCCGGTGCACAGCTGGTCGAGGGCGAATGGTCCGGCGCGCAGATCACCGTCTCCAGCTCGGCCGCCGACGCCACCCAGTTGGGCGGGGCCGCGCCCGGTAGTTCCACCGCCGCGCTGGTGGACGGCGATCCGTCCACGGCGTGGATCAGCAATGGCGTGGAATATGCGCTGGGGCAATGGATTCGACTGGATCTCGACAAGCCCGTCAGCTCGGCGGTGCTGCATCTGACCACCAGCGGCGCGGTCATCGGCAGTCCGGTGAAATGGGTGGAGGCCAAGACCGCCAAGGGCACCGTATCCGCGCGCATCACCGAACCCGGGAAACCGGTGTCGATCGCACTGCCGCCCGGTAAGACCGACTGGATCAAGATCACCGCCATCAGCACCGAAAACGGCAGTCTCGGTGGGCAATTCGGAGTCAGCGAGCTGAGTCTCGACGACTACGGCGACCGCGAGAACCCGGTGGCCGTCGATATCCGGCATCGCGCGGTGCTGCCGCCCACCCCGGCGGGCGCACAGGTGCGGGGCTGGCGACTCGGCCAGGAATTCCCCGGCCGCGGTGCGTGTTTCGAGTCCCCCGATCGGGTGCGCTGCAGTAAATCCATGGCGCTCACCGCCGAGGAGCCCGGGCTCTTCGAACGCACCCTGCAGGTCCCGGAACCGGTCAGCGTGACACCGGAACTGCTGGTGCGCGCCCGCCCCGGACCCGCCCTCGAGAATCTGCTCGCCGACCGCGACCGGCCCGTCGCCCGGGGACAGGCCGATGTGGCCGATCCGCGCGGCTCCGCGCTCGCCGCCACCGACGGCGACCCGCGCACCAGCTGGACCGCGCCGGAGACCACGGTCCACAACCCCACCGGCGCGAAACCCACGCTCACCCTTGATCTTCCGGAACCGACCCTGGTCACCGGGCTGGAACTGACACCGTCCCTGGGTGATCTGCCCGCCCACCCCACCTCGGTATCGGTGAATCTCGGTGACGGCCCGCAGGTCCGCGAGGTGGACCCGGCCGCCGGTGTCCCCACCCGCATCGAATTGCACCCCTACCTCACCGATCGCATCGAGTTGAGCATTCAGACCTGGGATGCCGTACTCGACCGCACCGCACTGGGTTTCGCCCAGGAACAACCGCCGGGCCTGGCCGAGGTGTCGGTCCTGGGACCGGACTATCCTGCACCGGCCGCGCCGGACCGCCTCATCACCATCGATTGCGCCGACGGCCCCACCCTCGCGGCGGCGGGCCGCACCCTGCATACCACCGTCACCGGCACCGCCGCCCAATTGCGTTCCGGCGCACCGCTGCCCGCGCGGGTGTGCGGCAGCGAGGAGACCCCCGGGGCCGGCGATCAGGCGACCGATGCCCCTGCCGCTTCAGCCGGCAGCGGATCCGGCGGCCAGGCCGGCGAGGGATCGGACGGCAGCGCAAGGTCATTCGACTTCCTGCCGGGCAGCATCGATGTCACCGTCGCGCCGACCGGACTGTTCAGCGTCGACGAACTGCGCCTCGACCGCACCGGGCTCCCGATGCCGAACGCGAGCGCCGCCGATGTGCGCGCACCGTCCGGCACCCGGGTGCTGGTACTGCCGCTGAGCACCAATGTGGGCTGGCGGGCCGTGACCGCCTACGGCCACGAATTGACACCGGTGGTGATCGACGGCTGGCAGCAGGCTTGGCTGCTGCCACCCGGTACGAAGGGCCCGATCACCGTCGAATTCCCGGCCGATCGCTGGTATCGGTACGCCATCTTCGGCGGTCTGCTGCTGTTGATTCCGCTTGCGGTGCTTGCCTTCCGGAGCGCACGCGCGCCGGTCCGGGATGAGGGACCCGCACCGCGCACCTGGCACAGCCGCACCCTCGGCGCGGCCGGGCTGGCCGCCGCGGCGGGCTTGATCGCCGGTCCGACCGGGCTGGTAATCACCGCGATCGGTCTGATCGCCGCGCGCCTGCGGCCGCCGCGCTGGTCCAACTGGCTGATCGCGATCGCCGGTACGGGAACCGCGATCTCGGCGGCGGCGCTGTCCACCGGACCTTGGCGCTCACCCGAGGGCTATATGGGCGGTTCGCTGTGGGTGCAGTTGCCCGCGCTGGTGGCGATCGTGGCCCTCGGCCTTTCGGCGTTGCCGCCGCGGCGCGACTGAGGACCGCACCCGCCGATCAGCCGAAACGGCGGCGCGTCCACTGTCGCACCGGCTCCTCGACGAGTGCGAAACTCGCGGCGGCCAGCGGCAGGGTGAAGGCGACGGTCAGCAGATAGACCTGCACGAAGTGACCCCGGAACGGGACGATGCCGAACACCGGGAAGACGATCGACAGCACCGCAAGATGCCAGATGAAGATGCCGTACGACCACCGGCCCAGGGTCGCGGCGGTGCGGCTCTCCAGCCATCGGTACCGGACCTCCGGGCGCAGTACCAGGGGCGCGAGCAGGCTGAATCCGATGATCGCGCCGAAGAATATCTTCAACATGTACTGCCACGGCTCGGCGTGCGTGAGCCCGGCCGGACCGGCGAACGGGGTGGCCGACAGCAGCATCGCGATCAGCGCCACCGGCCACATGATCCGGCGATCACCCGCTATGCGCCGCCAGCGCGGGACATTCCGATCGGAGAGTTCGGCCAGCAGCATTCCCATGGCGAACCACGGCAGGTAGGCGGGCAGCCAGTTATCGGAGTGAATGGCCTCGGGTGTGGGGACGGGCAGCAGATTCCAGGTCAGGAACAGCACCGCGATTCCCAGCACGGCGGGCACCCGCAGGTCCGCGCGCGGCCCGCGCAACCACACCAGCGCGGCCGCGATCAGCGGAAGCACAAGGTAGAAGGCGACTTCCACGGACAGACTCCACATCTGGGTGAGTCCGTCGGTGAGCGTGTACGACACGAAGACCTGCGTCAGAGCGAGATTCGAGAGCCACACCCGGAGTCCGGCGGTGTGCGCCGCGCCCGGGAGCAGGATCAGCACCGCGCACACCACCACCCAGTAGGCGGGCAGGATGCGCGCCGCGCGATGCAGCAGATAGCGGCCCGCCGACGGCGCGGATCCCAGTCCGCGCGCGGCCGCGGCGTGCGGCCGCCACAGCAGGAAGCCCGAGAGCGCGAAGAAGATGGCGACCGCCATATCGAAGCGTTCCAGCACCCGCCCGATGACGGGGTACGAGGTGGCCCCGGTCTGGAAGGCGACGTGCGTGACGACGACGCCGAGCGCGGCCATGGCCCGCATACCCTCCAGCGCCGGGACGAAGACTCCGGGGCGGCGAATCGACTGCCGATCGAGTTCCGCGTCCGGCGAGTCGGAACGGACCGGTTCGGCCGGTTCGGAGGGCGGGTGCAGCGTGGCGGTCATCGAGCATCAGTTTGCCTTGTTACTCACGCGTGTGAGCACCCTGTGTTTGACTTACGGGCGTTTCGTGATGTTTTCCTGCCTCGGCAGGACGTTGTGAGCCGATCGACTGTTAGTGTCGGGGCTCACGAGTGCTGTGCGGCGACCACAGCACTGATCGGAACGACCTGTTCGACGACGAGGAGAACCTGCATGGCACTGAGTGCCGGTACCCGAAGGACCGTGGCCTGCCTGCTCGTGGGGCTGGGTGCTTTGCTGCTCGTCGCCGCGATCATGATCCCCACATACACGGTGAGCCGTCTGGCGAAAACCCCGCTGGACCTGGAGATCACGACCGTCGCGACCAATGTCCAAGGGGCTCCCAGCGAAGTGCTGGACTCCAAGTCGCTCACCTCACCGACCGGTTCGGCGAAGGTGGACACCAACGTACCGCTGTTCTCACAGCGCTTCCTCACCGTCGAAGATCCGGCGAACGCCTCGGAAATGACCATCCAGGCCGGTCAGACGCTGCGGCGCACCGATAAGCAGGGCGATACCGGCCTGCTCACCGCCACCCTCGACCGGGTCACCATCGACCGCAAGGACGGCATGCCCGTCGATTCCGTCGACGGCGGCCCCAATGGCGCGGTCGGCGCGACCGTCGACAAGAAGGGCGACACGGTCATGGATCCGGTGCAGCACACCGGCCTGCAGTACCGTTTCCCGATCGGCACCGAGAAGAAGGCCTACCCCTACTTCGACCTGAACGTGCGCAAGACCTTCGACATCAACTTCGTCGAAGAGACCGAGATCAACGACATGAAGGTCTACCACTTCCAGCAGACCGTCCCCGTCACCGATCTCTCCACCGTGGTCAACTCCCCCACCAACAAGCTGGCGCTGCCGGCCGAGAAGTGGGGCGTCGAGGGCGGCGAAACGCCGGTCACCATGACCCGCTGGTACACCAACACCCGCGACGTGTGGGTCGAGCCCAAGACCGGCACGGTCATCAAGGGCGGCGAGCACGTCCAGCAGTTCTACGCGCGCAGCGCCGACAAGCCCGAGGTCACCGTCCTCAACGCGAGCCTGATCTTCGATGAGAACACCGTCGAATCGCAGATCTCGGTCGCCAAGGAGAACATCGACAAGCTGTCGCTCTTCGGCCGCACCGTCCCGATCGCCTTCGGCATCATCGGCGCCATCGCGCTGATCGCCGGCATCGCGTTCGGCGTGCTCGGCGGCGGCAACGGCAATGGCGGCACCCCGGTCCGCCGCGTCACCCCGGCTCCCGCCCCCGCGGGCGGCCCGCGCCCCGATCCGTTCGCGGACGCGCCGACGCAGCAGATCGACATCAGCAAGACCCAGCAGATCGACATGGACAAACGGCCCTGACCAAGCCCGGTCCCGAAGCGGCCCCGCACCTTTCGAAGGTGCGGGGCCGCTTTCGTTCCGGCGCGCGGAATCAATCCTTGCGAATCCACCGGAGCACGGTCCGGGTTTCCCGCAGCCGCCAACCCGCCTGCGTCCGGATCACCGTGGCGCCCAGGCGAATACCGCTGGACTGATGCGGTGCTTCGCCGTCCCGGTAGAAGTACACCAGTGAATTCGCCTGCGCCTCGGCCAGATCGCCGTCGACGGTGACGAGCAGATCGGTGGTGATGTGCTGGGTGTGTTCGCCCTCGACCTCGGCCTGCCGGATGTATTCGACGACCTGATCGATGCCCCGCAGCTCACCCGCCCGCGGCGAGGTCACCGCGATATCGGCCGCGAACACCGTGGCCGCGTGCTCCCAGTTCTTCTCGTCGAGCAGTCGTGCGAAGCGGCTGAACAGATCGGCGATCTCGATGCGGTCGGCGATGAGCGTGTCGGTGGACATCTCGCCCTCTTTCGTTGACGTGACCAATGTTGGTAGCACCAACTATATACATAACGTTGGCCAGACCAACAAATGTGGCGAATCCGCTATACCCGGACAACCTCGCGCCCGGCCTTCACGGACGCGTGACCCAGACGATTTCGGGGGTGCGGCGCGCGGTCGTACCAGCGGGTGGGAGCATTGCGGTCGTGTCCGTTGTACGTCGTCTACCCGTGGTGGCGGATCTGACGTTGGTGACGGCGGGCGCGATGACCGCCAATGTGGCGGGATACCTGCTGCAACTGCTGGCCAGTCGGTGGCTGGGCGTCGCGGGCTACAGCCCCTTCGCCAGCCTGCTCGCGGTACAGCTGCTCTGCGCGGTGCCCGCCTTGGCACTGCAGAACGTGGTCGCCCGAGAAGTGGTGCGCGGCGCGGATATCCCCGCCGCCCGCGGGCTGTCCCTGCGCTGCGCCGCCCTGGTGGCGGCCGTGGCGATTCCGCTCGTTCCCGTGGTCAGCGCGGTGCTCTCGGTGAGTTTGGTGGCCTCGGCCGCCGCGCTGTGCGCCGCGCCCGTGCTGGTGCTGCTCTCCGGAGAGCAGGGAATCCTGCAGGGCCGCAGCCGCTTCCGCGAGCTGGCGATCGTCCTCGGCGGCGCCGGAATCCTGCGCGTCACCCCCGCCGTAGTCGTGCTCGGCGCGGGGGGCGGCACCACCGCCGCACTCTGGGCAGCCGCCTTCGGCATCGCCCTCGCGGCACTCGGTGCCCGCCGCACGGTCGACGGCATCGATCGCGGCGACGAGCACACCGCACCCCCGCGCGAGTACACGGGCGGGGCCGGGGTGCTGCCGGTGTTCCGGGCGGTGCAGGTGCAGGCGGCGTTGATGGCGCTGTCGTCGGCGGATCTGATCGTGTCGCGAATCGTGCTGGACGAGAACGATGCCGGGCGATACGCGCTCGGGGCCATCGCCGCGAAGATCGCCTTCTGGCTCCCGCAGGCCGTCGGGGTGGTGCTGTATCCGCGCATGGCGCAGCCGCAGCACTCCGCGCGCGCGGTGCGCTCGGCGCTCGCCGTACTGACCGGAATCGGCGCGCTCGCCGTGGCCGCCGCGGCCGTCGCCGCACCGCTCGCGCCCCTGCTGGCCGGACAGGATTACGCGCCCGTACAGGGACTGCTGTGGGTATTCGCGCTCAACGGCGCACTCCTCGCGGTCCTGCAGGGCGCGCTACTGTCCGCGATCGCCGCCGACCGCACCGCACCGGCCGCGATCACCTGGCTCGGCCTCGCCATCGGCGTCGGCGCGATGCTCGGCTGGGCGCACTCGGTATCCACCCTGATCACCATCGCCACCACCACCTCAGCCCTCACCACCCTCGTGATCACCGCGCTGGCACTCCGCACCGCCCGCGAAACAACCTCCCCCGTCCCCCGCGTACGCGATTCCGCCGCCCCAGGCAAACGGGATTCGACCGGCACCGGCGAGCATGGTCCGGCCGCTCCGGGCGAAAGCGATTCCGGCGTCCCCGATTTCGGGCCGAGCGGCGCATAGGGTGCCGGTGTGAACAGTCAGGTGCGCGGCAACTGGACCAGGTTCGTGCCCGCCGGGTACAGCCTGGCGCTGTCCCTGCTCGTCCTGGGTCCCCTGCTGGGTCCGGGCTATCTCCTGCTCCGCGACGCGGTCAGCACCCCCCGCTCCTACCTGACCGATTCCGCCCTCGGCCTCGGCGACGCCGCGCCCCGCGCCGTCCCGCAGGACGCCCTCATCGCCACTCTCTCCCCGCTGATAGACGGCGGCCTGATCGTGAAAGCGATTCTGCTGGCAGCACTCTGGCTCGCAGGCTGGGGCGCGGCCACCCTCACCCGTTATCTCCTGCACGTCTCCACCGGCCCCCAACTGGTGGCCGTCACCCTCGCCATCTGGAACCCCTACGTAGCCGAACGCCTCCTGCAAGGCCATTGGAGCCTCCTCACCGCCTACGCCGCCCTCCCCTGGATAGCCCTGCAGGCCACCCGTTTACGCACCATCCCGGCACCTTTCGCTCGAACCTGGCCGGTATGGACGGCGCTCGGCGGCTGGCTGGCAGTGGCGGGCCTGACGCCCACCGGTTCCCTGCTGGCGGGAATCATGGCCTTCCTATTGGTCGGCCGCCGGAATCTGCTTGCGACGGTGGCTCTCTGGATCGCATCCTCCGCCCCTTGGCTGGCCGCCACCGTACTCGCGGGCTCGGGCGCGGCACCCTCGGATCCGGCGGGCGTAGCCGCCTTCGCCGCGCGAGCCGAACCACTGCTCGGAACCCTCGGCAGCCTGGCCGGATTGGGCGGTATCTGGAACAGCACCGCCGTCCCCGGCTCCCGCACAACATTTTTCGCCCTGATCGGCACCGCGATACTGCTGGCCTTGGTCGCCACCGGTATTCGTTCCACCCTCCGCCCCGGTGCCACGGCCCCGGGTACCCGGCAGGCGCTGGCGGGACTGGCGCTGGCGGCGATCGTGATTCCGGCACTCGGAGCTACCGGGTGGGGCCTCTCGATCGGAGAGTTCCTGGTGGCGCATGTGCCGGGAGCCGGATTGCTGCGGGACACACAGAAATTCGTGGCTCTGGCGATGCCTGCGTTCGTGCTGTGCGCGGCTGCCGGCTGCCGAGCGGTGGCGGAGTGGATCGCGAGGCGCGGCGAGGTGCGCCGGGGCAGTGGACCGATTGGGGCGGTGGCGGCGGTTTTCGTTGTGCTGGTGCTGATTTCGCTGCCGGATATGGCGTGGGGCGTGGGCGGGGAGTTGCGGCCGGTGAGGTATCCGGGCGGGTGGGAGCGGGTTGCCTCGAAGGTTGAGGGGCCGGGGGATGTGGCGGTGCTGCCCGGGGGGATGTTCCGGAAGTTCCGGTGGTCGGGGAGTGCGCCGGTGCTGGATCCCGCGCCGCGGATGCTGCCTCGGGATGTGTTGCAGACGGGGGAGCTTCCGGTGCAGGGGGCGACCGTATCCGGTGAAGGAATGCGGGCGGCGGAGGTCGAGCGACTGCTGTTGCGCGGTGGATCCGCGGCGGAACTGGCTCGGCTCGGCGTGGGATGGGTGCTGGTGGAGGGTGGTACGCCGGGGCCGGTCGGCGAATCGAAAATTACTCTGGGCCAGCTGAATTCGGTGTACGGCGATCGCGATCTACAGCTGTATCGGGTGCCGGGCGAGATCACCCCGCATGATGCCTCTGCCGCGGCGCGGCGGGTATCGGGTGCCGCGCATCTCGTGTGGGGCGTATTGCTCTGCGGTGGAATCGTTTCCGCGCTCGGCTGCTTCGTATCGCGGTCGCGGATCCGGCGTCGATCCGCGGCGCCCTCAGCCGCGTGATCGTGTGGCCGATTCGAGCGTAGTGCCGGCGGTTCAGGAAACCGTTGCTCCCGCAACGAGTCCGGAGACTCGTTCGCCGCGGGCTACGGCCGACAGGACGTCGAAGACGCCGTTTCCGGTTTGCTCCCAGGAGAATTCGCGGGCGCGAGCGCGGGCTTTCTCGCCGAGGACGGTGCGGGATTCCGGGTCGTCGAGGAGATCGCCCACGGCCGCGGTGAGCTGGGTGACGTCGTCCACCAGCACGCCCGTCACGCCGTCCACGATGGAGTCGGTGAGGCCGCGGGAGCTGCGGTAGCCGACCGTCGGGACGCCGTGCTGGGCCGCCTCGATGACGGCCAGGCCCCAGCCTTCCTTGCGGGAGGGCAGCACGTGCACCCAGGCGCGCGCCAGCAGGTCGTGTTTGCGGTCTTCGTCGACATGACCGTGGAAGGTGACCGCATCTGTGATGCCGAGTTCCTCCGCGTGCGCGCGCAGGTTTGCATCCCACCAGCCGCCGCCGATCACGTCCAGGTGCAGACCGGGGACGCGGCCGCGCAGCCCGGCGACAACCGCCATGGCGTCCTCGATCTGCTTGTGCGGCACCAGCCGCGACAGCACCACGATGCTCGGATGCGCGGTGCGGGTGCTGTGATCACCGGTCGGCGCCTGCGCCGGAATCGGCTCGGCCCCGTTGCGCACCACCGCGATTCGCGCCGCCTCGACACCGAGCGCGGTCAACTCCTCGGCCGAGGGCAGCGACACCGTCAGGTATTGGTTGCCGCGATGCACGCGCGGTGACAGCTGGGATTCGATCCACCAGCCGATGCGCCCGATCAATCGTCCCGCCACCGGCCACTGTTCGCGATGCCCGTGATGCACCAGCACCACGGTGGGCGCGGCCGCGGCGGTCCGCGCGAAGAAGGGGATTCCGTTCTGGGTGTCGATCACCGCGTCGGGTCGCAGCCCGCGCAGCGGCCCCACCCCGAGCCGTCCCAGCGCGATGGCGGCCAGCGCCCGCGGATACACCGTGTACCGCCCGCCGCCGCGACTGATCTCGATCCCGTCGAGCCGTTCGCGCCGCGCGGCTCCCGGGTACCGGGCGGTCCGCAGCGTCACCTTCACTCCGCGGGCGGCCAGTTGCGCGCCCACCTGTTCCAGGTAGCGCTCACTCCCACCGCCCTGCGGATGCCCGGTGTCGCGCCAGCACAGCAGCAGCACTTCACGCACGGACGATCTCCAGGGTCATTGATGGGGACGGCGAACAATGGGCTCCACCCTATAGCCCGGCTCGCCTCCCCGAGCCAACAGTGGTCAGCCGACCACCAACTGCTCAATCGCCCCGAAGGGCCGTCGTATTACCTCCCCGGCCGGGTACGGGCCGGATTCGGCATCGCATCGCGGCCATTTTCCTTGCGAAGAAGGCGTGTCGGGGTGCGAGGTTGTGGGTGGGAAGGGGTGGTGGCCGTAATTGTGCGAGACTGCTCGCCATGCTTCGAGCCGAGCAGAACCGTGCCGGGAGACGTCCGAGATTCGCGCGTCGGGCGACCCTGCGACGCTCGCTACGGCTGCTGGGCAGCTTCCGGTTCGAGCAGACCGATCCGGGCCTGTTCTACGGCGGGGTCGCCACCGATACGGCCGATATGGTGGCCGATTTCTACCGGGATCTGACGGGCCGCTCGCTGAGCGGCACGGTCGTGCTCGATGTGGGCGGCGGTCCCGGCTATTTCGCGGACGAGTTCACCCGCGCGGGCGCGCGCTATCTGCCGGTCGAACCGGATCCGTCGGAGATGCACGCCGCGGGCCTGCGGGTGGCGGGCGCGGTGCGCGGCTCGGGCATGGCACTGCCGTTCCGCGATGACGCGGTCGAGGTGTGCGTGTCCTCGAATGTGGCCGAACATGTGCCGCGCCCGTGGGTGATGGCGCGGGAAATGCTGCGGGTCACCAAACCCGGTGGGCTGATGGTGTTTTCGTACACGGTGTGGTTCGGGCCGTTCGGCGGGCATGAGACCGGCCCGTGGCACTACCTGGGCGGTGAGTACGCCGCGCGCAGATATCGCCGCACACAGGGCCGCGAACCGAAGAACCGTTTCGGCCGGTCATTGTTCGCCGTGAGTGCGCGGGACGGCGTGCGCTGGGCGAATACCGCACCCGACGATATCGAGATACTGGCCGTTTTCCCCCGGTATCACCCGCGCTGGGCGTGGTGGGTGGTGCGGGTGCCGATCGTGCGCGAGTTGCTGACCAGCAATCTGGTCGTGGTCGCCACCAAACGCCCGGCCGCGAGAACGGCTGCCGCCGAAGCGGATTCAGCGCTCGAGTCGGCCGCGGCGCCAGAAGCGCCGTAGCCCACCGCATTCGGGTTCGCCCCAGGGTGACTCCTGGGTTGCGAGGCCGACGGTCTCCATCGCCGTGAGCCCGACCTGTCCGGCGAAGGCGTTCACCGCAGCTACCGCCTCGGCGGCTTGCAGTGCGGCCGTTGCCTGTTCGGTGGTGAGGGTGCGGCCGGGCAGAAATGACACCACCCAACCGCCCACGCCAACGCTTTTCGCCTGATGAGGCGTGAGATCGCTTGTCATGAGCGACCGATCGACCACTTGCACCGCCATGACCCGGACTCCCCTGTGCGATAACGGTTCACGTTATGAGCGAGCTATCCACGATAGCTATAAAGCATGCTCGCTACGCCTTCCGAATGCAATAGTGCGTTTCACGAAAAGCGAACCGACAGGTTGGAATTCGATCTTCGCGAGTGCTACGCGATAGCTCAGAGATCGCCCATCACCAATCGCAGCACCGGCTGGCCCACCCGCGCGGCCCCCTGCGAACTCTCCACGACATCGACCTGCCAGCCGGGCGGCAACACCTTCTGCAACTGACTCGCGGCCCGCTGCATGGGAGTGCTCGCGTACAGCGCGGGAATCTCGGTCAACTCGGGGAGAACGAAAGCGTCGGGATGCACCTGGGTCATACGATTCGCCTGCCTTTCGCGTAATCGAACGAGTAGCCGGCCGAAGGGCTGGAAATTCGAAAAGGGGGCGCGGCAACCGAAGTACCAATGGCTAATTTATAGCAACAGACCGGATCGGTCATGTGGTGGAGCCACGGGAGAGCATAAGCCACCGATGGTCGAACCGAATTGCGAACCGCCACGGAAGAATGGACTTCGCGCGCGCACCCGAATTCATCCCACTGACCGGGACAGATGTCCGGTCTTCACTACAGACAGCCCTCGGGCCAAAACTGTAACGTGTTCTCATGGATTACCAGAGTCTGTTCATCGGCGGCAGCTGGACCGCGCCCGCGGGTTCGGAAACCGTTCAGGTCGTCTCCCCCGCCACCCTCGAAACCGTCGGCAGCGTGCCCGACCCCACCCGCGCCGACGTCGACGCCGCGGTCGCCGCCGCCCGCCGCTCCTTCGATCACGGACCCTGGCGCACCACCCCGCCCGAGGAGCGCGCCGCACTGCTGGCCCGCGCCGTGGCACTGCTCGACCAGAAGTCGGGTGACTTCGCCGCGGCCCTGTCCGCCGAGATGGGCGCGCCGACCATGACCGCCACCACCCTCAACTACATCCCCGCCCGCGGCACCCTCGACTTCTACGCCGGACTCGGAAAGTCCTTCCCCTGGACCGAATCCCGCACCGGCCTGTTCGGCACCACCCGGGTCTCGCGCGAGGCGGTCGGCGTCGTCGCCGCGGTCATCGCCTGGAACGTGCCGATCTTTCTGGCCGTCAACAAGCTGGCCCCCGCACTGCTGGCGGGCTGTTCGGTGGTGCTCAAGCCGGCCCCGCTGACCCCGCTGTCGGCGAACCTGCTCGCCGATCTGTTCGCCGAGGCCGGACTCCCCGAGGGCGTGCTGTCGGTACTGCCCGCCGGACCCGAGGTCTCCGAATACCTGATCTCGCATCCGGATGTGGACAAGGTGACCTTCACCGGCAGCACCGCGGTCGGCCGCAAGATCGCCTCGATCGCGGGCAGCCAGCTCAAGCGCTGCTCCCTCGAACTGGGTGGCAAATCCGCGGCAATCCTGCTGCCGGACATGGATATCGCCGATATGCCCAAGCTCGCCTTCTCCGGATTGATGAACAGCGGCCAGGCCTGCGTCGCGCAGACCCGCATTCTGGCCCCGCGCTCGCGCTATGACGAAATCGTCGACGCCCTCACCGAATCCGTGCGACTGTTCCCGCTCGGCCTACCCGATGACCCCAATGCCCAACTCGGCCCGCTGATCTCGCAGACCCAGCGCGAACGCGTCGAGGGCTACATCGCCAAGGGCAAGGATGAGGGCGCGCGCCTGATCCAGGGCGGCGGCCGCCCGTCCGATCTGCCCGGCTGGTACGTGGAGCCGACCGTCTTCGCAGATGTCGCAAACTCGATGACCATCGCCCGCGAGGAGATCTTCGGCCCGGTGCTGTCGGTGCTGCCGTACGACACCGAGCAGGAGGCGATCGCCATCGCCAACGACTCGGACTACGGCCTCGCCGGTTCGGTCTACACCACCGATATCGAGCACGGCGCGGAGGTCGCGAGCCAGATCCGCACCGGCACCTACGCCATCAACTGGTACGCCTTCGACGCCAGCGCCCCCTTCGGCGGCTACAAAACCTCCGGCATCGGCCGCGAGAACGGCCCCGAGGGCCTGGACGCCTACTGCGAACTCAAGTCCGTCCTGATGCCCGCCGGCTACACGGGCTAGACCGCACGCCCCACCGAAAAGGCCGCCCGCGCTCCGAGGAGTGCGGGCGGCCTTTTCGTATTCAGCTTGCGGGGCGAATCAGCCCAGGCGCTCCTTGAGGGCTTCGAACTCGTCGCGCACGCCGGAGGGCAGCTTGTCGCCGATGAATTCGAACCACTCCTCGATGAGCGGAATCTCGCGCTTCCACTCCTCCGGATTGACCTTCAGCGCCTCGTCGACGTCGGCGGCCACCACGTCCAGGCCCTCGAGGTCGAGGTTGGCCGCGACCGGCACATTGCCGATCGGGGTGGCGGTGGCCTCGGCGGTGCCTTCGATGCGGCCGATGATCCACTCCAGCACGCGGGAGTTCTCACCGAATCCGGGCCACAGGAAGCGGCCGTCATCGCCACGACGGAACCAGTTGACGTAGAAGATCTTCGGCAGCTTGTTCGCGTCCGCGTTCTTGCCCAGGTTCACCCAGTGGCCCAGGTAGTCGCCCACGTGGTAGCCCAGGAACGGGATCATGGCCATCGGGTCGCGGCGCACGGTGCCGACCTTGCCCTCGGCGGCGGCGGTCTGCTCCGAGGACAGCGTCGCGCCCATGAACACGCCGTGCTGCCAGTCGAAGGATTCGGTCACCAGCGGGACGGTGGTCTTGCGGCGTCCGCCGAACAGGATGGCCGAGATCGGCACGCCCTGCGGGTCGTCCCATTCGGGAGCCAGGGTGGGGCACTGCGACATCGGGGTGCAGTAGCGCGAATTCGGGTGCGCGGCGAGGGTTTCGGACTCGCGCTCGTACCAGTCGTTGCCCTTCCAGTCGATCAGGTGATCGGGCTGGCCCTCCAGGCCCTCCCACCACACGTCGCCGTCATCGGTGAGCGCCACGTTGGTGTAGACCGTGTTGCCCGCGTCGATGGTGGCCATCGCGTTGGGGTTGGAGGAGTGGTTGGTGCCGGGCGCGACACCGAAGAAACCGAATTCCGGGTTGACCGCGTATAGCTGCCCGTCCTTGCCGAAGCGCATCCAGGCGATGTCGTCGCCGAGGGTTTCGGCGCGCCAGCCCGGGACGGTCGGCTGGATCATGGCGAGGTTGGTCTTACCGCAGGCCGACGGGAACGCGGCGGCCACGTAGTAGGACTTGTTCTCCGGCGAGATCAGCTTGAGGATCAGCATGTGCTCGGCCAGCCAGCCCTCGTCGTGCGCCATCGCGGAGGCGATGCGCAGCGAGTAGCACT
The DNA here is from genome assembly GCF_042885355.1 of Nocardia sp. NPDC058058. NCBI lineage: Bacteria > Bacillati > Actinomycetota > Actinomycetes > Mycobacteriales > Nocardiaceae > Nocardia > Nocardia sp. NPDC058058. The sequence continues at coordinate 1,710,034 of NZ_JBHVSA010000002.1, read as the reverse complement.
TCTTGCCCAGCAGCGCGTTGCCGCCGTAACCCGAACCGTAGGACCAGATCTCGCGGTCCTCGGGGAAGTGGGTGATGTACTTGGTGTCGTTGCACGGCCACGGCACATCGGCCTGGCCCTCGGCCAGCGGCGCGCCGACCGAGTGCAGCGCCTTCACGAACGGGCGATCGGTGCCGAGCTTCTCCAGCGCGGCGGAACCGGCGCGGGTCATCACGCGCATCGACACCACGACGTATTCGGAGTCAGTGAGCTCGACGCCCAGCTTGGGGTCTTCCGCGCCGAGGGGGCCCATGCAGAAGGGCACCACGTACATGGTGCGGCCCTTCATGGAGCCGCGGTACAGCTCGGTCATGGTGGCGCGCATCTCGGACGGGTCGACCCAGTTGTTGGTCGGGCCGGCGTCGGATTCATTGCGCGAACAGATGTAGGTGCGAGATTCGACGCGCGCGACGTCGGAGGGATCGGAGAGGGCGAGGTAGGAGTTCGGCTTCTTGGCCTCGTTCAACTTCTTGAACGTGCCGGCCGCGACGAGCTGCTCGGAGAGCCGCACCGCCTCTTCCTCGGAGCCGTCCACCCAGACCACGCGCTCCGGCTGGGTGAGTTCTGCGACCTCCTGTACCCAGGCAAGCAGTTCCTTGTGCTCGGTGGGCGCGGTGCCATCGTGAAGACCAGGAATGGTCGCTGAGGTCATGAAACAACTCTCCTGAGATGGGTGGCCCGGGGTGCTCGCGACACCGAGTGCCACCATTGCGGCAAGGCACCCGCCTCGCCTTGCAGGTAGCTCGTCCCGGCTGGACGGCGTACAAGGACCAAGCGGACGCCCAGGTTCCTGCCATAGAGGTTAACGCCATATATCCCGGCGTATGGAATCGGGTTGTCCAGTCGGTACCGGGTCGAAACCTCCGACCAGCGATTATGCGAAATCGAGTGCGCTCAGGTCACGTTCACATGCCGTCAACAATGCGGGTCGCCGTTGCGCCGCCTGCCGCAGTTGCGCCTCCAATTCCCCTACCCTGCGGTCTGTTTCGACCATGCGCGCGGTACTGGTCCACAGCACGTATTCGGTGAGCCGCTCCTCCGCCTCCACCAGTGCGGTAGCAACCCGCTGCTCCAGCTGCGCCTTCACGTTGACCAGCGCGTCTGCCACCCACTGCCGTAAATGAGCGCGCTCAGCGAGCTGTCGGCGCGCCCGCACCACCCACCCCGCGGCGGCCATTCCGAGCACCAAACCGACCGGCACGATGGCGTATTCGACCGCCTCCCACCACGCCAGCGGGATCACCGCCAGCCGCCCGACACCGAACCCTGCCGAGCCCCCTAACGCGATCATCAGATGATCTTCGACACCCCGGCACCTGGGTTCAGGATCCGGACCCACCCCGGGCCGCCGCTCCCGCCGGCCGCGGGCGCTCCCGGCGGGCAGATCGGGCGGCGCCGAATCCGGAGCGCGCACCGCCTCGGCGAGTAGCCGATCCAATTCGGCGAGGCGGCCGTGCGTATCGCGGTCGATATCCCGGGTGATCTTTTCCACCGAATCCTGCAACCGCTGTGGATAACCGGCGTGCGCCCCGCGCGGCAACCGCTCGATCTCGGCGCGGGCCGCGGCGTTCACACCGCGAATCCGGACACCCGCCTCGTGCAGCAGATCCACCCGCGCCAAATGCAGCCGATTCCGGATCATCACCATGGCCGTTCCGCGACCACCGTCGTTCACCGCCAGCAATGTCGCCCGCTCCGCCCGCAGTGCCGCCACATCACCGCCGGTGCGCAATTTCGCGAGCTCGCCTTCGATCCGCGCGCGTGTCTCCGCGACCACCCGTTCACACACGATCCCGGCTTGATCCCGCACGGCCCCGGCACCGACGGCCGCCACCAGCCGGGCATGCAATTCCCCGATGCCGGAGCGATCCCCCAGTCCCGCATCCCCGTTCATGCGCGCCACCACCGCCATGCGGGCCGAAATCGGGACCATCTCGACCGGCTCGTGCTCCGACAGCAACTCGATGTCCCGTTCCCACACCTCCCGCCATTCGGGGTGGGCATGGAATCCGGCCAGCGCGAACACGATCCGAGTGCCCTCATCGCGCAACCGTTGCACCATCCCCACCATCGCCCGCCCGATCGGCGCTCCCGCGTCGAGCACCACGCAGGCCACCACCGCCGGTCGGCGCGGTTCGTGACGCTCCGCATCGGCCGCGAGCAGCTCCACACGCGGTGTGTGACCGGCCAATTCGGCCCGTAGCAGCGGGATATGCACATCGTCATCCCCAACCAGCGCCACCGCCCCTTGGGAGACCTGTGCACAACTTCGCATTGCCAATAGCAATGCCATGCCGTGCGGATTCCAGCGCGTCACAATCGCTTCCGCCATCGCCGAGAGACCCGTCGGCCGCACCTCGGACACCCGAGCTGCGGATAGCGGTTCGGGTGGTGGCAGCGTTCTCTCGACCGGCGGCAGATCCAGTGCGAAAGGGAGCGGGGCCATTCCGTTCAGGGGTTCGGGTTCACGATCCAACGCTCGTTATTCGTTGCGAGGGGCGGACCGGGTGGGGATGTCGGCGACCGCACCCGCGATTTCCGCCGCCGCCCGTTCATAAAGGCGATGGAGCGCCCGATAGATAAGGTCTATTCCGCTGGCGGAGTGCAGGATCTGCAGTAACGGTTGCGGGGCCAGATCGGGGGCGTGCCGCAGCGCGGCGAGGGCGCAGGCGACACCGTGCAGCTCCCAGCGCTCCAGTAATTCCACGCGGGCCGGGGCATCCTCGGCGACGGCCGGATCCGCGAAGAGATCCGCGGTCAGCGTGAAGGCCGGATCCGCGCTGTCGCGATGGCGGCGCAGGGTGCGCAGATCCGCCTCGGTGAACATGCCCGCACGGGTGTGCACAGCCAGGCAGGCAACGGCGGGAAGGGTGTGGATACCAAGGGTTTCGCTGTACCGGGCGGCAGCCTGAGCGGCGTCGGACCAGCGGGAACCGATGGCATCGGCCTTGTTGAGAACCACCAGGGTGCGGTCCGGGCGCAGCGGTTCGAGCACACGGCGATCAGCGGCACCGAGCGTGCCGGGCAGGACATAGAGGATCAGATCGCCGTCCAGGATCGGGTCCGGATGTCCGGGATCGTCCACGGGCACGGTTTCCTCGGCGGTATTGAGGGACAATGCGTTTCGCAGCGTGGACTTACCCGCCCGGGCGCGGCCGCTGACCTGGATACGCGGTGATCGCCCGGCAGGCACCGGACGAGCCTAGCCGCGGCGCGAGCGGACCGAACCGCATTCCGCGCAACCCGCCCGGTCTGCCGCAACTGCCCGGTGCGGTCGGCACGATATCGCGGGATCGGACCGGCACGACCGCCTGCCGCGATGCGCTCAGCGAGACCGCGCGGTCCGACCTGTGCGGTGAGAAATCCTCGTGAAGTGCGGGTTTATCTGTGCGACAGCATAATTCGATGCAACTGCTCTTCACAGACACCGCGATCTCACCTAGGGTTTCGATCCGGTCGGCTACCCAGCCGCCCACGGCGACGGCGGTCCCCTCTCGGGTCCGGCAGCCGGACTCATACAGGGAGACTCGTCATGACTGTCACCGCTGATGTCCCGGCTCCGGCCGATTACCCTGCGGGACAGCTCGATTCGCCCGTGCTGCCGCGGGCTTCGGATACGGAATGGCGCCCACCGGCCGCGGGTCGCCCCCTGCCGCCGCGCGCGGATCCGTTCTTCCGCGCGCCGAGTGGGTTCGCCACGCAGGATCCGGGAACCGTACTGCGCAGTCGCCCTGTGGAATTGGCGCTGCTCGGGGTGATTCCGCAACAGGTGACGGCGTGGCAGCTGCTGTATCGCAGCAGTGATCTGCATGGGAATCCGGAGGTCGCGGTCACCACGGTGCTGTTGCCCAGGGGCGCGACACCGAACGCGGAACGGCCGCTGCTCGCCTTCGGAACCGCCATCGACGCGGTGACCGATCGGTGCGCACCCTCGTACGCGCTGCGCCGGGGTGCGCTCTCGCCCGGCTCGATCACGCAGTTGGAGTGGTTCCTGGTGGCGAACGCGCTGCGCCGCGGTTGGTCGGTGAGCATCGCCGATCATGAAGGCCCGCACGGGAATTTCGGGGCTGCCCGCGAGCCCGGGTACCGCACGCTCGACGGTATGCGCGCGGCACTGCGGTTCGCTCCGCTGGGATTGCGGGCGGACACCAAGATCGCGGTGTGGGGCTATTCCGGTGGCGGTATGGCGAGTTCATGGGCCATCGAGATGGCTCCCGGGTACGCGCCGGAGCTGAATATCGTGGGTGCGGTGCTCGGCGCGCCGGTCGGCGATCCGCGCGAGGTGTTCCTGCGCCTCGACGGCGGCCTGTTCACCGGTTTCCCGGCGATCGTGATCGCCGCGCTGGCGCGGGTGTATCCGGCCATGGCCGAGGTGGTCGACCGGGATTTCACCGATCAGGGCCGCCGCGTGCTGGATCAGGTGCGGACCCTGGGTCCGATCGCCGCACTGCCCTGGCTGGTCGGCAGCCGGGTGGAGGACTACCTGCGCCGTCCACTGCATGAGGTGCTGCCCGAACTAGAGGACATGTTCGACGACATCCGGCTCGGCGGCACGGCTCCGGCCTGCCCGGTGCTGGTGGTGCAGCCGGTGCATGACCAGGTCATCGATGTCGCGGGTATCGACGGTCAGGTGGAGCGCTATCGGGCGGCGGGCGCGGCGGTCTGGTACATCCGCGATCGGTTGAGCGAGCATTTCTCACTGCTGCCGCTGGCGACGCCGTTGAGCCTGGATTGGCTGGCCGATCGGATCGCCGGGAAAACTCTCACAGAACCCACAACCAAGACCATCTGGTCGGTGGCGCTCCGGCCGGAGCTGTGGCGTGGTCTGGTGGAAATGGCAACTACCGCAATGCGTGTCACGCTCGGACGGCCCCTGACACCGGAGTCGGAGCAGGTCACCGCCGAGGCGCCGGAGCTGGCAGCCTGAGTGATGACGCACGCCCGAACGCGTGGTCGATCGCTGCGCTAATTACTCAATACTGGACAATGGACGCCGTGAACGACGCCGCGAACCCCACTGCCGAGCCAGTCCCCGGACCGCGGTCCGCCGATCTCAATGGTGACGCCGATCACCCCGTCGAGGGTGTGCCGCGCGCGGTGGGCGGCAACCGCCTGTACCCGCGGGTCACCAGTTTCCGCTCACGCCGCGGCGCGCTGACCCCGCCGCAGCAGGAGTCCTGGACCCGGATGTGGCCGCGCATCGGCGCGGATGTCTCCGATAAGCCGCTGGACGCCGATGCCTGGTTCGGCCGCTCCGCCCCGCTGATCATCGAGATCGGTTGCGGCACCGGCACGGCCACCGCCGCCATGGCGCAGGCCGAACCGGAGTTCAATCTGATCGGCATCGAGGTCTACAAGCCGGGTCTGGCGCAGCTGGTGCAGCGGGTGGAACGCGAGAACATCGAGAACATCCGGCTTTTGCGCGGCGATGCCGTGGACGTGCTGGAAAACATGATTGCTCCGGAATCGCTGACAGGTGTTCGCGTGTTCTTTCCGGACCCGTGGCCGAAGGCGCGCCACCATAAGCGCCGGCTGTTGCAGCCCGCGACCCTGACACTTATCGCGAGTCGGCTGAAGCCGGGCGGCGTGTTGCACGTCGCGACCGATCACGCCGATTACGCCGAACACATTGCCGAAGTCGGTAAGGGAGAATCCCTGCTCATCGGCATGAACGAGGCCACGGGTGGGGACTCGGCGCGGTATCTTGAAACCGCACCAATCGGTTTCGAACGTCCGATTACCAAGTTCGAAGGAAAAGGACTCCGCGCGGGTAGCGCCATCACGGAGTTCATCTGGGGGAAGATCGAAGCATGAGCGTCAGTGAGATGGCCCCGGAGGTCGCGGATGTTGCCGAAATAATGCACGGCACTGCTTCGTCCGAACTAACGGGCACCACGGGCCTTTCCGGCAGCAGTACCGACTTCCGTCGCGTACTGCTCGTCTGGGACGCACCGAACCTGGATATGGGACTCGGCGCCATTCTCGGCGGACGGCCCACCGCCGCATACCGGCCGCGTTTCGACGCGCTCGGCCGCTGGCTGCTCGCGCGCACCGCGGAACTGTCGGTCGGCAGCCGTCAGCGCGTGGAACCCGAAGCCACCGTTTTCACCAATATCGCGCCCGGCACCGCGGATGTGGTGCGGCCGTGGGTGGAAGCGCTGCGCAATGTCGGATACGCGGTTTTCGCGAAACCGAAAATCGACGAGGACTCCGACGTCGACAGCGATATGCTCGGCCATATCGAGCTACGCCGCCGCGGCGCGGGCCTGGCCGGAATCATGGTCGCCTCCGCCGATGGTCAGGCGTTCCGCGCACCGCTCGAGGAAATCGCCGCCGCCGGTGTGCCCGTCCAAGTATTGGGATTTCGCGAGCACGCGAGCTGGGCGGTCACGTCGGATATTCTCGAGTTCATCGATCTCGAGGACATCCCGGGCGTGTTCCGTGAACCGCTGCCCAGGGTGAGTCTCGATTCGCTGCCCGACGAGGGAGCCTGGCTGCAGCCGTTCCGGCCGCTGTCGGCGCTGCTCACCTCCCGCCCCGCTCAAGGAGTCGCTTAGTGTTCACCCGCTGGGGCGACCTGGTCTACAAGCTGCGCTATACGGTTCTCGGTATCACCGTCGCCGGCTTTCTCGCGCTCGGTGGTTTCGGGCTCGGGCTGGAAAGTCACCTCAGTTCCAGTGGCTGGTTCGACCCCAACTCGCAGTCGGTTGCGGCTGCGCAGCTGAAGGATTCGACTCAGGGCCGCGATCACAACGCCGACATCCTGCTGCTGTTCACCGCCCCCGAGGGCAAGACCATCGATGATCCGGACTTCAGCAAGACGGTCGTCGACAAGCTCAACAGCCTGCCCAAGGAATATCCGGAGATCTCCAAGATCAACGGTGCCTACTGGCGGACCGAGACCGGTGAATACGTTCCGAACCTCACCGGAACCAAGGACAAGAAGTACGCCTTCGCGGCGGTGTCCCTGGCGGGCAACAACGACAACGACATGCTGCGGAACTACGCCGCGGTCCAGAACGCGTTCAAGATTCCCGGTGTCACCGTCGAGGTCGCCGGGCTGCAGCCGATCGCCTACACGCTGAACAACACCATCGCCAGCGACGTGAAACGCATGGAGCTGCTTGCGCTTCCGGCCGTCGCGGTGCTGTTGTTCTTCATCTTCGGCGGCGTCGTGGCCGCCGCGCTGCCGCTGATCATCGGCGGTCTGACCATCATCGCGTCCAACGGCATCATCATGGCGCTGACCAAGTTCACCGAGGTGAACTCGTTCGTCTCCGCCGTGGTGTCGATGATCGGTCTCGGCCTCGCCATCGACTACGGCCTGTTCATAGTCAGCCGATTCCGTGAGGAATTGGCCGAGGGCTACGACACCAAGGCCGCGGTGCGGCGCTCGGTGATGACCGCGGGCCGCACGGTGACCTCCTCCGCGACCATGATCATCGCGGCCAGCGCCGGCATGCTGCTGTTCCCGCAGGGCTTCCTCAAATCGGTCGCCTACGGCACCATCGCCGCGGTGCTGCTGGCCATGGTCTCGGCATTGACCGTGCTGCCCGCCATGCTGAGCATTCTCGGTCCGCGCGTGGACATGCTGGGGCTCAAATGGATTCGCAAGACCAAGACCGCCGAAGAGGTGGAGAACGGTTTCTGGGGCAAATCCACCGCATGGGTGATGAAGCATCCGCTCAAGGTCGCGATTCCGCTGACCATCGGACTGCTGCTGCTCATCATTCCGGTCAAGAATCTCCAGTTCGGCGGTATCAGCGAAACGTATCTGCCGCCGGACAATGTGACCCGCCTGGCGCAGGAGCATTTCGACGAGCATTTCCCGCTGCGTAAATCCGATCCGGTGCAGCTGGTCATCATCACCGATAATTCGAAGAACATCGGCCCGATCCTGACCATGGCCAACAAGGCTCCCGGCCTGGTGAAGAACTCGGTATTCGGTGTTCCGGCGAAACCGCCGAACGGCTCCAATGTGTGGAGTTCCGAGGCGACCGTCGTCGACAGCGCGCATCCCGAAGACACCGTCAACTATCTGCGGGCGATGGAAGTCCCCGACGGCGTGCAGGTGATGGTCACCGGGCAGCCGGTCATGATGATGGACTCCATCAATTCGCTGCTCGATCTCATGCCGTTGATGATCGGGCTGGTGCTGCTCATCACCACGGTGCTGATGTTCCTCACCTTCGGCTCGCTGGTGCTGCCGCTCAAGGCGGCGCTCATGAGCGCGCTCGGCCTCGGTTCCACGCTCGGCATTCTGACCTGGATCTTCATCGACGGTCACGGTGCGAGCCTGTTGAATTTCACGCCGCAGCCGATCATGTCACCGGTGCTGGTGTTGATCATCGCGATCATCTACGGCCTATCGGTGGACTACGAGGTCTTCCTGCTGTCCCGCATGGTGGAGGCGCGCACCCAGGGTGCGAGCACCACCGAGGCCGTGCGCATGGGCACCGCGCAGACCGGTCGCATCATCACCGCGGCCGCGCTCATCCTGCTGGTGGTGACGGGCGCGTTCGCGTTCTCCGAACTGGTGATGATGCAGTACATCGCGTACGGCATGGTGGCGGCGCTGTTCATCGACGCCACCTTCCTGCGCATGCTGCTGGTGCCCGCCACCATGAAGCTGCTCGGTGACGACTGCTGGTGGGCTCCGGCCTGGATGAAGAAGATTCAGCAGAAGATCGGGCTCGGCGAACCCATCCTCGATGATGAGCGGCCCGGCGGCGGTGAAGTGGTCGACCTGGTCAAGACCACGCCCATCACCGATCCGGTGACCATGCAGATACCTGCGCTCACCGATTCCGCGGCGCTGCGACTGCGCAAGCCGCGGCCCGCGCGCAAGATCGAGATCGACAGCGAGGCGCCCACCCAGCGCATCAGCAAGTCGATGCTGAACAAGCCGGTCGTGGACGTGACCCCGAAGCCGGGCACCGCGAGCGCCCCGCCGAATCCCGAAACATCCTTCCCCGCACCGCAATCCGCCCCGATCCCGGGCAACCTGCCCGCGCCCGGCGCGGGTTCGGGCGGCTCGCTGACCAACCTCGGCGGCACCGCGCAGACCGGCCCCGGCACCACCGATCCCGGCACCGCCGCCAATTCCGGTGCGGCAGTCGGCAATCCGGGTGCGGCGTCCGGCAATACCGGCGCGCCTTCGGGTACTCCCGGTCCGGCGACGAACAATCCCGGTCCGGCTGCCGGCAATCGTGGTGTGGGGTCCGGTGAATCGGGTGCGGGTTTCCGCGCGCCGTTGCAGGAGCCCCCGACCACCGATTTCAGCGCGGCGAAGCCCGAGACCGGCACCGAGTCCGGTGGCCCCGCCGAGCGACCGTCGAACGGTGTTCCCGCGCAAGCGGATAACGGCACGCACGGCGGATTCGCGGCACCCGACTTCAGTCCGGTCGCCGGAACCGGCGTGACGCCTCGAAACCTCGGCTCCGGAGCGATGCCCCCGGGCAGCACGACGCCCGCCGGATCCGATGACTCGACGCGCGCCGCCTCCGGCACACCGCCGAAGCCCGACGCTCCGCAGAACGGATGGTCCACACCCGGCGCAGTCGCGCCGAGCGCGGCACCGGGTCCGGCCGCGCAGGGCGGTCGCGCGCAGGGTCCGGCGGTGCAGCCCCCGATTCCCTCGGTATCGGCTCCGGCCGCTCCCCCGGCTCCCCCCGCTCCGACTCCGGCCGCGCCGCAATCGGATTCGCCGTCCGACGCGCCGCATCCGGTGGGTGCGGAGCGGGTGTTACCGCCGCCTCCGGCCTCGAAGTTACCGCCGCATCCGGCCACCCGGGCGCAGCTGTACCAGCCGCACGAGGCGGAGGAGCTGCTGGAATCGGAATCCGCTGAGACGCAGCCGCATCCGACGCATCACGCGGCCGAGGAACAGCCGCAGCAGGGTCCCGGGCGCAGCAGCATCGAACAGTGGATGTCCGATCTGCGTTCGGCGCGCAAGCGCCCCGGCAAGGCGGAACCCGAGGATGACGACGAGGGTAAGCACCGCGGTGGCGACGGCCGCACGGTGAGCGTGAACGAACTGCTCCGCCGCCAGAACCGCGACTGAATACACGGCAGCACGAACAACTGAATCCGCCACAGCACGAAGAGAGCCCGGCCGAGTCATGAACTCGGCCGGGCTTTTTCGTATCTGTTCTCCCTCATCCGCCCTATCAGGGTGGACAAGGTCGGCGTATTGGCGGGACCTGCCGTGCCGCACGGTGTCAGCCGCGCGGCACAGGTCGAATGGGCCTGTCAACCGCGCGGGTTCGGATCAGCCGTGCGGATGGGATCGGCGGCTTCGGCGAAGGCACGGGCGTAGCGGGTGCCGACCAGTAGGAGCAGGACGCCGACCACCAGGAAGGCGACCGCACGCAGCAGTCCGTCCAGAGTCGCCAAGTCGAACAGAAAGAGTTTGGCCAGCGCCGCCGCGGTGAGCAGCAGGCCCCCGGCGAGCGCGGCCTTCGCCGCCTGCGGGGTGCGGGCCAGCCTGCGCAATCCGAACAGCAGCGCGGCGGTGGCGGCGGCCATCCAGATCACGGTGGCGATGCCGTGGCCCGCGAGGAAGCCGTCATCGCGGCCGGTGGCGACACCGATCGACACGGTCAGCGCGGTCACCGCGTACAGACCCGCGATGCCGCCGACCACCGCGACGGCGGTCGCATCGCTTTCCCGCGTGACCAGCCCCAACCGGCGAGCGCACCAGCTTGCGGCGGCCAATGCCGCCAGTGCGGTGACCGCCGACAGCGCCGTCGAAATGCCAAGTCGTTCTTCGGCATAGAACTGATCGGACAGCGTGGCCGGACCGGCCTTGTCCAGCAGCGCGATCATGCCGATCACGCCGAAGGCCGCGCCGATGCCCGCGGCCAGCCGCGACCGCTGCTGCCCGCCCGCGCCCAGGAATCCGAGCGCCACCAGGAACAGCCCGATCGGCAGCGTCTGCGCGTTCGTCACGCCGACGCAGGCCTCCAGCACCGCGAACGCTCCGGCGACCGCGGTGACGATCGCCAGGTGTGCCGGAATCCGCACCCGCTCAGCCAGTTTCGGTGCCCAGCATGATGCGGCGAGTCCCAGCAGCACGATCGCGAATCCCGCCGAGATCAGCACGGCGGTGCGCCGCTCGAACAGGGCGGGCGCGGCCAGCAGCGGCGTGGTCGCCACCGCGCAGGTCAGACTCGCGGCGATATCCCCGGCGCGCTGCCGCACCACCGTCACCGCGCTGACCAGCCCGACCGCCGCGATGACGATGGCCGCCGCCAGCACCTGGTACCGCTCCCCGCGTGCGGCCTCCCCCAGTCCCGCCGCGGCGACCGCGACCAGCGTCGCCAGCACGGCCGGAATCGTCCGCACCACATGCAGATACGGCCAGTCCCGCACCGATTGCACCGGGGCGGCGGCGATCTGCAACACGATGAGGAACGCCAGCAGTGCGAGCTCGGTGGTGATCACCGGCGACAGCAGTGCCGCCCCGATCAGCACCATGACCGCCAGCCCCTGCGACCCCCAGCGCATGGCCAGCGCCACCCCGCCCGCCGCGATCCCCAGCGCGATCCCGTATCCCACAACGGGATTCACCCATCCGTACAGGGTCGTCATCGCGACGACGGTCAGGTATCCCCCTGCGATACCCGTGGCCGCCAGCGCGACGCCACCCACCTGTCCCCCGGCCTTACCGTGCACCCGCATCCCGATGGCCACCAGCGCGCCCGAGAATGCCGCCCCCACAACAACTCTCGGCACCGGACCGAAGAACCCGGCCTGCGCCGCCAGCACCAGCAGCATCACCACTCCGATCAGCGTGACGCCCACCCCGGCCACCGCCAGCACCCGGCTGACCACCCCTTCCCGCTGCCACCACGGCGCGCGCCGCTCCCGCACCGGCGCTCCCCTCCGCTGCTGCTGCGCGAGCGGCGGCATCGCCCGATACCCACCCTGCGGCTGACTCCCCATCCACCCCGCACGCCCCGTGCCATACCCCGGCTGACCACCCGTGTACCCAGGCTGACCAGCGGTATAGCCGGGCTGACCGGTGGTATAGCCGGGCTGACCGACCCCGTATCCGGGCTGCGCCGCCCCGTACCCGGGCTGTGCGACTCCGAAGCCGGGCTGCCCGGCACTATGACCCGGATATCCTTGGCCCGGAATGGTTCCCGGCCCCGGAGGCACGGTCCCGCCACCGGGCGAACCCCAGTTCGCGGGGAGTCCCGGCCCACGCTCCCCAGCTGCGGCCTGTCCTCCGGCCGCGGGCGGCATCAGCCCCGCGGGCGGTGGAGCGGGTGTTCCCGTACCTGCGGGAATGTCCGCACCATCAGCCGATATCGGCTCCGCCGACTGACCCGAGGGCGATTCGGCGGCACCGGATAGCTCTCCTGCGCCGCGCACGGGTTCGCCCGGAACCGTGCCGGGTGCGGGCATGGGAACGCCCGCTGCCGGTGCGGCAGCGGGCGGGGTCGATGGAACGACGGGTGCTGCGGGACGCGGGGCGACGACCAATTGGCTGCGCAGGACGTCCAGGTCGCGGCCGAGGATTCCCATGTGTTCGCTGAGGGAGGTGAACTCGGTCGACAACCGTGCGATCAAACGGGGATCGATGGCGGTGTTCATGCCGACAATGCTCGCCACCTGCGCCTTCGGCGGGATGAGTAGAAACACTCGGGCACGGCCCGGGTCCTACTCGATTACTCGTGAGTGGCGGCACGGCCCGCGCGCATGCCCGGTCGCGGTGTGCGCGCCATCCCGGGTCAGGCGGATTGAGCCTGCGCGGCGCGGGCGATGGTGGCGCGGATCTCGGCGGTGATGCGGGCGGGGTCCTCGAGCATGGGGACGTGGCCGAGCCCGGGGAGGGGATGGATTTCGAGGGTGGGGGTGGGGGTCAGGGGAGCGTAGAGATGCGGCGGCAGCACCCGGTCGAATTCGGGCAGGAGCAGGGTCGCGGGCACCCCGATCGCCGACAGGTTGGTGAAACCTATTGGGAGAGCTGGATCTTCGGCGAGGTCGTCGAGGATGGTGCAGTGCGCGGGTGCGGCGGCCATGGCGCGAGCGAGGTGTGCGGGGACGGTCGCGGGGTTGTGCGCCAGTAATGGCAGCAGCAGGCTGCGGATCATGGTGGGCAGGGCCGGCGGGGTGTCGGAGCCGAAGCCGATCAGCGGGCTCATGCCGCGGAATTTGCGGACCAGGGCGGCGGAGGACGAGGGTTTGTCCCACAGTCCCGCCGGTGAGATGGCGGTGACGGTGCGGGCGCGACCGCGAGCGGCGAGTTCCAGGGCGATCCAGCCGCCGAGTGAGTTGCCGACGATATGCGCTGTATCCCAACCGGTTTCGTCGAGCAGCGCCTCGGCCCAGTCGGCCAGGGCGGCGACGGTGGCCGGATGCTTCGCGGCGGGGCCGCCGTGATGGCCGGGGAAGGTGGGGGCCAGGATGTCGTGGTCGGCGCGCAGATCGTCGACGACCGGGAGCCAGGATTGCCAGGTCAGCAGCACGCCGTGCAGGAGCAGCAGCGGTGCGCCCCGACCGGTCCGAAGAACTGGTTCCGGGGTCGAGTCCGCTGAGCCGCCTGCCATGGGCGTGACGATACCTGCCGGGACCGGGTGTCGCCGAAACCGATTCGAGCCGGAATCACGCCCCGTTGAGGAACTTCTTCCACTGGGTGCCGAAGGGATGCTTGGCATTGACCGAGCCGAAGCGCACCTTGCCGTGCACGACCAGATGCAGTGGACCCATGGGCGGTCCGGTGCGCACCTTGTTCTCGGCGCTGCCGCCGATCAGATCGAGTCCGTTCAGGTCGACGGTGGCGTCGGCGGGCACGACCAGTTCCAGTGAGCTCAGATAGTCGTCGACCCGGATCTCCACCACCTGGGTGGACATGATGGCCTGGGTGAAGTCCAGCCGCACGCTGCCCATGAACGATTCGATCAGCAGCGTCTGCGGCACATGCCAATTGCCATTGCGCTTGACCCCGGACAGCTTCGCCCGGATGACATTGCCCGGTGCGACCGGATGCGGCAGCCGCGGCCCGTACTGCGGCCGGTTGTAGCCGAATTGCGGTCGCGGCGCGTAGACGAACTGCGGCGCTTTCGGCGCGGGCTGTCCGGCCAGCCGGATGCCCGGCAGATCGACCAGTACCGCATTGAGTTCACCGCGGGTCTTGGCGGCGAGCGCGGTATCCATGCGCTCGGTGAATTCGCCCAGCGACAGCATGCCCAGGCCGACCGCGCGCTGCAGCAGTCGTCCGACGTGTTCGCGTTCTACATCCGATACCCGCAGGTCGCGCTCGCCCACCACGGCGGTCTCGACACCGGGAACCACTTCAGGACCTCCCATGTTTTCGAGGCTACGAGCCGATCGGCCGCCGCGCATCAGGGCAATCCCTGATCCGCGCCCCTATTCGCCGTCGAGGCCCTGTTCGATGGCATAGCGGGTGAGTTCGACACGATTGCCGAGCTGCAGTTTGCGCAGCGTTGACTGCACGTGGTTCTCCACGGTGCGGTGGCTCAGGCTCAACCTGGTGGCGATCTGCTTGGCGGACAGCCCTTTCGCGACCATGCGCAGCACTTCGGTCTCGCGGTCGGTGAGGGCGGGCCGGTGCGGTTCGTCGCGCTCGGGCGGGGTGTTGGCGATGCGCCGGAATTCGCCGAGCACCAGGCCCGCCAGGCCCGGGGTGAAGACGGCTTGACCGGCGGCGGTGGCGCGCACCGCGTCCACGAGTTCGGTGGCGGAGGCGCTTTTCACCAGGTAGCCGATGGCTCCGGCCTTGATGGCGTCGAGTACGTCCTCGCGTTCGGCGGAGGCCGAGAGCACCAGCACGCGGGTGCGCGGGGAGACGCGCAGCACTTCGGCGGTGGCGTCCGCGCCATTGCCGTCCGGCAGCTGCATATCCATGAGCACGACATCGGGTTGGACGGCGGCGGCCCGGCGGCCGGCGGTGGCGACGCCGTCGGCGGTGGCGAGCACCTCGAATCCGGCTTCGGCGAGGTCACGGGCCACGCCCTCGCGCCAGATCGGGTGGTCGTCCACCACCATGATCGAAATTCGTTCGCCCGCGGTGTCTTCGGACACGCTCGCCTCCCGATTCGGTGTCATCGCTGCTGTCTGGGCACCCGGAATTCCCATTCGGCCCCGGTGCCTTCCTCGCCGTCGGCTTCGAAGAGTAGGTGCGCGGTGCCGTCGATGGCGGCGATGCGCCCGATTATGGAGCGCGAAACGCCCATGCGGCCTTGGCCTTCGGCCTCGCGCAGCCGTCCGGCGCTGATGCCGGGTCCGTCGTCGCGCACGCTGACGATGAGTTCGTCACCGGTGTCCTCCAGCAGCACATAGGCTTTCGCACCGGAACCGGCGTGCTGGGCGACATTGGCGAGCGCGGCGGCGACGGCGGCGGAGATCTCCCTGGCCTCGAAGCGGCCGATGGGCACCGGTTCGCCGGGGGTGGAGACCAGTACCGAGGTGGTGGCCTGCGCGGTGAGCAGCGGCCGCAGATCCTGTTCCACCCCACCGGTATCCGCGCGTCCGCCCTGTTCGGAGAGCAGCACCCGCAGCGCGACTTCCTGTTCGCCCGCACGCTGCGCCAGTTCGGCTGTCGGCCCGCCGATTTCGGTGCCGCGCCGTTTGATGTAGCTGAGTACCTGGAGTACGCCGTCGTGTACTTCGCGGGCGAGCCGCTCGCGTTCCTGGGCGGCGGCGGTGAGCCGCACCGCGCGCTGTAATTGCTGCTGGGCGCGGTGCGCGGTATTGGCGGCCAACCCGATCGCGAGTCCCACCGAGACCAGGACGGGTGCGGTGGCATCGCGCCAGATGTCCAGATCCCAGCGGGCGCGCGCGCTGAGAATGGCGGCGGCGATGAGGAATCCGGAGCAGACGCCGCCGAACGGCCCCCACAGAATGGCCGCGGACATCACGGCATTGGCGGCCCACAGTGTGGTCGGCAGCGTCTGATGTCCGTAGTACCAGTCGAAATCCGCGACCAGCCGGGTCGCGAAGATGAGGGCGATGACGACCACGTGATCGCCGATGACGACGGCGGTGCGCACCCGGCGCACATTGTGAATTCGCCACTGTGACAGCAGAATCGCCGAGACCCCGGTCCACACCGCCATGAGCGCGATGAACACCCAGCTCAATCGCTGATTGGTGTAGTGCGAGACGGAGGCGAACTGCTGCCCGATGGCGTACAGCAGGGTGATGAGCCGGAACGCCTGCGCCGCCCGCCACAGCGGGGCGGTGGCGGCGTCGCCGGGATCGGGTTCAGTCCGCAGAGTCACCGGCGGCCGGGGGCTCGGCGGTATCGGCGGACTTGCCGGTGACGGCCGCATCGGATTTCACTGCGGGCGCGGCCAATTGGTATCGCCCGGGATCCGGCGAATCGGGTTCGGCGGCGAACATGGGTTGATGCGGATCACCGGTGTGCAGGTCCTGATAGAGCTCCTCCGGTGAATCGGCCAGCAGCGAGCGAATCGCGGTATTGAGCGCGGCCACGAACGGCACCGCGAGCAGACCGCCCGCGATTCCGGCCAGCACGATGCCCGCCGCGATGGCCAGCACCACGGCCAGCGGATGGATGCGCACCGCGCGCCCCATCAGGAGTGGTTGCAGCACATGCCCTTCCAGCTGCATGACCGCGACGGTGATGCCGAGCACGATGAGCGCGGTGACCGCGCCCTTGGTCATGAGCGCGATGAACACCGCCACCGAGCCCGCGATGAACGAGCCGATGATCGGGATGAACGCGCCGATGAAGACCAGCGAGGCCAGCGGAAGCGCCAGCGGCACACTGAGAATGGCCAGTCCGGAGCCGATGCCGATGGCGTCGACCGCCGCCACCAGCACGGTGGCGCGCACGAATCCGGTGAGGCTGCCGAAGCCGAGTCGGCCGGCCTGGCGCACCCGTTCGCGGTTGCGGGTGGGGATGATCCGGGTGATGAACTCCCAGATCTGATCGCCGCCGTAGACGAAGAAGATGAGGATGAACAGCGTCAGGAAGGTACCGGTGAAGAATTCGCCGATGACGGTCGCGGTGGTCAGCGCCCCGTTGGTGAGTGAGTCCTGATTGGATTCGATGGTTTTGACGATGGTGTCGCCCGCATTGCGAATCTGTTCGTTGGACATGTGCAGCGGACCGTTGATCAGCCAGTCCTGGATCTCGTGCACGCTGGATTTGAACTCGTCGGACAGCTGCGGCACACCGGTGACGAACTGTTCGATGACGAACGTCATGATCCCGGCGAGCAGACCGAGCGAACCCATCAGCGCCACGAACACACCCAGTGATCGCGGCACGCCGAGCCGCTGCATCCAATCCACCAGCGGGGAGAGCAGCGCGGCCCCGAGCAGTGCGATCGACAGTGGAATGGTCACGGTGGACAGCCGGTGCGCCAGCCAGGCCAGCGCGTACACCGCCGCCAGAATCAGCAGCAGCCGCCACGACCATTCCGCGGCCTCACGAACCAGCGGGTGCACCGCGTCCGCGGCAGGCCGCCGAGCCTTGCCCGGTTTGCCGGATTGGCTGGCCTCTGCCCGCGCATCGCTCACGATCGCGAGCCTACTGGGTGACCGACCTACTTGGCCGCCCCATAAACTCGTGCCCCGCATTCGTCACTCCCCGGTCACCTCGAAACCACTCGGCGCGTCGGGGCGTCACTGTTCCCAAGAGTTAACGCCGCCCGAACTGTGCGCCAAAGTCGCGGCGAGTCGGAACCGCTAGATTGGTCTCCGTGTCAGCGCCCCTGGAAGCGGTCAAACAGACCATGCGAACCCGCTGGCCGCTGTACCTCGCATCGATGCTCGCGGCCAACGCGTTCGGTGCCGTGCTCGTGTGGGCGTTCATTCAGTACGGGTTGCCCGTTCCCGAAGGTGGCTCGAGTGCGACACGGCAGACCGGGCTGTTATTGCCCGCGCTCGTATTCATTGTCGGCGGCCTGCTCAGTCTGAGCGCCTCGGCATTCATGTTGCGGCCGGTGATGCGCTGGCAGGTGCGCGGCGGACCGCCGTCCCGGCAGGAGCAGATGGCCGCGCTGCACGCGCCGCTGCGCCAGGCCATCGTGCATCTGGTGCTGTGGCTGGTCGGCGGCGCGGTGCTGGCGTCGGTGATCATCGTGCGCACCCCGGAGCTGGCGGCGGCGGTGATCGTCACCGAATGTATGGCCGCCACCATTGTTTTCGGCTTCACCTACATGCTCGGCGAGCGGATTCTGCGGCCGGTGGCGGCCGAGGCGCTGACCGTCGGCGCGTTCGATCACACGCTCACCGCGGGTGTCGGCACCCGAATGGCCATGACGTGGGGAATGGGCACGTTCGCCCCCGTGATCGCCATTGTGCTGTTGTGCGTCACCCAGATTTCTTCGCGCGTACAGTTTTCCGCGCAGTCGCTGGCGATTTCGATTCTGCTGCTGTGCGGTGTGGTGATCATGCAGGCGCTCGCGCTTTCCATGCTTACCGCGGCGAGTATTTCCGATCCGATTCGCCAGCTCAGCCAGGCTATCGATCGCGTGCAGGAAGGCGCGCGCGATGTGCAGGTGGAAGTTTTCGACGGTTCGGAAATCGGACTGCTGCAGGTTGGCTTCAACCGAATGATGGGTGAGGCGGCCAAACGTCGCGAACTACAGGAATTGTTCGGCCGCCATGTCGGTGAGGATGTGGCGCGGCGCGCGCTGGAGTACGGCACCGAACTCGGTGGTGAAACCCGATTCGTCGCGGTGTTGTTCGTGGATATGGTCGGTTCCACCGCGACCGCCGCGGAACGCCCGCCGACCGAAGTGGTCAGTCTGCTCAACGAGTTCTTCCGCATCGTGGTGGATGTGATCGACCGGCACCACGGGCTGATCAATAAATTCATGGGTGATGCCGCACTGGCCATCTTCGGTGCACCGCTGGATCGTCCGGACGCGCCGACCGCGGCCCTGGCCGCCGCCCGTGAGCTGCGCGAAGCCCTGCGCGAGGTGCCCGGATTGGATATCGGTATGGGTGTTTCGGCGGGTTTGGCGGTGGCCGGGAATATCGGTGGCGCAAATCGTTTCGAGTACACCGTGATCGGTGATCCGGTGAACGAGGCGTCCCGGCTCACCGAACTCGCCAAGGATCGCCCGGAACGCGTGCTCACCTCCAGTAGCGCTCTCTATTTCGCCGATACCGACGAACAGCGGCATTGGGAAACCGGTGAGGAAGTTCAGCTGCGCGGACGCCGCCGCAAAACCCGGCTGGCCTGGCCGAAACAAACTAGCGACCAGTCGGATGCAGACGAGGAGACCGCCCGTTCGTTAGGGTGAGGTTGTGACGGCCCATGGTGAGCTGGCCGGCGAACCTGCGCCGCCCGCGGAGAACTCGCGCCGCGGCAGGTTCTGGTGGGCCAAATGGGTGCTCGGAGCCGCGCTCGCGGCCCTGCTGATTTCCGAGGGCGCTTATCTCTATCCGCGGCTGCACGAATCCTGGAAGAACCTGACCGAAATCCATTGGGGCTGGGTCGCGGCCTGCGTGGTTATGCAGGCGTTTTCCATGAGCGGATTCGGCCGCATCCAGAAACAGCTGCTGCACGCGGGCGGCGTCGAGGTGAGTCAGCGCAAATCGGTGACCGTGGTTTACGGCGCCACCGGCATGGCGCTGACCCTGCCCGCCGGACAGGTGTTCTCCACGGCCTTCACCTACCGGCAGACCCGCCGCTGGGGTGCGAGCCCGATCGTGGCGTCCTGGCAGTTGGTCATGTCGGGCGTGGTGGCGACCGCCGGACTGACGCTGCTCGGCGTGTTCGGCGCGGTGCTCGGCGGTGACAGCATCGGCCCGGCCAAGGTGATTCTGTCGCTCGGCGCGGTGGCGGTGCTGATCTGGGCGTTCAACTACGTGTCCAGGCATCCGGGTGCGATGGAATCGGTCCTGCATCGAATCCTGCATCTGATCAACAGGATTCGCCGCAAGCCCGCCGAGGCCGGGGTGGAGAAGCTCGCCGAGGTACTGCACCAGCTGGAATCGGTGGACCTGGGCAAGAAGGACGGCGCGCTGGTCGCGGCGTGGGCGGTGGTGCATCGGCTGGCGGATGTGGCGTGCCTGGGCGCGGCCTGTTACGCGGTGGGCGCGGATCCCCGGCTGGCCGGGTTGATGCTGGCGTTCGCGGCCGGAAAAGCGGTGGGCACCATACCGTTCGCGCCCGGTGGCATCGTCTACGTCGATGCCACGCTCATCTATTCGCTGACGGCGGCGGCGGGATTGCCCGCGGCGCAGGCGGTCGCGGCGGCGTTCCTGTACCGCCTGGTCAGCTTTATTCTGGTGGCGATCATCGGCTGGATCGTCTTCCTGTTCCTGTTCCGCAAGCCGCAGGCCGATGACGCGGAGTACGAGAAGGAGTTCTCGCAGCGCGGCGGCACCCCGTTGATCACCGATCGCCGCCGCCCGAATTCCCCGCCCGCCGAGTCCTGATCGCCCGGCCGAATCCCGATCGCCCGCCGGTCCCGGTCGCGCTGCCGCCTGGATCGCGAGGAGTGTCCCTGCACGGGGCGCGCCGGAGCCGCCCGATAATCTCGTGCCCGTGAAGAAATTGGTGCCGTTCGTCGTGGATGCCGTGCTGGTGATCGTGTTCTGCGCGATCGGGCGGCGCAGCCATGACGAGGCGGTGCTGGCGGGCATGCTGCGCACGGTGTGGCCGTTCGTCACCGGATTGGTGCTCGGCTGGGTGATCGCGGTCGCGGTCGCCTCCGGGCGCGAGGGGATCAGCGCCGCAAAGCGTTTCGACGGTCGGGTGTTGTGGCCGACCGGGGTGATCGTCTGGCTCAGCACGCTGATCGGCGGCATGCTGCTGCGCGTGGTGAGCGGTCAGGGCACCGCCGTCAGCTTCGTCATCGTCGCGGCGACCGTGCTGGCCCTGTTCCTGCTGGGCTGGCGCGCGGCCATCAAAGCACTGGGCTGATTCGACTCCGGACTAATCCGGAGTCGCGAGCGACTGGAGCAGGCGCGCCGCCATGCGGGCGGTCGCGTCCGGGGCATCGATATCGTCGATGTGGATGGCGAAGGCGAGATCGCCCATGGTGGCGATGAGCCAGCCGTTATTGCCCGCGGTGGCCGCGTACGCCTGCACGCCCTGATACCTGTTGAGGCTGACCAGTTCCGGTGCGCCCGCGCCGTCGTGCAGCATGGTGCGCAGCCGGTCGGTGACATTGCCGGGCAGGGCGGGCAGATCGGCCTCGGTGGTGGCGGGCACGCCGATGGTGATCATCGGTTTGGGCACCTGGCCGTTGGCGATGGCGGCGGCCGCGATGGCCATACCCCAGGGGCTGGCCAGCAGGGAGTCGGCGGCATTGCCGCGGCCGACCTGTTCGGCGGCGTTCTTGCCGGTGGGCAGGCGGCCGGTGGTCTCGTCCAGGCCGGGCACCTTGAAGTCCAGTCCGACGCCGAGCTGGCTCGCCGCCTCGGCCGCGTCACCGACCGAAATGTCCTGTGGCGCTTTCTGTTTGGTGAGCGCGGCCATATTCTTGAAGAGTTCGATCATGCCGCCGACCGGGTACAGCCCGGTGAAGGCGACCGATCCGTGCTCGCTGGCCTGGCTGTTCTGCGCGGCCGCGACGATCGCGCCGCTGGACGGCTGAATGGCCACGATCGAGGACGGCGTGCCGTAGCTGACCACGGCGTCCTCGGCGGCGCGCTGCAGGCGCTGATCCATGGTGCCGGGGATATCCGGTCCGGGCGGGCCCTGTTCTCCGGCGAGCTGGGTGACGAAGCTGCCGTCCGGTTCGAAGAGCTGTACGCCCCATCCGGCGCGGGCATCGTTGTTGTCCTGCCACACCTTCCGCATGGAGTCCAGCAGCGGCGACCAGACGCGACGGTCCGCGGAGATGAGCCGGGGCTGCTTCTCCATGACGACGCCGGGGATCGCGCCCATCCGGTCCTCGAGGATATTGAAATCTCCGTCGCGCAGGTTGACCGCGACGACCGGTTTGCCCTGTGAGGCCGACAGTTGTTGCAGCAGCACCGGTCCGGTGATGAGCGGCGCGACCGGTTCGATGGCGGCCGCCAGCGCATTGCTGGAGCCGACCGGATCGCCGGTCTTGCTGGGATCGAGTTTGATGACGTTGATGGTCTGCTCGGTCATGAGCGGAGCGCCGACGATGTCATTGACGTGCGGGGCCGGGGTGGCGTAGGTGCGCACGAGTTTCACGGTGCGCTTGCTGTCCAGCTGCGGAATGACCAGGGCGGGATCCCATGAGATGCGCCAGCCCACACTGAGTTTGCGGACGGTGCCCTGCAGATCGTATTTCCAGTCCCGCTTCTCGCCGAAGTTCCAGGCGGCGGTCATGCTGAACAGTCCGGTATTGCCGTCGAGGCCGATGAACTGGGTCACCTGGTAGTCGGCTTTACCCGGTTTGAGCCCGCTGAAAACTTGCTTCAGCGTTGCCGAAGCACCGTTCGGGTAGGACGTCAGCCGCGCCGCGCCCTCATAGTCCTGTTTGTCGAGCAGGCTGGAGAATCGCTCGACTATCGCTTCCGCACCGGTCGACCGTTCCCGGAAAGCACACGACCCCATCGCAATCGCGATAGCCAGCACCACCGCGAGCACGATCGCGCCACGAATCCGGAAGCGGCGGGATCCCCACACATCCATATCGCCCACTCTTCACTCTTGCCACATCAGCAACAGGACCACGGTACCGCGTTCACACCACCCGCGGTGCCACCTTTCCACCAGGCGTACACGTATTGAGCACCACCATAGTGCCGATTTCGGTCAGCAGAGACCACTTACATGATCACCGGTCGGTTACGGCCCCTGGCGTATTCGCGCCTCTACCAGACCGTCCAGTCCTATCCGATGACGCGGTTGCGCAATCGCGCAGCACCGCGTGTCGAACCCCGTTCTCCGAGAGCGGAATCCAATCGGCCGGAATGAACGTAACGTTGTAATCAGAATTACAACTACAGACAGCAAGTGAGAGTGACAGCCATGAAGTACGGACATCGCGGACGTGAATTCGGCCGCCCCGGCGGCTGGCAGCAAGCCGACCTGCCCGACGCCGCAGACGCTTCCGACTGGTTCGCCGGAAGGTTGCCAGCGGAGTGGTTCACCGGCCCCGCAACCCTCGATATCGATCGCGACGAAATCGTCGTGGTCGGCGAACTCCCCCTCCCCGCTACCGAACCCGCCGACGCCGACACACCGGCCGACGCGCCCGCCGAAGTACCGCAGGCCACCCGCGAGGGCCTGGTCTCCCGCTTCCGGGAATCCACCCGCGCCGCCCGCATGCAGATCGCGCAGGAGGCGCAGGCCCGCTACGGCCGCAGCGTCGCCTGGGGCGTCCGCGTCGGCGACGAGCGAATCCTGTTCACCCACCTGGCGGTTCCGGTCATGACCCGGCTCCGCCAGCCCGAGCGCAAAGTCCTGGACACCCTCATCGACGCCGGTGTCGCCCGCTCCCGCTCCGACGCCCTGGCCTGGACCGTCAAGCTCGCGGGCAAGCACGCCGAGGAGTGGCTCGAGGAACTCCGCGGCGCCATGCGCAAGGTCGACGACCTGCGCTCGGAGGGCCCGCGCGGGCTCTGAGCCTGCCTATCGCAGCGAGGCAATAGGATCGGACCCATGGCTGACACCCTGGGTCCGATCCTCGTTTTGAATGGGCCGAACCTGAATATGCTCGGCCTCCGGCAGCCGGAGGTGTACGGCACCGACACGCTCGACGACATCGTCGCGCTGTGCAACAAGACCGCCGAGCGATTCGGGCGCGAGGTCAACACCTTCCAGTCGAACTCCGAGGGCGCGCTGATCGACCGGATTCACGCGGCCCGGCGTGTCGAGTCCGGGATCGTCATCAATCCCGGCGGCCTCACCCATACCTCGGTCGCCCTGCGCGATGCCCTGGTGATTCCCGAGGTGCCGATCGTCGAGGTGCACATCAGCAATGTGCATGCGCGCGAGGAGTTCCGGCACCACTCGTTCGTCTCCCCCATCGCCACCGCGGTCATCGCAGGCATGGGCATCCAGGGCTACGCCGCCGCGATCGAATTCCTCGCGACCCGCTGAACCGTTCAGGCCCGGCCACGCAGCACCCGGTAGACCGGCACGGCCTCGCCGCTCTCGTCCGAGGCCGTGATCGCCTTGCGCCACAGCGACTGCGCGGTACGGGAGAGGGTGGCGTCGACGCCCGCCTCCTCGCTGGCGTCGATGATGTGCTGCGCGCCCGCGTCCATCATGGCCAGTTGGGAGCGGTCGCCCCAGCCGCCCGCCTTGGCGGCCGCCGCGAAATCGGTCATGAAGAACGGGAACGCCTCGTTCGAGCGCAGGGCGAACGGGACGAAGCGGTCGATATCGTTGCCGGAGTTGGCGATCAGAGCCAGGGCCTGGTCGTAGGCCAGCATCCACGGATGGAAGATGGTCAGCAGCGCCTGGTAGAAGACCTGTGCCAGACCGTCATCGGCGCCCAGGTACTCCTGCGGGCTGAGCGGGCGTAGCAGGTCGGCGTGCGCGTCGAAGACCTCCCGCGGACCGCTGTAGAAGACGTACGAGGCCGGATGCTCGATATTGTCGCCCGCCGACATGAAGCCGCCGGAGATGAATTCCGCACCGTGCGAACGCACCCAGGCCGCGCCCTTGCGCGCCGCGTCGGGGGAATCGGAGGACAGGTTGGCGATCACCTTGCCCGCGAGGTGATCGGTGGCCTGGCCGAGCACGTCGTACATGGCGGCGTAGTGGGTCAGGCTCAGCACCGACACCGCGTTGGCGTCCAGTGCCTCGGCGACGGTGGCGGCGGGCTTCGCGCCCAACTCGACCATGGCGTCGACCTTGGCGCGGCTGCGGTTCCACACGGTCACCTCGACCCCGGCCTTCAGCAGCGCCCGGACCATGGCCTGCCCCATCGGCCCAAGGCCCAGAACGGAAACGGAACGTAGCTGCTCAGACATGGTGTGTCCCTTCGAATTCGCGCCGAACGGTTATCGGCGACGGATTCGAATATGGCCTCGATCGACGACCCCGGGAAGACCGCACGTTCGAGTGGGGTTGCTTACCTCGAGGTTCGAAATACGGTCAGGAGGACGCGGTGCTGGATTCGGGTGACACGGATCACCAGGTGTGCGGAATGTCCATTGCCATCGATGTGGTCGGCGGGAAATGGAAGATGCACCTCATGTGGGCGCTGGGTGAGGGCCCGCAGCGCTTCGGCGAGATCCGCCGACTGCTCTCCGGGGTGAGCGAGAAGGTACTCGCGGAAAACCTGCGCCACCTGGAAGCCAGCGGCGTGGTGCACCGCGAGATCTACCCGGAAATCCCACCCCGCGTGGAGTATTCGCTCACCCCCATCGGCCAGGAACTGAATCGCGCCCTGAGCACCCTGGAGAAGTGGGGCAACGACCACCGCGACCAACTCGTCGGCCGCGCCCCGGCCTTGGCGATCTGACCACCCCTGCCCTGGCGATCTGACCACCCCCCCGTCATCCCGGCATGCTTTTGGCCGGGATCCACACCACCTGCGCCCCGGCGGCTCAAGTGGATTCCGGCCAAAAGCGCGCCGGAATGACGGGGGGATTCACCGCGCGATCTGCTCCCCTATCCGCTGCAACAACTCTGCGGCGTCGGCCATGCAGCGGGCCGGGTCCGGTTCGAGGTCGGTGAGGGCGTAGGCGGCGGTGAATCCGGCGGCGTGGAGCTGGTCGGGGGTGAGTTGGACGCGTCCGGCGACGGCCACGATCGGGACTCCGGCGCGGTGGGCGGCGGTGGCAACGCCCATGGGGGCCTTGCCATTCAGGCTCTGGGTGTCGAGGGAGCCTTCGCCGGTGACCACCAGATCGGCTCCGGCGAGCTGGGCCGGGAAATCCACCAGGTCGAGCACCACGTCTATGCCCGAGCGCGGGACCGCGCCGAGTACGGCCATGGCCCCGAATCCGGTGCCGCCCGCCGCACCAGCGCCCGGTTTATCCGCCCATTCCGGGCCGAGCAGAATCGCCCAATTCGACAGGGCCGCTTCGAGAGTCGCGACCTGCTCCGGTGTCGCGCCCTTCTGCGGGGCGTAGACGGCGGCCGCGCCGTCCGGACCGAGCAGCGGGTTGTCCACATCGCTGGCGAGGGTGATGCGGGTATCCGCCAGCGCAGGATGCAGGCCACTGCGATCCACCCGGTCATCCAGTCCGAGAAGTGTTCCATTGCAGGGCAATTCGGTGCCGAACCCATCGCGAATCCGCAAGCCGAGCGCTTCCAGCATGCCCGCGCCGCCATCGGTGGAGGCACTGCCGCCGAGCCCGAGCACGATCTCGCGCACGCCGTGATCCAGCGCGTGCGCCATGACGACGCCGAGGCCGTAGGTGTTCGCGCCCAGCGGATCCGGTTGTCCGCCGGGCAGTTTCACCAATCCCACCACGGCCGCGAGTTCGATCACCGCGATGCCGCCGCGCCGGGCGTAGGCGGTGGCCACCGGTGCGCCCGTGGGTCCGGGAGCCGTGAGCGCGATCCGTTCCCAGCCCGCCGCGAGGAAGGCGTCGACGGTCCCGTCGCCGCCGTCGGCGACGGGCAGCTGCTTCACTTCGGTGCCGGGCGCGGCGCTTTCGATGCCCGCGGCGAGCGCGGCGGCCACCTGGGCGGCGGTCAGCGAACCCTTGAATTTATCCGGGGCGAGGATCACCCGGCGCGGTCCGGCGTGTGTCATTTCCACAGTGTGATCATTGTTCGCCGGTACGGCATCCGCACGCCCGCGCGGCGGTCCGGCGGGTACGCGACACGCCCGAAGCCGTGTAATACAGATACGGACAAATAGCCTGGCAAACGCGTTAGCGTCGAACTATGCCGAGTGAGTCGAACGCGTCTGTCGAGGTCCGCAAGAATGCCGAACTTGATCGCTTCGAGCTGTATGTGGACGGCATGCTCGCGGGTGTCGCGGCGTATCAGGACACCGCGAACGAGCGCGCCTTCGTGCACACCGAAATCTATCCGCAGCACGAGGGCCAGGGGTACGGCCGCAAACTGGTGCAGGGCGCACTCGATCAAACTCGCGATGCCGGATTCGGGATTCTGCCGCTGTGTCCGATGGTGCACCATTTCGTGGAATCCCGGCCGGAGTACCTGGCGCTGGTCCCGCACTGGTCGCGGGAACGGTTGAATCTGCCGCAGCAGTAACCGGATCCGGGGGGTGTGGGCTCAGTACGCCTTTACCGCGCCGTCCAATGCGGTCTGCAATTCGTCGCGGACGATGCGGGTGATCTCGGCGGGTTTGGTCGGGAGTTCGGGTACCGGGACACCGAAATAGAAGCTGGCCGATTTGGCCTCTTCCTTCGTGGGCTCCACCCTGGGGTCGACACGCGGTCCGTAGCTCAGGCCCAGGCTCACCAGCACCGGATCCGCGCCGAGCTTCTTGGCCCGGAAGGCGATGTGCCCGATACCGGTTCCGACCGCCTGCACCTGCGCCGGATCGACGTCATTACAGGTGCCCTCGGGGAACACCGCCACCCCGTCGCCGCGCGCCATGCGCTCGGCGCAGATGTCGATCATGCGCTGCCCGGCCGCGTTCACCGCGCGCAATCCATGGTCCTTACCTCGGAAAACGGGTATTCCGCCCATCATGTCGATGCGGGCGCGCAGCTTCGGTTCCAGAAACAATTCGTCCTTGGCCAGCACCCGGGTCCGCCCGATCACCGGCCGCAGCGCGCTGTACCAGGCGGCCGCGGCGACCGTGTACGGATCCAGCTGCGAGAGGTGGTTGACCGCGATGAGCAGCGGCCTTTTCTGGGAAATCAACTCGCGCAGCCGCTCCCGCGCACCCGGCGCGTACGAGATGCGCGGCCGATAACGCCGCCCGAGCAGCCAGTACGCCGCCCGCGACTTCAGCAGATTCTGCTGATGATCACGATAGAAGTCGTACACCGCGTCGCTGTTCTCGAGGACAACCTCGGGCCGTTCCATGCCGCCACCCTAGCTCGCCTGGATCGCGGTCCGCAGGGCGAGTTTTCACCCGCGGCGACCAGGTGGCGACGGCGTAATTGCGCACGTCCCAAATTTGGCCACGCAATTGTGGTGCGGCGGTGCGATGATGGCTGGGTGGCACGCGCAGAGGAACACGGTGACCGTTCTCGACGCGAATTCCGGCATGAGGATCAGGTGGTTCGCCCTGGCACTCTGCTGGTGTCGGCGACGGACCTGATCGAGGCATCCTTCCGGCGCAGCATTGTGTACATCATCGAACACAACGACGCGGGCACGCTGGGTGTGGTGCTGAATCGGCCCAGTGATACCGCCGTTCACGACGTGCTACCGAATTGGGCGGATCTCGCCGCATCCCCGCGGGCGCTGTTTCTCGGCGGCCCGGTGAAACGCGATGCCGCGCTGTGCCTGGCGACCGTGAAGGTCGGTGTCACCTTCACCAAGGTGCCGGGTCTGCGCCGGGTGGACGGCCGGGTGGCCCTGGTCGATCTGGATTCGGATCCCGATGCGATCGCCCCCATGGTGGAGGGCATTCGAATTTTCGCCGGATACGCCGGCTGGACCTTCGGACAACTCGAAGGCGAATTGGATCGCGGTGACTGGATAGTGCTCTCGGCGCTGCCGAGCGACCCGCTGGCGGGTCGCGTCGATCTCTGGGCGCAGGTGCTGCGCCGTCAGCCGCTGCCGCTCTCGCTGCTGGCGACGCACCCTATCGAATTGGAACGAAACTGATCTGAACCGTGGACACGGTCTGTGTCGTGAAGGGTGCGGAGGTGACCGATGCCCGACGACCAGGCGGCGTTGCTCAAAGTGCTCTACGAGGAGCACGCGGCAGCACTGTGGCGATACACGTTCGGCCTGGTGGGCGATCCCGGCCGGGCCGAGGACATTGTGCAGGAGACGCTGCTGCGGGCATGGCAGCGGCCGAATGTGCTGGATCAGTCCACCACGTCGGCGCGGGCCTGGCTCTTCACGGTGGCCCGTAATCTGGCGGTGGACGAGCATCGCAGCGCCCGCTCCCGGCGGGAGTTCCGTACGGATCATCCGCCGGAGCAGCCGACGCCGGATCAGTCGGACCGCGCGCTGGACGGCTGGCTGGTCGCCGACGCGCTGGCCCGGTTGAGCATCGATCACCGCGATGTCATCGTCCGCGCCTATTACCGGGGCCTGTCCACCGCGCAGATCGCGGGGGAATTGGATATTCCGGAGGGCACGGTGAAGTCCCGGATGCACTACGGCATGCGGGCACTGCGTTTGGTGCTACAGGAGATGGGGGTGACGAGATGACGGAGGGCCACGACCTCTGTGACGGCTACACCACGTGGGACGGCGCGTACGTGCTCGGCGCTCTCGCCCGGGACGAGCGCCGCGAGTACGAGGAGCATCAGGCCGGGTGCGAACACTGCCGCACGGCGGTGGCCAAGCTGGCCGGACTGCCGGGTCTGCTCGCGCTGGTCGATACCGATACCGCGCTTTCCATTGCGGGACAGCAGGATCCGGCCACCGCGGTACCGCCGCCCCCGGATCGGCTGCTGCCCACGATCGCCGGTCAGGCGGCGAAAAGGCAACGGCGGCGCAGGTTTCTGGCACTCGGTGGTGCGGTGGCGGCGGCCGCGGCGGCGGCCGTGATCGCGGTGCCGGTGACGGCGGCGGTCGTCGGTGATCGCCCGGCGATCGAACAGGTGGTCGCGCAGGGCGCGCTACAGGCCCAGGTGGACACCCCGATCGTGGCGACCTACAAGCTGCTGTCGGTGAATGGCGCTACGCGCGTGGACATGTGGTGCAACTACCCTGCGGCCGGGGAGTACGACACCTACGCCTGGCAGCTGTCGATGTGGGTGGTGCGCGCGGACGGGACGCAGTCCAAACTCTCGGAGTGGACGGCCAAGCCCGGTCAGGTGTTCACGCCCGACGGCACCACCTCTGCCCTGCCCGGTGAGGTGAAGACGGTGCAGATCCGCAATGCGTCGGGCAAGGTGCTGCTGGCGGCGGGCGTCTGAACGCACGAGGACGGCACACCCGGAATGGGTGCGCCGTCTTCGCTTCGCGCAGTGCCTGTTTCGACTGTTTCAGCTGGTTTTGCGCCGGAAGGCCGAGGTCGACCAGAAGTAGCCGACGCCGCCGAGCAGTACGCACCAGCCGACCGCGAGAATGCCGTTGTGCCCGATCTCGGTACCCATCAACAGCCCGCGCAGGGTTTCGGTGATGGGGGTGAAGGGCTGGTATTCGGCGAACTGCTTCACCCCGGCGGGCATGGTGTCGGTGGGCACCAGACCGCTGCCGAGGAAGGGCAGCATGATGATCGGGGTCGGCATATTGCTGGCGCTCTCCGGATTCTGCGCGATCACGCCGAAACCCGCACCGACCCAGCTCAATGCGAAGATGGTGAGCCCGAGCAGGCCGAACGCGGCCAGCCATTCCAGCACGCCCGCGTCATGGGAGCGGAAGCCCAGCGCCAGCGCCACCACGGTCAGCACGCCGATACCCGCCAGGCCCTGCAACAGACTGCCCAGCACGGTCCCGGTCAGCATCGACGAGTGCGAGATATGCATGGTGCGAAAGCGATTCACGATGCCCTTGGTCATATCCGAGCAGACCGAGACCGCGATGCCCGCGACCATGTACGCGGGAATGATGAGCATCATGCCGGGCGTCAGATACTCGATGTACTTCTGACCGCCGGTCGCGCCCTTCAGCGCGCCGCCGAAAATGTAATTGAACATGAGCAGCATGACGATCGGCATGATCAGCAGGCTGACCGTCATGGCGGGATAACGCTTGGCGTGCACCAGATTCCGGCGCAGCATGGTCTTGGAATCGGCGATGGTCATGGCCATGGTGGTCATCGGGCGTTTTTCTTATCGGTCGAGTGGCCGCCGGTGAGGGCGAGAAAGACGTCATCCAGATCGGGCGTGTGCACGGACAGGCCCGCGGGTTCGATGCGCGCGGCATCGAGGCGGTCGATCACCTCGCGCACCGAGCGCACCCCGCCGTCACTCGGCACAGCGAGGGTGAGATCACCGTTGACCTGCGCGGCATTACCCAAAACGGCTGCGGCGGCGGTCAATTCGTCACGATCGTGGAAATCGAGCCGGACGTAGCCGCCGGGCACGCGGCGCTTGAGCTGATCGGGTGTGCCCTCGGCGACCAGTCGCCCCTGATGCAGTACCGCGATGCGGTCCGCGAGCTGATCGGCCTCCTCCAGATACTGGGTGGTCAGGAAGATGGTGACGCCGCCCGCGACCAGTTCGCGAATGATGTCCCACATGGCGCGGCGGCTGCGCGGATCCAGGCCGGTGGTGGGCTCGTCCAGGAAGATGATGCGCGGATTACCGACCAGCGTCATGGCCAGGTCCAGGCGGCGGGTCATACCGCCGGAGTAGCTGGACGCGACCTTGTCCGCGGCGTCCACCAGATCGAACTTCTCCAGCAGATCCGCTGCGATGCGCCGGCTTTCGGCGCGCGGCAGATGATGCAGGTCACCCATGAGGTGCAGGTTCTCCCGGCCGGTGAGCAGTTCGTCGACGGCGGAGAACTGTCCGGTGACCCCGATCGCCGAGCGAACATCGTCCGGCTGGGTCGCGAGATCGTAACCGCCGACGCCGATTTCGCCGCCGTCGGCCTTGATCAGGGTGGACAGGATCTGCACGGTGGTGGTCTTGCCCGCGCCGTTCGGGCCGAGCAGGGAGAAGACGCTGCCCTGCGGAACGCTGAAGTCGATGCGGTCCAGGACTATCTGGTCGCCGAAGGATTTGCACAGGCCGGTGACCGCTATCGCCGGGGGGCGGTGGTCGTTCATGGGTGTCCCTCTCATCAATTGATATGCATGAATGCATGCGTCGGGTGAGCCGTGTCCGCCGAGGCGTGCGGACAAAGCGGGTTATTCAGTTGTGTCGCAGTACTTTCGGGCTAGCCGATGATCAGATGTCGAGCTCTTCGATATTCGAGTGGTCGGAGGCGTCGACCACGCGGGCGTAGAGGCGGTCGGGAATCTTGCCCTTCAGTTCCTCGAGGGTTTCGACGACCTCGAAATCGAAGTCGCCCCAATCCTGTTCGCCGACACCGAGGAAGCGCCGCCACTGCTTCCAGTCCTTGAGGATGTTGGTGTCGGCGGGGAATTCACTCCAGTTGGAGAAGTGGCTGTGCACCGCGTACGCGCCTTTGCGTGTGCGGTACACCCGGATGTCTTCGATGCGCTCGTTGCCCACCTGGTGCCATTCGGTCAGCAGGACGCCGGAGAAGCGGATCTGCCGGACCCCGTCCTTGCCGACCTTGAGGACCACCTCGTCGTAGCCCTGTTGGCGGCCTTCCTCGATTTCGATGAAACGCCGCAGCGCCGTCACGATCGCCCCCGACAGATTTCCCCCCACCAGCTCTTGCGCGCGCTGAAACAGCTTGAGGTCCTCATCGGATACGTAGATCGTCTTGTTCGGCATGAGCCAACTATACGTAGACGTATACATACATGGCAAGGGATGTTTCGAACCCCCTGAACGGGCACACCGATTGAACCGGCAACGGCTCGGTCTCGTATCTCGGGTAACAGACTCGGGACTCCGGTGTCAGGCACCGAAAGGAGCCGCCTCATGCGCAACGGAACACGGGTGGTGGACTACCTGGTCAGAGCGGTCTCCGAGGTCGGCGTGCGGCATATCTTCGGGGTGGACGGCGCGAATATCGAGGATCTCTACGATGCGGCTTTCGAGCATCGGGAACTGGTGACGGCGGTCGTGGCCAAACACGAGTTCGCGGCGGCGACCATGGCCGACGGGTACGCGCGCTCCACGTCCGGGTTCGGGGTGGTGTGCGCGACCTCCGGGGGCGGTGCCGTGAATCTGGTGGCCGGGCTCGCCGAATCGTTCGCCTCCCGGGTTCCGGTACTGGCCCTGATCGGGCAGCCACCGACCGTTCTGGAGGGCAAGGGCGCCTTTCAGGACACGAGCGGGCGGGCCGGGGCGTTCGACGCGGTCCGGCTGTTCACGCCGATCTCGCACTACTGTGCGCGCGTCGAAGCGGCCGCCGACCTGCCCGCTCACCTGACCCGCGCGCTCGACGCCCTGCACCAGGGCGGACCGGCGGTATTGCTGCTGCCCAAGGATATTCAGCAGGCCGAGCTCACGGCCGCGGATTTCACGCCGCCCGCGCGCGGTTATCGCCGCGATGCCGAGAGCCTGCACCGGGTGTTACAAACCATCGCGGCGGCCCGCAAGCTCGGCAAGGTGGTGATCATCGCCGGTGATCAGATCGCGCGCGATGCCGCCCGCCCGGAACTGGCCCGGCTGGCGACGCTGCTGGACGCGGCGGTGGGCGTGGCCCCGGACGCGAAGGACGTCTATCACCACGGCGATCCCGGATTCTGCGGGATCGCGGGGAGCATGGGGCATCCCGAACTCATCGACGCGCTGCATCGCGCCACGCTGTGCCTGCTCATCGGCACCCGCATGCCGGTCACCGCGCGGGCGGGGCTGGAGGGGCCGCTGGCGGAGGTGCCGGTCGCGAGTATCGGGGCCGAGGTGCCGTTCCTCTCCGCGATTCACGCCCGCAGCACCGATCTGGCGCTGACGTTGGAAGAGCTGCTCGGCGAATTATCCACACCCGCACCGATTTCCATCCTGCGGCCGTTCGCCGCACCGGCTGTGGACAACGCTCCACAGGTTGTGGAAACCGGGATGCTCACACCACTCGAGGTGCCGCCGTCCGACGGCCCCGGTCTGCGCTATCGCGAGGTCGTGGAAACCATCAACGCCGCACTGCCCGAGGGTGCGGACGTATTCGCCGATGCCGGGAACACCGGTGCCGCCGTGGTGCATCACCTGCGGTTACCGCGCGACGGCCGCTTCACGGTCGCCCTGGGGATGGGCGGTATGGGGTACGCGTTCGGCGCGGGCATCGGATCGGCGTTCGCCCGGCACGAGCGTGCGGACGGGAGCACCAGGCGCACCTTCGTCATCGCCGGTGACGGGGCATTCTTCATGCACGGCATGGAGATTCACACCGCCGTCGAACATCGGCTGCCGATCACCTTCATCGTCTTCAACAACAACGCACATGCCATGTGCATAAGTCGCGAACAGCTGTATTACGGGGATCGCTACAGCTTCAACAGATTTCGGCCGGCGTATCCGGGCGCCGGTCTGTCCGCCATGTTCCCGGATCTGTGCACACACGCACCCAACAGCCGGGCCGAGCTCGCCGAATCCCTTCGGCATTGCGTCGGCAGTTCCGGACCGTCGTTCATCGCCGTCGACTGCGATCCCGACGAAATCCCGCCCTTCACGCCGTTTTTGACGGCACCGAGGAGGTAATCGTGACCACCAGCGCCCTGCCCGCACTCAGCGATATCCCCGAGGGGGTGGTGCCCGGACTGCTGCGGATCGAGAATTCCGATCGCGAGGCCACCACACCCGTCATCCTGGAGATGCTCCGGTCGGTGTATCCACACGACCAGATCTTCGGCGACTACTGCCCGGTCCAGGGCTATATCGACGCCCCGCCCCGGGACCTCTACGAATACCTGGCCGATACCAGGTCCCTGGAGGAGTGGACGTACAGCCTGCGCGGTTTCACCGAAACCGCGGAACCCGGGCTGTGGGAATCGTATGACCGGCTCGGCCCCAACACCAAGATCTACACCCGCACGGTCGCCAATCCCGATGCCATGACGGTGGATTACCACTGCGCCTGGGATCAGGGCAAACACCTGTGGATGATTTATCTGATGCGGGTGGTGGACGCGCAACTGGTGTTCGACAAGCCCGGTTCGGTGGTGCTGTGGACAAACTGCCACCACCCCTATTACGACCGGAATCCCTACCCCGACGCCGCACCCGAGGGTCGCAAGGTCTGGGTCGGCGACTTCTGGGAGATGTTCTCCGCCGGGCATCAGCTGGAACTGGACAATCTCAAGGCGATTGCCGAGTACCGCGCCTCGCACGGATTGCCCATCACCCCCGACTGGATGAAATAGGCAGGCGCGTCATGGATTTCACGGACCCCCGTCTCACGACCCCGCCCCCGGTCAGCCTGGTCGACGTGGCCAGTTATCTGCCGGGCGAACCGGTCGGGACCGAATACTTCACCCAGTTCTCCCGCTCGGAACGAATGGCCAAGAACGTCATGTTCCGCGCCCCGAAGGGACGGCATCACAAGGGCCGCGACGAAACGGTCGTCGACATGGTGGAGCGGGCCGTCGCACCGCTCATCGAACGCCATGGGGTGCAAGAACTCTCGAATATCGACATCCTGCTCACGCACACCCAGCTGCCGGACAATCCGGTGCTCGGCGCGGGCGGTGAGGTGGCACGGCGACTGAACATGAACCCGCGCTACGTATTCGACGTGCACAACGGCGGGTGCGCGGCGTTCGTGCACATGATGTGGCTGGCCCGCACCATCATGCAGACCACCGACGCGCGTACCGCGCTCATCGTCGCCACCCAGAATTGCGCGGGACCGGTGTTCACCCAGCCCGAAATCCGCAAGCTCGCACAGGCTCCCGTGCCCGGCGACGGCTGCGGGGTCGGCCTGCTGGTGAAGAACGCCAGCGCGCCGATACTCGATATCGAATGCCGCACCTATCCCGAATTCGCCGGGGATATGGAATTCACCACCGGCTCGGACCGCAAATACTGGGAGCCCGGCGAGGGCGAGGGCTGCGTGAGCTTCACCGAATCCAAGGTGGCCAAGGTGTTCGCGCGCGGCAACCGGCTGGTCCCGGAGGTGGCGCACGAGGTGTGCAAGCGGATCGGGGTGAAGAGTCAGGACATCGACACCCTGGTCACCAATCAGCCGAACCGGCTGTTCCTGCGCAATTGGCATGACGCGCTGGAACTGCCCGCCGAACGCCACCCGGACACCTTCGACCAGTGCGGAAACCTGTTCGCCGCGGGCATTCCCGTCACCCTCGACACCGAGAACGAGGCGGGACGACTGCGCAACGGGTCGGTGGTACTGCTGTCGGCCTTCGCGCACGCGGGCGATTTCGCGGGCGCGGCAGCGGTGCGCTGGGGCGCGGCGCGATGAGTGCGCCGCTGGAGCAGTACCGCTTCGAAACCGTTCGCTTCGATCTGAGCTTGAGCGAAAACCCTTTCACGCCACTGCCTTCGGTGCTGCGGGCGGTGGACGACAGTCTGGTGCAGGCGAATCGGTATCCGGAGTTCCTGCCGCACCGGTTGCCCTCGATCATCGCCGAACATATCGGGGTGGATCCCGAACAGGTGGTGGTGGGGTCCGGCGCGACCGGGGTGGCCATGCAGATCATGCAGACGCTTCCCGCACCAGGTAGTCGATTCGTCTGTGCGACACCGACTTTCGACGGGTATCCGATCATGAGCGGTATGGTCGGGCTGCGCGCGCAACCGGTTCCGCTGGACGGTCACGGTCGGCAGGACCTGTGGGCGATGGTGCGCATGATCGACGCGGACACCGGGCTGGTGGCGGTCTGCCGGCCGCACAATCCGACCGGGACGGTCGTCTCGGCCAGTGAGCTCAAGGCGTTCCTGTGCGCGGTTCCGGCCACCGTGCCGGTCATCCTCGATGAGGCGTACATCGAATTCCTCGGCGCGGCAGACGCTCTCGACGCGGTGGAGTTGGTGCGACGGCATCCGAACGTGCTGGTGCTGCGCACCTTCTCCAAGGCGTACGGGCTGGCCGGGCTGCGCATCGGCTATGCCTTCGGGTCAGCGGCGCTGGTGCGGCGGGTGCGGAGGCTGCAATTGCCGTTCGGAGTGCAGGGGGCGGCGGTGGCGGCGGTGCGCGCCTCCTACGCGGCCGAGGCGGAACTCGGTGAGCGCATCCTGCGCATCACCACCGAACGGGAGCTCTTACGTACCGCCTTGCGGCGCAACGGTATTCGGGTGCCACGCAGCAGCGCGAACTTCCTCTACCTGCCCGGGCGCGAGGTGGCCCCGGCACTGGCGCGCGCCGGAATCGTGGCCAAACGCTATCCGGACGGCAGCGCCCGCATCGCCGTCGGCGATCCGGCCGCCGGGCACGCGGTGTTGCGCGCGCTGGCCGCCCGCCCGTCCACCGGTGCGCGCCCGCTGCGCCGGGACGACAGCCGGGTGCTCTCGCTCACGGTGCGGTCCGAGCCCAGCGTTGCGCGAGCGCCGCACAGGTGATCAGCTGCACCTGATGGAAGATCATCAGCGGCAGCACGATCAGGCCGATGGGGTGACCGGCGAACAGTACGGTCGCCATCGGCAGGCCGGTGGCCAGTGACTTCTTGGAACCGCAGAACACCACCGTGATCCGGTCGCCGCGATCGAAATGCGAAGCCTTGCCCAGCATCGAGGTCGCGGCGAGCACGATCGCCAGCAATACGCACAGCACCACGACCAGCAGCAGAATCCGCCACGGCGACATGGCATGCCAGATGCCCTCCACCATGCCCGCGCTGAACGCGCTGTAGACCACCAGCAGGATGGAACCGCGGTCCACCAGTTTGGTCGGCTCGGCGTAGCGGGCCAGGAAACCCTTCACCTTCGGGCGGATCAACTGGCCGACGCCGAACGGAACCAGCAACTGCAACACGATGTCCAGCACCGCGGACGGATCGACCCTGGCCTGCCCGGTGGTGTTCATCAACAGGATCACCAGTGCGGGCGTGAGGAATACGCCCAGCAGATTGGACAGTGTGGCGCTCACGATCGCGCCCGCCACATTGCCCTTGGCGATCGAGGTGAACGCGATCGAGGACTGCACGGTGGACGGGACCAGGCACAGGAACAGCAGACCGGTGTACAGGTCCTCGGTCAGGATGTGCGGCACCAGCACGCGCGCGGCCACGCCCAGGATCGGGAAGAGTACGAAGGTGCTGGCCAGCACCGTGATGTGCAGCCGCCAGTGCTTGAGGCCGGTGAGCGCCTCGTGCGCGGACAGGCGTGCGCCGTACAGCAGGAACAGCAATGCGATGGCAATCTTCGTCAGCCAGCTCACCACCGTGGCAGCATCGCCGCGAGCCGGGAAGATGCTGGCCAGCCCAACCACCGCGAGTATCGACAGAATGAACCCGTCGATGTAGAACTTGCTGAGAAATCGCACGAAACCAGGCTAATCACCCGATATCCGAGTTATTAACACCGCACCCGGACGACGGCGATACTTGTGATGATCGACTGACCAGACTTCTCGAGGGTGGGGAATCGCCATGGTCCCTTGGACCACACTGGCCGCGGCCGCGCGCCCGGCCGCCGATACGTGGGGAATCTCCGGCCCGACCTTCCTGGCCGCGTACGCGCTGCTGGCAGGTGCGGCCGTGCTGTACGGATTCACCCAGCGCACCAGGATCATTCGCGCCGATCACTCACGCGCGCACCTGGCCAACGCGTTGACACCGACCGAGACCGCCATGCTCTTCGACGACCGGCGACCGGTGCTCGCCGGGCTCGCCCAATTGCGCGGCTACCACCTCATCGACTCCAGCGGGCAGCCCACCCGCTCCCCCACCGATACCGAAACCCGGGCACTGGACCCGGTTTCGCGCACCATGCACCAGTATCTGCTCGGCGCGGATCAGCGGCAGCGGCATGTCATGCACCTGGCGGGCGCGACCCGCGCACCGATCACCTCGTTGCGCGCGGTCCTGACCGATCGGGGTTATCTGATCGGCGGTGAGCAGCGCAAATCCCTGCTGCTGGCGGCACTTCCGCTGTGGGCGCTGCTGGTGCTGGGCATCGTGCGGGTCATCGCGGGCATCGCCAACAACCATCCCATCGGATACCTCGCGCTGTTCATCATCGCGGTGGCGATCTGCGGGTTCCTGGTGCAGCGCGCCCCGCGCCTGACCCGCGCCGGACGCGCCGCCAAACAGGAATCGATGCGGCGCAACGGACATCTGCGCCCCGCGAACGCACCCGCCTACTCCGCCTACGGACCCGACAGCGCCGCCCTGGCCGCCGCGCTGTTCGGCGCGGGCGTGCTCTGGAGCCTGGACCCCGGCCTGGCGGGCGCCACCGGAGCGCTCGCCTCCGGCGGCATCAGCGGCTCCGGTGGCAGCTGCTCCAGCTCCAGCGGCGACAGCGGCGGCGGTGGTGGTGACAGCGGCAGCAGCTGTGGAGGCAGCAGTTGCGGAGGCGGTGGCTGCGGCGGCGGGTGCGGCGGATGACGCACCCGGCGACGGGACGCGACCCGGGCGAGCGCGCACCCGGCGGTGTAGGCGCTGACCACCACGCGCACAACGGCTTCCGGACGGCGGCGATCGAGCCGACCGCATCGACAGCCGCCGGACCGCTGCCGGTGCGGACGATCGGCATCGGGTGGCGGCGCGAAATCTGTGGAATGATCGCGGCACTCGAAGGCATCGGTTTCTGCGAGGTCATCGCGGAATCACTGGTGAGCGCGGGGGCGGACCGGCCCCGATGGCGTCGGATCAGCGCCGGCGTTCGTGGAACTCGGGGAGCGGTTGTCGTACCCGAGGAACTCGCCGCACTGATCGCGCAGGGTATACCCGCAGTGCCGCACGGGATTTCGCTGTCGCTCGGCGGGGCGGAGGCTGTGGATGAACGGCGGGTCGCGCATCTCGCGGAGTGTGCGCGGGCGCTGGGTTCGCCACTGGTGAGCGAGCACATCGCGTTCGTGCGCGCGGACGGGGTGGAGGCCGGGCATCTGCTACCGGTGCCGCGCACCCGCGAAGCTCTGAACGCATTGGCGCGCAATATCTCCCGGACGCAGGCGGAACTGGAAGTACCGCTCGCCGTGGAGAATATCGCCGCGCTGTTCGAGTGGCCGGACGCCGAATTCACCGAAGCGGAGTTCCTCCAGGAGCTGGTGGAGCGCACCGGCGTATACCTGCTCATCGACATCGCGAACCTGTACGCCAACGCGCGCAACACCTCTCGCGATCCCCTGACCGAACTACTGCGCCTGCCGACCGAGCGCCTGGCCTACTGCCACATCGCGGGCGGCCACGAGGTCGGCGGCCGCTACCACGACACCCACGTACACCCGGTCCCCACCGAGGTCCTGGCGCTCGTCGCCGAATTCACCCCGAACCGCCAGGTCCCCCTCATGCTCGAACGCGACGGAAACTACCCGCCCGCACCCGAACTCATCGCCGAACTGAACGCCATCGCCACCGCCTCCGCCCGCCCCGCCATCACTTCGCGCCCCACCCTGTCGGCATGAACGAATCCGGCATGGGTCCAACCGATTCCGGTACCTCCGGCGTCGAGTCCGC
Source organism: Nocardia sp. NPDC058058 (assembly GCF_042885355.1). Classification (NCBI taxonomy): domain Bacteria; kingdom Bacillati; phylum Actinomycetota; class Actinomycetes; order Mycobacteriales; family Nocardiaceae; genus Nocardia; species Nocardia sp. NPDC058058. The sequence goes on along the minus strand of NZ_JBHVSA010000002.1, from coordinate 1,669,958 downwards.
ATCCCTCGCCGAGCAGCAGGCGGCGCTGGTGCGGGCGCTGGTCGCGGGAGCGGCCGCTCCGCCGGGGTTCGACGCGGGCGATATCGCAGCGGCGGCGCATGCGCTGCTGCACAAGCGTGCCGAGGAAGTGGCGCACCGCTTTCCGGTGCTGGCGCACAATTGCGGGCCGGAGTTCACCGCGCGGTTCATGGCGTGGGCACGCACGCGGCCCAAGGTCAGCACCGCCGCCGACGCCGCGGCTTTCGCGACCGACGTCGGGCTGGCGCCCCCGCGCCGGGATTGGCGGGATCGACTGCGGCGCGGTTCTCGCTGACATCGACCGCGCCGGGTGCGATGGCTTGCCCGGCTCGATATCACGCGTTCGCCGGGGTGACGGGTCGGCTGGTCGCACCGTCCCGGCGCGGACAGATGCACGGGTGCTAATGTCCGTACCTGTTTGCTGGATTGTCCTGCCCATCTCGGAAAGGAAGTTCCATGTCACAGGTTCATGCTGCGCACAGCGGACATGACCATGTTCACGGTCCCAGTTGCGGGCACGTTGCCATTCCGCACGGGGATCACGTCGACTACGCGCACGACGGGCATTTGCACCGGGCGCATGACGATCACTTCGATGAGTGCGAGCCCGCGGGGCACATCACCCATGACAGCCACGATCATGAGCACGGGCCGAACTGCGGGCATGTGGCGGTGCCGCACGGGGATCATGTGGATTACATCCATGACGGCCATCGGCATGCGGCGCACGCGGGGCATTACGACGATCACTGAGTCGCACGGGCGGTCGCGCGGTCGCGGCCGCCGGTGCGCGATCATTCGATGATGGCGTTCTTCGCACGAGATCCCGAGCGCGGCTTCCGGGTGAATGCGGCCCCGGCGACCGGCACCCGCAGTCGGGTGCTCTTTCGATTCACCTGTGCCGGTAGGGATTTCGTATTTCGGCAGACGATCATCGCGCCGGGTGGGCAGAGCGGCTGGCATTTTCACGACGGCACGCTGTTCGTGCTGGTGACCGGCGGGCCGCTGGATCATCCGGCAACCGATTGCGTACCGGTCGCCAAACCACCGTGGCGAATCTTCCGGGAGCCGAGCGGAGCGGGCCACACACACCTGGCCCGCAATCCCGGACCGAAGCCGGTGCGGCTCACCGTGCTCTATGTGAATCCGGCGGGCAGTCCGCTCTCGCGGAGCATCCCGGCTCCGGAGTGCGCGCGCATCCCCGAACCGGGTGATACCGCTCACTGAGGCATGCTGGCCTGATGATCGAGGTAGTCATCGTCACCACGGAGCAGGAGCTGGCCGACGCGTACGCGATTCGAATGAAGGTCTTCGTGGCCGAGCAGGGCGTACCGCCCGAACTCGAACTCGACGAGCTCGACGCGGTCGCCGATCATTTCCTGGCCCGGCTGGACGGGCAGCCGATGGGCGCGGGCCGATTGCTGGTCCGGGAGAACATCGGCCTGCTCGGCCGCCTGGCCGTGCTCGCGGAATCGCGCGGCACCGGTTCGGGCGTGGCGCTGGTGCGGGCCATCGAGGAACGGGCGCGCGAGCGCGGCTTGGCCGCGATCGAATTGCATTCGCAGACCCACGCGCAAGGCTTCTACGAGCGGCTCGGCTACGAGACCTACGGCGAGATCGGTGATGACGCGGGCATCCCGCACATCTGGATGCGCAAGGACCTCGGCCGGTAGCTCAGTTGGCGGCCGGTTCGCAGGCGTCGCGCAGCGAGCAGGAACCGCAGGCGCTGCCGCAGCCGCCGGCGGGTTCCGCCGGGGAGGCCGCTTCCAGGGCCTTCTCGGCGGCGAGCGCGCCCGCGCCGAGGGTGAAGAACGAGATGACCACGGCCAGTACGGCGGTCACCAGGCCCGCGATACCGCCGCCGACCAACGCGACCGAACCGCCCGCGGCGAGCAGCAGCCCGGCCACGATAGAGGTGGGCGCGGCCACGCGATTGGCCAGCTTGAAGTTCTCCTCGGATTCGATCGCCTTCTCGGAGTGAATCCCGAAATAGCGGTTCCCGGGGAGCGTGCCGGTCAGTCCGAGCACTCCGGTGACCACGGCAACAGCCGACAGAACAAACAGAATCATCGCCACTACCAACACGGTGCTCAATTTACCTCCGCTTCGCTCCGGCAGGGCCCGCGGCCCTGAGAGTCCCGAACCTTCCCTCCCTCCGCTCCTCCGCTTCGCTCCCCCGCTCCACTCAGTCCAGAACCGGGACGGTCCGCGGGCCACGAGGGCTTCAGGCCCGGCGCGTGCAGGGTTCTGACCCCTTTTGGGCGCTGAGGTGTGAACGCTTTACCCTGGTGAACGACCTTATCGGGGATCGGCTAGGGATTAAGAAGGCAGGACCGTGCAGGACACTCGTGCAACCGACACACCCACCGCGGGCGCGGCTGGGGCCAGCGATGTGCCCGCACACCGTTACAACGCCGAGCTGGCGGGCCGGGTAGAGCAGAAGTGGCAGGGGGCCTGGCAGGAGCGGGGCACCTTCTACGCCCCGAACCCGGTCGGGCCGCTGCAGGGCGAGACCCCCGCGGACAAGCTGTTCGTGCAGGACATGTTCCCGTACCCCTCGGGCGCGGGCCTGCATGTCGGGCATCCGCTGGGCTATATCGCCACCGATGTCTTCGCGCGCTTCCACCGCATGCGCGGCCGGAATGTGCTGCACGCCCTGGGTTATGACGCCTTCGGCCTGCCCGCCGAGCAGTACGCGGTGCAGACCGGCGCGCATCCGCGGGTCACCACCGAATCCAATATCGCGAATATGCAGCGTCAGCTGGATCGCCTGGGCTTGGGCCACGATCGCCGCCGCTCGTTCGCGACCACCGATCCCGAGTACTACAAATGGACGCAGTGGATCTTCCTGCGCATCTACAACGCCTGGTATGACGCGGGCCTGGGTAAGGCTCGCCCGATCGATGAGCTGATCGCCGAATTCGAGGCGGGTAAGCGCGCCATCAACGGTGACGACCGCGCCTGGAGCGAGCTGTCCCCGGCCGAGCGCAATGCCGTGATCGACTCGTATCGCCTGGTGTACCAGACCGATTCGATGGTCAACTGGTGCCCGGGTCTGGGCACCGTGCTGTCCAATGAGGAGGTCACCGCCGACGGCCGCTCCGAGCGCGGCAATTTCCCGGTGTTCCGTAAGCGCCTGTGGCAGTGGATGATGCGCATCACCGCCTATTCCGATCGTCTGGTCGACGACCTGGACAATCTGGATTGGCCGGAGAACGTCAAGTCCATGCAGCGCAACTGGATCGGCCGCTCGCGGGGCGCGCAGGTCAAGTTCGAGGCGGGCTCGGATGTCATCGAGGTGTTCACCACCCGCCCGGACACGCTGTTCGGCGCGACCTACGTGGTGCTGGCCCCCGAACACGAGCTGGTCGATCGGCTGACCGAGGCCACCTGGCCGTCCGGCACCGATGCCCGCTGGACCTTCGGCGGCGAGGACACCCCGGCGGAAGCCGTTGCGGGATACCGCAAGTCGATCGCGGCCAAGTCCGATCTGGAGCGGCAGGAGAGCAAGGAGAAGACCGGCGTCTTCCTGGGCGCCTACGCCACCAACCCGGTGAACGGCGCGCGCGTGCCGATCTTCATCGCCGACTACGTGCTGAGCGGTTACGGCACCGGCGCGATCATGGCCGTCCCCGGCCACGATCCGCGCGACTGGGAATTCGCCTCCGCCTTCGGCCTGCCCATCGTGGAAGTCGTTGCGGGCGGCGATATCTCGGAGGCCGCCTACGCCGGTGAGGGCACGCTGGTGAACTCCGGTTACCTGGACGGCCTGGAGATCGACGCCGCCAAGGCGCGCGTCATCGGCGAGCTGGAGGCCAACGGCCACGGTAGGGGCACCATTCAGTACAAGCTGCGGGACTGGCTGTTCGCGCGTCAGCGCTACTGGGGCGAGCCCTTCCCGATCGTGTACGACGAGGATGGCGCGGCGCACGCACTGCCGGAATCCATGCTGCCGGTGCTGCTGCCGGAGATGGAGGACTTCGCCCCCGTCACCTTCGATCCGGACGACGCGAATTCCGAACCGTCCCCGCCGCTGGCCAAGGCCACCGAGTGGGTGCATGTCACGCTGGATCTGGGCGACGGCCCCAAGCGGTACCGCCGCGACACCAATGTCATGCCCAACTGGGCGGGCAGCTCCTGGTATCAGCTGCGCTATGCCGATCCGACCAACTCGGAGGCGTTCTGCGCCAAGGAGAATGAGCAGTACTGGCTGGGCCCGCGTACCGCCGAGCACGGCGCGAACGATCCGGGCGGCGTCGATCTGTACATCGGCGGTGTGGAGCATGCGGTGCTGCATCTGCTGTACGCGCGCTTCTGGCAGAAGGTGCTGTTCGATCTGGGCGATGTGTCCAGCTACGAGCCGTACCGCCGCCTGTTCAACCAGGGCTACATCCAGGGCTTCGCCTACACCGATGAGCGCGGTGCGTACGTGCCCGCCGCCGAGATCATCGAGCGGGACGGAAAGTTCTTCTGGACCAACACCTCCGGTGTGGAGATCGAGGTCTTCCAGGAGTACGGCAAGATCGGCAAATCGCTGAAGAACGCCGTCTCCCCGGATGAGATGTACGAGGCGTACGGCGCGGACACCTTCCGCTTCTACGAGATGTCCATGGGTCCGCTGGACGCCTCGCGCCCCTGGTCCACCAAGGATGTCGTCGGCGCGCAGCGCTTCCTGCAACGCGTATGGCGACTGGTGGTCGACGAGGAGACCGGTGCGATCCGCGTCACCGAGGACGAACCGTCGAACGAGGCACTGCGCCTGGTGCACAAGACGATCGCGGGCGTCGACGACGACTACGCCAACCTGCGGGACAACACCGCGGGCGCGAAACTGATCGAGCTGACCAACTATCTGACCAAGAACTTCGGCGACGGCGCACCCCGCGCCCTGGTCGAACCGCTGGTGCTGATGCTGGCCCCGATGTCCCCGCATATCGCCGAGGAACTGTGGGAACGCCTGGGCCACACCGCATCCCTGGCGCACGGCCCGTTCCCGATCGCGGATCCGGCACTGCTGGTGCAGGATTCGGTCGAGTACCCGATCCAGGTCAACGGCAAGGTCCGCAGTCGCGTCAGCGTCCCGGCCGATGCCGATCAGGCAGCGGTGCAGGCGGCGGCGCTGGCGGACGAGAAGATCGCCGAACTGCTGGGCGGTAAGGATCCGCGCAAGATCATCGTGGTGCCCGGCCGCCTGGTGAATATCGTCGCCTGAGCCCAAGGCTCGGACACGACCGGCCCGCCGGGCGCGGCACGGACTCCGATCAGAGTTCGAACTGCACCGGCGGGTCGGCCATCAGCTCGATGATGGGCCGATCCGGATCGACGGCGAAACCGCGACTGCGCGCGAGACCGTCGAAGAGCATCCAGATCGAATCCGCCAGCAGCCGGGTCAATTCGGCCGCGTCCAGATCCTCCGGCCGGGTGTCGAGCCAGCGGGTCACGCCCCCGTCCACCAGTGAGACGATGGCGAAGGCCGCCGGATCGATGCCCGGATGGTGCTGATCGACCACGCCGGCGGCCAGGGTGAACAGCTGCGCGACCCGCAGCGCGATGGCGGCCTTGGTGCCGGTCACCACCGCTTTGCCCGCCGGGTCCGCGCTGCCCGGACCGCGCTCGATCCAATCGTGCAGCCGCTCGTGCACCGTCACCCAGCCGACATAGGTGTCGACAATGCGGAAGATGGTGTCGCGCAGGCTTTCCGCCGGATCGAAGTCCGGCATCATCTGATCGACAACGCCTTCCACCGCGAATTCCCGCGTCTTGGCGTCCAGATCCCCGCGATCACCGAAATGCCGGTAGACCACCGAGCGCTTCACGCCCGCGCGGTCCGCGATCAGCTGTAGCGGTATCTCCGCGCCGGGCTCGGATTCCTCGATGAGCTCGATGTACGCGGCGATGATGGCACGGCGGCGCTCGGTATTGTGATCGCCCCAGCGACCGCCCGAGACCTCCGCCCTGTCCGCTGCCATGCGGACAAGCATCCCATTGCGAACCGGTCAGCCGAGCACCAGGACGTCATTGAGCGTGACCGTGCGCAGATCGCGCTCGCGGATGATGTCGTTCAACTGATCGAAGACATGGGTGACGGTCGGGCGGTTGGCGTGCCCGATCACGATGGACTGCGCGCGGAACCACTGCCGGGCGGCGGTGAGCACCATATCCTCGTTGATCACCGTATTGGTGTCGTTGAGATTGCCGTACCACATGGTCGGCACCGCATAGCCGGAGTCCGCGGCCACCCGATCGACCAGGCCGTTGTGGCGACCGAACGGCGGGCGGTAGAACGGCGTGCCGTCGGTGCCGAAGGTGTTCCACAGGAACGTCTTCGCGCGTTCGATCTGATCGGCGACGGCCCCGGCCGACAGCCGGGTCAGGTCCGGATGATCCCAGGTGTGATTGCCCAGCTGGATCTGTCCCGAATCCACCAGCGGGCGCAGCGCGTCCCGGTGCACCAGCCAGGAGTCGTAGTACGCGGTCACGAAGAAGGTCATGCGAATTCCGGTGCGCCGCGCGAATTCGATGAAACCGCCGACGGTTTCGACGCTCGCGCCGTCATCGATGGTGAGCGCGATATTGTTTCCGTCACCGGGGAGCGCCGAAATCGTGCCCGGCCCGATGGTGGCGCGCGGCAGCAGCGGCGGAATCGTGGTGCCCGGCAGCAGATTCGGTGGGATGAGCCCGGACGAGCCGTTGTCGAACGGCAGGTCGGCATTCGCCTCGCCCGCCCCCAGCAGGGTCGCGGCGGTGCCCGCCGCCAGCAGCGTCAGCAGTCGTCTTCTATCCATGGTCGAACCTTCTTCACTAGCAAACGGCATCCGGAAGGACACCGGAAATTCCACGCCCCCGGGCGATTACGCCCCTAGTGCGATAGCGCCAATACGTCGTTCAACGTGACCATGGCGAGGTTGCGTTCCCGGATGATCTCGACCAGCTGGTCGAAGCAGTGCGTCACGGGCGGGTGATTGGCATGGCCGATGACGATGGTCTGCGGCGTGAAATACTTTCGCGCGCATTCCATCAGGTAGTCCTCGGTGATCAGGCCGGAGTCCGAGATCGAGCCGTACCACATGGTGGGCACGGTGTAGCCGAGGTCGCCCGCGACCTTGTCCACGGTGCCGTTGTGGCGGCCGAACGGGGGCCGGTAGAAGGGTGTGCCGTCGACGCCGAAGGTATTGCGCAGGAACGTCTTCGCCTGCTCCAGCTGCGATGAGACGGCGCTCGCGGACAGCGTGGTCAGATCCGGGTGGTTCCAGGTGTGGTTGCCAAGCTGGATCTGCCCCGAATCCACCAGCGGCCGCAGCGCGTCCTTGTGAATGCTCCACGAGTCGTAATAACCGGTGACGAAGAAGGTGAAGCGGGCCCCGGTGCGCTTGGCGAATTCGATGTACGCGCCGACCACTTCGGGGCTCGCGCCGTCGTCGACGGTGAGCGCCATGGAGTTGCCGGGGCCGGGCAGACCGGTGATGGTGGTGCCGGGCGCGATCGGGGTCTTGGGTCCGGTGGGCCGGGCGGGGAGCAGGCGGGGTGTGGTGCCGGGCGGCTGCGTTCCCCCCGCGGAGCCGGTGTCCAGGGGATCACCCTGTGCCTGGGTGCAGCCCGTGAGGGCGGCCGCCGTGCCCGCAGCGAGCAGCGTGAGCAGCCGTCTTCTGTCCATCGTTGTCGATCACTCCGAAATTCGTTCCGCATGCGGAATCGCCTCAGCCCCGCGCCGGATTCGGGCGGTTCATCCGGTTATATCGAGGCTCGATGAACTGAGCACCAATTCGGCGCGAAACGATTGGAATTCAGGGGGAACGTTAAGGCTGCTCTCAGCTGAAACCCCCGGTCAGCGCGGGATCGGGCGCACCACGATTTCGGTGGGATGCGCGTCACGCGGGGTCTCGACGGCATTGCGCACCATCCACGCCACCGTATCGGCTTTGAGGAATTCGTTCGGCTCATACGGCCGCTGCTCACCCGCCACCAGCTCGCGCTGCATATCGGTGTCGATGCGCCCGGGATGGATCGAGGTCACCCGCAACTCGGGCTCCTCCAGCCGCAGCGCGTCCCCGAAGGCGCGCAGTGCGAACTTGCTCGCCGCGTACACACCCCAGCCCGGATTGGCGCGCAACCCCGCCCCGGAATTGATCAACACCACGTGCCCGCGCGCGGCGCGCAGCGCGGGCAGCGTCACGCGCGTCAGCTCCGATACCGCTATCAGGTTGGCTTCCAACGTATTCCGCCACTGCGCAACGGACGAATCGGCTATTGTTCCCAGGTCGGCGACCCCGGCATTGTGCACCAGGACATCCAGCCGCTCGATCGACTCGGCCTTGCGGGCCACTGCCTCGTAGTCGGTCAGCTGCACCGGCCACCCCGTGGCATCCGGCAATTCTTTCAAGATCGGTTCGAGCGCTTCCGGCGTGCGCGCACCCAGCAGCAGCCGGTGCGTCGGCGCCAGCGCGCGGGCGATGGCAGCGCCCAGGCCGCGGCTCGCTCCGGTGATCAACGCGGTCGGACGGTCACTGCCGGTGCTCGCGGAATTCGCCATGCCCTCACCGTAACCGGGCGCACGGCGCCGACGATGCGTTGGCTAGGCACAGAGGGCTCAAACACACGCGCGTTCGAAAATGTGAAAAGGCGTACACAGTGCAATTCGGCGAACCGGCGTCCTCGGCAGGCACAGCGTCCTACGAGGAGGTGGACATCGCGCCTCGCGACGCGGACACAGCTCCTCGGAGACAGACCGATACGGCGTTACGCCGGGACGGGAACATAGCGTTCTTCGATCACACCCCGCCGCCCGAGCATCCGGTTCGGGACGGACATCGCGCATACCTGCTGGTTCCGTCGCAGAATAGGGCGATGACGCACTCGGGTTTCACGCCAACCCAGCTCGCGGCCCGCGCCGCCTACCTGCTGCGCGGCAATGACCTGGGGTCCATGACCACCGCCGCGCCGCGACTGTATCCGCACATGTGGAGCTGGGACGCCGCGTTCGTCGCGGTGGGCCTGGCGCCGTTGAGTGTGGAGCGCGCGGTGCTGGAAATGGACACGCTGTTGTCGGCGCAGTGGCGCAACGGGATGATTCCGCACATCGTGTTCGCCAATGGCGTGGACGGATATTTTCCGGGACCGAGCCGGTGGGAGTGCCGACGCCTCGCGGCCGACGCCCCGGATGGACCCGATACTTCCGGAATCACCCAGCCACCCGTGCATGCCATTGCGGTGCAACGGATTCTGGATCATTCCCGGCGGCACGGGCGCAGCACCCGCGCGACCGCGGAGGAGTTCCTGCAGCGGCGCTGGCCGGATCTGATGCGCTGGCATCGCTGGCTGGCGTATGCGCGAGATCCCAAGCAGCACGGGCGAATCACGCTCTATCACGGGTGGGAATCCGGCATGGACAATTCGCCGCGCTGGGACCGCGCCTACGCGAATGTGATTCCGGGACCGGATCTTCCGCCGTACGAGCGGGAGGATCTGCATGTCGTCGGCGATCCGACGCAGCGACCCAGTGATCGCGAATACGACCGGTACATGTGGCTGGTGGAGCAGATGCGCCGCTGCGGCTACGACGATTATCAACTGGCCTCGACAATGAGTTTCGCGGTCGAGGACGTGTTCGTCACCGCCATCTTCGCGCTCGCCTGCGATGTGCTCGCCACCATCGGCGAGGACTACAAGCAGCCGAATGCCGATGTGCGCGAACTGCTGGAGTGGGCCGATTACTTCCGATCGGGCGTGGTCGGCACCACGAATCCGCGCACCGGGGTGGCGCGTGACTTCGATGTGCGGGCGGACCGGTGGATCGAGACCGAAACCCTCGCCTCGTTCGCGCCGCTGCTGTGCGGCGGACTGCCGCGCGATGCCGAACGGCGACTGCTGCAACTGTTCGAGGGTCCGCGCTGGTGCGGGCATCCGGATCTGCGCTACGCGCTGCCGCCCTCGACCTCGCCGGTGGCCCGGGATTTCCGGTCGCGCGAATATTGGCGCGGACCGGTGTGGCCGGTGATGAGCTGGTTGTTCTCCTGGGTATTCGCCCGGCGCGGCTGGGCCGAACGCTCGTTCATGCTGCGCGCCGAGGGCCTGCGCCAGGCCAGCGACGGCAGCTTCGCGGAGTACTACGAACCGTTCACCGGTGAGCCGCTGGGCAGCATGCAGCAGTCCTGGACCGCCGCTTCGGTATTGGATTGGCTCGGCTGAATCACTGAGATTCAGCTAACACTTGGACAACACGCGGGCGAGTCGCTGTGTGGGGTGCGTAAGCCCACATAGCGTCCCCTGGCATGGTTCGACGAAGGAAGTTGGCACTGACCACTTTCGCGGTGGCCAGCATTCTCACGGCAATGTCGGCCGCCCCCGCGGCGGCCGATGCGGGCGGGCCGGATGTCTCGTCCTGGCAGCACCTCGACGGGCGCATGATCAACTGGTTCGAGGTGCGCGCCTCCGGCAATCACTTCGCCATGGTCAAGGCCACCGAGGGCGTCAACTACGTGAATCCGTACTTCGTGCCGGACAGCCTGCTCATGCGGGCGGCCGGGGTGGCGCGCGGGACCTACCATTACGCGCGCCCGAACCTGCTGCCCGAGGCGCAGGCCGCGCTGTACGCGGCCACGGTGCTCGGGCAGAACGGACCGCTGGATCTGCCGCCGGTGCTCGATCTGGAGGATTCGGGCGGACTGCCCGCACCGGCGCTCATCGACTGGACGCACCGGTACCTGAATACGGTGCAGGCGTTGACCGGTCGCGTGCCGATCATCTACACCTACCCGCGCTTCTGGCAGACCGCCATGGCGGACAGCAATGAATTCACCCGGTACCCGCTGTGGATCGCCGATTACCGCGGTAACGACGGCCCCGAGGTGCCCGGCGGCTGGCCGAACTGGACCTTCTGGCAGTACACCGATTCCGGCAATGTGCCCGGTATCGCCGGGGGCACCGATATGAACGTATACAGCGGCGCCCAAGGCGATTTCGGCCGATTCGCGAATATGCCGAACTTCGGCAGCAGCTAGAGCACCTGCGAGAGGAACTGTTGCAGTCGCGGGGTCTGCGCCTGATCGAAAAGCGCTTCGGGCGTTCCGGTTTCGACGACCCTGCCGTGGTCCATGAACACCACCTGATCCGATACCGAACGCGCGAAACCCATTTCGTGCGTCACCACGATCATGGACATGCCGCCCTTGGCCAAATCAGCCATGAGCGCGAGCACGCCCTTCACCAGTTCCGGGTCCAGCGCCGAGGTGGCCTCGTCGAAGAACATGACCTGGGGTTTCATCGCCAGTGCGCGGGCGATGGCGACGCGCTGCTGCTGTCCGCCGGACAGGTTCGCGGGCCGCGAATCGGCCTTGCCCGCCAGGCCGACCGCCTCCAACTGCTCCATCGCGAGGGTGCGCGCCTGCTCCTTGGAGAGCCCGTGCAGCTTCTGCGGGCCCAGCGCCACATTCTCGGCGACGGTCTTGTGCGGGAACAGGTTGAAATGCTGGAACACCATGCCGATGCGGCGGCGCAGCTGATCCGGATCATCCTTCAGCACGGATTTCCCATCCAGCAGGATGTCGCCCTTGCTCGGCTCGTGCAGCCGGTTCAGCACCCGCAGCAGCGTGGATTTACCCGAACCGGACGGGCCGATGACGGTGGTGGTCTTGCCGGCGTCGACGTGCACGTCCACCCCGCGCAGCACCTCGTTGCCGCCGAGCGTCACATGCAGTCCGGTACCGGTGAGTGAGGCACTCATGCTCCACGCCCTTCCGTGATGACGGCCTGTTCGACCGGTTCGACCGCCTTCTCGGCGCGGCCGGTGCGCAGGCGGCCGTCGATGTAGTTCACCAGGTGCGTCAGCGGCACCGTCAGCACCAGGTACATCAGGCCCGCCGCCACCAGCGGTGACAGATTTCCGGTCTGCGCGTTGAGGTCTCGGCCGACCGCGAACAATTCGCGTTGCGTGGCAAGCAATCCCAGGAAGTAGATCAGGGAGGAATCCTTGATCAAAGCGATGAACTGATTCATCAGCGCGGGCAGCACCCGGCGCACACCCTGTGGAATAACCACCAGCGACATGGACTGCCGGTAGCCGAAACCGATGGCGCGCGCCGCTTCCAACTGCCCCGGCTCCACCGATTGGATACCGGAGCGGAAGATCTCACCGATATACGCCGAGGACAGCAGCGCCAGCGCCACCACGCCCAGCCAGTACGGGTTGTTGCCGGTGATGTTCTTGACCACCGGGCCGATGCCGAGGCCGATGATCAGAATGATCACCACGGCGGGCAGGCCGCGGAAGATATCGGTGTAAATCCGTGCGGGCCAGCGCAACCAGCGCGTGCGGGAGATGCCCGCCACCGCCAGCAGCATGCCGATCACGGTGCCGAGCGCACCCGAAACCAGCGCCAGGATCAGGGTATTCGGCAAACCGGTCTTGATCAGATCCGGAAAAGCCTTGCGGTACAGCGACCAGTCGAAGAACGTGTCCTTCAACTGCGCGAGCGTGGATTTCGGCTGTACGGCGGTCTGCCCGGCATTGTCACCGGCGTGCTCGGCCGCGATCTTGGCGAAATCCGGGAGCTGCGGGGCGGCAACGGCTTTGGAGCCCGGCTTCCAGCCCGGCGGAATCTCGCGCGGCACCCAGTCTTCGTACAGCTCGGCGTAGGTGCCGTCCGCGATCACCGCGTCCAGTCCGGCATTGAGCGCGTCGGTGAGCGGCTGATTGTCCTTGCGCACCGCCCAGCCGGTGAAGTTGTTGAGGCTGAACGTGTTCTGCACGATCGAGGCCGCGTCGCCCGGCTTGATAATGCCGATGGCCTGCTGCGACGGCGCGACCCAGGCATCGATCTGCCCGGTCTTGAGGTTCGCGTACGCGGTGTTGTAGTCGGGGAACTTCACCGGATCCAGGTGCAGTTCGTTCACCACGTACTCGTCCTGCACGGTGCCCTGCACGACGCCGATGCGGGTGCCCTTGTTCAGGTCCGAGAAGCCCTTGATGCCACCACCGTTCGGGGCGACCAGGGAGAAGTAGCCGAAATCGTAGCCGTTGGTGAAACCGACCAGCTTGCGGCGGGCGTCGGTGGTGGTGATGCTCGACGACGCGGCATCGAAGCGGCCATTGGCCACCTGCGCGAGCAGGCCCGCGAAATCGGTGCCGGTGAATTCCACCTGCAAGCCGATCTTGGCGGCGGCCGCGCGCAGCAGCTCATTGTCGAAACCGGTGAACGTGCCCTTGGAATTGAGGCAGATGCTCGGCGGGGCGTCGGACAGCGTGCCGACGCTCAACTTGCCCGGGGTGAGCAGGCCCAGCTTGGTGATGTCGATGCGATCCAGCGGTTCGGTGGTCGCGGTCGTGTATTTGTCCGAGGACGGGGACTGCTGCCCCGACGCCAGATTCGTCGGGGCGGCGCTGGCGGCGGCCACACCCGGCGGGGAACACAGATCCCCGCCCGAGGGTGCGGCGGACCCCGGTCCGGCACCGAGGGTGACCGCACCCAGGGTGACCAGCAACACCCCCGCCATCGACAGCATGCGAGGTCGGCGGCGGGACCGCCCGGACCTGGTCGTGCGCAAGCAAACCATGACAAAACACCCTAGTGGGGGTGGCCGGTAAAACCAGACTTGCCATCAACGAGAGTCCAGGACGGCCCGTCGGCGTCGGTCAGGAGCGGCTGTCGCGCCAGGCGATGGCCTGTTCGACGGTGCTCAGGTCGTAGTCCGGGCCGCCGACGCCGACGGTGAACAGCGTCGCGCCCTGGGCCACGAAATCCGCGGCCTTGTCCGCGCCCGGCCAATCCACCGACTTCTCGATGCTCGTCACCTCGGTGCCGACCTCGGCGCAGTGCTCGGCGAGAATGCCGGACTTGCGCTTCAGCACCTCCAGATCGGCGAAGCTGTGCCAGATGTCCGCGTACTGGGCGACCAGGCGCAGCGTCTTCTTCTCACCGCCGCCGCCGATGAGGATCGGGATATCGCGCACCGGCTGCGGATTCAGTTTGGCCAGGCGGTCGGTCAGGCGCGCCATGTTTTCCTTGAGCAGCGCCAAACGGCTTCCGGCGGTGCCGAATTCGTAGCCGTACTGCTCGTAGTCCTTCTGGAACCAGCCCGCGCCGATGCCGAGGATGAGCCGTCCGTCACTGATCTGGTCGACGGTGCGGGCCATATCGGCGAGCAGTTCGGGATTGCGGTAGCCGCCGCCGGTGACCAGTGCGCCGAGTTCGACCCGTTCGGTCTGCTCCGCGACCGCCGCGAGCATGGTCCAGCACTCGAAGTGCGCGCCCTCCGGATCGCCGTACAGGGGATAGAAGTGATCCCAGTTGAAGACGATGTCCACCCCGGCGTCCTCGGATCGGCGCACCGCGTCGCGAATCAATCCGTAGTTGGGGGCGTGCTGGGGTTGCAGCTGAACTCCGATACGAACCGGTCGGCTCACGTGGCTCTTCCTCTCGTGGAACTGGATTCCGGTACCTCCGAACGATACGTCCGATTCAATACATGCAGACATACGCATGTATTGCTGTTATGGTGAAAATTATGAACGCGACGGCGAACGAACGGCGAACCGCAAACACCCCGGACCGTCACTCGGCGAACGACGGCGATCACGGACATGGCCTGCTCGGACCACGTATGGAGATGGCCTTCGCCATCGGATCCGGCGTCACCTATACGGGCGGTATGGTCGCCCGCTACCTGCTGGACACCCCGCCGTGGATCGCTGCCACGCTGTTCGGGGCCACCTATCTGCTCGGCGGCTTCTTCACCGTGCGCACCGCGATCAATACCGTGCGGCGCGGGCGGTTCGAGGTCGACTTCCTCATGTTGATCGCGGCGGTCGGCGCGGCCGCTGTCGGCAAGTGGGCCGAGGGCTCGGTACTGCTGTTCCTGTTCAGCCTCGGCCACGCGCTCGAGGAATACGCCATGAGCCGGGCCAAGCGCTCCATCGAGGCGCTCGGCGAACTCGCACCCCGCACCGCACTGGTGCGGCGCGGGCCGGACAAGGTCGTCGAGATCGATGTCGAGGATCTCGAGATCGGCGATATCGTTGTGGTGCGGCCGAATTCGCGCCTGAGCGCGGACGGCATCGTGGTCTCAGGCGTCAGCGCCATCGACGAATCCGCCGTCACCGGCGAGAGCATTCCGGTCGAGAAGCGAGCCGTGGACGATCCGGCCGCCGCACTGGCGAGCCGCACGCCGCTACATGAATCGCAGCGGGTTTTCGCGGGCACCCTGAACGGGTCCGGGGTGCTGGAGATCATGGTCACCAGTAGGTCCGCCGACAGCACCCTCGCGCGGGTGATCGCCATGGTGCGTGACGCCGACACCCAGAAATCGCCGACACAGCGGTTCATCGATCGCTTCCAGGTGATCTACGTGCCCGCCGTCATTCTCGGCGTGCTCGCCGTAATCGGTTACGGCGCTTTCGTTCTCAGCGAGCCGTTCGCGGACAGCTTCTATCGCGCCATGGTGGTGCTGGTCGCGGCCAGCCCCTGTGCGCTCGCCATCGCCACGCCCAGCGCGGTGCTGGCCGGAGTCGCACGCGCCGCGCAGGCAGGTGTGCTCGCCAAGGGCGGCGGGCCGCTGGAATCGCTCGGCCGGGTGCGGTCGATGGCCTTCGACAAGACCGGGACGCTCACCTGGGGACAGCCCCGGGTCACCGATATCGAACCCGCGCGCGAGGACATGCGTGATGACCTGATCGCCACCCTGTTCGCGGTGGAATCGTTCAGTGATCACCCGCTCGCGAGCGCCATCACCCGCGACCTGAAACTGCTGGTGCCCGCCGATACCGAAACCGATGCCACACAGGTGAATTCGGTGACCGGACGCGGAGTGACCGCGCTGGTCGACGGCAGCCCCACCGAGATCGGCAACCTCACCATGTTCGCCGAAATCGATCCCGACGGAGTGCCCGCCGCCATCACCGACACCGTCGACCGCCTGCACGCGGCCGGGCGCACCACCATGATCGTGCGCCGCGGCGGCAGGTACCTCGGCGTGGTCGGGGTGATGGACACCCCGCGCGCCGAGGCGGCCGCGGTGATGGAAAAGCTGCGCGCACTGGGCATTTCCGATCTGGTCGTCATCTCCGGCGACAATCAGCGCGTCGCGGACGCGGTCGCCGACGGTCTCGGCCTCGATGCCGCGCACGGCGGCCTGCTGCCCGAGGACAAGGTCGAGATGATCGGGCGGATCAGTGCCAACGGTGGCACCGCCATGGTCGGCGACGGCGTCAACGACGCACCCGCCATGGTCAATGCCTCGGTCGGAATCGCCATGGGCGCAAGCGGTTCCGCCGTCGCCCTGGAAACCGCCGATGTGGCGCTGATGACCGACGATATCGGCCGCCTGCCCTTCGCCGTCGCCCTGAGCCGCCGCACCGCGTCCATCATCCGCCAGAATCTGACGGTCGCCCTGATCATCGTCGCGGGTCTGGTCCCCGCCACCCTGATCGGACTCCCCATCGGCCCGGCGGTCTTCATCCACGAGGGCTCCACCCTGCTCGTGGTCGCCAACGCCCTACGCCTGCTCCGCTTCCAGCGCGGCGCGGAACACGAAGGCATCGAACACGAGTCGCGCCCGGGTGCCTGATCACGGCTCGGCGGGGCCGTTCACCGGCTGATATCGTGCCCAGGACCCGAGCCCCGGCTCGGGTCCAACCCCTCTACTACGGATCGTCCGGCACGTTCCTGCCGGTGAAGGGATGCGTTTCGCATGGCTACGGTCACTTTCGACAAGGCCACCCGGTTGTACCCGGGCTCGGCAACACCCGCCGTCGACGAACTGAATCTGGAGATCGCCGACGGCGAATTCCTGGTGCTGGTCGGTCCATCCGGCTGCGGTAAGTCCACCTCACTGCGCATGCTCGCGGGGCTCGAGGAGGTGAGTGACGGGCGCATCCTCATCGGGGATCGCGATGTCACGCACGCCGAGCCCAAGGAACGCGATATCGCCATGGTGTTCCAGAACTACGCGCTGTACCCGCATATGAGCGTCGCCGAGAACATGGGGTTCGCGCTCAAGATGGCCAAGGTCGCCAAGGACGAGCGGCAGCAGCGCGTGCTGGAAGCCGCCAAACTGCTGGACCTCGAGCCCTACCTGGATCGCAAGCCCAAGGCGCTGTCCGGCGGTCAGCGCCAGCGCGTGGCCATGGGTCGTGCCATCGTGCGGCAGCCGCAGGTGTTCCTCATGGATGAGCCGCTGTCCAACCTGGACGCGAAACTGCGCGTGCAGACCCGCACCCAGATCGCGCAATTGCAGCGGCGACTCGGCACCACCACCGTGTACGTCACGCACGATCAGGTCGAGGCCATGACCATGGGCGATCGGGTCGCGGTGCTCAAGGACGGGCTGCTGCAGCAGTGCGCCTCACCGCGCGATCTGTACCGCAACCCGGCGAACCTGTTCGTGGCCGGGTTCATGGGGTCGCCCGCCATGAATCTGTTCACGCTGCCGGTGCGGGACGGCGGCGTCACGCTCGGCGGGCATCGGCTCGAACTGCCGCGCACCGTTTCCGGGGGCACCGGGCCCAATATCGTTGTGGGCGTGCGGCCCGAGCATCTGGAACCGGTCGCCGACGGTCAGGGCATCGGCATGGAGGTCGATGTGGTCGAGGAGCTGGGCTCCGACGCGTACATCTACGGCCGCACCCTCGGTGACGGGGAAACCATTGTGGCGCGCGCGGATTGGCGCAACCCGCCCGCCAAGGGCGCACGGCTGAGCCTGTCCACGGATTCCGAGCACATCTACTTCTTCAACCCCGAAGACGGGCGTCGACTGAACTGATCCCCACCCCGTCATTCCGGCGTGCTCGTGGCCGGAATCCACCGCGCACGTGTGGGTCCCGGCCGAGAACGCGCCGGGACGACGGGGGTCTATGCGCCGCGGCGCCAGTTCTTGTTCACGCGGACGCGCAGATGCTCCAGCGGGACTTCGTTTCCCGAGGCGGAGCGGACTTCGACGCGCACCGGTTCGCCGGTCGCGTCCTCCACTCGTTCCAGTGGCGGTGTGCCGTCCTGGAGGTACTGATCGCCCCACTGCCAGAGCGCCAGAACAGCGGGGAGCAGGTCCAAACCCATTGGGGTGAGGATGTATTCGTGCCGGGTGCGCTTACCCTCCTCCTGGTAGGGGCGCTTCTCCAGCAGTCCGGCATCGGTGAGTTTGCGCAGTGCGCTGGAGGCGGCCGCATCGGTGATGCCGATGCGGGTGGCGAAACCGTCGAACCTGGTGACGCCGTAGTAGGCCTCGCGCAGGATGAGCATCGCCGAGCGGGTGCCGACGATATCGAGGGCCTTGGCGATGGAGCAGCCTTCGGGCTTCCACGCGCTCAGGTCCCGGAGCTTTCCTTCCAATACGACGGACATGGCGTACATCATACACGTGCTGACTTGCCTCAACTATGGCCAGCTCGTAGCCTGGGTTTAGGGCAATGAAGCCAGCTACTCCGAGAAGGACAAGCCATGAGAGACGCAGTCATCGTCGAAGCGGTCCGCACGCCGGTCGGCAAGGGCAAAGCCAATGGCGCGCTGCACGGGCAGCATCCCGCCGATCTGTTCGCGCACAGCCTGCGCGAAGTGGTCCGGCGCAGCGGCATCGATCCGGAACTCATCGACGACGTCATCGGCGGCGTGGTCACCGCCGTCGGCGAACAGGGCAGCAACCTCACCCGCCGCGCGATGTTGGCCGCCGGATATCCCGAATCCGTGCCCGCCACCACCGTCGACCGGCAGTGCGGCAGCAGCCAGCAGGCCATTCACTTCGCCGCGCAGGGCGTCATCGCCGGGGCGTACGACATCGTCGTCGCGGGCGGCGTGGAATCCATGAGCCGAGTACCCATGGGCGCCAACCTGATCGGCGCCGAGGATATCGCCGGTATCGGCTTCGCCGAACGCTATCCCGAGGGCCTGGTCCCGCAGGGCATCAGCGCCGAACTCATCGCCGCCAAATGGGGACTGTCCCGTGCCCAGCTCGACGAATTCGCGCTCGGCAGCCACGAAAAGGCCGCCCGCGCAACCAAAGACGGCGCGTTCGACGCCCAGCTCGCGCCGCTGGCCGGACTCACCGCCGATGAGGGCATCCGCCTCGGCGGCACCCTGGAAACCCTCGGCAACCTGCGGCCCGCCTTCTACAGCGAGGAGATGGCGGCCCGCTTCCCGCAGATCGGCTGGAACATCACCGCCGCCAACGCCAGCCAGATCAACGACGGCAGCTCCGCGGTTCTGATCATGACCAGCGAGCGCGCCGCGCAACTCGGCCTCACACCCCTGGCCCGCCTGCACAGCTTCGCCGTCGCGGGCGACGACCCGCTGCTCATGCTGACCGCCGTGATCCCCGCAACCCGAAAGGTATTGCAGCGCAGCGGCCTGCAACTCTCCGACATCGACCTGTTCGAGGTCAATGAAGCCTTCTCCTCGGTGGTCCTGGCCTGGGCCCACGACACCGGAGCCGACCTGTCCAAGGTCAACGTCAACGGCGGCGCGATAGCCATCGGCCACCCCCTCGGCGCATCGGGCTCCCGCATCGCCACCACCCTCGTCCACGCCATGCACGACCGCGGCGCCCGCTACGGCCTGCAAACCATGTGCGAAGCGGGCGGCCTCGCCAACGCCACCATCTACGAACGCCTCTGACCCCCCGAAGTCACAGGGACACCGCGACAATCGCGGTGAGCAACCCCAGCACCCACGATTCGATGAGCAGCGGGAACGCCACCAACGCGGTAGGCCAAGCCCGCTGCCCCAACCGCACCGCCCGCTGCACCCACAACGGAATCACCAAGAGCGTCACAACAATCCCGAACCACCCCACGAAATAAGCGACCGGCAGATACCGATGCTCGCCGCCCCCACCGGCGAGCACCCGATAATCCGGAACAAACGCGGCCAGCACCCACCCCGCAACCACCGCCGCGACATAAATCACCACGGCGACAACAAGATCCACCGGCCGAACCGGCGGCCGCCACCGCTCCGCCATACCTCCAGCATGCCCGCTAAGGCAGCAACTCATCCCGCATCGCAGCATTGAGCCGCTGGTACGCCGGAGTGGTGGCGAACCGCTCCCCGCTCCGCGCCGCAGCCGCTTTGGCGTAGACGGCGCCCAAGAATTCCTCAGCGGACAGCACCACGCCCGGTCCCCCGATCAGCAGGAGCACCCCGGCGGCCTCTCGCCATTCGGAGTCCATTTGCGGCCAGTCGCTATTCGCCACGAGGTCAGCCAGATCGACAGATCGCGGGCTGCCGTATTCGCTGACTTCATCGCGAAGCCGCACCAGCAGGTCGTTGAGTCGGTTCCATTCCGACCAGAACCGCACATACGCCTCGCGCCGCTCTTCCCGCAGTGCCTTGACCAGGTCATGCCGGAACTGTCGCTCGGCGTGTTGCACCTGCCAGCGATGGTTCAGAATCGCGACCACCAGCCCCGTCAGGGCGGTGAGAGCGACTCCGCCCAACGCCCCGGCGAGACCGAACCAGGCTGCGCTCACCGTGACACCGCCTCAGTCGACGGCGTTGCCGACCAGGAAGTGGCCGATCAGGCCGCAGATCGCGATGATCGGCAGCGCCGCCGCCGTCCACCACCAGGCCCTGCGGCCGGTCATGGCCGCGACCGCCGCGAGTACCAGGGCGGCGACCAGGGCGAGGGACATGCCGCCGCCCGCGATCAGCAGGCCCCAAAGGGCGGAACCGGCGGGGCGAATCACCGTGCACTGCACCGAGAAATCCTTCTTGGCGGTGCAGCGGTTGCGGACCAGGCCGAAGGCCTTGCCGAACAGGTCGTAGGAGAACAGCGCCACGATCGCGATATCCACCGCGAAAAGCAGTGCGGCGAGCAGGGTGTCCTTGCGGCTGACCTGGGTAGGCGCATTCGTGGAATTGGACTCGGATTCAGCCGTTTTCGAACGATCGGCTGCGGTTTCGCCGCTCTTGGACAGAGTCTGGCGGACGGTTTCGTCGCCAGCGCCGGGCACGTTCGGAGCTGATTCGCCGCCGCCGGGCCGATTCCCGCCGGGGCCGAAACCCGGCCCCGGAACCGGCTGTGACAGTGGCCCTTCCGGGCCCCACGGCGCATGCTGCCCCGTCCCGTATGGCCCACCCGGGCCTCCCTGGCCCGGAGCTCGGCCCGGATTCCGCTGTGACGCTGGATCGCCCGGCCCGCGACCTTGACCGGGTCCGCCTGGCCCGGGACCTCCCGGACCACCGGCTCCCGGTGCGCCGCCGCGTCCGCCCGGGCCGCCGAAGCCGCCGGGGCCCTGGGGGCGGCCGGGGCCGCCCGGGTTGCGCTGTGGCCCTGGGCCGCCGGGGCCGTGGGGCGGTGGGGCGCCTGGGCCCGGGGGTGGCATGGGGGTGGGTGGGTAGCCCTGGCCGCTCGAGCCTCGGGATTGGTTCGGATCTCCCTGCGGGTCGCCGGGTCCACCCTGTCGCCGCGTCTGGCCCGGGTCGCCGGGGACGGGGCCGGAGTTCGGCGGGCTGCCGTCCGGGCCGGTCCGACGCGGTTCATTGGGTGGGTACATGCTGATGGGCTCCCCCGGTCGATCGATTGCTTCCGGGCATTGTCGCCGCGTCGCGACCCGGACGCCACTTTGTTATCGCGACGCGGGTCCAGATCGACAACATCGGGCCGCGTGCGCGTCATTCCCGCCACACTCTCGCACCAGTGTGCGCCCATCTCCACAGGGAAGCAGGGTCTTTCGCATGCGGCGTGAGTAGGCTCGGCGGGGATGAGCGAGCACGCTTTGCACTCAGCCTCGGGGGCGGATCTCGACGCCGCGATCGTCTA
Source organism: Nocardia sp. NPDC058058 (assembly GCF_042885355.1). NCBI lineage: Bacteria > Bacillati > Actinomycetota > Actinomycetes > Mycobacteriales > Nocardiaceae > Nocardia > Nocardia sp. NPDC058058. The sequence continues at coordinate 1,648,199 of NZ_JBHVSA010000002.1, read as the reverse complement.
CGCCATTCCCATGCGGACCAGGTTTCGCGGGATCACCGTGCGCGAGGGGATGTTGATTCCCGGGCCGCTGGGGTGGGGTGAGTTCTGCGCGTTCGCCGAATACGACGATCGGGAGGCGGCGGCCTGGCTCGCCACGGCGGTCGAGCAGGCAACTCTCGGATGGCCGGAACCGGTGCGGGATCGGGTCCCGGTGAACTGCATCGTGCCCGCGGTGGGGCCGGAACGCGCACGCGAGATCGTGGCGGGGTCGGGATGCCGGACCGCGAAGGTGAAGGTCGCCGATCACCCGGATTCGCTTGCCGAGGACCTGGATCGGGTGGCCGCCACCCGGGAGGCGCTCGGGCCGGACGGGGCGGTGCGGATCGACGCCAACGCGGTGTGGGATGTGGAGACCGCCGTCGAGCGGATCGCGCTGATCGACAAGGCGGCCGGCGGCTTGGAGTACGTCGAACAGCCTTGCCGGACCATCGAGGAATTGGCGCAGGTGCGGCGCAGGGTGACTGTGCGGATCGCCGCCGATGAATCCATCAGGCGCGCAGAGGATCCCATGCGGGTGGCGGTGGCGGGCGCGGCGGACGTCGCGGTGCTGAAGTGCACGCCGCTGGGCGGGGTGCGGCGCGCACTCCAGGTGGCCGAGGCGGCCGGACTGCCCGCCATCGTGTCGTCGGCGCTGGAGACCAGCGTCGGACTCGCCGCTCAAATACGTTTGGCCGCAACCCTTCCCGAACTGGAATTCGCGTGCGGCCTGGACACGCTCTCGCTGTTCACCGGCGATCTGGTGAGCGAATCACTGCGCCCGGTGGATGGATACCTCACCGTCCCGCCCGCGCCCCCGACACCGGACCCGGAACTGGTGGAGCGCTACCGCCACCCCGATCCGGAACGGGAACGGTGGTGGCGGCAGCGCCTCGAACGGGTAGCGCCGCTCCTGCCATAGCGAGCGGCCCAACTCGACGGGCTCGGGCATCGCTCGGTCCACGCGGCCGGTCACCCCGGCGTGCACGTCTTGATCAGGCGGGCACGGATACCGCTGTGGCCGAACGCGGTTGCGGTGCTGTGCTCAGTCGGCGATCAGGGCATTGCGCATGCTGCCGGAGGTGGTCAGGGTGCGTTCGCGCTGGCGGCGGATGAGGTAGCGGCCGGGGGCGATACCGCTGCCGCCGTGTTCGGGGTGCAGCAGGTAGGCGGTGGCGCGGGTGTCCAGGCAGCCCAGCGCCAGGCCCTCGGGGTCGGCGACGCGGGTGGTCCAGCGGCAGACACCGGGATCGGCGACCAGGACGTGCGGGTTGGCTCCCGTTGCGCCGCGGATGATTTCGATGCCCGCCCGCGGAACCTCGGTCCAGCGGTTGTCGGGCACACGGACATTGGCGACCAGGTCGATGGGGATGACAATCAGATCGCCCTGGGCTTGCAGGCCCGCGACGGCGGGGACCGCGACCTGGGTTTCCAGGTGGTCGAGGACGTCGACACCGGTGCGGGCGGTCAATTCGGCAAGGGTAATGGTCATGAGATCACCTCGGGTGTGAGAAGTTTCAGGTGCGGCGCAGCAATTGCGCGTATTGCGCGCCGGTCAAGCCGTAGGACCAGCCGGCGGCGGCCACCGGATCGCCGATGGTCACCGGGACATTGAGGCCGTAGCGGCGACGGGTGCCGTCCCGTTCGCGAGAACCGTTGACCACCAGCAGGACTCGGGTGCGATCGCGCCAGTTGTCGTAAAGCCGCAGTTCCGCGCCCGGATTGCCCGGATCGGCAGCGGTGGACAGCAGGGTGAGCCCGGCCCGATCGATGAATTCGTCCCAGCCCAGCCGTTCGACGGCGGCCCGCCGGACCTCGATATTGCGGGTGGCCAGCACCCGCTCCACGGTCAGATCGGTGAACACCCACTCCGGGACGAAGGTGCCGTGCAGCGCGAATACGCCCGCGCCATCGGCGAATTCGACCGCCGGACCCGCGTCGTTGTGCAACCGAACCTCGCCGTACCAGGCACTCTGCTGCGCCTCGGTATGCACCGCGACCGGCCGTTCGGACAGCACACAGCGCCTCGGACCGGGCCACCACCAGCCCGCGTGCCGGGCCAGGGCCACCCACTGATCGAGTTGATGCGCATCGTCATCGCGGTATCGAGCCAATCCGGCGACCCGATTCACGTCGTGGAATGCCACGGTCCAGGTGTCGTACTGCTCATATCCGGCGATATCGGTGCGCCGCCCCTCCGGACCGAGCAGTTCGGTGCGCATCGGCCGATACATACTGTCGCGCAATGATTCCTGCAAAGGCAGATGCACCAGATTATCGAGAATCCGCGGGGCGGAAATACCCGCCGCCAGCAATTCTCGCGGCGACATCACCGCCCATTCGTGCGCGGGCAAAGAAGGTCCGCGCAGCCACCATTCTCGTTCGGGCTCGGTGCGCTCGATCATTCGCCGGCGCATACCGGATTTGATGCCGATCAGACGCTGTATCAATGGCCAGTTGCGAAATGGCTCATCCGAGGGCGGAATTCCGATGCCGCCCGGTGGCGCGTCCGGATCATCGCGCAGTAATTCCACCGCCGCCGCAGGTGAGGGCACCCAGACGAATTGCGGTGGTGGTTGACCGACGAGCCGATACAGCTCGGTGACGGCACGCTGTGCGATATCCCGATCGGCTGGTGCGGTGGACAATCCGGTCCGCAGCCATTCATCGCGTAATCGGCACGCGATTTCGACGGGTTCTACCAGGGAAACCCCACGGGCGCTGGGCCGGCGCGGGGTGGCGACCGCGGTCACCGCTGCGAGGCGGTGGCCGCCTTTCCATAGAAGGAGATCATGAATCCGATCATGGCATCGAATTCGCTCCGCCGCAACCGCGATCCGGCGTGGCGCTCAAAGTACGCGCACGCCACAGGAATACATGGTGGTGCGCAGCAACAGCGCCGCTTCCGGTCCGACGATGCCGTCGACGAGCTCGATATAGCGGCCGCAGAATTCCGGCCCGTGCGGCGCGGTCACCGCGTGCTCGGCGTCCAGGTGATGCGCCAGTTCGTGCAGAATCACCAATTCCCGCAGCGCCCAGGCCTTTCCGTGCACGTGCAGCGGTACCGCGAGTACCGCGTCATCCGCCTCGTAGTGCGCGGCCCGCGCCCCGGAACGCGCCCGCACCGTGATCGGGACATCGGCTCTTTTCCACTGGGCGGCAACCCAATTCAGCGCCAGCACTTTATCCACATAGCTCTGCACCGATTCCACCGAGGCGAACTTCCGTTCCACCGGCAGGGTCACCTGTGAGCCGAGCACCTCCACGGTGCGCACCCCGAACTCGTCGGCCCGCTCGAAAGCCCCGCGCACCAGCATTTCCGCGTCGTACACCTGTGACCGCTGCGAGTCACGCACGGCGGAGGTCAGCCCTCACCGCGCGGTAATTGCCCGCGGCCCGCACCCAATTCGGGAGCGGTGCCCAGCCGCGCGGCGCGCCCGGCACGGTCACCGGCGCGACGGGCGGCGGCGGAGTAGCCCGCCGACGCCTGCGGCCCGCGCCAGGTACCGCGCGCCTCGGAGGTACTGGAGTAGAAGTCCGTCAACTCCAGCTCTTTATTGCGCAGTGCGAGAGCCGTTCCGGTGGACAGGTTTTCGGTGCGCACGGCCTCTGCCTCCACCTCGGTTTTGACCTCGGCCAGACGGCGGCCGATGCGCGCCGCGAACGCCATCTGGAAATTCAGGCGCGCGGTCACCGCCGCGACCGGAGCCTGCACCCGCTTCTGAATCGTTCGGCCCCAGCGGGTTTCGGCGACGATCTTCTCGGTGGTCGCGCTCTTGTACGCCCCGGATTTGATGTACTGGTCCGAGGCCCGCACCATCTGCACCAGCAGACTGCCGTACAGCGCCTCGCAGGTGTCGATATCGGAGTCGAATCCGTACGCGTACACCGTCGTCGAGGACCGCGCCACATCGCAGCGCACATCATTGGCCGCGGCGATCGCCACGAACAGCTGCACGTAGGTGCGCAGCCCCTTCTTGCCCGGCTCCCCGATCGGGATCACCCGCTGCATCGGGGTGGGCCGCCGCTCCCGGCTCGCGATATGCGCCCGCGCCACAGTCAGATCCACCGAGGACCGGGTGGCGAGCTTTTGTGCGGCCGCCAGGAACGCCTCGGCCTCATGCTCGTTATCGGTCGACTCGGCCTGGCGCAGCAGCCCGCCGATACGTGTGAGTAACTTGTCCTGAGAAGACATCGGCACCCAGCCTAGCTGGGCGGATGATCGGATGACTCGGTGCGGGGACCTACCGGGCGGGGGTGCGAAGACCGAGGTAGTCCGGGCACGGGGAAGATCCACCATGTATCTTCCCTTGTGCAACCGGCTGAGTGTGCTGCCGCTCACGTCTCGACCCTGGAGTATCCGCGATGGTTTTGAAGAAGGTGTCGTCCCTACGATCGTCGCTCGTCCCGCGCGCCGCGGTGGCTGTCACCTCGGCCGCGCTGTTGACCGCGACATTCGCCGCGGGTTGCTCGAGCGACTCGGGGAGCAACGCCGCCTCACAGAACCTGACCGGGCGCGGCCCGATCACCTACGTCGAGGGCAAGGACACCACCGAGACCGGTGCGGTCAAACAGCTCATCGACCGCTGGAACAGCGCGCACCCGGATGAGAAGGTGACGTTCAAGGAGCAGTCCAACGACGCTTCTCAGCAGTACGACGATCTCAAGCAGCATCTGCAGGCCAAGTCGTCGGACTACGACGTGGTCGCGCTCGACGTGCCGTGGACCGCGGAGTTCGCCGCGCAGGGCTGGATCCAGCCGCTGAAGGACTCCTTCGCGATCGACACCTCCACCCTGCTGTCGCCGCCGGTCGCCTCGGCCACCTACAACGGCACCCTGTACGCCGCACCGCGAAACACCAACGGCGGCCTGCTGTTCTACCGCAAGGACCTGTCCCCCGAACCGCCCAAGACCTGGACCGAACTGCTGGCCCAGTGCCCCAAGGCCAAGGAAGCCGGAATCGGCTGCTACGCCGGGCAGTTCGCGCCCTACGAGGGCCTGACCGTGAACACCGCCGAGGTCATCAACGCCTTCGGCGGCAGCTTCGTCGGCCCCGACGGCAAGACCCCCACCGTGAACACCCCGCAGGCCAAGGCCGGCCTCCAGGTGCTGGTGGACTCGTACAAGAACGCCGATATCCCGAAGGAAGCCATCTCCTTCAAGGAGCCGGAATCGCAGAACGCGTTCGTCACCGGCAAGCTCATGTTCATGCGCGGCTGGCCGTCGTCCTTCGGTGACGCGGGCTCGGACGCCTCCGCGGTCAAGGACAAGTTCGGTGTCGCCCCGCTGCCCGGTAAGGACGGCATCGGCGCCTCCACCCTCGGTGGCTACAACGCGGCCATCTCCACGTTCTCCAAGAACAAGGCCACCGCGCTGGACTTCCTGCGCTACCTGATCAGCGAGGACGCCCAGCACATCGTCGCCCAGGGCGCGCTGCCGTCCGTGCGCGCCTCGGTGTACGACGATCCGGCCCTGATCGCCAAGATGCCGTACCTGCCCGCGCTGAAGGATTCCATCGCCTCGGCCGTGCCGCGTCCGGTCACCCCGTTCTACCCGGCGGTGTCGAAGGCCATCCAGGACAACGCATATGCTGCGCTGACCGGTACGAAGTCCGTCGACGACGCCATTGTCGGAATGCAGAAGGGCATCGAGACCGCCGGTTCGTAGTCCGACGAGTCCGTCCCCGTAGGAGAAGATAAACGGTGTCACGTCCTTCGGGAGCGACCGATGTCGCGACGCCCGACCTGCCTGGCAAGCCCGTGAAACCCGCACCGCCGCAAGGTAAACGCCGATTCGCCCCGGGCGGATCGGCCAAGCCGTGGCTGTTCGTCACGCCCGTGCTGCTCGCCCTCGCCGTCGTGGTCGGCTATCCGGTCGTCCGCGCGGTGTACATGTCCTTCCAGAAGGACGCCGGACTGGACAAGTCCACCGGCATGTTCACCAAGGGCGGCAGCGCCGGGTTCGACAATTACACGCACTGGCTGCTGCAGCAGTGCACCAACTCGCTCGGTGAGACCGTCGACTGCCCCACCGGCAATCTCGGCTCGCAGTTCTGGCTGGCCATCGGCGTCACGCTGTTCTTCACCGTGGTGACCGTGACCCTGGAGGCCACCATCGGCCTCGGTATGGCCGTCATCATGGGCAAGACATTCAAGGGCCGCGCCCTGCTGCGCGCCGCCGTGCTGATTCCGTGGGCCATCCCCACCGCCGTCACGGCGCGCCTGTGGGAGTTCATGTTCCAGTACGACGGCGTGGTGAACCGGGTGCTCGGCACCCACATCCTGTGGACCGCCGATCAGTGGCCCTCGCGTTTCGCGGTCATCATCGCGGACGTGTGGAAGACCACCCCGTTCATGGCGCTGCTGATTCTGGCCGGGCTGCAAGTGATTCCGGCCGATGTGTACGAGGCCGCCAAGGTCGACGGCGCGTCCGCGTGGCAGCGCTTCACCCAGATCACACTGCCGCTGCTCAAGCCCGCCCTGCTGGTGGCCGTGCTGTTCCGCACCATGGACGCGCTGCGCATGTACGACCTGCCCGCGATCCTGACCCAGTCCAATCCGAACACCCGCACCATCTCGATGCTGGTGGTCGATCAGGTGCGACAGGGTCCCAACAGCGCCTCGGCACTGTCGGTGATCACCTTCTTCCTCATCTTCGCGGTGGCGTTCCTGCTGGTGAAGGTGCTGGGCGCCAACGCGGTTCGCACCCAGGAAGCACAGCGGGAGGCGCACTGATGAGCATCGATATGAGCAAGGCTCCCGCCGCCCCGGTGAAAAAGCCGGTGGCGCAGACGGTTCCGTGGACCAAGCGACTCGCCTCGGGCCGGGTCTATCTCGGCGCGCTGATCGTGCTGGTGTGGGGCCTGGGCCCGTTCTACTGGATGGTCGTCACCGCACTGCGCGATCCGGCCTACACCTTCGACAACACGCCCTGGCCGACACACGTCACCCTGGACAACTTCCGCGACGCGTTCAGCACCAACCGCGGCAACGACTTCGGGCGCGCGCTGTTGAACAGCGTGATCATCGGATCGGTGACCACGGTCATCGCGCTGCTGCTCGGCGTCATGGCCGCTTACGCCCTGGCGCGCTTGACCTTCCGCGGTCAGTACGTGGTCTCCGGGCTCATCCTGAGCGCGTCCATGTTCCCGGTCGTGGTGCTGGTGACACCGCTGTTCCAGCTGTTCACCGACCTCGGCTGGATCGGGCACTACCAGGCCATGATCATCCCGAACATCTCGTTCGTGCTGCCCATGACCGTGTACATCCTGGCCTCGTTCTTCACCGAACTGCCCTGGGAACTCGAAGAAGCCGCGCGCATCGACGGCGCGTCCCGCTTCCAGGCGTTCCGGCTGATCATGCTGCCGCTCGCCGCGCCCGCCGTATTCACCACGGCCATTCTGGCTTTCATCGCCGCGGTGAACGAATATCTGCTGGCGCGACTGCTTTCCAGCGATAAGACCGAACCCGTCACCGTCGCGGTGGCGCGTTTCTCCGGTAATAATCCGCTGGTACAGCCCTATGCCGCCATCATGGCGGCGGGCACCATTGTCACCATTCCGCTGGTGATCATGGTGTTGCTCTTCCAGCGCCGCATCATTTCCGGTCTCACCGCGGGCGGCGTGAAGTCCTGATCCTGACGGTAGCGTCGATTAGCATGGGTCGCGCCGCGCCTGCGGCGCTCTGACGTACACAAGCTTTTTCGACGCTCCGGAAGGAGATGATCGTGAGCTCGTCCCGCAAGCGGCGCCGAAACGAACCGGCCCCGTACGCCACCATGGCAGGGTGGAACGAGCTCCCGACCGTGCCGCTGCAGCGGCAACCGTCGCACGGCAAACCGCGCCGGCGCGCGAAACCGCCGAGCCGGCCCGAATCGGCCACGCGTCCGCCGCGCACCCGCGGGCAGCGCGTGCGCCGGGTGATCGCCGCGCTGGTCGTCATCTTCCTGGTGCTGCCCGCCATGCTGCTCGGACTCGCCTACTGGAGCGCGGAGATCCCCGATCCGTCGGCGGTACAGACCAATCAGATCGCCACCATCCTGACCTCGGACGGCAATACCGTCATCGCGAAGGTCATTCCGCCCGAAGGCAATCGGACTCCGGTGCCGCTCACCGACGTGCCGCAGCCCATGCGGCTGGCCATACTCTCGGCCGAGGACCGCAATTTCTATACCAATCCCGGATTCTCGACCTCGGCCTTCCTGCGCGCGGCACGCGACAACCTGACCGGTAAGGACGATGCGGGCGGCGGCTCCACCATCACCCAGCAATATGTGAAGAACGCCTTCCTGACCTCCGAGCGCACGCTGAGCCGGAAAATGCGCGAGCTCATCATCGCCGCCAAGATGTCCAGGCAGTGGAGTAAGGACGATATTCTCGCGGCCTACCTGAACACCATTTACTACGGTCGCGGCGCGTACGGCATCTCCGCCGCCGCCAAAGCCTATTTCGGCAAACCGGTTCCGGAGCTGAACCTCGGTGAGAGCGCGGTACTGGCATCAGTGGTGCGCACCCCGTCGATCCTGGATCCGGAAACCCATCTGCCGCAGTTGCGCGCCCGCTGGGCGTACGTGCTGGACGGCATGGTCGAGATGGGCGTGCTGAGCCGCACCGACCGGGCCGCCGTGCAATTCCCGGAAATCGTGCCCGCCACCGAGGTCGGCGACAATATCCCGCGCGGCCCGGAAGGACTGATCCGCGCGCAAGTGCTGCGCGAACTGCGCGCCTCCGGAATCAGCGAGCAGGAGCTCAATACCGGTGCGCTGCAAATCTTCACGACCATCGACGCGCGGGCACAGCAGGCCGCGCTCGGCGCGGTCGGCAACACGATGGGCGGACAACCCGGCGAGTTACGCACGGCGGTGGTCTCTATCGATCCGCGCTCGGGCGCGGTCCGCGCCTACTACGGCGGACCCGACGGCATCGGCTTCGACTTCGCACAGGCCCCGCTGCAAACCGGTTCCGCCTTCAAGACCTTCGCGGTACTGGCCGCGCTGCAACAGGGAATCTCGCTGTCCTACAAGCTCGACAGCACACCGCTCACCGTCAACGGCGAGAAGATCCAGAACGTCGGCGGCGAATCCTGCGGCACCTGTTCACTCGGCGAGGCGTTCAAGCGCTCGCTGAACACCAGCTTCTACCGGCTCACCCAGACGCTGTTCGAGGGACCCAAAGCCATTGCGAACGCGGCACATCAGGCCGGTATCCCCGATCAGATCCCGGGCGTCGCGGGCAAGACGCTGACCGAGGACGGCGGACAGCCGCTGCCGTCCATCGTGCTCGGCGCGTATTCGGTGCGGCCCATCGATATGGCCTCGGCGTACTCGACCCTCGCGGCCTCCGGCGCCTATCGCGCACCCTATTTCGTGCAGAAGGTGGTGACCGGGGACGGCCGGGTGCTGCTGGATCGCGGCCCCGCACCGCAGAAGGGTGAGCAGCGCATCCAGGCCACCGTGGCCGATACCGTCAGCCAGGCCATGCTGCCCATCGCCGCGTACTCGAACAATCACAATCTGGCCGGGCGGCCGTCCGCGGCCAAGACCGGCACCACCCAGCTCGGCGATACCGGGCAGAACAAGGATGCCTGGATGGTCGGGTTCACCCCGTCGCTGTGCACCGCGGTCTGGGTGGGAACCGAACAGTCGCAACCGATTCGGACCGCGCGCGGCGCGGCGATCTACGGTTCCGGGCTGCCGTCCGATATCTGGAAGCAGACCATGGACGGCGCCCTCGACGGCGCGCCGGTGGAGCAATTCCCGAATCCCGGTGACCTGCCCGGCGCGGCGCCGGGCAGCGGCAACTACGACATACTCAACCCGGGCCCGGGTCCGCAGCAGGAGCCGGTGGTGATCATTCCGCCCGCGCCGGAGCCACGCCAGGTGGAGATATTTCCGGGCCTCAGCATCCCGGTTCCGGGCTAGTTGATCATGAATCCCGACTACCGGACCCATCCGCCCCCGGCCACGGATATTGTGGAAACGGCCACCGGTGCCATCGACTCCGGACATCGGTGGCAGGATGCGGGTTGGGAGCAGGGTGGGGTCGGAGACAGCACGAGACTTAGGGGCGACGCCGGTGGATTTCAATGTAGTTGAACGCCACGAGACGCTGGTGGCCGGAACGGTGCTACGCAGCCCGGCGCTGGCGGTCGAGGGACCGCGCCGCGCCAAGGTCGAGGACGCCTGGAAACAGAACCTCGCCCGCAGCCTGCCCGGGCCACCCGCGACCGCGTATGTCGATCACGCGCCCGAGATCGGCTCCTATCTCACCCATATCGTCGGCTACCGCTGTGAAAGCCTGGACGACCTGCTGCCGGGCGATGTGCTCGCCCGGATTCCCGCGGGCACCTTCGCGCGCTTCACCCGCACCGGCGACAACCTGGGCGACACCATCGCCTCCATCTGGCGCACGGTGTGGGATCTGGAAGCCTCGGGCACGTTGACCCGCGCGTATACCGGGGATTTCGAACGGTATCCGGACTCCCGGACCGTGGAGGTTTTCGTCGCGCTGCACGCAGGCGCGGAGGGGTAGGGGCTGTGGATTTCGAAATCATCACCCTCGACGGGTTTCTCGTCGGCGGGCTGACCATCCCGCTCGCGGGTCGCGAGGTCACCGCGCGGGACCTCGATCTGGTCAATTTCACCTGGGACCGCTATCTCGCCCGGGAGAAGAAGGCATCGCGCGTGGCCGCCTACATCGGCCAGAACGACCACGCCGTGGCGGTGCTCGGCTACGAGCTCTCGGGTCTGGACGATCTCGACACCGGGGACGTGCTGACCCGGATCCCCACCGGGCGCTATGCCAAATTCGTGGTCTCGGACAAGCCCTACGACCTGCTCCGCACCGCCTGGGCCAAGGTCGCCAAGGCCGAGAACGCCGGAACCATCACCCGATCCCACACCGCCGAGATCGAGCGCTACACCGGGCCGACCTCGGTCGAGGTCTACGTCTCCCTCGACTGACCGTCGAACTGCGCGAAAAGCCAAGGGCGGGACCGCGAATCGCGGTCCCGCCCTTCCCTCACCCGTTGGTGAACGCTACCTACTCGGCACCGATGATGAAGGCCTCGAGCTGGGCGCGCGCGACATCGTCGGCGAGCTGCTTCGGCGGGGACTTCATCAGGTAGGCCGAGGCCGGGATGACCGGTCCGCCGATGCCGCGATCGAGGGCGATCTTGGCGGCGCGGACGGCGTCGATGATGATGCCGGCCGAGTTCGGGGAGTCCCACACCTCGAGCTTGTACTCCAGGTTCAGCGGGACGTCACCGAAGGCGCGGCCCTCGAGACGCACGTACGCCCACTTGCGGTCGTCCAGCCAGCCCACGTGATCGGACGGGCCGATGTGCACGTTGCCCTCGCCCAGTTCCTTCTTCAGGTTGCTGGTGACGGCCTGGGTCTTGGAGATCTTCTTGGACTCCAGGCGCTCACGCTCGAGCATGTTCTTGAAGTCCATGTTGCCGCCGACGTTCAGCTGCATGGTGCGGTCCAGCTGCACACCGCGGTCCTCGAACAGCTTGGCCATCACGCGGTGCGTAATGGTCGCGCCGACCTGGGACTTGATGTCGTCGCCGACGATCGGGATGCCCGCGTCGACGAACTTCTGCGCCCACACCGGATCCGAGGCGATGAAGACCGGCAGCGCGTTGACGAAGGCAACACCCGCGTCGATGGCGCACTGCGCGTAGAACTTGTCGGCCTCTTCCGAACCGACCGGAAGGTAGGAGACCAGGACGTCGACCTTGGCATCCTTGAGCGCCTTGACCACGTCGACCGGCTCGGCCTCGGACAGCTCGATGGTCTCGGCGTAGTACTTGCCGATGCCGTCGAGGGTCGGACCGCGCAGCACGGGCACATCGGCCGGCGGCACATCGGAAATCTTGATGGTGTTGTTCTCGCTGGCGAAGATCGCGTCGGAGAGGTCGAAGCCGACCTTCTTGGCGTCGACATCGAACGCGGCGACGAACTTCACATCGCGGACATGGTAGGGGCCGAACTTGACGTGCATGAGACCCGGAACGGTAGCGGTCTCGTCAGCGTCCTTGTAGTACTGCACACCCTGAACCAGGGAAGACGCGCAGTTACCCACACCTACGATGGCCACCCGAACTTCGGTGTTGTTCTCACTCATGGCCGCTATTTCCCTCTTTCTGTGGTGCCGCCTTCGTCGATTGCTCCGCAGCAATCAACTCGTTGAGCCAGCGCACTTCGCGCTCGCTTGATTCGAGACCGAGCTGATGGAGCTGGCGGGTGTAGCGATCGAGTTGCCCGCTGGCTCGTTTGATCGCTTCCCGCAGTCCTTCTCGGCGCTCTTCGACCTGCCGTCGCCGACCTTCCAGAATCCGCATCCTCGCTTCCGCGGGGGTGCGGCTGAAGAAAGCCAGGTGAACGCCGAAGCCGTCGTCGGTGTAGTTCTGTGGTCCGGTATCGGCCAGGAGTTCGGCGAACCGCTCCCGGCCGAGATCGGTCAGCTGGTAGACCCGCCGCGCACGCCGCGTGGTCAACCCCGGTGGAATCTCTTCCGCGATAAGGCGATCCGTCTGCATGCGCTTGAGGGTCGGATACAGGGACCCGTACGAGAAGGCCCGGAACGGGCCGAGCAGACCGGTGAGCCGCTTGCGCAACTCATAGCCGTGCATCGGAGATTCGAGGAGCAGCCCGAGGATTGCCAACTCGAGCACCGGGCCTCACCCCCTCCTGACTGTTGTCTTCAGACCTAACCGATGGATGCGATTACAAACTATATCGCGCCGATATATTTAGCGAGACGGGACGGCCATCGGGGTGTCTGACGGAACCCTGAGAGTCACTCGGGGGCGTGCGGGGGGCGTGCCGCCGCAAGTACTCTGGGTCGCGTGCGAATACAGCGGCAGGTAGTGGACTATGCGCTCCGGCGCCGGTCGCTGCTGGCCGACGTCTACGCGGGCCGCGTGGACGTCTCGTCGGTGTGCGATGCGAATCCGTACCTGTTGCGTGCGGCGAAATTCCATGGGCGCGGGAGCGAGGTCACATGCCCCATCTGCCGGAAAGAGCAGTTGACTCTCGTATCGTGGGTCTACGGTGACGCTCTGGGACCGGCCGCCGGTTCCGCGCGCACACCGGAAGAACTGATCCGGCTGGCCGAGACGCGCGAGGAGTTCTCGGTGCACGTGGTCGAGGTGTGCCGGACCTGCAGTTGGAACCACCTGGTGCAGTCCTATGTGGCGGGCCTGGCGCCCGCGCCGGGCCGCCGTCGATCGGGCGCCCGCCGCCGCGCGGCCGAGTGAAGGGCCGCACCGACTGCTGAATGCGCGGGTACACGCGTGCCCGCAGCGGCCAACTGCCGCAAGGACCCACCACCCCGGGCTAGGACCGTAAGTATCGAGTAGCTATTGGAGAGCCAGGCTGTGACATCGCCCTATGACGACGGACCGCACGGCGGCCGCCCCCAGCGTGGCGGTTCGCAACCCGGCCCCGGCGGATATCCGCCGCCGCGACCGCAGGGTCCGCCGCCAGGAGCGCGCCAGCCGGGCATGGGCCCGGGGCAGCCGGGCCGTCCCGGTCCCGGCGGGCAGCCGCCGCGCGGACCGCAGGGGCAGCCGATGCGCGGTCCCGCGCCGCAGGGTCAGCAACCGCCGCGCCGTCCGGGTCCGCCGCCGCCGGGGCGGCCCAATCCGGACGCGACGCGCAAGCTGCCCGCGCCCGATGCCACCCAGAAGATGAACACCGGCGGCCGCCAGGCCGTGCCCGCGCATCTGCAGCGGGCCGCGACTTCCGATCGCGCCGAACGGGTTTCCGATCGCAATCCGCGGGTGCAGGCCCGCGCGGGGGCGGGCGTCGCCGACCGCACCCGCAATGACGACCGCACCCGGCCGCCGTCGGGCGCCGAGCCCGCGGTCGGTCGCCGCCCGCAGGGCGGTGCGCCGGGTGGACCGCCGCCGCGGCGTCCGGGCGAACGAGGTTCGGGCGGGGGCGGCGGCAGCAAGCGTCCGAAGCGCAAGTCGCCGTGGAAGATCGTGCGCCGGGTGGCGTACGTACTGATGGCACTGTTCATCGTCACGCCGAGCACCATCTTCCTGGTCGCCTATTCGACTGTTGACGTACCCAAGGCCGGTGACCTGAAAACCAATCAGGTCGCCACCATCTACATGGCCGACGGCACCTCGGTGCTGTCCAAAGTCGTTCCGCCCGAGGGCAACCGCACCGATGTGACCATCGACCAGATTCCGCCGCACGTGCGCAACGCGGTGATCGCGGCCGAGGACCGGGACTTCTACACCAATCCGGGCTTCTCCATCTCCGGCTTCGTGCGCGCCGCGCGTGACAATGTCATGGGCAAGGCCAGCGCCGGTGGTGGTTCCACCATTACGCAGCAGTACGTGAAGAACGCGATGGTCGGTGACGAACGCTCGCTCAGCCGTAAGCTGCACGAGCTGGTGATCTCGGCCAAGATGGCGCGGCAGTGGTCCAAGGACGACATTCTCACCGCGTACCTGAACACCATCTACTTCGGTCGTGGCGCGTACGGCATCGACGCGGCGGCCAAGGCGTACTTCGGCAAGAAGGTCTCCGAACTCGATCCGTCCGAGGGCGCGATGCTGGCGGCGACGATTCAGCAGCCGTCCAACCTGGATCCGGAGAAGAACCCCAAGGGCGCGCAGACGCGCTGGAACTATGTGCTCGACGGTATGGTCTCCGGCGGTAACCTGCCCGCCGCGCAGCGCGCGGGAATGCAGTACCCGCAGGTGATTCCGGCCGCGCAGGCCGCCGGTGACAAGACCATGGACGGCGGTCCGGAGGGTCTGATCAAGACCCAGGTGCTCAAGGAGCTCGAGACCGCGGGCATCAGCGAGCACGAGCTGAACACCGAGGGTCTGCAGATCACCACCACCATCGATCAGAAGGCACAGCAGGCGGCCGTCGATTCGGTGAACAAGACCATGGACGGTGAGCCGGACATCCTGCGCACCGCGGTGGTTTCGGTGGATCCCAAGACCGGTGCGGTGCGCGCGTACTACGGCGGCACCGACGGTCAGGGCTACGACTTCGCCAATGCCGGTCTGCCGCCGGGCTCTTCGTTCAAGGTGTTCGGTCTGGCCGAGAACCTGGAGATGGGCAAGCCGCTCTCGACGCTGTACGACTCCTCCCCGGTGACGGTGAACGGCATCAAGATCACCAACGTCGAGGGCGAGCAGTGCGGTATGTGCACCATCGCCGAGGCGCTCAAGCGATCGCTGAACACCAGCTTCTACCGCATGATGCTCGATATGCCGGGCAACGGCCCGCAGAAGATCGCCGATATGGCGCATAAGCTCGGCATCCCGGACACCATCCCGGGCGTCGGCAAGACCCTCACCGAACCGGACGGCAGCGGCCCCAATAACGGTGTCGTACTGGGTCAGTACCAGGTGCGCCCGCTCGATATGGCCTCCGCGTACGCCACCATCGCCGCCTCGGGCATGTACCGGGCGCCGCACTTCGTGCAGAAGGTCGTCACCTCCGACGGCACCGTCCTGCTCGACCGCGGCGAAACCGCCGGCGAACAGCGGGTTTCGGCGGCCGTGGCGGATAACGTCACCGATGCCATGAAGCCGATCGCGGCCTGGTCGCGCAATCACAATCTGGCGGGCGGCCGGGATTCGGCCACCAAGACCGGCACCAACCAGCTCGGCGATACCGGCGAGAACCGCGACTCCTGGATGGTCGGTTTCACCCCCGAGCTGTCCACCGCGGTCTGGATGGGCACCGAGCAGGGCGTGAAACTGCGAAATGCCAACGGCGGCATGATCTACGGCTCCGGCCTGCCCGCCGATATCTGGAAGGGCACCATGGACGGCGCGCTCAAGGGCGTGCCGAACGGCAAGTTCCCCAAGCCCGGCACCATCGCCGGACAGGCGGGCGTGCCGTCCTGGTCGGCGCCGTACACCGCGCCGTCCACCACCGATTCGCCGGTGCTGCCGCCGGTGATCACCCAGAGCCAGGTCGAGATCCTGCCCGGTATCACGATTCCGGTGCCGGGACTGGCGCCGAATCCGCAGAATCAGCAGCGAGCGCAATCGCAGCCGACCCAGGATCCGGGGGCGGGCCCGATGTCCGGGCAACCGGTGGCGCCCGCGGACGGTTCACCACTGACCACCACACCCAGTACGGGCGGCGGGAATGGCAATGGGAACGGCAACGGGAACGGCAATGGCAACGGGGCGCCACGCGGTCGGTAGCCTCGAGGCGTGATCGAGCAGGAAGTGACACACCGGTCGGCCGCCCTCGGCGAGCCGGCCGGTGGCGCACCGGAACCCGGCCCGTCCGCCCCGGTGCGATACGTCTCCCCCGCACCGCTGGCAGCCGATCTGCGATCCGCCGACGACCGCGACAAGCCCAGCCGCACCGATACCCTGACCGCGCAGCTGTGCGATCTGATCGGCGGACCGGTCGGGGATCACGCGCTCATCGGGCGGGTGCGGTTCTGGACGCCCACGCGGGTGCTGCTGGCGTTCGCGGTGCTGTTCCTGGCATTCAGCTGGTTCGGCAAGGCGGGCTGTATTCAACAGGCCCCCGACGGCTCCGGCGGTATCGGGCTGGACTGGAACAACGGCCGCCAATACGTGGCCATGTGCTACTCGGACACCGTGCCGCTGTACGGCGCGGAACATTTGAACGAGGGCGCGTTCCCGTACAAGAAGCAGTGGACCGACTTCGGCGCGGACGGCAAACCGCAGACGCGGTACATGGAGTATCCGGTGGTATCCGGGCTCTACCAGTACGGCGCGATGGGAATCGCCAAGGCCTGGAAGCAATCCCACCTGCCCGGCGCGCTGGAAGTGGTCATCTACTTCAATGTGGTCGCGGTGGGTCTGGCGGTGGCCTGGCTGATAACCGTCTGGGCCTCAGCGCAATTGGCGGGACGCCGGGTGTGGGATGCCGCGCTGGTCGCGCTGTCACCGCTGGTGCTGGTGCACGCGTTCACCAATTTCGACACCCTGGCAACGGCTTTCGCGGCCGGTGGCCTGCTGGCGTGGGGACGGCGGCGGCCGTGGCTGGCGGGCATACTGCTCGGCCTGGGCGGTGCGGCGAAGCTGTATCCGCTGCTGCTGCTCGGCCCCATCCTGATTTTGTGCCTGCGCGCCGAGCGCTGGCACGAGGGTGAGAATGTCTGGGGCGGAATGCGTCCGCTGCGGGCGGGCCTGACCGCGGTCGCCGGGGCGGTGATCACCTGGCTGGCGGTGAACGCGCCGATCGCGGTGCTCTACGGCAAGGGGTGGCGAGAGTTCTTCCGGCTCAATACCGAACGGCACGCCGATCCGGATTCGGTGTACAACGTCATCACCTCGTTCACCGGCTGGAAGGGATTCGACGGGGCGCTGGGTTCCGCCGAAACCCCGACCATGTTGAACAGCGTGTCGCTGCTGCTGTTCATCGCCGCGTGCGCGGGCATCGGCTGGATCGGATTGACCGCCGCGCGGCGACCGCGCCTGGCGCAGTTGGCATTTCTGGTGGTGGCGGCGTTCCTGCTCACCAATAAGGTGTGGAGCCCGCAGTATTCGCTGTGGCTGGTGCCGCTGGCCGTGCTCGCACTACCGCAGCGCCGAATCCTGTTGGCGTGGATGACGATCGACGCGCTGGTGTGGGTGCCGCGGATGTACTACTACCTCGGCACCGATCACAAGGGCATACCCGAGCAGTGGTTCACCGGTACCGTCGCGATCCGCGATATCACGGTGATCATCCTGTGCGGCTTGATCATTCGGCAGATCTATCATCCGGGCGAGGATCCGATCCGCCGCGACGGCGTCGATGATCCGGCCGGCGGCATCCTCGACAGGGCCCCCGACCCCGACCAGCCCTGGCTGCCGCCGCTGCTGAGGCCGCGCCCAGCCGTAGTCACCTAGCGCGACAACCCCTTCCGTCATCCCGGCATGTCTTTGGCCGGGATCCACACCGCGCAGTACATGCGCCGAAGGTGTGGATCCCGGCCAAAAGCGCGCCGGGATGACGGGGGCTAGTGCAGGAAGCGCCCCAGCTGGGGTACGGCTTCACCCGGGTGCTTGGCCTGGAAGCCTTCGCCGAGGGCTTCCAGTTTCCAATCCTGGGTGCCGCCCTGGCGGTAGACCTTGGCCATCGCCATGCCGGTGAAGGACATGCCGCCGGTCATCGTGTAGCGCGCCAATTCCGCGTTGTTGGTGCCGTCCACCATGCGGCAGAACGCATTCGCCACCTGTTCGAAGGTGTGCCCCTTGTACGAGGTGACGATGAACAGCAGCGTGGTGACGTGCGTCGGGATGCGGGTCAGGTCGACCACGATCACCTCGTCGTCGCCCTCGCCCTCACCGGTGAGGTTATCGCCCTGATGCCGGATCGAGCCGTCCTTGGAGGCCAGGCTGCCGTAGTAGACGACATCGACCGGGCTCATATCGGCGAACAGCACCACCGAGGCGTCCAGATCGATATCGGGCGCGCGGTTTCCGAACATGCCGCCGCGCTTGGCCGGATCCCAGCCCAGGCCCATCTTCACGTAGGTGAGGGCGCCGCCGCCCTCCTTGCGCAGATTGATGCGCTGACCCTTGACCAGGCTCACCGACTGCCCCTTGGGCAGATCGCGATCCGCGCTCGGATCGGTGGCGGGACTGTAGGCGGGCGGGGCCGCGCTGCCCTGCGGCGGATAACCCTGTGCCGGAGGCGGATAGCCGCCCGCGGGCGGCGGATAGCCACCGGCCGGCGCGGACTGCTCCGCGTATCCGCCCGCGGGCGCGGCGACCGGGGCCGGCTGGGACTGCGCCTGATTCACCTGCACGCCGTGATCGGTGACCAGCGCGGCGAATCCGCCCGCATAGCCCTGTCCGACCGCGCGCACCTTCCAACCGCCCTGGCGCCGATACACTTCCAGCGCGATGACGATGGATTCGGTGTCCAGGCCCTCGATCCGGTACTCGAACAACGGGTTTCCACCGAGGTCCGAGACCACCGCGACCGGTGCGGGCAGCCGGCCGAAATTATTGCCCGCCTCGTCCAGGGTGATCACGGCCCGGATCTGCTCGATCCCGGCGGGCACCGCGCCCAGCGAGATCACCAGCGCGGCAGGCTGGCCCGATGAACCCGGTTGCAGGTTCACCCCCGGCCCGCTGGGCTGATTGAAGAACACGAAATCGGCGTCCGAGCGGACCTTGCCGTGCTCGGTGACCAGGAGTGCGGACAGATCCGCGGGCGCGGCGATCTGCACACTGATCACCACATCGTTCACATTCAAAGGACCGTTCTGGCCCTTCACCAATGCTGCGGACAAGGTCGACCCTTCGCTTGTCGGTGTTGTCGCTGCCACTCTACGAGAAATAGACGACCACGGGCGGCCACCCGATCGGTTAGGGTTGCCCGCAAGTTTCGAGTACGGGGAATCCATTGGCGCAGCTGTTCGAGAAGTCCAAAAAGGTGATCGAGGCGCACCTGTCCGGCACCAGCCTGCGGGCGATCTCCGGGTCCATGGTCGCCTACGAGGGCAACGTGCAGTTCAAGAGCGCCGGTTTCGGCGGCGGTGACGGCCTGGTCGCGGGCATCAAACGCCGCGCGACCGGCGAATCGCTCTCGCTCATGGAGTGTTCCGGGCAGGGCCGGGTGTTCTTCGCGGTCAACGGTCAGCACGTGACCGTGGTGGATATCAACAACGAGACCTTGCAGGTGGAGTCGCAGCAGCTGCTGGCGTTCGCCGGAAACCTGCGCACCAATGTGAGTTTCGCCGGTCTGCGCGGCGCGACCACCGGCGCGGGCCTGTTCACCACCACGGTGAGCGGGCAGGGACAGGTGGCGTTGCTGTCCGCGGGCGGGCCGCTGATCCATCTGGAGGTGTCGCCGCAATACCCGTTGGTGGTCGATCCGGATGCGTTCGTGGCCGCGCGCGGCAATCTGAATCAGTCCTTCGTCACCGACGTGTCGTGGCGCGATGTGATGGGTCAGGGTGGCGGGGAGGCGTTCTCGCTGCGCTGGGACGGGCAGGGCGTGGTGTTGATCCAGCCCGCCGAACGGTAGGGGCGAGAACATGTTCGAACAGGTCAACGCGAAAGTCGTGAAGGTCAATGTCGCGCAGGCCGGTGGTGTGATCGCGCGCACCGGGGCCATGCTCTTCTACACCGGCGATGTGTCGTTCTCCCCGCATCAGGTGCCGGGTGCGGGCGCGATGGGCGGTATGAGCGGGCTCGCCGGTATGGCCGGTCGCATGATGGCCGGTGAGCACGAGCGCACCATGCTGGCGCAGGGCAACGGTGAAGTGCATTACGGCTTCGCGGGTTTGGAGACCCACGTGGTGCAGATGCAGCCGGGCGCGGTACTGCGCGTGGAAGCCTCGCGGCTGCTCGCCAGTACCGCCGGATTACAGAGTTCGGTTGTCTCGGTGGCGAGTTCGGGCGGCGGCTCGGGCGGTCGCGGTGGCGGCCTGATGGGCGCGCTGCGCGGCGCGGCGAGCGGAATGCTCACCGGCGCGGGCATGTTCACCACCCAGCTGTCCGGGCAGGGCAGTGCCGTCTTGCTCGCGCACGGCGGGTTCTTCGAACTACCGGTCGGCGGGCAGTATCCCGTCGTGGTCGACCCGCAGGCTTTCGTAGCGGCCTACGGGAATGTGCAGACGGAATTGAAAACCGCGTTGAGCTGGCGGGACGCGGTCGGCCGCGGGTCCGGTGAGGCTATGCAATTGCACTGCGCCGGCCAGGGCGTCGTGTACGTGCAAGCCTCCGAACAGAAGCTGTGAGACTGCCATGAGCACCCTTCTCAATCCGATGAATCTTGTTGAAAGCGATAATCTTCCGGGCAACGATTATGCCTACAGCATCGATCTGCGCCAACCGTGGTTCATGCGCCGGGGAGCGATGATCGCCTACTACGGGCAAATGGAGTTCCGGGCGCTGACTCATGGACTGCAGGGCGGGTTGCTACACATGGTGTCGCAACAGTTTTCAGCTCCATTATTCACCGGTGACTACGTGATTGCCGAAGGTCACGGAAAATTGATCATCGGCGATCGTGGTTACAACATCAACTCCTACGACCTGGACGAGGGCAATCTCACCATCCGTGCCGCGAATTTGCTGGCATTCGAACCGGGTCTGTCGCTGAATCAGTCCATCGTTCCTGGTTTTCTAACGCTCATCGGCACCGGCAGGTTCCTGGCATCCTCCAACGGACCTGTGATGTTCGCCGAACCGCCGCTGCGGGTGGATCCCGAAGCGCTCGTCGGCTGGGCCGATTGCCCGTCACCGAGCCATCATTACGACCAGCGCTGGGTTTCGAGTTTCCTGGCCGCCGGGGCCGCGCGGTTCGGCGTGAACTCCGGCGAGGAACGGCAATTCGACTTCACCGGCGCGGGGACGGTGCTCATCCAGTCCAGCGAGAAGATCCTGGACGACTCGCATCTGGTGCGCACCATCGAGGGTCAATTGCAGAGCGGCATCACCCCGACCGGCCTGCAGCGCATCCAGAGCGTGGTCACCCAGCAACTGGGCGGGCAGCAGAGCTACTGAGCGCGTGACCGACACCGCCCGGGGCACACCGCACAGGGCACGCCAGAGGTTTGCTGCCATTACTACGCGGCGCCGCTCACCCGTGGCAGGATCGGATTCGTGAGCGACGGTGAGGTAGAACCCGCGGAAGCGCACGAACAGTATCTGCGCGCCTTCCGGCATCCCGCCGTGTCCCGGAACCAACTCGAGGACCTCCTCGACGCCGTGAACGGCTTCCTGGACACCATTACTCCCGGCGAGGGCGAATTCGTGCCGCAGGGCGGCTGGGCGCCGGAATCCACCGCCATGGCATTCCAGATCGGGCGCGCGGTGGAACAGGTGCTCACCGAACGTGAACAAGCCGAGCAGGAATTGTTGCACCGCCGTGACATTCGAGACCGGCTCGTGGTGGCGCTGGACGCGGTGCTGGACTGCCTGCGCACACTGCCCGATCTCGCCGAGGCCGAGATCGCGCTCGGCACAACGGCTGTGAACGAGGGCTTCCAGGTCTTCGACGACGGATCGGTGCGCACCACCGTCTCCCAGGAGATCGGGGCGGATCTGGGCGCGCTGGAGGCGCGCCGGGTGGAACTCGACGAACAGATGACCGCCGCCGTCGCCGCCCGCACCGGATTGATCGAGGACACCACCGATCTGGTGCGCGACCGTCTCGGCGTCGCCGACGTCGGCATCCCGTGGGTGATCCTGGAGGCCACCCGCGGTGGACTCGATGTCTCCGAACCCTTCGAATTCGCGGCGCACCACCTGCCCGACTGCGAATTACGGGAGTTGATGGTGCAGTTGGTCACCGATATCGAATTGGCGCGCACACTGGAAGAGGACGCGACCGCCTGACGCCGTTGGCTGCGGAGGAGACGATTCGGTGAAGAAGCTCATCAACAACCCGGCCGAGGTGGTCGACGCGGCACTGGCGGGAATGGCCGCCGCGCACCCCGAATTGCGGGTCGACGCCAAACAGCGGCTGATCATTCGCGCCGACGCACCCGTTCCGGGCAAGGTGGGCCTGGTCTCCGGCGGCGGCTCCGGACATGAACCGCTGCACGCCGGATTCGTCGGCCACGGCATGCTCGACGCCGCCTGCGCCGGCGAGATCTTCACCTCACCGGTTCCCGATCAGATATTGGCCGCCACCACCGCCGTCGACGCCGGGGCGGGGGTGCTGCACATCGTGAAGAACTACACCGGCGATGTACTGAACTTCGAGATGGCCGCCGAACTCGCGGCCGCCGAGACGGGGGTCCAGGTGATCTCCGTCGTGGTGAACGACGATGTGGCCGTGCAGGACAGCCTCTACACCGCCGGGCGGCGCGGGGTCGGGGCCACCGTAGTCGTGGAGAAAATGGCCGGGGCCGCGGCGGCGGCGGGGCGGCCGCTCATCGAGGTGGCGGGCATCGCCACCCGGGTAAGCGTCGAATCACGCAGTATGGGAATGGCTTTGACCTCCGGAACCGTCCCGGCCGTCGGCCATCCCACCTTCGAACTCGGCGACGACGAGATGGAAATCGGCATCGGCATCCACGGCGAACCCGGCCGCCGCCGCGTCCCGCTCGCTCCCGCCCGCGATATCGCCGCCATGCTGGCCGAGCCGATCCTCACCGATCTGCCGTTCCAACGGGGCGATCGGGTGCTCTGCTTCGTCAACGGCATGGGCGGCACACCGCTGCTGGAGCTGTACCTCATGTTCGACGAAGTGGCTCGACTACTGCGCGGTCAGGGTGTGGAAATCGAACGCTCCCTGGTCGGTTCGTACATCACCTCGCTCGATATGGCCGGCTGCTCGGTCACCCTCACCCGCCTCGACGAGGAACTCACCACCCTGTGGGACGCACCGGTCCGCACCCCGGCGCTGCGCTGGGGCATCTGATGCGGGTCGACGCGGCGACCTGGATACGCGAATTCGCGGCACTGATCGACGCACACGCCGATGAACTGACCACCCTCGACGCCGCCATCGGCGACGCCGACCACGGCACCAATATGCGGCGCGGCATGGCGGCCGCCGTTGCGGCACTGGATGATTCGACACCCGCGACGGCGGCCGAAATCTACAAGCAGACCGCCATGGTGTTGATCCGCACCATCGGCGGCGCGAGCGGCCCGCTGTACGGAACCTTCTTCCTGCGCCTCGCGACCGCCCTCGGCGACGACCCCGAAACCTCCACCGGCCTGGTCGATTTCGCCCGCGCCTTCCGCGCCGGAGTCGACGGGGTCATCGCCCGCGGCAAAGCGGAACCCGGCGACAAAACCATGATCGACGCCCTGGCCCCTGCTTCCGACGCACTGGCCAAGGAGGCGGCGGCCTTCACCGACCACTCGACCCCCGACGTGGGCGCGGCGGAGATCGCCGCCCTGGATGCGGCGCTCGCCGCCGCCGAATCCGGCAGGGACGCAACCACATCCCTCATCGCTCGCAAGGGCCGCGCCTCCTACCTCGGTGAACGCAGTGCGGGACACCAGGATCCAGGCGCAACCAGCGCCGCCCTCCTGCTCCGCGCCGCCCGCCGGGCACTCCGATGATCGGCCTGGTGGTCGTCTCACACAGCCGCCCACTCGCCCGCGCAGCGGTAGCCCTCGCAACCGAACTACTCCCCGAGCAACCGATACACATCGAAATCGCCGCGGGCACATACGAAAACGAACTCGGCACGGACGCGCTGGCCGTAGCCGAGGCCGTCACCGCCGCCGACAGCGGCGACGGCGTCCTCGTTCTGATGGATCTCGGCAGCGCGATACTCTCCGCCGAGACGGCCCTGGAACTGCTGGAATCCCCCGTGCGCGTTCGCCTCTGCGCCGCACCCTTCGTCGAGGGATTGATCGCCGCGCTCGCGACGGCGGGTGGTGGCGCAAACCTGGAGCAGGTTGCGCGGGAGGCCGAACACGCCCTCGAAGCCAAATTCGCCCAACTCGGCAATAACGATTCACACCGGGAATCCGAAGCAGAGGCCGTCACCACCACCACACACCCCGCCCAGACCGCACGCACGATAACCACCTTCGAGGTCACCGACCCCCACGGCCTACACGCCCGCCCCGCCGCCGAACTCATCGCCGCGCTCCGCGACCTGGACGTCGACGTAGAACTCCGAAACGCCACCACGGGAACGGGACCAGTCCCCGCCGACAGCCTCACCCGCCTCCTCACCCTCGGCGTATCACCCGGTCATCAGCTGGAGGTGTCCGCACTCGGCCCCGATACGGCCGCGGCGATCGACCGAGTGCGCACCGCGGTCACCGGCGATTGAGATCGGCTTCACCCTGGACGTATCCAAATTCTCGGCCTATTTTAGTCATTAAGACTAATACAGTAGGACGGGGAGGCAACCATGACCGCCACGGAGATTCGGTTTCCGGGAGTCGACATCGACGAGCGGATCGGCGAAGGCGCCGAACTCGTCACGCACCGCATCGGCGATCGCGAACACACCTTCTCCCTGCCGCTGACCTTCACCCCGTTCGCTTCCGCCCAACCCTGTTCGGCCCGCTGCGTCTTCTGCTCGGAAACCCTGCGGCACCGCGACGCCACCGTCCTGTCGGCCGGATTGCGGCCGGGGCCGGACTATTTCGACGGTCTCGCGCGCTCGCTGCGGGAATTGCGCGGCCTGCCGTTCGGTCTCTCGCTCTCCGGACTGGAATCGACCGATGACCCGGACTGGCTGGAGCGGGTACTGGCCCTGATCGACGCGCACGAGGGACCGATCACCGAGAAGGTGCTGTACACGAACACCGCGGGACTGTCCCGGGAAACCCATGGGGCCCGGTTGATTCCGCGCCTGCGCGAGTTCGGGCTGACCCGCGCCGAAGTATCCCGTCACCACCCGGATCAGCAGGTCAATGATCGAATCATGCGCTTCCGCAAGGGAAAGCCGGTCGCGGACAATGCTGTCTTCGAGCGCACGGTGCGAGATGTGGTGGCAGCCATGCCGGTTCGGCTGGTGTGCATCGTCCAGGCGAGTGGAATCCACGACCTCGCCGGTGTCGAGCACTATCTGGCGTGGGCACGCGAACTGGGCGTCACCGACGTGGTGTTCCGGGAGTTCTCCCGCCTCGCGGATCTCTATCGCCCGAACGCACCGCTGCGATTGATCGAACAGGACCGGGTGCCGATCGAAACGCTGCTGGATCAGGTGTGGCCCGCCGCCACCGAACCCGCCGCCGGATTCGCCCCGCTGCGGCACACCGTCGGGTACTACTACTGGAACCTGCGCCTGCGCTGGCGTGATGCCGTCGACGTCACCTTCGAGACCTCGGATTACGGACTCATGAAGGAACGGCACCACTCGGGCGTGGTCTACAAGCTGATCCACCACGCCAACGGAAACCTCTGCGCCGATTGGGATCCGCAAACCGATGTGCTGCTCCGGACCGCCTAGATGACCGCCGATCTCACAGACTATTCGGACATGCTGCGCGAATTACGTTCGCGCGGTGTCCCGTTCGTGGTCATCGGCGGCTTCGCACTGCACCTGAGATACGGGGACGCGGTGCCGGTCAACGATTGCGATCTCATTGTCGAACCGGCCGATCTCGACGCTCTTGCCGACACCCTGATCACACACGGCTGGCGAATTCACTCCTGGCAGGACGAAGTTCGGCCGCCACTGTGCCCGGGGACGCTGACCGGGCGGTTCTATCTGCGCGCACGACGGGGTACGGCGATCATCGACGCCACCTATGAATACGACGCCGTGCCCTGGCCCGAACTGGTCGCCGCGGCGGACACCGGCTTCGGCTTCCCCGTCGCATCGCCGGCACATCTGATCGCGTTCCTGGCCGCGCGCGGAACGGACCGGGATCAGCAGCGGATCGAGCTGGTGCGCGAACACCTGCGGCACGCGAGTGACGCGGGCCGCCTTTCGCCGTTCACGTGTGAAGGGCAGGATCGTGGGATGACTCTGAAGGAGCAAGCCGAAACGTTTCTCGCACTTCATCAGCCGGGGAATCCGGTAATTCTGCCTACCGTGTGGGATGCGTGGTCCGCGAAGTTGGTGCAGGAGGCCGGGTTCTCGGCGATCACCGTCGGTAGTCATCCGCTGGCCAACTCGCTGGGGCGGGCGGATAACGAGGGGATGACCTTTGCCGAGGTGACGGCTCGGATTCGGGAGATCACCGCGGCGGTGGATATTCCGGTGTCGGTGGATATCGAATCCGGGTATGCGCAGAAGGCCGCCACGCTCGTCGATGGGCTGCTGGAGGCCGGGGCGGTGGGGCTCAATATCGAGGACACCGTGCACAGTGAGGGCAAGCGGCTGCGGGAGCCGCAGGAGCATGCCGATCTGGTCGGGGAATTGCGGCAGGCGGCCGATGCGGCGGGCGTGCACCTGGTGGTGAACGCGCGCACCGATGTCTTCATGCGGCCCGATACCGGGACACCGGCCGAACGACTGGACAGCGCGCTGGAGCGGATGAAACTGGCCGCTGCCGCCGGGGCCGATGTGCTGTACCCGGTGGGACGGCATGAGCCCGAGGTGCTGCGGCGGCTCACCAGCGAACTGCCGTTGCCGGTCAATTCGATCGGCATCCCGGCGCAGGACGGACGCGCCTACTTCGCCGAATTGGGTGTGGCGCGGGTGAGTTTCGGGCCGTTCCTGCAGAACGCGCTCACCGAATACGCGAACGGGCTGTTCGGCATCTGGCGCTAGGAGAGCACCGGCTCGGGGGTCGTCAGCGCGGCACCGGCCAGGAACCAGTCCAGGATCTCCACACCGGCGAGAATGCCCGCCGACGCGGTGAGCGTCAGATTGGGGCTGGTCCAGCCGAGCTGTTCGAGTTCGCCGTGCCTGGGACGGATGGCGGCGTCGGCGGCGCGGAGCATTTCCGCGTCGAGGGCGCCGTCACCGGCGGCCAGCAGCCGCGCCGCCGGGGCGAGTTCGCCCGAATCCCGCAGGCGGCGACGGACTTCGGCCACCGCACGGCTCTTGCACACCGCATCTGGCATGGAGTAGATCTTGCGGCCCTGCTGCGAGGCGGACCAGCCGTGCGCGCGGCACCAGGCATCCCATTCGGCCAGGAAATCGGCCGGCTGCCGGGCCAGGTCCACCACCAGGTAGTTGAAGAGGTGGTCGGCTACGCGGAACTTGGTCGCCCAGGAATCGTCTATGCGGGCAAGCAATTCGGCGTTCACCTGCGACAGGGTGGCGCTGCCCGAGCGCACCTCGGCGTCCAGTGAACTGCGCCAGCGGGTGTCGGGGACGCCGTTGTCGAGGATATTGCCGCCATTGGTGGTGACGGCGTACCGCCACGGCGCACCGGGCAGGCCGATTCGCTTGAACTGCTTGATGGTTCGCGTAGTCGTCGGGATGACCGCGGCGATCTCGGTGAGGGATCGCAGGCGTTCGGTGGCGATAACCGTCATGAACGACAGCGGTGCGCCTTGGTAGTGCTCGACGCACACCGCGGGCAGGTCCGGGGTCGCGCCCGAGGCATCGCGGGATGCGTTGCGGGAGTAGATCATGGTGCGGTCGAGATCGGTCGCGATCAGGGTTTCCCTGCGCGACAGCAGCTTCCGTCCGGTCACTGCTCGGCCACATCCTTGATCAGGCCCATGCACGCGTACGCGAGATCGGGCACCACTTCGACGGGGACATCGCGGGCGGCGGCCAGCATGCGGATGTGCGCGTGCTCGGGGGCATCCGCCTCGCGCACCAGCACCCGCCAGGGCACGCGGCGCAGCAGCACCCGGGTCGTCTCTCCCACACCGGGTTTCACGAAATTCACGCTGGCGACGCCGTACGCTTCGCGCACCTTCTCCACCGAGGCCCAACCCGCCCAGGTGGGGGTGCGATCGGAAGCCAGCACCGCTTCGACCTGCGCGGGGACCTGCGGGCGCACCGTATCGAAGGCCGCGGTGACGGCATCGAGCAGGCGGCCGGAGACATCGTCGGCGGCGAGTTCGGCGTAGAACTTCGCGCCGTGGAAATCGCCGGGGCCGATCAGCGTGTCATTGAGCACCGTGCGCGAAACCAGGCCGGACACCGTGGAATTCAGGCAGGCCGACGCGATCAGGAAATCGTCGCGGGTGCCGTAGGTGCGCACGCACGCGCCCGGATCGGCGAGCACGACCAGCTCGGGATTGAACCGTGCACCACCCGCGGCGGCGTACGCGTCGAGCGCCTCGGCCAGCTCATGGGTGATCGCACCCTTGCCGGTCCAGCCGTCCACGAACACGATATTCGCCGGATCATGATGCACGGCAAGGTAATCCAGCGCCACCGCGTCGATGCCGCGATCCCGCACGATCGACACCGCGTAATGCGGCACATCCAGGCCGCGGGTGGCCAGCCACCGCCGCATCAACACCCCGACCGGTGTCCCTGCCCGCGCCAGCGACACCAGCACGATATCGTTCCCGCGCTCGGCCATCACGACTTCGGAAACGGTCGCCACCGCCAGCGCCAACCGCTCCGCGCTCTCGGCGAGCACCTTGTCGAACAGCTCCCGATAGGCGGCATCCGGCTGATACTCCACCGGCAGCGACTCCGCGTAATGCGCGACCCCGGCCTGAATCCGCCGCTCCCGCTCCGCCACATCGGCTTCCAGATCCGCCCCCGACAAATCCTTCAACAGCCAAGCCACTTCATCGGCCGCATACGACCCGAACTCGGGTCCGCGCAACGGTTCCGGCAGCACGCGCTCGGCCCCGGAAGGTGCTACGACTACCGCACCGGCGGAGCGAATGGCCTGCAACGCCTGCGGATCGACGCCCGGCAGCACGGCCAGCACGACATCCGCACCGGACGCGGTCAGCACATCGATCAGGCCGCCGGCCTCGGTGAGGCGCTCGGTATCGGCGGGCTCATCGATCACAACCAGCAGAATCGGCTCCACAGCGATCGGCTCGGGCCACTGCGCGTTGTACACGAAGCGCGGTGCGTCCTCACCGAGTTCCGGTGCGGTGAAACGGAACCCACGCCGCAACGGATACCCGGGCTCATCCAGCACATAGGCCGGTGACCGCGTGGTGGTCTGGTACCGCGCCGCCACTCCCCCATCGGCCAGCGCCGCCGCAAGACGCAGCGGCAAGTACATGAGCTCCTCATGCGCGAGCACGATCACCGGCCGAAGCGAAGATCCATTCGCGGCCGCAGCCGAGGACCGATCGGACACGGTTGCGGAAGCAGGCTCGGCCTCAACCGAATCCACGTGCGCCACTGCCTGATCAACCGATTCGGGAGCGGTCGCGATCCGCTCACTGCCCCAGGGAAGTTCGGTGAGATGGTCGCGCAGTGCCGCGGTCGCGATCGAGACAGCGGCCTCGAAAGCGGGGGTATCGGACTCCAGAATTCCGTGCCGGCCACCCTCGGGAACCGTTCGGGACCAGGGTAGTTCGAGGCGCGAGAACTCACCGCGAACCGCGGCGACGGGATTCAGCTCCGGATCCGGTAGCGCCGCAACGGCTTCGACCAGTCCGGCGGGAAGGAGGGTCTCCCCAGCCGCCAGGCACACCGCATCGATCTCGACACCGAGCTCGGCGGCGGTCGCGGCGAAGGCGGCCTTGTCCGCGTCGGTGCGCATATCAACCAGCGAAGCCAGAATGTAGTGCGGGCGCGGAGTGAACGCGTGCAACGCGCGAATAGCATCCAAAGCCGTTGCGCCGGTGGAGATCTCATCATCGATGAGCACCATGGGTAGCTCATTGCGGAAGATCTCGGCGGGCATCGGCTGCAGCAGATGCGAGGTGGCGTGCGAATGCCCCTCTTCGAACCCGGTGAGGGTTACGGCGGTCGGCACATCACGCCGAGTGGAGTGCAGATAGCACCGCGCACCGATCCGCGCGGCGACCGTATGCCCCAGTCCCGTTGCGGTCTCGGCGAATCCGAGCACAACCGCGGGGCTGTCGCCGAGCGCCTCCAGCACCAGATCGCCCAGGCGGTTTCCGGCGTCGATGACGCGGTGCGGGTCGGTGGGGAGGTGTTTGCCCAGGACGGTGGAGACCAGCAGGTGGGCACGGCGGGGGTTGCGGCGCAGGCCGGGTTCGATGAGGTCGGGGATGTCCCAGGCGGGGGCGGGGACGTGGGAGTCGCCGTGGCGCAGGCCGAGGCCGAGTTCGCGGGTGGCCCAGGGTTCGGTGGCGGACGTCGCGGGCTCGGTGGTGACTGTGCCCTCGGGACGCGCGCTCACGATGCCACCAGCACTTTCAGTAGGTCGACGAAGGAGACGCCCTTGTTGGTGACTCCGAATACGCGGGCGCGCAGGATGGTTTGGCGGGCCCAGCTGCGGTGCGGCTTCATCTCGTTCATCTTGTTGCGGTACTCCGAGGCTGCGACACCGCCGGAATCCTCGCGCAGGATGTCGAGGGCGTCGGAGTACTCCTCATGGGTGACGACCGAGAGGGCATGCACCACCGCCACGTGGGAGGGGTGGATAACCGTCTTGCCCTGAATTCCGTTGGCGCGGTCCAGGGTTATCTCGCGCAGCAGCCCGTCCAGGTCGCGGCTGACCAGGTACTGCCGGAACGGCACAGCGTCCGCTTCGGAGAACGGCGAGGTGCGCAGCTGCGGGCGGAACATGCGCTCGTGATCGGCGAAGTACTCCCATACCGGCCCGGTGATGGTGAATCCCGTTCCGTCCGTTCGCCCCAGGTAGTTCACGATGTCCGCGATGACGTCGGCCACCACGCGCACGTCGTAGATGGTCAGGTCGCGATCGCGCCGAATTCCGAAGGTGGAGCACATATCCGTGGCCCCGATGCGCACCGCGAGCACGCTGTCCCGGCGCGCGGTGAGCATGTCCTGGATGCGATGCAGTTCCAGATCGCGGGTCTGGCGGTGCACCAGTGCGGGCGATTCCAGCACCGGCATGCAGAAGACGGTGCGCCCCAGCACTTCCGAGGCCCGATCCAGGGCGTCGAGGTATTTCGCGCCGGAGGTGCTGTCGAATTTGGGGAAGACGAATCCGGTGAGCGCCCGCGCGCCCGGTCCGAGCGCGGCGACGATCTCCCCGACGGATTCGGCATCGCGCACACGCACGAACAGCAGCGGATGCGCGGCGGTGCCCGCGCCGAGTTCGTCGAGCGTGGCGACGGCCTGCTTCTTGCCGAATTCCAGGTCGTGGTCGGCGACGGCGTCCTCGAGGTCGATGACCATGGAGCAGACCCCGCGTTCGGCCCGGCGCACGATGGTGGCGGTGAGGTCGTCGCGGGTCGCGGGCACGTAAAGCGTCGCGCCCAGGGCCATCGCAAGCAGTTCGCGGTCGCTGGAGCCGCCGAAGGGTTCGGGCAGGCAGTGGAAGAGCAGTCGCAGTTCCGGCCCCGGTACCTGCGGGAAGTGGCGCATGGGGAAGCGCTTGTGCAGGGATACGGGGGCGACTTCCGGATAGGTGCTGATAATCGCGGTCATCGTCCCCCGTGCCTCCTACTGTTCGGTCGGTTTATCTATCGGTATTTCGCATGCGTTCGACAACACCCGCAAGGAACGCCGAGACGGCGTCCAGTTCGGAGATATACGCCCAGTAGTCCGGATGCGGGCCGGTCAGCCCGGCGACCACCCGATCCAGGCGTTCGGACTGGGCATCCAGTACCGAACCCCACTGTGGGACGAGACCGTTGTTGACCGCCAGCATCTGCGCGTCACGCAGTTTGAACCGTACGGTCTTGGCCTTCTCCTGTGGCTTCTCGCGGACCTCGCGCAACAGTGTCAACCGGTCGGTGACAGCGTCGGCCTGCTCCTCTGCGGAGGCAAGGTGCCCGCGGGCGGATGTGGTCAACTCAAGCGTTTGCTCCGGGTCGTTGTTCTGCAATGCGGCCCGGGCCCGGGACAGTTCCGCGGCTGCGGCGTCGATGGCTCGGTGGGCTTGCCGCTCATTGTTCGCCAAATCCGCCGAACTTGCAGCGTTGAACTCCCGGAGCAGGGCGGACAGCGCCGGGGCGAGTCGCTCGGTGCGATGCTGGGCGGCCGCCAGCCGGGTACCCGCCGACGCCAGTGCGGTGGTCGCCGAATGCTGTTTGCCCGGTGCGTCTTCCAGTGCCCTTGACAACGCGCGCGTGCGACTGTCCAACTCCGTCGCGGCCTCGCGGGTCGCCCCGACACCGGCCGCGGACGCCGCCTCCAGTGTGACGAGACCCTCATCGACCGCGGCCTTGGACAGCAGCACCGACGGATATCCGGTGAACGGTGAGGCGTCCGCGGCCTGCCGCGCCTGCTGTGCCGCGGACCGCACCTGCGCCACCAATTGCGGTACCGAACCGTAGATAGCGACGGCGTGTTCGAGGTGCGCCTGATTGCCGCGATAGAACTCGTCGACCCCGCGCGCGGCGTCCGCGAGCTTGCGCACCTGGGCGTCGATCTCGGGCTGCGGCACCGTGCCGCCGTCCCGTTCGGCCTGGTCCAGCCGCTCGTTCAGGCCCAGGTAGGAGCCCGCAGCGTCATAGCAGCGGGCCCGCACCCGATCCCACTGCGCCGCCATCCCGCGTTCGGGAAACACCTGCGCTGATGCCGCGACCGCGTTCTCGGCGATGCTCTGCCGGGTATCCATGTCCAGGAAGGCCGCGGTCAGCGCCGTCCGGGCGTGCGCCACCCATTCGGTGTTCGGGGGTGCGGAGCGGAACCATCCGCGTCTACGGCCTGCCACGCCCCGATGTTATTGGTCTGTTCACACCGGCGGCGACTGTCACGATGAACCCGGTGACATGTCGCGTGACAGGCTGGTGCCGGTGGATGTCCTCGGCTTGTTCATGCACAAGCTCGGGGAAAGCTACTAGGGTCGTACCTGCGGACCCCGGCAATTCGGACATGCCGCGCTACAAGAACGTTTGAACGCTTTCCAACGGAAGGGATTCCCGCATGGGTGTCAGTTTGTCCAAGGGCGGCAATGTTTCGCTGACGAAGCAGGCCCCGAACCTCACCGCTGTGTCGGTCGGCCTCGGCTGGGATCTGCGGACCACCACCGGGAGCGACTTCGACCTGGACGCCAGCGCCATCGCGACCGGTGCCGACAAGAAGGTCGTGTCGGACAAGCACTTCGTGTTCTTCAACAACCTGACCTCGCCCGAGGGCTCGATCGTGCACACCGGCGACAACCTCACCGGTGAAGGCGAAGGCGACGACGAGATCATCAATATCGATCTCGCGGCCACCCCGCCGAACATCGAGTCCATCTTCTTCCCGGTCTCGATCTACGAGGCGGATCAGCGCGGCCAGAGCTTCGGCCAGGTCCGCAACGCCTACATCCGCGTGGTCGACCGCGCCAACGGCGCCGAACTGGCCCGCTACGACCTCACCGAGGACGCCTCCACCGAGACCGCCATGGTCTTCGGCGAGCTGTACCGCAATGGAGCCGAATGGAAGTTCCGGGCCATCGGCCAGGGCTACGCCTCCGGTCTGTCGGGTATCGCGCGCGACTACGGCGTAAACGTCTAATCAAATAGTTCGACGCGCCAGGGGGGGCTCGGGTGCACGAGCCCCTCCTCGTGCGAGCATCACCCGATCCTTCAGCGGTTCCGGTACAACGAAAGGCCCCCTAGCGGTGCGTATATTCGGCCTCTCCATCCTCGTCACGGTGGTGTCGCTCATCG
Source organism: Nocardia sp. NPDC058058 (assembly GCF_042885355.1). Lineage (NCBI taxonomy): Bacteria > Bacillati > Actinomycetota > Actinomycetes > Mycobacteriales > Nocardiaceae > Nocardia > Nocardia sp. NPDC058058. The sequence goes on along the minus strand of NZ_JBHVSA010000002.1, from coordinate 1,614,206 downwards.
CGGCATTCCTGTACGGCGGTCCGACAGCGCTGGCACTGTGCGCCATCCTGGGCATCCTCGAGGTGTCGCTGTCGTTCGACAATGCCGTAATCAATGCCAGTGTGCTGCAACGGATGAGCGAATTCTGGCAGCGCATCTTCCTGACCGTCGGCGTCGTCATCGCCGTCTTCGGTATGCGCCTGGTCTTCCCGCTCGCCATCGTGTGGGTCACCGCGGGCCTGGACCCCAAGCGCGCGTTCGATCTCGCGATGAACCCGCCCGAGGGTGACGCGCTCACCTTCCCGGACGGCAGCCCCTCCTACGAGAAGCTGCTCACCGACGCGCATCCGCAGATCGCCGCCTTCGGTGGCGCGTTCCTGCTGCTGCTGTTCCTGAACTTCATCCTCGAAGAGCACGAGATCACCTGGCTGGGCTGGATCGAGCGGCCGCTGGCCAAGCTGGGCAAGCTCGACATGCTCTCGGTCGTGCTCACCCTGGTCGCCATTGTCATCGCGGCGGAATGGATCGCCGACGCGGACGACCGCGGCACCGTCCTGCTGTCCGGCATCCTGGGCGTGGTCACCTACATACTCGTCGACGGACTCGGATCCATGTTCCACACCGAGGAACTCGAGGAGGGCGGCGAGACCGGGCCGAGCGGGGTCGTCAAGGCCACCGGTAAGGCCGCGTTCTTCCTGTTCCTCTACCTGGAAGTGCTCGACGCCTCGTTCTCCTTCGACGGTGTCATCGGCGCGTTCGCCATCACCTCGGACCCGATCCTGATCGCCCTGGGCCTGGGCCTGATCGGCGCCATGTTCGTCCGGTCCATCACGGTGTTCCTGGTCCGCAAGGGCACGCTGTCCGAATACGTGTACCTGGAGCACGGCGCGCACTGGGCCATCGGCGCGCTGGCGATCATCCTGCTGGTCTCCATCGGCGTGCACATCAACGAGGTCATCACCGGCCTGGTGGGTGTGGCGTTCATCGGAGCGGCCTTCATCACCAGCATCATTCGCAATCGCCGGCTGGGCGATGACGACGACTCCAAAAGCGTGACCACCCAGGAACCCACCCCGGTAGCCTGAACCACGTAACTCCACTTCCCGCGCCCGTCACGCGAATTCGCGCGGCGGGCGCGGTGTCGTTTCAATCCCTGAGGGGGGAATGTCATGAGCAAGGTGACGCTGTCCAAGGCCGCACCGTCGGTGAATCTCACCAAACCCGGTGACAGCCAAGGGTTGTTGCGAGTGAACCTGAACTGGTCGCAGGGGGCGCGGCGCGGCTTCTTCAAACGCTCCAGTGCGATAGACCTGGATCTCGGTTGCCTGTGGGAACTCTCCGACGGCAGCAAAGGCGTGGTGCAGGCGGTCGGAAACAATTTCGGCTCTTTGCATTCCGCGCCCTTCATCCAACTCGACGGCGACGACCGCACCGGGGAATCCTCCGGCGGCGAGAACATGCACATCGACCTGGCACGCCCGGACGCCTTCCGGCGGATTCTGATCTTCGCGTTCATCTATGAGGGCGTACCCAATTGGGCCGCCGCCGACGGTGTGGTGACGCTGTACCCCACCTCCGGTCCGGAGGTCGAGGTGCGGCTGGACTCACCGGTGGACGGCGCGCGCTCGTGCGCCATCGCCCTGCTGCAGAACAGCGGCAGCGGACTCACCGTGCATCGAGAAGTCCAGTACATCAACGGGAATCAGAGTGCGATCGACCGCGCCTACGGCTGGGGCATGAAGTGGCAGGCGGGTAGCAAGTAGCTCCGGCTCGGGCGCGGGGGTTTTGCGCGAGGCCAGCACCATACCGAGGATGCCGACGGCCAATCCGGCAATCGTCATGGGGTGCAACGGTTGTGCGATGAACAACCAGGCCAGCACGGCGGTGGTGACCGGGGTGGCGAAGAAGAGGCGGCCGACCCGGGTGGCGTCCCAGCGGCGCAGCATGGCGTTCAACAGCAGGAACGCGCCCATGGAATTGATCAGGATCATCCAGATCAGCGCAACGCCGTAGCGGGCGGGATCGCTGATGTGGAAGTTGCCGCCGAGCAGTACCAGCAGTCCGGCGAAAGGAGCGCTGACCAGCTGGTGCACGGCGGTCGCGGCGCGGGAGTCGACGGTGGGAGTGAATTTCTTCTGGTAGACGGTGCCCAGGCTCAGGCCGAGCAGGCCGATGACGCACAGCAGCAGGCCCAGCCAGGAGAAGTTCGATTGGTCGCTGACCGCGAAAGCCACACCGAGACCGCCGATTCCGAAGCCGAGCCACTGTCGCTTGGTGATGTGCTCACCGAGTACACCCGAGAACAGTGCGATGACAACGGGATTCAAGCCCTGCACCAGGGAGATGACGGCGGCCGAGACGTGTTCACCCATGGCGGTGTAGAAGGCGCCGAACTGCACGATCTGCATGAGCAGACCGGCGATCATGACGTGCCGCAGTTGCCTGCCGCGCGGCCAGACCGCGTGCACCGCAAGCCCGTACAGCAGCAGTAGCGGTCCGGCGATGGCGTAGCGGCCCAGCAGCACCAGCATCGGCGGGGCCGCACCGACGCCGATGATTCCGGCGATGAACGCGCTGCTCCACATGAGGACGAAGGCGGGTTGTGCGATGCCGTTCATCAGCCGGTCCTGCATTGCGAGCTCCCGTCGAAGTAACCCCTTTAGACGGTTATCAGCGTCCACCTCATCGACGTAACCTGTCAAGGGGGTTATTGTGGATGGCATGTTCACCTTCGTCAGCGGCAACCTGGCCTTGGACTTCATCGGCACCGTGAAAGCCCGGCGCGCCCGCTTCGAGGACCTCCTCGAAACCCCGGCCGACCTGGGCGCCTGGGCCGTCGCGGCGGAACTGCTGGACAGCGCCCCGCCCGCCGATGCCGCCGAACTCGAACGCGCCACCGCACTGCGCGAAGCCACCTGGCGCATGACACTGGCCGTCATCGACGGCGCGACCATCGCCGACGCCGACCGGCGACTGGTCAACGACATCGCGCGCGGCCCGCTGCCCGGCGTCGAACTCACCCCCGCCGGGGGGCTACAGCGCAGCGGCACAAGCGAATCCGTGCTCGCCGCGATCGCGCGCTCGGCCGTCGAACTGGTCGGCGGCGCGGACCGGAATCGAGTCCGCGAATGCGGGCGCGCGGACTGCACCCGGCTCTACGTCGACACCTCACGGGCCGGTTCGCGGCGCTGGTGCGATATGACCGTCTGCGGAAATCGCGCCAAGAGCGCGGCCTTTCGCGCGCGCGGCACCGAAACCGATACCGCGGCAGCGCATTAGGACATCAGAGTGCCGAATACGCCAGCACCGGCGCCGGATTCTCCTCGAATCGGGTTGCCGCGCTATCCCTTACGCGCGAGCGAGCCTTGATGAACAGGAAGAAGAACACCAGCAGCAATACCGCCCGGCCCCACACCCCGAACTGCACCACATTCTCCGCCAACTCCGGCGCGTGCCCCGAACCCAGCGCGTAAAAATACCGGAACACCCCGATCCCGATCGCGGCATCGGCCAGCAGATACACCCCCACCAGCGTCCACGGCACCTCCAGCAGCACCAGGAACGGAATCAGCCACAGCGTGTACTGCGGTGAATGCACCTTGTGGAACAGCAGGAATCCGCACAGCATGGCCCCGCTCACCCCGATCCACGGGTACAGCCCGGTGACCGCGAAACGCCGCCAGCCCAGCCAGCCCGCCACCGCGAACGACAGCACGATCAGCAGCGGAGAGGCCGCCGACACCACATCCTGGAAGTTGGCCTCATCGGCGGCGGTATTGCCGAACATCGGGCGCAGACCCCAGTACCAGATCGAATTCGTGGTGATATCGGCCTGCCGCAACTGCTGGAACGTGATCGAGGCCCGCCAGCCCTCATAACCGGCCAGCGCGAACGGCAGATTCACCGCGACCACCGTCGCGATGGCGGTACCGGCCACCAGCAGCGCGCCGCGCACATCGAAACGACGCGGCACGCGCGCGTCCTCACCCGGCTGCGGTTCACCCACCAGCACGTATAAAAGCAAGGGCAGCACGAAGATTCCCGGATACAGCTTCAGGCAGAAACCGATGCCGAGCAGCACCGCGGCGGCGATTCCGCGCGCCCGCAACGAATATCGCGTCATCGACACGATGTAGGCCGCGCCGACCGCCGTGCACACCACCGGCAGTTCCCAATTGTGGAAGGCGTACAGGATCAGCGGCGGACCGGCCGCCCACAGCAGCGCCGCGCGCCCGCCCATCCGACCCAGCATGTACGCGGTCAACAGCGCGAACGGCGCCAGCAGCAGTGCCGAATGCAGCAGGAACGCGGCGTCATCGTGCGCGCCGATCGCGCCCAGCCACATGAAAAGCCCACTCAGCACCGGATATTCGACCGCACCGCCGGTGAGCGCGCCATCCGGGGTGATGCCGCCGGACAGATACGGGAAAACGTGCTCGTTGATATCGCGGCCCAGCCACAGGAACTGAATGTCCGAATAGCAGACATTCGAATCCTTGACCGAATCGAAAACGGTGCTGCGGCCGAACTCGGTGAACGGCGCGCCCGCACAGCGCGCCTTGTTGAAGTAGGCCACCAAAAGTGTGACCGCGCACACCAGTACGGCGATCAAACCCATCGATGAACGGTCCGCGCCCGCGCGGCCGGTGACCGGCTCATTGCCGACGGGTCGGTTCAACATGGCCACCACCCTAGGCGGCATAGCCGGGTTCCGGCCCGGCAAACCCTTGTCCGGGGCCGATTTCGCTGCTCACAGCCGCTCATGTAGCCTTGGCGGGTTGCTGACGCAACGAACCCTCCTGCCACGGATCGTCCGTGGCCGTTTAAGCCCATAGGAGGTGATGAGGTCCGTGCGTCATTATGAAGTGATGGTTATCCTCGATCCGAGTCTGGACGAGCGCACCGTTGGCCCGAACCTGAACACCATGCTCGGCGTGGTTGGTTCAGAAGGCGGCAAGGTCGACAACGTCGACATCTGGGGCAAGCGTCGTCTCGCTTACGAGATCGCCAAGCAGGCCGAAGGCATCTACGCGGTCGTCAAGCTGACCGCCGAGTCCGCCACGGTCAGCGAGCTCGATCGCCAGCTGGGACTGAACGAGTCGGTGCTGCGCACCAAGGTGCTGCGCCTCGGCAAGAAGTAGGTCCTGCCCTCCCGCATGTGCGCTCACAATGCGTCGGTCTGTGTCTCTAGGCTGAGCGCAACAGGCGAGTGCACTGCGGACTGCACCGGATAGCAGGAGGAACCATGGCAGCAGGCGACACGGTCATCACCGTCATCGGAAACTTGACGGCTGACCCCGAGCTTCGATTCACGCCCGCGGGAGCGGCCGTCGCGAACTTCACGGTCGCGTCGACTCCCCGTGTGTTCGACCGTAATACCAATGAATGGAAAGACGGCGAAGCGCTTTTCCTGCGCTGCAACATCTGGCGAGAAGCTGCGGAGAATGTCGCCGAGAGCCTGACCCGTGGATCTCGGGTGATCGTGAGCGGACGACTGAAGCAGCGCTCCTATGAAACCCGCGAGGGTGAGAAGCGCACAGTGGTCGAGCTCGAGGTCGAAGAGGTCGGTCCCTCCCTGAAGTACGCGACCGCGAAGATCAACAAAACCACCCGTGGCGGTGGCGGCGGAGGCTTCTCGGGCGGCGGCGGACAGGGCGGCGGCCAAGGCGGCGGCGGTTTCTCCGGCGGTGGCAGCAGTGGTGGTGGCGGAGGTCGTGGCGGCCAGAGTGCCGGCGACGACCCGTGGGGCAGTGCGCCCGCGGCCGGCTCCTTCGGGGGCGGGCAGCAGATGGACGATGAACCGCCGTTCTAGACAACGGCTTTCGCAGGGAGCCTGAGAGCTCCCCCAGAATTACGGAGTAAAACCCATGGCCAAAGCACCGGCACGCGAGAAGGTGCTGAAGAAGAAGGCTTGCGCATTCTGCAAAGAAGCCAAGACCGGCACCGTCAACATCGACTACAAGGACACCGCGCTGCTGCGCAAGTACGTGTCCGATCGCGGCAAGATCCGCGCGCGCCGGGTGACCGGTAACTGCGTGCAGCATCAGCGCGACGTCGCCGTTGCCGTCAAGAACTCTCGTGAGGTGGCTCTGCTGCCTTACGTCTCCACGGCTCGCTGAGAAGGGAAGACACAGCAATGAAGTTGATCCTTACTGCTGATGTGGATCACCTCGGTGCGCCCGGCGACACCGTTGAGGTCAAGGACGGTTACGGCCGTAACTTCCTGCTGCCCCGCGGCCTGGCGATCGTCGCCACCCGTGGCGCCGAGAAGCAGGTTGCCGGCATCCGTCGTGCCCAGGACGCGCGCAAGGTGCGCGACCTGGACCACGCCAACGAGCTGAAGCAGGCCCTCGAGGGCCTGACCGGCGTGGCGCTGTCCGTCAAGACCGCGGGCACCGGCAAGCTGTTCGGTTCGGTCACTACCGCCGACGTCGCGGGCGCCATCAAGGCCGCCGGCGGTCCGGTTGTGGACAAGCGCAGCATCGAGCTGCCGAAGGCTCACATCAAGAGCACCGGCAAGCACAATGTCGTGGTGCACCTGCACCCCGATGTGGCTGCCAAGTTCGACCTGCAGGTCAACGCCGCCGAGTAATTTCGGCGTCAGAACGGAGGCCGCCTTCGTACTTCCGGGTGCGAGGGCGGTCTCCGATTCTTTTCTCCTGCGCTCTTGTTTGCCAGGTTGTGGATGGTTGAACAAACCAACCTTTCTCTTTGTGTGACAGCTCACAAACCGGTCCGGCACTGTTCACCGAACACGCCCGAAGGTGGACGTCCAGCGACACGCCGGAACGTTTTGATCCACAGTCGCCAACATTGAGAAATAGACCACTACCTGGCGGTTGTACACTCCAGCCGACTGTTGTCCCCAAGTAATCCACAGGGGGTGCACAACGGTTGGTGAACAACACCCACTTTATCCACAGGTGTATCCACAGGTCGGTTTGGCGAGTGCCTGTTCGGTCGCCTAGGTTCGCATCGTTGTCCTCATCACCACGCGCGTTTGCCCGCCGCGTGGCAGCCCGAATCTGTCGGTATGCAGGCGTAGAACGGTGAGGGATGTCGAATCCGGGCCGGAGGAGAGAGGACGGTCGAGATGGCAGTCATCGACGATCGCGGCCACGACGATAACGGACCCTCCGAGTACCGCGAAGCCCCCGGCGAGGATTTCGGCCGCCAGCCCCCGCACGATATGGCCGCCGAACAATCCGTCCTGGGCGGCATGCTGCTGTCCAAGGACGCCATCGCCGACGTCATCGAGGTCATCCGCCCCGGCGACTTCTACCGCCCCGCGCACCAGGCTGTCTACGACGCCATCCTGGACCTCTACAGCCGCGGCGAACCCGCCGACCCGGTAACCGTTTCCGCCACCCTCGACCGCCGTGGCGAACTCAAACGCATCGGCGGCCCCCCGTACCTGGTCACCCTGACCCAAACGGTCCCCACGGCGGCCAACGCCGGCTACTACGCCGAAATCGTCGCCGAGAAGTCCGTCCTGCGCCGCCTCGTGGAGGCAGGCACCCGCATCGTCCAGTACGGCTACGCCGGAGCCGACGGCCAAGACGTAGCCGAGGTCGTAGACCGAGCCCAAGCCGAACTCTACGAAGTAACCGAACGCCGCTCCAGCGAAGACTTCCTCCCCCTGGAAGAACTCCTGCAGCCGACAATGGACGAAATCGACTCCATCGCCAGCCGCGGCGGCATTTCCCTGGGCGTCCCCACCGGCTTCACCGAATTGGACGAACTAACCAACGGCCTGCACGCCGGCCAGATGATCATCGTCGCGGCGCGACCCGGTGTCGGTAAGGCGCTCGCGCTCGATACCCCGCTGCCGACGCCGACCGGCTGGACCACCATGGGTGAAGTTCAGGTCGGTGATCTATTGCTGGATGCCAACGGCAACCCGACCCGCGTGGTCGCCGCCACCGAGGTCATGTCCGGCCGACCCTGCTATGAAGTCGAATTCTCCGATGGCACAGTCATTGTCGCGGATGAGCAGCACCAGTGGCTGACCGATACCCGAGCCTCCCGGAAGTCCGCACAGGCTGCGGCGACCGGGTACAACCGGACGCGTAATCAGCGGATTTTCGCCGAGGTTCGAACCACGGCGGATATCTCGGCCACGTTGCGCTGCGAGACCGCGGATCGCCGTCTGAATCACAGCGTCAATAACGCCGCGCCACTGCAACTTCCGGAGCGCGAACTGCTGGTGCCCCCGTACACGCTGGGTGCCTGGCTCGGTGACGGAACCTCCGCGGCAGCACAGCTGACCACCGCAGACCCCGAAATCCTCAGTCGTATCGAGGATGAAGGCATCATCACGGTGCAGTCGAAGTCGGCGACACTGCGCTATCAGCTCCGCTTGCCGGCCGAGGATGCCATTCCGGCGCGCGAGTGCGTGGTGTGCGGCATCGAGTTCATTCCCTTCACCAGCGAAGTCCGCACCTGCGGACAGTCCTGCGGCGGCAAGGCCCGATTCGTCTCGGCCGCGGTACCCGCGCCGAGCTGCGCCATCTGCGGAGGGCCGTCCATCGGACTTCGCATGTGCCAAACCTGCCGCAACACAGTGGGTTCGGTGCAGGCGCGGCTGCGCACGATCGGCGTGCTCGGCAACAAGCACATCCCCGCCGACTACCTGCGCGCCTCGGAAACCCAACGGCGCGCGCTCTTGGCCGGGCTGCTCGATACCGACGGCACGGTGACCAAGGGCGGATCGGTTCAGTTCTCGGTGACCAGCGAACGCCTGATCCGTGATGCTGAGGAATTGATCGTCAGCCTCGGCTACCGCTGCCAGCTCTCGACCAAGCGCGTACGCGGCCGCACCGAGGAATCGTCGACGGCCTACACGCTGACCTTCCAGACCGAGGACGAGGTCTTCGGCCTGAGCCGAAAAGAACTGCTGCACAAGAAGCGTCGGGGCGCCGTGAACACCGCGCGCTCGAGTTCTCGCTTCATCGTGGACGTTCGCCCCATCGCGAGTGTCCCCGTACGTTGCGTGGAGGTCGCCAATATCGACCACCTCTACCTCGCGGGCCGAGCCATGGTCCCGACCCACAACTCCACGCTCGGTATGGATTTCATGCGCAGCTGCTCCATCAAGCACGGCATGGCGAGCGTCATCTTCTCCCTGGAAATGAGCCGCACCGAAATCGTCATGCGCCTCCTATCCGCCGAAGCCAAGATCAAACTCGGCGATATGCGCTCGGGGCGCATGAGCGATGACGACTGGACCCGGCTGGCCCGCCGCATGAGCGAAATCAGCGAAGCCCCACTCTTCGTTGATGATTCGCCGAACCTGACGATGATGGAGATCCGGGCCAAGGCCCGCCGCCTCAAACAACGTCACGACCTACGCCTCATCGTGGTCGACTACCTCCAGCTGATGAGCTCCGGCAAGAAGGTGGAATCCCGCCAGCAGGAAGTCTCGGACTTCTCCCGAAGCCTCAAGCTGATGGCCAAGGAATTGGAAGTCCCGGTAATCGCGATCAGCCAGCTGAACCGTGGTCCGGAACAGCGAACGGATAAGCGCCCCATGGTGTCCGATTTGCGTGAATCTGGATCGCTCGAGCAGGATGCGGATATGGTCATCCTGCTGCATCGCCCCGATGCCTTCGAACGGGACGACCCCCGTGGCGGCGAAGCCGACCTCATCGTCGGCAAGCACCGTAACGGCCCCACCGCCACCATCACCGTCGCCCACCAGCTGCACCTGAGTCGCTTCGTCGACATGGCCCGAGGCTGATCGACCCTCACGACAATGCCCTCCCCGGATTTGAAATCCGGGGAGGGCATTGTTTGTATTCGGTTGTCCGGTAAGGGCTTTGGGTTAGCGGTTGGGGGTGGTGGTGACCGTGGTGGTCGGGGGCACGGTTGTTGTGGTGGTGGGGGCCGTGGTTGTGGGCGGGGTGGTGGTGACGGGGGCCTGGGCCAGTACGGAATCCGTGGTCGTCGGGGCGACGGTGGTCGGAGCCGGGGTGGTGGGCGTGGTTGTCACGGGGGCGGGGGTGGTTGTGCCCGGGGTTGTGGTGCCCGGCGTTGTGGTGGCCGGGGTGGTTGAGCCGGGGGTGGTGGTGCCCGATGCCTTGGTGGGGGAAGTTGTTGTGGTGGGGGCGGCTTCGACGGTGGGCTTGGCGGCCTTGTAGGCGGCGGCGAGGTCTGCCGGTTCGGGCTTGGCGGTGGTGGTTACCGGTTCGCCCTTCTGGGCCTGCTGGGCGAGGTGGGTGAGCCAGGCGGCGGCGTATTCGGCTGAGGTCAGCGGCTTTCCGTTGGCCTGGTCGGCGTCTTTCCAGTAGTCGAAGTGGTGGCCGGTGTGGTCGGGGCCGAGGGTCTGCTGGTACGGGTCGCTGAGGATGACGGGGATCGTGTTGGTGTTGGTGACGATCAGGCCGACGATCTCGTTGAAGACCTTCTGCGGCAGGTAGGCCAGCGGCGACATGTCGTTGGTGGCGACGCTGTTGCCACCGGAGACGGGTCCGGCGGTGACGGCGGCGGCGCCGGGCTTGTAGGTGGGGGCGGAGACCTTGAGCAGCACCTGCAGGAAGGTTTCGTCGCTCTTCATCCAGTTCGGGTTGTTGCCGATGTACTGGAATGCCTTGAGCGCAATATCACCGAGTTTGACCGCGACGTCCTGACCCGTTGCGGGCGTGAGCCCGTCGTTCTGCAGCGAGTCGACATTGATCTGGCGGCCGACGTTGATGGCCAGCTGCAGCAGCGAAATGTTCTGCGGCGCAGAGCAGGTGAGGTCGCCGTCGGAACAGAAGGAGGCGATCTTGCCGTTCAGTTTGCCGAAGTCGCCGCCGGTGTCGGGCAGTGCGCCCTGGCCGCCCGCGCCCTTACCGCCGTAGTTGGTGTCGAAGTTGTCGGGGTGGTTGGGGTCCTGGGCGCCGATGAAGGTGCCGTCGCCCGCCTTGCGGCCCGGGTCGGCGAGGATGACGACGCCGAGCACCTTGTCGGGGTCGATATCGGTCTGCGAGTTGCCGATCTGCATGGCGACGCGGCGGACGACGTCCGAGCCTTCGCTGTAGCCGACGATGGAGTACTTGGTGTTCGGGCAGACCGAGGAGATTTCGCGCATGACCTTCTCGGTGTTGGCGACGCCGGCGGTGACGGCGGCCTCTTCCGAGTTGAGGTTGGCCGGGTAGGCGATGTAGATGGCGGCGTTGGAGTCGGAGCCGACGGCATTGCTGCCCGCGTTCACGACCGGGTCCAGCCATTCGCTCTTGTGGTCTCCGGACAGCGCGGCGGGCAGTTCATTGCCGTTGCGGTCGACCAGCATGGCGGTGGTGCCGGAGACGGGGGTGTCGTTGCGTCCGGCCACCGAAATGGTCACCATGTCATGGCAGTCCATGACCGATGAGGTGAGCTGCGTCTCGGTGGTGCCGGGCTTCGAGGTGATACCCCAGGAGGCCGCGATGGCCGCGACCAGCCCGAGTGCGGCGAGTGCCGCAACGGGTATCGCGGTGCGGCGGTTCTTTCCGAGGAACGATCGAATGCGCGCAAAATAAGTTCGAAGAGCCAATGTCCCGGTTCCCATTCCCATTCCGGTGGATGGATAGGCCCCCCGACGGGCCGTGATTCACCGTGGACGTCGGAATGGGGAAGGGAATCGTTACTGCGGCTATCGTTTCCGCTGCTAGAGGTCAGTGCGCGCGCAGCATGCGACCGGCGGCGTCGACGGCCGGGGTGGATGATCCGGCGTCATTGATGAACACCGCGAACGCGAGATCACCGGAGATTCCGACGAACCAGCCGTGCGCGTGTTTGTCATCGATGAATTCGGCGGTTCCGGTCTTGCCGAGCAGTCCGGGGATATCGGCCAATTGGGTGGCGGTGCCGGAGGTGACGGTTTCCCGCATCATGGTTTTGATCTGGTCCGCGATGCCCGCGGGCAGTGGTGCGGCGGCGTGGTCGGGGGTGCCGGGGCGGCCCTGCACCAGCACCGGGTTCGGCGGTGAGCCGTGTGCGAGGGCGGCGGCGACCAGCGCCATGCCGAATGGGGTGGCGGTGACCTTGCCCTGTCCGATGCCCTCTTCCACGCGCAGCGCGGAGGTGTCGGCGACGGGCACCTTGCCGGTGACGGTGGTCAGCGCGGGTGTGACGTAGTCGATGCCCAGGCCCAATTGGTTGGCGGCGTTGGTGAGTCCGTCGGGCGGCAGGTTCACCGCGAGCCGTCCCATGGTGGTGTTGCAGGATTTCGCGAAGGCGGTGTGCAGCGGCACGCTGCCGAGGTCGAAGTTGTTGTCGTTGGGGATCTGCCGACCTTCGATGTTCTCGGTGCCCGGGCAGGGCAGCACGGTGTCGGGGGTGACGGCACCGGATTGCAGTGCGGCCGAGACGGTCACCGTCTTGAAGGTGGAGCCGGGCGGGTACAGCCCGGTGAGCCCGATCGGTCCCTGGGCGTCGGCCGGCGCGTTCTGCGCGATGGCGAGCACGTCGCCGGTGGAGGGTTGCAGCGCCACGATGGTCGCGGCCTGCGGGATGGGCGCGAGCGCGCCTTCGGCGGCGCGCAGCAGCGCCGGGTCCAGCGTGGTGCGAATGTCGGTGACCGGCTTGGCGTCCTGTCCGCCGACCCGCTGTGTCCCGTCGGTGCCGCGCGCCCGCACGGCCCAGCCCGCGGCGGCGTCGTTCTCCTGTTGCCACAGGTCGGACAGCCCGGACCAGGATGGCGAGCTGAGGGTCTTGTCGGTGGTCAGTAGCCGATTCTGCGGAGCCAGCGTGACATTCGGCAGCGCGGACAGCGCGTCCTGAATCGGTGCGATATCGGCCGCGCGCAGCGTGACTGCGGTTATCGATTTACCCTGTGCGCCAGCCAGTTCCGTGGTCAGCGAGGCCGCGGTGATATCGGCGGCGACCGGTTGCAGCAGTGCGGCGACGGCCGCGGTGTCGACCCCCGGTGACAGATTCACCAGGGTGACGACCTGCTGTGTCATGAATTCCGCACCGGTGCTGTCGAGGATGCGGGCGGCGGGCGCGGGATCCACGGCGCTGTACGAGAGCGGCCCGATATCCAGTCCGGGTGCGACGGTGGCCGGATTCCAGTGGATCTTCCACCCGTCACCGGTGTCGTCGAGTTGCCCGTTCGTCGTGTACGTCCACGCGTTGTGCCCGTCCTTACCGAGTTTCCAGGTGCCGGTGAGGGTGAAAGTGCCGCCCCCGTCGGTCTTCTCGACCTTGCCGACCTGGAATTTCACATCCTTGCCGAGTGCGTCGTACAGGCCGGCGAGGGTGTCGGTGGCCTGTTTGCCGTCGGTGGTGGACGCGGCGGCGGCGGTGACGTCGTCGCGGCTGAGCGCATCGGCGAAACCGCTGACGGCGTCCTGCATCCGGTCGGCGGTCTTATCGCCGGAGCAGGCGGTGAGTGCGAGTCCGCTCGCGATGACCATTCCGAACAGTCTGGTTCCCGTGCGCATTGGCCCGACGGTACCTGCCGATCACGTGGTAAGCACGGACCTCGCGGGGCTACTGTCGCCACGTGGGTTTCGAGGTTCGGGTGGACAGTGCGGGCGCTATCGAGATCGTCCGGGCCGCAGTGCGGTTCGTCTGGGGCTGGGATGCGACCGATGTCCGGAGTTTCGCGCGCCGGGTGGGGTGGGACACCCCGGAGCCGGTGGGCACCATGCGGCGCGGCGCGGTGTTCTCCCGCACCGGGCTGAAGATCTGGTGGGATTCGGCCATGTTCTGGGGCAGCGGGCGGCGCCTCCAGTACGTGCGGGTGCCGGTTTCGGATTGTCCCGCGACCGCGCATCGGGAACTGCTCGCCGATGCGCTGGCGCGGGTGCGCGCCGCGTTCGTCGAGGTGTGGGGTGAGCCCGAATCGGGTGCGGGACCCGATGAGGGACCGTCCTGGGTGTTCCCGAATCTGCTGGTGGGTTTGACGATCGGCTCCGACACCGTGGATTTGATGCTGGTGAATCCGCTCGATCAGCGCTTCTGGATGGATAAGCGGCATGACGGCGCACGCAGGCGTGCGGGCCTGGGCGGCTGGGGCCGCTTCACCGAGGATCTGGCGGAGTATCTGGAATCGCTGGCCACCGACGCGCGCCTGGTGGTGACCGCGCCCGGCGGCCGCTACGTGCAGTTCGTGGTGGAGCCGGGCGAGTTCACCGGTGAGCTCAGTCGTAGCGAATTCATCGATCCCACTTGGCGATACGGCGTCGAGGTCGAGGATCAGCTGATGGCGCAGGGCTGGAAACCCTCCGAGGACGCGAACTGGTGGCGCACCCTGCCGCGCGATGCCGGGCGCACCGCCGTCAGTCATTTCGCGGCCGATACCGTGCAGGCGCTGCGCATTCTGGATGTGCGCGCGGTGACCGATCTGGTGGCCGACGCCTGGGTGGAGGGCGGCGAGGACCTCGATGTCACCCCGCTCGGTATTCCGCCGCATGCGACCGCGCGCACGCAGCGCGCGGAATTCCTGCGCAGCAACGCCCCATACGGTTTCGATATCGGCCCGTTGCGCGTGGATGTGCCCGGCGGTATCGAAATAGCGCGTGCCGCAAAGGATTTCGACTGGTCGTGGGCGCGCGCGGATATCGTCGCGTTCACCGAGCGCCTGGGCTGGCGACTGGAGGGCGAGCCCGGTCCGTCGGATCGCGTGGTGCACGCGAAAACCGAACTGCGGATCGATCATTCGCGCGCTCGCTACTGCTACGGCGGCGACCGTCTGGAGGCGGTGTGCATCACCCTCAGCGACAGCATCGAATCCCAACTGTACGAGGAGGGTCCGCCCGCCGAGGTGCGAGAACAGCTGACGGCGGCCGTAACTCGCGCGGTGGAGGGTCTGCGCGCCGAACTCGGCGCACCCGTGCACGGCACGCTCCGGCATGCGCACGGCCCGGTCTGGGCATCGAAGAATCTGGCGATCGGCATTGTGCCGGACGAGAATACGGTCGAGCTGTACCTGGTGAATCCGGCCGAACGCGGCCGTCAGTTGATCATCGAACAGCAGCAGACCGCCCGGCGCGCCGCCGAGCGCGAATGGCGGCAGTTCTTCGACGATCTCGCGGTGGTGGTCGCGGAGCTGCCCGAGAACGCCGAGGCCACCGTCGATGCCGGTGATCGCGGCACCGCGCATTTCCATCGCGACGCGGACGGCCTGCGGGTGAGCCTGGACGCCGAGGCCGGTCTCGGCCTGCATCCACGCATTACCGGGTTGATGCGCGCGAACGGCTGGCAGCGGCCCGAGGCGGCGCGCCCGGTGTGGCGGTGCGGCCTGTATCGCCCCGCGCTGTACCGGGACTTCCGGCATTTCGTGGAGTTCGCGCTGTGGCCGCTGCGCACCCGCATGGGCCCGTACACGGTATTGCGGGTGCGCTCGGGCGCGGAAGATCACGATCTGCGCACCCCGTCGACGGGGGCTACCGGCTTCTGACCGTGCGCGGCCATAGAGTCAGAGTCATGACCACCGAGATCGACGATGTCCGGGTGACCAGAGAAAGCTATGACGAGATAGCGGAGCTGTACACGAACACTTTCCAGGAGGGTATCGAGGAGAATCCCTTCGATCGGGCGATGCTCGATATGTTCGCCGCCTCGGTGCGTGCCGCCGAAGCCGAGCCGGGGTTGATCGCCGATCTCGGCTGCGGTCCGGGCCGTGCCGCACGCTATCTGGATGTGCTGGGGCTCAATGTCTTCGGCCTCGACCTATCTCCCGAGATGATCACCCGCGCGCAGTCCGCGCTGCCGCATCTGCGGTTCGAGATCGGTTCCATGGAGAGCCTGGATCTCACCGATGCGTCGCTGAGCGGAATCGTGGCCTGGTACTCCATCATTCACACCCCGCCGCACCGAATCCCGGCGCTGCTGGGCGAATTCGCGCGCGTGCTGCGCCCGGGCGGTCACGCCCTGTTCGGTTTCCAGGCCGCCGACGAATCGCGCGGTATCCAGGAGTACGACCACAGGGTCACCACGTCCTACCGCTGGGCCCCCGATACCCTGGCGGCGACCCTGGAGGACCTCGGTTTCACCGTGACCGCGCGCATGTCCCGCACCGCTCGCGAGGAAGAGCGCACCCCGCAGGGCTATCTGCTGGCCGTCAAGAACTGAGCGGTTCCACCGGGCGCGCCGCGCGCTCGTCGAATTCGGCTCGGGCGCTGGTGATTTCATCCACGTGCGCCAGCGCCCACTGCCCCATGGCATGCGTGAGCTTTCCGAGGTCCGCCCCGATCGGGGTGAGTGAGTATTCGACCCGCGGCGGCACGGTGGGATAGACCGCGCGGCGCACGAGTCCGTCGCGTTCCAGATCGCGCAGGGTGCGGGTGAGCACTTTCTGGGTGATGCCGTCGAGGCGGCGGCGCAGTTCGTTGAAGCGGACCGGGCCGTCGTTCGCGCGCAGTACGCCCAGAACCAGCAGCACCCATTTGTCGGCCAGCACCGCCAGCACATCACGCGCGGGGCAGCGTTTGAGATAGTCCTCCACCAGATTGGTGGATTCTTCCACGTCGAAGACGGTATCCATCGGGTACCTCGGGATCTATTTAGTGCCTTCTTCCCAGAAGATACTACCGGCCGAAGAATCATGGACATGAAAGCGATCAGTCAGAACACAGTCGGCGGACCGGAAGTTTTGGAAACCGTCGAGATCGAACGGCCGGTCCCCGGTGCGGGTGAGGTCCTGGTGCGGGTCGCCGCCACCTCGGTGAACGCGGCGGACTGGAAGCTCCGCAACGGCAGCATCGATGTGCTCGGACCGCCGCCGTTCACCCTGGGGTTCGACGTATCCGGGACGGTTGCCGAAATCGGGGACGGGGTAACCGATTTCAGTATCGGCGATGAGGTTTTCGGGATGGCACTGAGCCGTTCGGGCACCTACGCCGAATATGTGGTGACCCCGGCGGACAATCTGGCTCCCAAACCCGCGAGCCTGCCGCACACCGCGGCCGCCGCGTTGCCGACGGCGGTGCTCACCGCATGGCAGGCATTGGCGAAAATCGAACCGGGACAACGGGTGCTGATCCACGCGGCCGCCGGTGGCGTCGGACATCTGGCGGTGCAGATCGCGAAACACCGTGGCGCGTATGTGATCGGCACGGCGCAGGCGGCGAATCACGAATTCCTGCGATCGCTCGGCGCGGATGAGGTGATCGATTACCGGACAGTCGATTTCACGACGCTGACCCCGGCGGTCGATGTGGTGTTCGATCTCGTGGGCGGCGATTACGGTGACCGCTCACTGTCCATCCTGACCCCGGAAGGTCGCCTCATCGACGCCCAGCGCGACGGCGTCCTGGACGATCCGCGGTTCCACCGGCACTACGTCGCCCCCTCCGGCGCGGATCTGCGCGCGCTCACGCCCCTGCTCGAACAGGGTCTGCTGCGCGGTGCGGTCGAGCGCGTCATGTCCCTGGCCGATGCCGCCGAAGCGCATCGGCTCAGTGAATCCGGGCGGGTGCGCGGCAAGATCGTGCTGCTGCCCTGGGTTGCCGCCTGATTCCTGGCCATCGGGACGTTCCTGTGCGAGGCTCGCGCCCGCGCCTTACCGTCGGGCGTAGGCGAGAACAGGGAGTTTGTGGTGACGTACTGGGACAATGAGGTCGATGTGCTGGTCGCCGGTTCGGGCGGCGGCCTGGCCGGGGCGTATACGGCGGCGCGCGAGGGACTGACGGTGCTGCTGGTGGAGGCCACCGAGAAATTCGGCGGCACCACCTCGTATTCGGGTGGCGGTGGGGTGTGGTTCCCGTGCAATCCGGTACTCCGGCGCGAGGGTGTGGATGACACGCTCGAGGACGCGCTCACCTACTACCGGGCCGTGGTCGGTGATCGCACGCCCGCCGAATTGCAGGAAGCGTATGTGCGTGGCGGCGCGAAGGTGATCGAGTATCTGGAGAGCGATGAGAGCATCGCGTTCCAGATGTTCCCGTGGCCGGACTACTACGGCAAAGCACCCAAGGCGCGGCTGGACGGTAAGCGCCACATCATCCCCAAACCGCTGGCCGCCAAGAAGCTCGGCGAGCTGAGCGCGTCGATCCGCGGACCGCTGGGCACCGACCGCAATGGCGAACCGCAGCCGGACTATCTGATCGGCGGGCGCGCGCTGGTCGGCCGGTTCCTGCTGGCAATGGGCAAGTACCCCAACGCTTCCCTGCGCTTGAACACCGCGCTGGTGGAGCTGGTCGTCGAGGATGGCGCGGTGGTCGGCGCGATCGTCGAACAGGACGGGGAGCGCACCGCGATCCGCACCCGCAAGGGAGTGCTGTTGGCGGCGGGCGGTTTCGAGGGCAATGACGAACTGCGCCAGCGCTTCGGTGTGCCGGGTGTCGCGCGAGACACCATGGGGCCGTGGGGAAATGTCGGCAAAGCCCATGAGGCCGGTATCGCGGCGGGCGCGGACACCGATCTGATGGATCAGGCGTGGTGGTCGCCGGGTCTGATCCACCCGGACGGGCGCGCGGCGTTCGCGCTCTGGTTCACCGGCGGCGTTTTCGTGAATCAGGCCGGGGAGCGGTTCGTGAACGAATCCGCGCCGTACGACCGGCTCGGCCGGGACATCATCGAGGCGATGGACGCCGGAACCGTGACACTGCCGTTCTGGATGGTCTACGACGACGCCGACGGCGGCGTACCGCCCATCAAGGCCAGCAATGTGCCGATGGTGGAACGCGAGAAGTACCTCGAGGCCGGACTCTGGCACACCGCCGACACGCTGGAGGAATTGGCCGCGAAGATCGGCGTGCCGGGTGATGCGCTGGCGGCGACGGTGGCCCGCTTCAACGAACAGGCCGCCGCCGGGGCGGATCCGGACTTCGGCCGCGGCGACGAGGCCTACGATCGCGCCTTCTCCAACGGCGAATCCCCCCTCACCCCGATCGTGCAGGGGCCGTTCCACGCCGCCGCCTTCGGCATCTCCGACCTGGGCACCAAGGGCGGCCTGCGCACCGACACCGTCGGCCGCGTTCTCACCGCCGACGACACCCCCATCCCCGGCCTCTACGCGGCGGGCAACACCATGGCCGCCCCCAGCGGCACCACCTACCCGGGCGGCGGCAACCCGATCGGCGCATCGGTGCTGTTCAGCCATCTCGCGGCGTTGGATATGGCGGCTCGCTGACAACCTCGTCATCCGTTGCGGGATGGCGGAGAGTTCCGGCATAGCCGGGCTTAGAGTCGATTCATGAGTGACGAGACGGCTCCGGGCTTTCCCGCGCGCGGGCGGTACGACGTGGTGGTGGTCGGCGGCGGGCACAATGGCTTGGTCGCGGCGGCGTATCTGGCGCGGGCCGGGCGGTCGGTAGCGGTGCTGGAGCGGCAGGATCACACCGGCGGGGCGGCCGTCTCGTCCCGGGTGTTTCCGGGGGTGGACGCACGGCTGTCCCGGTATTCGTATCTGGTGAGTCTGCTGCCGGAGCAGATCGTGCGAGAACTGGGGCTGCGCTTCGAGACTCGGAAGCGGCGCATCTCGTCGTATACGCCGGTGGGTGCGGGTGGGCTGCTGGTGGACAACGGGTCCGAGGCGCAGACGCGGGAGAGTTTCGTTCGAGTCACCGGTTCGGACAGGGACTTCCGGGCGTGGCAGGATTTCTATGCCCGTACCGGGGCGCTCGCGGAGCGGGTCTTCCCGACCCTGACGCAGCCGCTGCCCAGCAGGGACGAAATGCGCGGCACCGTCGCTGATTCCGAGCTCTGGGAGTCGGTTTTCGAACGGCCACTGGGTGACTGGGTGGAGCGCGAGTTCGCCGACGACACCGTGCGCGGTGTGGTGCTCACCGATGCGCTGATCGGCACCTTCACCCACGCGCATGATCCGTCGCTGCTACAGAACCGCTGCTTCCTCTATCACGTGATCGGCGGCGGCACCGGCGACTGGGATGTGCCGGTCGGCGGGATGGGTGCGCTGACCGACGCGCTCGCGACGGCCGCGCGGACGGCCGGGGCGGAGATCATCACCGGTTGCGCGGTGACCGGTATCGAAACCGACGGCGGCACAGCGGAAGTGGCATTCACCTCGGGTGAGGGCAGGGCGGGCGCGGTCGCCGCCCGGCAGGTGCTGGTGAACGCCGCACCCTATGAACTCGCGAAACTACTCGGCGAACCCGCCGAACGCCCCGAGGGCGCACAGCTCAAGATCAATATGCTGTTGCGCCGCCTGCCGAAACTCCGCGATACCGCCGTCGATCCGGCCGATGCCTTCGCGGGCACCTTCCATATCGCCGAATCGAGTTCCCAACTCGCCCGGGCATATCGGGAGGCCGCCGCCGGGCAGCTCCCCTCCGCACCGCCCGCGGAAATCTACTGCCACACCCTGACCGATCCGTCGATCCTGTCGCCGGAATTGCGCGCCCGGGGCGCACACACCCTCACCCTCTTCGGTTTGCACACCCCCGCAAGACTTTTCGCCGACGACCCGGAGGGCGCGAAGGCCCGCCTGGTCGAGGCCACCCTCGCCCAACTGGACGCCGTCCTCGCGGAACCCCTACGCGACTGCCTGGCCCTGGACGGCGACGGCAACCCCTGCCTGGAAGCGAAATCCCCGGTCGACCTGGAACGCGATATCGGCCTCCCCGGCGGCCACATCTTCCACCGCGACCTCGAATTCCCCTACCTCCCAGTTGATTCCAGCGACTCCCCCGCCGCCCGCTGGGGCGTCGCCACCGCCCACCCCAACATCCTGCTCTGCGGCGCGGGCGCGATCCGCGGCGGCGGCGTAAGCGGCATAGGCGGCCACAACGCCGCCATGGCAGCCCTGGAAACCACCTAGCCCCTCGTCATCCCGGCATGCTTTTGGCCGGGATCCACACCGGCCACACACCAACAGGTTTGGTGGATCCCGGCCAAAAGCGCGCCGGGATGACGGGGTGCGGGGCGCACTATTGTCCCGACCCGGCGGCGCATACCTCTAAGCAGCAGTGAATGAAATCGCTGACCAGCGGCGGAGTCTCGGCCGAGGCGGGCCAGGCGACCGCGACGCGGCTCGGGCCGATGCCGCGCACCGGCCGATACACGATGCCGGGGCGCGGGTAGTAGCGCGCCGACGAGGCCGGGGTGAAACTGAGCCCGAAGCCGTTGGCGATGGCGGTGAGCCATTCATCGGTGTTGCGGGCGATGGCCCCGATGACCGCGGTACCGGCGGGCCGGGCGTCCGCGCCGATCCAGAAGTCGCGCCACCAGCCGTTTTCCGGTGGTGAGGCGACGAATGGCTCCTCCCATACTTCCCGGAAGTCGATTTCCGGGGCGGCGGCGAGCGGATGGTCCGCGGGCAGCGCCAGCCAGCGCGGTTCGGTGAACAGCTCCCGGGCGCGGAAGCGGTCGTCGCCGGGAAACGGTAGTCGCACCAGCGCCGCGTCCACATCCCCGTCGGCGAGTCCGGCACTGGGGTCGGTCCAGCCGACCTGGCGCATATCCACCCGCCAGTCCGGGTGCGCGCGCCGGAAGGCCGCCACGATCTCGGGCGTGAATTCGTTTGCGGCACTGGCGATGAATCCGACCCGCAGCACTTTCCCGGCCCGGCTGGCATCGCTCTTGGTGGCGCGCAGCATGCGATCCCATCCGGCGAGCAGCTCCGGTGCGTGCTCGGCGAATACCCGTCCGGGTTCGGTGAGTGTCATTCCGGTGCGCGATCGGGTGAAAAGCTGCACACCGAGCTGGTTTTCGAGTAGCCGGATCTGTTTGGTCAGCGCGGGCTGGGATACGTAGAGCCGTTGTGCGGCCCGGGTGAGATGACCTTCCTCGGCGACGGCGACGAAATAGCGCAGCAGCCGAGTGTCGATATCCATTCCCACAGGTTATGAATGCGGGTATTGGACGCCGAATCCGCCCCCGGCGAGGCTGAAAATCATGAACAACAGCGAATTCACTTCCCCTCCGAGCGTTGTCGTCGCCTATCACTCGGGTTGGGGACATACCGAGGTACTCGCCGCGGCGGTAGCGGACGGTGCACGGACGACGGGCGCACGCACCCGCGTGGTTCCGGTGGACCGGATCACCGAATCGGACTGGTCGGCGCTGGACGAGGCCGATGCCATCGTTTTCGGCAGCCCCACCTATCTGGGCGATGTGTCGGCCGGGTTCCGAACGTTCGCCGAGGCCACCTCGCGCCGCTGTTCGGAGGGCCGCTGGCGGGACAAGGTCGCGGCGGGCTTCACCAATTCCGGTGCGATGAGCGGTGACAAACTGCATTCGCTTGTCTCGCTGTCGATTTTCGCCGCGCAGCATCACATGCACTGGGTGAACCTGGGTTTGACGGCGGGCTGGAATTCCAGCACCGCGAGCCGGGAGGATTCGAATCGCCTGGGTTTCTGGCTCGGTGCGGGCGCGCAGACGAATGTCGATCTGCCGCCGAATGCCATGTCCGAGTCCGATATTCGCACCTGCGCCGTACTCGGCGAGCGGGTCGCGCGGCTGGCCGCGCAATTGCGGCGGGGCCGGGCCGAGGAGCCGGGCCGATCTGTGCCGGGCGTGAATAGCGCCGCGTTGCTATGAGGTGCGGCGGCCGTCGCCGGCCTGATGTCCCATGATGTCGGTGCAGCACCGAATGAAGTACCGCACAATGGGATCCGCTTCGGAGGCGTCCGGCCACACCAGTGCGACGCGGGTCTGCGCGATGCCGTGCACGGGCCGGAACACCACGCCCGCATGGGCATTGGCGGCGG
This sequence comes from Nocardia sp. NPDC058058, assembly GCF_042885355.1. Classification (NCBI taxonomy): domain Bacteria; kingdom Bacillati; phylum Actinomycetota; class Actinomycetes; order Mycobacteriales; family Nocardiaceae; genus Nocardia; species Nocardia sp. NPDC058058. Next base: position 1,591,647 of record NZ_JBHVSA010000002.1, on the reverse strand, counting down.
CGGTGGAGGCGGGGGTGAAGCTGACGCCGTACCCGTTGGCGATGGCGCGCAGCCATTCGTCGGTGCTGCGGGCGATGGCGCCGATGATGGCGGTATCGGCGGGTCTGGCGTCCAGGCCCATCCAATAGTCGCGCCACCACCCGGTTTCCGCGGGTGAGGCGACGTAGGGCTCATCCCAGAGTTCGCGGAAGGCGATGTCCTCACGCTGGGCGAGCGGATGGTTGTCCGGCAGTGCGATCCAGCGCGGTTCGGTGAACAGTTCCCGGACGTAGTAGCCGTCCTGGCCGGGGAAGGGTAGTCGCAGCAGCGCCACGTCCACATCGCCTTCGTCGAGTCCGGCGGTGGGGTCGGTCCAGCCGCCCTGGTGGATGTCGACCTGCCAATCCGGGTGCAGCCGGTGGAAGACGCGGATGATTTCCGGGATGTGCCCGTCGGCGGCGCTGTGCACGCAGCCCAGGCGCAGTACGCGCGCGGCGCGGCTGGCATCGCTCTTGGTATCGCGCAGGATGTGGTCCCAGGCGCCGAGCAGTCCCGGAACCCGGTCGGCCAGTACCTTTCCGGCGGCGGTCAGGGTCCAGCCCGCCCGGGAGCGGATGAACAGTTCCACGCCGAGCTGCTGTTCGAGCTGTTTGATCTGGGTCGCGAGGGCCGGTTGGGCGACATGCAGGCGCTGCGCCGCCAGCGGCAGGGACTCGGTGTCCGCGACCGCCAGGAAGTAACGCAGCAGTCGCGTGTCGATATCCATGCACTCAGGTTATGGACGCTGCAACCGATAGGCATACCCCGGCTTTGAAGGCCGGGACGGGATTGACGGTTCTGTCACACCGCCAATGCTCGCAGACGAGTCGTTCCAGGCGAACCGGATTACCCAAGGTGGATGTCGTCGTGAAACCCCGCACGCCACCGACCAGTCGGTTAGTTGCGCGCTAGGGTGAATTTGCCAGAAAGTTGCCAACTCGAACGGGCGAAAGGAGGCGCATGGACTCGGACACCCCCGACCACCCGCAACCGGAAAATCATCAACCCCAGCACCGCATCGCTCCGGCCCCGCGCCCCAGTAGCGGCCGTCTGTACGGGGCCACCCGCCGCGCCGCCGGTTCCATGGATCGCTGGCTGCGCCGGGTCAGCGCCAGCGGACCCGAAGTGCCCGCCGAGGACGCGCCCGAACCGGAGGAGCCGCCCGTCTCGGCCGATCTGCTGGATCTGCTGCGGCATATGGGCGTCGCGCTCATCGCCTCCGGCGAGACCACCAATCAGGTGCAGCGCATTCTCGATGATCTGGCCCGCCGCTACGATGCCGATGAAGTGCACTTCTTCGTGCTGCCCACCGGAATCTTCGTGCGCGTGCATGATTCGCGCGGTTCGGCCGTCGATCTGCTGGACGCCTCGGTGGATACGCTGCGACTGGATCAGATCGCCGCGCTGTACAAGCTGATCGATCAGATCAAGAACAAGGTGCCCCCGCCACCCATGGCCACGGCCGCCCTGGCCGCGATCCTGCGCTCACCGCCGCCGACCGCGGTGTGGCTCATGCTGCTCGGCAATGTGGTGCTCACCCTCGGCCTGGGCCTGATGCTCAATCCGACCGCCAATGCCCTGCTCGGCTATATCGTGATCGGCCTGGTGGTGCAGTTGCTGATCATGCTCGCGGACCGGATGCCGCTGCTGTCCCTGGGTTTGCCGGTGGTCGCGGGCGGCGCGGTCACCATGCTGGCCTTCGGTTTTCCGCACGCGCTCGGCGGCGGCAATCCGCAGCAGCTGCTGGTGCCGGGCGTCTCGGCGCTGCTGCCGGGCGCCACGCTCACCAACGGTTCCATCGAATTGGCCACCGGCTCGATGGTGGCGGGTGCGAGTCGCACCATCTATGGCCTGAATAAATTGTTCCTGCTGGCGTTCGGCGTTTTCATCGGATTGCAGCTGCTGGGCCCGAATCATCCGAATCCGCCCGAGCATATGCATCAATTGGGTTGGTGGGCCCCGATTCTCGGTGTGCTGCTGATCGGGTTCGGGCATTCCTGGCGATCCAGCGCACCGCCGAAATCACTGCCCTGGCTGCTGGTGGTGCTGTACGCGGCGTTCGCGGCGCAGAAGCTCGGCGTGCAGATCGGCGGGGGGCTGCTGGGGTCGTTCCTGGGCGGCATGGTGGCGGTGCCCGCGGCATATCTGGTGCAGCGCAATCGGAATGCCCCGCCCACCCAGGTGACGTTCCTGCCCGCGTTCTGGATGCTGGTGCCCGGCGGCATCGGGCTCACCGGTGTCTCGCAACTGGTGGCCGAATCCAATGCGAATGGTCTGCACGTGCTGGTCACGACCACGCTGACGGTCGCCGCCATCGCGCTGGGGGTACTGGTCGGTTCCGGTATCGCCGCCAAGCGGCCGCCGCAGATCACGCCGGTGGTGGATCAGCTGCTCGGCCCGGACACCGGGCGGCATTCAGCGAACCGTCGGAAGTCCTGAACCCGGATCGGCCAGCCACAGTAGCCAGTGCGGTGCCAGCAGTGCCGCGAATTCGTCGTAGCCGGTGGCGTCGGGGTGGTAGCCGTCGCCCGCGGCCACCTCGCGCATCCAGATCGGATTGGCGCGCAGTGGTTGGTGCACACGCAGATACCGCGCGTCGAAGGCGTCGCAGACTTCGGCGAAGCGCAGATCCAGAGCCAGCAGTCGCCGATTGTGATCCTCGTCCACATTCGGCGGCGGTGCGACCACCATTGTCTGCCAGCCTCTTTCCCGCGTCCCGCGCAGAATGGCGGCGAGGTTGTCCGCCGAGACCCCGGGATCGACTCGGGGATGGCCGTTCTCGTATTGCGAATCGTTGACCCCGGTGGAGATGACCACCCGGCAGTCCGCCCCGGCGGGTAATCGCGGGGTGCATTCGGCGGCCCAGCGCGCTCGCAACTCGGTACTGGTCTCCCGGCGAATTCCCAGGTTGTAGTAGTTGAGCGGCTGTCCGGCCGCGGTGGCGCGCACCGCGAGACGGCCCGCCCAGCCCAGGTGTTTTCGGTCGCCGATCCCCGCTACGAAAGACTCGCCGAGAAAACACACACGCAGATCGGGCACCACGCGTCGATCCTCGCACGGGGCTCCGGCGGCCCCGCGCCGAACCTATTAAGCAGGAATAACCGCGACGACGCGTTCGGCGTGGCGGCGGGGTCGTCCCGCTCGGAGGGCGCGACGGGTTACGGTAACCGGGCACCACCACCGCCCCGAGCCGACCATGGGACCGCAGTCGTTCCCACGATCCGAAAGCGCCCATAGGACATGCGAGTCGACGGACGGGAAATTCCTGTCTCCGGCAGTCTGCTGCAGCCGCGGATCCGGCGGACCAGCGACATTCTGCGTGTCGTGCTGTCCGCGATACTGACCGCCGTCGTCATCACCGGCTCGCTCATCACGCGGCCGCAGTGGGTGGCGCTGGAGCGCTCGGTCTCGGAGATCGTCGGATTCCTCACCCCGGAACAGTCCAACCTGGTCTACATCCTGTACGGCATCGCGATTCTGGCGCTTCCGTTCGCGATTCTGGTGCGCCTGATCTGGGGCCGGCAGTGGAAACTGCTGGGCGGCTTCCTGTCCGCGGGCCTGATAGCGCTGCTGCTGTTCTCCATCACCGGCACCGGTTTCACCCCGCCGAAGTGGCATCTGTCCGAGGCCGAACAGCTCAATACCTTCCTGTCGCAATTCCTGGACGATCCGCGCTGGATCGCCATGCTGGCGGCCACCCTCACCGTGGCCAGCCCGTGGCTGCCCCCGCGCTGGCGGCGCTGGTGGTGGACGCTGCTGCTGGCGTTCGTGCCGATCCACCTGGTGGTGTCGCTGGTGGTGCCCGCCCGCGCCATGCTGGGCCTGGCGGTGGGCTGGCTGGTGGGCACGGTGATCGTGCTGGTGGTCGGCACGCCCGCGCTGGAGGTGCCGCTGGACGCGGCGGTGCGGGTGCTCGCGCAGCGCGGTTTCAAGGTGACGGCCTTCCAGGTGGTGCGCCCGGCCGGGCGCGGGCCGCTGGTGCTCTCGGCCAAGACCGAGGGCGATCCGATCACCGTCGAGATGTACGGACAGAATCAGCGCAGCCGCAGTGCGCTGCGACAGTTGCGGCGCTGGTTGACGATTCGAGCCAGCGAGTATCCGAGCCTGTTCGCGTCCATGCGGCGCGCGGTCGAACATCGCGCGCTGATGGGCATCGCCATCGGCGATCTGGGCCTGGGCAGCAATAAACCGCTGACCGTCGCCGCCCTCGATCGCGGCTGGATGATGTACGCGCACACCGTGCCCGGCGGTAAACCGCTTTCGGCCGCCGACGGCGCCCAGACGCTCGCCAAGGTGTGGCAGGCGCTGCACACGCTGCACGACGCCCAGATCTCGCACGGGGATCTGCGCGCCGAGGATATTCGGATCATCGACGGGCAGGTGCGCTTCGGCGGTTTCATGGCCTCGGAATTCGGCACCTACGAGGTGCGCTTCCAATCCGATGTGGCACAGTTGCTGTTGACCTCGGCCGCGCTGTTCGGCGTCGAGACCGCGGTGCGCACGGCCATCGAGTGCATGGGCGCGCAGCGGGTGCTGATCTCGTCCCGGCGGCTCACCAGAACGGCCATCCCCGAACAGGTTCGGAACGCGGTGACCGATGCCGGGGATCTGATGAAGCACACCCGCGAAGAGGTGGCCAAGCAGACCGATCAGGACAAGATCGAGGCGGCGCGGATCACCCGGTTCTCCCGGAACCAGTTCATTCAGCTGATCCTGCTGATCGGCCTGGTGTACGTGGCGTACCCGTACATCAGCGCCGTGCCGACGTTCTTCTCCGAACTGCGCTACGCCAACTGGTGGTGGGCGCTGCTCGGGCTCGCGGTATCGGCGCTGACCTATCTCGGTGCGGCAATGGCGTTGTGGGCGTGCGCTTCCGAGGAAGTGAACTTCCGGAATCTGCTGTTCATGCAGGTGGCCAATACCTTCGCCGCGACCACCACTCCCGCGGGTGTGGGCGGGCTGGCGTTGAGCGTGCGGTTCCTGCAGAAGAGCGGGTTGGGCGCGGTGCGGGCGACCGCGGCGGTGGCGCTACAGCAGACCATTCAGGTGGTCACGCACCTGATCCTGCTGCTGTTCTTCAGTGTGGCGGCGGGGGTTTCGACGAACCTGTCGCATTTCGTGCCCAGTGCGACGGTGCTGTATTTCGTGGCGGGCGCACTGCTGGGGCTGCTCGGTGTGACCATGTTCGTGCCCAAGATTCGACGCTGGCTGCTCAACGAGGTGCGGCCGCAGCTCGCGGATGTGCTGGCGCAGCTCAAGGATCTGTCGCGCCGTCCGGGTCGGCTGGCGATGATCGTCGCCGGTTGCGCCACCACCACGCTGGGCATGGCGCTCGCGCTGTGGGCGAGTATCGAAGCCTTCGGCGGCAGTACGACTTTCGTGACCGTCACCATCGTGACGATGATCGGCGGGACGCTGGCCTCGGCCGCGCCCACACCCGGCGGCGTTGGCGCGGTGGAGGCCGCGCTCATCGGTGGTCTGGCGGCATTCGGAGTGGCGGCGACCATCGCGGTCCCCGCCGTACTCCTCTACCGGGTGCTCACCTGCTGGCTCCCGGTGTTCTGTGGCTGGCCGATCATGCGCTGGCTCACCAAGAACGACATGATCTGAAACCTATTTGCGCAGTTCGACCTTCAAGACCTTGCCGCTGGCGTTGCGGGGCAGCTCGGTGACGATGACGAGATCCTTGGGGTGCTTGTAGCGGGCCAGGGATTCGTTCAGGAAGGGTTCGAGTTCCTCGAGGGTCAGGGTGTCCACGCCCGCGGCCAGGGCGACCACCGCGACCGGGACCTCGCCCCACTTCTCGTGGGCACGGCCGATGACCGCGGCCTCGTGGATCTTCGGGTGCGCGAAGAGCACATTCTCCACTTCGGCGCAGTAGATGTTCTCACCGCCGGAGATGATCATGTCCTTCTTGCGGTCGACGACGTAGATGAAGCCGTCCTCGTCCGCGCGGACCAGATCGCCGGAGTGGAACCAGCCGCCGTGGAAGGCTTCCGCGGTCGCTTCGGGCTTGTTCCAGTAGCCCTGCATGAGGGTCGGGCCGCGGTAGACGATCTCACCGACGGTGCCGGGTTCGACATCGTTCATCTCGTCGTCGACGATGCGGGCCTGAATGGTGGGGATGGGCTTGCCGACCGAGCCGAGCTTGGTCAGCGCGTCACGACCCTCGAGCACGCAGGTGATGGGCGACATCTCGGTCTGGCCGAAGACCGCGACATTGAAGGCGTCCGGGAAGCATTCGGCCATGGCGCGCAGCACCGTATCCGAGGCCGGTGCCGCACCCCAGCAGAGCGCGCGCAAGGCCAGCTTGCGGTCCTTGACGGTCGGGTCCTCGCAGATGAGTTGCCACTGCACCGGGACGCAGAAGGCGGTGGTGGCCTGTTCGGCCTCGATGGCGTCGAGGAATTCGGTGGGGTTGAACGCGCCGAGCGGATGCAGCACGGTCTTGCCGCCGAGCAGGAAATACGGTGTGAGACTGCCCAATCCGGCGATGTGGAACAGCGGTGAGGTGCAGAAGCCGATGGAGTCGGGGGTGATCTCCATGGCGCGGATACAGGTCAGCGCCTGGGAATTCAGGTTGGCGTAGGACAGTACCGCGCCCTTGGGGGTGCCGGTGGTGCCCGAGGTGTACATGATCAGCGCCGGGGAATCCTCCGGAATGTCCAGTGCGGCATGGGGTTCGCCGCCTTCGGCGAGGAAATCGTCGTAGCCGATGACGCCGTCGCCGCTCTGCCCGTTGATGACCACGCAGGTTTCCAGCGCCGGGGCCTGGGCGCGCACGGCGGCGGCCAGCGGTTGCAACGGCGCGTCGGTGACGATGGCCTTCGCACCGGAGTCGCTCACGATATAGGCGACCTCGGGCGGGGTGAGCCGGAAGTTCACCGGCACCGCGATGGCTCCGAGCGCGTTGATGCCGAGCACGGCCTCGATGTACTCGGTGTAGTTGAGCGCCAGGATGAGCACCCGGTCGCCGAATCCGACGCCGCGCCGGGCGAGCCCGTCGGCGAACCGCTCCGAGCGCTCGTGCAGCTGTCCCCACGTGGTGTCCGTGCCCTGGAAACGGAAGGCCACACCGTCTCCCCGCATGGCCGCGTGCGTGGCGACCTGGTTGACCCAGTGATTGCGCCGCGACCGGATCGGCTCGTCGAGCGGCCGGAAACCTGTGGTCATGCTGTGCCCTTCCGTCTGGTTGGTCGCGAGAATACCAACTAACTTCTTGGCGTGACAAGGGTTACAGAGAAGGTTCTGTACGATGTTTATCATCGATTCAATCAGCAGCTCAGAGGCTGTAAATTGCTCTTGGTAGCCGAAGTGACCAGCTGCGGTTATCCCCAGGTCGACGTCACCTACGCCACCGAAGGTGCAAACTCCGACTCACATCGGGGTTGAACCCCCATATGCAACTATGCGAGTATCGAGCCAGTTGTGAGAGGCCAGAGAGGACTGCGTCGATGCTGCGTACCAGGTTCACCGAGACCTTCGGGGTAGAGCACCCGATCGTGCAGGGCGGCATGATGTGGGTCGGCCGCGCCGAACTCGCCGCCGCCGTGTCCCAGGCGGGCGGTCTCGGCATCATCACCGCCCTCACCCAGCCCACGCCCGAGGATCTGCTGAAGGAGATCGAGAAGGCGCGCGAGCTCACCGATAAGCCGTTCGGTGTGAACGTGACGATCCTGCCGTCGATCAATCCGCCGCCGTACCAGGAGTACATGCAGGCGATCATCGAGTCGGGCGTGAAGATCGTGGAGACCGCGGGCTCCAACCCCGAGCCCTTCCTGCCGTACTACAAGGCGGCGGGCATCAAGGTGCTGCACAAGTGCACCAGCGTCCGGCACGCGCTCAAGGCGCAGAAGATCGGCGTCGACGGCGTGTCGATCGACGGGTTCGAATGCGCGGGTCACCCGGGCGAGGATGACGTCCCCGGCCTGATCCTGATCCCCGCCGCCACCAAGGCGCTCGATATTCCGGTGATCGCCTCCGGCGGTATCGCCGACGCGCGCGGTCTGGTCGCGGCGCTGGCGCTGGGCGCGGACGGCGTGAATATGGGCACCCGCTTCATGTGCACGCAGGAATCGGCCATTCACCAGACGGTGAAGGAGCAGATCGTCGCCAATTCCGAGCGCGCGACGCAGCTCATCTTCCGTACGCTGCACAACACCGCGCGCGTGGCGGACAATGAGATCAGCCGCAAGGTCGTCGAAATCGAGAAGGCGGGCGGCACTTTCGAGGATGTGCGCGAACTGGTCGCCGGTGCGCGCGGCCGCCGCGTTTTCGAAGAGGGTGATCTGAACGCCGGAATCTGGTCCGCGGGTCAGGTCCAGGGCCTCATCGATGACATCCCGACCTGCGCGGATCTGGTGTCCCGCATGGTTTCCGAGGCCGAGGAGATCATCCGCGGCCAGCTGGGCAGCATGCTGGTCTGACGACCAGGCGGCATGTTCTCGAAAGCGCAATAGGTGTTTTGAGAATTTCCGCTAAGAGCCCTTGGCAGATCGTGCCAAGGGCTCTAGTCATTTCGGTTACCCGGGGCCCGTCGATGCGTCATGCTTTAACGACAGTCCGAAGTGGTGGAGGTGCCGAAATGGCAATCACTCGTATCTATCTCGACGATGACGCGCTGCGGCGGACAATGGCTATTTCGGGCGTTCACACCGAACAGGACGCGGTGAACCTAGCATTGCGATTCTTCACCTCGCATGCCACGCCGGCGGATCTCGAGCACCCGATTCACACCCGGGCAGCCTCGGCCTAGCAGCCGCTCCCCCGCCGATGTCGTAACCGCGCGCGGCCACCCGGTGGCGGCGCGCGGCGCGCGTCCCACACCCGTGGATGGCACGCCGAGTCACAATCTACCTGCGCCAAAGCTCTTCTGGCGGCGGCGAATTCTTGGCAGAATCGCCGGAGGTACCTCGGCGCACACGTCGCCGGACCACGGGAGGGGTTCTCCGTGCGGCAGAGTACGACAGCAGCGAACGATTCGGCGCCCGCTCCGCGGGTGTCGATCGTCGGTGTCGCGTACCGGCCGACAGGTACGGCATTCGACAATGACTGGTTCGCGCTGCCCGAACACGAGGCGGCTGCCCTCGATCCGCGCCAGCGCGTCACCCTGGAACTCGCCGTCGAGGCCCTCGACGATTCCGGCCTGGGCCACCTCGCCCCCGGTTCCCGCGCCGCCGTGGTCTTCGGTGCCGCAACGACATTCGGCCCCGCCGCCGCGCTGAACATCGCGCACCTGCTCTCGCGCACCCTGGACCTGCACGGCCCCAGCCTGCTGGTGGCCAGCGACCGCACCGCACCGCTGGTCGCGGTCGACACCGCCGCCCGCCTGCTCGCCGACGAATCCGTACCGTTCGTCATCACCGGCGGCGCGGACCTGGCCGCAGTTCTCGATTCATCTCTGCCGCAGCATATTTCGGCGATCGCGATTCCCGAGTCCAGTCACGCCGCCGTGCTGATCCTGCAACGCACCCGGGACGCCCATCGCACGGGCGTTCGGTGTCACGCCGAATTCTCCGGCTCGGGAATGGGATTCCCGCATGGAGGAGACGCCATGACGCGAATTTCCTTGCGCCTGAACGATGCCGGGGCGACCCAAACCAACACTTCGGTACCCTTCGCCGCGCAGACCGTGTCCGCGAACGTCGCGGCCGCCCGTGTCCACCATATGGACCCCCCGCTGCTTATCCCGCTGTCGGCGCGGGATCTCGATGCCCTGCACGAACTCTGCCTGCACTATGCGTCGGCGATCGGCGCCTATCCCACGCTGCGCGATTTCGCCGCCGCCGTGGCGCGCCTGACACCGGGCAGCACCCGAGCCGCCATTCTGGCCGATGACATCGCCGACGCCGCAAGCCAATTCCGCGAACTGGCCCGCCACATCACCGCGCTCGCGGGCGCACTGCCCGTATCCGCCGCCGCCCGCGTATCCCCGCCCGCGCCGAGCACACCGTGCGATATCGCCGGTGAAATGGTGCGGCGCGTGGTCGGTTCCACGCTGCCGAGCACGACAGGGACAACCGGATCCGGTGAGGTGGTCGGGATTTCCGACCATGAGCGCGCGGGCGGAGTGCTGTTCCTGTTCTCGGGTGCGGGCGGGCACGCGCGCATGGGGCGCGGCCTCGCGGCACGCTATCCGGTGTTCGCGGCGGCACTGACCGAGGCCGCCGATGCGGTGGCGGCGGCGGGCGGGCCGCGAGTGTGGACGCCGCGCAACGGATTCGGTGCTGCCGCCGAGGGCGAGGAGTTCGCACAACCGGCGCTGTTCGCGTTCCAGGTGGCGCTCGCCGCCCTGCTCGGCGTGTGGGGTGTCTGGGCGGATGCCGTTGCGGGACACGGGATCGGCGAAGTCGCCGCGGCCGTGGTGTGCGGTGCGGTATCACTGGCGGACGGTGCTCGGATCGCCGTTGCCCGCGGCCGCCTGCTCGCCGGAACCGGTGCGGACGGTGCCGCGGCGGTACTGGAAGCCACCCCCGCCGAAGTACATCGGCTGATCGAACCCATGCGCTCCTCGGTCGGAGTCGCGGCCGTCGACGGCCCATCGTCCATCACGGTCTCCGGCGACCCGCGCTATATCGACACCCTGGTACGCCGCGCCCACCGCCGCGCCATCTTCGCGCAGCGCATCGCCGCCGACGACGCCATCGGCGGCCCGATCCCTGTGCCGCACGCTCCGCGCGCCCGAGATGTTGCCCCGCAACTGGTTTCGGAACTCGCGACCGTTTCGGCGCTGCGTCCCGAAATGCCGTTCTTCTCAACCACCCGGCGCGGCATGGTGATCGGACCGAAAGCAGCGCAGGGGGCGAATGGGGTGGCGCAGGGGTGTACGGATGCGGCGTATTGGGCGCTGAATGCGGCTGGGCCGGTCGAACTCGGTGCGGCGTTGGATTCTGCTGCGGGGGCCGGTATTTCGACGGTGGTGGAGATCGGGCCGCACGGGGTGCTGACGCCGGTGGCGCGGGAGCATATGGCGTTTCGGGGAGCGGCGTACGCGGTGGGGTCTCGGACGGATGAGGCGGGGAGCTTTCTGCGGGCGGTGGGGCGGCTGTTCCTGGAGGGGCGGCGGGTGGAGTGGTCGGCGCTGGGTGCGCTGACGATGCCGCCGCCGCAGCGGCGCTGGGGGCGGCGGGTGTCGGTGGAGGGGGTCGGGGTGCGGATGCCCGAGGTGCGGATTCGGGTGGACGGGACGTACGTGGTGGCGGGTGGGCTCGGGGTGTCGGGGGCGCTGGTGGTGCGGTGGCTGCTGGACGCGGGGGTGCGCGAGGTGGTGGTGCTGACCCGGTTGGCGCGGGCGCTGCCGGAACCCCTGGAGGGGATGGAGGAGTGCGTGGTGGTGGTGCAGTGCGATGCCACCGATCGGGTGGATCTGGCTGGGGCGCTGGACGATATCCGCGATTCCGGGCCGCCGATCCGGGGTGTGGTGCTGGCGGGGCGGGCGCTGCATCCGGTGGCGGCGGGCAATCTGGTCGAGCTGACCTCGGCCGATCCGACGGATTTCACCATCGGGTTCTCGGGGGTGGGCTGGCTGCCGCTGACCAGCGTGTCGGGCGGTGCCACGCCGGTCGCGCGGGAATGATGTCGGAATGGCCGAGGCGACTATCCAAGTGAAATGGAAGGACCAGCCGGACGAGCACGACTATCCGGCCGCGGCGGACTTCCTGGACATGCTGGGCGATCCGGATGTGGTGAACACCGTCATCGAGGAATTGCGCGCCGCGCAGGTCACCCACAAGAAGGCCAAGGATATTCTGCGCGCCTCCCAGCTGGAGATCCTGCCCGCGTACAACCCGTACGTGCGCCGCGATCTGGAGAAAATCCTGGCGGGTAAGGCGCTCTCGCCGATTCTGCTGGTGCGCGGCAACTTCCGGCGCGGTGTGCCCGCGCAGATCGCGGACGGCTATCACCGGGTGTGCGCGATTTACTACTCGGACGAGAACATCCTCATCCCGGTGAAAATCGCTTCGCTGCCGTGACTTTCGAACTGCTGTCGCTGATCGTGCTGCTCGGCCTGGCCGGACCGATCCTGGCGTGGCGGCCGCAGTGGCACATCCCGGTCATCCTGGGTGAGCTGCTGGCGGGAATCGTGTTCGGCAGCACCGGTTTCGGGGTGCTGAACCCCGCCGACGACACCTTCACCTTCCTCGCGGACGTGGGTTTCGCGGTGGTCATGTTCGTGGCCGGAACCCATGTGCCCATGCGGGATTCGACCATTCGGTCGGCGCTGGGCCGGGGCGCGGTGCGGGCCGTGCTGGTCGGCCTGCTCGCGGTCGCCGCCGGGCTGGGTGTGGCCGCGCTGTTCGACACCGGCCACGGCGCGCTGTACGCCGTGCTGATCGCCTCCTCGTCGGCCGCGCTGGTGCTGCCCATCATCGACGGGCAGGGCCTGACCGGAAAGCCGGTGCTGGAGTTGACCGCCCAGGTCGCCATCGCCGATGCGGCGTGTGTGGTGGCGCTGCCGCTGGTGATCGATCCCGGCAATGCGGGCCGGGCGGCGCTGGGCGCGCTGGCGGTGTCGGCGTGCGCGGTAGTGCTGTACTTCGCGCTGAAGTACCTGGGCGATTCCGGGCTGCGCCACCGCTTCCACAAGGTGTCCGAGCAGCGCGGTTTCGCGCTGGAGCTGCGGGTCAGCCTGGTGCTGCTGTTCGCGCTGTGCGCGCTGGCCACCCGCACGCACGTCTCGATCATGCTGGCGGGTTTCGCACTGGGCCTGGTGGTCTCGGCCATCGGGGAGCCGCGGCGGGTGGCGCGACAGCTGTTCGCCATCGGCGACGGTTTCCTGACCCCGATGTTCTTCGTCTGGCTGGGCGCGCGACTGAACCTGCGCGAGTTCGGCGATCACCCGTGGCTGATCCTGCTCGGCCTGGCGCTGGGCGGGGCGGCGGTGCTGGCGCATATGGCCATGCGGATCACCGGTCAGCCGATCACGTTCGGCGCCATGGCTGCCGCGCAGATCGGGGTGCCGGTCGCGGCGGTCACCGTCGGCACCGAACTGCATGTGCTGCGCCCGGGCGAACCCGCCGCGCTCATGCTTGGCGCACTGGTGACCGTGCTGGCGACGGCCCTGGCCGCCAATCGCGCCGCCGCCCACTCGCCGAGCACGGCCGATGGCGGGCACGGTGCCGGGGCGAAGCGCGGCGGCTCAGGCGTCGCGGCCGAGTAGCCGATCCGTTTCGCGGCGTTCGCGTTTGGTGGGCCGGCCGCTGCCGCGATCGCGCTGCGGCAGGGTGGCGATCACCGCGGGATCGGGCGGGGGCGGGCTGTTGTCGATCATGCACTGCACGGCGACGGCCGCGCCCACGCGTTTGGTGAGCAGCCGCTGCACGATCACGATGCGTTCGACGCCGCCGATCCGAACCCGGATCTCGTCACCGTGTTTGAGCGAGTGGGCGGCCTTGACCGCCACGCCGTTGACCTTCACATGCCCGGCCCGGCAGGCGGTCGCGGCGGCGGAGCGGGTTTTGAAAAGACGAACGGCCCAGACCCAAGAATCAACTCGGGCCTGGGCCGGTTCGCTCGGTAGAGCTGACGTCACGGGCTACACGATACGTGTCGCGCGCGAGGTCGTGATCTTCGACTGGGCGGCAGTCGTTTCGAACTCGGTCGTTATGCGGCGATCGCTGTTTTTCAGGCGGCGATGCGGCGCGCGGTGACGACCATGTCGGGGCGCAGGTTGGTGTAGGAGACGGGGGTGCCGGTCTGCACCGCGTTCAGCAGCTTGCCGTCACCGGCGTACATGCCGACGTGGCCGCCGCCGTTGGTGACGACGATGTCGCCGGGCTGCAGATCCTGGAAGGCGACGGGCGCGCCGACGTGCGACTGCTCGAAGCTGGTGCGCGGCAGTTCGACTCCGGCCTGCTTGTAGGCCCACTGCACCAGACCGGAGCAGTCGAAGCTGAACGGACCGGTGGCACCCCAGGAGTACTGAGCGCCGACCTTGGTCTGCGCGGCCTCGAGCGCGATCTGCGCGGGGCCGGTCTGCTTCTGGGGGAACAGCTCCGGAAGCTGGAAGCCGTTGGCGCCGGGGGAGGGATTCACCCCGACCTGAGTGCTCTGGAGGTCCTTGACCGCCTGGTTGAACTGCTGAACCTGGGGCGCGAAATCGTCCGGTACATCGAAGTTCCCGATACCCGGGATATCGATGGTGGCGGCCTGGGCGGTGATCGCCGGGAACACGCCGGTTGTCGTTGCCGCCATGGCGCCCATGACCACTGCGCCCTTCACGGAACTCGGAATTCGAGATTCCCGCTGCATGCTGTGCTTACCCACCGAGCCGCCATCTCCGATCTTGCTACATCCCGATTCGCTGACGAACGTCTTTGTGGTTCGTCGTCGACTAGCCGGTAACGTCGCGGGCCGCCTCTCCGATGAAGCGACAGACTCCGCTAAGTCACGAAGAGATTACGACTACCCGGCTGTGTTGTCCACCCCACACGCGGCGCGTGTCGCGACACACCGCAAATCCCCCGGCCGCAGCACGAATTCCGCTATGCCGGGCCGGATCACGGGAAGATATACGCGATCGAAATGCCCGTTATCGAAGCGCAAACTCGAGATCAACCGCGCGCCTCAACTGCTTTTTCGAGATCCGCGATGCGGCGGCGCGCGTCCGCGAGTTCCACTTCGAGTTGGCCCAGCGCCATCACGAGTGGACCAACCGCGAGATCGGCGACCAGTTGCGGATCGTCATAGCCGCGTTCGATCGCGACCAGAATGTTGTTGCGAATGCGCGCGGCGACTATCGCCTCCGCCGGTACGTTCCAGGACTCGACCACCTCGGCGACGGTGGACGGGGCTTCCTCCGACATGAACCCTCCTGCCCTGGGCATCTGTGAATCAGCCATAAGGGTAGCGAGGGTGCAAGCGCGACAAGGGGTACGAAGCGAACACCCGCTCCCGGCGAAACGGACAGTTCCTCGTGTCGCCGGTGGACAGGCGGCGTATGCCCGTCGATTGCCCTCTCTAAGGGCTTCGGTAGATGCCCGGATAATCCCGAACTTTGGCGCTACCGTCGTGCCCGTGGATCCGGTCAGAAATCCCTACGCCCCAGGTGCCGGGCAGCGCCCACCCGAACTCGCGGGTCGCGATCGGCAGCTGGACGCTTTCGACATCGTGCTGGAGCGCATTGCCCGCGCCCGCCCCGAACGCAGCGTCATGCTGACCGGTCTGCGCGGTGTCGGAAAAACGGTGCTGCTGAATCAACTTCGTTCGGCCGCGCGGACCCGCGGCTGGGGTACCGGCAAACTCGAGGCACGCCCCGATCAGGAATTGCGGCGGCCGCTTTCCTCAGCTCTGCACATGGCGGTGCGCTCGATAGCGGTGGCACATCGCAATCCGGAGCAGGTGGACGATTTCCTGGGGATTCTCAAGGCTTTCGCGCTCCGATCGACCGCGGACAAGGGTATGCGGGACCGCTGGAATCCGGGTATCGATGTTCCGGCGGTCACCGGCCGGGCCGATTCCGGGGATATCGAAATCGATCTCGTCGAGCTGCTGCTGGAGGCCGCGCAACTTGCCCGCGACATCGGTGTCGGCATCGCTTTGTTCATCGACGAGATGCAGGATCTGGGCCCGCAGGACATCTCCGCCATCTGCGGCGCCTGCCACGAATTGAGCCAGGACGCCGCGCCTTTGATCGTGGTCGGCGCGGGCCTGCCGCATCTGCCCGCCGTGCTCTCGGCCTCCAAGTCGTACTCCGAGCGCCTGTTCTCGTACCACCGCATCGACCGCCTGGATCGGGAGGCGGCGGATCAGGCGCTGATCGCCCCCGCCGGTCGCGAGGACGTGAAATACAGCGAGGCCGCCCTGGACGCGCTCTACGAAAAGGCGGACGGCTACCCGTATTTCGTGCAGGCGTACGGCAAGGCGACCTGGGACGCGGCGGCGCAGAGCCCGATCAGCGAGGAGGATGTGGCGGTGGCCGCGCCGCATGCCGAGGAGGAGCTGGCGGTCGGATTCTTCGGCTCCCGCTATGAGCGCGCCACACCCGCCGAACGCGAATACATGCGCGCCATGGCGGATCTCGCGGGCGATGAGGGGCCGGTGTCCACCTCCGCCGTGGCACGCGAGCTCGATCGCAAACCGGCGTCCCTGTCCCCCGCCCGGGACGGCTTGATCAAGAAGGGTCTGATCTACTCCGCCGAACGCGGCACCATCGGTTTCACGGTGCCGCATTTCGGCCGATATCTGCGCGGGGTTCAATAACCGAAGAATTGCTGTGCAACCAAGATCATTGTCCGACAAGGGTTTTTGATCTTAACTGGCGTCTACCGGTGGGTAACAAAGACTTCTACACTCGAATGTGATTCCGATCACCTCCGAGGAGGACGCTATGGCGACCACAGCGAAAGTCGATGCCACCGAAGAGCAGGCCCGCGCACTTGTCGAGGAGTCCCGCGAAACCGACTGGGCCAAACCCTCTTTCGCGAAGGAGATGTTCCTCGGCCGCTTCCGCCTCGATCTGATCCATCCGTTCCCGAAGCCGAGCACGGCGGATCAGACCAAGATGGATCTGTATCTGACCCGCCTGCAGGCCTTCTGCGAAACCATCGACGGCCTGCGCATCGAGGCCGAGGGCCGGATTCCGGACGAATATGTGCGCGGGTTGGCCGAACTCGGCTGCTTCGGCCTCAAGATTCCGGAGGAGTACGGCGGCGTCGGCCTCACCCAGGTGGGCTACAACCGCGCGCTCATGCTGGTCGGTTCCGCGCACGCCAGCCTCGGCGTACTGCTCTCGGCGCACCAGTCGATCGGCGTCCCGGAACCGCTGAAACTCGCGGGCACCGATGAACAGAAGCGAGAGTTCCTGCCGCGCTGCGCCAAAGGCGCGGTGAGCGCGTTCCTGCTCACCGAACCCGATGTGGGCTCGGATCCGGCGCGCATGGCCTGCACCGCCACCCCGACCGCCGACGGCGAAGCCTACGAACTCAACGGCGTGAAGCTGTGGACCACCAATGGCGTGGTCGCCGAACTGCTCGTGGTGATGGCCCGGGTGCCCAAGAGCGAGGGCCATCGCGGCGGCATCTCGGCGTTCATCGTGGAGGCGGACAGTCCGGGAATCACGGTGGAGCGCCGTAATTCGTTCATGGGCCTGCGCGGTATCGAGAACGGCGTCACCCGCATGCACGATGTGCGGGTGCCCAAGCGCAATCTGGTCGGCCGCGAGGGTGACGGCCTCAAGATCGCGCTCACCACGCTGAACGCGGGCCGCCTCGCCATCCCCGCGATGTGTACCGCGGCGGCCAAGTGGTCGCTCAAGATCGCCCGCGAATGGAGCGGTGCGCGCGTGCAGTGGGGCCGCCCGGTAGGTGAGCACGCCGCGGTCGGTTCCAAGCTGTCCTTCATCGCCGCAACCACTTTCGCGCTGGAGGCGGTGCTGGACCTGTCCGCCACCATGTGCGATGAGAACCGCAATGACATTCGCATCGAGGCCGCGCTGGCCAAGCTGTGGGCGTCGGAGATGGCCTGCACCATCGCCGATGAGCTGGTGCAGATTCGCGGCGGCCGCGGCTACGAGACGGCGGCCTCGCTGGCCGCGCGCGGCGAACGCGCGGTGGGCGCGGAGCAGATGGTGCGCGATCTGCGCATCAATCGCATCTTCGAGGGTTCCAGCGAGATCATGCGGCTGCTGATCGCACGCGAGATGGCCGATGCGCATATGTCGGCGGCGGGCGCGCTGGTCGATCGCAATGCCGAACTCAAGGACAAGGCGAAGGCGGCGGTCGGCGCGAGCGGTTTCTACGCCAAGTGGTTCCCGCAGTTGGCCGTGGGCACCGGCACGGTACCGGCCACCTTCGGCGAATTCGGCCCGCTGGCACGGCATATGCGGTTCGTGGAGCGCATGTCGCGCAAGCAGGCCCGGGCGCTCATGTACGGAATGGCGCGCTGGCAGGCGAAATTGGAGTACAAGCAGGGTTTCCTGGGTCGCATCGTGGATATCGGCGCGGAACTGTTCGCGATGGCCGCCGCGTGCGTGAAGGCGCAATCCCTGCGGGTGGCGGGCGATCCGGACGGTGCGGCGGCCGAGGAGCTGGCCGAGGTGTTCTGCCGTCAGTCCCGTATCCGAGTGCAGCGGCTGTTCGAATCCCTGTGGGACAACACCGATGACGCCGATACCGAACTGACCCGGGGCATTCTGGACGGCCGCTACAGCTGGCTGGAGGGCGGTGCGCTGGATCCCAGCGAGGGCACCGGGCCGTGGATCTCCGAATGGCAGTTCGGACCGTCTACGGAGCAGAACCTGATCCGGCCGTTCCTGCCGTCGACGAAGGCGGCCTCGTCCACCTAGTACTCGTCCGCCTAGCGCTCGTCAGGTAAATCTGCCCCTCTCTAGCTTCTCGGGTAGAGAGGGGCAGATTGCTGTCGAGAACGCGGGCGTGCGCGTTGACCAGGCGGTCTGTAGTTCTCATAAGCATCTACAGCTTTCTAGTGCCATCACTAGAAAGCTGTAGATAGTCCGATTGCGCAGCGATGGCGCAGAAATCCGGTCGAATCGGTATATCGATCACCGGCATCGGTTGGACAACTTGTGCATAACGCATGGTGTGAACGGTTAACGGAGCGGCAATACCCATCGACAACCGGGCAAGAGGCGAACTCTCCAGGAGGCCGTCATGTCCATCCGCACCCCCGCCGCCGATCACGACGGTCACCACCTGACCGTCACCGCGGACGATGGCGTGCCGATCGCCGTCCGCGAATTCGGCCCCGCCGGCGCACCGCTCACCGTGGTCTTCGCACACGGGCACTGCCTGCGCACCGAATCCTGGGAGCTGTTGCGCGAGCATCTGCGACGGCGCTGGGGCGAGAGCACGCACATGGTGTTCTACGACCATCGCGGACACGGCAATTCGGGTGCGGCCGATCCGGCCACCTACACCATCGATCAGCTGGCACTGGATATGGACGCCGTGCTGCGCGCGGTCGCACCAACGGGTCCGGTTGTGCTGGTTGGTCATTCGATGGGGGCCATGACCATCCTGGCCTACGCCCGGCTCTTCCCCGAGACCATCGGCACCCGCATCATCGGCGTGGGGCTGCTGGCGGGCGCGGCCAACAGCGTCACCCGGGTCGGCCTGGGCCGCCTGCTGAACGGTCCCGCCGTGACCTCGCTGCGGGTCGCGGTACGCCGTGCCCCGCGCGCCATGCAGGCGTCCAAGCATTTCACCCGGCATCTGTTCGAGCCGATCATGCGCGAGGCCACCCTGGGCACCCGCAAGATCAGCCCGCGGGTACTGGCGGTGGCCACGGCCATGCTGAACGAGACCTCGCTGCTGACCATGGCGAGTTTCCTGGAATCGCTGATGCGCTTCGACGAGACCGCCACCCTGCACCGGCTGGGCGCGATTCCGGCGCTGGTGCTGGCCGGTTCGGCGGACATCGTCATCCCGTTCGCGCATTCGGTGGTGCTGGCTTCGCAGCTGGACGATGTGGAACTGGTGCGGCTGGACGGCGCCGGGCACAGCGTGATCATGGAGCGCGCCGAAGAGGTCGCGGCTTCCATTGCGGCACTGGTGGATCGGGCCGTGGCGGCGCTGGCGGATCCGGCGGAACGGCCCTGCGGGCGCGGCGAGGACTGTGGCCCGGAGTTCGCCATCGCGGGGTGAGGCGCTGGTCGTTCCGGGTCGCGACTGTCGCGTCGGCGGCCCGGATCGGCACCGGGGACAGGCCGCTGACCAGCGAATATCGCTCTGCGACGAGACGAACAGAGTATCTTCACGTACTGTGTTGTAGATCATATTGTGTGGTCGGTCACACGGCTCGAGGAGGCTTTCGATGACACGCAGCGAGATTGCGGAACTCCGCTACACGGTCGGCCAGCTCCGGCAGTGCGTCACCGCATTGCGTTCCCACTACGGGGAGACCGGTTCCATCCGCCGGTTGGAGAACGATCTGGAGAGGCTCGTCATCGACGCCGATGAATTCGAGCAGGCCCCGCCGAGCGAATCGGCGAAGGCCAAGCAGGAACCCATCTACGTCCCGGATGCCAAACACGACGAGGCGGCATGGATGGGCGCGCAGGACGAGGGCCTCGGCTTCCACTCCCGCCCGCGCACCAAGTAACTCCCACTTCATCGACACTTCCGCCCACACCGGCGTGGGGAATCACTAAACTCCCGCCCGGGACAATGCTGCCCGGCAGTACCCGTCCATCGCGATGGGGCGGTCCCGGGCAGGAGTATGTGTGTGAGTCGCGCGGAGCAATTGACGGCGCGCGATGCCGTCTTCGTCTATGACGAATTCGAGCGGCACCCGTCGAATATCGTCGCGGTGTACGCCTTCGACGCCACCGCGGCCGGAGCCTCGCCCCCCGATGCCGCGACCGTGATCGCCTGGGTCCGAGCGCGTCTCGGGCATTTCCGGTTGTTCCAGCGCCGACTGGCGCGGGTGCCGGGGGATCTGGATCTGCCCTATTGGGTATGGGACGCGGACTTCGACATCCATCGGCACGTCTCGATGGAATCGGCTCGGGACTGGAGCGCGGTACGCGCCCGGATCGCCGAAATCGCCGCCACCCGAATGGATCTCACCCGGCCGCCGTGGCGGATTCACATCTTCGAGGCGGTCACCGAATATCCGGGCAGGCCCGATGCGACCGTGACCCTGGTCCTGCTCGGCTTCCATCACAGTGCCGGTGACGGTGTGGCGACCCGGGAACTCGAACTGAAGTTGTTCGACGGCAGCGCATTACCGACACCGATCGATTCCGGCGACGCCCGGGAATGGTCCGCCCGCCGGGCGCTCGCCCGCGCGGTGGTGACACAGCCGTACCGGTTGCTCCGGTTCGCCCTCGGATTGCGGAGCACCCGCGCCGTCCCGTCATCGGCCCCGGAACCGCTCGCCATGCGGCCCGCCACCCGGTTCAATCGAAAAGTGGATCCGCGCTTCGGATTCGATCTGGTGCGCATTCCCATGGCCGCTGTCCTGAAGGCCAAAGCCGCTGCCCCGGAGAGGATTACGGTCAACGATCTGGTGCTGACCGTGGTCGCCGGAGCGCTCGCCGCCTACCTGGACGAGCAGGGCGAGACACCCGCCGATTCGCTGGCCGCCATGGTGCCGCGCTCCATGCGCGGTCTCGCGCACTGGGATTCGGTGAATCAACTCACCCAGATGTCGGTCGATCTGCATACCGATATCGCCGATCCGGTGCGGCGGCTGCGCGCCATCCGGGAATCGGTGCGACGGGAGAAGGAACGCGGCGGCGATCCGGCGTATCTACGGCGGCAGGAACGCGTGCAGACCTCCCCCGCGTGGCTGCTGCGATTGGCCGGATGGGGCAGGGCGCAGCGGCGATTCGATGATGTCGCGCAGGTGCCGCTGTCCAATACCACTGTCAGCAATGTGCCGCCGGTGGCGGAACGGCTGGCCTTCCTGGGTGCGCCGATGATCAGCGCGTTCGGTGCGCTGCCGATCATGGACGGTGACGGTCTGCGGCATCTGACCACCTCGCAGGGCGATGAGCTGATCATCAGTTTCAGCGCCGACACCGCCATGCTGCCCGATACCGGGCACTACGGGGAATTACTGCTGCGCTCGTTCGACGAGCTCTGGCAGGCACTCGAATCCCACCGGGACTGAAAGGATTACAGCCCCAGCGCCGGACCGAGCACCGGCCAGGAGCGGTGCAGTTCGTCCTGCCAGTAGCCCCAGGAGTGGGTGCCCGGTGCATCGAGGTTGTAGGTGATGTCGGTGCGGCCCAGTGCGTTCGTGCGATCGGCGAGCCGGGCGGTGCAGTAGTTGGTGGCCGCCTCGATACCGCCGCCGACCATCATCTGATTGGCCAGGGTCTTGGTGTTCTGCCGCACGGTCGGATCGGCCAGCACATCGTGCGGGCCGGGCAGCCCGGTGCCGCTGGAGATGTACATGGGGATGCGCGGCAGCCGGTCCGCGTTCAGCAGCACATCGTGCGCACGCCATTCCGGACCGTTCAGCGGACCCCACATATTCTGTGCGCGACCGCCGCCGAGGCTGATGACGAAGTTGATGAACGACTGTCCCAGTGGATCACTGGTCATGGCGCAGCCGCTGTACGCGGCGACGGTGCGGTACAGCTCGGGCGCCTGGATGGCCAGATCGAGTACCGAGGTACCCGCCATGGAAATGCCCGCCAGCCCGTTCACGCCGTTGGTTCCGAAGGCGCGGTCGATGACCGGCGGCAGTTCCTCGGTGAGGAAGGTGGCCCATTTGTTCCGGCCGTTGTTGCCGAGCAGCTTGCCCAGGCCGGGATCGTCCTGCTGCCAATCGGTGTAGTAGCTGAACGCGCCCTCCATCGGGACGACGATATTGACCTGTTTATCGGTGAAGAAGCCGTTCAGATCGGTTTGCGCGACCCAGCTCGCGGCGTCTTCGCCGCCGCCCGCGCCGTTGAGCAGATAGAGCGTGGGCGCGGGGGTGGCGGTATCCACCGGGCGCAGCACCTGGAGTGCGATATCGCGGTCCATCGCCGGTGAGTGGACGCTGATCTGAATCAGCCGTCCCGCTCCCGCGGTCTGCGATATCAGCCGGGCCGGGCCGGCATCCTGGGCTCGGGCGGGACCGGCGGGGGTCCAGAGCAGGGCCGCGGCCAGCAGACTCAGCCCGAACGCGGTGTTGCGCAACCGCCGTGTACTCATGAAATCGCCTGTGCCCCTGTGCTATCGCCAAGGGGGCGCACCCGAGTCGGTGCGCCCCCGTAATCGACTATCCGTCTGTCTACTTGCCCGCCGCGGGCGTGCCGCCGCTCAGCGTGATCAGCGCGTTCACAATCGTGGTGCCCAGGCTGCCGATGCTGCCGCTGCCCTTACCGAGCACATCCCAGAGTGATCCCATGGTGTATCTCCTTGCCGTGCTTGTGATTTAGCGAATTGTTCGGCTATTTGCCGCGGAAGGCGGCGAGCGAGCCGAGGAAGGTGTCCAGCAGGCTGTCGCCCGCGACCGCGGAGCCGAGAGCCGGAATTATGGAGCCGAGCAGATCGCTCAACGAACCCATCGTGAATCTCCTTGTGCGCGTTCGTCGTTGCCCCGTGCGAACGGCGCCTGCCCGCAAAGAGAAACGTTCACATTCATCAATGAACGTGACGCAGGCAACATAACAAGCGACCAGTTTATGATCAAGACATCACGTGAAAAATTCTTCGCCACGCGCACTATCGATCAGGCGAATTTTCAGCAACCACAGCTGATTTGGGCACTCCCCCGAAAACATCGGCTTCCGCTAACCAGGAACACGTGCTATCCGTGCGCGCGGAACTTTTCCGTTCAGCAGCAATAGTCGGTGTGTCGAACGGCGTGTCGAATTCGGATCAGGCGCGGTGCCTGCCGAAACGCCGGGGCGGACGCGCCCCGTGGAAGCGCGCACCGCGCGGGGTCGGAGCGACTTGTTCGGTGTAGGCCGATTCGAAGACCGCGGCCAGCGCCTCGGCGGGGCCGGTGGGAATTGCGGCCAGCCCGTAACCGCCTTCGCTGCGGGCCAATTCGTGCAGCAGCGTGGTCACCATGCGCAGTCCGGCGGCACCGCCCGGATCCCCGAGCGCGATGGCCGCGCCGTGCACGTTGAGGCGGTCGGCGGGATCGAATTCCCAGCCCTCGCGCTCCCAAAGCCGGGTCAGCGCAAGCACTTCCACCGCGCTGGTCTCGTCGATCTCCAGCAGGTCCAGGGCTTCCAGACCGAAACCGCTGCGTCCCAAAGCTTTTTCGATGGCGGGAGCGGCTGCGGGCACGGCCTGATCAGGTTCACCGGTGGCGGCGGCCCAGCCGACGAGATAGCCGAGCGGTTCCAGTCCCAGATCGACGAGGCGGTCCTCGGCCACCACCAGGCAGGCCGAGGCGGCCAGGGTGCGGGTGCTGCTGTTGCCGACGGTGGTGACGCCGCCCGGCAGGAACGGTTCCAGCGCCGCGAAGGCGCGCGCGGACACATCGTCGCGCAGCCCCTCATCGCGGTCGACCAGTTGCACCACACCGGAATTCACATCACCGGCGATGGCGTTCACCACCACCGGCGCGGTCTCCTCACCGAAGATGCCCTGTCGCCGGGCGCGCGCGGCGCGGCGGTGACTGGCCGCGGCGAACTCATCGGCCTCGAGCCGGGAAATCCCGTAGTGCTGCGCGAGCAGATCCGCGTACTTGGATTCCTGCGGACGGCGCACACCCTCGGCCGCGGCCCACACCGCCAGCTGTTCGCCGGTGTCAACACCCATGGCCACACCGCTACCCACGGCCACACCGTTCGGCGCGGGCGGTGCGACCCGCTGCGCGCCGATGGGCCTGCCATTGCGCGGACCGGTCGGCAGCGGTCCCGCACCCAGCGGCCCCGGACCGACCGGTCCCCTGGGTTGCACCGGGGCGCAGGGGAATTCGGCGCCGAGCGTGAGCACCACATCCGCGGATCCGGTCTGCACCATCATGGCCGCGGTGATCAGGGCGCGCAGTCCACCGCCCGGTCCCGCGCCGAGCGGGAATTCCCCCACGGTGGGCGGCAATCCGGCCAGCGGCACCGCGGCGCGCACCGCGCGCTGATCCGGCACCGCGGTGACGAGTTGTTCGATGCGGTACGGATCGATGCCCGACCGGCCCACCACCGCGCTCAGCACGGTCGAGATCAGCCGTTGCGGGGCGACCGCAGCGAGTGCGCCGCCCGGCAGACCGACCGGTGTGCGCATCGGCATGACGATTGCGGCTCTTCTCATCACAACAGCTCCTAACTCACTACAGGGCAAGGTCCCACAGTGTTGTTGCTGCTGTGTGACGGCTGAGATAGCCGTTTGTTCACCAATCAAACGACAGGCCGGGAAAATCACGGATTGTGGCGCAAATCACGGGATCACGAATTCGCGGTACCGAGCTCGAGTGATAGCTGCCCTGTCGTAGGGTGCTCACCATCACATTCGATGCCGGAGGTAACGATGACGTTCCACGGGGTAGAGCAGCGAGGCATCCAGCAGTGAGCGCCGCACCAGTCAAGGGTCCTGAATCGAGCACAACCGGGGTATTCAGCAAGGGCCGCGCGGCCATCTCCGCGCGCACCCTACGGACCGACAGCTGGTGGGTTCCACCGCTGGTCACCGTGCTGGGCCTCGGCACCTTCGTCATCTACGCCACCGTGAGATCCTTTGCGCGCGCGGCGTATTGGGTGAACGACTACCACTATCTGACGCCGTTCTACTCGCCGTGCCTGAGCGCGTCGTGCGTCGAGGGTTCGAGCCACCTCGGCACGCCGATCGGCCACCTGCCCATGTGGATTCCACTGGGCTTTCTGGTGTTGCCGTTCCTGTTGCTGTTCCGGCTCACCTGCTACTACTACCGCAAGGCCTATTACCGCGCGGTGTGGTTCTCCCCGCCGGCCTGCGCCGTGGCCGAACCGCACGCCAAGTACACCGGCGAGACCAAGCTGCCGCTGATCATCCAGAACGCGCACCGCTACTTCTTCTTCGTGGCGGCCATCATCGCGGTGATCAACACCTATGACGCGGCGATCTCGTTCCACGGCAAGGACGGTGGCTTCGGCATCGGCCTGGGCACCATCATCATCACCGGCAACGCGCTGCTGCTGTGGGCATACACGCTGTCCTGCCACTCCTGCCGGCATATCGCGGGCGGGCGGCTCAAGCACTTCTCCGCGCATCCGGTGCGCTACTGGTTCTGGACCAAGGTCTCGGCGCTGAACACCCGGCACATGCTGCTGGCCTGGACCACCCTCGGCACGCTCATCCTCACCGACTTCTACGTCATGTTGGTCGCGAGCGGCACCATCAGCGATCCGCGTCTCATCGGCTGAGCACGCTTCGCTGATCCCAATCCTCAAGTCTGTCAGGAGTATTCGGTTCCATGCCTGAAGTCGAACGGCACAAGTACGACGTCGTGGTCATCGGTGCGGGCGGCGCCGGACTGCGTGCGGTGATCGAAGCCCGCGAACACGGTCTCTCGGTGGCGGTGGTGTGCAAATCGCTGTTCGGCAAGGCGCACACCGTCATGGCCGAGGGCGGCTGCGCGGCCGCCATGGGCAATGCCAATGAGAAGGACAATTGGCAGACCCATTTCAAGGACACCATGCGCGGTGGCAAATTCCTCAACAACTGGCGGATGGCCGAACTGCACGCGCAGGAGGCCCCGGACCGGGTGTGGGAACTGGAAACCTATGGGGCGCTGTTCGATCGGACCAAGGACGGCCGGATCAGCCAGCGCAACTTCGGCGGCCACACCTACCCGCGGCTCGCGCACGTCGGCGACCGCACCGGGCTCGAACTCATTCGCACCATGCAGCAGAAGATCGTCTCGCTGCAGCAGGAGGACTTCGCCGCCACCGGTGATTACGAGGCGCGCATCAAGGTGTTCGCCGAGCTGACCATCACCGAACTGCTCAAGGACGGCGACAAGATCTCCGGCGCGTTCGGCTACTGGCGCGAATCGGGCCGGTTCGTGCTGTTCGAGACCCCGGCCGTGGTGCTGGCCACCGGCGGAATCGGCAAGTCCTACAAGGTGACATCCAATTCCTGGGAGTACACCGGGGACGGCCACGCCCTCGCCCTGCGCGCGGGCGCGACGCTGATCAATATGGAATTCCTGCAATTCCATCCGACCGGCATGGTCTGGCCGCCGTCGGTGAAGGGCATCCTGGTCACCGAGGGCGTGCGCGGTGACGGTGGCGTGCTGAAGAATTCGGACGGCAAACGCTTCATGTTCGACTACATCCCCGGGGTCTTCAAGGGGCAGTACGCCGAATCGGAGGAAGAAGCCGATCAGTGGCTCAAGGACAACGACTCCGCGCGCCGCACCCCCGACCTGCTCCCCCGCGACGAGGTCGCGCGCGCCATCAACGAAGAGGTCAAGGCGGGCCGCGGCACCGAGCACGGCGGTGTGTACCTTGACATTTCGTCCCGGCTGCCCGCCGCCGAGATCAAGAAGCGGCTGCCGTCCATGCATCACCAGTTCCTGGAACTGGCCGATGTCGATATCACCTCCGAGCCGATGGAAGTCGGCCCCACCTGTCACTACGTGATGGGTGGCATCGAGGTCGATCCCGATACCGGCGCGGCCACCGTGCCCGGATTGTTCGCCGCCGGTGAGTGTTCCGGCGGTATGCACGGCTCCAACCGGCTCGGCGGCAACTCGCTGTCGGATCTGCTGGTGTTCGGGCGTCGCGCCGGATTGGGCGCGGCGACCTACGTGGAGCAGCTGCCCGGACGGCCCAAGATCACCGATCAGGATATCGCCGCCGCCGCGAAAGCCGCTGTGGTGCCGTTCGATCCGGCCGCCGAGGGTCCGGGCGAGAACCCGTACACCATGCACCTGGACCTGCAGCAGACCATGAACGACCTGGTCGGCATCATCCGCAAGGAGGGTGAGCTGAAGCAGGCCATCGAGAAGCTCTCCGAACTGCGCGATCGCTACGACGGGGTCACCATCGAGGGACACCGGCAGTTCAATCCGGGCTGGCATCTCGCACTGGACCTGCGCAATATGCTGCTCATCAGCGAATGCGTGGCGCAGGCGGCGTTGCTGCGCACCGAATCTCGCGGCGGGCATACCCGCGACGATCATCCGGGCATGGATCCGGCGTGGCGGAACAAGCTACTGGTCTGCCGCATCGATCCGGACGAGATCGGTTTCTCGGTGCCGTCGGTGACGGTCACGCCCGAACAGCAGATCCCCATGCGCACCGATCTGCTGCGGCTGTTCGAACTGAACGAACTCGAAAAGTATTACAGCACCGCCGATCTCGCACCCGTGCGGGACGGCGACGCCGGAGAGGCGGAATAGCCATGGCTTACGACGCGAAGTTCAAGGTCTGGCGCGGCGATATCGAGGGCGGCGAGCTCCAGGACTTCACCGTCCAGGTGAACGAGGGCGAGGTCGTGCTCGATGTGATCCATCGCCTGCAGGCCACCCAGACACCGGATCTGGCGGTGCGCTGGAATTGCAAGGCGGGCAAGTGCGGATCGTGTTCGGCGGAGGTGAACGGGCGGCCGCGACTGCTGTGCATGACCCGCATGAACACCTTCACCCCGGATGACGTCGTCACCGTGACGCCACTGCGCACCTTCCCGGTGATCCGGGATCTGGTCACCGATGTGTCGTTCAATTACCAGAAGGCGCGGGAAATCCCGTCCTTCACTCCCCCGGTTGATCTGAAACCCGGCGAGTACCGCATGCAGCAGCAGGATGTGGAGCGGTCGCAGGAATTCCGCAAGTGCATCGAATGCTTCCTGTGTCAGAACACCTGTCACGTTGTCCGTGATCACGAGGAGAACAAGCAGGAGTTCGCCGGGCCGCGCTATCTGATGCGGATCGCGGAACTCGAAATGCATCCCCTGGATGTGGCGGATCGGCGCGATCTGGCGCAGGACGAGGCCGGGCTCGGATTCTGCAATATCACCAAATGCTGTACCGAGGTGTGCCCGGAACACATCAAGATCACCGACAATGCGCTGATCCCGCTCAAGGAGCGGGTGGCCGATCACAAATACGATCCGCTGGTCTGGCTGGGCAACAAGCTCTTCCGGCGCTGATACGCGTACTGCCCGTCGTTCCACGGAACGGCGGGCAGTTCTTACGGTATGGCGGGTGAGATCACAGCATCGCGACGACGCCCAGCGCCACCGCGCCGACCAGCAGCCCCACGGCCACCGCCGATACCAATGCTCCGGTGAGTACGTATACGCCCATCGCCGATACCGCGAAGAGCATCCCTACGATCAGCCGTTCCATCCAGTCATCGGGACCTACTTTGCGGTACCGGGGTCGGGAATTCTTCAGCCCTCGGTCCACGAATACTTGGATACCCAACTTTAGCCGTCGCAAACATGTTTTCGATATGCAACGGCCGCCGTTTCGTGATCTTGGGCGGGGCGGGGGATGAACAGGAAGTTCATCGCCCGCCGACCGTTATCAATCGCGCACGATCAATTCCGTGAACGAATCCCATTCCCGCGCACCGAACACCAGGGCGGGCCCGCCGGGATTCTTGCTGTCCCGCACACCCACCTGCCCGCCGGTCAGGAACGCCACCTCGACGCACTCCTTACCGGCCCCGCTGCGGCTGCTCTTGAACCAGCGCGCACCGGCCAGATCCTGCACACTCATGCCGAATACTCCTTCGCCACCTGCCGCAGCAGGTTTCTGCTGTCCTGGACCTCCAGCGCGCAGCGTTCCAGGCATCCCTGCGCCCGGCGATAGCGCTGAACATCGCCCTGTCTTTCGAGATACAGATCGCCGGTGAACCCCTCCACGTACACCACCGGGGGTTCCACCGGCTGCCCTTTGCCATCGGTCCCGAACTCGAGAATCACGAATGGTCCGGTCGAAAGTCCCAGGGGGACACCGGCATCAAAGGGCAGGATGCGCAATGCGACATTGGGTCTGGTGCTCACCTCCGCCAGGTGCCGCACCTGCGCCGCCATCACCCTTGCACCTCCCACCGACCGGCGCAATACCGATTCGTGCAACACCATGGCGACCGTCGCCGGATGCATGCGGCGGGTGATCAGCGCCTGCCGCTGCAACCGCAGCTGGACCCGCCGATTCACCTCCGCCGCAGACTCTTCCGGATATCCGAGGGTGTTCAGGGCCCTTGCGTAATCGGCGATCTGGAGCAGTCCGGGCACCAATTCCGATTGGTAGCAGGACAACTGCTGCGCGGATGCCTCCAGGCCGACGTAGACGTCGAAGTTCTCCGGAATGAGGTCGCCGTAGGAGTGCCACCAGCTCTTCACCGCGGCCTGCTGCGCCAAACCCTTGAGCCCCTCGGCGATCTCGGCCGGGATGCCGTAGATGCGGCAGAGTTCGTGGATGTCGATGGTGCGGATGCGATCGGCATTGCCCTTCTCCAGCCGCTGCAGCGTGCTCGCGCCCCATTCCATGAGTTTGGCGGCCTCGGCGATGGTCAATCCCGCCTGTATCCGCCAATCCCGTAAATAGCGCCCGAGCTGGCGGCGGGGCAGGGTCGATGACGCAGGGCTCTCTGACACAGCGCGCTCCGTTCTCGGTCGCGGGCACGAGCGGGGCGGCGGCACGACGATGCCGGAGGGCTGGCGGCACGATAGTGTTGCGGCACACCGGCTCCCGCCCGGACGCACTTCTCATCGGCTGGGGGCTTCGTCCACTATGGAGAATCTTCCTCTCCCAGTTGGATTCACTGCTGGGAATTCGCGCAATTTTGCGTTCTCATCTTCGAAAATCACCCGCCGGACGGCTGCTCATGGTGTGCTGGATATGTGCCCGGGGCGGTGTTGCCAGTCCCCTTTCGTTTCCTGAATGCTCCGGGCACTTCAGGAATTCCATGCGGAACGAGGAGTCATGGCCGAAGCAGTCACCCCCTACCACCTCTCTCTTGCGGAGGTCGGATCATGCAACTGACCGCCCTCAATATGCATGTAGCCGGATTGCTGCGGTGTCGCAGGGATCCCGGTGTCATGAGCACCGAACAGGCCCACGCCGCAATGCAATTGCACCTCGATTGCACGGTTCAGACCTGCAAGGTGCGGCGCCGCGCCCGCGCGACGCTGGTGGACGAGGGGCGCTGCGTCCTCGACGAGCGCGCCCTGCCATGACAACCGGCGCCGATCGGTATGAGCGCGCGGTCTTTCGAGCACTGTGGTGGATGCTCGATCGCCGCCGCGCGCTCATCCGGCGGCGCCGCGTCCAAGGGCCGGGGAAGGCCCCTGGCCGCGAAAGCAGCTGCCGCACCGCCTTTCGATAGCCGTCGCACCTTCCTACCTCCTGGGTGCGCCGGCCAACCCCCGCCGCGATGCGTCAGCGCGGTTCGGCCCGCCCGTCCGGCAGACGGCAGGCGGGCCGAACCGCATCCCACCACCGCTCTCACCTGTGAGTACACTGCCTCCTGGCTCGTTTGCGGAGACACCGGACCGGTGTGCCGTCTAGGCTTGACTCAGAGACTTGTGTACGAACGCAAGGGAGCAGATGACCACCATCGCGGAGACAGTTCGATCGTCGCCCGTGTACCGGGTGCCGGAGCGGGCCGACCTGCCCGACATCCAGATCATCGACGCGGCGGCCTTCCGCGACCGCTATCCGTACTTCGTGCTCCGCCAACTACTGGACGCGCACAGTTCCGGCTGTGTCGTCGCCGTCGAATTCGGTGACGACGACGAGGAGAAGGTGGTCGGCTACGCCCTGACCATCGGTGAGGGCGGCCGCGCCTGGCTGATCAGCCTGGCCGTCTCCCCCGATGCCCGCGGCCACGGTTACGGCCGGGGTCTGCTCCAGCACACCGTCGACGTCTGCCGCGACAAGGGCGATGTGGACGAGGTGCTGCTGACCGTTGACCCGAAGAATCAGCCCGCCTACAACCTGTTCAAGGATTTCGGCTTCGTCCTGCACGAGCGCGATGAACGGTATTTCGGCGATGACGAGCCCCGCGATGTGCTGATCTACAAGGTGCACCGGGTGCCCGATCCGTTGCCCGCCCTGCTGGACTGAAAACGGTTACCCTGGAACCTGATTGGTGGTTCGCAACGGGGGAGTAGCCGAATGCCGACGGCTGACGAACGGTGGGGGCGGCTGAATTCGGTCATCGAGAATATCGAGGACCGCGCGGCCAGGCACACCGAGAAGATCGATTCGACGGGCGCCGCCGATCTCTCGAAACCGACTGTGCTGGATGACTTCCACGGTCGCGTCGAAGCATTGATCGACAGATCCGAACTGCTCGGCCTGGGCCGTCGCGGTAATCGGCTGATGTTCGTCGCACTGTACGAGAAGGCCCCGCAGCTGACCCCGGGCACCGAGGCCTGGCGCACGCCGCTGCTGGCCGGACTGCTCGCCGCGGAGGTCGAATTCCGCGGCCCGCTGCGCCTGAGTCAAACCCAGAATGTGCTGCTCGCAACGGAATTCGAGACACTGGCGGAGGAACTACGCAAGGCCGGATTGCCCGCGCACGCGGTGCTGGCCTGGCGGCGCGCGGTGGCACTGCACCGCCTCACCGAGGATGTGCAGGCCGAGGATCGCTGCGGCCTCGCCCTGGCCAGAGCCCGGCGGCGCGCCACCACACCGGCCTGGCGGCGCATTCCGGGCGCGATATCGGATCTGTTGTGCGGCTACGGCTATCGGCCGTTCTGGCTGCTCGGCTGGGTGGCCGTGCAGCTGGTGGTGTTCTCCCTACTGGGCCTGGCCTGGCGGGGCACCGTATCGCGGGGCGATGTCATCTACCTGTGCACCGTCGGCTTCCTCAATCCGCTCGATCCGGGCAATACCAAGGATATGGCGGCACCCGCGGAGGCGCTGTTCGCGGTCGAGGCCTGGCTGGGCGTGGTGTCGATATCGGTGTTCTTCGCGCTACTGGTCCGAAAGTGGTTCCGGCTCTAGCCCTCTCAGTGATCGTCGGCCGGGTAGCCGCCGCGCGCGGCGTGGTACGTCGCCACCGCGATGCGGTGCTCCAGCTGCGCCACCCGGGTATCCCACTGCCGGGAGAAACCCGGATCCGTCTGCAGTTTGCGCCACAGCGACCGGATCTCGTCGGGTACGTGCGCACCGGGCATCCACAGGTGCGCCAGGTGTTCCAGCACGGGGGCCAGCACTTCGACCTGCCGGGCATACCCGCCGCCGAATCCGTTCGCGGCGAGCACTTTCGCGTTGATGACGGTCAGCAGCCAGTCGTGCGCCGCGACGTCCTCGCAGAATCGCCGCGCGGTGGGCAGATCCTCGGCGCGCTGCACGGTGACCGTCAGGGTTCGGGGCTGGTCGTCCCGGTGGTATTCGAAGTACACCGAGGTCGCCTTCTCCTTGCCGACCCGGGCCGTCCAGCGCAGCCGGGTGGTGGGGGCCAGCAGCGGCGGGCTCTGATCCAGCAGCGGCGAATAGCGCAGTTCGTCCAGCTGCCGAGCGCAGACGGACGCGATATCCAGGAACGCCATATCCGCGCTGTCGGAGGTCGGCATGGCGCGATAGGCGTCGGTCAATTGCTGATCCGCGCCCTCGCGATCCGGCAGGGTGCCGATGATCTCCACCGTCCCGACCCGGCTGACATAGTGCGACCAGGACCGGCGCAGCTTCTGCGGTGCGCGCACCACCGTGACGTGCGAGGAGACCTGAGATATGCGGCCGCCCACCAGAATCGCCGTCGAGGCGACGGTACCCACGATTCGCGCCGTCGCCGTGCCACCGCGGGACAGGTGACAATCCACCCCCACCGCGCGCGGCGGTGAAAAAGCAAGGGGCCCGGGACGATCCCGGCTGACCACATTCGCACCCGGGATCAGCGCCAGCAATTCCTCGGTGGCCTGGATGTCGAGCGTGGTGGAATGCGGCAGCAGGCAGGTGCGGATCTCGCCCAGTGCCGCGAGCGGAGTCTGCGAGACCTGACGGGACCGCCCGCGCGCGGGTTGCGTTGTGGTGGTCATGGTCAGGTCCCCTCGAGGAGCAGATGTCCCACGCGTTCAACGACTTTGGCGGGTACCGCGACGTCCTCCGCACCACCCTGCGCGATGACCCGCGCGGCCACGGTGTCATCGATCGCGATGTGATCGAGAATGACCCGCACCGCGTGCTCGATGGGCAGATAGCGTTTGGGCAGCATGGACATGGTGCGATACGCGGTGAACGGAGCGGCACCGGCTTCCAGGCGCACCACCGGCGGCAGGTCCTGCCAGGTGGCCGGCCAATCTCTGCCGTCCGGCCACGGCTGCGGTTCCGCGACCGGCGCGCCCTCGTAACGAAGCATGCCCAGCCGCAACAGCTGCCACACCGCGGCGAGGAACGGACAGGACCAGCGGCGCGGCTTGTCGACCGAGTCCTTCCACAGCTCGACATCGATGAAGATGGAATGCTCCCGAGCACCGTGTTCCTGGGGGTGCCGATATTCCTCGCGATGCATCGCGGATCTGGTCCGGCCCGCCACCTCGCGCCTGCCATTGCACAGCCAGCCGGATTCCGTGGTCGGCGGGCGACGTCCGTTGGCGGTGTTCTCCTCCTCGGGCTGTGCGATCAATCGTGCGGCCACCATCGCCGCGACCGGAACCGGTTCTCCCACAACGACTCCGCCGGAGTAGGCCGGAGCCTCGTGGCAGCCGGACTCCCGTGCCAGATAGTCGATGGTCAGCCCCGCGTCGGCGGCGACACCGAGCAGCCGGTCCAGCACCTCGGCGGGTTTGTGGTCGGTCTGGAAATAGTCGTCCGCCAGATAGCAGGTGCTGACCCTGGCCTCGGGACCGAACTCGACCCGCGCCGATTCGGTGAACGCCCGCACCAGCGGCACGGCCCGGCGGAATTCGGCCCGGATCTTATCGGTCTCGTAGACGATCTCGTCCAGCGAGAAGTGCCCGACTTCGATCGACAGATGGGCCATGGGTAGTCGCGCGACCGCCGACTCCTCCGAGGACTCACGATAGGTTGGTTGACTTATCACTCGATATCCCAGGTCGACTTGTCGGTCAGCTTCCGGGCCAGGCTCATGTACGCATCCACCGTGGCCACATTGGCGATCTTGGTATTGACGTCCACATCCATGATCAGCTGCTCGCGCCACTGCAACACCGGTTCGATGGGCGTCTTGCCCAGCAGCATGGCGGTGCCCAGACCGTTCGCCAGCGCCAATTCCGTCAGCGATTTGGCCTGCGTGTCCAGCCAGGTGCCCTGCGGCGCGTGTTCACCGCTGGGGGTGCGATCGGAGGCGACGGCGGTCCGCACACAGCGGGTCGCGGCCAGCAGCGTCTCCCGCTCATGCCCCCATTCGCTTCCGGTCTGCAGCAATCCGTGCGGGCCGTACACCAGCCCACCGGCCGCCAGCACATGCTGGCGGGTCCAGCGGTGATAGACCAGCCAGCGATGTGGCCTGCGCCGCAGGCCATTCGAGGCGGTCGCCCGCAGCGCGATCTCCAATGCGACCGAACGCCCGGCGCTGAGATCCACGATCACCACGCTGAACTCGTTCAGCAGCGCGGACAGCAGCGCGACGCCGCGCGCCACCATCGCGTCATCGCATCCGGCGAATTCCGCGCCTCCTTCGTCTCCCGGCAGCAACACCAACTTTCCGGCCCCGGACGGAACCTTGCGCAGCGCGATCCGATCGGTGCTGCTCGCGACATTGAGCCGCTCGGGCTCGCCGATCTGGTCGAGCAGATACGAGTGCACGCCGGTGCCCTCCGGATTTCCGCGCTCGGCCTTGCCGATCTCGAAAAGCGCACCGGCCGTTGGTGATCCGAAGTCGAAGTCGACGTACGCCACGTCATGACCGCGCAGGCTGAGCCGGTACGCGATATTGCAGCTGGTGACCGATCGGCCCGTCCCGCCCTTGTCGGAGGTCGCGAACACCAGCATCGGGTCCATACCCCGGACACTCATCGCGTCGCGTCCTCCCGGGCATAGGC
Source organism: Nocardia sp. NPDC058058 (assembly GCF_042885355.1). Taxonomy (NCBI): domain Bacteria; kingdom Bacillati; phylum Actinomycetota; class Actinomycetes; order Mycobacteriales; family Nocardiaceae; genus Nocardia; species Nocardia sp. NPDC058058. The sequence continues at coordinate 1,556,338 of NZ_JBHVSA010000002.1, read as the reverse complement.
CAGGGCGTTGAGACGCAGCAGGGCGTCGGCGGCCAGGCTTTCGGCGGTATGCGGTCGTTTCGCGGCGATGGCGCGTGCACGATCGAGCGACTGTTCGATCGCCTCGAGTTCCTTGCGCCGGGGCGAATACGCGGTGTCGCCGATCTCCAGGAATTCCTGGTTCAGCAGATGATCCGCCTCGCTGATCCTGCCCGTCGCGCTGTTCACCATCGACGCGGTGGCAACGGGCGGGCGCGAGAACGTATTGTGCGCGACCACAAGCGATTCCATCATCCGCTCGGTCAGGAACCAGGACGGAGCGGGCTCCGCGGCATGGTCGGTCGGAGCCAGGTTGTCCCACAGACCGGATGAGCGACCGCGGCTCACGCTGCGGTCCTGCATATGTTCCATGGCCGAGGCGGCCAGATCGAACAGCTGCTCCCGGGTCTCGACATCACGCGCCAGCCGGGCGGCCTGCAGACAGCGTTTGAGCAGCAGCGTGGTGAAGTCGGCCACGTGATAGCCCATCATCGGACCGTCGCCCACGTCCTGTGATCCCTTGAGCGTCAAGGTGATTCCGGGATAGTGCAGGGTGGCGGCCGGATCCTCCGGGATCTCCCGGTTGGTGATCCGCGCCCGCTGCGCGAGCTGGGTCAGCACCGCGACCGTGCGCGGCAGATCGGTGGTGGACTCCCGATCCAGCATGTCCTGGATCAGGAAGGAGGTGACGACCAGGCTGTAATAGTCCGATTGTTTACCGTCCGAGGTCCGCCACGGCAGATCCTCCAGCGGCCAGCGCCCCGTACCGAATCGAGAAATGGTGGACCAGTAGCGCTGAGTCAGTTCCGCACGCCGCTTGAGCGATTCGGCGAGCGCCAATTGTTCGCCCTCGAGCAGGTCCGGCTCCTGCGTCCGCTGTGAATAAAGGTCTTTGACACCGTCCAGGGCCACCAGCGTGAAATAGAGATACGGCTCGGAAACCGCGACACCCGGCTGACTCGCGATCCGGGTATCGAGCTCACCGCGCGGGGCGGACCTACCGTCGATGCTCCAGCTCCACCCGCATTCGAAGAGCAGATTGTCATCGCGCAGATCGGTGTCCGGCGTCTGCAGACTGCGAATATCGTTGCGCGCCTGCACGCGGATGCGTTCCAGCGTGCCGGAGAAATCGGCGATGACATCCTTGAACGCGGAACCGGTCTGATTGACCAGCGTCAGAATCTCCTGTCCCGCCGGGGAGGAGAAATGCGGCGTGTGAATCACGAAACTGCGGATCAAACCCATCATGGCCGCGGTCAGACGGCTCTGCACCCGGGGAGTCAGCGCCTCGATGCGCTTGCCGAGTCGTCCCGCCTGCAATCGCACCTCACCACCGAGATAACGCTGGAGACCGCGTACGAAGCGCAGTACCGCGATGCACAGGCTCAGCGACATCGAATACGAGTCGACCACATCGAGCGCACGCTGTTCTTCGGTGGGCGCACCCTGCCCGACATCACGAAAGTAGCTGCCGCCCGCGAAGATCGGCTCACCCTCGGCATCGGTGTAGCGATCGAAGAACTGCTCGATGACCTCGACCAGGAATTCACCGACCCGCAGATCCTCGCCCAGCACCGATACCACCGCGGCGACATCATCGGCCGTCGCGATTCTTTCCGGATCCAGCCCGAAACTCGAAAGCTCGGTGGCCGGATACAAAAGACACATCAACTGTTCGGCGTCGCAGATCGAATTACTGCCATCACGCCCGCCCCAGACCCACACCCCGTCCCGATATGACGTTTCCAGATGCGCACGCCATAGATCGAGCAGCTGTTGCCGCGGTCGAATCCTCATCGATCCCCCTCCACGAGCCGACCGGATACGGCTCGTCGCCGAACTCGTCCTTCCAGTGTGAGTGGTTCACAAGATCTTGTCATCGGTTGCGCCGGAATATGTTTCGCGTCGATACCGGCGTTCACGCGCGAGTTATCGGCCAGTTTCGGCACGAAACCACCGTGATTTCTCTCGATGTTCATCGCGGACACACCGGGCGGTGGAAATTCGCGTCCGGGTTATCCCGGCGGTAGCGTCGGCGCTCATGAACCGGGCCGTTCGGCGTGTGGCCACCAGTTATGTCCTGCTGTTGCCGAGTGCGATCGGCGTCGGCTGTTTTCTGCTGATTCCGATCGGGGTGGTGCTCTGGCTCAGCCTGCACAGCTGGAATCTGCTGGGGCCCATGGAGTTCAGCGGACTGGCCAACTGGCGGGCGGTACTGGGCGACCGGCAATTCGGGCACTCCCTGCTGGTGACACTCGCGCTGACGGCGATGGTGGTGCCCGTGCAGACGGCGCTTGGGTTCGGGGTGGCGGCATTGCTGGCGGGGCGGCGGCGCGGGGGAACGGTGCTGCGGGTGGTCTACGCGCTGCCGTGGATGTGCGCGCCGGTTGCGGTGGGAGTGGTGTGGCAGTGGATATTCGCGCCGACGGGCGGGGCGTTGAGTGCGGTGCTCGGGCGGCGGGTGGAGTGGTTGAGTTCGCCGGTACTGGCGCTGCCGTGCGTCGCGGCGGTGCTGGTGTGGATGAACGTCGGGTACGTGGCACTGTTCTTCGTGGCCGGGATACGAGCTATACCCGGGGAAATACTGGACGCCGGGACATTGGACGGGGCCACGGGGTGGCGGCGGACGCGGTGGCTGGTGCTGCCGCTACTGCGGCCGACCATGTTCTTCGTGCTGGCCACGGGCGTGCTGACGGCGTTCCAGACCTTCGACGCGGTATACGCGCTCACCCGGGGCGGACCGGACCATCACACCGATGTGGTTGCCATGCGGCTGTATTCGGAGGCGTTCGACGCGGCGCGGCCGGGACGGGCCGCGGTGATGGCGGTGGTGATGTTCGCGGTGATGTTCGCGATCACCTTCGCGCAGCATCGGTACTTCCGGAATCGGACCAGCTATGAATACTGAAACGCGCAGGGGAGCGATGCGCTCCGGGGTGGCGTATCTGGCGTTGATCGCGGGGGCGCTGCTCACCGTCGCGCCGCTGGTGTTGAGCGCATCCACCGCGTTCAAGACCCCGGGGCAGTTCAGTGGCGAATCCGCCTTGACGCCACCGCATCCGGTGACGCTCGACAATTTCCGCACGGTACTGGATCAGGGACTCGGCCGGGCGGTCGTGGTGACCGCGCTGATGACCGCATGCATCACCCTCGGGCAGCTGCTGTTCTCGATCCTGGCCGCGTACGCGTTCGCGCGCACCAGCTTTCCCGGACGGGAGGTGCTTTTCTGGGTGTATCTCGGCACCATGATGGTGCCCAGTGCCGTCACGCTCATTCCGCTGTATCTGATGTTCGCGGAGCTGGGGTGGTTGAACACCTTCTGGGCACTGGTGCTGCCCTTCATGTTCGGATCGCCTTACGCCGTATTCCTGCTGCGGCAATACTTTCGGGCCATCCCCGGTGAGCTCATTGACGCGGCGCGCACGGACGGGGCGAATACGCTCGACATCCTGGTGCACGTGGTGGTGCCGATGAGCAGGCCGATCCTGGCCACGCTCACCGTGATCACCGTTGTCACGCAATGGAACAGCTTCATGTGGCCGCTGGTCGCGGCCAGCGGGGCGAAGTGGCAGGTACTCACGGTCGCCACCGCGAATATGCAGACGCAGTACAACTCGCAGTGGCCGCTCATCATGGCCGCGACCACGCTCGCCATCGCACCGCTGGTGGTGGTGTTCGTGGTGTTCCAGCGGCAGGTGCTGCGGTCCATCGCGTGGACGGGGCTCAAATGAGGGTCAAGGATTCCACCCGGGTCGTGCTCGGGATCGCGCTGATCATCGCGCTGCTGGCGGGGGCGGCGCTGTGGCTGGGACGGGACGGGGAATCCAGCGGGCGCACGGTGGTGCGATTGCGGATCTGGGATGAGAGCTTCGTTCCGGCGTACCGGGCATCGCTCGATGAATTCGAGCGGGCGAATCCGGATATCGAGGTGCGAATCACCTTGGTGCCGTGGGCTTCCTACGCGCGCAAGCTGCGACTCGACGTGGCGGGCGGGATCGCCGACGATCTGTTCTGGACCGGACTGTACGAGGACTACGCCGACAGCGGGCGACTGGTCGATATCGGTGCGGCGCTGGGGCCGCAGGCTGCCGCGGCCTGGGATCCCAGCGCGGTCGACCAGTTCACCCGTGGCGGAAAGCTCTGGGCGGTACCGCAATTCGTCGACGGCGGCAGTGCGGTGTTCTACAACCGGGACCTGCTGGAGCGCGCCGGAGTCGATCCGGGGGCAGTGACCGCCGCGCGCTGGAGTCCTGATGACGCGGTGGATACGTTCCGGCCGCTGCTACGCCGACTGCACGCCGTCGCGCCGTGGCCGTACAACGCCGCCAAGGACTTTCAATCCATCGAACTGCCGTACCTGGGTTCGGCGGGAGCCGAATTGCAGCGTGACGAACGGTTCGAGTTCGCGAATGCCCAGGGCAACGCGGCGTTCGGCTATCTGGTGAGCCTCATTCGGGACGGGCTGTCGCCGTCCGCCGCCGATACGAACACCAGCGGGGACTTCGCGAAAAACGCATTCCTGCAAGGGAAGATGGCGCTGTTCCAATCCGGCAGTTTCACGCTCGCGACCATCTCGCAGCAGGCCGGATTCCGGTGGGGTCTCACCCTCATACCGCAGGGGCCGAAAGGCCGGATCAGCACCAATAATTCGATCGCGGTGGCGGGCAATGCGGCCTCGGCGCATCCCGAGCAGACGCGCCGGGTGCTGGCGTGGCTGGGCAGCGCGGCGGGCAATCGCCATCTCGGGCTGACGGGGGCCACCATTCCGGCGGTGCTGTCGGAACAGCATGTGTACCGGGACTATTGGGCGCGGCACGGGGTAGATGTGACACCGTTCTTCGAGGTGCTGCGCGACGGGCGGATGGCCGGTGGCAGCGGGCCCGGATTCCCGGCGGCCCTGGAAGCCATGGATCCGATCCTCGCCGAAATGTTCCTCGGCCGGGTACCCGTGGACGTGGCGCTGCGGCGTGCGCAGGATGCCGGGAACGCGGCCCTGGACCAGCGTTGATCGACATCGGCCCGGCACGGCCGCGAACAAAGGGGGCGGGTCAGATGCGGCTGTGATCGGTGTACGGGGTGCGCGGACCGAACTTCGGCTTGTGCGCGAAACCCGCCAGGCCGAGCAGCCGAACGGCCCGATACCGGTGCGGCCGTAGCGGTTCCAGGTAATCGATCATCTCGGCATCGTCGATCGGACGGCCCAGCAGCGTCCAACCGACGATCGCGGCGAGATGAAAATCGCCCACCGACAACGCATCCGGATCACCGAAGGCGCGCTGTGCGATCTCCGCCGCCGTCCACACCCCGATACCGGGCACGGTGCGCAACCGACGCTCGGCGTCGGCATGACCCATGGCCGCCGCCTCCTCCAGCTTCCCGGCGATACGGGCCGCCAGCACAATGGTTTTCGAGCGCTGCGGACCCACATTCGCGCGGTGGTAGACCCACGACGGAATATGCCGCCAGGTCTCCGCGTCCGGCATCACCCGCAATCCGTCCGGCGCGGGTCCGGGCGCGGGAGTTCCGTACCGCCACACCAGCTTCCGCCAGGAATCGTGCGCGGTCCTGGTGTGCACCTTCTGCTCCAGCACGCACGGCACCAGCGCCTCGAACACCAGTCCGGTCCGCAACATCCGCAGACCCGGATTGAGCCGATGCGCCTCGGCCACCTTCGGATGCTCGGGCGCGAACCCGCTCAGATCCTCGTCCAGGCACAACATGGTCGGCACTTGCTCGAGAAACTCCTCGGCCCCCGGACCCCACGCCCGAGCCTCCACCGCGCACCGATCAACCTGCCGCAATCGATAGGTCACCACCCCGGACGCCATCCGCGAGGCATGCCAGTGCGAACCGTCCGGCGTCTCCCGATGACAGGGATCGCCGAACCCGTGGCGCAGCGGCGAGACGGTCGCCGCGAGATCGATGGGACGCTCCGACCGCACCGTGCGCGTCAATGCGAGGGCGATCGGCGCGGTGGTCACCGGGACATTCTGCCAGTGCCCGAATCCTCGATCAGGAATTGGGCGAGATGCCGGGCGGACCTGCCCGCCAGCTGGGCGGCCTGGGTGCGGCAGGAGAAACCGTCGGCGAGGAAGACCGCATCGGCGGGTGCGTCGCGCAGGGCGGGGAGCAGGCCGTTCTCGGCTACGGCGATCGAGACGTCGTAGTGGCCGCGTTGCATGCCGAAGTTTCCGGCGAGACCGCAGCAGCCCGCGATCTCGCGCACGGTCGCGCCGGTGCGCTCCAGGATGCGGCGGTCCGCCGCGAAACCCGAGACCGCGTGCTCGTGGCAGTGCGGTTGCACGACCACCGTCCGACCGGAGCGATCCGGGGGCGTCCAGTCCGGCTGCGCCTCGAGAAATTCCGCGAGGGTGCGCACGGCCGCCGCGACCGGGGCCGCGCGCGGATCGTCGGGCAGCAGACGGGGGAGATCCTCGCGCAGGGCGGCGGAGCAGGACGGCTCCAGGCCGATCACCAGACCACCGGCGCGCACATGCTCGTGGAGCGCGTTCACTGTGGCGCGCAGGCGCTTTCGCGCGCCATCCAACTGACCGGTGCTGATCCAGGTCAGCCCGCAGCACACCCGCTGATCGGCGACAGCGACCCGATAGCCCAGCGATTCGATCAGTTCGGCAGCCGCCCAAGCGATCTCGGGGTCGAATGCGTCTGTGAAAGTGTCCACCCACAGCAGCACCCCGGGCACAGTGCCACTATTCCGGGCCTGGGTTGCGGCCGCCGGCTCGGTACGGTCGCGAGCATCCCAGCCGCGGCGGAAACTCACGCGTGCCAGTTCCGGCACCGGGCGGCGGGAATCGATTCCCGCGGCGCGCAACCCGATTCGGCGTAGCAGCGGGTTCCCGGACAGCGCGTTGGCCAGGCGGGGGAGGCGGGTGGCGGCGGATAGCCATTGCGGGAGGCGGCCGAGGGCGTAGTGGTCCCGGGGGCGGAGGCGGCCCCGGTAGCGGCGGTGCAGGGTTTCGGATTTGTAGGTGGCCATATCGACTCCGGCGGGGCAGTCGGAGTGACATGCCTTGCAGGACAGGCAGAGATCGAGGGATTCGGCTACCGCGTCGGAGCGCCAGTCGAGCGCGCCGCGCACCACCTCTTGCAGGACGCGGGCACGCGCTCGGGTGCTGTCCTTCTCATCGGCGGTGGCCAGGTAGGACGGGCACATGAAGCCGCCGGAGGCGCGGGTGTCGGCGCGGCATTTGCCGACGCCGACGCAGCGGTGCACGGCGGTCGCGAGGTCGCCGTCGGCGGGGAAGGCGAAGCCGCCCGCGGCGGGAGTCGGCAGCAGACCCGCCACCCGCAGATCGGCGTCGATATTCCTGGGGCGCACCAGCACACCGGGATTGAGGACATCGTCCGGGTCGAATAGCGCTTTGAACTCCGCGAACGCGGTAAGCGCGGCGGGGGAGTACATGTGGCGCAACAGTTCCGAGCGGGCGCGGCCGTCGCCGTGCTCGCCGGAGAGGGAGCCGCCGAACGACACCACCTGCCGGGCGGCCGCTTCCAGGAAGGCCCGGAAGCGTTGCGGGGCATCGGCTATCGGAAGATCCAGGCGGACGTGGATGCAGCCGTCGCCGATATGGCCGTAGAGGAGTCCGTCCACCCGGTGCTCGCTCATGAGCTTCTCGAATTCGCGCAGGTAGTCGCCGAGCCGTTCGGGCGGAACCGCCGCGTCCTCCCAGCCCGGCCAGGCCGGATTACCCTCCGGGGTGCGGCCGGACAGGCCCGCACCGTCGGCGCGAATAGCCCACAGCGCCTTGGCTTCCCGGCCGTCGAGCACCAGGCGGGAATCCACGGCCCCGGTGGATCGACACAGCAGTTCGGCGGTTTCCCGCGCCTGCTCCGGCGTCTCACCCTCGATTTCGACGAACAGCCAGCCACCGCCGCGCGGCAGGGCGGGCACGCCACCGCGATATTTGCGAACCACGTCGACCAGGCGCGCGTCCATACCCTCGACGGCGACCGGCCGCAGTGCCATGACCGATGCGACATCGTCCGCGGCCGTTGGCATATCGGGGTATCCGAGGACCACCAGCACGGTCGCGGCCGGGACGGGCACCAGTTCGACGGTCGCATCCAGCAGCAGACCGCAGGTGCCCTCGGTGCCGACGAACGCCTTCGCGATCGACGAACCCCGTTCCGGCAGTAGATGTTCCAGCGCGTAACCCGACGCCTGGCGCTCGAATCTGCCCACCTCGGTGCGCAGCACGGCCAGGTTCGCCAGCGTGAACTCGTTCAGCCCCGGCACCGCCGACAGGTCGCTGCCCAGCCGCCGCTCGGTACCCGAACCGTCGAGAATTCGCAGTTCACGCACGGTATCCGAGGTTCGCCCCCAGGCCACCGCGTGCGGCCCGCAGGCATTGTTGCCGATCATCCCGCCCAGCGTGCAGCGGTTCTGCGTCGAAGGATCCGGTCCGAATCGCAGCCCGTGCGGGGCGGCCGCGCGCTGCAATTCCGCGAGCACCACCCCGGGCCGCACCCGCGCCCACCGTTCCTGCGCGTTCAGTTCGAGGATCGCGTTCATATGGCGGCTGAAATCCAGCACGATGCCCGCGCCGATGGCATTCCCGGCCACCGAGGTCCCCCCGCCCCGAGCCGTAACCCCGAGCCCTTCCGCCCGCGCGAACTCCAGCACCGCGCGCACATCCGAATCGCCGTGCGGAAACACCACCGCCGCGGGCAGCACCCGATAGTTGGACGCGTCGGACGAGTACTCCGCCCGCCGCCGCTCGGACCACTCGACCTCGCCGCCGACCCGCCCGCGCAACTCCCGCATCGCCGCTTCCATCCGCACCCCGCCAGCCTATGAGCCCGGGCCCGCGATGGGACGCACGCGCACCCACCAGGCCTGGATGGCCGGGGAGACGAGACGGCGCCGTCCCGCTGCCGATGTTCGCCGTCAGCGAATCTCTGCTGGTAACGGCTTGTCCTCAACCTTTGTTGAGGTCCTACTGTCGGTGGTCTGAGGTTCGATGAACTTCAGACGGTGAGGAGTGCGGTTATGACCATGGAATCCATCGCTTGGAGTCAGCTCTATCGGCAGGCGAACGCGCCTACCGCGCAGCGGCCGCTGCGGGCCGGGACCGCGCGGCGGATCCTGGTGTTCGCCCGGGCGCATCATCGGCGGCTGGCGGCGTTCCTGGCTTTCAGCATTGTCTCGGCGCTGCTCGCGGTGGCGACGCCGGTACTGGCCGGGCGGGTCGTGGACGACATCGTCAAGGGGTCCGCGCCCCGGACGGTGCTGATTCTCGCGGGCGTCATCGCGCTGGTCGCGGTGCTGGATGCCGCGCTCGGCGTGGTCATTCGCTGGCTGTCCTCCCGAATCGGGGAGGGACTCATCTTCGATCTGCGCACCGCGGTCTTCGATCACGTGCAGAAGATGCCGGTCGCGTTCTTCACCCGCACCCGCACCGGGGCGCTGGTGAGCCGGCTCAACAACGATGTGATCGGCGCGCAGCGCGCGTTCAGTTCCACGCTGTCCGGTGTCGTCACCAATGTGGTCACGCTCGCGCTGACCTTGGCGGTCATGCTCCGACTGTCCTGGCAGATCACCCTTCTCGCGCTGGTGCTGCTCCCGGTGTTCGTGCTGCCCGCCCGCCGCATGGGCGAGAAGATCGCCGGAATCCAGCGCGAGGCCGCCGGACTGAACGCGTCCATGAGCACCCAGATGACCGAACGGTTCTCGGCTCCGGGCGCGACGCTGGTCAAACTGTTCGGCCGCCCGCAGCAGGAATCCTCCGAATTCGCGGTGCGCGCCGGGCGCGTGCGCGATATCGGGGTGCGCACCGCCATGCTGCAGACCGTGTTCGTCACCGCGCTGACATTGGTGTCGGCGCTCGCATTGGCGCTGGTGTACGGGCTCGGCGGCTACTACGCGCTGAAGGGGCAGCTGGAACCCGGTGCGGTGGTGGCGCTTTCGCTGCTGCTGACCCGGCTGTACTCACCGCTCACCGCGCTGGCCAGCGCGCGGGTCGACATCATGTCGGCACTGGTGAGCTTCGAGCGGGTCTTCGAGATCCTGGATCTGAAACCGCTCATCGAGGACGCCCCCGATGCCCGCGCGGTGCCGGAGGGTCCGATCGCGGTCGAGCTGGATCGGGTGACATTCGGTTACCCCTCCGCCGACAAGGTGTCCCTCGCCTCCCTGGAGGATGTGGCGACGCTCGACACCCGCGGCGGCGAGGAAGTGCTGCACGAGATCAGCCTGCGCGCCGAACCCGGGCAGATGGTGGCCCTGGTCGGCTCCTCCGGAGCGGGCAAATCGACCATCGCGCAATTGGTTTCGCGACTGTACGACGTGGATTCCGGCGCGGTCCGGCTGGGCGGCGCGGATGTGCGCGAGCTGACCGGACGGTCCATCCAGGACACCGTCGGCCTGGTCACCCAGGACGGGCACCTGTTCCACGACACCATTCGCGGCAACCTGCTGCTGGCCCGGCCCGAGGCCACCGAGGACGAACTCTGGAACGCGCTGCGGCGGGCCAGGCTCGGCGAGCTCATCGAATCCATGCCCGACGGCCTGGACACCGTGGTCGGCGAGCGCGGCTACCGGCTCTCCGGTGGTGAACGGCAGCGGCTCACCATTGCCCGGCTGCTGCTCAAGCAACCGCGCGTGGTGATCCTGGACGAGGCCACCGCCTCGCTGGATTCCACCTCCGAGGCGGCGGTGCAGGAGGCATTGGCCGAGGCGCTGGACGGCCGCACCGCGCTGGTCATCGCGCATCGGCTCTCCACCATCCGCAATGCCGATCAGATCCTGGTGCTCGAACACGGCCGCATCGTCGAGCGCGGCAGCCACACCCAACTGCTGGCCGCGAACGGGCGCTACACCGAGCTCTACCGCACGCAGTTCGCCGACGACGGTGCACCCGCCGCGGCCTGATCGCGGTGTGCCGGTCCGGCAACTGTTTGCCGGACCGGCAAACAAAGTTGGCAATTCGGGGAAATTCGATACGGTCGTAGGAATGGGAGCACACACGCACGGGCACTCGCATTCACCCGATATCGCCGCACCTGAGGAAGAAAACGCCGCGCACGGGAACGGGCACGGTGGCGGCCACGGGCACGGCCATCATCACGGCCACACCTATGACGGGATCGACTGGACCGAGCAGATCGGCAATCTGCGGCGTGAGGACCTGATCACCGCCGATGCGCAGGCGCGGATCGCGGAACGGCTCATCGGCCTGCCGACCGGATCCGACGGGCAGCCCGTGATCGTGGATATCGGGGCCGGTGCGGGCGGACAGAGCGCCGCGTTCGCGGTGGCGCTGGCCGCGCGCGGTGGCGGGCGACTGATCATCGCCGACGCCGTACCCGAATTGCTGACCGCGGCCCGCGAGCACACCGAGCAGGCGCTCGCGGGCGACGATCGGGTCACCATCGAAACGGTCGTGGTGGATGCCGCCGCCGACAGTGTGCTCGACACGGTCGCGCAGGCCGATATCGTGTGGGCCTCGCGCATGGTGCACCACCTGCCCGATCAGCAGGCGGGCACCGATCGACTCGCCAAACTGGTGCGCGCCGGCGGCTGGCTGGCACTGTCCGAAGGCGGGCTCAGCACCCGAAACCTGCCCTGGGACATCGGAATCGGCGCACCCGGACTACAGGACCGCCTGCTCGCCGCCCGCGATGCGGCCTTCGTCCGCATGCGCGCCGAGATCACCGGCACCGTCCCCATGCCCTACGGCTGGACCACCGCGCTCACCCGCGCGGGCCTGACCGAGGTCACCTCGTTCAGCGTCCTCACCGACCACCCCACCGCCACCCCCGAGGTCCGCGCGTCGGTCGCCGCCTGGCTGGAATCGCTGCGAAATCACGTGAGCGATGCCATCACCGCCGAGGACCTCGCCGCCCTGGATGCCCTGCTGGACCGGGACGCCGACAGCTATGTCGGCAATCGCGACGATCTCTTCGTGCTCGGCGCCGGCACCATTCATCTCGGCCGGCGCTGATCCTCCTCGGTGGCAACCGGATATCGCGGATGATCCGACCACCCGCGATATCCGGTGGCCGCGCGCGGCCCGCGCGACGGCATCGACATTCGCGATCCTGATCACTAATAGTTTTGTGCTGCAAAGTATTTCGACCTACCCGGCGGTAGTCGTGCGCCTTTCCGGGTGGTTGCCCCCGTGCGACGGGGAACGGATTCATAGCGAATCGGTGCTACGACGTTTGCAAGATCAGTTGAGAATGCATCCTCGATGGTATCGGCGCGAGTCCCTCCTGTGACCGTTCCGTTAAGGTACGGCCGGTCTCAAATGCCCTGCTGTACGGCATAATTCGGGTTCCCTGGCACAGCAGTCGGACGCTTGTTTCACATGCCGGGGGAGGAGTTTCGGTGAGCCGTACCACGGAGCAGCGGCGGGTGCCCGCCTTCGGTTTCGATGATTTGCAGCGTTTCGCTGCCGCCGCGCGGAGAAGCGGTGAGCAGGCCCGAACGCCGATCCCGGCGACCCCGCCGCTGGAATTGCGCGTGACCGGTGAATCCCGGCGCACCGAAGAACAGTGGACGGTGCCGGAAAAGCTGGTCGCGGAATGCACTTCGGGCAAGGTCGTCGTGGATTTCACCCAGGCCTACTGCTCCCGGCGCGAAATCGATATGCGGGTCATCGCGGGCTCCGGCACCATCATCGTGATCGTGCCGCGCGGCTGGCGGGTCGACCTCGAAGCCGTGGAATTCGGTACCGGGGGACATGTGTCGAATCGGGTGACGCTGCCGCGTTTCCCGGGAGCGCCGCTGATCCGCATCGAGGGCCGGGTGGAGACCGGGGTGCTCAAGGCGCGGTACGCGTACCGCTCGCCGAAGGCCTGGCTGCGCGGGGACCGCTGACCGCTGATTGATCCCGCCGAATGCCGCGCGGGTGCGCCGGTATCCCGGCATTTCGACAGACCATGCGGTATGACGGAAGGGTGACGCGCTGGCTGCTGCACGTCGACCTCGACCAATTCCAGGCCGCGGTCGAATTCCGGCGGCATCCCGAGCTGCGCGGTCAACCCGTCATCGTCGGCGGCAACGGGGATCCGAAGGAGCCGCGCAAGGTGGTGTCCTGCGCGTCCTATCCGGCGCGGGCGCACGGGGTGCGCGCGGGCATGCCACTGCGATCGGCGCTGAAGCTCTGCCCCGACGGGGTGTTCCTGGCGCAGGATCTCGCCACCTACGCGGAGGCGTCCGAGGAGATCATGGCGCTGCTGCGCACCTTTCCCGGACGGGTGGAGGTGCTCGGGTTCGACGAGGCCTTCCTGGCGGTCGACACCGATGACCCGGACGAGATCGCCCGCGATATCCGTTCCGCCATCGCGGAATTGGGGCTGACCTGCGCGGTCGGCATCGGCGACAACAAACTTCGCGCGAAGCTGGCCACCGGATTCGCCAAAGCCGTTGGAAAATCGGGAGATTCGGATACCGGGCAGTCGGATGGCACGCAGTCCACCGGAACCGGTATCTTCCGGCTCACCGCCGACAACTGGACCGAACTGATGGCGCATCGGCCCACCACCGCGCTCTGGGGTGTCGGCGCGCGCATCGCGAAACGCATGAGCGCCTTGGGAATCGAGACCATCGCCGATCTCGCCGCCTCCGATCGCGAGGTGCTCGCCAAGGAGTTCGGCCCCAATACCGGCCCATACCTGTGGGTGCTCGGGCATGGGGCGGGCGATACCGATATCTCCGAACCCCGTGAGCCGGTGGGCCATTCCCGCTCGGAGACCTTCCCCGCGGATCTCACCGAACACGCCGAACTCGATGCCGCCATCACCCGGCTGGCCACCCAGGTCGCGGAGGAGACCCTCGCGGGCGGCCGCAGCGTGGGCCGGGTCGGCGTCACCGTGCGCACCAAGACCTTCTTCACCCGCACCAAACAGAAGAAGCTGCCGCGACCCACCACCGATGTCGACGAAATCGTCCGGACCGCGCTGCTGATCCTGCACACCTTCGAACTGGATCGCCCCATCCGGCTGCTCGGCGTGCGCGTCGAATTCGGGAGGGAATGACCGAGCCGCGAGCGGGCACACCGCGTTTGTCATGCTGGGATCAGGCATACCGACGGAAGGCACCACCGGACAATGAGCAACTACCAGAACATCGGCTTCGTGACGGACGGCCCGATCGCCCGCATCACGCTGAACCGGCCCAGCGCCGCCAACGGCATCGACCAGGCGCTCGCCGACGAACTGGCAGCCGCCGCGACCTACTGCTCCGAGGATCCGGCCGTGAAGGTCGTGGTGCTGACCGGTGCGGGCAAGTTCTTCTCCGCGGGCGGCGATCTGCGCGCCATGAGCGAGAGCCCGGACACCGGCGAGTTCATCGCCAAGCTCGCCGATACCCTGCACCAGGCCGTTTCCGCGCTGGCGCGAATGGACGCGCTGCTCATCGTCGCGGTGAACGGCACCGCGGCGGGGGCGGGCTTCAGCCTCGCGGTCGCCGGTGATCTGGTGGTGGCGGGCGAATCCGCGTCGTTCACCATGGCGTACACCAAGGTCGGGCTGAGCCCGGACGGCGGCGCGTCCTACTACCTGCCGCGCCTGATCGGCGTGCGTCGCACCCAGGACCTCATGCTCACCAACCGGGTGCTGCGCGCGGCCGAGGCGCTGGACTGGGGCCTGGTGCACCAGGTGGTGCCGGACGCCGAGCTGACCGACACCGTCGAGGCGCTGGCGCAGCAGTTCGCGCAGGGGCCCAAGGGTTCCAACGCGAATGTGAAGAAGCTGCTGCTGGTTTCGTCGCAGCACACCCTGGAGGAGCAGCTGGCCACCGAGGCCTCCTTCATCACCCACGCCGCGGAATCCGCCGACGGCGCCGAGGGCATCGACGCGTTCCTCGGCAAGCGGGCGCCCAAATTCGCCTGAGCCACACCGTGATTCGCCGAGGAACGCGGAGATTCAGCGCTTCAGGAATTCCAGGATTTCCGCGTTCACCTCGGCGGCATGGGTGATGTACAGCCCGTGCCCGGCGTCCCAGTACTCCTTCAGCACCGCGTGCGGGGCGAGCTTTACCGCCTGATGGCTGCTGATCTCGATCGGAATCGACTGATCGGCCAGGCCGTGCAGCAGCAGGAACGGCACCGTCACCGCCGCCACATCCGGGCGGTGATCGGAGTGGAACAGGTCCCGCTGCACCGCGATCGAGGCGTACGGCGACGCCGACAGGCAGCGCTGAATCTCCATATCGATGATCGCCTGTGAGGTGCCGCGGCGCAGATGCGTCGCGAAATAGCCCTGCGCGCGCTCGGCGAACCACTGCGGACGGTCCGTCTTCATCTGCGCGATCGAGCTTTCCAGCGCTTCCCGGGGTGCGCCGACCGGGTTGTCCTCGGTCTGGCACATGAACGGGATGGCCGGGGCCAGCAGCGCGATGCGGTTCACCCGGTCCTGACCGTGCCGGGCCAGGTAGCGCACCACCTCCGCGCCGCCCGCCGAATGCGCGATCATGGTGAAATCGTTCAGATCCAGGTGCGCGATCAGGGCGGCGATATCGTCGGCGCGGGTGTTCACGTCGTATCCGGCGGCCGGGCGATCGGAACGGCCGTGGCCGCGCCGGTCCAGCAGGATGCAGCGGTAACCGCGCTCCACGAAGTAGTGCAGCTGGTATTCCCACATATCCGCGTGCAGCGACCAGCCCGCGATGAAGACGAGCGGTGCGCCGGTGCCGTACTCCTCGTAGGCGAGGGTGGTGCCGTCGGTGGTCTGGAAGTAAGGCATATCGGCTGCGCTCCTTGGTCTTTCGCGGTGCGGGGGGAGTGTCTCCCGCTGTGCTGAGAACAAGGTTGCCGCAGCGCGGGAACGAAAGCGATTACGCGCGAGGTAAAGTCACCGCTTCCCCGGGAACACCGCCCTGACCAGCGGCGCGAGCCCTATGCTCGGTGCATGGAGTTCCAGGCGATGGTGGCACGCAAGACGGACAGCGGGATCGCACTCGCGCGCGAGACGGTCGGCGACGACTTCCTCGGCCCGGGCGAGGTGACGATCAAGGTGCACTTCACGAGCGCCAACTACAAGGACGGTCTGGCCATCACGCCCGGCGGCGGTGTGGTGCGCGAGTACCCGATCATCCCCGGCATCGACCTCACCGGCGAGGTATTCGCCTCGGACAACCCGGAATTCGCGCCCGGCGATCTGGTCGTCGCGCACGGCTACGATATCGGCGTCGCGCATAACGGCGGCTTCGCCGAATACGCCCGCGTTCCCGCCGACTGGGTGGTGAAACTGGACGGCCTCACCCCGCGCGAAGCCGCCACCCTGGGCACCGCCGGCTTCACCGCGGCCATGAGCGTGCAGGCGCTGCTGGACAATCGCATCACGCCCGAATCGGGTCCGGTGCTGGTCACCGGCGCGACCGGCGGCGTCGGCAGTGTCGCCGTGGATATCCTCGCGGGCTTGGGCTTCGAGGTGATCGCCTCCACCGGAAAGCTCGGCGCGAGTGAACTTCTCACCGCGCTCGGCGCGTCCAGCGTGATCGGCCGCCTGCCCGGCGAGGGCGAGAAGCTGCGCCCGCTCGGCAAGGCGCAATGGGCCGCGGCGGTGGACAGCGTCGGCGGCACCTCGCTCGCGCATATCCTGTCCACCGTCAAATACGGTGGCGCGGTGGCGGTTTCCGGCCTCACCGGCGGCACCGACCTGCCCACCACCGTGATGCCGTTCATCCTGCGCGGCGTCTCCCTGCTCGGCGTCGACTCCGCGCACTTCCCGATCAAGTCCCGGCGCGAACTGTGGGCGCGGCTGGCCAAAGACCTGAAGCCCCAGCATCTTTCGCTGCTGGAGAACTACGCCTCGATCACCGAGGCCGAAGCCGTGCTGCACTCGATTCTGGAGGGCAACCACTCCGGCCGCACCGTGCTCGCGGTGGCGGGGGAGTTCTAGCCGACCGTCGCCCGGACGAGATTGTGGTCGGACACCCCGGCCACATCCTCGACCGCCGTTGCGCGCGCGGCGATTCCGCGCGTCACCACGTGGTCGATGAACTGGGACTTCTCCGCTCCCGAGGTGCGCGGACGGGTCGCGATGGCATCGGCGGGCAGCGCGGCGACGGTGTAGTTCGCACCCAGTGCCGCACCGACTTCCGCCGCGGGCGCGTTGAAGTCGCCGAGCAACACCACCGGTCCGCCCGCGGTCAACTCCGCCAGCCGCGCGAATTGCCCACCGCGCCGATCATCGCCGGTCACATGCGTGGCGACCACGAGCACCTCGTCCAGCAGCACGGCGACATAGCCCTTGCCCGGATCGCTGGTGAAGGCTCCGGCGGCGAAATCCCGCGCGGTCCCGTTCACGATCAGTACCAGGAATTCGGCGCGCTCCTCGAGCACCGAGGGCACCCGGCGCGGCCGCGGCACCCGGGGATACCGCAGCACATGGAATGCGCGGTCCGGCAACGCTTCCCGCAGACTCGCGAGCTGATCACCGCTCACCTCCTGTAGCGCGATGACCTGCTCGGATCTCCCCGCCACCACCGCGGTGACGCCCTCGATCCGCACCTTCTCCTCCGGCCAGCGCCCGGAAAACGAGCTGTCCCAGTTGTCGGCGTGCACCCGATGCAGGACATTCCACGTGGCAACAGTGATCACGCAGCACACGTTACGAGACACAAACGGACCGCGCGGGATTCACGTTTCATGTGAAACACGCGCGGTCTCGGTAGTTGACATGGGAGAGGCCGTGCATGTGGGACGCATGCACGGCCTCTCATGAGGAGCGCTCGCGGGTTAGGCGGTGGCGCTCAGGGGGCGGCCTTCCAGGGCCGGTTCGATGACCGGTTCGATGGCGTAGGCCAGGATTTCGGCCACGTCGGCGACGGGGCGGACATCCAGGGCGGCCAGCACCTCGGCGGGGACTTCGTCGAGGTCGGGCTCGTTGCGGGCGGGGATGAAGACGGTCTTCAGGCCCGCGCGCTGGGCGGCGAGCAGCTTCTGCTTGACGCCGCCGATGGGCAGGACGCGGCCGTTGAGGGTGACCTCACCGGTCATGCCCACATCCGCTCGGACCTGACGGTCCAGGGCCAGCGACACCAGGGCGGTGACCATGGTGACGCCCGCCGACGGGCCGTCCTTGGGGACCGCGCCTGCCGGGAAGTGGATGTGGATATTGCGGTCGAGGACCTTCGGCTCGATGCCGATCTCCTCCAGGTGCGAGCGCACGTAGGTGAGGGCGATCTGCGCCGACTCCTTCATGACGTCACCCAGCTGACCGGTAAGGGTGAGCGAGCGCTCGCCCTCGGCGGCATTGGCCTCGATGTACAGGACATCGCCACCCGCACCGGTCACGGCCAAACCCGTCGCCACACCGGGGACCGCGGTGCGTTCCACCCCGTCCGGGGTGAAGCGCGGACGGCCCAGGTAGTCCTTCAGGTCGCCGAGACCGATCACCAGCTGATCGGCCGCGCCGTCGTATCCCAGCTCCTTCGCGTAGCCGAGCTCGGTGGATTCGCCTGCGGCCGAACCGTTCCGGCCGGCCGCCGGGGCGTCCGGCACGAACTCTCCTGCGCTGACGATGCTTTCGACATCGGTGAGATCCGCCGATTCGGACAGCTTGGTCGCCGCCTTGCGCAGCGCCTTGGCGATCAGGCGCTCCATCTGGCGGACACCGGCCTCCCGGGTGTAGTTGGCCGCGACCTCACGCAGCGCCTCATCGGTGATCTGCACCTCGGCGCTGGTCAGCGCGTTGCGCTCCAGCTGACGCGGGATCAGGAAGTCACGGGCGATGGCGACCTTGTCGTCCTCGGTGTAGCCGTCGACGGTGATCAGTTCCATCCGGTCCAGCAGCGGGCCGGGGATGGTGTCCATGACATTCGCGGTCGCGATGAACAGCACATCCGACAGGTCCAGATCCAGGTCCAGGTAGTGATCGCGGAAGGTGTGGTTCTGCGCGGGGTCCAGCACCTCGAGCAGCGCCGCCGCCGGATCACCGCGGAAATCGGAGCCGACCTTGTCGATCTCGTCCAGCAGGACAACGGGATTCATCGAACCCGCCTCCTTCATGGCGCGCACGATGCGACCGGGCAGCGCCCCGACGTAGGTGCGCCGGTGACCACGGATCTCGGCCTCGTCGCGCACGCCGCCGAGAGCGACGCGAACGAACTTGCGGCCCAGGGCACGTGCCACGGACTCACCCAGCGAGGTCTTACCCACACCGGGCGGGCCGACCAGCACCAGCACCGCGCCGGAACCGCGACCGCCGACGACCTCCAGGCCGCGGGCGGCACGACGGGCGCGCACCGCCAGGTACTCGACCATGCGGTCCTTCACCTCGTCCAGGCCGTGGTGATCGGCGTCCAGCACCGCGCGGGCAGCCGAAACATCGGTGCTGTCCTCGGTTTTCACGCTGAACGGCAGTTCCAGGACGGTATCGAGCCAGGTCCGGATCCAGCCGGATTCCGGGCTCTGATCGCTGGAACGCTCCAGGCGGTCCACCTCGCGCAGCGCGGCCTCGCGGATATTGTCCGGGAGATCGGCGGTCTCGACGCGGGTCCGGTAGTCATCGGCACCGTCGGGCTCACCCTCGCCCAGCTCCTTGCGAATCGCGTTGAGCTGCTGGCGCAGCAGGAATTCGCGCTGCGACTTCTCGACGCCCTCGCGGACTTCTTCGCTGATCTTCTCGTTGACCTCGGTTTCCGCGATGTGCTGTTTGGTCCACTCGATCAGCTTGGTCAAACGGGTTGCGGTGTCCAGGGTTTCGAGCAGCTCGCGCTTCTCGTCATGGCTCAGGTACGGGGCCCAGCCCGCCGCGTCGGCGATGGCCGACGGATCGGTCAGCTGGTTCACCGCGTCGATGATCTGCCACGCCTCACGACGTTGCAGCACCGCCACGACCAGCTTCTTGTATTCGGCGGCAAGCTCTTTGGTGCGGCCGTCGGGCTCGGGCACCTCGACCGGTTCGGCCTCGACCCAGAGCGCCGCGCCGGGTCCGGTCACGCCGTGCCCGATCTTCGCGCGCCCCTCGGCCTTCAATACCGCCGCCGGTGCGCCGCCGCGCATGCGGCCGACCTGCTCGATGGTGGCGACCACGCCGTAGCTGGCGTAGCCCTCGTCCAGGCGAGGCGCGACCAACACCTGGTTGACCTTGCCCGCGCGGGCGGCATCGATGGCGGCTTGGGCGGACTCATCGAGCTCGATCGGGACGATCATGCCCGGGAGCACGATCGGATCGGTCAGGAATAGCACCGGCAAGTTCTGAGGGTTGGTCACTTCTCTACCTCTTCCAAGATTGAGCGTCTCCTACTCAACTCAGGTTGAGCGTTACCCAGTCAACTCCGACCCCCGCCGAGTAATTCCGCGACCTTGTTCGCCCCGGGCGAACGCCGGGTTCACCCCGGTCGGAATATAGATTCCATGTACATAGTTTCCATGTACAGTAAATGATCGGACAGCTTACTCGTCGATATAGGGAGTCACCATGACCACCGCACCCACACTCACCGGACAGGACATCGCCGAGGCGGAAGGGGCGGTCACCGCCCTGCTCGAGGCGACGCTGATCGCACAGGGATTCAGCACGACCAGCAATGAATACGCGGTGCTGCGGGCGCTCGCCGTGCGCGGGCCGATCGCCGAACCGGGGGAATTCCACCGCTACCTGGCCGGGCAGCGGCAGCTCGGGGTCGATGCGGCGGGGGCGGCCGAACTGCTCGCCGGAATGGAGAAGAAGGGGTTCGTCAGCGGGTCCGCGGTCGACGGACCCGGACCGGTGGAACTGGCCACCGCCGGTTCCGCCGAGTTGAAGACCCTGATGCAGACCATCGCGCCGTTGACGCGGCCGATCTTCGGCGGATCCGATCCCGAGGAGCTGGCCATCGCGCATCGGGTGCTGGCCTCGGTCATCGAGCGCGCGAAGAAGTTGCGCGCGGGCGAGGCGCTGTGAAAACGCTTTAGCGACAGTACTATTCGGCACTCTCGGGCGCATCGAGGAGTTCGCGCAGCATGGCCGCCAGCTCCGCGGTGCGCTCGCTGTCGTTGCCGCCCAGGGGCGCGGTCAGCCGGTCGCGCATGCCGTGCACGAGTTCTATTGTGCGCCGGGCGGTTTCAGCACCCTGGGCGGTCAGCGAAAGTTCGACCGCGCGCGGGTCCGCGGCACTGGTCGCGCGGGTGACCAGCCCCTGCCGTTCCAGTGCGCGCACCAATTTGGAGATGTAGACGGCGTCGAGACCGGTCAGATCCGCCAGTCGCCGCTGACTCGGACGCGTTCCATCGCTGGTTAGACCGTAGAGCGGGGCGAGCACCGAATACTGCGCCTGGGTGAGACCGTGCGGCGCGAGGGCTCGATCGAGGGTGGCGCGCCAGCGGGTGGACAGCCGCCAGACCAGGTATCCGACGTTCGCGTTCACATCACTCTCGGTATCCGCCACGCGGGACAGTTTATATGGCAACTATCCGCCGGAGACTCGCCGGGAATTGAGGGTTGACGACTTTGGCTAAAGCTATTAGCTTTATGGCTACAGGAGTTAGCCACACGAAGGAGCGAACGACATGACCGAGTACATGGACATCGACGGCGGACAGATCGCATACGACTCGATCGGCGAAGGCCCCCTGGTGGTGCTGTCGCACGGCATCGGCGACCGCCGCCAGGCCTACCGATTCCTGGCCCCGATCATCGCCGCCGCCGGGTACCGGGTGGTGAGCGCCGATATGCGCGGACACGGCGATTCGAGCATGAACTGGGTGTCCGAGACCGGTAAGGAAGCCATCAGCCGCACCGATGTCGCCAATGATCTGCTCGCCCTGATCGCCGGACTGAACGCCGGACCCGCGGTCGTGGTGGGCCACTCGCTCGCCGGCGGCTCGGCCACCATCGCCGCCGCCAAATCGCCCGAACTGGTGCGCGCCATCGTGGAGATCAACCCCTTCACATTGACCCAAACCCCTTCCGTCGGAGCGCTTTTCACCGTGTCCCGGTACCGCCGCGGCATGTTCGCGCTGATGGGCACCATGATGTTCAAGAGCGTGAACCAGTGGCTGAAGTACCTGAACATCGCCTACCCGACCAAGCCCGCCGACTACGACGAGTACATGGCCGCCAATGCCGCCAAGCTCCGGGAGCCGGGCCGGATGGCCGAATTCATGAAGACCGGCAAGTCCACCCCCGTCGATGCGCAGGCCCAGCTGCCGAACGTCACCCAGCCCGCGCTGATCGTCATCGGCACCGCCGATCCGGACTACCCGAACCCGGAGGCCGAGGGCAAGGCCATCATCGCCGCGCTGCCCGCCGGGCTGGGCACCCTCGGACTCGTCGAGAATGGTGGCCACTACCCGCACGCGCAGCTGCCCGAGCGGACCGCCGAATTGATCCTGCCGTTCCTGAAGGAGTACGCGAATGCCTAGAGCCGGGCTCAGCAAAACCGATGTCGTCGCGGCGGGGGCTCAGCTCGCCGACGACGCCGGTTTCGCGAACCTGGCCCTGAGCCCGCTGGCTCAGCGACTCGGCGTTCGCACCCCGTCGCTGTACAAGCACATCGACAGCCTCGCGGACCTGCAGCACGGCGTCGCCACGCTCGCCATGACCGAACTCGATCAGCGACTGCGCGACGCCATGCACGGACTCTCGGGCAGTGCGGCCCTCGCGGCCTTCGCCACCGCCTTCCGGGAATACGTGGTCGCGCATCCGGGCCGGTACAGCGCCACCGTCGGGGCCGGCTTCACCGGGCCGGAAGATCCACTGCTGCAATCGAGCTTGCGCGTCATGGAATCCATGCGGGCGGTGCTGCGCGGCTACGGCATCCCCGAACAGCAGATGGTGCACGCCATCCGCACGCTGCGCTGCACCTTCCACGGCTTCGCCACGCTGCAGGCCGCGGACGGCTTCCAATGGAGTGACGACTCCGAGGACAGCTTCGACTGGATGATCCGCTTCCTGGACCGCGGACTCGGCCAAATCGGCACCGCCTGAGCCGAACTCCCACGACGCGGCCGCGATCCGGAGGACCATGGACACGACACCGGCAACGAAGCCACCTGGAGCGTCATGGAAGACTTCACCTTCGACGGGACCCGCATCGCCTATCTGAAGCGCGGTGACAGCGGACCACCGGTGGTGCTGCTGCACAATGCCGGATCCTCGCATCTGATCTGGACCGCGCAGTTGACGGCGCTCGCACGGGAGTATCGGGTCTACGCGCTCGACCTGCCGGGTTACGGTTCGTCCGACCGGCCTGCCGACAACTTCACCCTCGCGCGCTATGCCCAACTGGTGCACGAGTTCCTGCTGCACCATGAGCTCACCGATGTCCGGATGATCGGCAATTGCCTGGGCTCGGCCATCAGCCTCACGCTGGCCCGCACCCATCCCGGCCTGGTGCACGCGGTGGTGGCGATCAATCCGCTCACCGAATCCACCGCCATGCGCGGCGATCTGGGCGCGGCGGCGCGGCTCACCCGCGCGCTCCCCGATTCCGGCGCTCGCGCGCTGTTCGGCTGGCACACTCCGAAATGGTTCGCCCGCACCACCATTCGCACCTGGTTCTCCAGCGGCAGGGCCTATCGCGAATGCCCGTACGTGCAACCGCTCTCGGACGGTTTTCCGGCCCGGGCGCTGGTCGGACTGGTCCGCGACCTGGGAGCTTTTGCCGCACTGGACAACTGGCCCGACCGCGACGCCATGCCGCCGGTCTGCACCATCTGGGGCACCGAGAACCGCATCCTGTCCGCCGCCGCCGGGCGCACGCTCAATGAACAGCTGCGACCGGACCGCGCGGAATGGCTGGATCGGTGCGGTCACGTCCCGATGCTGGAGCGCGCACCCGAGGTGACCGCCATCATCACCGGTTTCCTGGAATCGACCGCCTCCGATACCCATCGCGGCGCTCGGACCAGACGCCGCGCATCCACCGCGTAGCGGACGAACCGGACCAAGTACTCCCGAACGCGACCTAGCATGGCGGGAAGTGAGCAATGCTTCCAACCGCCATAGGAGTCGATGATCATGCTGGCCGCGCGACTGCACCTGGGACCGAATCGCCGCTTGGAATTGGATGAGGTTCCGGTGCCCGAGCCCGGCCCGGATCATGTGCTGGTGAAGGTGGAGGCGGCGGGCGTCTGCCTGTCCGATGTGCATCTCATCGACGGCACCCTGTCGCCGCTGTTCCTCGAAGGTGACGTGGTGACGCTCGGGCACGAGGTCGCGGGCACCGTGCATCAGCTCGGACCGGGGGTCACCACGGCCAAGGTCGGGGATCGAGTGCTGTTGCAGGCCGGGGAACTTCGCGGGGGAGCCACCTACACCCGCGGGGTGGATTACGACGGCGGCTGGGCCGAGTACACCCTGGCCCGCGTCGACACGCTGGTCCCGATTCCCGATGAGTTGCCGTTCGAACAGGCCTGCTTCATTCCGGACGCGGTCTCCACGCCGTGGGCCGCGGTCACCGCCACCGCCGAGGTGAAAGCCGGTGAGGCCGTTGGCGTCTGGGGCGTGGGCGGGCTGGGCGCGCACGGGGTGCAGTTGCTGCGGCTGGTCGGCGCGGCCCCGATCATCGCCGTCGATCCGCTGCCCGCCGCCCGGGAGCGGGCGCTGGAATTCGGCGCGGACTTGGCCTTCGATCCGGCCGATCCGGACCTGCGGCAGAAGATCTTCCAGGCCACCGGGACCGGACTGGCCGCGGCCTTCGATTTCGCCGGTGTCGCCGCCGTACGCGAGCAGGCCGTGGTGTGCCTTGCGCCGCAGGGGCGTTTGGTGCTGGTCGGGCTCACGAACAAGCCGATCACCATTACCGGCGGCACCGCGTTCAGCTTCTTCCAGCAGCAGCTGCGCGGGCACTATGGTTCCGGGCCCGAGCATGTCACTCAGCTGGTGAAGTTGCAGGGATTGAATCGGGTCGACTTCTCGCGGTCGGTGAGCGCGGTGGTGCCGCTGGCCGATGCCGCCAAGGCGGTACACGCACTGGATGCCAAGGAAGGCAACCCGATTCGGATCGTGCTCAAGCCCTGAGTCTCAGAGGCGACGCTGGAATACGTCGGCGGGCTGACCGTTCGAGGGATCGACGGTGTGAACGGTCAGGTCCGCCGACGATGCGGTGAGGTCGAGCACCATGAAGCCGAGGTCGGTGAAGTTCTCGAACAGCGCCGGGGTGATGCGGGCCGGATCCTTCTCGTGCGAGCCGGAATTGGTCTTGGCGGCCGCGCCGGACACGATCTGCCGGGTGCCCTTGCAGGCCGGATTCGGTTCCAGCACCTGCAGGCAGTGGTCGTGGCCCGAGAGCAGGAACTGGGCGCGGCCCAGCACATGGGCTTCGAAGAAGCGCTTCACGTGAATGCCGTTGACGGGTTCGATGCTCAAACCCTCGTATTCCCCGGCGTTTCCGTGGCTGCCATTGCTCAGGTACGGGTGATGGGTGCAGACGATCTTCCACTTGGCGGTGGATTGGTCCAGCGCGCGATCGAGCCAGGCGGCCTGTTCGGTCATGAACTGGCCGTCCGCCGCCCAGTAGGGCGCGAACAGCGGGGGCAGGTACGCCGCAATGGGATTCAGGTCCAGGACGAAGAATTCCACCAGGTCGCCGATCGGGACCGAATAGTAGCGGGACGGCATCCACCAGCGCGGTGAGCGGGAGTGATAGGCGACCTCGTGATCGCCGCGCAGCAGCCAGCCGCCGTCGCCGGGCAGGATGGAGCTGTTGTCGTGATTGCCCTGCACCATGATCCAGGGGAAGTCCAGATCGTGGTTGGGGTCTTCGAATTTGGCGTTGAACTGGGCGTCGTCATCGGACTGCGGGCCCTGCTCGTACATATTGTCGCCGAGTCCGATGGCGAAGGAGAACGGCTTTTGCGCGTGCAGCGTGCGGGCGGCGTCGGCGACGGCCCACTGCGGGCGCGCGCCGGTGCCCGCGTCACCGGTGACCAGGATGCGCAGCGGCCCGCCGTCGGGGAAGGGCAGTTTGCCGGGTGCGGGTTCCGCTGCGGCGGGTGCGGCGGTCGCCAGGCTCGCGGCGGTGGCCAGTCCGGCGGCGGTGGCGGCGCCGGTCAGAAAGCCGCGGCGGTCGACGTTCATTCATCTCTCCCTTGACTACCCGATTTGGTCGCCCGACCAGTATTGCCGGTCCCGTGAAACCACGCACAATATGACACGTTCTCCGAGGCCATCGACCTTTTGACAGCACACTTGGCCAATGAGAGTGTTGTGTGTCCGTTTTCTCACCATCGGCCGCAGGGGGACGCAGTAATGACGACAATGGCCTCGGGTGTCTTCCTCGACTGGGAGCAGCTGACCGGCCAACCCAAACTCGTCGTCGATCTGATCAGCTTCCCCATCTTCAGCGCCATCGCCGGTTGGCTCACCAACTGGACCGGCGTGCTGATGTTGTTCTGGCCGCTGTATTTTCGCGGCTTCCGCGTTCCGGGACTGGAGATCCTCTACCCGTATCTGCCGCGCCGCGTACAGGTGCTGCCGACCTTCTCCGGTGACGGCAGACAACTCGGCTTCCAGGGCTTCATCCCCGCGCGCGCCGAGAAAATGGCCAGCATCTGCGTGGACGTCGCCATCATGCGGATCGGCAGTCCCCGCGATTTCATCCATGAACTGGATCTGGACGGTATCGCCGACTACATCGCGGACGTCGGCCGGAAACAGGTGCCGTCCATGGTCAACGAGATCATGAAACGGGAGAACCCGGACCTGTGGGGCGCGGTACCGCGCGCGGCCCGAAATGTGTTGTACCAGCGCGTGGAACGCGAATTGCCGACACTGGCGCGACGCGCGTTCGAACAACTCGGCGACAATGTCGATCAGCTCATCGACATCAAATCCTTCGTCATCGGCTACCTGCGCGAGAATCCGCACATCCTGAAGGACCTCACCACCACCATCGCCGCGCCCGAACTCAAATTCATGGTGCGCATCGGACTGCTCGGCGCGCCGTTCGGCCTGCTGCTGGCACTGTATATGCAAGTGCACCACCGGATTCCGATCGTGGGCTGGGTGCCGAGCTGGGTGGTCATCCTGGCCGCGGCCGCCGCCATCGGCGTACTGGTCAATGTGATCGCGGTGAAGATGGTGTTCGAGCCCGGCGATCCGCAGCCGCGCTACAAATACCTGTGGAAGCAGGCGCTGCTGGCCAAGCGGCAGCCCGAGGCGGCGGCCGATCTCGCGCACATCCTGGCCTACCAGGTGCTGACGCTGCCCAATCTGGCCAAGGAACTGCTGGACGGCACCAATGGCGATAAGACCCGGCAGCTGCTCGAGCGCCTCATCGCCACCGAGATCCACCGGCAGCTCGGTCCGACGCACACCTTCGTGCGCACCGTGTTCGGCGCGCGGAATTTCGACAATCTCAAGGTCGGCGCGACCGCCGCGGCCGCCGGGCTCGCACCGAGCCTGGTCGAGGACGAGGAGTTCGCGGCCGCGCAGGCCAAGAAGATCGACGAATTCGCCGCGCGCAAACTCCAGCAGCTGACGCCGGGCGAGTTCATGGAGATGTTCTACGCCTCGGTGGAACAGGACGCGTGGCTGCTCTACCTGCACGGTGCGGCGCTCGGGCTCGGCGTCGGCGCGGTGCATCTGATTCTGTTCGGCTGGTAGACGGCCACTTCCGGACAAATACAAGCACGTGTGCTTGCATTTTTTCGCCCGCACTGCGATGCTGGCGGCGACGGCACACACAATGGCGTGTGTGCCCGTTCTGTGCCTGTCTCGGCACAGCGAGCATGAGCGACAAGGACTTTCGATGGCCGATCTCGAGGCGTTGCTCGCCGACTTCATCGCCGAGTGCGACGACCTGGACCGGCTCATCGCCGATCTCGATCCCACCGAGTGGCAGCGGGACACCCCCGCGCCCGGCTGGACCATCGCCCATCAGATCGCACACCTGACCTGGACCGATCGCGTCGCCGCGATTGCCGCCAGCGATGCGGTCGCCTTCGACGCGCTCGTACAGGCGGCACTGCCCAAGGCGCTCACCTTCGTGGACGAGGCCGCCGAGGAAGAAGCGAAGACACCCGCGCCGGAATTGCTCGCCGCCTGGCGGCGCGATCGCGGGGTGCTGGTCGAGGCGCTGCGAGTGGTGCCCGCGGGCACCAAACTGCCGTGGTTCGGGCCGCCGATGAGCGCGGCCTCCATGGTGACCGCGCGGCTCATGGAGACCTGGGCGCACGGACAGGATGTGGCGGATGCGCTCGGGGCCACCCGAGTACCGACCGCTCGGTTGAAGAATGTCGCACACCTGGGCGTGCGCACCCGCAATTTCGCGTACATGACACACGGGCGCACCGCGCCCACCGAGGAATTCCGAATCGAACTGATCGCGCCCGATGGCTCGGCATGGACCTGGGGTCCGGCGGACGCGGCGCAGCGAATCAGCGGGCCCGCCGTGGATTTCTGCCTCGCGGTCACCCAGCGCAGGCATCTCGATGACCTGTCTTTGCAGGTGGAGGGTGCGCAGGCGCTCGAATGGCTCGGGCTGGCACAGGCTTTCGCGGGTCCGCCGGGAGTAGGCCGGACGGCGGGTCAGTTCGACTGACCCGCCGCCGATCCCGGCCTCCGGCCCAGATCTCCCCAATTCCCAGGGAGTAGAGCGAGCGAGCGCCACCCTTGGGTGCGCCGTGCCTGGTGCCGACCGGACGACATTGGCCGGAGGTCCTCGAGTGGCAGTCGAGTGGGCGCTCGCCGCTCTCTGGTATTTACCCAGCCTTCCGATACCGGAAACCTGATCGTGCAGAAAGCCGGGCGAAGTTCCCATTTCGGACCCGGCAGTCTCATTCGTCGGTACAGTCGCTGTGATCCTGGTCTCGAGGGCCGCGGGTGTCACCGCGCGTCGCCGTAACCTGGACGAGCGTACGACTTTCAATGGTGCGGGTCGTGGGCGTCGAAAGACGCAGGGGGACCAGGGGAGAGGGAAAGGAACGCACCAGTCATGTCGCATCAACTCGCGACGCAGGCCGCCGGATCATCGCGGCGTGCGGCACAGGTGCTCCGCTACAGCGCCATCGTCACCGCCGGAATGGCGAGCATCGGTCTGACCGTCGCCGCCGGCTCCTACATCGCCAATCAAATGGCCGAAGCACAGAAATCGGGCACGATCGTTGCCGCGCCCGGCGCGCAGCACGCACCGGTGACCGCACCCGGCAACGTCGCAGCACCGGTCGAGAACACGCCGAGCGCCGACAATATCGGCCTCACAGCGTTTTTCACACCGCACGTCACCGAAAATCATGCACCGCTGAATATTCCGGTCACCCGGGTCGGAACGACCACCGAAACCACCGGCGCGACCCGGCCCGAGCCGATTGCCGGGCAGTTGCGACTCGGCGGTACCTACGTCGGCGCGGCAGTCGTTCCGGTACAGCGCAATTCGGTCTCGCTCACCCTGGACACCAATGTGTTCGCGACCCTCGCGGATCTGGTGCTGCACACGCCCATCGGGGAGACCCTGGGCATCGGATCCGATCCGACCGCCAACACCCAGCTGCGCACCGATGTGGATACCCACAGTGGTGAAGTGACGGTGACGCTGTCCGATCCGGCCCTGGGCCGCTACGGCGTCCAACTGGCCAGGCACAACACACCGGCCGCGGCGACCGTGCCGAACGAGGCCGGAGCACAGCAGGTCTCGCCCGGCGCGGCAGCGGATTCCGGCCGTGCGGGCGGCTCGGAACTCACCGCTGTGTGAGACTTCGGGTTGTGTACGACTACTGCGTGATCGGCGGCGGCATCGTCGGAGTGGCCACCGCGCACCGCATTCTCGAACGGCATCGCGGCGCGAGCCTGCTGCTGCTCGAGAAGGCGGCTGCGCTGGGCGTGCACCAGACCGGGCACAACAGCGGGGTGATCCACTCCGGAATCTATTACGAGCCGGGCAGTCTCAAGGCGCGACTGTGCCGGGCCGGGGCCGAACAGACCAAGGAATTCGCCGCGGCACACGGCATTCCGTTCGAAGTGTGCGGAAAACTGCTGGTGGCAACCGATTCCGCCGAACACGCGCGAATGATGGCGCTGTACGAGCGGTCGGTGACCAACGACGTCGAGGTGGAACTGCTCGACGCGGCCGAGCTGGTGCGCCGGGAGCCACGCGTCACCGGGGTGGGCGCGCTGTTCGTGCCGAGCACCGGAATCATCGACTACAAGCTGGTCACGGCGGCGCTGGCCGATGGCATCCGCGCCGCCGGGGGTGAGATCGCGCTCGGCGCGGAGATCACCGATATCGCCGAAACCACCGATGCGGTAACCGTTTCCGGACCCGCCGGGAGCTGGCGCGCAGCCCGGCTGGTGGTGTGCGGTGGCTTGCAGGCCGATCGGCTCGCCGCACTCGCCGGATTGCGCCCCGACCTGCGCA
This sequence comes from Nocardia sp. NPDC058058, assembly GCF_042885355.1. Lineage (NCBI taxonomy): Bacteria > Bacillati > Actinomycetota > Actinomycetes > Mycobacteriales > Nocardiaceae > Nocardia > Nocardia sp. NPDC058058. The sequence continues at coordinate 1,526,070 of NZ_JBHVSA010000002.1, read as the reverse complement.
TCGTGCCGTTCCGCGGTGAGTATTACCAGCTGCCGCCCGAGCGCGAGGGCCTGGTGAGCACGCTCATCTACCCCATTCCCGATCCCGAATTGCCGTTCCTGGGCGTGCATTTGAGCCCGACCATCGACGGCGGGTTGACCGTCGGGCCCAACGCGGTGCTGGGACTGGCGCGCGAGGGCTACCGCAAGGGCAGCGTGAATCTGCGCGATGCGCGGGAAATCCTGGGATTCCCGGGTTTTCACCGGGTGGCCGCGGCCAATGTGCGCACCGGACTGCGCGAGATGCGCAATTCGATGTTCCGGCGCGGATATCTGGCGGAGTGCCGGCGGTACTGCCCGGAATTGACGGTAGCGGATTTGTTGCCCCGCGAGGCCGGGATCCGTGCGCAGGCGGTGCGGCGCGATGGCACGCTGGTGCACGATTTCCTGATCGAACGGACGACGCGGTCGGTGCACGTGCTCAATGCGCCGTCACCGGCCGCCACTTCGGCGCTGCCGATCGCGGCGCATATCGCCGAACAATTGGACAACTGACCGAATTGCGCACGCACAGCAAATCCGGGTATCCATTCATTAAATAGGATTGCTGTAGTACTTTTGTTGGCAGCCGTGGGACAGGGAGCACCTATGGGCCACATGAAATACGCGTGCGACGTCGGGGCACCGGTGGAGGTCGCGTTCACCTATACCGACAACCATCAGTTCGTACCGGACTGGGCCTTCGCCGTCACCGCCTTCGAACCACTCGGAGACAGCGATCACGGCTCGGGCGCCATCTTCGGCACCACGCTGCGGGTCGGCTTCTGGCATCCGGTCATCGAATGCGAGATCACCGACTACCGCCGCAACGCGGTCATCGAATACACGCTGCGCAGACGCAGGACGGGGAAGTCGGCGCCCGCGCAGCCCGATGGCGGCACACCGGTGGGCGCACCGCTGTGCGTAATCACCCTGCGATTCGATCCACTGGGCTACGGTCGTGCGGTGCTGACCTCGGAAACCGAGTACCGCGTGCCGAGCGGGCTCACCGGCCGCCTGCTCTCCCGAATGCTGGCCGCCGCCGTACAATCGGCCGTGCGACGCACCGAATCGCAATTGCGAAGGGAGATAGAGGAATTCCACGGAACGGATCTTGTCGGCCGGATTGCGTAGGGTTGTGAGCATGATCATCGTGAGCACCGACGGATCGTGCCTGCGTAACCCGGGCGGAGCCATCGGCTGGGCGTGGGTCAATCACGCCGGCGGATCGGCCAGCGGCGGTGCGGCCTCGGGCACCAACCAGATCGCGGAGCTACGCGCGCTGTTGGAGGCCATCCGCGCCCATCCCAGCTCGGAACCGCTGTTCATCGAATCCGACTCGCTCTACGCGATCAAGTGCGCCTCCGAATGGATCAACGGGTGGCGGCGCAACGGGTGGAAGACCTCCAACGGGGGGCCGGTGAAGAACCTGGAGTTGATCCGGGCGATCGATCAGGCCATCAGCACCCGGCCCGGACCCGTGCGATTCCGCTGGGTGCGCGGGCATGTCGGCAACTACTTCAACGAGCAGGCGGACACGCTGTGCGGGCAGGCCGCGCGCGCCATCGCCGCCGGAACGCTCGAGCCCTCGCCCGACCCGACGCCGAATGACCCGGTCACCGAACCGATCCCGATCGATCCGATGACCGAGCCGATTCCGGTGATAGCTCCGGTGGAGAATGTCTCGGCGGTCGCCGAAAAGATCGTGGCGCAGGCGCATACGGCCCCGGCGACTCCGCGGCGCAGGGCCGCCCCCGCGAAAACTCCGGCGCCCGACGCGCTGACCCTGTTCTAGAACAAGGGAAATGGGTAGACGCTGACGCTGGGTCTTGGGGGCTACGCCCCCAAACCCCCGGGCGGACGCGGTGACAGCCGCTAGAGGACGCGACCCCATACCCTCGGCAGCGCGACGCCGGACCGAGGACGCGACCTCAAACCCTCGGCAGAGTGACGCCGGATTCGGGACGTTGCGCCAGCCGCTCGATCAAAAAGGCCCGCCTCCGATTTCTATCGGAGGCGGGCCTTTTCGTGTGGTGGCTTAGTTACCCGGGGCCGGGGTGGGGGCGGGGGCGGCCGGGGCGCCGGAGGGGGCGGGCTGTTGGGTGCCGCCGCCGGGGAAGAGGCCGTTGTTGCCGTTGTCGGCGATGGGCTCGAACTTGGAGACGAGCCACTTGCCGTCCTTCTTCTCCAGTTCGGCGTAGGTGGGCAGGGTCAGCACCAGGGGCTGGGCGCGCATGGTGTTGCTGGAGGTCTGGGTGAGGCTGACCAGGACGGTGGCCTTGGAGTCGTCGCCGGATTCCCAGCCGCAGCGCACCGTATTCAGCTTCGAGGAAGCGTGCACGCTGGTGAGGACGTCTTTGAGATCCCCGGACATCTTGTCGAACATGTCCCGGAAGTCGCCGGTGGTGGCGGCCTGGACGCGCTGCACGTAGTCGCCGAGGCTCTTGTCGTCGTAGACCGAGACGGTTTTGACGAAATCGCAGGCGGCCTTGGTGGAATCGTCGCGGTCCGCGAGTTCGTTCTTGTCGTTGTTCGACTGCATCCAGAAGAACACGACCGCACCGATCGCGGCGACCAGCAGCACACCCGCCGCGAAGGCGGCGATCAGCGGCAACGGCAGCGATGAGCCCGACGGCTTCGCCGCAGGCGGCGGCGTGGCGGTAGCGGGCCTCGCCGGAGCGGGCGGCACCTCGGAATCGGCGGCGACCGCGGCCGGTTCGGCCGGGATGGCGTCGGCCGGCGCGGCCTGGTCAGCCGCGTCGGAATCCTTGGTCAGCGCGACCGTTTCCGGTTCGGCCGCTTCCTGCTTCGCCGTCGGCGTTACGTCGGCGCTGCCCTGTACATCGGCCTCGGCGATCGAGTCGTCTTCGGTTTTCTTGTCCTGGGCAGCGTCATCCGACATGTATCGATCACTTCCTCGGTGCGCTGCGGGCGCACCGTTCTAGGTTCTTCAGCGAGTATGCCCGCTCACCGGATCGGCGGAATGGTCCGCTCGTTCTGGTCGGCACCCGCGGGCGGGTACGCGCCATTGTTCGGCACATCCGGTCGCGGTGCGTTCCCCGAACCGCGGATCTGCTGATCCGCCTGTCCGTTGGTGCAGTAGCTGCCCCATTTGGAGAGGGTGGCCTCGGTGGCTGCTTCCGGGCGGATCTGCTTCGTCGGGTAGTCGCAGAACGGACGCGGCCAGATATCGACGATGGTGTAGAACTCGCCGTCGTGCGCCGGCACACCCATCGCCGAGGTACCGACCACCAGCGCCGGGAACAGCGCGCGCAGCGCGGGCTGCCGCAGCATCGCGCCCTTGGTGATGGCGGCGAAATTGGCGGCCAGGCTGGTCATCGGGTCGGCGGTCTTGTCGAGCACCGCTCCGAGGGCCTGCAATTGCGCGGGCGCCTGCTCCAGGATCTTCTGAAGTTCGGCATTGGCATCGTTGAACTGCTGGAACAACACACCCGAATTGCGGGTCAGCGTAGCCAGATCCGGCTGTGCCATCGAGGTGGTGGCATTGATCGTCTGCAGGTTCTTGATCAGATTCGTGGTCTGCGGCAGCAGGTTGTCCAGGCCGGTGGTCGCCAGGCTGATGCCGTTGATGAGCGATCGTAGCTGATCCGGTCCACCGGACAGCGCGGTGTCGAGTTCGGTGAGGATGGTGGAGAACTTATCCGGATCGATCTGCGAGATCAGCTCACTGGAATTGTCCAGCACCGACCACACCGGGGTCGGCGTCTTGATCTTGTCCTTGTCGAACTGCACGATCGAGCCATTGTTCAGGAACGGCGCCTTATCGGTATTGGGCCGGAAATCCAGGAACTGCTCGCCCGCGCCGGACAGCGCGCCCACCGAAATCACGGTATCGCTGGGGATTCGGTACTTCTTGTCGATCTCGACGGTCGCCGCGATGGCCGAGCCGTCCTTCTCCAGCTTGATATCGGTGACCTTGCCGATGCGGTAACCGCGCAGAGTGACGTCATTGCCGGACTGCAGACCGCCGGAGCGATCCAGATCGACTGTCACCTTGTACGTTTCGCGCAGCGGATTGATGCGCATGACGCTGATGGCCAGATAGGTCGCACCGACGATCAGAATGAGCACCAGCGCCGAATTCGACACCAGGTTCTTGTGGTTCTTCACCCAATTCATCGGTGGCCCCCGTTGATCCGGCCGTAAATGATCTGCAGCACCTGGATCAGGCTGCCCCCGAAGTCGTTCAGGTCGCGCAGGTCCGGGAACTTGCTGTTGGCCGGGTCGGTGAGCAGGCCGATATCGAGCATGCTGAGCGTGGCCGCGACCGCGAGCGTATTGCCCTTGAACGAGGCGTCCACCGCCGGTCGCAACTCGTGAATGCCGTCGAGCATGGGACCGAAGTCCGGTTCGGTACGGGCCAGCGCGTTCATCAGCTGTTGCACATTGTCGAGCAGGCTGGCCAGATCGGCGGAGGTGGTGTTGGCGTAATCGCCCAGTGCCGCACTGGTTGTGGAGATCTTGGTGAGCAGATCGCCGAGCGCCTGATTGTTCTCCGCTACCGCGCCGATCATGCTGGGCAGCGTGTTCGCCACCTGACCGAGCTGATCGTGATTGGCCTGAATGGTGTTGGCCAGCGCGCTGAATTGGGCGAGCACGCTGTCCACCCGCGAGCTGTTGTTGTTGAGACTGCCCACCACACCGGTCATTTCGGTGATCAGGTGCGAGAGGGTCTGCCCCTTGCCGCCGACAATGGAGTCCATCTCGGAGGTCAGTTTGGACAGTGCCGCGATACCGCCGCCGTTGAACAGCATGGAGATCGACAGCAGCAGTTCTTCGACGGTGGCGCCCGCGGACGTATTCGTCAGCGTGTCACCGTTCTTCAGCATCTGCACGCCGGGATCGGTCTTGGGCTTGGACACCGCGACGAACACGTCACCCAGGGGCGTGGCCTGCCGCAGTTCCGCCGTACTGCCCGAAGGCAATTCGATATCGGTGCGGATGGCCAGGTCGACATTGGCCTTGAAATCCTTGGTGCTGATCTTGGTGACGACGCCGACGTCGGAACCACCGATCTTCACCTTGGCCTGATCGGGCAGGTTCAGCGCATTGTCGAAGACCGCGTGGATGGTGTACGTCTTATCGCCCGCGCCGGGTTTGGGCAGCGGCAGGCTCTCCACGGTCAGGCCGCAGCCGGAGACCGCGAGGGTGGACGCCGCCACCGCCAGCGCGACGATGGTGTGCCGGGTTCGCCTGCCCGACCGCAACTCCCGGCGGAAACGGTTACTCATTTCGTCATTCCCAACATTGCCGCCATCAGGCCGAGATCGGGGCCGAGGTCCTCCACCTTGCCGGTGCGACAGCCGTCCGCTTTCATCTGGAGGCGTTCGCAGAACAGGCTGATGACCTCACCGGAGAGGGTGACACCGAGCACCGCGTGCAGGCGGATGAACTGGCCCTGCCGGTTCACCGAGCGGTCCAGGTTCTGCATGAGCAGCGGTGCGGTGTCGACGACCTCGATGACACCGGCGGCGTTGGCGCGCAGCTGGTTGGTGACATTGGTGAGGCCGGTGAGCGTGCCGTTGAGCTGATCGGAATACTGCGAGAACGCGCCACTGGTGTTGGCCAGGAAGGCATTGAGCTGTTCCAGGGTGGCCTGCAGGCCGGGGGCCTGGTCGGCAAGCAGCCCGGTCATCTGGGTCATCCGATTGCTGAAATCCCGTACCGACTGGTCGTTGTCGGCCAGCATGGTGGTCAGTTCGTTCAGCTTGATGATGATGGTGGAGACGGCGTCCTTGTTGTCGACGCCGACCTTGAGCGCGCCCGAGAGCGAGTTGAGCACATCGCGCATCTTCTCGCCGTTCCCGTTCATCATCGGGTACAGCACGCGACCGGACAGCGGACCGAGACCGTCATTGCCGTCGGTCGGCTTGAGCGCCGCGGCGAAGGTGTCGATGGTCTTGATCATGGTGTCCAGCTCGACCGGGGTCTTGGTCTGCTGGGTGGTCAGGTGCGAACCGTCCTTCAGCTTGTCCCCGCCGGTGTAGCGCGGGGTCAGCTCGATATGCCGGTCCGTCACGATGGACGGCGAAATCAGTGCCGCCTGCACGTTTTTCGGGATGTCCACACCGGCGTCCACCGTCATGTGCACCTCGACGTACTGCCCCTTGGGCACGATCTTGTCGACCTTGCCGACATCGAGCCCGAGCACGGTGATCGGGTTGCCCTCGAACATGCCCGCGATATTGAGGAAGTCGGCGGTGAAGTGCTGGGTCTGGCCGACCGCGTCCTTCACCCCGAGCGGCACGATGGAGCAGCTGCCGACCGCGAGCGCGGCGGTGCCGATCATGGCGACCTTGGCGATGCGCCCGATGTTGAGCTTGACCGATTTCATCCCTGGCACCCCTGAATGACTTGAGCGAAGCACAACCAGTTGTCCGGGAACAGCCAGGGCAGACCGACATTGCCGTAGTTGCCGTCACCGAACGCGTTGTTGAACGTGCGCACGCCGACCGGCATGGCGGACAGCAGGCGATCCAGGTTGTCCTTGTTCTTCTGCAGGCCCTCGGCCATGGTGTTGAGCTGGATCAGGGTGGGGCCGAACTGGTTATCGTTCTGCGCGCCGATCTGCTGCAACTGATTGCTCAGCGTGGCGACGTTGTCCAGCAGCGTGCGCAGCAGGGTCTGCCGTTCCATCACCCGGTTGGCGATGGCCTCGCCCTGGGTGATGACCAGCAGCACGCTGTTGCGGTTGTCGCCGAGGATCTTGGTGACCCGGTCCAGGTCCTTGAGCAGCTGGTCGACCTCGCCCTTGCGGTCGTTCATGGTCTTGGCCAGCGCGCCGACCGAATCCAGCGCCTGCACCGTGAGCTGCGGCGAATCACCCATCTGCTGATTGATCAGATTGAGCGAATCGGCGAGCTTCTTGGTGTCGAGCTCCTCGAACTTCGGCGTGCCCTCCTGCACCACATCGGCCAGGTTGTAGGGAACGGCGGTGTTGGACTTGGGGATTCGATTGTTCTTCAGACCGGAACCGTCGCCGGGCACCAGATCGACATAGCGGGCGCCGAGCAGCGTCGCCATCTTGATCGAGGCCTTGGCGTCCGGTCCGAGCTTGACGTCGTTGTTCACCGAGAGCGAGACCATCACATGATCGCCCTCGAGTTCGGCGCCGGTGACGGTGCCGACCGAGACGCCGGATACCGAGACCCGGTCACCGGTCTTGATGCCGGCGGTCTGCACGAATTCGGCCTTGATCGTCTTCTCGCCGATACCGATCTGGCGGTACAGCGTCGAACCGGCCAGCAGGCCGACGATCAGCAGCACGCCGAACAGGCCGAGCCACAGATTGCGATTGGCGTTGAAGCGGGACTTGAGTTTCACCATCATGGCCGGCACACCGCCGAGTGGGAGTTGCCGCCGATCTGGTTGAACAGACCGCGCGGGAAGAGGATTCCGTACAGCGAGACGTCCAGGCTGCACACGTACGCGTTGGCGTAGGTGCCGTTCTGGGTGAACTTGCCGATATCGGTGAGGATGTTGGGGAAGTCCACCGCGCCCTTGTCGAGCTTGTCGCCATTGGCGAGCAGCAGCGCGAGCGCGTCATGCGTGGAGTTCTGCGCCAGTACGAGTTTCGGCTGGATCTGACCGATCATGGTCACCAGCGCGGAGGTCGCGTCGGCGATCTGCACGGTCGAGGACTGCAACGACTGACCCTGCGCGTACAGCCCGCCGATCAGCGAACGGGTCTGTGTCACCAGGGTTTCCAGTTCGTCACCGCGCTTGGCCAGCCCGGACATGACACCGGAGAGATTGGTGATCACATCCGAGAGGATGGCGTCGCGGCGCTGGAAGTCGGTGGCCAGGGTGGCGGCCTGGGTGATGAAGGCGCTCAACGAGACTCCGTCACCCTGCAGAGCCTGGATGAAGGTGTTGGACAGGTTGTTCACCTGATCCGGTTGCAGCACCTGGAACAGCGGCTGGAAACCGTTCAGCAGACCGGACACGTCGAAGGACGGTTCGGTGCGCTCGACCGGGATACCCCCGTTGTTCTTCAACACCGTATGCACGCCGGACACCGGCTTGCCCTTGACCGGCTCCGCCAGCGCGATATAGCGCTGGCCGATCAGGTTCTGGTAGCGCACCAGCGCCTTGGTGTCGCCGTACAGCGTTTGATCGCGCTGCACGATGAAGGTCACCTCGGCGGCGTTCTTCTTGTCCAGCTTGATGTTCTCGACCTTGCCGACGCGCACGCCGGCCATCCGGACGTCATCGCCCTTGCGCAGGCCGAGCACATCGGTGAAGGTCGCGGTGTATCGGTTGGTGGAACCGTCCACGGTGCGCGCCAGGGTATTCCAGATGACCGCGGTCACCAGGACGGACACGATCGCGAAGATGCCGAAACCGATCAGCGGTTTGCGAATGCTCATCGACCGGGCTCGCTTTCGGTCACTTGCAAGGTTCCATCCCTCAGAATCGGGCTCAGCAGCAGGTATTCGGCCGCTGACGGGCGACGGCCCAGCAGCGCGGTAATAGCGGAGTCACCGGGGTAGGAGATTGTCCCGCCCTTGGGCAGCGTCTGCTGGGACGCCGGTGCGGCGGCGGGCGCCGCACCCGGCTGATTGCCCGGCGCCGCGGGGGCGGCGTTCGGGAACAGGCCCTGCAGCGGGGTGCCCGCGAAGGGGTTGGCGGGCGCGGTGTCACCGGCGGCCGGGGTCGGCTCGACCATGGTCAGGCCCGGGATCAGCGGGAAGCCCGCGGGCGGCGGCAGTTTCGGCAGCCCGGCGGCGACGTCGAGGGATTTGGGCCGCAACGATTCCGGCAGCGTGCCAGGATCGGAGATGAGCGGCGCGTTGGCGCAGCTCGGGGCGGCCAGTTCGCCGTAGCGCGGGCAGTCGTCACGGGTGTACGGCTTATAGGGCGTGAAGGTGAGCCCCATATTCCAGACCATCTGCTTCTGCGGACCCCAGTGGAACGTGGACCCCAGCCTCTTCACCGAGTTGTTCAGGTTCGCGATGGCCTGCGGAATGGCGTTCGGATCATCGGACAGCGCGCCGAACAGCGCACTGGTGCCGGTGGTGACGTCCTTGCCCACGTTGGGGTTTCGCGCGAACAGGGCGTTGACCTTGTCCACGGTGACCGCGGTGCCGGAGATCAGCGAGGTGAGTTCGGCGCGGCGATCGGCGATGGTCTGCGCGGTCTTCACCGATTCGCTGAGCACGCCCATCAATTCCGGCGCGGACTGATTGAGCGCGCGGAAGGAATTGGAGAAGTCGCCCAGCATGACACCGAGATCCGGAATCGAATCGTCGACCGACTGCAGCCAGCGGTCCACGCGTTCGATGGAGGAACCAGGCATGCGACCGGAACCGTCGAGGGCGTAGGACAGCGTGCCGAGCACCCGGCCGAACTGGATCGGGTCGATCTTGCCGAGGATATTGCGCACCGTGGTGAGCGTGTCCTGCAGTGCGATGGTGCCTTTGGAGCGGTCCTCGGGGATCTGCGAACCCTCTTTGAGGTGTGCGGCGTCCGCACCGTTGTAGACCAGCTCCACCGAGGTGACGGCGAAAAGGTTCGAGGGGACAACGCGCGCGGTCACATTCGCGGGAATGCCGGAGGTGTACTCCGGCTTCATCTCGATGTGTACCTGCTGCAGTTCACCTTTGGCGGCGACCGAGACATTCTTGACCGCGCCGACCAGCACACCGCGGAACTTCACGTCCGCCTTGTCGGGCAGACCGTCACCGGTGGTGGTGAGGTTCGCGGTGACATTGACCTTGTCGACGAACGCGCCCTGGTAGCGCGCCATCAGGAAACCCAGGATGAGTGCGAAGACGATAAGCCCGGCGACGCCCGCTATGAGCAGTTGTCGCATGGTCGGGCCGCGCCCGCTGGGATCGAGAATCATGCTGTGCGCCCCCTTATCCCGAGATCCGGATGCCGGGGTTGACGCCCCAGATGGCCAACGTGATGAACAGGTCCGCGAATACCACGGCGATGATGCTCAGCTTGATCGCGCGACCCGCCGCGACACCCACGCCCTCCGGGCCGCCGGAGGCGAAAAACCCGTAGTAGCACTGGATGAACGTGGTGATCGCGACGAAGATGATCGCCTTCAGCAGTGAGTACAGCACATCGTGCGGTATCAGGAACTGATAGAAGTAGTGCTGGAATGTCCCGGACGCGGTGCCGCCGATCAACTGCACGGTGAGCGAGCAGGAGATGTACGCGAACGGCAGCGCCAGGCAGTACAGCGGCACGATGGCGATCATGGCCGCGATCATGCGGGTGCTCACCAGGTACGGAAGTGGCCGGATGGCAACCGATTCCAGCGCGTCGATCTCCTCGGAGATGCGCATGGCGCCCAGCTGCGCGGTGAACCGACAGCCCGCCTGCGCCGCGAAGGCGAGGGTAGCGAGCATCGGGCCGAGCTCGCGGGTGGTGGCGAACGCGGAGATGGCGCCGGTCAGCGGGCTCAGGCCGAGCAGGTTCAGCGAGGTGTAGCCCTGGATGGCGACGGTCATACCGCCGAACGCCGACAGGATGAGCACGACGCCGATGGTGCCGCCACCGACGATGAGATTGCCGTTGCCCCAGGTGACGTCGGACAGCAGCCGCCACACCTCTTTGGGGTAGTGCCGGAACGCCATCGGCATCGAGCCGAGCGAGCGCAGGAAGAAGAAGACCTGGTGGCCGATGCGCGCGACGAAGTCACGCGGCGAATTCGCCACACCCTTGATCCGCTGGAACGGCCGCAGCAGCGGCGGAACATACGTTGCTGACACGACTCAGACCATCTGTGGGGGGAACAGGGAGTTGTAGACCTGCGTGAGAATCAGATTCACGCCGAAGAGCATCACCGCGGACATGACCACCGAGGTGTTCACCGAGTTGGCGACACCGCCCGGGCCGCCGCGGGTGTTCAGCCCGGCATCACAGGCGATGATCGCAGCAAGTACGCCGAAGATCAGTGATTTGAGCAGCGCCACGAACAAATCGGTGGTGATGGCGAACGAGGCGAAGGTGCCGACGTAGGAGCCGGGGGTGCCGCCCTGCGCGAAGATATTGAAGACGTAGCCGGTCAGGAAGCCGACGAAAACCACGAAGCCGCAGAGCAATACCGAGACCAGCATGGCCGCGCCGAGCCGGGGGGCGACCAGGCGGCGCATGGGATCCACGCCCATCACCTTCATGGCGTCGATCTCCTCGCGGATGGTGCGCGAGCCGAGATCGGCGGTGATGGCGGAGCCGACCGCACCGGCGATCATCAGCGAGGTGACCAGTGGCGCACCCTGCTGAATGATGCCCAGGCCGTTGGCCGCGCCGATGAACGAGGTCGCGCCGACCTGTCCGGCGACCGAGCCGACCTGAATGGAGACGATGACGCCGATCGGTATGGCCACCAACAGGGTCGGCGCCGCGGCGACATTGGTCATGAACGCGCACTGCCGGACGAACTCCGCGAAGGGAAAGCGCTTCCGGAAGATCGCGATGAACAACTCGGCGATAGCGGAGACGCCCATGGCCATCATTCGGCCGCCGGTTTCCAGCGACTTCTGTGGATGGTCCTGCCAGTAGCCTCTGGCCCAGTCCACGGCTGCGTTCATCCGCGACTCCGTGGGGCTCCCCTGCCCACCCGGGCTCTTGGTCAACTGCACTGACTACCCCTCTCGACGCCGGGTTACCCGCCTCCGGCACCTGTTTGCTTGACGCACCTTACTACGGAGTTAGGAAAAACACACCACGCGTTGTGGTTTCAGTCATAGAGGCAGATCACTTTGCATGAACTGTTGTGAACTGGCAGATCACGGTTGGTTTTTGTCACAAAGAACCAGGCAAACAACTAGAACTTGTTCTAATTTCGCAAGCGTTTGCGAACGATTTCCAGAGATGTGAAGCTGCGCCGAGTAAGAATTAATGGGAGAGAATTTATCGGAAATCGAAGCGAGTTATGCATTAATTCCATAACTCGTATCCAACTCGGTATCGCCCTCGAAGACGCGCAGGACACGGCTGCGCAACATGTGGCAGTACAAGCAGCAACCCGGAACGAATACTGACAGGATGAGTTCCGCAGCTTGACTCGAGCGGCTTCCGACGTCTGGAGGGACATGTTCAGGAAACTCGCCGGTGTGGCCGGCGTCTTCGCAATCGCCCTGGGGACCGCGCTGCTCGGCACCGGGGCCGCGAACGCCGACCCCGCTCCGGCAGTCATCGGTGGTGGCTCCGGCATCATCATCGATGACATGTTCGAGTGCACCGTCACCACCATCGGGCATGACGGCACCGGTCGGCTGGTCGGGCTCACCGCGGGACACTGCGGTGACGCGGGCGCGAAGGTATGGGCCGAAAAGGACCGTGGCGCAGGACAGATCGGCAAGTTCGTCTACTCGAACCATGATCTGGACTACGCGGTCATCGAGTTCTTCGGGGACCGGGTCATCCCGGTGAACCGGATCGGCAATGTCACCATCACCGGACTCGGCGGTCCGCCGAGCTTCCCGATGATCGTCTGCAAGGAAGGCCGCACCACCGGCAATACCTGCGGACTCTCCTGGGGTGACGTCTTCGCCAGCAATGTCGAGACCTGGAGTCAGATGTGCGTGGTGGAGGGCGATTCCGGCGCTCCGGTCGTCGTCGGTACCACCCTGGTCGGCATGGTGAACGCGTATCTGGCCCTGGCCTGCTTCGGCCCCGAGGTCGGCACCAATATGTCCGCGATCATGGCGGATCTGAACGGGCACGGCGGTATCGGCTCCGGGTACTACCCGATCTAGCCGGACCGGCGAACCGCGCCGTGGCGCGAAACAGACTGAGCGGGGCGGTGATCCGATGGATCACCGCCCCGCTCCTTATATCTATGGGGTCGCTACAGCGTGTTGACGCAGATGACGATTTTTCGCTCGTCGTAGACGTATCCGGAGTCGCCGTTGGCGCAGTCGTCCACGCTGGTGCTGTTCTTCATGATCGCGAGCACCTTCACCCCGTTCGCCGCGCCGCGGGTGGAGCAGTCGATGCGCTTGGGATCGGCATTGCTGCCCTTGGCGCCCAGATCCAGGCAGTCGTTCACGACCCAGTCGATGTCCAGGCAGAGCGCGCCGGTCTCGACGCCGACCACGGTCTCGTAGTAGGCCTGATCGATATCGCTCGGACACTGGGCGTTGGTGCGCGCCTTGGCCACCACCTTGTAATTGGAGTCCTTGCTCCCGCAGGTCGCCTTGTGGATGCTGGCGTTCTCGGTGGTGCCGCCGAGTTTCACGCAATCGCCGATGCTGGCCTGGAAGTCGGTGTCACCGCCCTTGTCGGCATTGGTCGTGGTCGGGCGGTTGCCCTGCGTCGGCTTACCGGAGGGCTTGGGTGTGGTGGTGGTGACGACCGAATCCAGTCCGGGCGGGGCGGCCACCGGCGTGCCCGAGATGGTGGAGCCGCAACCCGCGAGCAGCAGGGCTGCGGCGGCGACGGCCGGGGCGGCAATCCGGGCGGAGATCTGCTGACGCAACACGAAACTGTCCTAAATTCGAGTAATACCAGGCGCGGAGTTCAATGCCCATGCATACACGACAAATACGACAACCGTCGAGCCATATGGCCACTCACCAGCGGTCCTCGAACCGGAGCGGGCAGTGACAACGTATAGGGGAGCATGAGTAGCACCGCGCGATCAGGCGCAGCCGGAACGCTGCTGCGCGAACCCCGGCCGATGCCGCTGCACGCGCTGGCCGCCGCGATCGATCTGCGGCGCTATTTCGACTGGCGGCGCGGACGGGACGGCGATCCATTTCTGATGCGATTCCCGGCCTTCGGCTCCGCGGTGTTCACCGGCACCGCGGCGGGAGCGCGGGAGATGTTCCGCGCGCCGATGGAATTGCTGGAACCGCCGCTGCCCAATCCGATCGAACCCATGGTCGGCCCGGCATCGCTGATCCTGGCGCGCGGCGAACAGCACCGCAGGCAACGCGCGGTATTGGCCCCGGCCTTCCATCGGCAGCGAATCAGCGCGTACGGCAGCGTTATTCGCGATACCGCGCGGGACGAGGTGGCAGGTGCGCGCACCGGGCGGGCCTGGCGGCCGGGCAACCGGGTGGATGCGCGGGACGCCGCGCGCGCCATGACATTGCGAGTCATCCTGGCGGCGGTATTCGGTATCGAGGATCCCCGGACACTGGCCGAATACACCTCGGCCACAGCCGAATTCCTCGCCTCGTTCGGCGGGCCGCTGTTTCTGGTTCCGGCACTGCGGCGCGAGATGTTCGGACTATCGGGATGGGAACGGTTCCTGGCGGCGCGGGATCGGCTGGACGCGCACATCGATACCGAAATCGACCGGCGGCGTACGCATCCGGGCGCGCGCGGCGGCGCGGACATGCTCGGCCTGCTGCTGGAGACCCGCTACACCGACGGCAGCGCACTGACCGATATCGAATTGCGCGAGCAATTGCGCACGCTCATCGTGGCCGGGCACGAGACCACCGCGACCGTGCTGGTGTGGGCGCTGTACCGATTACACCGCGAACCGGCGGTGCTGGAGCGGCTGCGCGCCGAACTCGCTTCCGCCGGAACCGATATCGATCCGGTCGAGCTGGCCGAACTGCCCTATCTGGACGCGGTGTGCCAGGAGACGCTGCGCCTGCATCCACCGGTGCCGATCGTATTACGCAGGCTCACCGGTGATTTCGAACTGCGCGGGGCGCCGCTGGTGGCGGGCGACACCATGGGGCTCTCGGTGCAATTACTGCACAGTGATCCACAGGTGTGGAACGAACCACAGCGGTTCCGGCCCGAGCGCTTCCTCGAACGCCGCTACAGCCCATTCGAATTCGCGCCGTTCGGTGGCGGGCACCGGCGCTGCGTGGGAGCCGCCCTGGCCGATTACGAATTGCGGATCGTGCTGGCGACGCTGCTCGGGTCGGTGCGATTGCGGCTCTCACCGCGGTTCGCGCGAGGGCGGGCGCCGTGGACCGTGCCGCACAACATTGCGACCGGTCCGCATGCGGCCATCACCTTCGACGTGCTCGAACCCTGATGCGACGTCAGTGATTTCGATCACAACCAGGTTTGGGCATATCGACTCCGCCGCGATGACCGGACAGCCGGTCTGATTAGGGAATCGCCGACGCGAACGGCGATAACACACCGGCGATTCGACCCCTCGCGGTTGTGTGCCCCGGAACACACCATGAGGTCTGTATGCATGACCGGCGCAAGTCGATTGGCACACGCTGGATCGCAAGGTAGGAATGAACCCGGGGTTGGGACCTACGCGGGTAGAGCTGTGCCCGCGATCTGCGTATGAAACAAGGATCGGAAGGACACCTAGCTGTGCGCAACACCCGGTATGGACTGATTTCCCTCGCCGCCATCGCGGCGACCGGAGCCCTGGTGGCCGCGCCCGCCTCAGCAGCCCCGCTATGGCCGGGCGGCCCGGAACTCCCGGGTGTGCCCTCCGCCGTCATGCCGCAGCCCGTACCCGGCGATCTGCCCACCGCGCCCGGCGCGAGCTCGCCGCTGCCGCCCGCCAACTTCACCGCCCCGAACATCACCCCGGGTGACGGCGACAACGTCGGCGTGGCGCAGCCCATCATCATCAACTTCAAGGAACCGGTGAGCGATCACGCCGCCGCCGAGAAGTCCATTCGCATCACCTCCACCAACAAGGTGGACGGGCATTTCTACTGGCGCGGTGACAGCCAGGTGCGCTGGCGGCCCGAGGAGTTCTGGCCGTCCGGCTCCAAGGTCACCGTCGAAGGCGGCGGCACCAAGACCGCGTTCGAGATCGGTGACGAATTCATCGCCACCGCCGATGACGCCACCCACCAGATCGTGGTCACCCGCAATGGTGAAGTGGTGCGCACCATGCCCACCTCCATGGGCAAGACCGGGCACGAGACCCCCAACGGCACCTACATCGTCAGCGAGCGCAATCGCAAGATGATCATGGACTCGTCCACCTACGGGGTGCCCACCACCGCGCCCGAGGGCTACAAGCTCGAGGTCGAGTACGCCACCCGCATGTCCAACAGCGGCATCTTCGTGCACGCCGCGCCGTGGAGCGTTGCGCAGCAGGGCTATTCGAACACCTCGCACGGCTGCCTGAACGTGTCCACCGAGGATGCCAAGTGGTACATGGACAATGTGAAGAAGGGTGACCCGGTGGTCGTCAAGAACACCAAGGGCGGCACCCTGAGCACCAGCGACGGCTGGGGCGACTGGAACTGACGTTCCGCGCGCTCCCACAATAACTTTCGTCGGCCCCGCCTCTTATGAGGCGGGGCCGACATACTTGTGGAGTGGGCTTCGCAAGCGCGGCCGGGTGCGCATCGTCGGTGCGGGGCCTCGGACTTGTACGGCATGCGCACGCGCTGTCGCAGTTGCCGGAGCCGCGTTGTCTCTCAATACTGTTCGAGGCGGATCGCGTTGGCGGCGTGCTCGAGTGGCTTCGTGATCGAGCGCAGGGCCATGCCCTTCCAGGGGAGGTGGCGCAGGGCGCGCATGGCGGTGGTTTGAATCCACACCGCGAATTTGTCGGCGGCCACCATGCGGGTGGCGTTGTCCCAGCCGATGGTCAGGTTCAGGTCGATGTATTCGCGCATGCGGTCCTGATATCCGGCGAAGGCGATGCGGTGATCGCCGCGCGCCGCTTTCAGTTCGCCCGCAAGGACATACGCGCCGACCAGCGCCATGCTGGTGCCCTGCCCGGACAGCGGGGACGGGCAGTAGGCGGCATCGCCGACCAGTGCGACGCGGCCGCTCGACCAGCGCTCCAGGTGAATCTGGCTCACCGAGTCGAAGTAGAAGTCCGGCGAATCCGCCAGGTGCCGCAACAGGTTCGGGGTTTCCCAGCCCGCGTCCGCGAACGCTTCCGCCACCAACCGCCGCTGCGCCGCGCTATCGCGGCGATCGGGCAGGCCCTCGGGAGCGCCGAAGATGAACTGCGCCTTCGCCGAATGCCGCCGGGTGCTGTACACCTGCACGACCCGGCCCGGCATCGGATGCATGATCTCCCAGTGATCCAAGCCCAGATAGTTGGGCACCGAGATGACACACGCGGCCATACCGGTGTGCCGGGCGAACTGCTCCTCCGGACCGAAAGTGCCGCGCCGCACCGCGGAATGCGCACCGTCCGCGCCGATCACCAGGTCGAAGACCTCGGGCGCGGCATTCCGGAAGCGCACCGAGACGCCGTCGCGGCCCTGCGTCAGTTCCGCGATCGAGTCGCCGAAGAGGTAGCGCACATCATTCTTGGTGGCATCGAACAGGATTCGAGCCAGATCACCCCGCAGCACCTCATCGTCCCCGGGCGACCGCAGCCCGATGAGATCCGGGCCGAGTGTGGCCAGCGCCTTCCCCGAACCATCCACCCACTCGCCCCCGCGCATGGCGGTCGAGGCGCGTTGCAACTCCGGTAGCAGCCCCATCAGCTCCACCACCCGCATGGCGGCCCCGCGAATATCGACCTTGTACCCGCCCTCGCGCAGTGCGGGGGCCTCCTCCACAACGGTCACGGTGAACCCGTGCCGATGCAGCCAGTACGCGAGCGCCGGACCCGCAACACTCGCACCGCAGATAAGAACCGTCTTGCTGCTGAACTGCCGCTTCGTCATGCCCAAAGCATCATCCGCACCCCTCACCACCGACTCACCGTCGGCTCACCACCGCACACCGTCCACGCCGATCAACCTGCGGCAGGCCGACCGCGGCCAACCGCTACGGTCCGGTCTGCGCCAGAGCGATCACCTGGTCCGCAGACAGCCCGGTGCCGCGACCGAAGGCGACGTTGAAATCCCGGTCGCCCAGGGTGTTCCGGCAGCGCTCGACGAGGCCGGACACTTCGGGATCGCCGGTTGACGCCAGGCCACGCATGGTCTCGGCCGCTCCGAGCAGTGCCGCCGCCACCTCCGGCGCACCTGACGAGCAGGATGCGGCGGCCATGCCCTCCACCGCGCTGGCCGCCACGGGTGACAGACCACTGCCGAGTGCCAGATCGAAGGCCGCGCGATAGTGTGAAAACCCCTGCACCACTGCTTGTTCGGCGATACTCAGCCGGGCAAGGCCGATCAGTGCGCGGGCGCGGGCCTCGACCGCACCGATCGATTTATCACCGGACGATTCCAATGCCGCCTCGTAGTACGCCCGCGCAGACCCCGGATCGGTAGCGGACGCGATATCGCCGAGTCCACGTAATGCGTTGGCACGCATATCGGTCGCACCTACCGCCCGAGCCAAATCCGCGGCACGTTCGTAGTCGTGAAGCGCACCCTCCCGATCGCCGCTCGCGCGGATATCGCCACGACGGCTGAGCAGATCGGCGATGTCCGCGGCCATGCCCAGTTCCGTGCCCATCGCGATGGCCTCGTCGATCAATGTCAGCGCGGTCCCGTGGTCACCGCGCAGTTCGGCGACGGCGGTCAGCTTGTCCAGGGTGGCGGCAATCGCCCAGCGGTCGCCGATGCCGCGGAAACCGGCCAGGGCCGCGAGGAATTCGGGCTCGGACTCGGCGGCCCGGCCGGACATGAACAGCCCGAGGCCGTCACCCAGCCGCACAAACGCCTGTGACCAGGGATCCGACCCGAACAGTCGGCGCATCCGGTCCGGATCGCCCGGTATCCGCCCACCGGCGAACGCCAGCAGCAGCACGAGATACGGCCTCCGCAGCGGAGTTTCGAGCCTCGCGATCGCGGCGGCCGCCTGCGCGATGACTGTCGTGTATTCGGCCGCTACCGCATGACCGGCCGCATCGAAGGCTTTGGCACCCCGGGCGGCCACAGTGACACACAGAGCGAACTCCTCCGCGTCCCCACTCGAATCCTGCTTCGCGCGTGCGAATTCCCCGCCGGCTTTGCCGGAATCGAGCTCGGTTCGTCGCCCGGAACCTGTTCGCGCACCTTCGAAATCGCCGGGGGCGCGCACCGAAGTCGCCTCGGTACGGCCGAATCCCGGGTGCGGATCGGTGGAATCTCCCAGGCCCCGAGCGAGATACAGATCGGCGGGTCGGGAACCCGGGATCACGGGATCGGAAAGAACCTCGGCGCCTGGGGTGTCCGCGCCGGTGCGGGCGGGTCCTGCCGCGATGTCGGGACTCAGGCCCGTGAGGAGGCGTCGGGCCAGTGCGGGGGCGTCGCCGGGACGGCCGGTCAGCCACCAGTACCAGGCTTGGGAAGCTATGAGGCGTTGTGCCAGTGGGGGATCGGCGCGGGCCGACCAGTGCAGGGCGGCTTGGAGGTTGTCGTGGTCCGCGGTGAGGCGGGCCAGGTGGGTGAGCTGGTCGGGGCCGCGCAGGGCCGGTTCCGAGTGTTCGGCCAGGCGGAGGTAGAACTCCGCGTGCGCGCGCAGGAGGCGGTCGTGGTCGCCGGAATCGCGCAGCTCGCGCAGCCCGAATTCGCGGATCGTCTCGAGCATGCGGTAGCGGCCCGATACCGCCACGACCAGGGATTTGTCGACCAGGCCGGACAGTAGTTCGTCAACGTCACCCGGGAATTCGCGGTCGTCGCGCCATGTTCCGGCACCAGCGCCTCGGTCTTCGACACCGGCGTTCCGGCCTTCGGCACCGGTGTCACGGTTTTCGGCACGGTCGCCCCCGTTTTCGGCACCGGCGTTGGGGTTTTCGGGCCTGCCGCGCATGGCTTCGGCGCTGCCGCGAAGGATTTCGCCGCCGGTGCCGGACGCACAGATGTGCTGGACCGCCGCGAGTGTCGCTCCGTTGGCGAAAACGGTGAAGCGTTGGGCGAGTTGGCGTTCGGCGGGGGTGAGCAGGTCCCAGCTCCAGGCCACGACGGCGTGCAGGGTGGCGTGGCGGGGTTCGGCGGTGCGATCGCCGCGGGACAGCAGGCGGAAGCGGTCGGTGAGGCGGGCATCGATATCGTCGATATCGAGGGTGCGCAGGCGGGCGGCGGCCAGTTCGATGGCGAGGGGGAGGCCGTCCAGGCGGGCGCAGACGCGGCGGACCGCGCCGATGGTGCCGGCGTCCACGGTGAATCCGGGGCGGGCGGCGGCCGCGCGGTCGGCGAAGAGGCGGATCGCGGGGCTGTTCAGTTGCTCGGCCAGCGCGACTTCCGGTGCGGCGATGGGCAATTGGCCCAGGGAGAAGACCGCTTCACCGGTGATGGCCAGGGGTTCTCGGCTGGTGACCAGCACGCGCAAGCCGGGGCAGGCCCGCAGTAGACGGTGGGTGAGGTGCGCGGTGTCGAGGACCAGGTGTTCGGAATTGTCGAGGATGAGCAGTAGGGGCCGGTCGGCGAGCATGGCCAGCAGCTGGGTTTCGGGGTCACGACCACCGGTTGCGTCGCGGCCGCCGAGGGCCGCCACGACCGCGGGCGCGACCTGGGCACCGTCGGCGAGGGCGGCCAGTTCCACGACGCACACCTCACCCTGCACTCGCGCGCCGACCTCCAGCGACAGCCGGGTTTTCCCGGTGCCGCCCGGTCCGGCGATCGTCACCAGGCGTGACCGGGCGAGCAGTGGAATCAGCTGTGCGAGTTCGGTTTCACGGCCGATGAAGCTGGTGAACTGGGCGGGGAGCCTTCGCACGGCGGGTGCCGGGGCGGCATCGGCGCGCAGGATCGCCAGGTGCGCCTCGGTCAATTCCGCGCCCGGGTCAGCGCCGAGCTCATCGGAGAGCAGGCGTCGTCCCTGTTCGAACGATTCCAATGCGTCGGCCTGACGGCCCGCCGCGTAGAGCGCGCGCATGAGCAGGGCGCGCAGGCGTTCCCGTAGTGGATGCGCGGCCACCAACTCCGGCAGCGTGGCCACCACCGAATGGTGATCCCCCAGTGCCAGTGCGGCTTCGGCGCGATCCGCCAGCACGGTGAGACGGGCCTCGTTCAGGCGTGCCACCTGCACCTCGGCGAAAGGCGCGTCGCGGACATCGGCGAGCGCGGGTCCGCGCCAGCAGGCCAGCGCCTGATCCAGCAGCGTCGCCGCGGCGGCCGGATCCCTGTCGCGCAACGCGTTTCGTCCCTGTTCGGCGAGCTGCGCGAAACGGTGCGCGTCCACCGCCCGCGGTTCCACCGCCAATCGATAACCCGCGGGCGAGGATTCGACGAACTCGCTCGTGGCGGACTCCGTACTCGTACCGACCGGCCCACCGGCGGACGCGCCGGTCGCGGCCGACCCCGCATCGGCGGCCGCGCCGGTCCTGGCCGGCCCGTCCGCAGCGCGCAGTGCGCGGCGCAATCGGGAGACCTGGGATTGCAGGGCGTGCGCGGCATCGCCGGGCGGATCCTCACCGTAGAGTCCGTCGATCAAACGTTCCCGGCTGACGAGTTTGCCCGCGTCCAGCGCCAATAGCGTCAGCAATGCTCGCACCTGCGGTCCGCCGACCACGATCGGATTGCCATCGGTCCGCCGTACCTCGATCGAACCGAGTATTCCGAACTGCACGCCGTCAGTATGCCCGCGGCCGCACCGCCGCCGTATCGGACGATCGACCCGAAATCCGGCTGCCCGCCGCGCCTCGCGTCGCCGGGCGGTACGCCCCGGCACCGGATCGCTACGCCCCGATGGCGGGGCTGATGGCCGAACCGCCGCTGACGTCGATCACCGCGGCGGTGACCCAGCGAGCATCGTGCGAGGCCAGGAAGGCGACCACATCGGCGACGTCCGCCGTCTGCCCCATCCGGCCGAGCGCGGTCATGGCGCTCATCTGCGCACGGGCCCCGGGGTTGGCGTCCAGGAACGCCGCCATGCCCTCGGTCTCGGTCGCGCCCGGCGCGACCGAGTTCACCGTGATGCCGCGCGGGCCGAGCTGTACGGCAAGGGTTTTGGTGAGCACGTCCAGTGCGCCCTTGGTCATGGCGTACGCGACCTGCGACGGGGCGGCGATGCGCGGTGCGCAGGACGAGATATTGACGATGCGCCCGCCGTCGGCCAGCAGCGGCAGCGCCCGCTGGGTGATGAACAGCGGCGCGGACACATTCACCGCGAACAGCCGATCGGTGTCGGCGGGGGTGAGCTGTTCGATGGAACCGCCGCCACCGCCACCGCCCGCGTTGTTGACCAGGATGTCCAGCTGTGCACCATCCAGGCCTGCGGCCAATTCATCGAAGAGGGCGTCGATGCCCGCGGGCGCGCCCAGTTCGGCCCGCACCGCGAAGGCGCGGCCGCCCTTGGCCCGGATCTCCTCGACGGTCCGCTCCGCGGCTTCCTTATTACTGCCGTAGTGCACGGCCACCGTCGCGCCGTCGGCGGCCAGGCGCAGTGCGATGGCGCGGCCGATGCCGCGGGAGGCGCCGGTGACGAGTGCGTTCTTACCGGTGAGAGACATGGGGAACTCCTGTGCCGTTCGGGTTTCGGTGCTGGACACAGAGTTGCCGGAGGCGCTCACCGAACCCTCACCGTGTGCTCACCAACGGTGGTGATCGATTCCGGCATGAAAGAGACTGGGCGGACGTACGATTCGGCGCATGTCCGCGCCCCCAGCGGGTGCGTCCGGTGAACAGTCGGTTGCGCCCGTGCGCCGACTATTCAACCGGGCGGCATCCAGTCGTTACCGGCTAGTCGCAAGCAACCGTCACGCTGCGCGGGTGAGATCGAGCCCGGAACGAGTACTGCCGCAGCCCACCGGGCGCGGATGGCGCGGTAGACCCTGGCGGGACTACGCGCTGTTCATAGTGCTCGTCGCGCCAAACCTGGTGCTGCTCTCGGTATTTGTGTATCGGCCGCTGATCGACAATATTCGGCTGTCGTTCTTCGACTTCAATATCTCCGATACCTCCGCCACTTTCATCGGCGTCGACAACTACACCGAGTGGTGGGGTCGGCATGATTCGTGGCAAATCGTAAGCAACACGGTCATCTTCACGCTGGCCGCGGTTATCGGCAGTATGGTGCTTGGTTTGGGTCTGGCGCTGCTGCTGGATCGGAAACTGTTCGGGCGCAATGTGGTCCGCTCCGCGATCTTCGCGCCGTTCGTCATCTCCGGCGCGGCCATCGGCGTGGCCTTCCAGTTCATCTTCGATCCCGGTTTCGGCCTGGTGCAGGATGTGCTGCACCGGCTCGGCGTCGACAAGGCCCCGGACTTCTATCAGGACCCGCACTGGGCACTGTTCATGATCACGGTGACCTACATCTGGAAGAACCTCGGCTACACCTTCGTCATCTATCTCGCTGCCCTGCAAGGGACTCGGGCCGATCTGATGGAGGCCGCCGAGATCGACGGCGCGAGCCGGTGGACCACGTTCACCCGGGTGCTGCTGCCGCAATTGCGGCCCACCACGTTCTTCCTGTCGATCACCGTGCTGCTCAATTCGCTGCAGGTCTTCGACATCATCAATGTGATGACCCGCGGCGGTCCGCTCGGCACCGGCACCACCACCATGGTCTTCCAGGTCTACGAGGAGTCCTTCCGGAACTTCCGGGCCGGATACGGCGCGACCGTCGCCACCATCATGTTCCTGGTGCTGCTGACCGTGACCCTCGTGCAGGTGCGCATCATGGATCGGAACGAACAGTGAAGCTCGACAATGACCGCTGGGCAACGATTTTCGGCTACCTCGCCATGGCGTGCGTGCTGATCATCGTCGGCGTACCGCTGTTCTGGATCATCATCACCTCGTTCAAGGCGCGCGGCGATATCTACGTGCAGCCCGCCGTGTACTGGCCGCACAGCTGGCATCCGGAGAACTACAGCGAAGCCACCACCGCGCTGCCGTTCTGGACCTTCCTGCGCAATTCGCTGATCATCACCGGGGTCATCTCGGCGGTGAAGTTCGTGCTCGGCGTGCTGAGCGCGTACGGCCTGGTCTTCCTGCGGTTTCCGGGCAAGACGGTGCTGTTCCTGGTGATCATCGCCGCGCTCATGGTGCCGAATCAGATCACCGTCATCTCCAATTACGCGCTGGTCGCGCAAATGGGCTGGCGAAACACCTTTCAGGGCATCATCGTTCCGCTCTGCGGCGTCGCGTTCGGCACCTTCCTGATGCGCAATCACTTCCTGTCGCTGCCCGCCGAGGTCATCGAGGCGGCGCGGATGGACGGTGCGGGCTGGTGGCGGCTGCTCACCCGGGTGGTGCTGCCCATGTCCGGACCGACCATGGTGGCGTTCGCGGTGGTCACGCTGGTGAACGAATGGAACGAATACCTGTGGCCGTTCCTGATGGCCGATGACTCGCGCGTCGCCACGCTGCCGGTCGGCCTCACCCTGCTGCAGAACACCGAGAACCCGAGCGTCACCAACTGGGGTCCGGTGATGGCCGGAACCCTGCTCACCATGCTGCCCATTCTCATCGTCTTCCTGGCATTACAGCGTCACATGATCAAGGGCCTCACCTCCGGTGCGGTCAAGGGGTAAGTCCCAGAAGGAGATTCCCGTGTCCGAAGCACGTTTTCCCGCTCTGTCCCGGCGCGGGTTCCTAGGGTTGGCCGGCGCCACGGCGGCCGGACTCGCGCTGACCGCGTGCGCCGGATCCGGCGGCGGCAGCCAGCAGGGCGGCGACTCGAAGACCATCACCTTCTGGTCCAACCACCCGGGCACCTCCAAGGACCTGGAGCTCGAGCTCATCAACCGGTTCCAGGCCAAGTACCCGGATCTGAAGGTCAACCTCGTCGACGCCGGTAAGAACTACGAGGAGGTGTCGCAGAAGTTCAACGCGGCGCTGTCCGGCGGCGAACTGCCCGATGTCGTTGTGCTGTCCGATGTCTGGTGGTTCAACTACGCGCTGAACAGCACCATCGAACCGCTGGACTCGCACTTCGGTTCCGCCGGTGTGAAACTCGACGATTACGTCGATTCGCTGGCCAACGACTACAAGTTCAACAACAAGCACTACGCGCTGCCCTACGCGCGGTCGACGCAGGTCTTCTACTACAACAAGGATGTCTGGGCCAAGGCCGGACTGCCGGACCGCGGCCCGAACTCCTGGCAGGAATTCGACGAGTGGGGCCCGAAGATCCAGGGCGTCATGGGCGGCGACAAGTTCGCGCACGGCTGGGGCGATGCCAAGAACTACCTGGCCTGGACCTTCCAGGGACCGATGTGGACCTTCGGCGGCGGCTACTCCGACGACTGGAAGCTGAAGTTCAGCGATCCCAAGTCGATCGAGGCGGGCAAGTTCTTCAGCGACATGATCAATGTCAAGAAGTACGCGAGCATCCGCCCGCAGATCGCCAATGAATTCGGCACCGGCCTGCTCGGCTCCACCATCGCCTCCACCGGTGACCTCAAGGGCATCATGAAGAACGCCGAGGGCAAGCTGACCGTCGGCACCGCGTTCCTGCCGCACCCGAACGGCGCGGGCGCCACCACCGGCGGTGCGGGACTGGCGATTCCGTCGCGCATCTCGGACGCGCGCAAGGAGAACGCGCTCAAGTTCATCGAGTTCATCACCAATGCCGCGAACACCGCGTACTTCTCGCAGGGCACCGGATATATGCCGGTGCGCAAGTCGGCGCTGAGCGATCCGAGCGAGCAGGACTTCCTGGCCAAGAACCCGAACTCCAAGACCGCCATCGATCAGCTCGCGGTGACCAAGTCGCAGGACTTCGCCCGGGTGTTCGTGCCCGGCGGTGACCAGATCATCGGCACCGGTATGGAGCAGATCGGCCTGCAGAACCGCGATGTCACTTCGGCTTTCGCGGATATCAGCAGCCAGCTGCAGACCATCATCGACCGGCAGATCACGCCCAAGCTGCCCAAATAAGAACTAGCTAGCTAGGAGACCCGCCCGCATGGCGACTGTGCAGTTCGAGGGTGTTTCCCTCAGTTACCCGGGTGCGCCCCGCCCCGCGGTCGAAGACCTGAACCTGGAGATCGCCGACGGCGAATTCCTGGTGCTGGTCGGACCGTCGGGCTGTGGCAAATCCACCAGTCTGCGCATGCTGGCGGGCCTGGAGGCGGTGTCCGCCGGGCGAATTCGCATCGGCGGCGTCGATGTCACCGGACTGCCGCCTCGCTCCCGCGATGTGGCCATGGTCTTCCAGAGCTACGCGCTGTACCCGAATATGACTGTCGCCGAGAACATGGGCTTCGCGTTGCGCAACGCGGGAGTCAGCAAGGCGGACACCTTGATTCAGGTCAAGGAAGCCGCCGCCATGCTGGAACTGGAAGAACTGCTGGACCGCAAACCGGCCAAGCTCTCCGGCGGGCAGCGCCAGCGCGTGGCCATGGGCCGCGCCATCGTGCGCCGTCCCCAGGTCTTCTGCATGGACGAGCCGCTCTCGAATCTCGATGCCAAGCTGCGGGTTTCGACCCGCTCGCAGATCGCGGCGCTCCAGAAGCGACTGGGCACGACCACCGTCTACGTCACCCACGACCAGGTCGAAGCCATGACCATGGGCCACCGGGTGGCGGTCATGAAAGACGGTCACCTGCAACAGATCGCCGCACCCCGCGAGCTCTATGACAACCCGGTCAACACCTTCGTGGCGGGTTTCATCGGCTCACCCGGCATGAATCTGCTCACCGCCTCGGTCCGAGACGGCGCGGCCGTACTGAACGATCTGCGAATCCCGGTGCCCAACAGCGCTTCCGGCAACAAGATCATCATCGGCATCCGCCCCGAGTCCTGGGAAGTCACCACCGATCCGGAGAACTCCCTGGCCGTGGAGGTCGAACTCCTCGAAGAACTCGGCTCCGAGTCCTTCCTCTACTCGCACGGCATCACCGACGAATGGTCCAGCCGCTCCGGCCGAGTCGTCGCCCGCGTAGACCGCCGCTTCCGAGTGGCCCTCGGCGACCGTCTGCATCTCACGCCCAAACAGGACGAACTCTTCTTCTTCGACGCCGAGACCGAAGACCGCCTCCGCTAGGGAGGCGGCTCCGGACCACTCGGGAACTACCAGATCTTCACGCGCTCAGCGGGATCCAGGTAGAGCTCGTCGCCCTGTTTCACGTTGAACGCTTCGTGGAAACTGTCCAGGTTGCGGACCACGCCGTTGCAGCGGAACTCCGGCGGGGAATGCGGGTCCACGGCGAGACGGCGGATGGCTTCCTCCTGGCGCGCCTTGGTGCGCCAGACCTGGGCCCAGCCGAAGAAGACGCGCTGCAGACCGGTCAACTCGTCGAGGACCGGGATTTCCTTACCCTCCATGGCGATTTCGTAGGCGGCCAGGGCGATGGTGAGGCCGCCGAGGTCGCCGATGTTCTCGCCGATGGTGAACTCGCCGTTGACGGTGTGGTCGTCGGAGAGATCCTTGGGGGAGAAGGCGTTGTACTGATCGATGAGCGCCTTGGTGCGCTTACCGAATTCGGTGCGATCGGATTCGGTCCACCAGTCGATCATATTGCCGTCGCCATCGTACTTCGAACCCTGATCGTCGAAGCCGTGGCCGATCTCGTGGCCGATGACCGCGCCGATACCGCCGTAATTGGCGGCGTCGTCGGCGTTCATATCGAAGAACGGCGGCTGGAGAATGGCTGCCGGGAAGACGATTTCGTTCATGCCCGGGTTGTAGTAGGCATTGACCGTCTGCGGGGTCATGAACCATTCGCCGCGATCCACCGGACCGCCCAGCTTGTCCAGGTCGCGATCGTGTTCGGCGGCGTAACCGCTGCGGTAGTTGCCGACCACATCCGCGGGATCGATGGTGATGGCGGCGTAGTCGCGCCACTCGTCCGGGTAGCCGATCTTGGGGGTGAACTTCTCCAGCTTGGCGATGGCGGCCTGCCGGGTGTCCGGGCTCATCCACTCCAGACCGGAAATGCTGCGGCGGTACGCCTCCTGCAAGTTCTCCACCAGCTCGACCATGCGGGCCTTGGCGGCGGGCGGGAAGTGCCGAGCCACATACAGTTTGCCGACGGCCTCGCCGAGCAGATCCTGCACCACCGAGACGCCGCGCTTCCAGCGTTCGCGGTTCTCCGGCGCACCGGTCAGGGTGCGGCCGTAGAAGTCGAAGCTCTCCTCGACCAGGTCATCGGTGAGATACGCGGCGCGCGCCTTGACCACGCGCCAGGCCGCCCACGCCTTCCAATCGTCCAGCGATTCCGCGGCCCACAGCCGGGCAAAAGTGCGCACGTAATCCGGCTGCCGAACCACGAGTTCGGCGAACAGTTCCGGACCGGAGCGATCCACGCCCTCGGCGAGGGCGGAAGTCCAGGCATTCCAGTCGAATTCGGGGTTTTCGGCGGCCAGGGCGTCGAATGTGGTGAGGTTGTAGCTCTTCTCGGCGTCGCGACGGCGCACCACATCCCAATGGCCCTGCGCCAGCTTCTTTTCCAGTTCGAAAACCCGCTGGGCGTCGTAATCCAGCCCGGCGAGCGCGAACATGCGGCCGATATGCGCGACGTACTTCTCGCGAATCTCGGCGTTCTCGGCCTTGTGGTAGTACGACTCATCGGGCAGGCCGATACCGGACTGCGAGGCGTGCACCAGATAGCGCTCGGAATTCTTGTCATCGGTATCGACGTAGAACCCCAGCGCGCCACCGACACCGGTGCGCTGATGGCGGCCGATGAGCGCGGCGAACGCACTCGGGTCGGACACCTCGGCGATCGCGGACAGTTCGGCGGCGATCGGGGACAGCCCGGCGGCGGTGATGGCCGCGGTGTCCATGAAGCTGTTGTACAGATCGCCGATCTTGCGCTCTTCGCTGCCGGACGCGGCATCGGAGGCGGCCGCCTCCTGGATGATGGCCTGCACATCCCGCTCGGCCTGGTCGTAGAGCGTGCGGAAGGCACCGTCCACCGCCCGGTCCGACGGTATGTCGTATTTCTCCAGCCACTCGCCGTTGACGTGGGCGAACAGGTCGTCCTGCACCCGCACGCCCTCGTTACGGAAGGACAGGTCGATACCGGAGGGAGGCGTCAGCTGCGAAGTCACGCCCTCCAGTATGCCGATCTCCCCTCGGTCGGGGCAGCATCACGCGGAGAGCGAAACAACATCACGCGGAGAGCGAAACAAGATCACGCGGCGAGTGCGATCCGATCGAATTCACCGTCCCGCACGCCCGCCAGGAACGCGTCCCATTCGCCAGGGGTGTAGACGAGACCGATCTCCCCGTACCCGAGCGTGGT
Source organism: Nocardia sp. NPDC058058 (assembly GCF_042885355.1). NCBI lineage: Bacteria > Bacillati > Actinomycetota > Actinomycetes > Mycobacteriales > Nocardiaceae > Nocardia > Nocardia sp. NPDC058058. Next base: position 1,497,150 of record NZ_JBHVSA010000002.1, on the reverse strand, counting down.
GAATCCGTCGGCGGCGGTGTGCGCGGTGAGCCGCACGCCACCCGCAGGACGCTCCCGCAGCACGGACAGGAAGGACATCCATTCGACTGCGCTGACGGTGATGATGGGTTCATCGTGTGAGCTGTTGGCCGGATTTCGCCGGAACTTGCTGTCACGGATGAACACCGCCGCACCGTCGAATCGGACCTCGACGCACTGATTCCCATTATTGGTGCGCGTCGACGTGAACCAGCCGGTGGATTCCGGTTGATACTTCGCGGTTTTCAGCATAGGCAGCATTCTACGGTCTCGCATGCGTCTCCTACCCTTGCGAATAACTCTTGATCATTTCCAAAGACTTTGCACGACTGAGAGATTGGTCGAGTGCACGCACAAATGCGAAATCCAGATCGCGAATCAGATCCGGATCCTCCACGGCCCCACCGAAAACCGCGCTCTCCACCCAGCCGAAGGTATGCAGCGCGGTGGAGGGGAAATCCAGCAGATGGAAACTGGAGCCGCCGAGAATCGCACCGCGGGTGGCGGCGAACGGAATCACCCGCACCGTCACCGAATCCAGGTCATCCAAGAGTGTTGCCAGGTGTTCCAGTTGTCCCCGAAGGACTTTCGGGCCGCCGATCTGCTGCACGAGCGTGGCCTCGCCGATGACGGCGGTCAACTCCGGATGATCGCCGTCGCGTAATCGTTCCTGTCTTCGCATCCGCACCGCGACCAACTGCTCCACCTGCACCGGGCGGATCATCACATCGGCGCTGATCAGCGCCCGGGTGTAATCCTCGGTCTGCAGCAGACCGGGCACCACGAGCGAGTCGTAACTGCGGATGGCGTCGGCACCGAATTCCATTCCGTAGTAGCGCTGTAGTTCCGGGCCGATCAGCGCGGGGGATTTCGCCCACCAGCCGCGTTCTTTACTGGCGGTGAGCAATTCGAGGAGCTCGTCGCGCTCCTCACCGTCCACCTCCAGCAGTTCCAGCACCGGGCCGATGGTGGTGGCGGTCAGGACCCGGCGACCCTTCTCCACATGGGACCAATTGGCCGGGGTGAACCCGACCCGCTTGGCGAACGTCGCCGAATCGAAGCCGCGCTGCTCGCGCAGCTCCCGTAATCGCAGTACCAGTTCCCACCGGGCGACGGTGGGTGACACGGGCGCCATGACTGCTGACTCTACGCCCCCAACTCACCGGCGTGTGACTATTGTCATACCGATTGCGGGAGAATAGGGTCGGTAGCAGGAGGTTCGCCATGAGCGCGCTGGACCCGTCCTCGTACACCGCCACCCAGGAGGCGCTGGCCCGCTGCCGGGCCTACCGCAAGGAGCATGGCCTCTACGGGATAGTCGACTCCGCGCTGGGCCGGATCATGTTGGAGATCGGCTCCGTCGGAGCCGTCACCATGCCCGCCGAACTGGGCGCACGCGTCCGCGACCACCTCATCGCGCGCCGCCGCTGCGGCCCGGTGATCAGTCATCCGCGCTCCGGGCGCTGGACCTTCCTCACCGGGCCGACCGACGATTCCTACCTCGATATGGCGCTGTTCTCCGACCTGTTCCGGGATTGCGCGGCGGTGGCGCTGCCCGGTAGCCACATCGTGCTGCCCTCACCCACCGATGAGCACAGCGGCTACCGGATCTGGATCTGCCCGCCGGACAGCGACTTTCGACCCGAACTCGCCGAAGTCGTCGGCGCCACCCGCGAATGCGGCACCGTGCAGCGGTAGCAAGCCGCGCGCGAACGGTCGAGACGGAACTCAGCGGGTGGGGGCCGGGGTCAGCGTGATGCTGAACTTGTCCTCGATGCGCTGCTGGAAATCGTCCTGGCAACGCTGCTGCGCGGCGGTGTCATTGCCCGCCTTGTTCAGGCAGTCGACCAGATCCGTACCACCGTTGTCCTTGAACACCACCCAGACCAGGATGCCGATCACGACGCCGCCGATCAGGCTCAGCACGCCCAGGATCAGGCCGGCCACGGCCATACCGAAACCGCCGGAGGTGCCCTTGCGCGCCTTCATCATGGCGATCAGGCCGAAAATGGCGGCGAGCAAACCGAAGAAGACGCCGACCACGGTGAGGATGACGGTCCAGAACGTCAGCACCGCGATGATGCCGAGCACCAGGGCCGTGATCGCCAGGCCCTTGCCCTTGGGCGATTCCTGCCAGTACTGCGGCTGCTGACCGCCGGGCGGCGGGTAGCCACCGGGCGGCGGCGCGGGGTATTCGCCGTAGTTACCGGGGGGCGGGGGCGGGTACTGCGACATGGGCGTCGTCCTTCCGTCGGTGCTGCTCCCGGTATCGCCAACGCTGCGACCAGCCGTTAACGGGGTCCGGTTCGTCCGGAATCAAGTTATCCCGAAATGCTATTGGCCACCGAGACGAGCGTGCATTTCCCACACCAGGATTTCCGACGGCAGGTTGGCGGTCACCCGCTGCCCGCCGCTGCGCGCCATGCGCACCGCATCACCCTCGTACAGGGTGCCGACACCCTCCAACTCCACCTCACCGCGCGCGATGAACACATGCAGATACGGGGACTCCGGTAGTCGCACCTCCGGCGCGTCCGCGGCCACCGGCATCCGGGCCACATGCATGGCCGAATGGGTGCTGCCGATCGCGATGGCCGTGCGATCCCGATACCGGGGCAGACCCGACGCGACCGTCACCAGACCACCGGACGCCAACTCGTCATCCACCTCGAGCTGCTGATAACCGGGCGCACTGCCCGGCTCATCCGGAACCACCCACATCTGGACGAAATGCACCGGTTCCTCGTGTTCGGGCGCGGTGCTGATGCGCCACGAATCATTCTTCTCCGAATGCAGAATCCCCGAACCCGCGCTCATCCGCTGCGCCAGACCCGGATAGATGACACCGTTGTGCCCGAGCGAATCCTGATGCACCAGGCTGCCACTCAACACCCAGGTGACGATCTCCATATCGCGATGCGGATGAGTTTCGAAGCCCTCACCCGGCAACACGATGTCCTCGTTGTTCACCAGCAAAAGACCGTGGTGCGTGTTGTCGGGGTCGTAATGTTCCCCGAACGAGAACGAATGCTTCGAATCCAGCCACGCCACACGAGTTTTCATGCGGTCGCCGCCCCGATGGACATCGATGTGTGGTCTCGTGAGCGTGGACACCGCCCTACTCCCTTCACCGGCGTGCACCGATCGGAATCCAGGGTAGGGCCACATTCGGTGACCCGGGCTGAACTCCGGGTAAATTTTAGCGTGCGAGCAGCGCCGCCCGCACGCCGCCTACCAGGCAGGACGCTCGGAGCGCCGTTCTTCATGCCCTGCCAGCGGCATTCGGTCGGCGACCGTATCATGATGTGCCGCAAGTGAAACCGGAGGGAGAGCAAGGGGATGCGACCCGACGTACTGGCGGGCATCGAACGCGAACTCCGGCAGCAGGCCAACAGCGAGGGGATCACCCACTTCGTCGTGGGTGTGGCCGTTTTCCGTGGGGGAAAACTCCTGGTCGTACGGCGTGTTGCCGATGATTATCACGGGGGCATGTATGAACTTCCGGGTGGCGGAGTGGAATCGGGAGAGAGCTTCGCGCAATGCGTGGAGCGCGAACTCTTCGAAGAGACCGGACTGCGTGTAGTGCGCATCACCGATGTACTCGGCGGATTCGACTACGCCACCCGCACCAAATCCCGCGTACGCAAATACAGCTTCGTAGTCGAAGCGGAATCAGGGGATGTGTTGCTCGCGCCCGGCGAACACGATCAATTCCAATGGATCGACGCCGACAGTCTGGACAACCTACCCATGGCGGACGATATGCGGGCCGCCGTATTCGCACTCGTCACCACGCACCCTTCCAGGTGAACGGGGCCGAGATCGAATCCGCAGAGGTACCCACCACGCCCGCGCCGCCACCGGAACCACAGCGGCTGGAGCGCATTCGGCGTGGCGCGGGCGCGCTGCGCACCGCGCTGCGGGAGAGTCCCGGAGCGCTGCGGCTCGCCGCCGTGCGGCTGTCCGGGCAGTTCGGCGACGGCATGTTCCAGGCCGCACTGTCCGGGGCGATCCTGTTCAACCCCGAACGCGAGACCGATCCGCTGGCCATCGCGGGCGGATTCGCGGCGCTGCTACTGCCGTATTCGATCATCGGGCCGTACGCGGGCGCGCTGCTCGACCGGTGGGATCGGCGCACGGTGCTGCTCATCGCGAATATCCTGCGCGGGTTGCTCATCGGCGTGACCGCGGTGAGCCTGCTCGGCGGGGTGCGGGAGACGCCGCTGCTGTTGCTGGCACTGTCGGTGGTCGGCGTGTCGCGGTTCGTCGGCGCTGGCGTGTCGGCTTCGCTGCCGCGGGTGCTCGCACAACAGCGACTGGTGGCGACCAACTCGATCCTGGCGACCGTTGCCTCCGGCTGCGCGATTCTGGGCGCGGGCGTGGCCTTCGGACTCATCGCGGCCATCGGCGCGGGCGATCGGGCCTCGGCGACGGCGGTCGCCGTGAGCGCCATCGGATCGGTCGTGGGCGCCTGGGCGGCAGCCGGATTCCGGCGGCACGCGCTGGGGCCCGATCCGGACGAACCCCCGGTCGGATCCGACGTACCGGGCCAGCCCGGCCAAGCCGGCGCGGGCAGCCCACCGGCCCAGAGTTCGCTGCGGGCGATCGCCTCCGGATTGCGCTCCGGGGCCGGGGCCGCGTGGCGGTCACGCGAGGTCACCACCGCGATGATCGGCATCGCCGCGCACCGCGCGGTATTCGGTGCGGACACGCTGCTCATGGTGCTCGTGCTGCGGCGCGGGTCCACGGGCGGCGGCGGGGGTGGGCATCACATCGCGAAATTCAGCGCCGCCATCTCCGCGACCGGGGCGGGCATGCTGCTCGCGGCGGTCATCGCGCCCATTCTCATTCCGCGGCTGGGGCGTTCACGCACCATCGTCGCCGGACTGCTCACCGCCATCGTGGTGCAGGTCGTGCTGGTCACGCCCATCACCATCGCCGACGGAACCGGCGAGCGGCGCGCCGAACTGTGCCTGCTCGCGGCGGCGTTCCTGCTCGGACTGGCCGGACAGACCATCAAACTCACCGGTGACGCGGCCATGCAGATCGATATCGACGATCTGCATCGCGGACAGGTATTCGCGCTGCAGGACACCATCTTCAACATCACCTACGTGGGCGCACTGGCCGGAACCGCGCTGTGGATTCCGGCCGATGGGCGCTCACCCATCGTGGTGCTGGCCGCGGCCGGGGTGTACTGCTGTGGAATAGCGGCCATCGCGCTGGTATCGGCTCGATCACAACCGGGCGACAACCGCCACCCGTGAACGCGCACGACGCCCCCGCCGGTTACGGTGGGGGCCGTTCGATCTCGCGCAACCCCGGACGAGGAGACCCGCGCCGCATGGGATTCCGCACGACCGATGCCCTGATCCTGTCAGGCGTACTGACGGTCGGCGCGATCCTGTTGCCCGCCGCACCCGCCGGGGCGCTGCCCGAATGGCAGCCACCGCCGGTGAACAGTTGCGGCGAAACGGGATTCGATCCACTCAGACGCCAGACCGCGCCCGAACCCGCTCCACAGCAGCCGGATCCGACCATCCGCATCCAGATACCGGTTCCCGAGATCACCCAGGTGCCGATTCCGGGACCGCCGCCGGACACCACCCGCATCGAACCCGAGGCGCTGCCCGAGGATCCGTGCGCCGCGCCCTGCCCGGACATTCGCGACAATCCCAAGCCGCCGCCGGTCACCACACCGCCGGAAGGCACTCCGGCGGAAAGCGATCCGACCACCGACGCGCCCGCCCCGACCACCACCGCGCCCGGCGGCTCCGGCTCCGGCGGACTGCCGAAACTGCCGCGCATCGAGATCACGCCCGAGACCGAACCCATCCCGATCCCGGTCCCCGGCGGTGAACCACCCGAACCGCAACCCATGCCCGCACCGGACGTACAACCGCCCGCGGCCGCACCCACCGCCCCGCCGGTCGCACTGCCCAGGGTCGACTCGGTGGACCTGGTCAATCAGATCACCGGGCACGGCTCGGTCAATCGCACCGATATCCGCTGGGGCGTCGACGGCACCGACCTCGGCCTCATGTGGGAGAACCAGCCCGGACAGGTCGCCGTCGTCTTCGGCGACACCTTCGGCAAGGGCTGGGAACCCATCGGCGCGGGCACCGGCGATCAGGACTGGCGCAGCAACACCATCGCCTACAGCAGCAATCACGACCTCGCCGAGGGCCTGGTGCTGGACAACTTCGTGCAGGACACCCGGTGCCACGCCACCGAGATCCTGGACAGCCGCAAGATTCGGAACTTCGAGATCACCACCATCCCGACCTCCGGATTCGCCATCGGGGAGCGGCAGTACCTCAGCTATATGTCGGTCAACCGGTGGAGCCGGATTCCGGGCATGTGGTGGACCAACCAGGGCGGACTCGCCTGGTCCGACGACAACGGGCGCACCTGGACCAAATCCCAATGGGCGCGCTGGGACAACCTGTTCGGACTCGGACGCTTCCAGGTCGCCGCCATGGCGCCGCAGGGCGACTACGTCTACATGTTCGGCACACCCAACGGGCGCATGGGCGTCATCGGACTCGCCCGCGTGCCGCGCGCACAGGTGCTGAACAAAACCGCCTACCAGTACTGGATCAACGGCGGCTGGACCGCCGCCGACGGGGCCAATGAATTGCTCGCCACCCCACTGGTTTCCGGCACCGCCAGCGAGCTGTCCGTGCGCTACGACCCGGACAGCGGGCAATGGCAGATGGTGTACCTCGATCTGCAACGGCATCAGATCGTGCTGCGCACCGCCGCCGAACCACAGGGGACCTGGACCGAACCCGTCGGGCTGCTCGACACCGACGACTATCCGACCGCGTACGGCGGATTCATCCATCCGTGGTCGACCGCGAAAGACCTGTACTTCACGATGTCCGCGTGGAACAGCTACAACGTGTATCTCATGCATGCCACGCTGAATCGCGAAGACTGAACTCGGTTCCGCCTCGCGACCACGGGAAATACCTGTGGCACAGCCGGAATCACGTGCGGCACGGGCGGAAACGGATGCGCTGGCCCGGCCGCGCCTGCGCGACCAGATCCACCTCGGCGGCGGCCACCACGCCGATCACCGGATAGCCGCCAGTGATCGGATGATCGGCCAGGAACACCACCGGCTGACCGCTCGGCGGGACCTGGATCGAGCCCAGTGCCATACCCTCCGTGGGCAATTCGCTGGATACCCGGCGTTCCAGAGCGGGACCGCTGTGCCGATCCAGGCGCGCGCCGATGCGATCCGTCGCCGACGAGACCGTCCAGTCGCCCGCGAAAAGCGCTGCGACAGAGGAGAACCAGTCATCGCGCGGACCCGGAATCACGTGCACGGTGAGCAGACCCGACGCCGGCGGCAATACCGGAGCCACATCCACGATCGGATACTGGCGCGGCGGCGGGCCGACCGGCAGCAGATCACCCGCCCGCAATGGATCCGGACCGAGCCCCGAAAGTGTGTCGCGACTGCGTGATCCGAGCACCGCGGGCACCTCGATGCCGCCGCGAACCGCCACGTAAGTGCGCAAACCGGCCATTGCGAAACCCAGGCGAAGCCGTTGGCCCGCTTCGATTTCCAGCACACTGGCCGCGCCCATCGGGCGGCCGTCGACCGAGGCGGGTGCGGCCGCACCGGTCACGGCAACCGTCAGATGCCGATCGGCCAGCAACTCCAGCCCGCCCAGCAGCACCTCTATCCCGGCCGCGCCCTCCGGATTTCCCACCAGGCGATTGGCCAGCCGCAACGAGGCGCGATCCGCCGCCCCGGCGATACCGACACCGGAATCGAACCAGCCGGGACGCCCCAGATCCTGAATCGTGGCCAGCGGGCCCACCCGCTCGACCCTGATCACGCCAGACCCGCTTCCACATCGACGAATTGGACGGCGGCCGCGGCGCGGATCAGAGCGGGCGGATCCCGATCCACATCCCACAGCGGCACATCGGTACTGCCGATCAACTGCCAGCCACCCGGACTGCGCCGCGGATAGACGGCGGAGTAACCGCCCGCCAGCGCCACCGCGCCCGCCGGTATCGCGGTGCGCGACTCCGGACGGCGCGGCACCGTGAGACGGCCGTCGGCGGATTCCAGATATCCGAAACCCGGAGCGAAACCGACGAAGGCACAACGCCATACGGTGGACGTGTGCCGCGCGATCACCTCGTCCGGGGTCACTCCGAGCAGGCGGGCCACCTCGGGTAGATCCGCGCCGTCATAGCGCACCGGGATGCGAATCGGCTCCGTACCGGGATCGGCCGCCGAACCCGCCGGGGGTGCGTCGGGCAGGGATCGCGGGCCGGGTGATACCGGAGCACCCGCACCCACCCGCGCATCCGATTCCAGTTGTGCGAGCAGTGCATTCAGGCGCACGCGGACCGGTTCGGCGGCAAGAGAATTCGACAGGGTGACCAGTACTGTTTCGGCCGCGGGCAGCACATCGACCACCCCCTCGGGCCGGGTCCGCAATGCCACGACCAGCTCGGCCACCAGTGCGCGCGCCGCCGGAATCACCAGCAGCGCACAATCTCCCGCCGTACGTATCTCACTCCGCACCGGACCCTCGCTCACTACTCGAAGTTGTCCCACCGGCGACCGCCACCGCCGAATGCCGCGGCCCGAGCACCACCCCGCGCGCGGACCACGATCATCGGGCCGCCGCGCCGGAATTCATACGCCGCATATGAAATATCGCGCGATTCGGCGCGCGGCGGGCGAAAACGCGCACCGCGGACAAGTCGCCGGCGAGAGTCCGCGACCATCAGGTGAAGGGGCGAACGGGAATTCCCGCATCGGTCAGGGCCGCGCGAATGCGAACGGCCATTTCCACCGCGGCGGGGGAGTCGCCGTGCACGCAGATGCTGGCGGCCGAGATCGCGACCGTACCGCCGTCGACGGTGATCGCCTTACCGTCGCGGGCAATCGAAAGCGCCTGGGCCAGGGCGTCATCCGGGGACAGGACCGCGCCCGGGGTACCGCGCGGAGCGAGCAGGCCGTCGGCGGTGTAGGCGCGATCGGCGAAACCCTCACCCAGAAAAGGGGTTCCGGCGGCGCTCGCGGCGGTCTCCATCTCCGTGCCCGCCGGGCCCAGCAGTGCGAGGGCGGCATCGAATTCGCGCATGGCCGTCACGATCGCCGATGCGAGCGCCGGATCTGCGGCGGCCGCGTGATAGAGCGCGCCATGCGGTTTCACATAGCGGACGCGATCACCGGCAGCGCGGGCGAAAGCATCGAGACTGCCCAGTTGGTACAGGGTTTCATCACGGATTTCGGCGGGCTGGACCGCGATGGCGCGGCGGCCGAAACCGGCGAGATCGCGATAACCGATATGCGCGCCTATCCGTACACCCCGCTCGACAGCCAGCGCGCAGGTGCGGCGCATGATCGACGGGTCGCCCGCGTGGAAACCACAGGCGATATTCGCGCTGGTGACCACGGCCAGCATGGCGGCGTCATCACCCATGCGGTACGCGCCGAAACCCTCGCCCAGATCGCTGTTCAGATCCACCGTCATGCCAACGATTGTGGTCGCGGGCGCCGGCGCCGACAACATGCCCACCGGAATGTTCGTGACTCAGGTCATATCCGGACGCGGTTCACCTGTTGGGCACGCCATGTCCGATGTCGGCGCCGGCCAGTACGCTCGAAACAATCATGGCCACGTATTTCGATCCCAGGGCCTGGTCACCCCTGCGGGCGGTGGACATGGGCCTGGACCTGGGCAAACGCCTGTTCGACCAGACCTGGGTCGACCAGTGGACCAGCTTCACCACCGCCTGGCTCGATCCCGTCGCCGATCTCGGCGTCGGCACCGTCACCGCGCTCATGCCCGATGTGCTCATGACGCTGCTGTCCGAGGGGATACTCAGCCGGTTCGGCGGGCAGGAGGTGAGCGCCACCTTCCTCGGCCACGATGTGCGGGCCAATCTGCACACGCTCAAGGTGCGGCGGCGCGGGGCGCACTTCCAGACCAAAACCGTGCTCACCGAACTGCATTGGGATACGCATCGGATCGAGGAACTGACGGTCATCGCGCACGGGGTACGGCTGGTGCCGGGCGTGCCGACCAAACTGCGGGCCGCGCAACTCGATGTCACCGGGGTGATATCGCGTGCGGCACTGCTGGATTGGGTCAACAGCTGGCAGCCGGACTGGGAACTGTCGCCCGCCCCGGACGGGCTCGCGGTCGCGCGGCACAAGCGAAAACGGATTCGGGCGCTGGTCGATGCCGATATCACCGACAATCTGCTCACCATCACCGTGCACAGTGCGCACTGGCGCAAAGTGCGTGCGCCGAAACGACTTACGACGCTCAAGCCGATTCCGCTGGTGGAATTGCCGAATCAGGCGCGGATACGCAGCACCGAGCGGCTCGGGGACCACGTGCGTTTCACCGCAGACCTGCCCGGGCTGACCGGATCGTTCGACCTGGCGCAGATTCGGTCGGCGATCGTCGCCGGAACGACACTGATCGTCTTCTGATCCCCAAAGGTTGGGGAAGAAAAACTGACGTTAGGTCTTGGGGGCTTCGCCCCCAAACCCCCGGAAGGGGGGAGACGACGCAGGCCCCCGGAACGACGCGCGAGGCTTGGGGCGAGCTACCCGCCCCTACGACTTGGCGGTTTGCCACCATTCGAGTAGGGCGGCTTCGGCTTCCTCGCGGGGGAGGGGGCCGCGGTCGAGGCGGAGTTCCTTGAGGAATTTCCAGGCTTTGCCTACGTCGGGGCCGGGTTTGATGTCGAGGAGTTCCATGATGGCGTTGCCGTCGAGGTCGGGGCGGACGCGGGCCAGGTCCTCCTGTTCGGCGAGTTTCTCGATGCGGACTTCGAGATCGTCGTAGGTGGAGCGGAGCAGGGCGGCGCGGCGCTTGTTGCGGGTGGTGCAGTCGGCGCGGACCAGTTTGTGCAGGCGGGGGAGCAGTTCCGCGCCGTCGGTGACGTAGCGGCGGACCGCGGAATCGGTCCACTGGCCCTTGCCGTAGCCGTGGAAACGCAGGTGCAGGTAGACCAGGCGGGCCACGTCTTCGGTGAACTGCTTGGGGTATTTCAAGGCGCGCATACGCTTTCGCACCATTTTCGCGCCCACCACCTCGTGATGATGGAAGCTCACCCCGCCGCCGGGCTCGTTCTTCTTGGTCGGCGGCTTGCCGATGTCGTGCAGCAGCGCGGCCCAGCGCAGCACCAGATCCGGATCGCCCTCCTCCTGATCGATGGCCTGGCGCAGCACCGTCAGCGAATGCTCGTAGACATCCTTGTGCTGGTGATGCTCGTCGATCTCCAGCTTCATCGCCGGAACCTCGGGCAGGATCCGCTCGGCCAGACCGGTCTCGACCATGATGTCGATGCCCTCGGTGGGATGCTCCCCGCCGATCAGCTTGTCCAGTTCGGCATGCACGCGTTCGGCGGTGATGCGGTCGATCTCCGGGGCCATCGCGACAATCGCCTCGCGCACCCGCGGCGCGAGCCGGAAACCCAGCTGCGATACGAAACGCGCACCGCGCAGCATGCGCAGCGGATCGTCATTGAACGAATCCTGCGGCAGCGCAGGGGTATCCAGCACACCCTCGAGCAGATCTTCCATCCCGTTCAGGGGATCGACGAACTCCAGTTCACCCAGTTCACCGATGCGCACCGCCATGGCGTTCACCCGGAAATCGCGGCGCACCAGATCAGCTTCCAGGGTGTCGCCGAAGGTGACCTCGGGATTGCGCGACACCCGGTCGTAGGAATCGGCGCGGAAGGTGGTGATCTCCAGCTGCTGCCCGGCCTTGGACGCGCTCACCGTCCCGAACGCCAGCCCGCCGGTATCCCACAGGTGATCGGCCCACCCGCGCATGAGCTCCTGCACCGCCTCGGGCCGCGCGTCGGTGGTGAAATCCAGGTCCGTACCCAATCGGCCCAGCACCGCGTCCCGCACGGTGCCGCCCACCAGATACAGCTCATGCCCGTTCTGGGCGAACAATTCCCCGAGCGGGGTCAGGACATCGGACAACCGGCCCACCGTGATCGCCGCCGAGGCCAGCAATCGGGTTCGGCGATCCACGTTTGCTTCCTCGGACTTCTGCGAAACCACGAAATCCGAGCTTAGTGGAGCCCGCAAATCCATTACCACGGACATCCGCCGAGCGCGCGCCGGATCACGGTCACGGCGTCATGGAGACGGCACCGCTGCGGTGCGGCTGTCCGAGCATTCCTGCCCTATAGACTGACGCCGTGTCTCCGGCCGATCGCGCGAACAGTCGACGCCGCCAGCCCCGGCGCCGTGGTTCGGCCGGTAGTGCGGCGAAACCTCGCATGCGCACGGTGCGGGAGACTTCCGCCGGTGGACTGGTGGTCGACGGCCTCGACGGCCCCCGCGAGAAGCGCTGCGCCGCACTGATCGGACGCACCGACCGCCGCGGCAGACTGCTCTGGTCGCTACCCAAGGGACATATCGAAGAAGGCGAGACCGCCGAACAGACCGCCATCCGTGAGGTCGCCGAGGAAACCGGCATCAACGGCAGCGTGGTCGCCGAACTCGGCAGCATCGACTACTGGTTCGTCACCGAGGGCCGGCGGGTACACAAGACCGTGCACCACTATCTGATGCGCTTCCTCGACGGCGAACTCTCCGACGCCGATGTCGAAGTCACCAAGGTGGCCTGGGTTCCCTTGAGCGAACTCGATTCCCGGCTCGCCTACGCTGACGAACGCAGGCTGGCCGAGGTCGCGAACCGGCTGATCGACCGGATGGAGAACGGCAGACAATGACGCGTGCGGGGTCTGGGCGTCCTGGGCAACACACCGCGGGGGCGCTGCACCGCTGGATCCTGTCGCTCGTCGCGGTGGTGCTGGCTGTGCTCACCGGGGTACCGGTTGTGCTCACCGCACATCCGGCGGCGGCCGAGCCCACCGGTAGCAATACGCCCACCGGGCCGAAATTCCTGAAACTGTCGCTGGATTCGGTGACGCCGACGGCGATCACCGCCACCAGCGACCCGTATTTCGTGGTGTCCGGAACCGTCACCAATATCGGTGACCGGCAGGTCGACGATGTCAGCGTGCGCATTCAGCGCGCCACACCCGTCACCAGCCCCAGCGGACTGCGCTCCGCGCTGCGGCTGGATCAGGGCAGCTACGACATCACCGGCGAATTCCAGGATGTCGCAGACCAATTGACGCCCGGACAGCGAAAGCAGTTCAGCCTCACCGTCGCCCTGCACTCGGCGACCGAACTGCCCAGCGGCATATCCACTCTCGACATCACCACGCCCGGCATCTACCCGCTGCTGCTGAACGTGAACGGGCAACCCGCGTACGGCGGGCAGGCCCGGCTCGACGATGCCCGCTTCCTGCTGCCGGTGCTCGGCATTCCCGCCGCGTCCGCCGATCCGAAACGTCCCGCCCCCGCCGCGGTTCCGGCCGCTCCGGACGGCGGACCGGTCGCCACCACCATGCTGTGGCCGCTCGCCGACCGGCCCCGCCTGGTCGCCGGTAAGCCCGGCTCCGCCGATGCCGAAGCCCTGCTCACCGATGACGATCTGGCCGCCTCACTCACCTCCGGCGGGCGCCTGGACCAGCTGCTGTCCGCGCTGGAGACCACGCTCAAACCCGATACCGGGCGCGATAAGAACCTGAACACCTCGCTGTGCCTGGCCGTCGATCCGGATCTGCTGATCACCGTCTCCGATATGAAGGACGGCTATCGCGTCCTGGCCAGCCCGTCCGATCCGGACGGCAGCACCCGCGCGGGCACCGGCGATCACGCCGCCAAGGCCTGGCTGGACCGGCTGCGCACACTGGCGCCGAGCATGTGCGTGGTCGCGCTGCCGTTCGCGCAGGTCGATCCGAGCGCCCTCGCCGCCACCGGTGACATCACGCTGTCCGATCGCGCGCTCAACGCGCCCGCCGACCTGGTCGACCAGCTGCTCGCGGTGAAATCCGTGCGCGGCGTGGCACTGCCCGACGCGGGCAGCCTCGACACCGAGGGCGCGGAACTGCTCGCGCACCACGGCTACAGCACCGCGCTGCTCGCCGACAACGCCGTGACGCCCGCCGACGGCCGCTCCAATATCTCCAGCGCCAAAAGCCCGGCCGCCCCAGCGGATTCGGTGAGCCCCGATGTGGTGCGCCTGGACGGACTCACCCTGCCCGCACCCGGCGGCGGCGAACCCGCGCCCGGCGCACCCGAATTGCACGCCGCCACCTTCGACATCTGGTCCGCCACCGCGCTGGCCGCGGTCGGCTCACACCCGCCGACCCCGCCGTACACCCCGGACCGGGTCCGCTACGACGTCACCAACGACTCCCGCGCCGCCCGCCTGCAGGACGCGCTCGGCGCGATCACCTGGAGCGCGCTCAACCCGCAACCCGGCCGCCCGCGCTCGGCGCTGCTCATGCCGCCGCAGCAGTGGGGACCCAACCGCGACGAGGCCACCGCCCTGCTCGGACAACTCGACCTGATGTACCACGACAACCTCGCCACCCCGCGCTCGCTCACCGATCTGCTTGCGCAGCAGGTCGATCCGCAGCCCTACGACCTGGACTATCTGCCCGCAGCCGCCGATGAGGCGGTACCCGGCCACTTCGCCGAACCGGTCCGGCAGCAGGCGCACAACATCACCGAACTGATGAGCGCGCTCGCAGATGTGCCGCAGCAGGAACTCAGCCCGCGCGGTTTCCTCACCCCGCTGCGCGACGATCTGATCCGGGCGCTCACCATGTCCGACCGGCGGGCGGGCGGCGCACAGGCCGACACCTTCGCGCAACGCCGCATCGACCAGACCACCCGGACCGTCGACGATCTGTTCCGCTCGGTGACGGTATTGCCGCCCGGCGGCGTCTACACCCTCGCCTCCGAACAGAGCCCGCTGCTGCTGGTCGCCCGCAACGATCTGCCCGTCGCCATCCGCATCAAATTCCGGATCGACGCACCCGCCGAGACGAACATCACCGATATCGGCGAACAGGTATTGCCCGCCAAGGGCACCCGGTCCTTCCAGATCCCGACCGAGGTGTCGGACAGCCGAAACCTGGTGATACCCATCGCACTTACCACACCCGACGGGGTGCCACTCGGCAATGCGGTATCGGTATCCGTGCGATCCAACGCCTACGGTCGTGTGTTGGCGATAATTACCGCGAGTGCCGGTGCGCTGCTGCTCCTGCTGGCCGGACGCCGGCTCTGGCACCGCTTCCGCGGCCAGTCCGATCCGGCCGACGAGGGGCTGGATCCGGAAACCCGACGTCGGGTGAACAGGTTCTCGCGCGCCAAACGCGAGCAACGAAAGGAGGCGTGATGAGCGAGTACGGCGACGACCCCCGCTCCTCCGGCCGACCCGACGGCAATGCCTCCGGCCGTCCCGACGGCAACCCCGGCCCCTACGCCTCCGGCCGTCCCGAGGGCAGTCGCGACCCTTACCCCTCCGGCCGTCCCGAGGGTTACGACGGACCGCGTTCCACCGGCCGACCCGACGGCGGCGCACCCCGCCAGGGCGGACGACCCGCCGGGCAGGACGGGCCACCCGCGCGACGCGCGCCCTCCGCACCCTGGGAACGCGGCATCCCCCCGCAGCGCCCGCAGCGGCCCGGACCGCCGAATCAAGGTCCGCGCACCGGGAATCCGCCGTCCCAGGGAATTCCGACCGTCATGCCGGGTCGCCCAGCCGGTCAACCGTCCGGTCCGCCGACCGGACCCGGGCCCGGCCCCCGCACCGGCGAATCCGGGCCGATCATGCAGCGGCCACCCGGTCAGCCCCCGCGCCGGCCGCAACCCGGCCCGCAGGCGAACCCGCAGCCGCCGCGACCCACCGGACCCCCACCGGGCCGCGGCGCACACGCCGCACCCGAGGACCGCTACCACTGGGGACACCGCCCGGGCGACCCCGATCGGCCACCCGGTGGCGGGCCGTACAACACGCCCACCGGCGGACAGCGCTACCCGACCCCGCAGTCGAATCCGCTACCGCGGCAACCGCTGCCGCGCACCGCGGGCGGACCCGGCACCCGGGAACAACAGGTCGTCGTCGCCGAGAAACCGGAAAGCTCCAACGCGCGGCTGGTCCGCGACTCCGGGTCCATCGCCATCGCCACCCTCGCCAGCCGGATCACCGGCTTCGGTAAACAGCTGCTGCTGCTGACCGTGCTCGGCCCGGCCATCGCCAGCGCGTTCACCGTCGCCAGCACCATCCCGACCATGATCTCCGAGCTGCTGCTCGGCGCGGTGCTCACCGCCATCGTGGTGCCCACCCTGGTGCGCGCGGAGAAAGAGGACCCGGACGGCGGCAGCGCGTTCGTGCGGCGACTGTTCACCGCCGCGCTCACCGTGCTCGGCACCGGCACCCTCATCGTGCTGATCCTCGCGCCGGTGCTGACCACGCACGTCTTCCTGTCCAATGACGGCAAGGTCAGCACCGCGCTCACCACCGCGCTGGCCTTCCTACTGCTGCCCGCCGTGCTGTTCTACGGCACCTCGGCGCTGCTCATGGCCATCCTCAATACGCACGGGGTGTTCAAACCCGGTGCGTGGGCGCCGGTGCTGAACAACCTCGTGGTGCTCACCGTGCTCATCGCCTATCGCATGACACCGGGCGAGATCAGCCTCGATCCGGTGCGCATGGGCGAACCGAAACTGCTCATCCTCGGCATCGGCGTCACGCTCGGCGTGGTGGTGCAGATGGTCAGCCTGCTGCCCGCCATCCGGCGCGAGGGCATCGACCTGCGGCCGCTGTGGGGCGTGGACGCCCGGCTCAAGCAGTTCGCGGGCATGGGCGCGGCCATCATCCTGTACGTGCTGATCAGCCAGGTCGGCTGGACCTTCGCGACCCGCATCTCCTCGCACTGGGACAAGGCCGGACCGGCCATCTACCAAAATGCCTGGCTGCTACTGCAATTGCCGTACGGCGTGCTCGGCGTGACGCTGCTGACCGCGATCATGCCGCGACTGAGCCGCAATGCCGCCGCCGACGACACACCGGCCGTGGTCGACGATCTCGGCACCGCCACCCGTTTGACCATGATCGCGCTGGTCCCGGTGGTCACCTTCATGACCTTCGCCGGACCGCAGATCGGTGAAGCCCTGTTCGGCTACGGGCATTTCGGGCTCGGTCAGGCCGCACGCCTCGGTGAGGCGGTGTCCTGGTCCGCGTTCACGCTGATCCCGTACGCGCTGGTGCTGATTCATCTACGGGTGTTCTATGCCCGCGAACAGGCGTGGACGCCGACCTGGATCATCCTCGGCATCACCGGTGTGAAGATCGCGCTCTCCGCGCTCGCCCCGGTGTTCTTCGATGAGCGGCACGTGGTCATCGCGCTCAGCGTCGCCAACGGCCTGGGCTTCGTCACCGGCGCGGTCATCGGCGGCTTCCTGCTGCACCGCAGCCTCGGCGATCTGCGCATGACCAATGTCGGGCGCACCGTCACCCGGGTCGTGCTGGCCTCCATGGCCGGCGGCGCGGTCATGCTGATCGCGGACAAAGTCATCGGGCTGCACCGGCTTTCGGACTCGTTCGGCGGCCTCGGCTCACTGGTGCGCGTCGGCCTCACCGCGATCATCATGTTCGGCGTGGCCTTCGGGCTGATGCGCCTGGCCGGCATCCCGGAGATCGTCGCCATCACCGTGGCCATCTCCCGGCGACTCGGCTTCACCGCGCCCGCACCGGATCTCGAACTCGACGGCGGGTTGGTCGGCGACCTCGGCGAGACCACGCTGCTGCCCAAGCCGGATCTGCGCGCCGCGCCGTACTACTACCGGTTCGATCCCTATCTCGACGCGCAGACCATGGTGCTGCCCGTCATCCGACCCGATGCGGTTGACATCACCGGCAAGGGTGAGTTCCCGTACCCTGTTCGGCAGGCAAGCGCAAGCTCCGGACACGCCCTCCCCGACCTCGGTGGCAGGGCGGATCCGGGTGCTCGCGCCGCTTCGGACGACGGTGTCCGCAGGACACCTGGTCCGGCCCAACAGCATCGGTCTCCGACATACCAGGGCGAAGGAGGAACGAGGGTGAGCGACGACGCGGCGAGCGGCGTCCCGGCCGCCGAATCCGCAGCGGCCGCGGGCGGTGGGCTCTCCACGGACGCGCCCCCGACTCCGGATCGTACGGATGAAAAGCGGGGCGGCACGGCCGATTCCACGCACCGGAACACCGGGCGGGACGACCGGGAGGATCCGGACGACCTAGAGGAGGCCCAGGCGGGCCCCGAAACCGGTGTCTACGAGGCGATTTCGCCGCAGATGCCGCCCATGCGGGTGGAGGCCACCAAGCGCATCCAGCGCGGGCCCAAACTGCTGCCGGGCGCCTCCGTCGCCGGAGGCCGCTACCGGCTGCTCGCCGGGCACGGCGGCGCGCGCGGACTCAAGTTCTGGCAGGCCCTGGATGTGAAACTCGACCGCGAGGTCGCGCTCACCTTCGTCGACGCCGACCAGCAGGCCGCCGAGAACTCCGGGCACGACGGACCGCAGGCCATCCTGTCCCGCACCCTGCGCCTCGGGCGGATCAACTCGCCCGGTCTGGCGCGCGTGCTCGACGTGGTGCGCGGCTCCTCCGGCGGCATCGTGGTCGCCGAATGGACGCCCGGCCGCTCGCTCAAGGAGATGGCCGATACGGTGCCGTCGCCGATAGGAGCCGCACGCGCCATCCGGGCGCTCGCGGCGGCCGCCGAACTGGCGCACCGCGGCGGCGGCTCGCTGTCCATCGACCACCCGGACCGGGTGCGCATCAGCGCCTCCGGTGACGCCGTGCTCGCCTTCCCCGGCACCCTCGGCGATTCGGACGCGCAATCGGACGTGCGCGGACTCGGGGCCATGCTGTACGCGCTCATCACCGCGCACTGGCCGATCCGCGTCGGCGGGGTCACCGGCACCGCCGCCACCATCGGCGGACTGCCCCTGGCCGATTTCGGGCCGGACGGAACTCCGGTGGAGCCCAGGACGATTCGGCCCGAGGTGCCCTTCGAGATCTCCGCGGTCGCGGTGCGCTCGCTGGAATCCAACAAGGGTGTGCGCACCGCCGCCACCGTCCAGCACGTGCTGGAACAGGCCTCCGTGGTGGATCAGAAGACCGATCTCATCCCGGTGCTGCGGCTGGGCCAGCGCCCGCCGTCCGCGCCGGACGAGACCCTGGCCGATCCGGAACTGCTCGCCGCCGAGAAGGAACGCTCGCAGCGGATGATGTGGATCCTGGTCGGACTCGGCGTGCTGGCCGCGCTGGTCGTCGGCGTCATCATCTGGTGGCTGCTGAGCGTATTCGCGCCCGGCAGTTCCGAGGCGCCGCTCAACGAACAGCGCAATATCGGGCTCACCACCTCCAGCCTGGCCCCGCCCGTACCGGGCGCGCCGCAGACCACCGCGGGTGCGGCGGCGGGCGTGCCGGTGCCGGTCACCGGGGCCATGGTGTTCTCGCCCGAGGGCACGCCCGACGGCGTCGGCAGCATCGGCGCGGTGCTGGACAACAATCCGGCCACGCTGTGGCGCACCGACGCGTACTTCCAGCAGTTCCCCGCCCTCAAGAAGGGGGTGGGGGTGCTGGCGACGCTGGGCAGCCCCAGCAAGCTCACCAAGGTGATCATCGATTCGCCGACGCCGGGCACCCAGGTGGAGATCCGCACCTCGCCGACCGCCTCGCCGACCCTGGATCAGACCCAGTTGATCGGGGCGGCGACGCTCGGCAACGGCACCACCGAGATCGCGGTGCAGGCCGATCAGCCCGCCCGCTACGTACTGGTGTGGATCACCGCGCTGGCGCAGAACGGCGGTCAGTACCAGACCTCCATCGGGGAGATCCGGTTCGAGGCCGCGCCATAATTTCGTGATTTTCGGGTCGTTCCGGTTATCGAAGATGCTGTCCGGTTCGCCCGAAAACGCCCGCTAGCTGCGCTTTTATCGCGCATTTCATTGCTACCGAATCGTTATCTTCGATATGATCTTGCGTACTCTCTGCTGGTTTCAGGAGTCGCATTGTCGTCAGCTCAGGATTTCGGAGTAGCGACCGAGTCACGAACTCGGCCCACAGCGACGGCTGTCCGCACCCGCCCCCGGGTCTGCGAGGCCACCGATCGCGATCTGCTCGCCGCCCACGCCCTCGGCGAGCGGCACGCCTTCGCCGAGCTATTACGCCGCCATCGCGACCATCTCTGGCAGATCGCGCTGCGCACCTCCTACACCCCCGAGGATGCCGCCGACTCACTCCAGGACGCCCTGCTGTCCGTTCATCGCTGCGCGGGCGGCTTCCGTGGCGAGTCCGAAGTGCGTAGTTGGCTGCACCGAATAGTGGTGAACGCGTGCCTGGATCGCATCCGTCGCAACAAACTCCGGCGCACGGTACCTTTGTCCGACGAGTCCGTACTCGAACCCCTGTGTCCCCGCGACGATTTCGCGAGCCTGGAGGCCACGCTCGTGGTCGATGCCGCGTTGTTCACGCTACCCGCCGAACAGCGCACCGCCCTGGTCGCCGTGGAGCTCGAGGGCTATTCGATCGCGGAAGCCGCTGTGCTGCTCGGTGTTCCGGCCGGAACCATCAAAAGCCGGTGCGCCCGCGGGCGGCGGCGACTCGAAGAACATCTGCACTCGATGAACACCTGATTCCGCCGCGCGCGGAGCAGGATATCCGGGGAACCGGACGCGACTCCGGTGCGTCGAACACTAAGACAGGTCTGCGATTTCCCACACGGGTCCGATCTGGAGGGGCAATGAACGAGGACGACGCAGTACTCGCAGGATCAATGGCACCGGGAACGGCGACCGCCGGAACCATCCCGCGCCCGCCCTGGTCCCACGAACTGCTCGCCGATCTGCACGCCGGGAACGTCCCGGCGGATCTGTCCGCACAACTGTGGACGGAGGTGCGCCGCGACCCCGCGGCCATGCGCTATCTGCGCTCGCTCGACCAGGTGAACCTGCGCCTGCGCGATCTGGGCCGCAACGACCATCTCATCCACCCCATGCCGGATGAGATCACCACCCGGCTGGAGCGCATGATCGGCGATCTGGCCGCCACCGAGATCACCGATCCGGGACAGCTCGCCACCGTGCACCGGTTACCCGTGCATCGCCAATCCACCCATCCCGCACCACCTTCCACCGCACCCATGCCGGTATTGAACGGCTCCGCCGTCTTCGACACCGGCCGGCTCGACCCGCGCGAACTCGGCGACCTCACCCCCGAGGAACTCGACGCGGACGACGACTACGAATCGGCCGAACCGGTCCGCGGCGACGAACGGTTCACCCGCCGCCAGCGCTGGCTCAGCGCCGCCGCGGCCGCGGCGGCCGTACTCGCGGGCGGTGTGGTGGCCCTGGACGCCATGCACAATCGCAGTGCCGCGCCCGCCACCGCGCAGCCCGCCGACAATCAACTGCCCGCCGACTTTCCGCCGTCCATGGCGCTGGCCGCGATGGGCCGCCACGACATCAGCGGCCCGCTGGCCCACGGCAGCGCGCTATCGGACTGTCTGACGGCCGCACAGCTGGACAATCGGGTACTCGGCAGCCGCAGCGTCTCCTACGGCGGTCAGCCCGCCGTACTGGTGCTGCTCGCCGGACCGCATGCGCCACAGATCACCGCCGTGGTGCTCGGAAACGGGTGCACATCGGCCAGTCCGCAATTGCTGACCAGCGTCGATATCGGCTGAACCCGCCGCGCGTGATCGCCCGCCGCCGCATGCCGCTCGGCGGGTGCCGCGGGTAATCGGCTGAGCCACAACGGCACTGGTCAGGCAGGTATGAAGTCCGCGCGCCCGGGCGGTTTCGCCGGGCGTGGGGCGGCTCACGCGCGCGCCCGGTCCACGCGGGTTCGGGAACAACACCGTTTACCCTGTTGTTGACCGACCTGCCTGTTTCACATCTGCCTTCGGAGGCCCTCTTGACTACCGCTGTTCGCGACCTGATCATCGTCGGTTCCGGACCGGCCGGATACACGGCTGCCGTGTACGCCGCGCGAGCGGAGTTGCAGCCGTTGCTGTTCGAAGGCACCCAATTCGGTGGTGCGCTCATGACCACCACCGAGGTGGAGAACTTCCCCGGCTTCCGCGGCGGCATCATGGGCCCCGATCTCATGGAGGAGATGCGCGAGCAGGCCAAGCGTTTCGGCGCGGACATCCGCACCGAGGACGTGGACGCCCTCGACCTTTCCGGCAAGATCAAGAAGGTCACCGTCGGCGGTGAGACCTTCGAGGCCTACGCCGTCATCCTGGCCATGGGCTCGGCCGCGCGCTACCTGAACATCCCGGGTGAGCAGGATCTCCTGGGCCGCGGCGTCAGCGCCTGCGCCACCTGCGACGGCTTCTTCTTCAAGGGCCAGGACATCGTGGTGGTCGGCGGCGGCGACTCCGCCATGGAGGAGGCCACCTTCCTCACCAAGTTCGCCTCCAGCGTGACGATCATCCACCGCCGCGAGGAGTTCCGCGCCTCCCGCATCATGCTCGAGCGCGCCAAGGCCAACGATAAGATCCGCTTCCTGCTGAACTCCGAAGTCACTGCGGTGCACGGGGATTCGGCCGTCACCAGCCTCACGATCCGGGACACCCGCACCGGCGAGACCAGCGAACTGCCCGCCACCGGCCTGTTCGTGGCCATCGGCCACGACCCGCGCAGCGAACTGGTCACCGGCCAGGTCGAACTGGACGACGAGGGCTACGTGAAGGTCCAGGGGCAGTCCACCTACACCTCGGCCGAGGGCGTCTTCGCCGCGGGCGATCTGGTCGACCACACCTACCGCCAGGCCATCACCGCCGCCGGAACCGGTTGCCGCTCGGCCATCGACGCCGAACGCTGGCTCGCCGAGCAGGGCGACATCAGTACCAATACTCTCGATCACGCCGGTCAGCCGGTAGAAGTGAACAACTAAGGAGCCAGCATGTCCGACGCCAAGACCTCCGCCACCATCACGGTCAGCGATAAGACGTTCGCACAGGACGTGCTGGCCAGCGAGAAGCCGGTACTGGTCGACTTCTGGGCGGCCTGGTGCGGTCCGTGCAAGATGGTCGCGCCCGTGCTGGAGGAGATCGCCGCCACCCACGCCGACGCCCTGACCATCGCCAAGGTCGACGCCGACGCCAATCCGGAGGCCTCGAAGGACTACGGCATTCTGTCGTTGCCTACCATGGTGCTGTTCCAAGGGGGCAAGGAGATCAAGCGGATCGTCGGCGCAAAGGGCAAAGCGGCCCTCTTGCGCGAACTCGAGGGTGTTATCTAACGACGCGCCGTACGATGCCTGCACTCGACAGTTGCCGAAATCTGGTCCGGGTCTGAGACAATCGACCGACGCTCCGGTCGTGCACAGGTGTGTAAACCTGCGCACGAGTGGGTACCCGGGTTGGCGGAAGGAAAGGGCTCTTACGCATGCACCGACTTCGTCACGGCGATACTGGACCAGCCGTAGCTGAGGTTCGGAGCACCCTCGCAAGTCTCGGATTCCTGCACTCACACCCCGTCGCCGGTGAAACCAACGGCAATGGCGAGTACTGGAAGAACATCGAAGCCACCTTCGACCACGACCTCGACTCCGCGGTGCGCGCTTTCCAGCAGCACCGCGGCCTGCTCGTCGACGGCGTGGTGGGCCCGGCCACCTACCGGGCCCTCAAGGAAGCCTCCTACCGCCTCGGCGCACGCACCCTGATCTATCAGCTGTCCGCACCGCTGTACGGCGACGACGTCGCCACACTGCAACGGCGACTGCAGGATCTGGGGTTCTACGTGGGCCGGGTGGACGGCTACTTCGGGCCGCACACGCATGAGGGGCTCACTTCCTTCCAACGCGAGATCGGTCTCGCGGGCGACGGCATCTGCGGGCCGGACACCCTGCGCTCGCTGGAACTGCTGGGCGCACGCGTCACCGGCGGCAATCCGCATCGCATCGCCGAGGAAGAGGTCGTACACCGCGCCGGTCCGCAGCTGACCGGTAAGCGCATCGTCATCGATCCGGGCATGGGCGGGCCGGACAAGGGCTCCTCGGTACCCAGCGAATTCGGTGACGTCTACGAATCGGAGATCCTCTGGGATCTGGCCAGCCGCCTCGAAGGACGCATGGCCGCAACGGGTATGGAGACCTTCCTGTCCCGGCCGTGGGGCGCCAATCCCACCGATGCCGAACGCGCCGAGACCTCCAATACTTTCGACGCCGATCTGATGATCTCGCTGCGCTGCGCGGGCAATCCGAGCACCTCCGCCAGCGGTGTGGCCAGCTTCCACTTCGGCAATTCGCACGGCTCCACCTCGATGATCGGCCAGGTGCTGGCTGGCTTCATCCAGCGTGAAATCGTCGCGCGCACTTCACTTCAGGACTGCCGCACGCACGCCCGCACCTGGGATCTGCTGCGGCTCACCAAGATGCCGACCGTCCAGGTCGACATCGGTTACCTGACAAGCGATTACGACTCGAGCGTGCTGACGAACCCGCGCATGCGCGATGTCATCGCCGAGGCGATCCTGATCTCGGTGAAGCGGCTGTACCTGCTCGGGCAGGATGATCAGCCGACCGGGACGTACACCTTCGCGGAACTGCTCGCCGAAGAGCTCGCCGCGGCCGACCGCATCTGAGTTCGAACACGAAAAACCCCGCTGGGCCGAATTTCCTCGGCCCGGCGGGGTTTTCCTTTGTCTCGGCCTGCTAGAGGGTGACGAGCCGATTCGGCATGGTCATCGCCGCCGCCGCGAGCAACTGATCCAGCGCGCGCTCGACGTCTTCCTTCCACAGGTGGTCGCTGTCGAGTTCCAGCCGCAGGCGCGGGAAACGATGATGCGCGGCAACCACTTTGAAACCGACCTCCTCCAGGAAATCTGCATCGATCATGCAGGTGTCCGGCGCGCACCCCGCCGACGGCGGCGGGGTCTTGGAGGCACGCGGGGGAGTGGGTGCGATGCGCTCGAGCAGCGTCATGGAACCGAACCGGTCCGCCATCGCGGTAGCCGGTGGATCCCAGCGCATTCCGAACGCCTCGATGGCGCGCACACCACGACGCACCAGATCGCCGACCACGGCCGAAATGAGCTGCTGGGCCACATCGGTGTCCTGATACGGACTTTCGGCCCGCAGCGTGGTCAGCAGGACGGCATCCGGGCTCACCGGGGAGGTGGGGAAGAGCCCGGCGCGCGGCACCCGGCTCGGCGGTGAGTACAGCGCCACCCCGGCCGACTGTCCGTCGACCAGAGCGACCTGACCACACGACCCCCACTCCAGGAGTACGGTCGAGAGCCAGGCCTCCTTTTCGAAGACCGGGTCACTGAATTCGCGGGAGTCCGCTGCCACTGCCGGATCCATCTCCCAGAACACGCAACGCCGCGCGTGCGAGGGGAGTTTGTCGAGTCCGCCGAGGGTCAATGCGGTAACGCTGGTCGACACCGCTCTGCTCAGCCTCCAGCTGTCCGATTCATCCACACTCACGCCGCATCGATATCTACTCGCCAGCAAGAATAAGCGATCAAAGCAACACGCCTCTCGGGGCCTGGGATCGTGTACGTCACAGTGACGTTTCAGCCTCGACCCCAGAGTAGGGCCGATTTCAAAGCTTGGATTGCTCCATCAGGCTGACAATTCGCTCGAGATCGTCGATGGAACCGAACTCGACGGTGATCTTGCCTTTGCGCTTACCGAGCGCCACCGTGACGCGTGTGTCGAAGGACTCCGACAGTCGCTCGGCGACATCCTGCAAACCCGGCATCTGAATCGGCTTGCGCTTCGGCGCCGGGGGAGTGGCCGCGCTGTCGGGATTCCGATTCGCCAACTTGACGGCTTCCTCGGTCGAACGAACCGACATACCCTCCGCGACGATCCGCTTCGCGAGCTCCTCCTGCGCCTCGGCTCCCGCCTCCAGCGCGAGCACCGCGCGGGCATGGCCGGCGGAAAGCACACCGGCCGCTACCCGGCGCTGCACCGGAATCGGAAGTTTCAGCAGGCGAATCATATTCGTCACGACCGGTCGGGAACGGCCGATTCGCGAAGCCAGTTCCTCATGGGTGACGCCGAATTCCTCGAGCAGCTGTTCGTAGGCCGCCGCCTCTTCGAGCGGATTCAACTGCACGCGATGGATGTTCTCCAGCAGCGCGTCGCGCAGCAGCGCGTCATCCGCGGTCTCGCGGACGATCGCCGGAATGGCCTCGAGTTCCGCCTTCTGGCTCGCACGCCAGCGCCGCTCACCCATGATGAGCTGATACTGCGGCTCGGGCACACTCGCGACCTGACGCACCACGATCGGCTGCATGAGGCCGAACTCTTTGATCGAGTGCACGAGTTCGGCGAGCGCCTCGTCATCGAAAACCTGACGCGGCTGCTTCGGATTGGGCACGATCTGCTCGGGCGGAATCTCCCGATAGACCGCGCCCGCGTCCACCTCGTCGACCGCCGCCGGCTCCTCCGGATCCGGAACCCGATGCAGGAAGGCCGAAGCCGGCTGCGGGCCGCTCGGATCCAAACCGATGACGACATTGGCTGCGGCGCTGCCGAGGCCCCCCGGTGTGACCGCGGGTCCGGTAGGGATCAGCGCGGCGAGACCGCGTCCCAGTCCACCCTTCTTCGCCTGACTCATCGGTCTAGGACCCCTTTCGTTGTTCACCATGCACCGCGGCCGCGATTGTCATTACACACTGGATCCGGCGTCGGTGGTCGGCACCGGCTCCGGGCGCGCCGCCTTGGCTGCCATCTCACGTCCCGCATCCAAATAGCTCATGGCGCCACGTGAACCCGGATCGTAATCGAGCACGGTCATGCCGTAGCCCGGCGCCTCGGAAACCTTCACGCTGCGGGGGATGACCGAGCGCAGCACCGCGTCACCGAAGTGCGCGCGCACCTCCTCGGCCACCTGATCGGCCAGCTTGGTGCGGCCGTCGTACATGGTGAGAACAACGGTGGAGACATGCAATTCGGGATTCAGATGCGCCTGCACCAGACCGATATTGCGGAGCAACTGACCCACGCCCTCCAGTGCGTAGTACTCGCACTGGATCGGAATCAGCACCTCCTTGGCCGCCACGAGCGCGTTCACCGTGAGCAGGCCGAGCGAGGGCGGGCAGTCGATCATGACGTAGTCGATGTCGTATCCGGCGAGGTTCGCCTCCTGGATGGCGGCCTTCAACCGGCCCTCGCGGGCGACCATGGAGACGAGTTCGATCTCGGCACCGGCGAGATCGATGGTGGCCGGAATGCACAGCAGCCGTTCATTGTGCGGGCTCTGCTGGATGGCGTCACGGACGGTGCACTCGCCGATGAGTAGTTCGTAGCTGGACGGAATGCCGGAGTGATGCGGGATGCCGAGCGCGGTGCTGGCATTGCCCTGCGGATCGAGATCGACCACGAGCACGCGCATCCCCTGCACCGCCAGCGCCGCCGCCAGATTCACGGCGGTGGTCGTCTTGCCCACGCCGCCTTTCTGATTCGCGATGGTGATGACGCGCTGTTCGCGCGGGCGCGGGATCGCGGTATTGCCGGGGTGCAGCACCTGGCTGGCGCGTTGCGCTTCCGCTGCGATCGGGGTCTCGGTGGGGGAGATATTTCCGAACGGGGTGCGGCTGAACTCCTCTACATCGAAAGCTCCGGTATCGAGCATGCCGGGCACCCGGGACGTTGTTTCCCGTGAAACATTCGCCGGACCGTTGGACATACAGGCTCCTAACCCCGAGAACTCAAAGACACGTGGCCGAGTGGATGCGCGTAGGGAAGGCCGCCGGGCACCGCCACTGTGGGGCACTCACGCTCGACGTTCATAGCTTGCCAGTACCGGACACAATACGGAAGTTGAACGACAATCCCGCACCCGCGACACGCATAATCGATCACCCCGAAGGGAATTCGCGCGATGTTTCACGGGAAACCATGCCGGACAAAGACTCTGCCGGAGCCGCCCAGCCGAACGTGCCGCACCAACCAAAACGGGAACGGGCGCGACGGCGGGCCGGCCGTCGCGCCCGTTCCCGGGACGCGGTGGGGGAGTGACTACTTGGCGGAGAGCGAGCTCAGCAATCCGGCGAGCGGGTTGCTCCCGGAGGAGCCGGTGCCCCCACCCGGAGTAGTCGGCTGAGTCGTCACAGTGACGGTGGTCGACTTGCTGCTGATGATCTCCTGGGTCGCCTTCAACTCATGCGAACCGGTGGTGCTCGGCGTCCACTGGATGGTCGCCTTGCTATTGCTCACGTTCGCCTTACCGATCTCGGTGCCGTTATCGGTGAAGGTCACCTGGAACAGCATCGAGGTGAAGGTGACGTCCGCGGTGATGGTGTAGGTCTGGCCGACGTAGAGGGTGGTGTCCGAAACGCTGATGCCATTGACGAGAGCGTTGGCCTGGGGCGCGGTCACCAGCGCGGTCGTGGCCAGTGCGCCCAGCAGTGCGACGCCGAATCCGGCACGCCGTGTGGTCTTCATGAAAACTCCTGTGCTCCTATCCCACCTCTGTGTGGGTGACCCGGACAGTACCGAGCCGGAGCGCGGCGCACAGCACTTTCTGAAAGATTGGCGTTTCAGCTATTTCTTCGGGCGCGCTTTACGCCGATCGGCGCGGGGGAGCTTCTCCGCGCTGATCACCATGGTCGGCGTCTCCAGCACTCCCACACCGCATTCCAGCACCTCGGTCTTGCCCGCGCCCGCCTTGGCGAGATCGTCCCGATCGCGCTCCAATTCCTCGATCGCGCTGATTCCCTTGAGCGCCAACATGCGTCCGTGATCGCGCACCAGCGGCATGGACCAACCCGCCAGCTTCGCCAACGGAGCGACCGCGCGGGAGGTGACGACATCCGCGCCGCCCGCCTCCTTCTTCACGCCCGGCTGCTCCGCGCGCCCGCGCACCACGGTCACTCCGAGACCGGCGGCCTCGATGAACTCGGCCAGGAAAACGGTGCGGCGCAGCAGCGGCTCCACCAAGGTGATTCGCAGATCCGGGCGCGCGATGGCGAGCGGGATACCGGGCAGGCCCGCGCCGGAACCGATATCGACGACGGTCGCGCCCTCGGGGATGAGCTCACCGATCACCGCGCAATTGAGGATGTGCCGATCCCATAGCCGGGGCACCTCGCGGGGTCCGATCAACCCGCGCTCGACTCCCGCGCTCGCGAGCACGGTGTAGTACCGGCGCGCGATCTCCAATCGATCGCCGAAAATCACCGCGGCTGCGGCGGGCGGCTCGACAGCGAGATCGGTCGACTCGGTGCCAGGTTCCACGTGAAACATCCTTCCCAACTGATGACGAAAAGCGGTCGACTCGGGACAAGCGTAGGGCCCCCGGTCTGTTCGACGCGGGGGCCCCGGCTTCAGTGCGGTGTGCGTGTCACGCGGGGAGGACGACGACCCGTCGGCTCGGCTCCACGCCTTCGCTCTCGCTGACGACACCGTCGACGGCGGCGACCGCGTCGTGCACGATCTTGCGCTCGAACGGAGTCATCGGGGTGAGCGCCTCACGCTCGCCGGACTCCAGCACGCGCTTCGCGGCCTCGGTGCCGAGCGCGCTCAGCTCGCTGCGGCGACCCGCGCGCCAGCCCGCGACATCGAGCATGAGACGGCTGCGCACACCGGTCGCCTGCTGCACGGCGAGGCGGGTCAGCTCCTGGAGGGCATCCAGAACCTCACCGCGACGGCCGACCAGCTTCGCCAGATCCTTACCGCCGTCGATGCTCACCACAGCGCGATCACCTTCGACATCGAGGTCGATATCACCGTCGAAGTCGAGCACATCCAGTAGCTGCTCGAGGTAGTCACCGGCGATCTCGCCCTCTTCGATGAGCGCTTCCTCGGCATCCACCACGGGCTCGGCCGCCGCCGCGGTCTCGGTATCCGGTGCCGCCGCCGTCGCAGCCGTCACTGTGGGGTCCCCTCCGTCGGTTTCAACAGTCATGGTTGTTCCTTCATCTGGAGTTGTAGAGAAGATCAGCGACGGCGCTTCTGGTTGGCGCGCCCGCGATTGCCGGACCGCTTCTTCTGCTGGTTCGACTGTTGGTTCGACTTGGCGGAACCGTTCTGGTTGACCTGCGGCGCATCGGACTTCGCCATATCGACGCCATTGGTGTCGGCCTGCACGGGTGCGTCGGCGACCGCCTTCTTACGGGTGTCGACCGGCTTCGCGCCCGGCTTCGGAGCGTTCTGGGCGCGGCGCTCGATGGCGGCGTCCTTCTTCTCTTTCTCTTCCTTCTCCATGCGGCCGAAGACGAGATGCTGCTGCGCGTAGGTCCAGATGTTGTTGGACACCCAGTAGATCAGGATGGCGATCGGCAGGAACGGACCACCGACGAGCACGCCCAGCGGGAACACGTACAGCGCCAGCTTGTTCATCATGGCGGCCTGCGGGTTGGCGGCGGCCGCCTCACTCTGCCGCTCCACCGAGGCGCGCGCGTTGAAGTGCGTCGCCAGGCCCGCGATGATCATCAGCGGTACCGAGACCGCGATGATGGCGACCTTGCTCGGCATACCGCCGTACTCGGCGAAGGATTCCAGCACCGCGTTCTTCTCGGTGATGAAGCCCGAGAGGGGAGCGCCGAAAAGCCGTGCGGTCAGGAAGGACTGGACGTCGCCCGCGCTGAAGAAGTAGTTCGCGGTATGCGCGTTGTCATACGGCGTCATGCCCAACTGGCCGATACCGGTACCGGTCCGGTTGAACGAGCGCAGCACATGGAACAGACCCAGGAACACCGGAACCTGCAGCAGCACAGGCAGACAGCCCATGAGCGGATTGAAGCCGTGTTCCTTCTGGAGCTTCTGCATCTCGACCGTCATCTGCTGACGATCGTTCTTGTACTTCTTCTGCAGTTCCTTGATCTGCGGCTGCAGTTCCTGCATCTGCTTGGTGGTGCGGACCTGCTTCACGAACGGCTTGTACAGCACCAACCGCAATGTGAACACGAGGAACACCACGGCCAGCGCCCAGGCGAAACCGCTGTCGTCGCCCAGCGCCCACCCGAAGACGCGATGCCAGAACCAGAGGATTCCCGACACCGGGTAATAGATGAAATCGAGCACGGCGTTATGTACTCCCGTCGTTCGTCTCGCCGGTCACCGCGGGCGGTGACCCTTGTTTGGCTGCTGCCGCGTGCCGGTGACGTGAACGTTCCGGTACGGGGTCCCACCCACCAGGGTGCCAGGGTGCGCATTTCACGATTCGCACGGCTGCCAGTCCGAGTCCGACGAACAGACCGCGGGTGCGCAGCGCGGTGACCGCGTACTCACTACAGGTGGGAGTGAAGCGGCACACCGGCATGCGGGTGGGGGAGACATAGGTCCGATACAGCTCGATGAGGAATATCAGAGCTTTGGCCGGTAGACGGGCAGCGGCGCGCAGGACATTCATGAGTCGCTGCCAGCTGTTCCCGATTCGCCACCGGCCGGACCGGATTCGCTGAGGGTGCCGAGTTTGCGCAGGCCGCTCCGGATCTGACGTTCGAGATCAACGGAAGCGGCGCTCGCCGCGCCCGGCAGGGCGCGCAGAACGATATCGGCGCCGACGGGTAGATCCACCGCGACGCTCGCACAGATATGACGCAGGCGGCGGGCCACCCGGTGGCGTACCACCGCCGGACCCACCGCCTTGCTGACGATCAAGCCGAAGCGCGGACCGCCCACCCGAATGGATGGTTCCGGTCCGCTCGACTGATCGTCGTGTAGCAGTACGTGCACAACGAGATCCCGTCTCCCGATCCGCCGGCCCTGGCGCACCGTCCGGGAAAAATCGGTACGACGGTGCAGCCGATACGGCTCAGGCAGCACTGATCTCGAATCAGGCCGTCAGAGACTTACGGCCCTTGCCACGGCGCGCCGAAACGATGGCGCGGCCCGCACGGGTACGCATACGAAGACGGAAGCCGTGGACGCGCGCCCGACGACGGTTGTTCGGCTGGAACGTCCGCTTGCCCTTGGCCACGGTCAACACTCCTCATAGGTGGCGGGCGTCGGTTGACGCCCGAAGCTTTATCGGTGAAACGGTCTGCGATCCGGCGAATCTGAGATCCGCGGACGCAAATACCCTTATCGGCACGGGCAGCAGACAGCCGCCACCGCACCATAGGGTGACTGTAGAAGGGTACTTATCTGCTGGACGAGGGTCAAACTCGGGGTAAGAGAGCACTTTCCGGGCCTGAAAAGCCGGTTCGACCGAATGGCCCCGCTTCATGTACCGTCCTTCGAGGCGTTGGAGCGACCTAGCGTGTAGTTGCCAGCTGATTGCTGAAGAACCGCAGGTCTGCGCCCGAATAGGGGGATTCGACGGGATGCGACACGCATCCCCAGGTTGTCCACATCTGTGGATAATTGTGTGGAAACACCCTTGGAGTGGCATATTCGTGGGGCTGACGGTGCTCGCCGACGCCCGGTTACCTGGGGGAATCGAGCAGTCGCCGCCCGTCTGCTCCAATCGACCTTGCTCCGGGGAGGACTCCGTTCGTGAACGACGAACAGAATGTGCTGACAGCCGTCTGGCCCGAGGTGATCGCGGAACTCGCGAGCGGCTCCGCGGACGGTGAGATCCAGCCGGTCAGCAAGGCGCACAAGGCCTGGCTCGGCATCATCGAGCCGATCACCTTCGCGCAGGGATTCGCCCTGCTCTCGGTGCCCGGAACGATGGCGCAGGAGGTGGTGGAACGCGATCTCCGCGAGCCGATTCTGCGGTCGCTGGCCCGGCGCGGACTCCAGGTCGAGGGCCTCGGCGTGCGGATAAGGGCACAGCAGAACTCACCGGTCGACCGCTCGCCCAACGCACCCAGGCACGCCCGCATGACCTCGCGCCCGGAACGTCCGCGTGAGCCCGATCACGCCCCGATGAGCTACCAACCGGCACCTCCGGCGCCCGCTCCGGCGGAGCGCCAGCAGCCGCACTACCAGGCACAGCCGGACTATCCACAGCCCCGCTACGCCCCCGCACAGGACTACCCCGCGGAGTACGGCGAGCGTGAACCTTATCCACCGGTGGAATTCGGTCAGCCACAGATGGCCGAAGAGTTGCCGGTGCCCGTTCCCGAGCCGCAGCAACCGCCGCGCCGCCGGGAAAACCATCGCGCGCCGAACCTGCCGCCCGGGCAGGAATCGCTGTTCTCGCCGGAATCGGAGCCGGAACCGGCGCATATGGCGGCGCAGCCCACCCATATGCCCGCGCCACCGCCACCGCCCATGCCGTCGCAGCCCGCGCGCAGGCCGGTGGACGAGGACCACGAGGACGACGAGCCGGTCGTCAACGCGCGCAATTCGTGGCCGACATATTTCAACAAGTCGCCCGAGCGTGAGACCCCGCAGCCGTCCTCGGCCAACAGCCTGAACGCCAAGTACACCTTCGAGACCTTCGTCATCGGCGCGTCCAATCGCTTCGCGCACGCCGCGGCGGTGGCCATCGCGGAGGCTCCGGCGCGCGCCTACAATCCGCTATTCGTTTGGGGCGCTTCGGGTTTGGGCAAAACCCATCTGCTGCACGCGGCCGGGCACTACGCCCAGCGGCTGTTCCCGGGCATGCGGGTGAAGTACGTGTCCACCGAGGAATTCACCAACGACTTCATCAACTCGCTGCGCGACGACCGCAAGGTCGCGTTCAAGCGCCGGTACCGCGAGACCGACATCCTGCTGGTGGACGACATCCAGTTCATCGAGGGCAAGGAAGGCATCCAGGAGGAGTTCTTCCACACCTTCAACACCCTGCACAACGCGAACAAGCAGATCGTGGTGTCCTCGGACCGGCCGCCCAAGCAGCTGGCCACCCTGGAGGAGCGGCTGCGCACCCGCTTCGAATGGGGCCTGATCACCGATGTGCAGCCGCCCGAGCTGGAGACGCGCATCGCGATCCTGCGCAAGAAGGCGCGGATGGACCGCCTGGATGTGCCGCATGACGTGCTGGAACTCATCGCCAGCCGGGTGGAGCGCAATATCCGCGAGCTGGAGGGCGCGCTCATCCGGGTGACCGCGTTCGCGTCGCTGAACGGGCAGCCGCTGGATCTGTCGCTGGCCGAGGTGGTGCTGCGCGATCTCATGCCCGACGCCACCACCATGGAGATCACCGCGTCCACGATCATGGCCGTGACCGCGGAGTACTTCAACACCACGCTCGAGGAGCTGACCGGTCCCGGTAAGGCCCGCCCGCTGGCGCAGGCCCGGCAGATCGCGATGTACCTGTGCCGTGAACTGACCGACCTATCGCTGCCCAAGATCGGCCAGGCGTTCGGCCGCGACCACACCACGGTCATGTACGCCGACAAGAAAGTGCGCAAGGAGATGACCGAGCGGCGCCGGGTGTACGACCAGGTTCAAGAACTCACAGCCCGGATTAAACAGCGTTCCCGCTGATCCACAGCTAACAGGCCCCCACGTCCTCTGACGTGGGGGTCTTGTGTTTTCGGGGTTGTGGATTCCTCGAGGAATCCTCGAGGAAACTGTGTGGAATCCTCGAGTTGTGCACCGGTTTACGCACAGGGCTCTACTAACAGGGGTGCACAACCGGTAGTGCACAGTTCCCACAGGTTGCTTCATCCTCGAGGTCTGACCTGGGCGGATGCGAGTTGTGCCCTGTGGATTCCTCGAGGAGTCCCATGGGAGTCCTCGAGGAAACTCGGAGTTGTCCACCGATTCGCCCCCATGTGCGCAGGTGGGCCGGAAACCGTGGAGCAACTCGAGGATGGCTCGAGGATGAATGTGGAAACTGGCTGTGACTCCACAGCCATCGGCTGTTCATCCTCGAGACACCCTCGAGACATCCACACGCCGCCGCACCCTCGGACCTGCGGAAAGGGGGGAAGTCCACAGATTCCACAGTGCCTACTACTACTTCATTTCTCTCTAATTAGAATTCTCTTCTAAAACAGGTGTGTGGAAAGTCGGCCTGGGAGCGAACGGTTCGCCGGGAGCGGTTCCCGGTTCGCGCACAGGGCGCCTGGAGAAGAACGGACACCCCGGACTCAGTTGGACCCTCCGCCCCGGCGCGCGCAGATCGCGGGTACGGTTTGATGTCGGCCCCCTGTGCGAGACTGCATGGGTTCCAGGGGGAAGCAGCCCCTGACGAATTCACTGATCACCACTGATCGAGACTGGGAGAGGAACAGACCGGGCGATGGAGCTTGCAAGCATGAAGTTTCGGGTCGCTCGCGAGGACTTCGCCGAATCCGTAGCCTGGGTGGCCCGCAGCCTGCCGTCGCGGCCTCCGGTGCCTGTGCTCGGCGGTGTGCTCCTCGTGGCCGATGAAGATGGTCTTACGGTGTCCGGCTTCGACTACGAGGTCTCCGCGCAGATGCGCGTGGCCGCCGAGGTCGCCGGTCCCGGGCAGGTATTGGTCTCGGGCCGCCTGCTGGCCGACATCACCAAATCACTGCCCAACAAGCCGGTGGACGTATCGGTGGACGGCACCCGCGTGCTGATCGCCTGCGGCAGCGCCAAGTTCTCGCTGCCCACCATGCCGGTCGAGGATTATCCCCAGCTTCCCGAACTTCCTCCCCAGACCGGTGACCTCGCGGTGGATCTGTTCGCCGAGGCGGTCGGCCAGGTCGCCGTCGCCGCGGGCCGCGATGACACCCTCCCCATGCTCACCGGCATCCGGGTCGAGATCGAGGGGCCGAAGGTCGTGCTGGCCGCCACCGATCGCTTCCGGTTGGCCGTGCGCGAGCTGGAGTGGAATCCGGGTCGCGCCGATGTGGAGACCGCTGTGCTGGTCCCGGCTCGCACCCTGTCCGAGGCCGGTAAGACGCTCGGCTCCTCCGATCAGCCGGTGCAGCTGGCGTTCGGCACCGGCAGCGATGGTCTGCTCGGCATTGTCAACGGCGGTCGCCGCACCACCACGCGCCTGCTCGACGCCGAATTCCCCAAGTTCCGGCAGTTGCTCCCCAAGGAGCACACCTCGGTGGCAACGCTCTCGGTGAGCGCGCTGGTCGAGGCCATCAAGCGTGTGGCCCTGGTGGCCGAGCGCGGCGCACAGGTGCGGATGGAGTTCTCCGAGGAGGGCCTGCTGCTGTCGGCCGGTGGCGATGACGCCGGTCGCGCCGAGGAATGGCTGGAGGCCGACTTCCGCGGTGAGGGGCTCACCATCGCCTTCAACCCGGGCTACCTGGTGGACGGGCTCGGCGCGCTGCGCACCGATAAGGTCACCTTCGGATTCACCACCCCCAGCCGTCCGGCCGTCTTCGTGCCCGCACCGGAAGAGGATCCGGCACAGCTGGATTCGGGTGCGTTCGCGGCGCTGGCCAGCAGCTACATCTACCTGCTGATGCCGGTGCGCCTGCCGGGCTGATCGGCGAACCGATAGACCGAACACTGTGCACAGTGTTGGTAAACCTGTGAAAAACTCGGTGCGCGTAGGGGTTTCACCCCGCGCCGCCGGGTTTTTTCGCTGCACGGGCTGGATATCCCCAGTTCCATCAACATTTCCCCAGGTCGAAGGGCAGGGTGGCTAGCCGGATGTACGTGCGCACCCTGTCGCTGCGTGATTTCCGGTCCTGGGAGGCCGCCGAACTCGAATTGCCGCCCGGCCGAACGGTTTTCCTGGGCTCCAACGGCAATGGCAAGACGAACCTGATCGAGGCGGTCGGATATCTGTCCACACTCGGCTCGCATCGGGTGTCCGCCGATGCCCCGCTGATCCGCATGGGCGCGCAGAAGGCCCGTATCGGCGCGACCGTGGTGAACACCGGTCGTGAGCTGCGCGTGGATATGGAGCTCAATCAGGGCGTCGCCAATCGCGCGCAGATCAATCGCTCACCGGTGCGGCGGCCGCGCGAGATCCTGGGGATTCTGCAGACGGTGCTGTTCGCGCCGGAGGATCTGTCGCTGGTGCGTGGTGATCCGGGTGAGCGCAGGCGCTTCCTGGACGAGCTCGCCACCGCGCGACTGCCGCGCCTGGCGGGCGTGCGCGCGGATTACGACAAGGTGCTGCGGCAGCGTTCCGCCCTGTTGAAAACCGCTGGGCGACTTGCCCGTTCCGGTGGGCGCGGCGCGGAATTGAGCACCCTCGACGTGTGGGACGGACATCTCGCCGCGCACGGTGCGGTACTGCTGGCGCAGCGGCTGCGACTGGTGCACGAACTTTATCCACATCTCGCACAGGCCTACGGATCGATCGCGCCGGAGTCGCGCCCGGCCTCCATCGCGTACCGAAGTGGTTATCTGCCACCGGAATTGCTCGACCCCGCGCGTACTCCACAGCTCGACGACGATGCCGACCTCGAGGCGATCCTGTTGCGCGAGTTGGCCGCTGCCCGGCAGAAGGAACTCGAGCGCGGCGTCTGCCTGGTCGGCCCGCATCGCGATGATCTGGAGTTGATGCTCGGGTCCGCGCCGGCGAAGGGTTTCGCCAGTCACGGTGAATCCTGGTCGTTCGCACTGGCTTTGCGGCTCGGCGCGTTCGAATTGCTGCGCACCGCGGGCACCGATCCGGTGCTGATCCTCGATGACGTGTTCGCCGAACTGGATCGCCGCCGCCGCACCGCGCTGGCAGCCGTCGCGGCCGAAGCCGAGCAGGTGTTCATCACCGCCGCGGTGGTCGAGGATGTGCCGCCCGAACTCGAGGCCACCCCGATGCGTGTGGAAACCACGGGCGAGGCGGACAGCCGCAGTTCCCGAATCGCGGTGTAGCCCGCCCGTCTGCGCACGGGATCCTTCGTCATCCCGGCATGCTTTTGGCCGGGATCCACACCGGATCGATGGATCCCGGCCAAAAACGCGCCGGGATGACGGGAGGGATCCGCCCGGGTGACAGCCGGATCGCGGCGGGATGACGGCGAGGTCGCCGACGGGTGTACGCCCGGTGACCTGCGCGGAGTTATCCCCAATTCCCCAGGTTTCTCCCCAGGTGCGGGATTGTTACCAGGCCGTGGCGCCGGTGGCGCGAGTGCGACATCACCCCTGGCCACGGCGTGCCTGTCGGCGGTATGCGGCAGAATCGCCGGGAACCCGCAGATCTCGGCATCGAGATCTCGAACCGATCGCGACCGAAGGGACCTGTGCATGGCCGAGCAGCCGGAAGCCTTCGATCCCGCGCGGTCCGCGGCGGCGGGGGAGTCCGCCACCGGGCCCGATGGTGAGTTGCGGGGTGTGGATCTCGCCCGCCGGGCACTGGAGGAGGCCAGGGCAGCCGCTCGGGCCGCCGGTAAATCGGTGGGTCAGGGCCGGGCGTCGCCGCCGCGCAAGGGCGGGATCCGCGCGTTGCGCGGTAAGCGGCGCGGTTGGTCCGGGTCCGGGCCCGATGATCGCGATCCGCAATTGCTCGGCGCGCTGACCGGTCAGCTGGCCAAGGGGCGCGGCTGGTCGGGCAAGGTGGCCGAGGGCATGGTGTTCGGGCAGTGGGCGAAGGTGGTGGGGGAGGACATCGCCTCGCACGCGCAGCCGGTCTCGCTGGAGAACAATGTGCTGAGCATTCAGGCGGAGTCGACCGCGTGGGCGACGCAGCTGCGCATGTTCCAGTCGCAGATCCTCGCGAAGATCGCGGCGGCGGTGGGCCACGGGGTGGTCAAACAGTTGCGCATCAATGGCCCGACGGCCCCGAGTTGGCGTAAGGGCGAGCGGCATATCAAGGGTCGCGGACCCCGCGACACGTACGGGTAGGCACCCGTATTCGCTTGCGCGGCTGACTCCTTCGCTGGTCAAACGATCGTTTCACGTGGAACGTGCGCGGAATTTGTCGGTGCCGCGCACTAGGCTGGGAGAGTCCGGATCTCGATCGCGGCGAACCCTGTCGCAAACTCTCCCGGCGGCGCACCGTCATCGCCCGCTGAAGGTCTTGGAACCCCTCTCACCCATCACCGGACATATTGATGGTCGATTTCACGCACGTATGAGGCACTCAGGGGTGTCATAGGTGCATTCTGTGTCGGTCGTACCAGTAGGATGGGGGAGTAACTAGCGGCGATACCTCCCGGCGCGTTCGGCGACAGCTTGCGCGTGGATCCGTAACCCTCGAGCAGACCTGCTCCGGGGCTCCACGTGTGCTCACCGTCCGGCGCCCGGAGGATCAGCAAGTAAGGAGAGCTACCGACCAGTGGCTGCCATGGACTCCAACGCAGACGGCTCGACCAAGCCCAAGTCAGGCAACCCGGGCTACGGTGCCGACTCCATCACTGTTCTCGAGGGCCTCGAAGCGGTCCGCAAACGCCCCGGTATGTACATCGGCTCCACCGGCGAGCGCGGTCTGCACCACCTCATCTGGGAGGTTGTGGACAACTCCGTCGATGAGGCGATGGCCGGTTATGCCTCCCGCGTCGATGTGACCATCCTGGCCGACGGTGGCGTCGAGGTCGTCGACGACGGCCGCGGTATCCCGGTCGCCATGCACGCGCAGGGTGTGCCCACCATCGAGGTGGTCATGACCCAGCTGCACGCGGGCGGCAAGTTCGACTCCGACGCGTACGCCGTGTCCGGTGGTCTGCACGGCGTCGGTATCTCGGTGGTGAACGCGCTGTCCACCCGCCTCGAGGCGGAAGTCGACACCGACGGATTCCACTGGACCCAGGAGTACAAGGATTCCAAGCCGGGCAAGCTGTTCCAGGGCGATGCCACCCGGCGCACCGGTACCACCATCCGGTTCTGGGCCGATCCGAATATCTTCGAGACCACGGTCTACAACTTCGAGACGGTCGCGCGCCGCCTGCAGGAGATGGCGTTCCTGAACAAGGGACTCACCATCACGCTGACCGATCAGCGGGTGTCCGACAGCGATGTCACCGACGAGGTGGTCGGCGATACCGCCGAGGCGCCCAAGCACCTGGACGAGAACGCCCCGGCCGCGACGCCGAAGGTGAAGACCCGCACCTACCACTACCCCGGTGGGCTCGAGGACTTCGTCAAGCACATCAACCGGACCAA
This sequence comes from Nocardia sp. NPDC058058, assembly GCF_042885355.1. Classification (NCBI taxonomy): domain Bacteria; kingdom Bacillati; phylum Actinomycetota; class Actinomycetes; order Mycobacteriales; family Nocardiaceae; genus Nocardia; species Nocardia sp. NPDC058058. The sequence goes on along the minus strand of NZ_JBHVSA010000002.1, from coordinate 1,457,431 downwards.
GTCGCCGATCCACAATTCGGTGGTCGGCTTCACCGGTAAGGGCACCGGGCATGAGCTCGAGGTCGCCATGCAGTGGAATTCGGGTTACTCCGAATCCGTGCACACCTTCGCCAACACCATCAACACCCACGAGGGCGGCACCCACGAAGAGGGCTTCCGCGCCGCGCTCACCACGGTGGTGAACAAGTACGCGAAGGATAAGAAGCTCCTCAAGGAGAAGGACGGCAACCTCACCGGTGACGACATCCGTGAGGGCTTGGCCGCGATTGTCTCGGTGAAGATCTCGGACCCGCAGTTCGAGGGCCAGACCAAGACCAAGCTCGGCAATACCGAGGTCAAGTCGTTCGTGCAGCGCACCTGCAATGAGCATCTGGCGCACTGGTTCGAGGCGAATCCGGCCGATGCGAAGACCATTGTCACCAAGGCGGTGTCGTCGGCGCAGGCGCGTGTGGCCGCGCGTAAGGCGCGAGAGTTGGTGCGCCGCAAGTCCGCCACCGATCTCGGTGGCCTGCCGGGCAAGCTGGCCGACTGCCGCTCCAAGGATCCGGTGAAGTCCGAGATCTACATCGTGGAGGGCGACTCCGCCGGTGGTTCGGCCAAGTCCGGCCGCGATTCGATGTATCAGGCGATCCTGCCGCTGCGCGGCAAGATCATCAATGTCGAGAAGTCGCGTATCGACAAGGTGCTCAAGAACAACGAGGTCCAGGCGATCATCACCGCCTTCGGCACCGGTATCCACGACGAGTTCGATATCGCCAAGCTGCGCTATCACAAGATCGTGCTGATGGCCGACGCCGACGTGGACGGTCAGCACATTTCGACGCTGCTGCTCACGCTGCTGTTCCGCTTCATGCGGCCGCTGGTCGAGCAGGGGCACGTGTATCTCGCGCAGCCGCCGCTGTACAAGCTCAAGTGGCAGCGCACCGAACCGGAGTTCGCGTACTCCGACCGTGAGCGCGACGGTCTGCTGGAGGCCGGTCTGGCCTCGGGCAAGAAGATCAACAAGGACGACGGCATCCAGCGCTACAAGGGTCTCGGCGAGATGAACCCGAAGGAGCTGTGGGAGACCACCATGGATCCGAGCGTGCGCGTCCTGCGTCTGGTGACGCTGGACGACGCGGCGGCCGCGGACGAGCTGTTCTCGATCCTCATGGGTGAGGACGTGGAGGCGCGTCGCAGCTTCATCACTCGCAATGCCAAGGACGTTCGGTTCCTCGACGTCTAGCGAAGTAGGACCCGGGAGTTCACGCCCCCGGGTCCCCCTTGCGTCCGGAACCCCTCGAAAAGACTTCCTACGGAGACCAATTCATGACTGAGACTTCGCTTCCGCCTTCGGGCGGCGACCGCATCGAACCGGTCGACATCCAGCAGGAGATGCAGAACTCCTACATCGACTACGCCATGAGCGTCATCGTCGGGCGCGCGCTGCCCGAGGTGCGCGACGGTATGAAGCCGGTGCACCGCCGGATCCTGTACGCGATGTACGACAACGGCTACCGCCCGGATCGCAGCTATGTGAAGTCCGCGCGCCCGGTCGCCGACACCATGGGTAACTACCACCCGCACGGTGACACGGCGATCTACGACACCCTCGTGCGTATGGCGCAGCCGTGGTCGCTGCGCTATCCGCTGGTCGACGGTCAGGGCAACTTCGGTTCGCGCGGTAACGACGGCGCGGCCGCCATGCGCTACACCGAGTGCCGCCTGACCCCGCTGGCGATGGAGATGCTGCGCGAAATCGACCACGAGACGGTCGATTTCACCCCGAACTACGACGGTAAGACGCAGGAGCCGATGGTGCTCCCGGCGCGCGTGCCGGCGCTGTTGATGAACGGCTCCAACGGCATCGCCGTCGGTATGGCCACCAATATCCCGCCGCACAATCTGACCGAGCTGGCGCAGGCCATCTTCTGGGCGCTGGACAATCACCTGGCGGATGAGGAGACCACCCTCGAGGCGTGCATCGAGCGGGTCAAGGGTCCGGACTTCCCGACCTCGGGCCTGATCGTGGGCACCCAGGGCATCAATGACGCGTACCGCACCGGTCGCGGTTCGATCCGCATGCGCGGTGTGGTCGAGATCGAGGAGGACGCCCGCGGGCGCACCACGATCGTCATCACCGAACTGCCGTACCAGGTCAATACCGATAACTTCATCAACGCGATCGCCGAGCAGGTCAAGGACGGCAAGATCGCGGGCGTCTCGGACATCCACGACGAGTCCTCGGACCGCGTCGGCATGCGCATCGTGGTCACCGTCAAGCGGGACGCGATCGCGAAGGTGGTGCTGAACAACCTCTACAAGCACACCCAGCTGCAGACCTCGTTCGGCGCGAACATGCTGTCGATCGTGGACGGGGTGCCGCGCACGCTGCGCCTGGATCAGATGATCCGGCTGTACGTGAACCACCAGTTGGACGTGATCGTCCGGCGCACCAAGTACTTGCTGCGCAAGGCCGAGGAGCGGGCCCACATCCTGCGTGGCCTGGTGAAGGCGCTCGATCAGCTCGACGCGGTGATCGCGTTGATCCGCCGTTCGGCCGATACCGACACCGCGCGCACCGGCCTGATGCAGTTGCTGGAGATCGACGAGATCCAGGCGACCGCCATCCTCGATATGCAGCTGCGCCGTCTGTCGGCCCTGGAGCGCCAGAAGCTGATCGACGAATTGGCCAAGATCGAGCTCGAGATCGCCGATCTGAAGGACATTCTGGAGAAGCCGGAGCGGCAGCGCGCCATCGTGCGCGATGAGCTCGCCGAGATCGTCGACAAGTACGGCGACGATCGCCGCACCCGGATCATCGCCGCCGACGGCGATGTCACCGATGAGGATCTGATCGCCCGCGAGGACGTGGTGGTCACCATCACCGAGACCGGGTACGCCAAGCGCACCAAGACCGATCTCTACCGTTCGCAGAAGCGCGGCGGCAAGGGCGTGCAGGGCGCGGGTCTCAAGCAGGACGATCTGGTCCGGCACTTCTTCATCACCTCCACGCACGACTGGCTGCTGTTCTTCACCAACAAGGGCCGCGTCTACCGCACCAAGGCGTACGAGCTGCCCGAGGCCAGCCGGACCGCGCGCGGTCAGCACGTGGCGAATCTGCTGGCGTTCCAGCCGGACGAGAAGATCGCCCAGGTCATTCAGCTGACCACCTACGAGGACGCCCCGTACCTGGTGCTGGCGACCCGCAACGGCCTGGTCAAGAAGTCCCGTCTGACCGATTTCGACTCCAACCGCACCGGCGGCATCGTCGCGGTCAATCTGCGCGATGGGGACGAATTGGTCGGTGCGGCACTGTGTTCGGGCGAGGACGATCTGCTGCTCGTCTCCGCGCACGGCCAGTCCATCCGGTTCTCCGCCAATGACGAGGTGCTGCGCCCGATGGGCCGCGCCACCTCCGGCGTGCAGGGCATGCGCTTCAACCAGTCCGATGAACTGTTGTCGCTCAACGTGGTTCGCGACGACGATCAGACGTACCTGCTTGTCGCGACCGCGGGTGGGTATTCCAAGCGCACCGCGCTCGGTGAGTACACCGCGCAGGGTCGCGGTGGAAAGGGCGTATTGACCATTCAATACGACGAAAAACGTGGCAGTCTGGTCGGAGCGCTCATCGTCAATGACGATGATGAGCTGTACGCCATCACATCGGGCGGCGGCGTTATCCGGACGGCGGCCAATCAGGTTCGCAAGGCCGGACGCCAGACCAAGGGTGTGCGATTGATGAACCTGGGCGAAGGCGATACGTTGCTCGCGATCGCGCGTAACGCGGACGAGCCCGACCAGGTTGCCGAAGATGACACCAGCGGTTCGGCGTAGCAGTAGTTTCACCCCAGCAGCGGCGGCACAACGGATCGAAGGATTCACCATTGACCAATCAGCCGAATGACCAGCGCGGTCATGCCAATGGCGTGACCGAGAGAATCGCCCCGTCTCCGATTCCGCCGCGGCCGATTCCACGGCCGGGTTCGGGGAACGAGGGAGGTACGCCGCAGGTGTCCAATGAAATCCCGGACCATTCAGGTGATTTCGCCTCGGATGTCACGGGCCGAATCAGCGATCCGACGGAGGTGACCGCCCCCGAAGCCGTGGACGGTCAGTCCGCCGGCAACCCCTACCAGGACGGCGGGTGGTCGCAGCTGCCGCAGCGGGAACCGCAGTCCAACCTGTACCGCCCGGGTCAGGCCCCCACCACCGGTCGTCCCGGCGGCGTGGGCCTGAACGCGGGTGTCTCCAACGCGCGCACCACCGCCGACCTGGCGGCCAAGGCGGCGCGCAAGGAGGCCGCCATGGTGAAGTCCGTCGGTATCGACGGACCGACCCGCAGCATCGCCCGTCCGGAACTGGTGAAGGATCTGCCGGATCTGTCGGAGATGCGGCATCCGCTGCCGCCGCCGGAGCCGATTCCGCCGGCCGGTCCGGTATCACCGTCCGCCCCCGCGGCGGTGGCCGCCGCCGCTGCCACCGGTGAGCCGCTGCGCGCGACCGTGCAGGTGCGCCATATCGATCCGTGGTCGACGCTGAAGGTGTCGCTGGTCATCAGCGTCGCGCTGTTCTTCGTGTGGATGCTGGCGGTCGGCCTGCTGTACCTGGTGCTCGAGGGCATGGGTGTGTGGGAGCGGCTGAATTCCACGTTCACCGATATGGTTTCGGATTCCTCGGCCTCCGGGCTGATCGACGCCGGCACCGTCTTCGGCTACGCGGGTGTCATCGGCATGATCAATGTGGTGTTGCTGACAGCTCTTTCGACGGTCGGCGTGTTCGTCTACAACCAGTGCACCGATCTGGTCGGCGGCATCCAGGTGACCCTGGCGGACCCCGACTAGAAGCATTTCGGAACGGCCGGTTACACCCCGCGAAACAGGGCTGTGACCGGCCGTTTTGCTTATCCGCACAACCTTCGGGTAATCTTCAGCCTCGGTTCGAGTGACACACTCGGAACCGGATGAGGGCCTATAGCTCAGGCGGTTAGAGCGCTTCGCTGATAACGAAGAGGTCGGAGGTTCAAGTCCTCCTAGGCCCACTCTCGAACATCACAGTAGGGTGGGATTCATGAAATTTCTCCTCACGATCGGCGTCATCGCCGCGGTGATCTTCGGAATCAGCAAGTTGCGCCAGCGCAATGACGCGGATCTCTGGCACGAGGTCACCACGCGCTGATCCCGGCTCGGGGCCTTAGCTCAATTGGCAGAGCACTGCCTTTGCAAGGCAGGGGTTAGGGGTTCGATTCCCCTAGGCTCCACTTCTTTTCGTTCCGTGTTGTGACACACAACATCGGCGCAAATCCCATCGCTTTCGCCCCGTAAGGTGGCGGCATGGCGTCCCCGAATCTGTCGAAGCTGGTCCAATCGGTGGTGGAGCCGTACCTGCTGAACGGGCCGCGCAAATACAACCGTCGTGAGGTCGCCGAGCGCACCGGGGTGCCCTCGTCGCTGACCCGCCGGTTGTGGGTGTCGCTCGGATTTCCCGCCGATCCCAATGACGACGCCGTCGAATACACCGATGCCGATATCGAGGCGGCGCAGGCGTTCAGTCGCCTGAATGTGCTGGCGTCCGCGGACATTCACCGGCAGACCACCGCGGCGCGCACCCTGGGCCGGTCCATGGCGCGGCTGGCCGAATGGCAGGTGGATCTGGTCACCGAGGAGATTCTGGCGCGCATCGCGGCGCGGGCCGCCGCGGAACCCGAGGCCGATCGCACCGAGTTGGCGCGGGAGGTCACCGCGGAGGTGGTCGAGGAGTTCGAAGCGTTGCAGCGCTACGCATTCCGGCGTCATCTGGACGCGGCGCTGGCGCGCTCACTGGACAATGGCGCGGTCGCGGGGGACACGCTGCGGGTGCTGGCGGTCGGCTTCGCCGATATGGTCGGCTACACCCGCCTGACCCGCCATCTCGAGCCCGATGAGCTCTCCGCGCTACTCGAGGCGTTCGAAACCGCCACCAGCAATGCCATCACCGCGCACGGCGGCTGGGTGATCAAGAACGTCGGTGACGAAGTCATGTTCGCCGCCAATACCGCCGAACAGGGTGCGCGCATCGCCCTTGCCATCCAGGAGGCCGCCACGGCCTCGCACGGCGTCACACAGGAGCTGCGGGTGGGTCTTGCCTACGGTGAGGTCCTACAGCGCTTCGGCGACCTCTACGGCTCGGTGGTGAATGTCGCCGCGCGCCTCACGGGTGTGGCGCGTCCCGGCACCGTGCTCATCGATGAGGGCGCGTCCTATGCGATAGACGGCGATCCGCAATTCGATCTACGCAATCTGCGTACCGTCCGCGTCCGCGGCATCAATCGCCTGCACGGTCACGTGCTGCGCCGCAACGAGATTCGCCCGCTGGTGTGATCCGGGCTCGGCCCCCGGTGTAATCGCTGGTCCGACCTGGTCCGGACATGGGGGCGGGCCTCGGCGAAGGGGGGGAGTTAGCCGAGGCCCGCGTAGGTCGGCCCGGGGGGGAGGGGCCGACGCGATCGATCCTACGCGACACCGGCGGATTGCGTGGAAATCGGGGGCGCGTTCTGGAGATTTTTTTCGAGGAAAAAGTGTCATACCCCTGTGCGAACATACGTTCGTGCCCGGGAAAGCGGTGTCGGCCTGTCGGATTCGAGTAGCGCGCTACTCGCGATCCGCCCGCGTGTGCGGGCGGATCATCGAGGTGGCCGCATTCCGCACCGGCAACCCCGAGCACCGCCGGACCCCCAGCGGGATGCGGCCCTCGTCTTGTTCACTCGCTGTGGTTCGCGATGAAAAAGTCATGGCATCCGGTCTGCTCCCCAGGCATACTCAGTCCCAAATGTCCGGTCTTGTTCAGCAGCATCTGTGCAGTTCAGAGCCCCTGCGGCTGCCACATCGCGAGACATCAGGAGAATCATGCCCGACGCAATAGTCGCCGAGGGTCTGGTCAAGAAGTACGGCAAACTCGTCGCTCTTGACGGACTCGATTTATCGGTGCCCGAAGGTACCGTCACCGCCCTGCTCGGCCCGAACGGCGCGGGCAAGACCACCACCGTCCGTGTTTTCACCACCCTGCTCATCCCCGATTCCGGCCGCGCCACCGTGGCCGGGGTGGATGTGCTCAAGGATCCGCAGCTGTTGCGCTCCCGGATCGGCACCTCGGGTCAATACGCCGCGGTTGACGAATATCTCACCGGTTTCGAGAATCTCGAGATGGTGGGGCGGCTGTATCACATGGGGACACAGCGCAGTAAGGACCGCGCACGCGAACTACTGGAACGGTTCCGGCTCGCCGACGCGGCCGATCGTCCGGTCAAGGGGTACTCCGGCGGTATGCGCCGCCGCCTCGATCTCGCGGGCGCACTGGTCGCCAATCCGCCCGTGCTGTTCCTGGACGAACCGACCACCGGCCTGGATCCCCGTGCGCGCCAGGATCTCTGGGACGTTATCGAGGAATTGGTGGCCGGCGGCACCACGCTGCTGCTGACCACCCAGTACATGGAGGAGGCCGATCGACTGGCCGATTCCATCGCGGTCATCGATCACGGCAAGGTGATCGCCGAGGGCACCGCCGATCAGCTCAAGGCCATGGTGGGTGGCGACCGTATCGAGCTGGTGGTGGACCACGTGGACAGTCTGCCGATCGCGCAGCGCGCGCTGGAAGGCTTGGCGCAGGGCGAGATTCGGCTCGAACCGAGTCTGCGGCGCATCATCGTGCCGGTGAACGACGGTTCCCAGGCGCTGGTCGATGCCATCGGCCAACTCGCGAAACATGAAGTGACCATTCATGATGTCGGCCTGCGGCGGCCTTCGCTCGACGATGTGTTCCTGTCGCTCACCGGTCATGAAGCAGACGAATTGGTCAATGGCGGTAAGACCGCCGAGCAATCCGCAGGAGGCAATCGATGACCGCCGCCGTGCTCACCGCCGGAAAGCCTTCGCTCGCAGAACGTTTGAGCATGGTCTTCACCGACAGCGTGACCATCACCAAACGCAATGTCATCAAGATTCGGCGCGTACCCGATGTGCTGATCTTCTCGACGCTGTCGCCGATCATGTTCGTGCTCTTGTTCGCCTACGTCTTCGGATCGGCGATTCAGTTGCAGGGCACCTCATATCGCGAATTCCTGATCGCGGGCATCTTCGCGCAGACCGTGGTGTTCGGTGCGACGTTCACCGGTCTGAGCCTGGCCGAGGATATGCAGAAGGGCATTATCGACCGGTTCCGGTCGCTACCCATGGCACCGTCGGCGGTGCTCATCGGGCGCACGCTCGCCGATGTGTGCATCAATGTGGTGAGCCTGGTGGTCATGTCGCTGACCGGTCTGGCGGTGGGCTGGCGGATTCGCGGGTCGTTCCTGGACGCGGTGTTCGCCTATGTGCTGCTGTTGCTGTTCGCCTACGCCATCTCGTGGATCATGGCGGTGGTCGGCCTGCTGGTGCGTGCGCCGGAGGTCTACAACAACGCGAGTTTCATGGTGATCTTCCCGCTCACCTTCATCGCCAACACCTTCGTGCCGACCGCGACGCTGCCCACGGTGCTACGGGTGATCGCGGAGTGGAATCCGGTGTCGGCGGTGACGCAGGCCAGTCGCAATCTGTTCGGCAATACCAGCCCGATGGGGCCGAGCGCCGATGTCTGGCCGATGCGTCATCCCGAGATCACCACGCTCATGTGGGTGGTGGTGATCCTGGTGATCTTCGTGCCGCTGGCGCTGAAGCAGTACAAGCGGTCGGTGAGCCGCTAGCCCGAATAGTGTGAATTACCCACTCAGCGCGCGGATTCCGCGATCTGAGTGGGGGAGGAGCCGTTGCGCGAATAACCCAGGCGCGGCGGCTCCGCCGCGGGGGCCGGCGGCTGGGGACGGCGACTCGCGAAGATCGCGGCGACACCGCCCGCGATCGCGAATACAGCCGCAACGATGATCCGATTCCGAAAACGCCCCAGGCCCATCCGACCACTTTGGCACAGCGAAAGACTTCGCGCACCCAAGGGTGCACAGGAGGGGTTTCCGGGGGCTGGTGCCCCCGGACCCCTGGGGTGGGCGCAGCGGCGAACGGGGTTACTCGACCGTGACGCTCTTGGCGAGGTTGCGGGGCTTGTCCACATCCCGGTTCAGGGCGATGGCCATGTGATAGGCCAGCAGCTGCAACGGGATGGTCAGGATGATCGGGTCGAGTTCGGTCGCCACCGCCGGGACGCGGATGACCGCATCGGCCAGGCCGTCCGGCAGATCGGTGTTGGTGATGGCGATGACCGGGCCGCCGCGCGCCTTGATCTGCTCGATGGTGGTGATGTTCTTGGCGAGCAGTTCATCGCCCGGAATCAGCACCACGCTGGGCATCTCCGGATCGATGAGGGCCAGCGGGCCGTGCTTGAGTTCGGAGCCCTGGTACGCCTCGGCGTGAATGTAGGAGATCTCCTTGAGCTTCTGCGCGCCCTCGCGGGCCACCGGCCAGCCGCGCACCCGCCCGACGAAGAACATGCTGCGCGCCTTGGCGAATCGCGCCGCGACCTCCGCGATCTCCTTGTCCTGCTCGAGTACCGTCTCGATGGCGTCCGGCAGTGCTCGCAGTCCGGTGACAATGCGCTCGCCGCCCGCGGCCGACAGATCGCGGACCCGGCCCAGCAGCAGTGCCAGCATGGCGAAGGACACGGTCATATTGGTGAGCGCCTTGGTGGAGGCCACCGAGACCTCGGGACCGGCGTGCAGGAACATGCCCGCACCGCATTCGCGCGCGATGGCGCTGCCGACCGCGTTCACCGCGCCGATGACGCGTCCGCCCTTGCGCTGCAATTCCTGAACGGCCGCAAGGGTATCCAGGGTTTCCCCGGACTGGCTGATGGCGATGTACAGCGCGTCCGGATCCACTACGGGATTGCGGTAGCGGAATTCCGAGGCCGGTTCTGCGGTGGCGGGAATGCGCGCGAGTTCCTCGATGAGCTGTGCGCCGAGCTGTCCGGCGTAATAGGCGGAGCCGCAACCCAGGAAGACGACCTTGCGGATTCCGCGCAGTTCGCGCGCGTCCATGTTCAGGCCGCCGAGAATGGCGGTGGCGAAACGCTCGTCGAGGCGGCCGCGCAGCGCGCGGCGTACCGCGTCCGGCTGTTCCGCCATTTCCTTGCGCATGAAGTCCGGGTAGCCGCCGAGTGCGTAGTCCTCGGCCGCCATATCGATGGTGGTGGGTGTCTTGTCGGTCCGGCTGGCATCCAATCCGAGTGTGCTGGTGCGGAATTCACCCGCGCGCACGGTGGCCAGCTCGCCGTCGTCGAGGAAGACCACACGCTGGGTGTGGTGCACCAGCGCGGCCACATCGGAGGCGACGAACATCTCGCCGTCGCCGACGCCGAGCACGATGGGGCTGCCGTTGCGGGCGACCACGAGTTCGTCGGGGCGGCGCGAATCCAGTACCAGCAGACCGAAAGTGCCCTCGACGTGATGCAGTGCGGTGCGCACGGCGTCCTCGAGGGTGTCGGTGCTGTCCAGGGTGGCGGCGATCAGGTGTGCGATGGCCTCGGTATCAGTGTCGGAGAGGAATTCGACGCCGTCGGCGATCAGCGCGGCGCGCAGTTGTTCGGCGTTCTCGACGATGCCGTTGTGCACCACGGCGATTCGGCCGGAGCCGTCGGTGTGCGGGTGCGCGTTGGCGTCACTGGGTTCGCCGTGCGTGGCCCAGCGGGTGTGCGCGATGCCGACGGTGCCGCGCAGTCGGGCGCCTTCGGCGTCCACCCGGTTGCGCAGATCCTGTACGCGCCCCTGGGTTTTGGTGATGCGCAGCCGCCCGCGATGCGGGACGGCCAAACCGGCGGAGTCGTAACCCCGGTACTCCAGCCGGTGCAGGCCCTCCAGCAGGACCGGGACCGACTCGCGGTGTCCGATGTATCCGACGATTCCACACATTGCGGGAGGTTCTCCTCGATCGGTTGCATGACGAAGCCAAGTGGACGGTGCGGCTGTAGCCGGGTGCTAGCCGTAGACGATGCGGCGCAGTTGCCGTTCGGTGAATTCGGGCGCGGCCACCGGGCGCTGCGAGAGCTCGGTCGCGATGCGCTGCCAGATCTCGGCATTGCGCACCTGGCGGCGCTGTAGTTCGGCGTGCCTGCGGCGCACGAATTCCGCCGCGGTCTCGCCGAAGTATCCGGTGACGTCGGCGACCACCCGGGCCGCGACGGCTTCGGGCAGTCCGGTGGATGCCGCCACATGGCGCACCAGATCGGCCGGAACCTCGTCAGTCACGGTCCGAGCTTGCCCGATGAATCGATTTTCGCCAACATATGTGCCCGAATCCGGGCAGGGAATCACAGAAAGCGATGGGTGGCCACCGTCGGGTGTGCCGCGCCGGAGCCTCGCTCGCGCCGGGCTCTAGGCTGGTCGCGTGACCTCACCGAATCAGACTGCTGTTGCGACGCTGCACACCAATCAGGGCGACATCAAGGTCGCGCTTTTCGGTAACCACGCCCCCGCGACCGTGCGGAACTTCCTCGGCCTGGCCGACGGCACCGCCCCGTACAAGACCAAGAACGCCTCCGGCGGCACCGAGGGCCCGTTCTACGACGGCTCGGTCTTCCACCGGATCATCGACGGTTTCATGATCCAGGGCGGCGATCCGACCGGCACCGGCCGCGGTGGCCCGGGCTACGAGTTCAAGGACGAGTTCCACCCGGAACTGCGCTTCGACCGCGGCTATCTGCTGGCCATGGCGAATGCCGGTCCGGCGACCAATGGTTCGCAGTTCTTCATCACCGTCGGCCCGCAGCCGCACCTGAACCGCAAGCACACCATCTTCGGCGAGGTGGTGGATCCGGACTCGCGCAAGATCGTCGACCTGATCGCCAACGTCGCGACCGATCGCAATGACCGTCCCAAGGACGACATCGTGATCGAGAAGATCAGCATCGCCTGAATCCGGTCCGAGCCGAAGAGAATTCGACATGCAACCGCAGCAGCCCGCCCCGACCTGTTACCGGCATCCCGATCGGCCCACCGGCGGTCTGGGGTGCAGCCGCTGCGGGCGTCCCGCCTGCCCGGAATGCCTGACCCCGGCCGCGGTCGGCCAGCACTGCGTCGAATGTGTGCAGCAGGGCCGCGCCGATGTGCGGCCGGTGCGCAATCAGGCGGGCGCGGTGCAGGGTAAACGCCCGGAACCGTATGTCACCTGGGCGCTCATCGCCGCGAACGTGATCGTCTTCGCGGTCACCGCGATTCAGGCGCACAGCGTGGTGGACAACAAGTTCTCGGCGCTGTTCCGGGATTGGATGCTGGTGCCCGCGCTGGTCGGGCACGGCGAATGGGTGCGGGTGATCGGCTCCGGCTTCCTGCACATCGGCCCGATCCACCTGTTGACCAATATGTTCGCGCTGTACGTGCTCGGCCCCTACTGCGAGGTCGCGCTGGGCCGGGCGCGGTTCATCAGCGTGTATCTGGTGTCGCTGCTGGGCGGTTCGGCCGCGGTGACGCTGCTGTCCGATCCATTGCAGGCGTCCGCGGGCGCGTCGGGTGCGATTTTCGGCATCTTCGGCGCGGTGGCGGTGGTGATGCTGCGGACGCGGCAGAACCTGACCCAGATCCTGGTGCTGCTGGTGATCAACCTGATCATCACCTTCGCGGTGCCCGGGATTTCGATCTGGGCGCATCTGGGCGGACTGCTGGCCGGTACCGCGGCGACGGGCGGAATCCTGTATCTGCCGCGCTGGCTGAAGGCGAGCACACCGGCGCTGGCCATGCGGATCGGCTGGATCGCGGTGGCGGCGGTGGGATTGATCGCGATCCTGGTGATGGCGCTGGGCGCGCCGACGCTGTCCTAGCGCCGGGTCGTAGCGCTCACTGATTCACCAGGTACGGGCGCAGTGCGTCGAGCACGTTCTCGGGGCGTGCGCCCAGATCCCAGCGGCCGAAAATGATCAGCCGCTCTTCGCCGTCGTGCCGCACATCCATTTCCAGCATGGGCATGCGCCTACCGAGGCGGCGGTAATTCACAACGCGGGCGCGCAACACCTGATCGGGTGTGTAGAACCGCGGCCCGGTGAGGCCGCGCACCACGATCCGGGGGACGGGTCCGGGCTCGACGGCCAGGCGCGGCCGCTGCCGCACTCCCATTCCGGCCAGGAACAGCAGGCCGAGGGCGGCCAGGCCGATCAGCAACCGGCCCGCGTTATCGCTGGTGACGACGGCCGCCACGGCCATGACGAGGCCGCCCAGACCGCAGACGACCAGCGCCGCCGGGGGTGTGGACCAGGAGAGTTGGGGATCGGTGGTCACTTTCCCCACTCTGTCCTCGAGTTGTCCACAAGGTCATCCACAGGTGTGTATGAATAACAATCGTGTAAGGAGCTCATCGCCAGCGCATGGTCATGATCAGGCCGACGACCATGAGGCCGAACCCGATCAGGAAGTTCCATGCGCCGAGATCGCTCATCCAGCCGATATGGTCCGCCGCCAGGTAGTACACCAGCAGCCACACCAGGCCCGCGAGCATGAAGCCCAGCATGATGGACACGTACCAGACCGGCGACGGACCGGCCGACTTCACCTTCACAGGCGTGCGGCTGGCCGGGTTGATCGTGTAGTCGGTCTTCTTCCGGACCTTCGACTTGGGCATGACGTCCTCAGTTTCGGCGTGCAGGTCTTGGTAGACATTATCCCAGGTCACTCGAGCGCTCCCGGCGCGAGCCGCCCTTGGGGAATAAACGATGGTATTGCGTGCGACGCGAGCGAGCCGGGTGACTACTCTCGAATCATGCGTGTACTGGTCGTCGACAATTACGACAGCTTCGTTTTCAACCTGGTCCAGTATCTCGGACAGTTGGGTGTGGACGCGGTCGTCTGGCGTAATGACGATTCGCGACTCGATGATGTGGACGCCGTCGTACAGGACTTCGACGGAATTCTGATCAGCCCCGGCCCGGGCACGCCGGAGCGCGCGGGCGTCAGCATCGATCTGGTCAAGGCCGCGGCCCGGCACGAGCGCCCGCTGCTCGGGGTGTGCCTGGGCCATCAGGCCATCGGTGTCGCGTTCGGCGCCACCGTGACCCGCGCCCCCGAACTGCTGCACGGTAAGACCAGCGAGGTCTTCCACATCGGCGCGGGCGTGCTGGCCGGACTGCCCGATCCGTTCACCGCCACCCGCTATCACTCGCTGACCGTGCTGGAAGAGACCATGCCGCCCGAGCTGGAAGTGCTGGGCCGCACCGAATCCGGCATCGTGATGGCCATGCGGCATCGCACCCTGCCGATCCAGGGCGTGCAGTTCCATCCCGAATCCGTGCTCACCCAGGGCGGGCACCGGATGCTCGCGAACTGGCTGGGCCAGGTCGGGCAGCGCCCGGCGGAGGGTCTGGTGCGCACGCTCGAGGCGGAGGTCGCGGCGCTGGTATGAGTGCCGGTCGGGGTCGGCCCCATGTGCTGTTGTCGGTCGCGGTCAGCATCGACGGGTATATAGACGATGCTGGGCCGGATCGGCTGTTGCTTTCCAACGCAGCCGATTTCGATCGGGTGGACGCGTTGCGCGCTGAGTCGGACGCGATTCTGATCGGTGCCGGTACGCTGCGCAGCGATGATCCGCGGTTGCTGGTCAACAGTGACGACCGTCGGATGACGCGGGTCGCGGCGGGGAAGCCCGAGTATCCGCTGCGGGTGATCGTCACCGCGACAGGCGATCTCGATCCCGCGCAACGACTGTGGCACTGCGGCGGCGAAAGAATCGTCTACACAACCGATTCCGGGGCCGCCCGGATCGGGCACCGGCTCGACGGTCTGGCCAAGGTCGTATCCCTGGGCGCGGCAGTCGATTTCGCCGCCCTGCTGGACGATCTCGCCGATCAGGGCATCACGCGCCTGATGGTGGAGGGCGGCGGAGCCATCCACACCGCGTTTCTGGCCGCCGATCTGGTGGACGAGATCAGCATGGCCGTCGCGCCGATCGTGGTCGGTGATCCGGCCGCCCCCCGTTTCCTCGGGCCCGCCGATTTCCCGGGCGGTTCCGGGCACCGCATGCGGCTGGCCGAGGTCGGCCGCATCGGTGATATCGCGGTACTGCGCTATCTGCCGAAGGAGGATTCCGATGTCGGATGAGGCTCGCTCGGATCGCGGCTGGATGCGGCACGCCATCGGCCTGGCGCGGCTGTGCCCGCCGAGTGAGACCGCGTTCTCGGTGGGCGCGGTCATCGTCGGCGCGGACGGGGTGGAGATCATCCACGGCTGGTCCCGCGAAACCGATGACAAGGTGCACGCCGAGGAATCCGCGCTGAACAAGCTGGAACCCGATGACGATCGACTGTCGTCGGCGACCATCTACAGCACCCTGGAGCCCTGTGCGTCGCGCGGCAGCAAGGATCGCGCCCCGTGCACGGATCGGATTCTGGCGGCGGGCATTCGGCGCGTGGTGATCGCCTGGCGCGAACCCGGCACCTTTGTGCACAACTGCGAGGGTGTGGAGAAACTGCGCGAGCACGGTGTCGAGGTGGTCGAACTGGCCGATCTCGCCGAGGAGGCCATGTCGATGAACCGGCATCTGCGCCTGTAGCAGGCTTTTCAACAAGAAAATCGGGTTGTGGATAACTTCTCCACAACCCGATTTCCGTCAGTCACAGGGTGGCTGTCACGGCGGGCCGAGCGAGATGACCCCGGTCGTGATGGTCACGGTCTGATTCTTGGCGATCGAGGATCCGGCGGTCGGCTGCTGGGCGATGACCCGGCCGACGCTGCTGGCATCCAGGGTGCTCTGGGTGTTCTGCGTGATCTGCCCGCTCCAGCCGCGCTGGCGCAGGATATCCACAGCCTGTGCGGGAGTGAGCCCGATCAGGCTCGGCATCTGCACGTTATCGCCGGTGGAGACCTGCACGGTGACGGTGGAACCCTTGTCCGCCATGGTGCCCGCGGCCGGGTTGGTGCCGATCACGGTGCCCTTGGGCAGATTGTTGGGGACTTCCTGCACGCTGACCTTGAAGCCCGCGCTGTCGGTCAGATTCGGTTGCGCCACTTCGATCTGCTGCCCGACCACATCGGGGACGCGGACCTTCTCCGGCCCGGAACCCAGGGTGATGGTGACCTGACCGCCGGAGTCGACCTTCTGCGCTTCGCCCGGGCTCTGGCTGGTGACCTTGTCCTTCTCGTCGACGCTGGACGCTTCCCGCTTCACATCCGAATTCAGCCGCAGCCCCACCGAATTCAAACTCTGTTCGGCCTGCTGCTGGGTGAGTCCGGCCAGCCGCGGCACCGCGACCTGGGACGGTCCGGTGGAGACCTGGAGGGTGACGGTGCTGCCCTTGTCGATGCGCGAGCCGCCGAGCGGCTGGGTGGCGATCACATTGCCCGGCGCGATCTTGCTGTCCGCCTTGTCCTGGACGGCGACGCTGAAGCCGGCCTTCTCCAGATCACGTTGCGCGAGTTGGGCATTGTGATTCGACAGTTCCGGCACCGCCACCTGATCCGGTTTGCTGCCGGGGCCGAGGAGCAGCCAGATGGCGACACCGGCGACCGCGAGAATGCCGACCGCGAGCGCCGCGATCAGTCCGATGCGGCGGCCGCCGCCGTCGGCGGGTGTGACGAGTTCCTGTTCGGTGGTGTCGTCGCGGCGCTCGACCGTGCGGTAGGAGCGCGGCGGCGGCAGTTCGTCGTCGAGGAAGCTGTTGCGGTCCTCGTCGTTCATCACCATGGGCGCGGTGGGCTTCTGCCCGCCCAGCACCCGGATCAGGTCGGCGCGCATCTCGGCGGCGGTCTGATAGCGGTTGGCCGGGTTCTTGCTCATGGCCTTGAGCACGACGGAATCGAGTTCGCGGGGCACGCCCGGATGCACGTGCGAGGGCAGCCGGGGGTCCTCGCGCACATGCTGGTAGGCGACCGCGACCGGCGAGTCACCGGTGAAAGGCGGTTCGCCGGTGAGGATTTCGAAGAGTACGCAGCCGACCGAGTACACGTCCGAGCGCGCGTCGACCTGTTCACCGCGCGCCTGTTCGGGGGACAGGTACTGGGCGGTGCCGATGACCGCGGCGGTCTGCGTCATGGGGTTGGAGCTGTCGGCGAGCGCTCGCGCGATGCCGAAGTCCATCACCTTCACCGCGCCCGCGCGGTTGATCATGATGTTGGCGGGCTTCATATCCCGGTGGACGATGCCGTTGCGATGCGAGAAGTCCAGCGCCGCACAGACATCCGCGATGATCTCCATCGCGCGCCGGGGCGCCATCGGACCCTTGCCGCGCACGATATCGCGCAGCGTGTCACCGTCGACGTACTCCATCACGATGTACGGCAGCGGGCCGCCGTCGATCTCGGCCTCACCGGTGTCGTACACCGCGACGATGGCGGGATGGTTCAGCGCCGCCGCGTTCTGCGCCTCACGCTTGAAGCGCAGGTAGAACGTGGGGTCGCGGGCGAGGTCCGCGCGCAGCACCTTGATCGCCACATCGCGCCCGAGACGCAGATCGCGCGCCTTGTGTACCTCCGACATGCCGCCGAAGCCGATGATCTCACCCAGCTCATAGCGGGAGGAGAGATTCTTCGGGGTCGTCATGACTGTCCTTGGGGGAGGGCGGGAGCACTGGGTTCCGTCGTTCCGTAGTAGCCCCGGGCGCCACCGGGAACCGCTGGCCATGATGGTAGGTCCCACGGCGGACGGGCACCGCGACTGGTGGTGGTCGGCGGTGTCGTCGTCTTGGGGACCGTGGTGGTCTGCGGTGTCGTCGTCACCGGCGGTGTCGTGGTGACCGGCGGTGTGGTGGTCGGCGGCACGGTGGTGACCGGCGGCTCGGTGGTCGGATCGTAGGTGGGCGGCGGCGGAACCGGCTTCTCCCGCGTGGTGGTGGGCGGCACCGTCGTGGTGGTGGTCGCCACCGGGGGCGGCGCGACCACGGCGCTGGTGCGGGTGGTCGGCGTCGACTCCGAGGGCGAACCGTTGAGCAGCACCACCGCGGCGGCAGCGCCCAGGATGAGCGCGCCGACGCCGAGTCCGGCCATGGCCTTCTGACTGTTGGTGAAACGTCCGCCGTCACCGTTGCCGTCGCCGTCCTGCGCGCCGACGTGCATCGGCCGCGGCGGACCGCCCGGCGGGGGCGTCTGCGGGCCCGACATCATGACGGTGGAACCGGTCATCGGCGGTTGCTGCGGCTGCCGCATCGACTGCGGCGGCGTCTGATACCTGGTGGTGGCCTGATCGGCGCGGCCGCCCGGAATCATCATTGTCGGGCCGGGCGGCAGGATTCTGGTCGCGCCGGTGGGGATGGCGGGATTGCCGCCGCCGGGGGTGTGCGCTCTGCGACCGGATCGCACCGCGGCCACCGCGTCGGCGAATTCGCCTCCGGTGGCGAATCTTTGGGTCGGATCCTTGGCCATGGTGATCTCGATCAGCTCGCGCACGTTCGGCGGCAGATCGGCGGGCAGCGGCGGCGGGGCCTCGCGCACATGCTTCATGGCGACGGTCAGCGCGCCGTCACCGGTGAACGGGCGTTCCCCGGCCAGCGCCTCGTAGCCGACCACGCCGAGCGCGTACACGTCCGAGGCGGAGGTGGCGTCCTCGCCGGTGGCCTGTTCGGGGGCGATGTACTGGGCGGTGCCCATCACCATGCCGGTCTTGGTGACCGGGGAGGCGTCAACGGCCTTCGCGATGCCGAAGTCGGTGATCTTCACCTGACCGGTCGGCGTCACGAGGATATTGCCGGGCTTCACATCTCGATGCACCACGCCCGCGGCGTGCGCCACCTGAAGCGCGCGACCGGTCTGCTCCAGCATGTCCAGACCCTGGTGCACGGACAGTCGGCCGAGCCGGCTGAGCACCGCGTTCAGCGGTTCGCCCTGCACGAGTTCCATGACCAGATAGGCGGTTTCGCCGCCGGAGGGGTCCATGGTCTCGCCGTAGTCGTAAATCCCGGCGATGCCCGGATGGTTGAGCTGCGCG
The DNA here is from genome assembly GCF_042885355.1 of Nocardia sp. NPDC058058. Taxonomy (NCBI): domain Bacteria; kingdom Bacillati; phylum Actinomycetota; class Actinomycetes; order Mycobacteriales; family Nocardiaceae; genus Nocardia; species Nocardia sp. NPDC058058. The sequence goes on along the minus strand of NZ_JBHVSA010000002.1, from coordinate 1,438,595 downwards.
GTGGTGCGGGCCTCGGTGCGGAAGCGGTGCCGGAAGGTGGGATCGGCGGAGAACTCCGCCTTGAGCACCTTCACCGCGACCCGGCGATCCAGCCGGGTGTCGAGAGCTTCCCAGACCTGGCCCATGCCACCGGTGGCGATCAGCCGATGCAGCCGGTAGCGGTCCGCGATCATCGCACCGTTGTTCAGCATTTCCGACCCTGTCTACCTTGCCCTGTCATGTCGTCTCAGCCCCCCAGCCCGGCATCGAGCACCGCGCGCGCGACCGGCGCTGCCACCGAACCGCCGGTGGCGGCCAGGGCGCGGTCGCCACCGTTCTCGACGATCACCGCGATGGCGATCTTCGGGTTCTGCGCGGGCGCGAAGGCGATGTACCAGGCGTGCGGCGGGGTATTGCGGGGATCGTTGCCGTGTTCGGCGGTGCCGGTCTTGGACGCGATCTGGTAGCCCCGCTGCTGGGTGCCTCCCTGGGTGTTCTTCTCCGACTCGATCATCAGATTGGTCAGCTGGGTGGCCACCGGTGCGCTGATCGCCTGGCCGACCGACATCGGTTTGACGGTCTCCAGGGTGCTCAGGTCCGGGGCCTGCAACTGATCGACCAGGTGCGGCTGCATCCGCACGCCGCCATTGGCGACGGTGGCAGCGATGACCGCGTTGTCGAGTGGAGTCAGCGCCACATCGCGCTGTCCGATACTGCTCTGGCCGAGGGCCGGTGCGTCGGGAATGGTCCCGACGGTGCTGTCCGCCCACGGAATCGGAATGTTCGGATGGGTTCCGATACCGAACGCGGCGGCCTCGTCCTTGAGTTTCGCGGCCCCCACCTTGATACCGAGGTCCACGAAAGCGGTGTTACAGGAGAACTTGAACGCGTCGGTCAGCGATGCGGTCGGCGCGTCGCCGGGACCGCAGTGGCTGCCGTTGTAGTTCTCCAGCGTGGTGGTGGTGTCCGGCAACGTGATTCGCGACTGCGCGGTCAACTGGTCGTCCGGTTTCGCGATGCCGTTGGACAGCGCCGCGGCGGTCACGATCACCTTGAAGGTGGAGCCCGGCGGATATGTCTGCGACACAGCGCGATTCAGCATCGGCTGACGCGGATCACCCTGCAGGGTCTGCCAGGCTTGCGCGGCGGCCGCGCCGTCGTGGCCGGACAGCAGGTTCGGATCGTAGGACGGCGTGGACACCATGGTGAGGATGCGCCCGGTGCTCGGCTCGATCGCCACCACCGAACCGGTGTAGCCCTTGCTGGTCAGCTGCTCGTACGCGACCTTCTGCATAGCGGGGTTGATCGTGGTGATCACGTTGCCGCCGCGCGGATCCCGGCCGGACACCATATCGATGAAGCGGCGGCCGAACAGTTGATTGTCCGAACCGTTCAGCACCGAATCCTCGGCGTGCTCCAGCCCGGTGCTGCCGTACTGCATGGAGTAGAAACCGGTCGCCGGCGCGTACGCCAGCGGATCGGTCGGATAGGTGCGCAGGTACTTGTAGCGGTCGTCGGTGGACACCGAACTCGCCAGCACCGTGCCCTGCGCGGAGATCTGGCCGCGCTGGCGGGCGTACTCGTCGAGCAGTACGCGGCCGTTGCGCGGATCGTTGCGCAGGCTGTCCGCCTTGCCGATCGGCCCGAATTGCACCTGGATGTAGGTGGCGTTGATCAGCAGCGCGACGATCATCAGCATGACCGCCATCGCCACCCGGCGCAGGGGTGTGTTCACGCGGTACCACCCTTCGGTCGCCGTACCAGTTCGGTGGGCGCGTCCGCGAGCGGCTCCGGCGCCCGCTTACGGACGGGGGCCGGGGCGCGCGCCGCATCGGACACCTTGATCAAGAGTGCCAGCAGTGCGTAGTTGGCGAGCAGGGAGGAGCCGCCGTAGGAGACGAACGGCGTGGTCAGACCGGTCAGCGGAATCAACTTGGTGACACCGCCGACGACCACGAACAACTGGATGGCGATGGTGAACGCCAGCCCCGCCGCCAGCAGCTTGCCGAAACTGTCGCGCACCGCGATGGCGGTGCGCAATCCGCGAATCACGAAGACGCAGAACAGCATCAGCACCGCGGCCAGGCCGATCAGGCCCAGTTCCTCGCCGATGGCCGAGATGATGAAGTCGGTTTTGGCGAACGGCACCTGCGAGGGCCGTCCGCTGCCGAGCCCGGTGCCGGCGAGTCCGCCGGTGGCCAGCCCGAACAGCGACTGCGAGATCTGGTAGCCGGTGTTGTTGTAGTCCGCGAAGGGGTGCAGCCAGGTCTCCACGCGCACCCGCACATGTCCGAAGACGTTGTACGCGAACACGAATCCGATACCGAGCAGCACCGCGCCGACCGCCACCCAGCCGACCCGCTCGGTGGCGATGTAGAGCATGCACAGCACCGTGCAGAAGATCAGCAGCGAGGTGCCCAGATCCTTCTCCAGCACCAGCACGCCGACGCAGACGATCCAGACCACCAGCATCGGGCCGAGGTCGCGGGCGCGCGGCAGTTCCATGCCGAATACGTGCTTGCCCGCCGCGGTGAACAGGTCGCGCTTGGCGACCAGCACCCCGGCGAAGAAGATGATCAGCAGGATCTTGGCGAACTCACCGGGCTGAACACTGAAGCCGGGCAGGCGAATCCAGATCTTCGCGCCGTTCACCTGCGAGAACCGGTCCGGCAGGATGGCCGGGATGGCGAGCAGCACCAGGCCGACCAGTCCGAGCGTGTACGCGTACCGCGCCAGCGTCCGGTAGTCGCGCAGCAGCAGCAACAGGCCCGTGAAAACCACCATCCCCAACCCCGTCCACAGCACCTGCTGGTTCGCATCGGGGGAGGGGATGGGCTGCGAGGCGAAGATCGCGTCCTGCTTCTCGGCCAGATCCAGACGGTGGATGAGCACCAGGCCGAGACCGTTCAGCAGCGCCACGATCGGTAGTAGCAAAGGGTCCGCGAACGCCGCGAAACGGCGCACCGCCAGATGCGCGACACCGAACAACGCCAGGTAGGCCGCGCCGAGTTTGGCGATCTCCCAGGTGATCGCCTGTTCCTGACTGGCCTCCACCAGCACCAGCGACACCGTCGTGACCACCGCCGCGAGACCGAGCAGCAGCAGTTCCACATTCCGCCGGGTGGACGGCGGGGGCGCGGGAGCGAATCCGCCTGGGGGACTGGGAAAGGCCCCAGCGGACGGTGGTGCCGGTGCGGACATCAGTCCGTCACTCTGCAGTTCTGCCCCGGCTGCTGCGGCGCGGTCGTAGTGGTGGGGGTGGGCTGATCGGTCTTGCGGGGTTCCAGCGGATGGTTCTCACCGCCCGGCACGGCGGCCGGGGTGGTGGTGGGCGCCGCGGGCGTGGTGGTGACGGGCGCGTTCGGATCGACCGGGGTGGTCGGCGGCGTCGTCGAGGGCTGGGTCTGCGGCTGCGCCTTCTCGCAGGGCGGCAGCAGATCGTTGCGGGTCAGCGCCTGCAACTGCTTGCCCGCTTCCTCGCGGGAGCCGGGCGGCAGACCCTTGTTGACCGAATCACGGCCGGTGGGCTTGAGATCCACCAGGCGCAGTTCGCGGCAACCCGCCGGGAAGCTGGAACCGGTTGCGCTGATCTGCAATTCACCGGAACGGGTGACGCAGGCGATCTGATCCACATCGTGAATCGAATAGCCCAGCACCGAACCGGGCAGTCCGCGCAGCACCACGACCTTGTCGTCCTGGGTGCCCACGTAGTAGTTGCTGCGAATCATGTTGTAGCCGACCGTGAGTCCCGCGCCGATGGCGACCAGCAGGGCCAGCGAGAGCGCGATCCAGCGCAGTTTGTGGCTCTTGCGCGGCGGCTCCGGCTCGGGCTGCTGTACGGCCCGGCGCGGGGCGGCTCTCGGCGGTCGCATGGCGGCGGCGCGTCCGGCGGCGGTATTCGGCGGGGGAGTGTCGTCGTCCTCGCCGGAGGCCGCGCCCGCCACGATCGGATGGCTCTGCCCGTAATCGAGGTCGATGACATCGGCGACCACGACGGTCACATTGTCGGGACCGCCACTGCGCAAAGCCAATTCGATGAGCCGGTCGGCCGCCTCGTCGGTGCTGCCCTCGCGCATGGTGTTGGCGATGGTCTCATCGCTCACCACATCGGAGAGGCCGTCCGAGCAGAGCAGATACCGGTCCCCGGCGCGCGCCTCGCGCACCACCAGGGTGGGCTCGATCTCGTTGCCGGTGAGCGCGCGCATGATGAGCGAGCGCTGCGGATGGGTGTGCGCCTGCTCCGGGGTGATCCGGCCCTCGTCCACCAGCGACTGCACGAAGGTGTCGTCGCGGGTGATCTGGGTGAGTTCGCCATTGCGGAGCATGTAGGCGCGGGAGTCGCCGATATGGGCCAGGCCGAGTTTGCGCCCGGCGAACAGGACGGCGGTGAGCGTGGTGCCCATACCGTCGAGTTCGGGCTCTTCCTCGACCTGATCGGCGATGGCGGCATTGCCCTCGTGCACCGCGCGATCGAGCTTGCCGAGCAGATCATCGCCCGGTTCGTCGTCGTCGAGATGCGCGAGTGCCGCGATCATCAGTTGGGAGGCGACTTCACCGGCGGCGTGGCCGCCCATGCCGTCCGCGAGCGCGAGTAGGCGCGCGCCCGCGTAGACGGAGTCCTCGTTGTTGGCTCGTACGAGACCGCGGTCGCTACGGGCGGCGTAGCGCAGAACAAGAGTCACGATCGCAGCTCGATCACTGTCTTACCGACACGGACGGGGGTGCCGAGTGGAACTCGGACCGGGGTGGTGACCTTCGACCGGTCGAGGTAGGTCCCATTGGTGGAACCGAGATCCTCGACATACCAATCCTCGCCGCGCGGCGACAGGCGCGCATGACGGGTGGAGGCATAGTCGTCGGTGAGGACCAGCGTGGAGTCGTCCGCGCGCCCGATCAACACCGGCTGCGTGCCGAGTGAGATGCGGGTGCCGGCGAGTGAACCCTGAGTCACCACGAGATATTTGGCGCCCTTCTGGCCTCGGCGCAAGGAGGGGAGCACCGCGGAACCACCTTGGGTCCGCGGCGGCACCCGGATGCCGGAGGCCGCGTAGATATCGCTGCGCAGGGTCCGGAGCACCGCCCACACGAACAGCCACAACAACAGCAGGAACCCCGCCCGGGTGAGTTGCAGGATCAGTCCCTGCACGGTGCTCCACCTCCTGTTCGACCGTGTCGTAGGTACGGGCTGTCAGTACGGAGAAAGCTCCGCGACCCCCAACCGGTGCGCCTGGTCGGCGCGGCCTGTTGAGCCGCGAGTAATGGCAGCATCATAGGGCCGTCGACCGGTTGCGATCACGATACGGCGGAGGAAAATCCAGCCATATCGTGATCTGCACCGCGAGCTTACGGGATCAGACGATCCTGATCAGGATCTCGGAATGCCCGGCGCGGATGACATCGCCGTCGGCGAGCTGCCAGTCCTGGACGGGCGACCCGTTGACCAGCGTGCCATTGGTGGAACCGAGGTCCGAGAGCATGGCCGTCTGGCCGTCCCAGCGAACTTCGATGTGCCGCCGCGAAACTCCGGTGTCGGGAAGCCGGAAGTGCGCGTCCTGGCCGCGGCCGATGATGTTGGAACCCTCGCGCAACTGGTAGGTGCGACCGGAGCCGTCGTCCAGCTGCAGCGTGGCCGAGTAGCCCGAGCCACTGCGCGCGGGTGCGGCGTAACCGCCCGCGGCGGGCTGCTGGCCGTACCCGGCCTGCTGGCCGTACTGGTCGTCGCCGTAACCGCCGGCGGCGGGCTCGGCATAGCCCTGCTGCTGCCCGTACCCCTGCTCGGCGTAGCCCTGCTGCTGGCCGTAGCCCGGATCGGCGTAGCCCTGCTGGTCGCCGTAGCCCTGCTGCTGCCCGTAACCGGGTTCGGCGTACCCCTGCTGGCCGTAGCCGCCCTGGTCGTACGCCTGCTGGCCGTAGCCCTGCTGGCCGCCCTGTTCGGCGTAGCCGCCGCCCTGCTGCTGGCCGTAGCCGGGTTCGGCATAGCCCTGCTGGCCGTACGCCTGATCGGAGTAGCCGGGCTGCTGCCCGTACGCCTGATCGGCATAGCCCTGCTGCTGGCCGTACGCCTGATCGCCGTAACCACCCTGCTGAGCGCCGTAGCCCTGGCCGCCCTGCTGGTTGTAGTCGTAGCCGTTCTGGTACTCGCCATAGCCCTGCTGATCCGGGGCAGCGCCGTAGCCCTGCTGATCCGGGTACTGCGGGGCGGCACCGCCGCGGCCGTATTCGCCGTAGCCCTGCGGAGCGGGTCGGCTCGCGGGCGGGGGCGCGTACCCGCGGTTTCGTGGATCGGACTCCGCGGGCTCACGGCTTGGGTCGTAGCCTGAGTTCTGCGTCATGGGGCCAGCTCCTGGTTGCGGGTTGGGTCGTGGTGTGCGTTCAGGTCCCACCGCCGGACCCGCCCGGCGGTCGACACTACCGCCGACGGCGTCCGGGTCCACTCGACCGCGTGTCCTGAACTGTCCGGTGTGCAGCGTAGGGGATGCCTCGAATTCCACGTGCACTTCGCCGTACGTCTGCCAGCCTTGCTCACGGATGTAGTCCTGTAAGTGTTTGGCGAACGCGCGTACCGCGAGGTCGTGGTCGGCCTGTCCCTCGCCCTGGACGAGCTGCCCCAGGTCCGACTCGTTGATGGTGATGACGTAGCTGTTCGGTGCGAGCAGATGCCCGTTGCCGAGGTCCTGGACATGGTCCGCGGCCTCGCGCTGGAGCGCTGCCTCGACCTCCTGCGGAACGACACTGCCACCGAAGACGCGGGCGAACACATCGCCGACAGCACCCTGGAGGCGACGTTCGAATCGCGAAACGATCCCCATCGAGCCCCTCCTCTCGGGTCAGGACGCTCCCGCGAGTGAAGCGTGCTTCGTGTCTTGGTCTCCTGGTGGCGCCGTGTGGTCTGCGGCGGTCCTACTGTGCGACACGCGGACATGGCGTGTCGCCGCTGGGACACGGTCCTTGCATGATATCCACGATCGTCCACACCTGTAACTCCTGGAAACGGGTCGGGGTTCCCGTCGCGGCATCGGCCGCCGTCACAGCCGATAACCAGGCGATTTCTTTTTGGCGCATACCCCGTGATACGTTCTTTCAGTCGCTCGGGCGAGTGGCGGAATGGCAGACGCGCTGGCTTCAGGTGCCAGTGTCCGTAAGGACGTGGGGGTTCAAGTCCCCCTTCGCCCACCAAGTCGAAGAGCCCCATCCGGAATCGGATGGGGCTCTTCGCTTTTCGCTGTCCGTGCGCCCGTTCCGGGCCCGGTCCCGGGTAGGCGGTGGTCACCGCAGGTCACGCCGGATGTGACGAAGATCGCAGGCATATCGGGGACTCCTCGGCCGGGGCGTTGCCGGATGGCCTCCGGCGGTCCGCGGAGGGGTGAAAATCGATTGCCGGAAGGTGTCGGTTCGAGTATGCGACCGATTATCTGCGGCCATTGCCTGATGCTCGTTTAGTCAAAACTGAGTTAAACAAACTTGGGGTCTGTTTACCCTCGGGCGACCGCTTGGCAATGGTGCCGACCAGCCATGAAATTCCAGCTTAACGCGGGTTGAACCGGCGGCGGAGGGTTATCCGGGAGAAATCGGCAAACCGGGCGACGGGGGTGTTCCGGAAGTCCGAGCGAGGGGTCGAAACAGGGTCGCCGAACGGTACCGCGCGGGTGGTTTCATTAACCTCCGCAGACCGCTCGCAAAGCGTATGCCGGTAAATAGCGGACATGTCGGGTTGTGTTCGCGCAAAGGGCATTTCGCCTGGTGGCCATATACGCCCACCCAGCAAGTCGGAGGTTGCGTAGCCATAACGATTGTGTAGAGTCGACGGTAACGCTGGCCGCAGCTGAGCCGGACTCGCTGCGGCCAGTGGAAATCAATTCCGGGCCGTTGCCACCAGTGTCGAACCGAACACTCCCGCAACCGTTTCCGGATTCCGGACCGCCGAGTTGCCGGACATGTGCTCCCGCACCGCGGCCGTCTCCTCCTCCAGCACCGCGCGCCGGCCCAGGCCGAAGACATAGGCCAGGAAACCGATTTCGGCGAGCGCGCCGATTCCGATCCGCACCGCGTCGGGCAGCTCGCTCGGAGTGACGAAGCCCTCGAGGAAACCCGAGACGAGCAGCACACCCACCAGGCCCAGCGCGATAACGGCCGTGGCACGGCCCTGCCGGGCCAGGGCCTGCGGGCGGCTCTCCCGGCCCGGATCGATCAGTGTCCAGCCCAGTTTCAATCCCGCGCCGCCCGCCACGAAAATCGCGGTCAGCTCCAGCATGCCGTGCGGCAGGATGTAGTTGAAGAAGGCGTCCAGGCGGCCCGCGTCGGCCATCAGGCCCGCGCTCACGCCCACATTGAGCGCGTTCATCGCCAGCGCGTAGACCGCGGGCAGGATGAGTACCCCCATGAACAGGGCCACCGCGGCGACCGCGGCGTTATTGGTCCACACCTGGGCGGCGAAGGCATCGTGCGGATGCTCGTAGTAGTAGGTCTCGAATTCGCCGCCCGGGCGGGTCAACCGGTCGGTATCGGTATCCAGGCCCAGATGCCGCCGCGCCGACTCCGAATTGGCCACCCACGCGCCCAGGGCGGCCGACGCCCCGATGAACGCCACCGCGACCGATACCCACCAGCGCCGGGAGCGATACAGCGCGGCCGGGAAGCGATGCGTGAAGAAGCGCAGGATTTCGGCGAGGTTATCGGTGCGGGCGCTCAGCACCCGGCCGCGTGCCCGGGTCAGCACGGCGGAGAGTCCGGCCACCACTTCGGCATCGGCCGAACGCGATTGCAGGCGGGCCAGCTGTTGCGAGGTGAGGCGATACAGCCGGACCAGTTCGTCGGATTCCGCGCCGGAAAGTTTCTTACGGCGCGTCGCGAGATGATCCAGCCGATCCCAGGAAGGTTTGTGCAGGAACGTATACGCGTCCAGGTCCATCGGTTGCCTTCCTGTGCCTCGGCTCGGAAGAATGCTAGTCGCCCCCGAGCAGGAGTGACATGGCCCTTTTCACCACCGGCGAGGCCGTCGCCGTAGAACTGCCCATCGCGCGCATCCCGACCCGGGCCGCGGCGTTCCTGCTCGACCTGATGATCCAGTTGATATTCGGGGTCGCGCTGTTCTTCCTCTGCCTGTGGACTCTGTTCGTATGGGACGCCGATACGGCGTGGATCTCCACCATGCTGGTGATCGTGGTGACGCTGACCCTGATCGGCTATCCGGTGCTCAGTGAAACCCTTTCGCGCGGAAGGTCGCTCGGCAAGATGGCGCTCGGCCTGCGGGTGGTGCGCGCGGACGGCGGCCCCACCGATTTCCGGCACGCGGTCACCCGCGGCCTGGCGGGCATCGTGGACTTCTGGATTCTGGGCACCGGCCTGATCGCGGTCGTGGTGTCACTGTGCTCGCCGAACGCCCGCCGCATCGGTGACGCGCTGGCGGGCACCGTGGTGGTGCACGATCGCAGCCGCCTGCCGTTCGCGGCGCTGGTGCTGCCGCCGCCGTGGTTGCAGGGCTGGGCGCGGCAGCTCGATCTGACCGGGCTCTCCGATGATCTCGCGGTCCCGGTGCGCCAGTACCTGACTCGCTTCCGCACGCTCACGCCCGTGGCGCAGGATCAATTGGGCCGCGCCCTGGTGGTCACGGTGTGCGCCCGGCTGCACACGCCGCCGCTGAATGGCTATCCGCCGGTGCAGATTCTGGGCGCGGTGCTGGCCGAACGGCAGCGTCGTTCCTTCCCGCCCCCGCCCAAGCCGGACACCAAGGCGTTCCAGCGCGCGGCGTGACGGGTTCCCGCGAACGGGCGAATTACATTGCGCCCGTTTGCTTGAGCTCCAGGTATTCGTCGGCGAGCGCGCCCGGCAACCGGTCGGGGGAGTCCGAGATGACGCGGACGCCCATGCGGCGCAGGGTTTCCCGCGCCACCGCGTGTTCGGCGATGACGTTCTCGGCGGCGGCCGCGGTGTAGAGATCGTCCAGCGCGGAGCGCCGGGTGGCGGCGGCCGCGATATCCGGATCGGTGACCGCGACGATCAGCACGCGATGCCGGTCGGCCAGAATCGGCAGCACCGGGAGCAGCCCCTCCTGCACGGTGGCGGCATCGAGGTGGGTGAACCAGACGACCAGACTGCGGCGGCGGGCGCGTTGCAGGGTGGTGCGCAGCAGACCCTGATAGTCGGTATCGGCCAGTTGCGGGGTGACGCCCGCCAGGGCGTGCATGAGCTTGAGCTGCAAGCGTTTTCCGCCGATGCCGCGCACTTCCGCGCGCAGCGCGTTGTCGTAGGCGAGCAGATCCACCGAATCGCCGCCCGCCGCGGCGAGCCCGCCGAGCAGCAGCGCGGCCTCGATGGTGGCGTCCAGCCGGGTGCCGTCGCCGACGCGGCCCGCGCTCACCCGGCCGGTATCGAGCAGCATGACCACGTGCCGATTGCGTTCGGGCCGCCAGGTGCGCACCAGCACGTCATTGGCGCGCGCGGTGGCGCGCCAGTCGATGGTGCGCACATCGTCGCCCGCGACGTATTCGCGGAATGAGTCGAATTCGGTGCCCTGTCCGCGCCGGTTGGTGGTGTTGCGGCCCTCGAGATGTTGCAGCTGACGGACTTTGGAGGCGAGCAGCTGCTCACTCCGGAACGGCGGCAGCGCGCGCAACCGGGCCGGAACGGTGCGGCGCGTCTGGCGTCCGGCGATGCCGAGCGGTCCGAGCAGGCGCACGGTGACCGGACCGGCGACCCGATCGCCCCGGTACTCCGGGGTGAGTTCGGTGTGCAGCCGAATCCTGGTGTTGGGCGGCAGATTCAGCGCGTGCGCGCGATTGCGGGCCTGTGCGCTGTTCGGCCAGTCGTCCCACAGCGTGCCGCGCAGCGTGCGGTCGCCGGTGTTCAGCGCGGTGAGTTCCACCTCGGCGGTGCGCCCGGTGCGCACCGTGGTGATCGGATCGCGCGAAAGCTCCAGTGCCCCGGGCGAACCCAGCAGCAGCACATCGAGCAGCACCAGCGCGACCAGTACCGCGGTCGCGCCCAGCAGTCCCACCCAGGAGGGCAGCACGAAGGTGACGAAGAGTGCGGCGACGCCCGCCGCGATGGCCAACCGGCCGGTGACGACCACGATCTACACCGGAACCGGGACGGACATCAGCAGTGACGCCATCACCCCTTCGGCGGTGACGCCCTCCACCTCGTGTTCGGGCCGCAGTTGCAGGCGATGCCGCAGCACCGTGGTGGCAACGGCTTTCACATCGTCGGGGGTGACGTAACCGCGACCGTTCAACCAGGCGAAGGCGCGCGCCGCCGCCATCAGCGCGGTCGCGCCACGGGTGGACGCGCCGTGCGCGACGGCGGGGGAGGTGCGCGTGGCGCGGCACAGATCGACCGTGTACGCGAGCACTTCCGGGCTCAATGTCACCTGGGCGACGGCCTTGCGGGCGGTCGCGATGTGTTCGGGTCCGGCGACCGGCCGCAGTCCGGCGGCATCCAGATCGCGCGGATCGAAGCCCGCGGCGTGCCGCTGCAGAATCCGGAATTCGTCTTCGCGCCCGGGCAATTGAACGTCGACCTTGAACAGGAACCGGTCCAGCTGCGCCTCCGGCAGCGGATAGGTGCCCTCCTGCTCGATCGGATTCTGGGTGGCGATCACCACGAACGGATCGGGCAGCGGCCGCGGCACGCCGTCCACCGAAACCTGGCGCTCCTCCATCGATTCCAGCAGCGCGGACTGGGTTTTCGGTGGGGTGCGGTTGATTTCGTCCGCGAGCAGCAGGTTGGTGAACACGGGCCCGCGCCGGAAGGTGAATTCGGCCGAATGCGGATCGTAGATCTGCGAGCCGGTGACATCGCCGGGCATCAGGTCCGGGGTGAACTGGATGCGGCTGTGCTCCAGATCCAGGGCCTTGGCCAGCGCGCGCACCAGCAGCGTCTTGGCCACGCCCGGAACGCCTTCCAGCAGTACGTGGCCCTGGCACAGCAGTGCCAGCACCAGGTACATGACCGCCTGGTCGTTGCCGACGACAGCCTTGCCGATCTCGGCGCGCAGGGCGAGCAGCGCCTGCTGGGCCTGTTCGGGTGTCGGCGCGTGATTGGTGTCCATCACGACGACGGCTGTGGGCTCTGATCCGGTCACAAGACCTCCGCTTCGATCCATTCGAGTTGTGCGGCCACGAGTTCCAGCGTGTCCCGGTCCGGAACCGGGTCGTACAGTGCGGCCCGCAGCATGGCCGGGTCGGCGTGCAGGCGTGCGGCCAGGGGCGCGATCACCAGCTCGGGCAGGGTTTCGGCGGTGACGCCGAGGGTCGGTCGCAGTCGCCGCAGGGTGGCCGCCCGCAGTTTCGCCGCGATGTGGTCGTGGTCGCGGGATTTGCGGTACAGCCCGGCCTGTCCGGCGAGCACCTCGTTGGCGGGCGCTTCCACCGGCAGTGGTTCGCGCACCACCGCGCCGCGGCGGCGACCGCGCCACCACAGCACCGCACCCCACGCGATGAGCAACTGCGCGCCGCCGAAGGCCGCCCAGGCGGGCAGGCGTTCGAAGATGGAGTCGTCGCCTTCGCCGAAATTCGGCGCGTGCCGGGGTGTCGGCGGCGGTTTCGACGTCGACGGCGGCGGTGTGTAGGGCGTGTTGTCGTGATGCTCCGGCGGCGAGGGCGGCGGCGGGCTGATGTGCGTCACCAGGTAGACGAGCACCACGATGCCGAGCAGTGCGCCCAGCACCGCCCAGAAGCGCCAATCCCGCAGCAGCGCGGGCAATTCGAGCGGTTCGCGTTCGTTCTTCTTGCGCGGGGTCCGCTGCTTCTTGCCTTTGCGGCGCTGTTCGGTGATCTCGACGGGCGCGTTCTTGGGCGGCGGCGCGATCGAGAATTGATCGGCCTGTTCCAGCCGCCGGTATTCGGCCTCCGCGCCGGGGCGGCCGCCATACACGATCTCGTCGAAACTGTGTGCCGCCGCGGGCAATTCGACGGTCTCACCGGGCAGCGCGGTGGTCGCGGCCTGCGCGGTCTCGCGCGCGGTGCGGGCGCGCTGTTCCTCGAGAATGCCGCGCTGTTCCAACCCGCGGGTGACCGCGCGATAACGCTCGCGCAACGCGGTACCGAAATCCGCGCGCCGGGCGGCGTCCTCCGCGGCGGCCAGGTGGGCGGCGGCGGGACCGAGCGCGGGTTCCGGCGGCGGCCCGAAGTGGTTGTGCGGCTGCTGATTCGCGTCGACGGGGGCGGACCCGTCCGTGCGCGGCCGCTCGTACGGCGGCAGGGGAGTGCTCACGGCCGCGCCTCCCCGGGGATCTTGATATCCCAGCCTTCGCGGCGGCAGCGGCGATCGACGTAGGCGACGACCTGGGCGGAGGATTCCACCATTTCGGCGAGTGCGACGAAGAGCAGACCGGCGGTGATGAGCAGGACGGTGACCGCCCAGCGCCGGGTGCCGGTGATGCCCGCCGCGAATTGCGGCAGCGCGAGCAGCGGGACGATCAGCACCAGCAGCAGTCCGCGCAGATAGATCAGTACGCCCACCAACTGCCAGTCGGTGCCGGATATCAGCAGTTTCGAGCGCAGCGTGGCGATCCGGTAGGTGCTGTTCTCCTCGAAAATGGCCGGGACCGTGGCGAATCGGCGGGCGCGCAGCCACAGCAGCCAGATCACCGCGAACGGCGCGGTGAACATGAGTGGTGCGCCGAGCGCGAGCACACACACCCCGATGAGCGTGTACATGGCCGAATACCCGAGCAGCGGACCGGCTTCGGCGGACAGTCGGCTCAGCGCCGCGCGCCAGCTCAGGGGCTGCCGGTGCACGATCGAAAGTCCCATCGGCACGGTGAAGCCGCGCACGAACAGGCGCAGCACCCAGGCGGCGATCAAGGTCGTGAGCAGTGCGCCCCAGAAGGTGCCGCTGTCCGAATCACCGGTGGCGACCGAGACGAAGACGGTGACGCCGACGGAAATGGCGGCCGCGATGGCGACGGCCACCCCGAAGACGGCGGCGAAGGTGGCGATCCGCGCCTGGATCAATGCGAATGGCAGATCCAGCAGTTCACGGAACTGCACGGGTCGGATCGGGACCGTCGCCGGTTCGGTGTGCGGTTCCCCCACCGACCCGGCCGACGGACCGACTGAATCGGCGGCGGCGGGCAACACGGACCTACTCTAACCGGCAGGTGCCCCGTGGTCGCCCCATGTTTATTCGCCGAGCAGGCGTGCCACGACCTGGCGGTACAGGGCGGGGTCCACGGGTGACATGCCGAGCAGGGCGCGCAGGTAGACGCCGTCGCCGACCAGCCGGACGATTTCCGCTTTGACCGGATCGTGAATCTCATTGTCCAGTGCGGTTTTCCAGCCGCTCATCATTTCGGCGAGGGCCCGATCGGCCTCGTCGGCGGCGCTGTCCTGCGGGCCGTCGACGGTGCGCATGGCGGCGAGCATGGAGCGATACAGCGCGAGCTCCAGCGCGTCCGAGTCATTATCGGGATGCGGGGTCTGCAGATACCACTCGGCGACCGATTCGCCCTGGGCCACGGCATTGTTCAGCTGCTGATCGGCGCGTTCGCCGAGGCGGCGGACCAGTCCGGCGAGCAGCGCGTCCTTGCTCTTGAAGTGATAGAGCAGTCCGCCCTTGGAGACGCCTGCCGCCGCCGCGACGCTTTCCAGCGTCACCTGGGACATGCCCTTGTCGAGCAGCAGGGTTTCGAGCGCGTCGAGGATCCGGTTGCGGGTGCCCGCCGGATCGCGAGGGGTGGTCACGGGACATAACTGTACCGTCTGGACGGTAAGTCTGTTACTGTACCGTCCAGACGGTTCAACTCTGGAAGAGAAAGCTCCCATGGCCACCCACACCTCCGCCCGATCCGGACCCGGATCAGAGGCGGATCCCAGCGTCAACGACCCCCGGCCCGCCACCGCGCGCCGGGATTCCGGCATGCCCGCCACCCCGGACTCGGCTGCGGCGCTGGCATCCGAGAGCGGTTCGGAGCGCGCGTCCCTGCGTGACTGGGCCGGACTCGGCGTGCTCGCGCTGGCCCTGCTGCTGGTCTCGGTCGATGCCACCGTGCTCGATCTCGCGGTGCCCGCCATCTCCGGCGATCTCGCGCCGACCACGCCGCAGCTGCTGTGGATCATCGACGTCTATTCCTTCGTGCTGGCGGGTCTGCTCATCACCATGGGCACGCTCGGCGACCGCATCGGGCGTAGGCGACTGCTGTTGATCGGCGCTGCCGGATTCGGTCTGGCCTCGGCGGTCGCCGCCTGGTCGGTGAGCCCCGAAATGCTCATTGCCGCACGCGTTCTGCAGGGTGTCGCCGGTGCGACCCTGATGCCCGCCACGCTCGGCCTGATCCGGTCCATGTTCACCAACGCGCGCCAGCGCACCCTCGCGATTTCGGTCTGGGGTGCGATGGCGGGTTCGGGTGCGGCCATGGGCCCGCTGCTGGGCGGCTGGCTGCTGGAGCACTTCTGGTGGGGTTCGGTATTCCTGGTGAACCTGCCGGTGATGGCGCTGCTCATCGTGCTCGGACCGCTGCTGGTGCCGGAGTCGAAGGATCCGAATCCGGGCCGCTTCGACCTGGTGAGCGCGGGGCTGTCCATGCTGGCGCTGATCCCGATCGTGTACGCGGTCAAGGAGTTCGCCGCGCACGGGCCGGCGTTGAATCAGCTGATCGCGGGCGTGATCGGTGTGGTCTCGGGTGTGGTGTTCATTCGCCGCCAGCGCGGGCTGACCGATCCGCTGATCGATCTGGAGCTGTTCCGGCTGCCGCCGTTCCGGGCGGCGGTGCTGACCAATCTGCTGTCCATCTTCGCGTTGGCCGGTGTGCTGTTCTTCGGTTCGCAGTATCTCCAGCTGGTGCTGGGGCGCGCGCCGTTGCAGGCGGGTCTGCTGTTGATCCCGGGCACATTCGGCAGCATGGCCGGTTCGTTGCTGGCGGCGTGGCTGGTCGGTCGCTGGCGTCCGGTGAGCGTGCTGTGCGGTGCGCTGGTCACGGCTGCGGCGGGCGCGTCCATGTTCTGGCTGCTGGAAGCCGATCCGTCGGCGTCGGTGCTGCCGTTCATGATCGGATTCCTGTTGATCGGCCTGGGTGTCGGTGTGGCGCTGACGGTTTCGGCCGACATGATCATCACCACCGCTCCGGCCGAGCGCGCGGGCAATGCCGCCGCGATTTCCGAGACCGCGCTGGAAGCCGGTGTGGCACTTGGCGTCGCGGTGCTGGGCAGCGGTGTGATGGCCGCGTTCCGGCACGGCCTGGATCTGTCCGCGGTTCCGGCCGCGCATACCGACGCGGCGCGGGAATCCCTGGGCGGTGCGGTGGAAACCGCACGCTCGCTCGGTGAACCGGCATCCAGCTCACTGCTGAACGCCGCGCACGGTGCGTTCGTGGACGGTATCCATCTCGCGGCCACCGGCACCACGCTGATCCTGCTGGTCACGGCGGTCATCACGTACCGCGCCGCGACGAGCAAGCGCAAGGCGAGCTGATAAGACGGGGTGGGGCCGCCCACCCCGTCATCCCGGCGCGTTTTTGGCCGGGATCCGCACAATCTGTTGGTGCACAACAGGTGTGGATCCCGGCCAAAAGCATGCCGGGATGACGGGGTTACTCCTTGGCGGGCGGCAGTTCGCGCGGGCCGCGGTATTCCAGTTCCGGGTTGTATCGGCCCGGAATCGCGCCCTGATGCGGTGCGGCGGGCAGCGGATATCCGGGCTCGACGACCTGACCCTGCGGCAGCGCACCGTAATTCGGGTACTGCTGCTGATACGGCTGATCGACCACCTGCGCGGCGACGCGCTGCGCGTACACCTGCTGCGGCGCACCCGGCGGCAACTGGTATCCGTACTGCGGTTGCGGCTGGTAGAGCTGCTGCTGCGCCTGCGCCTGCGCGCCCGAATCCGAGGAATCCACCGTCACCTTGCGGGTCCGCTTGAGCGTGAAGGTGATCTCCTCCGCCTCCTCGAACGCCTGCCGCACGGTGCGCAGCGGATGCGTCGCGGTATCGATGGCATTGGCCACGAAGGACGGCACCAGTGGCCGGATCCAGCGGGCGGCGGTATCGGTGAACGGCACGGTGCCGATGATCGGAAGTTCCAGTCCGCCACCCTTGTTCGCGGGTGCGGGCTGCGGTGCGGGTGCGGGCACGAGCGCCCCGCCCGGGCCGATCGGCGCGAGGCCGCCGCCCTGGCCGAGCTGGGCGGGCAGGTTCGGCGTCGGTGTCACAATCCCCTCCTGGGACACGGAGTCGTCCTTTCGGACCGCGGCCGGAAGCTCATGCTGTGCGGCCCGGTCGAATTCGTCGATGGCGCGCTGTTGCGCCGGTTCGGTGATGCCGATCTGGAAATTGCCGATGGCCGCGATGATGCGGGTGCGCTGACGCTCCCGGTCGATGGCGGTATCGGCGTGCAGGGCCAGTTTCGCCGCGGTGAGCTGTTGTTCGGCGCGCAGTTTCTCGGCTTCGACCCGCACCTGCGCCTGGGTTTCGGCGATGGCGACCTCGGCGGCCTGTTCGACCCGGTCGGTGGCGGTGCGGGTGGCGATATCGCGGTCGAAAGCCGTTTCGCCGCGCCAGAATCGGAGCAGCAGCGGCAGTAGTGCGAGCACGATCAGCAGCAGCGCCACCGCCAGGCGCAGCACGAACGGCCCGGCGTGATCGGTGGTGTAGTCGTTCATGGCGACCCAGCGCGCGCCGAGTCCGCGATCACCGTCGGTGTAGGCGTCGGCGCGGGCGGTGCCGAGCGCCTTGTCCTTATCGCCGATCTTGGTGTCGAGTCCGTCGATCTTGGCGCGCGCGGCGGTGAGCTGCGCCCGCGAATCGTCGAGCATCTGCAGCGCGGTGCGCGCCTCCGCGCCGTATCCGGGCACCCTGGTGATGCGGGTCGCCGGGCACTGCGGGTCCGGATTGGTCTCGCAGCGCGCGATCACCAGCGCGGTGTCGACATCGGTCTGCGCCTTGGCGATCTGCTGATCCAGGTCCTTGCGATCGGTGCGGGCCTGGTCGAGTTCGGTGCGCGCGGTGACCACCGCGGGCGCGGATTCGACTCCGCGCCGGGAGGTTTCGTCGAGCAGCCGGTTCACGGTGCCGCCGAAAAGTACGGTGCAGGCCAATTCGGCGATGACGATGCCGACCAGGACGGCCACTCCGGCCCGTGCGCCGAATTCGGCTCGGGCCCGGCGGCTTTCACCGCGCGCGGGTGTCGACGCGGTCGCCAGCGTGCGAGATACCGCCCCCACCAACAGGGTTGCGATCAGGGCGATCACGATCACCGCGGCCAAGGGCCATTTCGCCGCACCGGTGGCCAGTGCGGTGATTACCCCCGCTGTCAGCGCGAACAATGCCACCACGGCACCGGTAACCGAATACCCCGTGCGCTCGTGCCGATCGGTGACCCCCGCGTGCGCGCCGCCGAGCCAGGTGAGCAGAACGGTCATGGGAGCTCACATCCTCTAAGTCCCAGGCTTATTCGGGTTCTCTAAACCGTCGCTGATTCGTTGTTTCAGCGTGACAGGAAGGGGGCGGTTACACCGAGTGTGGTGGCTGTGATGTGTCCAGCCTCACATCTGACGGCTTCCCAGCCGTGACGTGGCATTGATCACGCAGGTATCGGCCGCAGAATCCCTGAAGTAGTGACTTACCGCATATTCACTGTTTGCCAGGCGTGTGCCAAATCCCACGTTTAAGAAAGATTCCGTACGGTCGGATCATTGCATTGGCTTGTCGCCCGGACCTCCGAACCGCTTCCCGGGGGTCTCCGGAGAATTAGCCGCAGCACGCCCGGTTTGCCGGATGCCCTTGTGGGGAAGTCTGTTTCATTGCAGGTAGGAGGCTGTCCCGGGGCTGCGCCGGGGCACTCGGCCCCCGCCCTCGCGCGCGCGGAGAACTATGGGCAAGTCAACTGCGGGTCCCCCGCATGCCTGCTTTACACTGGACAACGCGCAGGTACTGGAGGATCGATGAAGAAGCCCAGCTAGACGCTGGTATTAGTGCAACCTAAGTTGGTTGGGCTCGAGTCCTGACTTATCGTTTGCTCTTACGCCGGATGCGACAAGTTCGGCATATCGCCCCATACCGTCCAGAGGCCCGATCGGTGCTCAGCGTAATAGGCGAGAACGGCGCGGTTGGTAGCTAACACGTAAGCGTTCGGTTACCGCCGAGCACCCGACGAAAAATCGAAACGGGTGAAAACAACTGGAGAGTTGACTGCACGGGACGACCATCAGCGCCGCTGGTCTCCGAACCGCCTGGGCGCAGTCTGACGGAGGCGTTCGACGAAGGCCGCAATTCTTCGAAGGCCTGTTTTTTGTGAAGGCAGAGGCATGACGCAACTTCCCGGCCACAGGTCCCCCACCGGCGGTGCCGGCTATGGGCACGGACCCCGCGGGCTCTATGACCCGGCGAATGAACACGACGCCTGTGGCGTCGCATTCGTCGTCGACATGCACGGCCGTCGTAGCCGTGACATCGTCGACAAGGCTATTACCGCCCTGCTGAACCTGGAGCACCGCGGCGCCGCGGGTGCCGAGCCCAACTCCGGTGACGGAGCGGGCATCCTGATTCAGCTCCCGGACAAGTTCTTCCGTGCGATCGTCGACTTCGACCTTCCCGCCGAAGGCTCCTACGCCACGGGTATCGCCTTCCTTCCGCAGGCTCGCCGCGAGGCCGCTCGCGCCGGATACGGCGTCGAGAAGATCGTGCGCGAAGAGGGCCTCGAGGTCCTGGGCTGGCGTGAGGTCCCGATCGACGAATCGTCGCTCGGCGCGCTGTCCCGCGACGCCATGCCCACCTTCCGGCAGATCTTCATCGCCTCGCCGAAGGACGCCGCCGAGCAGCTCTCCGGCATGGATCTGGAGCGCCGCGTCTACGTCATCCGCAAGCGCATCGAGCACCAGCTCGGTAAAGCGGGCGCGGGTGAAGGCAGCGTCGGCAAGGAATCGGTGTACTTCCCGAGCCTTTCCGGTCAGACCTTCGTCTACAAGGGCATGTTCACCACGCCGCAGCTGCGCGCCTTCTACCTGGATCTCCAGGATGATCGCGTGGAGTCGGCGCTGGGCATCGTGCACTCGCGCTTCTCCACCAACACCTTCCCGTCGTGGCCGCTGGCGCACCCCTTCCGCCGCGTCGCGCACAACGGCGAGATCAACACCGTCTCCGGTAACGAGAACTGGATGCGGGCACGTGAGGCGCTGCTGAAGTCGAACGCCTTCGGCATCGACTCCGAGGGCAACAACCGCCTGGAGAAGATCTTCCCGGTCTGCACCCCCGGCGCGTCCGACACCGCTCGCTTCGACGAGGTGCTCGAACTGCTGCACCTGGGCGGCCGCAGCCTCCCGCACGCCGTGCTCATGATGATCCCGGAGGCGTGGGAACGCCACGAGTCCATGGACCCGGCCCAGCGCGCCTTCTACCGCTACCACTCGTTCCTGATGGAGCCGTGGGACGGCCCGGCCTCGGTGGCCTTCACCGACGGCCGCTTCGTCGGCGCGGTGCTGGACCGCAACGGCCTGCGCCCCGGACGCATCTGGGTCACCGAGGACGGCCTGGTCGTGATGGCCTCCGAGGTCGGCGTGCTCGATATCGACCCGTCCACCGTGGTGCAGAAGACCCGTTTGCAGCCCGGCCGCATGTTCCTGGTCGACACCGAACAGGGCCGCATCATCAGCGATGACGAGGTCAAGTCGTCGCTGGCGAACGAGCACCCGTACCAGGAGTGGCTGGACAACGGCCCGACCAAGCTGTCGGACCTGCAGGACCGCCCGCACGTGCACATGTCGCACGACCGCGTGCTGATCCGCCAGCAGATCTTCGGATACTCCATCGAAGAGCTGAACCTGCTGATCTCGCCGATGGCGCAGACCGGCGGCGAAGCGCTCGGCTCGATGGGCACCGACACCCCGATCGCGGTGCTGTCGGCGCGTCCGCGCCTGCTGTTCGACTACTTCTCGCAGCTGTTCGCGCAGGTCACCAACCCGCCGCTGGATGCCATCCGCGAAGAGGTGGTCACCTCGCTGCGCAGCATGATCGGCCCCGAGGACGATCTGCTGAACCCGGGCCAGGACTCCTGTCGCCAGATCACGCTGACCCAGCCGATTCTGGACAACGACGAGCTGTCCAAGCTCGTGCACATCAACGATGACGGCTCGCGCCCCGATCTGCGTTCGGTCGTCGTGCACGGCCTGTACCCGGTCAAGAAGGGCGGCAAGGGGCTGCGCAAGGCCATCGAGGCTGTGCAGCAACAGGTTTCGACCGCCATCGACGGCGGCGCGCGCATCATCATCCTGTCCGACCGCGAATCCAACGAGAAGCTGGCGCCGATCCCGTCGCTGCTGCTCACCGCCGCGGTCCATCACCACCTGGTGAAGGAGCGCACCCGCACCCAGGTCGGCCTGGTCGTGGAGGCCGGTGACGCCCGCGAGGTGCACCACATGGCGCTGCTCGTCGGTTTCGGCGCGGCCGCCATCAACCCCTACATGGCCTTCGAGTCCATCGAGGACATGCTGGAGCGCGGTCAGCTGCAGATGCCGGGCAGCACCGGCGATCACGCGGCCGACTTCAAGAAGGCCGTCTACAACTACAACAAGGCCGCCGGTAAGGGTGTGCTGAAGGTGATGTCCAAGATGGGCATCTCCACCATCGCCTCCTACCGTGGCGCGCAGCTGTTCCAGGTCGTCGGCCTGGCGCAGGAACTGGTGGACGAGTACTTCACCGGTCTGCGTTCGCCGCTGGACGGCATCGGCCTCGATGACATCGCGGGCGAGGTCGCCACCCGGCACAAGGTCGCGTTCCTGGAGAACCGCAACGAGCGCGCGCACCGCGAGCTCGAGGTCGGCGGCGAATACCAGTGGCGGCGCGAGGGCGAATACCACCTGTTCAACCCGGACACGGTATTCAAGCTGCAGCACGCCACCCGCTCGGGCCAGTACAAGGTCTTCAAGGAGTACACCAAGCTCGTCGACGATCAGTCGGAGCGCTTGGCCTCGCTGCGCGGCCTGTTCCAGTTCAAGTCCAAGGGCCGCAACCCGATTCCGCTGGACGAGGTCGAACCCGCCAGCGCGATCGTGAAGCGTTTCTCGACCGGTGCGATGAGCTACGGCTCCATCTCGGCCGAGGCGCACGAGACCCTGGCCGTGGCCATGAACCGGCTCGGCGGGCGCTCCAATTCCGGTGAGGGCGGCGAGCATCCGGCCCGCTTCGAGCCGGAGGAGAACGGCGACTGGCGTCGTAGTGCGATCAAGCAGGTGGCCTCGGGCCGCTTCGGCGTGACCGCGCACTACCTGACCAACTGCACCGATATCCAGATCAAGATGGCCCAGGGCGCGAAGCCGGGCGAGGGTGGCCAGCTGCCCGCGCACAAGGTGTACCCGTGGGTCGCCGAGGTCCGGCACTCGACTCCGGGCGTGGGCCTCATTTCCCCGCCGCCGCACCACGACATCTACTCGATCGAGGATCTGGCGCAGCTGATCCACGACCTGAAGAACGCGAACCCGCAGGCGCGGATTCACGTGAAACTTGTCGCGGAGCCCGGCGTCGGCACCGTCGCCGCGGGTGTGTCCAAGGCGCACGCGGACGTGGTGCTCATCTCCGGTCACGACGGTGGTACCGGCGCTTCGCCGCTGACCTCGCTCAAGCACGCGGGTGGTCCCTGGGAGCTCGGCCTGGCCGAGACCCAGCAGACGCTGCTGCTCAACGGGCTGCGCGACCGCATCGTGGTGCAGGTCGACGGTCAGATGAAGACCGGCCGCGATGTCATGATCGCCGCCCTGCTGGGCGCCGAGGAGTACGGTTTCGCGACCGCTCCGCTGGTGGTCTCGGGCTGCATCATGATGCGCGTGTGCCACCTCGACACCTGCCCGGTCGGCGTCGCCACCCAGAACCCTGTTCTGCGTGAGCGTTTCACCGGTAAGCCGGAGTTCGTCGAGAACTTCATGCTCTACATCGCCGAAGAGGTGCGCGAACTGCTCGCCTCGCTGGGGCTGCGCACGCTCGACGAGGCCATCGGCCGCGTCGACCTGCTCGACACCACGCAGGCCAAGGAGCACTGGAAGGCCGCCAAGCTGGATCTGTCCCCGATCCTCGACGATGTCGAGACGGCGTTCATGATGCAGGATCGCCGCAACACCAAGGGCCAGGACCACGGTCTGGACAAGGCGCTGGACAACCAGCTCATCGCGCAGGCGTCCGATGCGCTCGAGCGCGGCAAGCCGGTCAAGTTCGACACCAAGATCACCAACGTGAACCGGACCGTCGGCACCATGCTCGGCCACGAGGTGACCAAGCTGTACGGCGGCGTCGGCCTGCCGGACAACACCATCGACATCACGTTCACCGGTTCCGCCGGTAACTCGTTCGGTGCGTTCGTCCCGGCCGGTATCACCCTGCGCGTGCACGGTGACACCAATGACTATGTCGGCAAGGGTCTTTCGGGTGGACGCATCATCGTGCGGCCGTCCCTGGACGTGCCCGCCGAATTCGTCGCGGAGCAGAACATCATCGCGGGCAACGTGATCCTGTTCGGCGCCACCAGCGGTCAGGCCTTCATTCGCGGTGTGGCCGGCGAGCGCTTCAGCGTGCGCAACTCGGGCGCCACCGCGGTGGTCGAGGGTGTGGGCGACCACGCCTGCGAGTACATGACCGGTGGCAAGGTGGTCATCCTCGGCGAGACCGGCCGTAACTTCGGCGCGGGCATGTCCGGCGGTATCGCCTACATCTACAACCCGAACGGCACCTTCGAGAACAACCTCAACGGTGAACTGGTCGACCTCGAGCAGCTCTCCGCCGATGAGACCTCGTGGCTGCGGGACACCATCTCCCAGCACCGCGACGAGACGGGTTCGGCTGTCGCGGAACGCATCCTGGGCGATTGGTCGCAGCAGGTGAACCATTTCGTGAAGGTCATGCCGCGGGACTACAAGAAGGTCCTGCTGGCCATCTCGGAGGCCGAGAAGGCCGGCCGCGATGTCGACGCGGCGATCATGGAGGCCGCACGTGGCTGACATGACCTGCACCGGATTTGTTGGGTGCGCCCGCGTTGGCGCGAAAGTTGGAGTCGTAAATGGGTGACGCACAGGGCTTCCTGAAGCACACGAGTCGGGAACTGCCGAAGCGCCGTCCGGTCGAACTGCGCCTGCTGGACTGGAAAGAGGTCTACGAGGAGAAGTTCTCCCACGAGACGCTCCAGAAGCAGGCCAGCCGCTGCATGGACTGCGGTATCCCCTTCTGTCACAACGGTTGTCCGCTCGGGAACCTGATTCCCGAATGGAATGACCTGGTGTACAAGGGTTCCTGGAAGGAATCGTTCGACCGGCTGCACGCCACGAACAACTTCCCGGAGTTCACCGGCCGCCTCTGCCCCGCGCCCTGCGAGGCGTCCTGCGTCCTGGGCATCAACCAGGATCCGGTGACGATCAAGCAGGTCGAGGTCGAGATCATCGAGAACGGTTTCGACGAGGGCTGGGTCACCCCGGTGTACCCGACCCGTCTGACCGGCAAGAAGATCGCCGTCGTCGGCTCCGGCCCGGCCGGTCTGGCCGCCGCGCAGCAGCTGACCCGTGCCGGTCACACCGTGACCGTGTTCGAGCGTGACGACCGCATCGGCGGCCTGATGCGCTACGGCATCCCGGAATTCAAGATGGAGAAGCGCTTCATCGATCGCCGGATCGCGCAGATGGAAGCCGAAGGCACCGTCTTCAAGACCAGCGTGAACGTGGGCGTCGACATCACCGCCGATCAGCTGCGCGAGCGTTTCGACGCCGTGGTGCTGTCCGGTGGCGCGACCATCGCGCGTGATCTGCCCATCCCGGGCCGCGATCTGGACGGCATCCATCAGGCGATGGAGTTCCTGCCGCTGGCCAACCGCGTGCAGCTGGGCGATCCGATCACCGATGAGGACGGCCTGCCGCGCATCAACGCGCGCGGCAAGAAGGTCATCATCATCGGCGGCGGCGACACCGGCGCGGACTGCCTGGGCACCTCGCACCGTCAGGGTGCGGAGTCGGTCCACCAGTTCGAGATCATGCCGCGCCCGCCCGAGGAGCGCGCCGGTTCCACCCCGTGGCCGACCTACCCGCTCATGTACCGGGTCGCGTCCGCGCACGAGGAGGGCGGCGAGCGCCTGTTCTCCGTCAACACCGAGCGTTTCGTCGGTGCGGACGGCAAGGTCACCGGGCTGCAGGCGCACGAGGTGTCGATGGTCAACGGCCGTTTCGAGAAGGTCGAAGGCACCGACTTCACCCTCGAGGCCGATCTGGTGCTGCTGTCCATGGGCTTCGTCGGACCGCAGAAGAACGGTCTGCTCGAGGGTCTGGGCGTGGGCTACGACCAGCGCGGCAACGTCAAGCGCGATAACGACTGGTCCACCACGGTTCCCGGCGTCTTCGTCGCCGGCGATATGGGCCGCGGCCAGTCGCTCATCGTGTGGGCCATCGCCGAGGGTCGCGCCTGCGCGTCCGCGGTCGACAAGTTCCTCGAGGGCGAGACGGCGCTGCCGTCCCCGATCCGCCCGACGGATGTCGCCCAGCGGTGATGTTCATCTCGAGCTGAGCTGAAAAACGGAACGGCCGCGGATCTTCGGATCCGCGGCCGTTTTCGTATTCGCGATGTCTCGTACAGGGTTTTCCGGCTCCCGAATAGGTCGGGTCATGGGTGGCGGCACCCTGACCTGACGTGCCGAATAGGGGTCGAAATCGGACAACTTGTCATGGTCGCGTGGCGCGGGGACAAGGTCACCTTTATTGTTATCGGCGTTGTGTCGCTGATCTCTGTCTTGCGGTCTGGTTTGCGCATCTCATACGGGGCGGTTACTTCGGTTAACCCTGAGTGCACCGGATTGTCATCCGGCGACGACACCATGATCGGGAACCAGGACGCAGAAGTTGTCCCGGGCAGGCGTGAACTGGAGCAGTAGTGCGGTTGAAAAGAATAGTCGCGGCTGCGGGGGCAGCGGCGAGCGTGCTCATAACTGGAATCGTGCTGGGCAGCGGTCCCGTTACGGCGGACCCCGGATGCCCGGTCATGTACACCGTGGCCATCCCCGGCACCTGGGAAACCGGCCACGACAAGACCCCCGGCCCCGGAATGCTGGCGCAGGTTACCAGCGGGCTACCCGGCGAGGTGGACTACGTGACCTATGCGGCCACGGCCTTCCCCTGGGAGGGTGACGTCTACGGCGCCTCCAAGAAGGAAGCCACCGACAACGCGCGCGGCCTGGTACAGGCCATGGGTGCGCGCTGCCCGGGCACCAAGATCTCCATCACCGGTTACAGCCAGGGCGCCGACGCCGCGGGCGATCTGGCCGCGGAGATCGGCTCCGGACTCGGTGTGGTGCCGCCGGATCGCATCGCGGCCGTGGCGCTCATCTCCGATCCGCGTCGTTCCATCACCGATGTGCAGGTCGGCCCGATCGC
Source organism: Nocardia sp. NPDC058058 (assembly GCF_042885355.1). Classification (NCBI taxonomy): domain Bacteria; kingdom Bacillati; phylum Actinomycetota; class Actinomycetes; order Mycobacteriales; family Nocardiaceae; genus Nocardia; species Nocardia sp. NPDC058058. The sequence goes on along the minus strand of NZ_JBHVSA010000002.1, from coordinate 1,412,296 downwards.
GCCCGGTGCGGGTGCGGGCGGTCCGCGCATGGGCGGCTTCGGCTTCATCTCCGATCGGGTCCGCACGGTCTGCGCGGTCGGCGATCTGTACTGCTCCACCGAGGAGAGCGACTTCGTCAGCCGGTTCGCCGGATTCCTGGCGCAGACCTCCGACCCGAATCCGGCCAACCTGTGGCGGTACCAGCTCGAGGTCGGCGCGATCATCAACGATCTGATGGCCCAGGGCGGTATCCCCACCCTGCAGTCGCAGCTCAGCGAGGGCGCGAATGAACAGCGCGCCCAGCAGTTCGAGCAGTTCTTCCGCACCGGACGGCACACCAGCTACGGCAGCTACGGCGTCGGCGGCGGTCAGACCGCGCTGAGCTGGATGCACAACTGGCTCGCCAACGCGGCGTAAGTCGTTCGTTCGCAACAGAATACGAAAAGGCCGCTCCCACCAGTCCTGGGAGCGGCCTTTTCGTTGTGTCCCGAGGTTATCCGGCGGAGCCGGTGGCGGGGGGCTGCCACGGCGCGGGCGGCGGGGTGTTGTCACCGGGCTGACCACCCTGATTCCAGTCGTGGTCGCCGGGGTGGTCACCGCGATTGCCGCGGTGGTGGTGGTCGCGATCGTTGTCCCCGCCGTTCCAGCCGGGCTGGTCGACCTGCTGGGCAACGGCAACGGTGTTGTCGGGGGTGGCGGCCGACGCGGTCGCGGGCAGGGCCACCAGGGCGAGCGGTACGGCGGCGAGTACACCGGCGGCGGCCACGCGCAGGGCCATGCGGCGGCGGGACTTCTTCGGGGCGGAGGTCGAGCTGGCGATCACGGTGGATCCTTTCGCGGGGTCCGGGCCACTTGTGCGGCTCGTGGTTCCCATCAAAGGTTCCGGGTCTGGGAGCGCCATCCGACGACTCTGGGAATCGACTGCGAGACGTTCCACAGGCCTATTCGCGCGGCTGGCGATTCCTCGGCAACAGGTCGAAGACGTGCCCGTTCTCATTCACCGTGGCGACCGTGCGGCGGCCGGTGCGGGAGTACAGGATTCGGGTGATCGAGCAGTAGTCGATCGGGAAGGTGAGCGGCCGTTCCAGTCCGAGCACGTCCTGCAACAGCACGTTGATGACGCCGCCGTGCGCGAAGGCGACCACGGTGTCATCATGATCCGCGGCCTCGGCGATGGCCGCCGCACTGCCAAGGACGCGGCCGCGGAAGGCGTCGCCGTCTATTTGCTCCGGTAGGTATCCGGCCTTGATGCGGTCGTAGACGGCGCGGAATTCCTGCTGCGCGTCCTCGATCGGAATATAGGCGGGCAGCTCGCGATCGTATTCGGCGAGGCCGTCCAGAATATCGATCTCCAGACCGAGCTTTTCGGCTGTGGGCCGGGCGGTTTCGCGGGCGCGCAACTGTGGGCTGCTGACCACGCGGGCAATGCGATGGTGGGCGAGCGCGGCGGGCACCCGGGCCGCCTGCTCGACCCCGATCTCGGTGAGATCGGGGTCCGCCGGGCCGGTGAGCCCCTGGACGCGTCGCGGCTGGGCATGGCGGACGAGGATCAACTGCACATCCCCACTCTGCCGCACGCCGTCGGCGCGTCCCGCTCGGGGCGGGAAGGGCCTACTGGCCCTGGTTCTTCTTCTTGTTGGTCATCAGGTAGACGATGCCGAGGATCAGCGCGACGATGGCGATGCAGCAGACCGCGCCGAAGATCCAGAAGCTGCCGCCACGCTTGGAGGACTTCTTCTTGGCGGCGTACTCCATGGTGGAGGTCCAGGTGTCCGGATTGGTCCATACCTGGTGGTCCAGCAGGTTGGCCTGGGTCATCAAGTCCAGGTAGTGCATGTGAAACCCCATCTCATCTATTCGGTAGCCCCCTCCCCGGGACTGCTCACAAGGTTAACGGGCAGTCCCGGTTCTGGGAGTCCACTGTGAATCGGCTGTGAACATCGAAACGTTCACAAGATCGCCGAGTCTCTTCGAATCGGGTTACCCCGTACGGGGTTTCACAAGCGGGAAGGGCAGGGTTTCGCGAATACTGCGCCCGGTGATCAGCATGACCACGCGGTCCACGCCGACGCCGAGGCCACCGGTGGGCGGCATGGCGTGCTCCAGGGCCTGCAGGAAGTCCTCGTCGAGTTCCATCGCCTCGGGATCGCCGCCCGCGGCCAGCATGGACTGTTCGGTGAGGCGTTTGCGCTGTTCCACCGGATCGGTCAATTCGCTGTAGGCGGTGCCCAATTCGACGCCCCACGCGACCAGATCCCAGCGCTCGGTGACCCCGGCGATATGCCGGTGCGCCCGTGTCAGCGGGGAGACCGAGGTCGGGAAATCGATGTAGAAGGTGGGTTCCTCGGTGCTCGCCTCGACCAGATGCTCGTACATCTCGAGGACGATCTGCCCGGCGTCCCAGCCCAATTGCCAAGTGATACCGGCCTTATCGCAGAGCAGGCGCAGGCGTTCGGCGTCGGTCTCGGGGCTGATGGTCTCGCCGAGTTTCTCCGACACCGCGCCGTGCACGGTCTTGACCGGCCAGTCCCCGGAGATGTCCACCTCGGTGAGCGTGCCGTCCGGTCCGGGCCGCATGGCCACCATCTTGCCGTTGGCGGCGAGCGCGGCCTCCTGGATGAGCTGGCGGCAGGCGTGCATCATGCGCTCGTAATCGCTGTGCGCCTCATAGGCTTCCAGAATGGTGAACTCGGGGTTGTGGCTGTAGTCCACACCCTCGTTGCGGAAGACGCGGCCGAGTTCGAACACCTTCTCCATACCGCCGACGCAGAGCCGTTTCAGGTACAGCTCGGGTGCGATGCGCAGGTACAGGTCGAGATCGTAGGCATTGATGTGCGTGGTGAACGGGGTGGCGTTCGCGCCGCCGTGCACCTGTTGCAGCACCGGCGTCTCGACTTCCAGGAATCCCCAGCCGTGCAAGGTGTCTCGCAGCGAGCGCACCACGGCGCTGCGCTTGGCCATCACCTCGCGGATATCGGTGTTGATGGCCATGTCGACGTAGCGCTGCCGCACGCGCGCCTCGGGATCGGCCAGGCCCTTCCACTTGTCGGGTAGTGGGTGCAGACATTTTCCGATCATGCGCCAGTCGGCGGCGAGCAGGGATAGCTCACCGCTGCGGCTGCGCCCGATCTGACCGCTGACCTCGATGAGATCGCCGAGATCGAAGTAGGTGTCGAAGTCCGCGCTGCGTTCCGCGCCGACTCGGCCGCGGTCGATGACCAGCTGGATCTCCCCGGACCAGTCGCGCAGCAGCGCGAAGCTGACGCCGCCGTAATCGCGAATTCGCAGGAGCCGTCCGCAGACTCGCACCGTGGTGCCCTGCGGGGAGCGGCGCGCGGCGGCGACGGTGTGGGTCGGGGGATAGGCGACCGGATAGGCGTCGACGCCGGAGTCATTGAGTTTGCGCAGTTTATCCATGCGCACCCGCACCTGTTCGGGGCGGCGCGGTCCGGATTCGGCGAGATCCTCCGGCGGCAGATCGGGCATGCTGCCGTCGGCGTGCAGTCCGGTCATGGTGTCCGGCACCGAGGAACGCAGACCGGTGTGCGCGGAAGCGTTCTGCTCCTTGCCGATTCGCGGCAGGAAGCCCTCGGCGAGCGCGCTGGCGATGGCGACGCGCGGCAACTGGCGGCGTTCCTCGAACATGGAGAAGCGCGGCACCCAGTCCGGCTGATATTTCACATTGGAGCGGTACAGCGCCTCCAGCTGATACCAGCGCGAGAAGAACATCAGCACCGAACGCCACAGGCGCAGTACCGGTCCCGCGCCGATGCGACTGCCCTCCTCGAAGACCGCGCGGAAGACCGCGAAGTTCAACGAGATTCGGGTGATGCCGTACTGGTCGGAGGTGAGCGCCAGTTTGGAGATCATCAATTCCATGACGCCATTGGGGCTTTGGCGATCGCGGCGCATCAGATCGAGCGAGACGCCGGTGCGGCCCCACGGCACCAGGGACAGCATGCCGAGCACCCGCTCGTTCGCGTCGATGGCCTCGACCAGCAGGCAGTCGCCGTCCAGCGGATCGCCGAGTCGGTCCAGGGCCATGGAGAAACCGCGTTCGGTCTCGGTATCGCGCCACAGTTCGGCGCGATGCATGACCTCGCGCATCTCCTCGGGCTCGACTTCCTTGTGCCGCCGCACCCGAACGGTGATGCCCTGCTTGGCGAGCCGGTTCACGGCCTGCCGGACCTGCTTCATCTCCGGGCCCGCGAGCGAGAAGGTGCGGGTCTCCAGAATGGCCTCGTCGCCCAGGCGCAGCGCGGAGAGTCCGGCGCGCTTGTAGGCGGTCGCGCCGATCTCGCTCGCGCCCATGACCGCCGGTGCCCAGCCGTACTGGTCGGCCAGTTTCAGCCAGGCGTCGATGGCGTGCGGCCACGCCTCCTTCAAGCCGATGGGATCGCCCGAGGCCAGGCAGACGCCGAGTTCCACGCGGTAGGTGACCGCGGCCTTACCGCTGGGCGCGAAGACGACGGCCTTATCGCGGCGGGTCGCGAAGTAGCCGAGCGAGTCCTCCACATCCGAGCGTTCGATGAGCCCGCGCAGCGCGGATTCGTCGAGCCCGGTGAGCGCGTTGGTGGCGCGCTGGGACCGGAACAGCACCATCACCGCGGCCAGCAGCGCGATCGCGCCGAACAGGCCGAGCAGCAGGTTGACCAGATGCGGCGGATGCCCGTCGAAGTCCTCGTTGCTGACCAGGATCGCTCCGGTGACCCTCGAGATGGCCCAGAGCGGCCGCTGCTCGTCCGAGGGCAGGCTGCCGGGGAACAGTTCCACCAGACCCCAGCCGACCACGCAGCCGAGCGCCAGGCCGCCGAACAGCACACCGAACGAGCGCAGGATGGTGCCGCCGCGCACCCGCGTGTAGAACTCGCTCCACGCGGCGAGCAGCACACCCATCACACCGAGGTGCACGATCAGCGCGACGAGCGCGTTCACATCGCCCTCGGTGCCGAAGTCCAGGGCGTTGGCGAGCGCGTACGCCGCCATATAGCCGAACAGTAACCACCAGGCGATGCGCTTGCGGCTGGCGGTCGCGCCGGCGAGCAGGCCGACCACCAGCGCCCACACCAGTGAGGTGTCGGGCGCGTCGAAGTAATAGGTGTCGACGTAATGCCGCAAACCGGAGGTCAGATAGCGCAGACCGGGCGAAATACTCCACATGGCGCACAGGACCGCGAAGACGCCCAGGACCAGCCCCGCAACGTGCGGGACTTCCCGGAGCCGCCCGTGTCCGCGATGCGGCACTTCGGGCGACCGCGCGTCGGGTCTGTGTTCGAGTTCCCGGTGCTGCCGGTCCTGCGTCGAAGTCACCGCACCAGTGTGTATGTTGCCGTCGCTCCCGCGCACTCGGAACCCGGTTCGTGTCTTGTCGCGGCTGCCTTACCGACGGGTTGCGGGCCCGATATTTGGTCTCGGGGAACCCGCGGGTGAGGATGTAGCCATGTCGGAACCAGTCGATGTGCCGATCGAAGACGAAGTCATTCGACTCGGCCAATTCCTGAAGCTGGCGAACCTCATCGATTCCGGTTCGGAAGCCAAGAACGTCATCTCCGGTGGCCTGGTGCGGGTGAATGACGAGGTAGAGCTACGTCGCGGCCGCCAATTACAGGCCGGAGACGTGGTCGCCATCGCGGGCCACAAAGCCCGCGTCGCCAACTACTGACCCGCTGACACAGAGCGACCCCGCCCGCCCCGCGGCGACTTGCGCGTCGGGTGGCGAACAGGGCCGCTGAGAGTCTCCCCAGAGTCTCTCGAGAGGGTCTCAGTCCTCGGAACGGACGACGACGCCGTCGTGGTCGCTGTAGACCATGTCGCCCGGGGTGAAGGTGATGCCGCCGAACTCGACCGGCACATCCTTCTCACCCGATCCGGTCTGGGTGCTCTTGCGCGGGTTGGTGCCGAGCGCCTTGACGCCGATGTCCAGCGTCCGCAGGATCGCGGAGTCGCGCACCGCGCCGTTGACGATCACGCCGGACCAGCCGTTGTCGACGCCGCGGCCCGCGATGATGTCGCCGACCAGGGCGGTGTGAATGCTCGCGCCGCCGTCGACGACCAGCACCCGGCCGTTGCCCGGCTCGCCGAGGGTCTGCTTGACCAGCAGGTTGTCCTGGAAGCAGCGGATGGTCACGATGCGGCCGGCGAAGGCTTCGCGGCCGCCGAATTGAATGAACTGGGTGTCGCAGCTGCGGATCTCGGGGCCGATCTCATCGGCTAGGTCGGCGGTCGCCACGATGTTTGCTGATTCGGTCACCCGCTTATCTTGTCAGGGCGAAAATACGCAAATCACGCGCGGTGCGGTTCTTGTAGGCGGTGTACGCCTGGGTGGTCTCCTCGAATCGCGCGAAGATCTCGCCCTTGCGTGCCTCGTCGTCGATGAGGCTGGCGCGCACCGGAATCCGCTGTCCCGCGATGGTGACCTCGCCGTCCGGATTGACCAGCAGGTTCCCGGTCCAGGCCGGATGGTGCTGCTGTCCGAAATTGCTGCCGATCACATACAGCGTGTCCCCGTCGTGCACGTACAGCAGCGGGGTGGTGCGCGGCTGCCCGGACTTGCGCCCGATGGTGGTGAGCAGGATGACGGGCGCGCCGATCGGCCCGAGCACGGTGTATTTGCCGCCGGTGCGCTCGAGTATCCGCCGATCCAGCGGCGTGAGCTTGCGTATCACCAGTGACCCGAGTTTGGTCGCGGCGAATGGACTGGCAACGCGGGAAAGAAGGTTGGTGCGCGAACCCCAGATACGGTCCGGAAACTGCTCACTCATGTCCGGAACATTAGTGCCCGCCACGGTGCGCTGTCCGCCCGTCGCGCTGCTCCGCACCCATTTCCGCGCGGTGAATTCGGTACGCCCGTGCCGACTTCCGGGTGCATACTGAAGAGGTGGCGCTCCCGGAGGAGGACCGGTTGCCATGGTGTACGCGGAGGGCATGAGGTTGGAGTCTGCGATCGACTCGGACGCTGTCGGCGAGACCCGCTCGCTGCTCACGGCGGTCGCGGCACGCTTCGCCGCGGCCTGGGAGCAGGCGGGCCAGCCGCCGGAACTGTCCGAATTCCTGCCGCAGGCAATCGAATTCCGCCGCCTGTGCCTGATCGAGTTGATCAAGGTGGATCTGGAGTACCGCTGGATCCGCTACGACTTCCCCAAGCGCCTGGCCGACTATCGCCTGGAATATGACGAACTCCGCTCCGGCCCGCTGCCCCCGGATCTCGCCTACGAGGAATTCCACGCCCTGCGCCGCTCCGGTCGCGGTATCGACGAGAGCGGCTATCCGACCGAGGCCGCGCTCACCGAGGTCGCCTGGGGTGAACGCGACTATCGCAGCACCCTGATCGCCAGCCCGCGCGCCCGCGCCGCCCTGGAGGGCATCGAGGTCGGCGATCGGGTCGACGATTTCGATCTGCTGGTCGAATTGGGCGCGGGCGCGTTCGCCCGGGTCTTCCTGGCCCGGCAGCGTTCCATGCAGCGCCTGGTGGCGGTGAAGGTGTCGCAGAATCACGGCACCGAATCCGAGACCCTGGCGCAGTTGGATCACGAGAACATCGTGCGCGTCTTCGATCAGCGCCTGATGGATGAGCGCGAACTCAAACTCATGTACATGCAGTACCTGCCCGGCGGCACGCTGTCGAAGGTGCTGAGCCTGGTGCGCAAACGTCCCGAGGCGGAGCGGGACGGGAGCTTGCTGCTCGAGGCGGTCGATACGGCCATGCGCGACAAGGGCGGTTTGGTGCCGAGCGAATCGGCGACCCGCACCGCCATCGCCGCGCAGTCCTGGCCGGAGACGGTGGCCTGGCTGGGCAGCAGGCTGGCTCGCGCGCTCGACTATTCCGCCGGAAACGGTGTGCTGCACCGCGATATCAAGCCCGCCAATGTGCTGCTCACCGCGGACGGTATTCCCAAGCTGGCGGATTTCAACATCAGTTTCAGCCTGCACGTGGCGGGGACGAGTCCGCTCGCGTATTTCGGCGGTTCGCTGGCGTACATGTCACCGGAGCAGCTGGCCGCCTGTCATCCGCAATTGCCGGATACCGCCGAGGATTTGGACGGCCGCTCCGATGTCTTCGCGCTCGGCGTGGTGCTGTGGGAACTGCTCACCGGGCATCGTCCCTTCGATGACGAAACCCGCGCGGGCGATTCGGAATCCTCCCTCGAACGCATGCTGCGATTGCGGCAGCGCGAGATCGATCCGCAATACCTGGAACAGCTTCCGGCCGATTGCCCGCCGACGCTGCGCCGGGTGCTGCTGAAATGTCTTGCCCCGCATCGTGACGACCGCTGGCCGAATGGCGCGGCACTGGCGCAGCAGTTGGATCTCTGCCTGGATCACCGCGCCCGCGATCTGGTCGATCCACCGCGAAACAGTCTGCGCGCCAGGGTCGGACCGTGGTCGCTGCTGCTGTTGGTAACGGCCGCGAGCTTCCTCGGTGATTTCCTCGGCATGCTGTACGCGAATCTGCACAATGGCCCGCTGTGGGATGTCTGGTTCACCGACACCGAGCGGCACCACTTGCAAACGGTGGGTGCGGGTTTGGCGTTGTTCACCACGCCCGCGGCGATCATCGTCACGAATTACCTGTGCCGTCGCGCGTTCATCGTGTGGCGCGGTCTGCGCCGGGGCCGCAGTTATGACCCGGAGACCCTGGCTCGCGCGCGCCGGGACACCCTCGTCAATGGCGATCGGGTGGCGCTGCTGGCATTCCTGTGGTGGGTGGTGTCGGCGATCGTGGCGGCGATCTCGCTACTGGTCTACACCGATCTGTCGATGGGTCAGCTGGTGAATCTGACGGCGACACTGCTGGTTTCGGGTGCGGTGGCGGTCGCGTACCCGTTCTTCCTGGTGACGTTCTTCGTGGTCCGCTGTTTCTATCCGCGCCTGCTCACGCACGGTGAGATGGCTGGTGATCAGGACGCGTTGCGGGCGCTGGGCCGCCGCTGCACCCGCTATCTCGCGGTGGCCGTGGCGATTCCGCTGATCGGCGTGGTGACCAGTCTGCTGTTCCTGACCCCGCACGAGGTGTCGCTGGCGATCGGCCCGATCAAATGGCTGTGCGTGGCCGGTGTGCTCGGATTCCTCGGCGACTATTGGCTTTTCCGGCAATTGGAGGCGGATTTGCGGGCGTTCGAGCGCGCGGTGTCCTCGCACTCCGACTTCCGCTGACATTCGGTGCGGTCGCCGAGATTTCAGTGCAGCCAGAGGAACGCGAACAGCAGTAGCCAGAATCCGCCCGCCGCGACCCCGGCGATGGCGAACGCCTTGTCCTGTCGTTTCGGATCGATGCCGATGGCCGCCACCCCCAGCGCCACCGCCGGAATCGCGGTGATGCCGCAGATGAATCCGAAGACGCCGAGCACGAATGCGGTGAGCCCCATGCCGTTCCACTGCTGCTGCCGATGCTGGCGATAGAACATCGGTGCGTTCGCGGGAATCGCCGCCATGCCCGGCATCGGCGGCATGGGCCGAACCACGGGCAGCCCGGTCAGCACCACATCGAGATCGGCGAAGGTGCGGGCGTTGAAGGTCAGCCCTATTCGTTCGGAGAGTTCGTCGGCGGTGATCCGGCCATCGCGGAAACACTGATTGAGGCCCTCGATCACGCGTTCCCGGTCGGCATCGCTGGCTCGCAGTTGTGCGGCATTCCAGTGCGGTTGCATGTGGTTCTCCATCGAACCCGAAGCGGTATAGGTCTTCTCACCGAGATTAGGCCGGTCCCGGCGGACCGCACCGCAATCGAGACCGGAACCACAGAGAACGCTCAGGCTCGGCCGTGCCGTTCTTCGTACGACTGTCGTTCGGCGGCTTCGCGATCGCGCCGATCGGCATCGGCGAGCGCCGGATCGATGCCGTGCTTGATGAGTTTGTTGCGCCGGAACACATAGGTGAGCGCGACCGTGAAATAGATGAGCGGCAGATACAGCAGCGCCATCATGGCCAATCGCATCCAGAGCGGGCCGGGGATGAGCAGGAACAGGCACAGCACCGGAATGATCGGGATCAGAATGCGGAGCAGATAGCGGCGGGTCGCGCCGGGACCGATGACGTCCTCGCGAACCCAGTCCGACATCGCGGGCGGCAGCGTGCGGCCGCAGATATAGCCGAGGCGCTGCGCGAGGGTCGGGGTGCTGCGTTCGGGCATGTGCCCAGCATCCCCGCCGTGGCCGAATCGGACAAATATTCGGGGGGTCGGCGGCTTTGGCGACCCCGGGCGATCAGGCGCTGGTGCGTTCTTTGTGGAATGCGGCGACCTGCGTCACCAGGTTGTGCGTGGAGCTCTTCACGGCCAGTTTCACGAACGGCTCGATGGTCTTGCCGAGTAGTTTTCCGGCGATGCCGCCGGGCACGCGGTAGTCGACGATGGCGTCGATGGTGCAGGCCTCGTCACCTTTGTCGTGGAACAGGAAGGTGGATTCGATTTCGAAGCCCTTGATGGACTTCACCGCGATGGCTTTACCGGGTTCGTGCCGCACGATTTTGATCGTGGAATGCAGTGAGACCGGGCCGAGTCCGATGGTGCCGTCGAAGGTGGCGTCGACGCCTTCGGTCTGTTCGGTCAGCGGTGTGAAGCTGTTGATCTCATTGATGAATTTGGGCAGGTTGTTGTAATCGTTGACGTAGGCGAAGGCGGATTCCGCCGAGGCGGTGCAGTCCGCGACGATCTTGACTTCGGTCATGCGCACGACAGTAACTTGTTGCAAATTCATGCGCAGATGATGAGGTGAGCGCCACAATCGGACCGCACGGCCGATTCCTACGCGGTGACCGCCAGCGTGCCCGCGACCCCGAACACCACCGCCATCAGCAGCACCTCGAAAATCGCACGGCGCAAAGAGGATTCCGCGTCCATGCGGTGATCGGCGGCCACCGGCACCCAGCTGCGCCGCCACCACCAGCCCAGCGCCAGCAGCGCGAGCAGAATCACCGTCTTGGCCAGCAGCAGCCGCCCGTATCCGGTGGTCGCCAATTCGGTGAGCCCGCCGATCCGAACCAGGCCGTTCACGATGCCGGTGCCGGTCACCGTCGCCGCCAGCGGCAGCGCCCAGCGCGAATAGCGGGGGAGCAGCACCGCCCACTCGCCCCGGGTGCGCACGGTCAGCGCCAGCGCCAGCAGCACCCCGAACCAGGCCGAGGCGGCCAGCGCGTGCACCGCGCCCAGCACCGATCCGAAACTCTGCTGCGACATATGCCCGGTGATCGGGCGCAGCGCGAGCGTGACCGCGGTGAACACCAGCACCAGATCCGCCGTCACCCGATCCGGATTGCGAAAACCGAAGGCGCTGTACAGCGCGACCGCGCCGCTGCCGATCAGCAGTGCGATGCCGATCTGCCCGCCGCTCACCGTGGTGAGGTAGTCGCCGAACTGTCCCGCGCCCAACTTCGCGACCCGAATGCCCTGTACCTCGGAGGCTTCCAGCACCAGCATGGCGAATTCCGTCACCGCCCAGACCCCCGCGGCGACGGTGAGCAGCCGCCACGGCGGGGACAGGCGTTCGGACAGCCGGGGTAGCGCGGCCGCGCCGAGCACGATCGCGCCCGCGCAGTCGGCGAGCACCCGTACCGGCGCCTCCGCCTGCACGGGATCGTTCGCCGCGAGCGCCCAGGCCAGCGCCCAACCGCACAGTGCGAGCGGAATGACCAGCAGCAGTAGCCATCTCAGTTGGCTGCTGCCGCCGGTCGGGCCGCGCTCGCGGCGGCGATCGGTGCGGTCGGACCGGTTCACTTACGCTGCTTGCCCCGTCCGCCCAGCAGTGCGAACGCCAGCCCGCCGCCGAACAGCACCACCGCGCCCGCGATGAACACCCACAGCGGCACCCCGCCGTCGGAACCGCCCGATTTGGCCGAGGAGTCGGCCTTCGGTCCGGGAGTTCCGGTGCCCGCCTTGGTGAGGGTGAAGGTGCGGGTGCCGCTGACCGGATGGCCGTCGGCCGAGGTGACCCGGTACGCGATCTTGTAATCGCCGGTCGGGCCGAGTTCGCCGACCTCGATGCTGACGGTCGGGCCCTCCACCTTGGGCTGGCCCTTGGACCACAGATTGCCGTCCGGACCGGTGACGGTCATGGACGGATAGCTCTCCTGCAGGTTCTCGTTGAAGGTGACGCTGGCCCGCGCGGGGGAGACGTCGATCTGCGCGCCGTTCTCCGGGCTGGAGCCGATGGCGGCCGAATGCGCGTTCGCCACACCGCCGCCCAGCAGGGCGAAACCGGTGATCAGCAGGCCGGTCAGGACTCCGGCGAAAAGCTTGCGGCTCATGACTTGCGACCGCGGATGACGCTGCCCAGACCCAGGGCCGCACCGAGCGCGCCCAGCACCAGGCCGATACCGCCCAGCCAGCGCGCGGTGTTGTCGGTGTCCTTGGCTTGCTTGGCCTCGGTGGTGGTCGCGGCGTGATCGTCATCGCCGCCACCGGCCGCCAGGGTCAGCGCGGGGGCCGGGTGCTCGGGCTCGCTGCCGTCCGGGTTGTCCTTCTGATCCCAGACCACGACCTTGCCGTCGCTGTAGGTCTGGGTGGCGGGGAAGGCGACCTTCTCCTGCTTGGGCAGCGCGACGGACAGCACGAACCGCTGGAATTGACCCGGCGCGACACCGGCATTGCCCGGATCGGCGGTCCAGGTGACGGCCACGGCCTCACCCTTGTCGTTCTTGTCCACCTTGGACGTCCAGCCCGGCAGCGGCTCGGTGCGCGCGCTCTTCAGATTCGGCAGCACCACACTGACTTTGGTGGTGGAGGCGGTATCGGATTCGGTCGGCACCTTGAAGGTGGCGACCGCGTACCCGCCCTGCGACGCACCCGGGGCGTCGACGGTGACATGCGCGGACGCGACTCCGGCGCCCAGCAGCGTCAAACTCGCGGCCGCGACAACCGTGCCGAGCGCGCGCGAAGAGGAAATAAGCATGAGTGAATGGCCTTTTCTGGCAAAGGGTTACGGGTGAGAGGAAGTCACGCCGCGACCGGCGGAGCCCGAGACCCATTGCCCCCCACCGCGAACCGCCCCAGCGATCCGGCCAGCGCGGCCCAGCGCTCGGCGGTGCGCCGGACAGCCGGTGCCACGGGCCGGGTGAGCACCGCTCGAACCGCCTGCGAAACAAGCCCGTACAGCCGCTCGGCCGCCAGAATCAGCACCGCGAACACCACGGCGGCCACGGCATGCGCTGCCGCCATGGCGCCGTCGTTCACGAAATCCATTGCCCCCGAGACATGCCCGTGATGGGCCGCGCCGCTCAACGCCAGATGGCAGGCCGGTTGCCCGAGCACCATCAGCACGGGCAGCGTGCCGGGGGAGTGCAGTACCGCCGCCGACGCGCCGATCGCGGCACTGATGAGCAGTAACAGCGTCGATCCGGCCGAATCCGGATAGCCGCCGCCCGCGATCCCGTGCGCGGCGATCGCGAGCACCACCATCGCCACGCCCGCCAGAGAGCCGCGGAATGCCTTGTGCGGCAACCGCGATGCGGAACCGCGCACGGAAACGGGCTGCGGGCGCGAATCCCGGCTGCCTGCTCGTACGCGGTGCTTCATCGTCGGGTACTGCTCAGTTCACGCCGAGGCGGGCGAGCACATCGGCTTCGATGCCGGAGAGCTCGTTCGAGATGGAGGCGTGCACGGCGCGCCGCCGCTGCACGGGCATCTGCGCGGCGGTGCGCACGGCGGTCGTCAGGCTCTCCAGCCGATCGCGGGTGGCGGCGACGAACTTCTCGGTATCGGAATCCTTCGGGTTCTTCTTCTCCAGATCGGTGAGCGTGCTCTCCACATTCGCCAGCCGGGCCTGCAATTTCGCACCCGGACCGGCGAACTCGCCGAGCTGATTCACCCCGACGCCCAACTGCTGCGCCCGGCGGGTGTCCAACTGCCCGCGCAATATGGTCGCGCCCCGATAGGCGAGCGGTGCGAGCACCGGCACCAGAATCCGGGCGACCCCGAGATACTTGCGCACCGAGGCCACACTGAACGGATCCCGCTCGGCCCTGGCGGCCAGCTTCACCGCGGCCTTCTCCTCGGCCTGCAACTTGGAGATCTCCGCATTGGCGACCTTGCGCTGCAACCGCACCTCGCCCCGATGCTTCTTGCGCTCATTGCGAGCCCCGAGCTTGGCCTCCATACCGGCCTTGTGCTTCAGCGCCTTGGCCTCAGCCCGCCGGCTGACCTTCTTCTTGCGCTTGGTGAACAACCCCATAGATGGCCTCCGTCATGCTGGTTCGCCATGGCAGCACAGGGCCGGGGGAATTGCCTGTCCGCCCATGAAACACAGTTTGATCGCCACCCTATCGTTTCCCCAGCCAACCGAGCGAACACCATGCCCAATCAACGAACCACGTATCCCCGCGGTTCGAGACACAGACGCTGACGCAAGGTCTCGCGGCCCTTCGTCATTGGGGGTTTGGGGGCGAAGCCCCCAAGACTCAGCGTCAGCGTCCCCCTCTTCCCTCTGTCGGGGGTTCGGAGGCGGAGCCCCGGAGTGTTTTCGCACCACCCGGGGGTGCGCGCCCCTCGCTCGCATCATCTTCTCCGCGCGCCGAGGGGCGCGGGGGTCGGAGTGTCGGGGGATGAGGCCATACTGCTATCCGTGTATTCGGGCATCGGTGACCATGGCGAGCGGGCCGCGTTTCTTGACGCGCGGGCCTTGATCGGCTGCCGGCACCGGCTGCTTTTGGACTCCTCGCACCCACAGGTGCTGACCGGAGTCATCGAAGACGCCGGTGTGCAGCAGCGGCGGGATGCGGCGGCCGCGCATCGAATTCAGGTGCGGGACACCCTCGTCGGCGGTGATCCGGAGCGCTGGACCGTGATCGATCCGGGCATGTCGGCGGGCCGTCGCGCGGAGGCGACGATGGCGGCGATGGCGGCGGGCGCGGATCGCATCTGGGGTGGCCTGCTGCCGCAGGAGGCGGACACGGGTCGGCGCGGTGGTTGCGAAATCCTGTGGCGGGACGTGGATCGCGGCGGTTACATCCCGATCGTGGTGGTCAATCACAAGGTGACCGATCCGCGGCAACCGGATCCGGCCGATTTCCATCCGATCACCAGCGGCCTGTATTCCTGGACCCCCAAGCCGGACCGCTACGTCCGCACCCGCCCGCAGCCGCGCGATCAGCAGCGCCTGGCGCACCTGTACCGCATGTTGCAGCGGCACGGCTTCGCCAGCCCCGCCCTGGTGGGTGGCGCGATCGGATATGCCTTCGACCGCATCCTGATTCACGATCTGGGCCCGATCCTGGACGATTACGACCGTCGCTACGCGGACCGCATCGCGGTGGTGCGCGGTGAACTCCCGACGGTTCCGTCGAAGGTCCCCGAATGCCGTCAGTGCCCGTGGTGGACCCGCGCTCCCGAACCGGGCGCGCTCAGCTGTGAGAAGTGGCTGGCCGAACACCGCGATATCAGTCTGGTCGCCCCGGGCGCGCGCGCCGAGGTGCTGCGCCGCCACGATGTGAACACCATCGACGATCTCGCGGCCTGGACGGGCGATGATCCGGACGACTGGCATTTCGAGCCGTTCACCGAAACCATTGTGACCGCGCGTGCCTGGGCCACCGGAGCCCCGCTGGTCCGTCGCGTCGATCAGGTCCGGGTGACCCGCGCCGACGTCGAGGTGGATGTCGATCTGGAGAGCTTCCAGGAGCACGGCGCATACCTGTGGGGCACTCTCCTGGACGGTGTCTATCGCCCCTTCGTCACCTGGGATCCGCTGCCCACCGAGGATGAGGGCCGTTCCTTCGCCGAATTCTGGGCGTGGCTGATGGAAACCCGCGCGCAGGCCGCCGCGGACGGCAAAACCTTTGCCGCCTACTGCTATTCGCGCACCGCCGAGGACAAGTGGCTGTACGAGTCGGCCCGTCGTTTCGCGGGCATGCCCGGCATCCCGACCGAGCGCGATATCCAGAAGTTCGTGGACAGCCCGCAGTGGGTGGACATGTTCCAGGCGGTGTCGGAGCAGTTCATCTGCCCGAACGGCAAGGGCCTGAAGAAGATCGCCCCGGTCGCCGGTTTCGCCTGGCGCGATCCGGAAGCCGGCGGTGAGGCGTCCATGAGCTGGTATCGCCTGGCCGTCGGCTACGACGGCGGCGATCCGGACATGTCGCAGCGCACCCGCATCCTGGAGTACAACGAGGACGATGTGCAGGCGACGAAGGTGTTGCGTGACTGGATGACAGATCGCGCCGATGCCGAGGTTCCCGCCATCGCGGATTTCGCGCGACGTAATATCGCGTCGTGACCGAACACGTCGAGCACCTGGAGTTTCAGGCCGAGACCCATCAGCTGCTGGAGCTGATGATTCACTCGGTGTATTCGAATAAAGACACGTTCCTGCGGGAGCTGATCTCGAATTCCTCGGACGCGCTGGACAAGCTGCGCCTGGAATCGTTCCGCGACAAGGATTTGCAGGCCGATATCTCGGATCTGCACATCGAGTTGTCGGTGGATCGGGATGAGCGCGTGCTGACCGTCCGCGATAACGGCATCGGCATGTCCCGTGCCGAGGTGGTGGATCTGATCGGCACGCTCGCCAAGTCGGGAACCGCCACACTGCGCAAGCAGCTGCTGGAAACCAAATCCGACGCCGCCGCCGAAGAGCTCATCGGCCAGTTCGGCATCGGCTTCTATTCGACCTTCATGGTGGCCGACAAGGTCACCCTGACCACCCGCAAAGCGGGCGAAACCACCGGCACCCGTTGGGAATCCGCCGCGGGCAGCTCCACCTACACGATCGAGGAACTCGACGAGGCCCCGCAGGGCACGTCGGTGTCGCTGCATCTCAAGCCCGCCGATGACGAGGACCACCTCTTCGATTACACGATGGAGTGGAAGCTCCGCGAAATCGTGAAGAAGTACTCGGATTTCATCGCCTGGCCCATCCGCATGGATGTGGAACGCACCGTCATGGACGGTGAGGGCGAGGAGCAGACCGAGAAGACGCTCACCGAAACCCAGACCCTGAACTCCCAGAAGGCGCTGTGGACCCGCCCCCGGAGCGAGGTCACCGACGAGGAGTACAAGGAGTTCTACAAGCACGTCTCGCACGCCTGGGATGACCCGCTGGAAGTCATTCCGATGAAGGCGGAGGGCACATTCGAGTATCAGGCGCTGCTGTTCCTGCCCTCGACCGCCCCGTTCGACCTGTTCACCCGTGAGCACAAGCGCGGCGTGCAGCTGTACGTGCGCCGAGTGTTCATCATGGACAACTGCGAAGAGTTGATGCCGGAGTACCTGCGCTTCGTCAAGGGCGTGGTGGACGCACAGGACCTGTCGCTCAACGTCTCTCGCGAGATCCTGCAGCAGGACCGGCAGATCCGGATGATCCAGAAGCGTCTGGTGAAGAAGGTGCTGTCCACGGTCAAGGATTTGCAGAAGGCCGAGGATCAGTCGAAGTACCAGACGTTCTGGCGCGAGTTCGGCCGAGTTCTCAAGGAGGGCATGCTCTCCGACTCCGATAATCGCGAAACCATCCTGGGCGTCTCGTCTTTCGCGTCCACGCATTCGACCGAGGAGCTCACCACCCTCGCCCAGTACGTGGAGCGGATGCCGGAGACCCAGACCGCGATCTACTACATGACGGGCGAGTCCCGCGAGCAGATCGAGAACTCCCCGCATATGGAAGCCTTCAAGGCCAAGGGCCTCGAGGTGCTGGTGCTGACCGATCCGGTCGACGAGATGTGGGTCGGTTCGGTACCCGAATTCGCCGGTCAGCCACTGCAATCCATCGCCAAGGGCGAGGTGGATCTGGAGTCCGAGGACGAGAAGAAGGAGTCCGAGGCGCTGCGCGAGGCGCAGGACAAGGATTTCGCGGATCTGCTCGGCTGGCTGACCACCACCCTGGACGAGAATGTGAAGGAGGTCCGCCTGACCTCCCGCCTCACCACCTCGCCCGCCTGCATCGTGGGCGACGTGTTCGATTTCACACCGCTGCTGGAGCGCATGTACCGCGCCTCCGGTCAGACGCTGCCCGACTCCAAGCGCATCCTGGAATTGAACCCCGGGCATGCCCTGGTCACGGGCCTGCGCGATGCGTTCGCCAAGGTGAAGGACGACGCCGAGAAGCCCGCCGATCTCACCGAGACCGCCGAACTCCTCTATGGCACAGCGGTGCTCGCCGAGGGCGGCGAACTCAAGGATCCGGCGCGCTTCGCCCGGGTGCTCGCGGAACGCCTCACCAAGACCCTCTAGTCGGCGGTTTTCGGTCATACCCGGTTCGGCGCGATTGTGACGCGCGCGATGATCCGCCGAACCGGGGAACTCGTTCGAACGCCATACGTTGTACTGCTTGGTCGTAAGTTTTTCGTGTTCGTGTCTCACATGCTCGCGCTGAACATCGTGCGGGCGCTTCTCTTGCCAGGCAAGTTGCAAGTCGCCTTCTGATTCGACCCGGTCGCCGTGACCGCGGCGGCCGATGCAACATCCAGCAGGAGAAAGTTATGGTTCAGGGCACCGTCAAGTGGTTCAACGCGGAGAAGGGCTACGGCTTCATCGCCCGCGAGGACGGCCCCGATGTGTTCGTTCACTACTCTGAAATCGAAGGCAACGGCTACCGCCAGCTCGAAGAGGGCCAGGCCGTGAGCTTCGAAATCACCGAGGGCAAGAAGGGTCCGCAGGCCGCGGCCGTCCGCCCCCACTGAGATTTCCGGCAGGGCGCTGAAGCCTCCGCGTCCGCCGACCTCGTGAAATAACAAGGCCCGCACGGTAATCCGTGCGGGCCTTGTGCCGTTTCAACGCTTAACGCGGTGCCATGCGCAGTGCGCCGTCCATGCGGATGGTCTCGCCGTTGAGGTAGTCGTGCTCGGTGATGTACTGCGCGAGCTGCGCGTACTCGTCCGGGCGACCCAGGCGGGACGGGAAGGGAACCCCTGCCTCGAGGCCCTTGCGGTATTCCTCGGTGACACCGGCGAGCATCGGGGTGTCGATGATGCCGGGGGCGATGGTGTTGACGCGAATGCCGAACTGCGCCAGGTCACGCGCGGCCGGGATGGTCATACCGGCGACGCCGCCCTTGGAGGCGGAGTAGGCGATCTGACCGATCTGCCCCTCGAACGCCGCCACGGAGGCGGTGTTGATGATGACGCCACGCTGGCCGTACTCGTCGACCGGCTCGGTCTTGGAGATGGCGTCGGCGGCCAGCCGCATGACATTGAACGAGCCGAGCAGGTTCACGGTGATGACCGTGCGGAACAGCTCGAGATCGTGCGGGCCGTTCTTGGACAGGATGCGTCCCGCCCAGCCCACACCGGCGCAGTTGACGACGATGCGCAGTGGCACACCGGATTCCACGACCTTGGCGACCGCGGCGGCCACCTCGTCACCGCTGGTGACGTCGGTCGGGATCAGGGTGACACCGGCCGGGACGCTGTCGCCCGCGCGCTCGATCGACTGGGCCAGGTCCAGGCCGAACACAGTGGCGCCGGCGTCGGCGAGGCGCTTGGCGGTGGCCGCACCGAGGCCGGAAGCACCTCCGGTGACGATGGCGGCGGAGCCGGAAATCTCCACGGTGATTGGTCCTCTCGAACGTGGAGCGCCCTCTCACTGGCCCTCCGTCAACAAGCACACTAGTGGGGGCGGACACAGTCCGATTCAGGGGCACCGGAAGACGACTATCCAGTTTGCGAACATGGGTGTTCGTTGAGTGCTACTGTCGCTGCTATGAACGCCCACGCGGCCCGACGTTCGCGCCGTGGTCTCCTAGCTCCCGCCCGGCAGGTCGCCGGGCAACGCATCCTGATCACCGGCGCCGCCCGCGGTATCGGGGCGGCTCTCGCCCGGCAGTTGCATGCCCACGGCGCCCAGGTGGCGCTGCTGGGCATCGAAGAGGGACTGCTGGCCGAGGTCGCCGCCGACTGCGGTGAGGCCCCGTGGCGCTACTGCGATGTCGGCGATCCGGCCCAGGTGCAGCGCGTGGTCAACTCGCTCACCGCCGAGCTCGGCGGTTTGGACGCGGTGGTGGTGAATGCCGGTATCGCCCGGCAACTTTCACTGCTGCACGGCGATCCGACGGTGCTGGAGCAGACGCTCACGGTGAACGTGCTCGGCGCGTACTACACGCTGCGCGCGGCGGGCCCGCATATCGCGCATCCGGGCGGGTACGTACTGCTGGTGTCCTCGCTGGCCGCCGCCATCCACCTACCCCTGGCCGGTGCGTACAGCGCGTCCAAGGCCGCGGTCGAGGCGCTCGGCGACACCCTGCGCATCGAACTGCGCCATACCGGCGCGAAGGTCGGCATGGCCTACTTCGCCGAACTCGACACCGATATGACCAGCCGCGGTTTCGGCACCGATGCCGCGCGCAGCATTCTCGGCCGCAGCACGGTGTCGGGCATCGCACCGCTGGGCCCGGCCATCGACGCCATGGAACGTGCCCTGGCCCGCCGCTCGCGCCGGGTGTTCTCGCCGTACTGGGTGGGTGTGGTGCTGAGCTTCCGAGGGGTCGGGCAGCGGGTTGTCGACTACGCTCTGCGGCACGGTGTCGCACCGGGTTTGGAAGTGGCGCGCACCGAACCGGTGGCCTTCACCACCGAGCAGCCCGCCCGCCCGAGCAGAATGAGGAAGCTCGCCTGATGCCCGATTCGGCAGTCACCTCCCGCCAACTGCCCCGCGGCCGCCACGGCCTGCCGCGCGAGACGGTGGTCGCCGCGCAACGCGACCGCATCCTGCTGGCAATGGCCGAGGCGATGGCCGAAAACGGTTATGTCGGAACACCTGTGGCCGCGGTCATCAAACGCGCCGGTGTTTCGCGTGAAACCTTCTACGAGCAATTCCGTTCCAAGGAAGACTGTTTCGAGGCCGCGTACGAGCGCGCGGTGGAACTCATGCTCACCGGCATACTCGCCGTCACGGGTGCGGAGTTCGACGGGGAAACCCAATCCGAGCGCATCGAACGCGTGCTCGGCGCCTACCTGGACGCCCTCGCCGCCGAACCCGCCTATGCCAGACTGTTTCTCGTCGAGGTGTACGCCGTCGGCCCCGAGGCCATCATCCGCCGCACCAACCTCCAGGAAACCTTCGTCGCCATGGTCGCGGACATCCTGCGCGCCGATACCGAGGAACAGCGTTTCGCCTGCCAAACCCTGGTCGCCGCCTTGAGCGCCATGGTCACCAACCGCATTGCCGTCGGCGATATCGACGGCCTGCGCGCCCTCCGCGAACCCCTGACCAATCTGGTCCGCCGCGCGGGCGCGCTATTCGGCGAGAGTCCGCTCGACGACTGAGAAGCCGAATCAGGCGGTGCGTTCCTCGACGGTGACCGCTTCGTCCGCATCCGGTTGCTCGCCGATCCGTGCGGAGTTCTTGCGCCGCAACAGCATCAGCACCGCACCGGCCGCCGCGGGCAGTACCGCGCCGAGGGCGATATTGCCCAGCGTCCCCAGTTCCGGTGCCAGCGCGCCGAGCAGCGTGACCGCGCCGAAGTACAGGAACAGCAGTCCGGAGCAGAGCGCGATGGCCCGCTCGGGAATGTGCTTGCCGACCGTCACGCCGATCAGGATCGCGAGTCCGCCCGCCGCGACCATGCCCGCGACCGAGCCGATCCATACCGCGATCCAGCCGTTCTTGGTGGCCAATGCCATGGTCGCGAACATGGTGCGGTCGCCGAGTTCGGCGAGCAGGAACGCGGACAGCACCACCAGGAACGCCGACCGCGATTTCGTTTGCGGCGCGACCGTTTCGGCGTCGTCCTCGGGCGCGTTGCCCGGCAGCAGTTCGCGCAGCGTCCACAGGCCGACCGCGATCAGGGTGGCGGCGGCGAAGAACGCGATGAGTTCGGTGGGCAGTGCCGCGCCGAGGAAGTGCCCGACGCCGACGGCGATGAGGTTCACCAGAATGCTGGCGACGGTGATGGCGCTGAGCACGACCCACCAGCGGTAGCGCAGCGCGAACGTCAAGGCCATCAACTGCGATTTATCGCCCAGTTCGGCGAGGAAGAGCGCGCCGAAGCTCAGCAAAATCGTGGTGATCATGAAATGTCAGCTCCCAGGTTCTCCGGCCTGCCGACTGAATTGCGGGGGCGCTTCAGCCGACATCCGCACCGTGATCGGTTTGGTTGTCATGGCCGAAGGTCTCGCCCACCGGTGAATCCCGGTTCACGCAGCCGGACCCGAGAGCGGATCAGTATGTCGACTACGCGATTGGGGGCTACTCCCCTTCGCTCTGACACACCCTACTCCGGCAAACCCGGCATTCGCAAACGCGTGTAGTCGAAATCGCAATGCGCACAATAAGTTTGGACGCACTGCCGAGAGGTTTCGGGAACCCTTAAGCGGCCAGCAGCATAGCCAGAACCGCGGTATCGGGATCACTGATCGGATCGACGCCCACCCGCGAAACCATCGAGGTCACCGACCCGTCCATATCGGTTTCCACCCAGGCCGCCCGATGTTCGAGCCCCAGATGCGGCAGCCCGGGCAGCAGCAAGGTCCCGGAGGCCGCGCCCGCGCATTCGGGCAGTGACGGCCGCGTCTCGCGCGGCGGATGCAACATGATCAACGCGGGTGGCACATGTTCGGCAAACCTGCCGGGCGCCAGCGCGGCTTCCCCGAGCACGGTCCCCTCGGCGATGACGAGCCCCACCATTCCCGGCTGCGGATCATCGGGCAGCTCTTCTCGCGCCCCGAACACGGTGGTGGTGGGCAACAATCCCGGCAGACTGGCCACCCGCACCGCCAACACCAGCAACTGCGCCCACTCCTTGGTGGAGTCCGGCCAGCGCCCCGAAATCACGAACCCGTGCAACGACCCATGCGCCTGAAACGGCAACACACCGATCTGCTCGCTCATCGCGGCCTCCCGAAGTGAAGAAATCCGGGGCGGCTATGCCCGTCCTAGTAGTACCCGAGTTTGTACCCGGTTATGTCTGGCACACAAGTACCAAAGAGTGCCAGCACCCGCCCATCCCGCCCGCCATCACACCCCCCGAACACACAAAAGCCCCGCGAATCAACCGATTCGCGAGGCTGCTGCGCTGAGAATCCGGGGCTGCGTCCCGGGTTCCCTGCCCACCGGGTCCCCGAACCCGTGATCAAGCCGGGCGTGTCTCGGGGCGTCCCAGTGGAGGTGTGGGGCGGAGCCCCACGAAGTCCCGGCCTATCAGCCGAAGATCAGGCCCTTGCCCTGGGTGACGGCGCGCGCGAAACGATCCTGCACGTCCGCCCAGTTGACGACGTTCCAGAACGCGGTCACGTAGTCGGCCTTGACGTTCTTGTACTGCAGGTAGAAGGCGTGCTCCCACATGTCGACCTGCAGCAGCGGGATGATGCCCAGCGGCACGTTGGCCTGCTGGTCGTACAGCTGGAAGGTGAGCAGCTTCTGGCCCAGGGTGTCGTAACCCAGGACGGCCCAGCCCGAGCCCTGCAGGCCGTTGGCCGCGGCGGTGAACTGCGCGCGGAACTTGTCGAACGACCCGAACTGGTCGTCGATGGCGGCTTCCAGGTCGCCGACCGGCTTGTCGCCACCGTTGGGGGAGAGGTTCTTCCACCAGATGGAGTGGTTGGCGTGGCCACCGAGGTGGAACGCGAGGTTCTTCTCGTTCAGGAAGATGCTGGCGTGATCGCCCGCCTCACGGGCGGCTTCCAGCTTCTCCAGCGCGGCGTTCGCGCCCGCGACGTAGGCGGCGTGATGCTTGCTGTGGTGGATCTCGTTGATCTGCCCGGAGATGTGGGGCTCCAGGGCGCTGTAGTCGTATTCCAGTTCTGGCAGCGTGTACTCAGCCACGATGTCCCTTCCTCAGTGTCGGGGCTGTGTGCCCTCGGCGATTGTGCCCGGCGCACCCAACCATCATTCGTACACCCGCTTCATGGCAACCGGGGTGTCTGCCCCCACATTCCGGTGTACAGCCGGTTATCCCAACCCTTGGACTGGCCGTGATCGGAACCCGGGACGGATCGGCGGCGCTCATGGTGAAGGCCGCATCGCGGATCGCGATGCGGCCCTGGTCTGCGCCGGGGGCGGCCCGGAAGTTACAGCGGCGGCACGATATTCGGCTTCATGGTGCGCGGATCGCCCGCGTCGTGCGCCTGCCACCAGCGCACTCCGCCCGCGATGAATTCGGTCAGCGGCAGTTCGGCGCCCTGCTGATCGGTGACGATCATGCCGTCGAACCACACCCGCACATCGAGTTCGCGCGGATCGATGCCTTCTTCCTGGGAGATCTCCAGCATGTGCGCGGCGGGCCGGTCCTCGAGGACGGTGTCGAAGCTGAGCAGTTTGCTCCACTGCGCCCAGGCGCGGTCGCTGAGGTCGAAGAATTCCCAGCCGTGCAGCGCACCGCCGCCGAAGCTGCTGACGGCGTCGTGCAGGCCGTCGAGTTCCAAGGGCAGTACGACCGGGTCGAGGTCGTCCCAGCGCTGGCGGCGCAGTGAGGCGGCGACGCGGCTGACCCCGGTCAGGGTCAGGTAGAGATCGCAATCGGCGGGCGGTGGCCCGCTTTCGGGGAGAGTGAGGACATCGAGTTCCAGCCGTAGTGTTCCGGCCGCCGCGTCGACGTCGATTCCGAGGCAGGTCGCCTCGGACAGTGCGGTGTTGAGTCCGGTGATGTCCAGTCCGTCGAGTAGCCCCCTGCTCACAGTCATAGCGCCAGGCTACCGATCTTGCCTGGACCGGCTGAGGATTTCCGATTTTCTGTAGTGTTGTCGTTTTTTTCGGGAGCGAACGGAACCGATCGGGATCCGCCGCCGTCCAACCAGTTGTCGGGTCGGCCGCTCCGAGACGTGGAGGGGACATTTCGGAACGGTTGACCCGGCATTACGAACCGCACGGCAGGAGATTCCGGACAGTTCTCAACCTGTGGATCAGGTTGTGGATTATGTGGATAACTCGGGACGGAACTCCACGTCCCCCGCGTGCCCGTGGCAGGATCGAAGGCGTGACCAGTCCCCATATTCCCTCGGTTCCGATCGAGGAGGTGCCCGCGGAGTTCGACGCCGCCGCGCCCTGGGCGACCACCGCACCCGCGCCCGCGCTGCTGGTGGATGTGCGCGAGGACGATGAATGGCGGCTCGGGCACGCGCCCGGCGCCCTGCACATCCCCCTCGTCGACCTGCCCCCGCGCCTGGACGAATTGGATTACGACGCCCAGATCTACGTGATCTGCCGGCAGGGCGGCCGTTCGGTCCAGGCGGTGCAGTACCTGGAGAGCGTCGGTTTCGAAGCCGTCATGGTCTCCGGCGGCATGGTCGCCTGGCAACAGGCCGGGCGTGCCCTCACCGGTGACGATCCGGCCGCGGCGAAGATCTACTAGTGAGGTGCAGCCGATGAACGGGGGGAATGTGGCGAATCAGCGATCCACGGTGGTTCAGCCGTGTGCCCGCTGCGGTGCGCGCTGGGCGGTGCAGGGCAAACCACTGCACTGGTGCCCGCGCTGCCACGGTGTACTGCTCTCGCCCGCACCCGTGGACGCGCCCGCCGCGCGCCGCAACTATCGCTGGGTGGCGCGCCCGCCCGGCCGCAAAGCCCAACCGGCGCAGCCCGTTCGGCAGCCGGTCGCGCCGCAGACCCCGCACTACACGCAGACTCCGCGCTGGGGTTTGCAGGATCGCCTGCCCGAGACGACCACCGTGCCGGTCGGCCGCCTCGAAGCCCTGGCCGCGCGGGTACCGCGCCTACTGCTCGGCACGGCGGGCGTTTTCGGCTTCGCCGCACTCGCCGAATTGGGCCGGTACGGCATTCTGCTGCGCAATCGCACCCGGCTGATCCAGCCCTGGCTGCTGTGGATTTCCGATGGGGCCGTGACGGTTTCCGCGATCGCGGCCGCACTGCTGGCATTGCTGACCGCGGTCGCGCTGGTCGGCTGGCTGGTACAGGTGCGCCGCACCGCGTATGCCGGTGTGCGCCGGACGGATCCGCGCCATCCCGCCGAGTTGTTCCTTGGCTCTTTGATTCCCGGGGCGAATCTGTTGTGGCCGGGGGTATTCCTCACCGAGGCGATTCGCGCGGGCGAGCTGGAGCCGCGACTGTTGCGCGTGGTCCGGATCTGGTGGGCGGGTTGGATTCTCAACGGCGTGCTGGTAGTGGCGGTGACGCTGTACCGGTTCGCCGCCTCACTGCAGGTGCGGGCGGACGGCGTGCTGGTGAGCATGTGGGCCGATCTGGTCGCGGCCGGTGTCGCGGTGCTGACGCTGTGGCTGGTGCGCGCGTTCGCCGGTCTGGACCTGCGCGGTGCGCCGCATACCGTCAAGCGCTGGCTGCCCGCCACCGCGCCCGCGGTCCCGGTGATCGCACCGGTGCGGCCCGCGGCCGAGCGGGTCCCGGGTTCCGCCGGGCGCGCGCCGCTGGACGCCGTCGGGAATGATGAGGCGACCGCACCGAATTCGGCGAGCGCGAACGCGGCCGCCGACGGCGCGCCGGAATCGGAGCACGAGGAGGTATTGGCGAAGTGAGCCGGGAGAGCCGCGCACCATTCGTGGTGGCGCACCGGGGGGCGTCGGCGGCGCGACCCGAACACACCCTCGCCGCATACGATCTCGCGTTGCAGGAGGGCGCCGACGGCGTCGAATGCGATATCCGCCTGACCAAGGACGGCCAGCTGGTGTGCGTGCACGATCGCACCGTGGACCGCACGTCCAACGGCACCGGCGCGGTCAGCGAGCTGACCCTGGATGAACTCCGCGCGCTGAACTTCGGCACCGCCGAGGAACCGTCCCCGGTGCTGACCCTGGCCGAACTCATCGAACTGGTCCTGGATTGGAAGAGCCGCCCCACCAAGCTCTTCATCGAGACCAAGCATCCGGTCCGCTACGGCGCGCTGGTGGAAACCACCCTGCTCACCGAACTCCAGCGCTACGGCATCGCGGCTCCGGCCTCGGCGGATCATTCGCGCGCGGTGGTCATTTCCTTCGCCGCGACCGCGGTGTGGCGCATTCGCCGCGCGGCCCCGCTGCTGCCGACGGTCCTGCTCGGCGAATCCTCCCTCTACCTGTCCGGCGGTGCCGCCACCACGGTCGGCGCGACGGCGATCGGCCCCTCGGTCCGCACCCTGCGCGAACACCCCGACCTGGTCGACAAGGCCGCCGCCGCCGGCCGCGCTACCTACGTCTGGACCGTCGACGACCCCGAAGACGTCCGCCTCTGCGCCGACCTCGGCGTCAGCTGGATAGCCACCAACCACCCCGGCCGCACCAAGGGCCTCCTCCCCGTCGCGTAATTCGATAAGCCGCACCGCAGCCCGCTCAATCGGACACGGTACGTTTGCCAGCTATGGGTAAGAGCAAGCGCAACAGTCCCAAGCCGGACAGTAACCGGGCGCAGAAGCTGGCCGAGCGCCGTGCCGCGCAGGAGGCGGCGTCGCAGGTGGTGACGCGGCCGTTCGAGGGTTTGGCCGCCGAGTGTGATCTGGTGGCGCTCCGGGAGTTCGTGCCTTCCGCCACCGCGACCTTGAAGTTGTCGCCGAGTGTGGCCGCCGAGCGCGCGGTGACGCTGTCGACGGTGCTGCCGGGCGCGGTGGCCGCGCTGGTGCGCGCGGGCGATGAGCCGGTCGGGTTCGTCGGCACGCAGGTGCAGTTCCAGTCGGATAATCCGGCAGCCGATCTCGCCACCGCGATTCTGTGGACGCAGTCCGCGGAGCCGGGCGATTCGCTCGCGGCCGCGAGTGTCGAAGGCGCGCCGAGCCTTTCGGACGTGCTCGACAACGCCGCACTGGATCTGACCGTGCACCAGGACTTCAACTGGTGGGTACCCGAGGGTGTCACCCCGGACCCGCAGGTGGCCGCCACCATCGAGCAGGCGAATCAGGCGATCATGCCGTCGGCCCGCCTGAACCTGGGCGCGGACGCGATCGGCGCGGCCTGGTGGGTGGACGCCGGTGAGAAGGCGCATCTGCGCTGGGTACGCCCGGAGGACGAGGACGCGCTCATGGTCGCGCTGGCGCGCCTGCACGCGGCCGGTGAACTGAACCTGGGTGAGGGTTCGCGGTTCGCGGGCTCGTTCCGCACCCACGGTTTGCTGGTGCCGGTGTTCGATCTGGATCCCGAGCGCCACCCCACCGAATGGGAGCCCGCCGCAAAGGAATTCGGCGCCCGCCTGGCCGCCGCCCTGAAGAACGACGAGCCGCTGACCTCGGAGATCCGCCGCTCCCGCGACGGCTTGCGCTCGCGCCAGGTCACCCTGCGCTGATTTTCCCGGGCGCTGAATTGTTTTCAGCGCCCGGCGGTTTCACCCCGAATTTGCTTCGGCAATAGGAAAGGCCCGGTCCCACAGGGGAACCGGGCCTTTTCGTATGTCCTTAGAGCGAGCCGCCCGCGGTGTGCGGCGAGCCGGAGGCGTCCTTCGGCGAGCTCATCTCGCGCGAGACGAAGTTCTCCAGGTCGAACATGTTGGCGCTGGCGCGCTCGGCGACGGTGAGGAGGGTCTTCATGGTCGCCACCTCCTCGACCTGCTCCTTCAGGAACCACTGCATGAACTGCTCGCCCTGGTAGTCGCCCTCTTCGCGGGCGGTCTTGGCGAGCGCCACGATCTGCTCGGTGACCGTCTGCTCCTGGGACAGCGCCAGCGCGATCGGCTCCTTGGCATTCTCGAAACTCGACTTGGCGGCGCTGTTGTCGGCCACCTCGACCACGAAATCCTGATCGAGCAGGTACTGCGCGATCATCAGCGCGTGATTGCGCTCTTCGACGGCCTGCTTGTAGAAGTACTTGGCCAGGACCGGCAGATCGGCGTGATCGAACCACAATGCGATGGCGATGTACTGGCGCTCGGCATTGAATTCGTTGCGGATCTGATCCTGCAGCAGGGCGTGGAACTTGCTGCTCTTGGTTTGGGTTCGGCTGGACATGCGGATGACATTAACCCTGGTCAGAGCGCGTGTCATCCAAGTGCAGCCTTATTGAGTACAGCCTTATTGAGGCAATACTTGCCTAATTTCGCTAATTTCCGACGGTGGTGATCAAGTCGCTCGGGATGGGTTTATCGGCGGCCAGCGCATCGAAGAACTGACCGGCTCTGGTCTTGTCCCACAGCAGCACATTGCCACTGCCGTCGGTGTCCTCGAACCCACCGACCGGCACGGTTGTCGCTATCGGATTGCCCGCCATCGCCTTGCCGAGCAGGGCGAGGTTCCAGACGTGCGATCCCTCGTCGACCTTCAAAGTTTTCGTCAAGCCCTGTATCAGCGGCCAGGACCGGAACGGGTTGGCCAGCGTGCCCACGCTGGTCGCCTTCTTCAGCAGCGCGCTGAGGAATTTGCGCTGGTTGAGCATGCGATCCAAGTCGGCGCGGGCGGTGGCGCGCGAGCGCACGAAGCCGAGCGCCTCCGCGCCGTTGAGATGCTGGCAGCCCGCCTGCAGGTCGATACCCGCCAGCGGATCGTTGATCGCCTGGTCCAGGCACATATCGATACCGCCGACCGCGTCGACGATATCGGCGAAACCACCGAAGCCGATCTGCGCGTAGTGGTCGATGCGCAGTCCGGTGGCGAGTTCGACGGTCTGCGTCAGCAGCGGTGCGCCGCCGAATGCGAATGACGCGTTGAGCTTGTCTTTTCCGTGTCCGGGAATGGCCACGTAGGAGTCGCGCGGCAGGCTGACCAGGGTCGGCTGCCCGGATTTCGGCAGGTGCACCAGGATGATGGTGTCGGTCCGCTCGGATCCGACCTCACCGCCGGTGGCGAGCTCCTGTTCCTGCTCCGCGGTGAGTCCGGTGCGGCTGTCGGAGCCGACCAAAAGCCAATTCGTCCCGGGCGTGTCGCTGATCCGCCCGGAGTAGCCGGGCAGTGCGTCGATGCGGGTCAGATGCGTATCCACGTAGATCCCCGCCACGATCGGCGTGAGCAGCACGATCAGCAGCAGCGCCGTGATCCACCGGAACCAGTGCCGTTTGCGCTTCGGCTTGGGTCCGCGCGGCGGACGGTCACCGCCGCCGCCTTTGCCGCCACCGCGTTTGGGCGGCAGCGCGGGCGGTGGTGGCGGCGCATCCTCCCGGAAGGGTTGCGGGGTCTGGGTGGGGGCGTGCCCCATCGGCGCGGCCACCCGCGTCCGCTCGTACCGGGACGCACCTCCGGGCTGATCGCGTTGTCCCGCAGCGGGTTCGCGCGATGCGGGTTGATTGCGCTGTGCCGCACCCGGTTCGCGCCGGGGTGGCTGATTGCCCTGTGGCACGCCCGAATTCCGCTGCGGCGGCAGATTGCGTTGCGGTGGTTGCTGATCGCGCCCCGGCCCGCGCGCCGGACCCTGCGGCGGCCGGTTCATGGTGGGCGGGACTTCCGACCAGGCCAGTGCGGGTTTCGGCTCGTCACGCGAGATCTTGTGGGTGGGCCCGTGCGCTCCGGCGGCCGGATCGCCCTGGCGCGGATTCGGATTCGGCCGCGCACCCGGATCACGTGCCGCGGGACCCTGGTTCCGCTGCGGTGGCTGTCCCGCGCGCGGTGGCCCGCCCGGTTGTGCGCGCGGCGGTTGCGGCTGGTTTGCTCCGGGCCGTGCGGGTCCGGCCGGGGGCTGGCTCGCACGATTCGGCGGCGGCTCCCGGCGCATCCGTGCGTGTTGCTGGGGGTCGTCGCCGTTCATCACCGGAACTCTACTGATTCCACCCGCTCGGGGGTTCATTCCAATCGCATTACGGCAGCCAGGAGAGGTGTCCCCGCAGCAGGGAGTAGCCGATGTAGGCGACGGTGTCGATCAGCGCGTGCGCCAGCAGCAGTGGCCAGAGCCGGTTGGTGCGCTGCCAGTACCGCCCGAATATGAGTCCCATCACCAGGTTTCCGATGCCGCCGCCGAGTCCCTGGTAGAGGTGGTAGCTGCCGCGCAGGAGCGCCGATGCCAGCAGGGACCGATTCTCGGACCAGCCGAGCGCCCGCAATCTGGTGATCAGATACGCGACCACCAGCACTTCCTCGGCCGCCGAATTCGCCCAGGCGTTCAACACCAGTACCGGCAGCCGCCACCAATGATCCAGGGAGCCGGGCACAATCGTGACGCTCACCCCGAGGGCGTGCGCGACCAGATACAGCCCGAGCCCGGGAATCCCGATGATCGCGGCCAATGCCAGCCCCGGCAGCACATCGCCCCGCCACCGCAGCCGGGCGATCCCGATCAGCCGCGGCCCGATCCCGCTGCGCCACAACAGATACAGCCCGAGCGCCGCCCAGCCGAGCAGTCGCGCCACGCTCAACAGTTGGAACAGCAGGTCGATGGTGGATTGCGCCGCCCGCGACGGATTCAGCGCGACGGTCTGCCCGCCCACCCCGCCCGGCGCGAGCGCGCTCTCGAGCAGCGACAGCGCCGCATTGGCACCGCTCAGCCCGAACGTGACGACCAGGACGATCGCGATCTCGATCCGGATCGCCCGCCGCTGCTGCGCGGTAGATGCCAACGCGGGCCATACAGGCGAGGTCTCGGCTCCGGAATCCATGGACGCCAATCTATGTGCTGCCCTCCCGGCAATCCCGCCCCGTCATCCCGGCAAATCCCGCCCCGTCATCCCGGCAAATCTTGCCCCGTCATCCCGGCATGCTTTTGGCCGGGATCCACACCGGTCAGACCTTGCGCCGATCGTGTGGATCCCGGCCAAAAACGCGCCGGGATGACGAGGGTGCGGCGCTAGATGCGGTGCAGGCCGTGTTCGAAAGGGTTGGCCGCCAAGGCCTGTACGGCGCGGCTGAGCGATTCGACATCGTGTGCGGGGGTGGGGAAGGGGATGCGGATGTCGTGGTCGGCCTCGACGGCTTCCACCCGCAGCGTGACGCCGTACCGGTCGATGGCGAGCGGATGCACCAGCGCGCCGCGCCGCAGTGCGGGCGGCAGATGCCGGGCGAGCCGGTCGATGACATCGGCGTGGTCGGCGTGCAGGTGTTGCAGCCACGCGCCTTCCATGGCGCAGAACGGGTCGGGGTGCGCCTGCCGGAGTTGTTCGCGGGTCACCGAATCCGCGCCGGAGGTGTCGGCGACCACGGCGGAGTCGACGACCAGGCGCAGCAGGGTCGCGGTGTGGCCGATATCGAGCAGCGCCGGATGCGGGTGGTCCTCGGCGACGGCGGCGGCGAGCGCGCGCTGGGTATTGCTGGGGACCGCGTGCACCCAGCCGCGCAGCCAGACCAGGGCGCGCACGGGTTCGCGCAGCGGCAGCGGGGCGTGGTCGGTGAGTTCGAGCACGGCGGGTGAGCCGGTGTTACCACAGGTCATAACCAGTACGGCCGCAACCGAATTGGACGGTACGGCGATGACGATATCGCCGCACTGGCGCAGCAGGTGCACCGAGGTCGGTACCGGGTCGAGGCCGGGCACGGCCAGCATCGCGCTCTCGGCGTGGGCGCAGGCGCTGTGCACGCGCTCGGCGGTGTGGGGCGCGACGACCGGAGCCGTGTTGGTCATGCCTACCTCCATGATGAATTAGGTAAACCTAAGCTAAGTCAGAGTGTGATCTTCCGCAACCCATCGACTCGCTACGGTTGAGTCGTGCCGCATGATTCCGCCCCCGCCTCCGAACCGGTCATCCTGCAATTGAGCGTCCCGGGAAAACCCGCCGTGCAGGGGATCACCGACGGTCTGATCCGTCCCATCAGCGCGAATCCGGCCCCGGCCGAGGTACTCGACCTGAGCGTCGACGATGTGGCGGTCGCCGAATTCCTGGTCCGAATCGCACACGCCGACACCGGTTTCGTGGCCCGCACCGATTCCGGCGCGCGCGCCCTGGCGATCGTCGCCGCCACCGTTGCGGCGCTCATGGGCGAGGACATCCCGACCGCGCTCGCCGCCCCCGACCTCCCCTTCCTGTCGGGTCTGAAACAGCCCGCCGTCGAAGCGCTGCGCACCGTCCTGCTCGCCATCGAGACGAACGATCCGGACACCATCACCGCGGGGCTGCGCGCGCTCCAGCCTTAGGGGTAGGTAAGGGAGTGATTCAAAATAGGGAGTTGCTCAGCGTGCGCAAGTAGTGTCTAGACCGTGCCGCGCATCGCCTATTTCGGGCCGTCGGGAACCTTCACGGAGATGGCCCTCGCAAAACTCGAGTCCACCGGAACCTTCGGCGGGCCGGTCGAGCGTGTCCCCGCCCCGAGTCAGGGCGCGACCATCGAACTGGTGCGCGCCGGGCAGGTCGACGGCGCGGTGGTGCCGATCGAATCCTCGGTGGACGGGTCGATCGCTCCGACGCTGGACGCGCTGGCGCTGGGTCCCCGCTTGCAGATCATCGCCGAGACCGAACTGAATGTGGCGTTCACGATCCTGGCGCGGCCGGGTATCGAACTCTCGCAGGTGCGGCGGATCGCCGCCTATCCGATCGCGGCCGCACAGGTGCGGATCTGGCTGGCGCACCGGTTGCCCGAGGCGGAGATGTTCACCTCGGCTTCCAATGCCGCCGCCGCCGAGGATGTGGTGGCCGGGCACGCCGATGCCGCTGTCTCGACCGCACTGGCGGGCGAGCGCCTGGGCCTGGCGACGCTGGCTTCCGATGTGGCCGACGTGGATTCGGCGGTGACCAGGTTCGTGCTGGTCGCGCCGCCGCAGCCCGCGCCGCCGCGCACCGGTGTGGACCGCACCTCCATCGTGATGGAGCTGGCCAACGAGCCGGGTTCGCTCATGCGCGCGTTCGCCGAATTCGCCACCCGCGGTATCGATCTCACCCGCATCGAATCCCGTCCGACCCGAACGGGCATGGGCACCTACCGCTTCTACCTGGACTGCGTCGGCCATATCGACGACACCGCGGTCGCCGAGGCGTTGAAGGCGTTGCACCGCACCGCCGCCCGGATTCGGTTCCTGGGTTCCTGGCCCGCGACCGCACCGGCCGGGGCTCCGCCGCCCGCCGACGAACCCGCCGCGGCCTGGCTGGCAGACCTGAAGAAAGGGGTGGCCGACCTGTGACCGGCAAGCTCATCCTGGTGCGACACGGCGAGACCGAGGGCAATGTCGCCAAGATCCTGGACACCAGGCTCCCCGGCCTGCCGCTCACCGAACGCGGTGTGGCGCAGGCGAAAACCTTCGGCGCGAACCTGTCGACACCGCCGCGCCGCCTCTTCTCCTCCGAGGCGCTGCGCGCCCGCCAGACCGGCGGCCACATCGCCGACGCCACCGGCGTGAAGCTGGAAACGCTGGAGGGTATGCAGGAGGTCCAGCTCGGTGACCTGGAGGGCTTGAACACCCGCGAGGCGCACGAAACGTTCCAGGACGTCTACCACGCCTGGCATTTCGGTGATCTGAGCCAGCGCGTCCCGGGCGGCGAGACCGGCATGGAAGTGCTGGACCGCTACGTCCCCACCCTGGAACGCCTACGCGACGAGTACCTCTCCGACGATGACTCCGGCGACATCATCCTGGTCAGCCACGGCGCGGTAATGCGCCTGGTCTCCCGCGAACTAGCCTCGGTCCCAAGGCTTTTCGCCGCCAACAACCACCTCGACAACACCGACACCATCGAACTCCTACCGCACACCGACGGCACCTGGGAATGCACCCGCTGGGGCCGCTACCTCCCACCCTTCGGCGAGGAAACCGCCCCCACCGGCGACGACCCCATGGGCTGACCGCTCCGACAGGGCCGCGAGGGCGCACAACCCCCCGACAGGGTTGAGGGCGCACATCCCCCGACAGGGTTGAGGGCGCAGACACCCCCCGTCATCCCGGCGCGTTTTTGGCCGGGATCCACACGCCGCAGCGCTGTCCCGACCGCTGTGGATCCCGGCCGAAAGCATGCCGGGATGACGAGGTGGGGCGACGTGGTGGGCTAGCTGGGTGCCCGGAACTTCGGAAACTCCTGGCGCAGAGGCAAACCGGCGATCAGATCCTGTAGCGCTGTGCGCAGGCGGGCTGGTGTGCCCGTTGCGAGGGACGTCCACTTGGTGCCGTCGTCGGCGGTGCTGGCGGTGGCGAGGAATCTGCCGTGCCGGGTGTTGAAGACGGCGATGTGATTGTCGGCGGTGTCGCGGGTGCCGTCTCCGTAGATGACGCCGGCGATCTCGGCGTGCGAGTCGACCTGAACCAGCGCGGCGGCAAGGGTTTTCGCGTCGCGCGGCGGTTTGCCCACCTCGGCGAGGCGCTTGGCGGTGGTGGTGACATCGCCCGCATCGTCGAAGATCGGGGCCAATTCGGCTGTGGGCGCGTTCATTCCGTTGAGTTCGAGCGGATCGGCCGGGCCGAGGGCCGCCATCACCGTGCCCGGCAGATCGTGCCCGGCGGTATCGAGGACGTAGGAGTGCGGCCCGCGCAGCGCGACGACTTCGATATCGTCACCTTTGGCCAGGCAGAACCTGTTGACCTGACCGTTCACGTACCAGCGCAGGGCGATTACCCAGTGCGGGCGGTAGAGCACGCGCAGCCGTTCGGCGAGTTCCGGATGCACCTGATCACCGTCCAGCAGATCGCGTTCGGCCAGTGCCGCCGCCGCGACGTTCATGGCCGCGTCATGATCGGCGGCATTGTCGTAGCGTCCCATGGCATTCAGCACTACGGGCAGCTCATCGAACTCCAAAGCCTCCTGGAGATACTGCATTTCGTCGAGCGACAGCGTCACCGATCGCAACACCGACGGCCCGCGCCCCGCGCCGAGCACGGTCACCGCTGCGCCGCCGAATCGCAGCCGAGCATGGTCATCGGACCTGCGGCCGCGGCGTTGATACTGCTCACCGGGCATCCGTCGGATCGCCGCCGATTACCGCGGGCGCGATGACCCGGCCGTCGGCGAAGTGTTCCACCGAGCGCCCGTAGTCATGGCCGTCGTAGGTCTCGTCCTCATCGCCCCGTGCCTGATTGCCCAGTAGCGGACTGGAATTCGAGGCGCGCACGGGTGCGGCGGATTGCGCGGCGGGCGTGACGCTCACCGGTTCGGCGACGGCCCCGGGGGCCGCCGGTGCGGCATTGGGCATTCCGGTGCCCGCGCCCCAGCCTTCGGGCAATTTCAGTGTGCCGCCACCGTTTCCGATGCTCACGTTCGTGCCGCCGCCACCGAAGGAAACCGCGCTGGTGCTCACTCCGGCTACGCCCGCGCCCACGGTGGCAAGGCTCGCGTCGCCGCCACTGGGCATGGCGGTCCCGATATGACCCGGCGCAAGTCCGTTGGCCACGGCTGTAATCGCGGTGCTCGCGACATTGCCGACGGTGGTCGCGCCGGAGGTGGCCACGGTCCCGGCCACCTCGGCGGCCTGGCTCATGGCGCTGAGTACGGCGGGATTGTTCGCCAGCCCGGCTGCGGCTGCCAGCGCGGCCTGCACCGGATCACCGGAGCCGTCGCCGAAACCGCTTGCGCCATTGACGGATCCGGCCCCCATGGCGATGGCGGGCGGCAGGAAGAATTCGCCGGGTGTGCTGACCAGCGCGGTGGTGGCGGCCTCGTAGGTCTCCATGACCAGCGCGGCGCGAATGTCGAGCGCGAGTTTGGCGGCCTCGGCCGCTTCGGCGGTGCCGTTGAGCGCACCGCCGGTGGAGTGCGCCGCCACCCGCGCGGCCTCGACGACCGCGATCTCGGGCAGGCTCGGCATGACGATCGACGCCACGGTGTAGGCGGTCACATTGGCGGCGGCCTTGGCAGCCATGGCGGCGGCGAGCACGCTCTGCTGTTCGGACCACAGCGTGAATCCGGTGAGACGGCCCAGCACGTTCAAGCCGTTGATGCCCTGGAGTCCGACCCCGACCTCGGCCATGACCCGGGCGACGGTGGTGGTGGCGTCGACCCAGGCGGCGGTGAGCCCGCCCCAGGCGGTGCCCGCGGCCGCGATCGGAATGGCGTGCGCCCCCGCGTTCAAGGTCACGGAGTTCAATTCGGCCATGCGGGGGAGCCAGAAGACCCCGGTGATGCCCAATGTCATTCGAGTGTTCCCCTCTACACCTGGATGGCGGCGATACCGGCGGCGCGCACCGCGTCCTGCACCAGATACTGGGCGAGCTGACTGCGCAGCGTGGCGGCGGCGTGATGCAGTTCCAGTACCGCCTGAGCGGTTGCCCGATCGTGGCTGAATGCCGCCTGATTGAAGTGCGCGGCGGCCAGGAAGGAGACTTCCTCGGTGCCGGAGGGGAGCACATGGGTGGCGGGCGCGGTGAAAGCGGATGCCGCCGAGAGTCGTTCGGCGAGCAGGTCGAGCTCGAGAGCAGCGGCGAGAATGACCTCGGGCTGCACGAGGACGTGGCCAACCATGAAGCGACTCCCCTTCCAGGCGTGTGAAGCAGACAGCGGTACCGGCTATGAATCCTTGGACGCACCGGTTAGCTGAATGGTTCCCCGCAACCCCGGATCAGCCCCATCCCAGCTGATGAAGGCGGTCGTCGTCAATCCCGAAATAGTGCGCGATCTCGTGAATCACTGTGATTGCCACCTCTTCAACCACCTCTTCTTCGCTGTGGCACATGCCCAGGATGGCCTCGCGATAGATGGTGATGGTGTCCGGTAATGCGCCCCCGTAGTGGCTGAAGTCCCGTTCGGTGAGGGCGATCCCGTGGTACAGCCCGAGCAGGTGCGGGTCCTCGTCGCTGCGGGGTTCGATGAGAACCACCACATTGTCGATCGCCTTGGC
The DNA here is from genome assembly GCF_042885355.1 of Nocardia sp. NPDC058058. NCBI lineage: Bacteria > Bacillati > Actinomycetota > Actinomycetes > Mycobacteriales > Nocardiaceae > Nocardia > Nocardia sp. NPDC058058. The sequence continues at coordinate 1,374,928 of NZ_JBHVSA010000002.1, read as the reverse complement.
CAGCTCGGCCGGAATCAGATCCAGTGCGTCCCCGACGAGCTCCTCGAAGCGCTCGTCGGACATGGTTACCGACACGGCGAGCCGTTCTGCTCGATCACCGCGGCTGCGGGATGACCGGCGGCGCGGCGCCCGGTAGCGGCGGCGGGGTGTAGCGGCCGTTGTTCGGCGGCGGCACCGGGGCCTGACCGTCGATGAGCAGATCGCCGCGCGCCGAACCGGTGATGGTGGCGAAGCCCTCCTGGTCCGCGCCCTTGCCGATCAGGCAGTTCAGGCTCTGACTGCCGGCCAGCCAGCTGCGGGTGTCCAGGAAATCCCAGAACAGCGTGAGGGTCTTGTTGCGCAGTGCGTCCGGTGAGCCCAGATAGTCGGTGGAGTCCTTGGCGCACTGGTCTTCCATGACCTTGTCCTGATCGTCCTTGCTGGGCGCGCCGTTCGGGAAGCGCGCGCCGAGGTCGACGGTGGACACGATCTCGAAGGCGTGCGGTTGCGCGCAGTCGACCGGATCGGTGGGCAGATTGCGGGCGATGCCCACGCACGTGCCCACGTCGAACACCTTCGACTGATTCACGCTGCGCACGCTCCCGGAGATGGGATGCGTGGCGGTGCCCGCGCTGCCGGTGACCTGCAGACCGCAGCGCAGCGTGCGCTCGCCCGCCTTCCAGCCCGCCTCGCCCGGATTGATCAGGCCGACCACGAACTTGCCGCGCGGATCGAACTTGCCGCCGAGATAGCTCTGTGCGGCGCTGACGCAGTGCTCATCGCGCAGTTCGGAGAAGCGCAGCGAATCGGGAAAGCGTGAGCCCGGCCCGAATTCGCGGCCCGGGTACTTGCTCAGATCGACATCGGCGGTGACCTCGAACAGGTGCTTGCTGCCGCAGTCGATCTTCACCAGATCGCTGGCATTGCTCTTGCTCCAGCTCAGGCAGTCGCCCTGTTTGGCGGTGCCGAAGGCCGCACCGGCGACCGCGCCGGTGGGCTGCGCCCCGCCCGGGGTGTGCGCCTCCACCCGCCCGGAGTCGAAGCCGGAGACCACCATGGTGATGAGCGCGGCGACCACCGCACCCACCGCGACGGCGAGCAGCCCCCAGCGCAATGTCGGCGCGGACAGCGGACCGTCCGTACTCAGCTTCGATCGCAGCCCGGCCAGCGGCCCCGACTGCCCGCCCGAAGAACCTGACCGACCGGACGAACCCGGCCGCCCGGCGGAATCCGGCTGACCGTACGGATCCGGCTGACCGGACGCTGGACCCGACCTGCCCGCCCGCCGTGACCCCCCTTTTCGGGGACCAGCGGGTGGCCACGCGGGCTGCTTCTGCGGAGGCACTCGTTCGTCGGACATCGCCGTCCATCATGTCAGCGCGGCAACCCGTGTGCCACGTCCCATCGAACTTCGCACCCCCACCAATCTTCGCCACCCTCGTCATCCCGGCATGCTTTCGGCCGGGATCCACCGTGAAGCAATGAGTTCGGTGAGATTCCGGCCAAAAGCATGCCGGAATGACGGTGGGTTCACCCCGCGATGAGGTCGGCGGCCTTCTCACCGATCAGTACCGCGGGTGCGTGGGTGTGTCCGCGCGTGATGATCGGCATGACCGACGTATCGGCGATGCGCAGCCCTTCGACCCCGCGCACCCGCAGTTCCGGATCGACGACGCCGGTGGAGTCCGAGCTCATCCGGCACGTCCCGACCGGGTGGTAGAGCGTGTGCGAATGCGCGTCCAGACACCGCTTGAGCACCTCGTCCATCGGTGTGCTGGCGGGCATTTCGGGCTGCATGAGTTCGCCGATGTGCTCCTTGAGCGCCGGCTGCGAGGCGATTTCGACGCAGGTGCGCAGTCCGGCCATGAGCGCGATGCGGTCGTTGATCTCCGCGACGTACTGCGGATCGATGCTCGGCGCGGCGAACGGATCGGCGGAGGTGAGCGTGATCCGGCCCAGCGATTCGGGCTTGAGCAGCACCGCGGCGAAGGTGAGCGCGTGCCCGTCGGGTTCGCCGAGCCCCTCGCCGATATAGGGCGCGGGCGCGAAGATCAGTTCCAGGTCCGGCAGGTCCAGATCCGGCCGGCTGCGCACGAATCCGTATGCCTCACCGACATTGGAGGTGAGCTGTCCGCGCCGCCGCAGTAGATAGTTGCCCAGTTCGAGCAGGTTCTTGTCCGCGCCGTAGAGGCTGCCCGCCTTGGTGCGGTACACGATGGGCGCGGCCAGGTGATCGCGCAGGTTGCGCCCGATCTCCGGATTGTGGTGGCGCACCGGGATTCCCAGCTCGGTCAGCTGATCCACCGGCCCGATGCCGGACAGCATGAGCAGCTGCGGGGTGTTGATCGCCCCGCCGGACAGGATGACCTCGCGTTTGGCGTGCAGCTGTTTGGTCTCCCCGCCGATCCGGTATTCCACCCCGACCGCGCGATTGCCCTCGAACAGCACCTGGGTGACATGCGCGTCGGTGATGAGCGTGAGATCCCGGTGCCGTTGCAGCGCGGGGCGCAGGTAGGCGTCGGCGGTGCTCCATCGCGCCCCGCGCTTCTGGCTCACCATGGTCTGTGTGAACCCCTGTGGCACATCGGCATTCGCCGTCTCCAGGGTGTATCCGGCCTGGGTCGCGGCGGTCAGGTACTCCTGGGTGATGGGGCGCGGGCTGCGCTGCGGTGCGATGTGCAGCGGTCCCTCACCGGTGTTGCCCTCCGGTCCCTCGATGGTTTCCATGCGCTGGAAATAGGGCAGCACCTGCTCGAATGACCAGCCGGGCCCGGCGTGTTCGGCCCATTCGTCGTAGTCGGCGGCGAAGCCGCGCACCCACATCATGGCGTTCATGGAGGAGGAGCCGCCGAGCATTTTGCCGCGCGGCCAGTACACCTGGCGGTCGAGCAGTTCGGTTTGCGGTTCGGTGCGATAGTTCCAGTCGTTCTCGCCCTGGAAGAGCTTGGAGAATCCGGCCGGGATGTGCACGAATTTATCGCGGTCGGCGCTGCCCGCTTCGACGACGGCGACGCTGACGCCGGGCCGGTCACTGAGCCGAGCGGCCACGGCCGCCCCGGCGGATCCGGCGCCGACGACGATGAAATCGACTGTGCTCGGCGTGTATTGGGGCATGGGGACTCCTCGGGAGGTCTGGCGAGGGATACGTGCGCGGGCGCAGCGGCGTTCCGGCCGTACCCATGACCCAACTCTGGTCGATCCTGTGAACGAGGGCGACCGGAACGCGGGAAAAGGACGGAAACTGGCGCTGACGCATTTGTCCGGTCCTGGACCTAAGGGAAATTCGCTGGCCCCGCCCCGATAGGCTGGGCCGCATGATCGACCTTCGATTCCTGCGGGAGAACCCGGACGTGGTCCGCGCGTCGCAGCGGGCTCGCGGCGAGGACCCGGCCCTGGTGGACGCCCTGCTCGCGGCCGATACGGCGCGTCGCGCGGCCGTCGCCAATGCCGACGGTCTGCGCGCCGAGCACAAGGCGCTTGGCAAGAAGGTCGGCAAGGCGTCTCCGGAGGAGCGCCCGGTGCTGCTGGCGCAGGGGCAGGAGCTGTCGGCGAAGGTCAAGGAGGCCGAGGTCGCCGAGAACGCCGCCGACGCCGTGCTCGATGCCGCGCAGCGCGCGCTGTCGAATGTGGTGCAGGAGGGCGCGCCCGCGGGCGGCGAGGACGATTACGTCGTGCTCGACCACATCGGCACCCCGCGCGAATTCGATTTCACCCCGAAGGATCACCTGGAATTGGGCGAATCGCTGGGCATCATCGATATGGAACGCGGCGCGAAGGTTTCGGGCGCGCGCTTCTATTTCCTCACCGGTTATGGCGCGTTGTTGCAGCTGGGTCTTTTGCAGCTGGCGGCGCAGCGGGCCACCAAGAATGGTTTCACCATGATGATTCCGCCGGTGCTGGTGCGCCCGGAGATCATGGCGGGCACCGGTTTCCTGGGTCAGCACGCCGCGGAGATCTATCACCTGGAAGATGACGACCTCTATCTGGTCGGCACCTCGGAGGTTCCGCTGGCGGGCTACCACTCGGGTGAGATCCTGGATCTGGGCGCGGCGAACGCCAAGCGCTACGCGGGCTGGTCGTCGTGTTTCCGGCGCGAGGCGGGCAGCTATGGCAAGGACACCCGCGGCATTATTCGCGTGCATCAGTTCGACAAGGTGGAGATGTTCGTCTACACCCGCCCCGAGGACGCGGACGCCGAGCACAAGCGCCTGCTGGCCTGGGAGCAGGAGATGCTCGCCGCCATCGAGGTGCCGTATCGCGTGATCGATGTGGCCGCCGGTGATCTGGGCAGCTCGGCCGCCCGCAAATTCGACTGTGAGGCTTGGGTTCCGACCCAGCAGACCTATCGCGAGCTCACCTCGACCTCGAATTGCACGACATTCCAGGCGCGCCGCCTCAATGTCCGTTACCGCGACGAGAACAACAAGCCGCAAACCGCCGCCACCCTGAATGGCACGCTCGCCACCACCCGCTGGATCGTCGCGCTGTTGGAGAATCATCAGCAAGCCGACGGCTCGGTCCGGGTCCCGGCGGCGTTGGTCCCGTTCGTGGGTGTCGAAGTGCTCGAGCCGATCCGGTGAGCAAATATCAACTCACCGTTTAGGCTGGGCAGCGTGCGAGGAATCGGGTCTCGCGGCGATACCCGAACGCGGGTGCGGACGGCTTCGGCGCTGGCGACGGCAATGGTCATGGCTCGAACCACCGGTGCGTTCTACGTCATGGGTGGTGTGCTCGGTCTGGTGATCACGGCCGTCGCTCCGGGTGATGAGGGCAATCGGCCGCTGGTTGGTAGTGCGGCGCTGGTGGCATTGCTGCTCGGGGTGAGTCTGCTGTTCTGGGGCCCGCGCATGCCGCATTACGTGCATCACGGGTATGTGGCGGTGGCCACGGTGTTGGTGACCGTTGCGGTGCACTGGTTTCCGAATACCGTCGGCGCGATCAGTCTGGCCGCGTTCTATGTGTTCGTAGCGTGTGATGCCGCGATTTTCTTCGCCTGGAAATGGCTCGGCGCGCATCTGGTTTTCGCGGTGCTGTGTTGTTTGTGGGTGGTGCCCTCGCGCGGTCTGCCGTGGTGGTCGGGTTTGATTCCGGCGGGTATCACCATCGGAATCGGCATTGTGGTCGGCATTCTCACCCGGATGGCGTCGGACGCGGATATCGATGTGCTGACGGGTTTGTTGAATCGGCGCGGTTTCGATCGCGCGCTGGCCAATGCGATCGGGCACGCGCAGCGCACCGGTCAGGCCCTGTCGCTGGTGCTGGTGGATCTGGATCGTTTTCAGAAGATCAATGATCATCTCGGGCATCGCGCGGGTGACGCGGTGCTGCAGCGGGTGGGTGACACCTGGCAGAAATTGCTGACCCCGGAGCAGCGGCTGGCCCGCTACGGCGGTGACGCTTTCGCACTGCTGCTGCCGAATTCGACCGAGCAGGCCGCGATTCTGCTGACCGAGCAATTGCGCGCCGCGGTGACCACGGGTTGTTCCGCGGGTGTCACCTCGTGGCAGCCGGGTGAGTCGGGTTCGCTGCTGGTGAGCCGCGCGGACGTGGGTCTGTACCGCGCCAAGCAGGCGGGCCGCAATCGCACCGTGCTGGAGTCCTCGCGGCAGTTGCCGCTGGCGGTGGAGCTACGCGAGGCGATCGATCGCGGCACCCTGGATGTGCAGTATCAGCCGATCGTGAGCCTGTCCGATGGCGCGACCCGCGCGGTCGGCGTGGAGGCGCTGCTGCGCTGGTCCTCGCACGCGCAACCGGATGTGACCACCGAGGGCCTGATCCGGGTGGCCGAGGAATACGACCTCATCTCCGATCTGGACGAGCTGGTGCTGCGCCGGGCGTGCGCGGACGCGATGCGTTTGCAGGAGACGTTCGCCCAGCTGGATCTGACGCTGAATGTGAATGTGAGCGGCCTGGAATTGGCCGAATCCGCCTATGCGGATCGGGTTTCCGGAATTCTCGCCGATACCGGCTGGCCCGCCGATCAGCTGGTCCTGGAAGTGACCGAGAGCGAGATCGCCGCCGAATCCGAGACCGCCATCGCGAATCTGCACAAGCTGCGCGAGACCGGCGTCCGCATCGCCATCGACGATTTCGGTACCGGCTATTCGTCTTTGAGCCGTCTGGCCACACTGCCCAGCGACATCCTGAAGGTGGATCAGTCCTTCGTGGCCGCCATCCGCTCCGATTCGCCGGCCCCGCCGCTGCTGGGTGTCATTGCGGCACTGAGCAAATCGCTGGACCTGCAGGTGATCGCGGAGGGCGTGGAGACCGAATACCAGGCCGCGGTGCTCACCGAATTGGGTTTCGCGCTGGCGCAGGGTTACCACTACAGCGATTCGCATCCGGTGTCCGAGCTCATCAACGACCTCAATGACCGGCACGGTCTGGTCGGGGTCGGGCATACCGATCACGAGGTGAACACCAACGGCTGGATCCCGGTCGACAATCCGTTTGACGGGGGAACGCCGGGCGCGCAGAGTTGATCGCATGCGCATGCTCGTCTACGCCTGTTGATCCTGGCTCGCACTCCTAGGTAATCGCCGCGCCGATCCGGTGCGCGGTCTCACGCTGCGCGCGGTGCTGTTCGCGCTGACGGCGGATCTGATCCCGTATTACGCGCTGTACGCGCTGCTGTTCGCCGACCACGGTCTGAGCACGGCGCAGATCTCCTCGCTGCTGGCCATCTGGTCGGCGACCTCGTTCCTGCTGGAGGTGCCCTCGGGCGCGTGGGCCGATACGGTGTCGCGCCGGGGTCTGCTGATTCTTTCCGGCGTGCTGCTCACGGCGGGTTTCCTGGTCTGGACGCTGCTGCCGTCGTACGCGGGTTTCGCGGCCGGCTTCGTGCTCTGGGGTACCTCGGGTGCATTGCGTTCGGGCACCTTCGAGGCGCTGATCTACGACGATCTCGCCGCCCGTGCGTCGACCTCGGCGTATCCCCGGCTGATGGGTTACACCCGTGCCGCCGCCGAATCCGCCGCTCTCGCAGGCATTCTCGCGGCCGCGCCGCTGTACGCGTGGGGCGGCTACGCCCTGGTCGGCTGGTCGAGCGTGGTGCTGGCGGCCGTGCACGTGGTGTCGGCGGTCGTCCTGCCGACTGCTCCGAAGGTGGTATCCGCGTCGGACGTGGAGGAATTGGAGGAGGAGCCTGATGCGGTGCCGACCGCGCTCGCACCCGCCGGTATATCGCGATATGTGCACATGTTGCGTTCCGGACTTCGAGAGTCATTGCGGGTCAAGGTGGTTCGCCGCGGCGTCATCCTGGTCGCACTGCTGAACGGCATCACCGCGTTCGACGAGTACTTCGCACTGCTCGCCGATCATGCCGGAGCCTCCCCGTCGATATCGGCGGTGCTGGTCGGCGTGACGGTGGCGGGCGCGCTGGCCGGTGCGGCCCTGGCCGGTCGCACCGAAAGTGTTTCGGCGCGGGCCTTTTCGGTCGCGATGGGTATCGCCGGTGTGCTCTTCATCGGCGGCGCACTGCTGTGCGGGCTCGCGACCGCGCACCCCGGGTTCGGCTATCCGCTTGTCGCGGTGGGTTTCACGGCCATCGCGATCGCGTACGGCATCGATTACAACGCCGATGTGCTGGCCTCGGCCCGGCTCCAGGACGCCATCGAGGGTCCGGCCCGGGCTACCGTCACCTCGGTGTCCGGTCTGGTCACCGAGGTGATCGCACTGATCGTCTTCGTTTTCGCCGGTGTGTCGGCGGCCTGGCTGCCCATTCCGGCGCTGGTGGCGGCGCTGGGCACCCCGCTGCTGGTGATCGCCGCGCTGCTGCCGACCTGGCTGCCGGGTGAGCGGGAGGTCAGACCACCGACGGCCGATTGATGCTGGACCGCAGCACGTCGCCCTGTGCGGCGAAGCGCCGGGCGAGTTCGTGGCGCGCGTCGGCGTCGCCCATCGAATTGTTCACGCAGAAGCGGCCTTCGGCGACGGTCAGCAGTTTCACGTTGACCAGTCGAATCGGTGACAGCGGTCCGGGCACGGTGCCGGGTAGTTCGTCACCGACCAATCCGAGCATGACCACCAGCGCGCCGTCCTCGTCGAGATATGTTCCCGTCGCGGCGCGCGGCAATTGCGCGTTCTCGAGTTGAATGGTGATGACCCCGTACTGCTCCAGCATGTCCGATACCCGGAATCCATACTGCGCCACCAGATTCGATACCGTCATCACGGTCTGCCCGAGCCAGGAGGTCGCCACCGAAATGGTGTCGCTGTCACCGGGAATGTCCGGCGATATCCCGAACACCTCCAATTCGTAGCCGTTGGTGGGTTCCGAGTTCTCCCATTCGGTGGGGTCGGCCAGCCCGCTACTGGCGACCAGCAGCGCGTCATCGCGCCGCGAAATGGCGTGTGCCTGCCGCAATGCGGGCCACTGCGGCCCGCCCATGAACGCGGGATTGATCAAATGCGCGATCACATCACTATCGAGCCGCCCCCAGGAATTCCACGCTTCATCAAGTACCCGATAGGTCTCGGCGTCATGCGTATCGCCGATTGTTGATTCGGTCACGCAACGACCGTAACCGACCCACCCCGCCCCGGGCCATTCTCAGCTTCGTTCCCGCGCAACACATCTCGCCATTCCGGCCGGGCTGTGGAAATGCCGGGCGGTCGGCACGGGGAGGATTGAAGTGTGACTGGGCGACGGCGAGCGGGATTGGTGTTCGGGGGTTGCATCGGCGCGGGTGTGGCGGTGCAGGCGCGCGTGAACGGTGAGTTGGGGGAGCGCCTGGGCGATGGTGTCGCCGCCGCGGTCATCAGTTTCGGATCCGGGTTGCTGGTGGTGGGTGCGATCGTCCTGATGAGCGCGCGTGGGCGAGCGGGCCTGGGGAAGGTGCGGGACGCGTTGCGCGCGGGGGAATTGCGGTGGTGGCAGCTGCTGGGCGGATTGTGCGGCGCGTTCTTCGTGGCCTGCCAGGGGCTCACGGTGGCGGCCATCGGAGTCACGGCCTTCACGGTAGCGGTAGTGGCTGGGCAGTTGACGAGCAGTCTGCTGGTGGATCGGGTGGGGCTGGGTCCGCGCGGGCGGACGCCGGTGACCCTATTGCGTTCCGTGGGAGCGGGATTGGCGCTGGTCGCCGTCGCGCTGTCGGTGGCCGAGCGCTCAGGTGAGCGGGGCGGGCTGTCGGTACCGGAGGGATTGCGCGGCGGGCCGCAGCTATTGCTGATCGTATTGCCGCTGGTGGCGGGCTTCGGGGTGGCCTGGCAGCAGGCGGTGAACGGCCGGGTGGGTGCGGTCGGCGGACCGCGTACGGCAACGCTGGCGAACTTCGCGACCGGTTTGGCGGGGTTGGTGATCGTCGAGGCCGTGGTCATCGCGGGCAGCGGATGGCCGCACGGATTTCCCGGCGAACCCTGGCTCTACCTGGGCGGTGTGATCGGCGTGGTGTTCATCGCGCTGGCCGTACTGGTGGTGCGCTGGATCGGGGTGCTGCTACTCGGTTTGACCTCGGTGGCGGGTCAGTTGGCGATGTCGCTGGCTCTCGATGTGGTCGCCCCGACCGGCACTGGAGTCTCCGCACTCGCGGTGGTGGGCTGCGTGCTCACCTTCGCGGCGGTGGCGATTGCCGCGCGGGAGTGACCGAACGGCCGGTGCCCATCGGCACCGGCCGTAATCGTTTGTCAGGCAGGTGTTTCCAGCTTCCGCGAGCGCAGCTCGTGGCCCTTGGAGGTCTTGCAGCGCCCGGATTCCAGATCCCACTGCCAGCCGTGCAGATTGCAGGTGAGGGTATTGCCCTCGACCACACCGAATTTCGACAGGTCCGCCTTCAAATGCGGGCAGCGGCGCTGAATTTCCCAGCCGTCGAGTTCGGTGGAGGCGGAATCGTCGTGCGCCTCGGAGAACCAGCCGTCGGCGTAGGCGATGCGTTCATCGGTGAGGCATTTGAAGAAGGTGTAGAGGAATTCGTTGTATCCGCCGATGCGCCAGGTGGTGAAGCGCGTGGACAGGAAGATGGTGTTCACCCAGTCGGGTTCGTTATCGCGCAGTACGGTGCGCACCAGCGTGGGATCGATGCGGAAGCCGTAGCGCTGCTTGCCTTCTCCGTCGATGGGTGCGCGCACGATGCGCTTGGGGAAATCGAGCACGACGGTCTCGTCGCCCATGACCAGCGCGACCGAATAGCCGATGCCGTCGCAGATGAGATCGCTCTGCGCCATGATCGGCTCGAAGAGCTCCTTCAGGCGCGGCAGCAGGGGTCCGTCGGATTCGCTTGCCCAGGAGGCCTTTTCGGCCGCGATGACGGGCGCGAAGCGCTGTGCCATGGCCTCGATATAGGCGGCCTTGTCCCCGTATACGGTGTCCGGGTCGACCGCGTGCTCGAGCTGGAGTTCCTTACCGCGCACATCGGCGACCGAGCCCGGGATCATCAGGATCCCGCCCTCGTTGCCGTGGATGCGCATCTGCTCCAGGAAGACGACCTGGTCGGGGAAGATATTGCCTTCGTCGCCGCGATCGTCGTTGAGGTAGCGCAGTTCGTCGTCCAGGAAGACCGGCGGCCCGGCGGACGGCACCACCCAGGTGGCCCCGACCTGTTCGATGTAGGAGCGCGCCCGGTCCATCCCGCGCTGACGCTTCTGCTTGCCGAAGTTGGACTTGGTCTTGGTGGGGATGTCGTACACCATCGGGTACCAGATGGCCCCGGAGTACTGCAGCAGGTGAATGTCGATGTGCCCGAACGCATCGTGCAGCACATCCATATCGACGGGCCGCGCGTCGTTCATGTTGAAGCACACGGTCTCACCGTCGGAGACGATGATGCCGGAGTCGCCGATCGGCCCGTCGGCGGGCGCGCGCAGCGCGATGATCATGATCTCGAGGTCGCCGCCGGGTCCGGTGACGGTGTGCTTGACCGAATCCTCGGTCTCGAAGAATTTGGTGAAGCCGAGCTGTTCCAGTTCGCGGCGCAGGTCCGGCACGGGATAGTCGGGCAGCAGGACGGTGGCGTCCTTGTTGATCTTGTCGGCGAGGTGCTTCGCGTCGAAGTGATCGCGGTGCAGATGCGAGACGTAGAGGAAATCGCAGTTGCCGAGCGCGTCCCAATCCAGTTGCGTGTTATCGGGGAAGGGCACCCATGATGCGAAATATGCCGGGTTGACCCACGGATCGCACAGGATCGTCCCCGCTGCGGTGGAGATGTGGAACCCGGCGTGTCCGACGCTGGTGATCTGCACGAGCTTCTTCCTCCTCGACCGTTACCAGCCACCCAGGGTACTTGCTACCCCGAAACGTCGCCTATGCAGGAACCCCTCCTGCCGGAGTTCAGGGTGAATGTCCGTTTTTGCCGAATGGCTGTTACCTGGATCACTGGTAGCCGCGCGAGCAGCGACTACGCTGACGCAACTGTGGAACCCGTCTACTTCCCGATCATCGGGCTGGCTCGTACCGTCTTCGCGGCTCAGGGCCTGAAGTTCACTGTCACCGGCGACGAAAACATCCCGGCGAGCGGTGGCGCTGTCGTCGCCATCAATCACACCGGGTACATGGACTTCACGTATGCGGGCCTGCCTGCGCGTACGACGAAGCGCTATGTGCGTTTTATGGCGAAGAAGGAGGTATTCGACAACTCGATCACCGGGCCGATCATGCGGGCGCTCAAGCATATTCCGGTGGATCGCGCCGCGGGCGCGGACTCGTACCACGAGGCCGTCAATCGTTTGCGCTCCGGCGAACTGGTGGGCGTCTACCCCGAGGCCACCATCAGCCGCAGTTTCGAGTTGAAGGAATTCAAGTCGGGAGCGGCGCGCATGGCGATCGAGGCGAACGTGCCGATCATCCCGATGGTGATCTGGGGCGCGCAGCGGGTCTGGACCAAGGGGCATCCGAAGCGCCTGGGCCGCACCAACACCCCCATCTCCATCGAGGTGGGCGCACCGATCCAGCCGTACGAACCGGCGTCGGAGCTGACCGATCAGCTGCACAAGACCATGGAAGCCATGCTGCTCAATGTGCAGCGGGATTACGCGCACGAGCCGGGCGCGTACTGGGTGCCCGCTCGATTGGGCGGCAGCGCACCGACTTTGGCCGAGGCCAACGAACTCGACCGCGCCGAAGCGGCGGAGAAGGCCGCCCGCCGCGCCGAGCAGTAGCGCGCATGGACCGGGTGCGCGCACAAACCCCTTCCGGCCTCGATGAGGAGGGTGAGAGTCCGGAAGGGGTTGCGCGCCGCGGTTATTCAACCGTCGCGGCGGCCTTGGTGGTGATGGCTTCGGCGGCGGTGACCGCGTCGGCCGGTGCGTGCTTGCCGGCCGGAACGGCGAGATGGTCCAGTACGTACGCGGTTTCGCCGTGCACGGCCAGATCCAGTCCGGCGTCCTCGGCCTCGTCATCGGCGCGGATGCCGCCGAACAGCTGCATGACCTTGGCGATGGCGAAGGTGACCACGAAGGTGTAGGTCAGCACCGCCAGCACCGCGACGGTCTGCCGCCACAGCTGATCCACCCCGCCGCCGTAGAACAGTCCGGCCACGCCGTTGGGCGCGGAGCCGTCGGCGAGGAAGCCGATGAGCAGCGTGCCGAGAATGCCGCCCGCCAGGTGGATGCCCACCACATCGAGCGAATCATCCAGTCCGAAGCGGTATTTCAGCGAGACCGCGAGGCAGCACACCGCACCGCAGGCCGCGCCGACGATGAGCGCGCCCATCGGTGACACCGCACCGCAGGCGGGGGTGATGCCGACCAGGGCGGCGATCAGCCCGGAGGCCGCGCCCAGCGAGGTGGCGTGTCCCTCCTTGAACTTCTCCACCACGATCCAGCCGATCATGCCCGCGCAGGACGCGGCGATGGTGTTGAGCACCACCACCGAGGCGGCGTTGCCGGCGGCCAGCGCCGAACCACCGTTGAACCCGAACCAGCCGAAGAACAGGATGCCCGCGCCCAGCATGGTGAGCGGAAGGCTGTGCGGCCGTGGGGCGTTCGGGAACACCTTGCGCTTGCCGAGGATGAGCGCCAGCGCGAGTCCGGCGATGCCCGCGTTGATATGCACCGCGGTGCCGCCGGCGAAGTCGATGGCCTTCAGCTTGTTGGCGATCCAGCCGCCGTGGACCGAACCGTCCTTGCTGTCGAAGGCGAAAACCCAGTGTGCGACGGGGAAATACACCAGCAGCGCCCAGATGCCCGCGAAGGTCATCCAGGAGCCGAACTTCATCCGGTCGGCGACCGCGCCCGCGATGAGCGCGACCGTCAGTGCGGCGAACAGTAATTGGAAGGCCGAGAAGATGGCCGGTGGGAGTCCCGGCGTGGCGGGTGCGTCGAGCAGTTTGGATGATCCGAAGTATTCGAGCGGATCACCGAGGATGCCCGCGCCGCCCAGCGAATCGCCGAAGGACGCCGAGTAGCCGACGATGATCCAGAGCACGCCCACCACCGCGAGCGCGCCGAAGACCATCATGGCCATATTCAGGGTGTTCTTGACGCTGACCATGCCGCCGTAGAACAGCGCCAGTCCCGCCACCATGAGCGACACGGCGGCGAAGGCCGCGAGCATCCACGCGGTATCGGCCGCGGCTACTGCTTGTTCCATGTATCACCTGACTTAGAAGCGAATCCATACCAACGGTGTCCCTTGATAGGAATCGCCGTTGCGTGACAGTGGACCATCGCAGATGTTGCGTCGTGGTACGCCACTGTGAAAGATGCGTAAACCGCTGGGTCGCCCCGCGTTCGCTATGGTTTCATATCAATCAACAGTGATTCACTGTAGAAGACGATTGAAGCCGAAGGATGGACATGACCGACACCGCGGAATTCCTGATCATCGGCGGCGGCCTGGAGGGGCTCGCCATCGCCTGGTCCCTGGCCGAACGCGGTGCCACCGAGGTCCTGGTGCTGGAGCGCGCCACCCTCTGCTCCGGGATGACCGGCAAATCCAGCGGGGTGGTCCGATGCCATTACGGCGCACCGTCATTGGCGGCGATGTCCTGGTGGTCGGTGCCGTTCTTCGAGAACGCCGCCGAGATCCTCGGCGATGACCTGGGGTTCCGCCAGTGCGGATACGCGGTCGGCGTGGGCGCGGACAATCTGGATCCGCTGCTGGCCAATGTGGCCATGCAGCAGGCGCTGGGCATCGAGGTGGAACTGCTCGGCCACGATGAGATGGCCACACTGTGGCCGGGCTTGCGCGTCGACGATTTCGCCGGGTTCGCCTATGAACCGCGCGGCGGACGCGGCGAGGCGTATCTGACCGGCATGGCATTCGGTGCGGCGGCCCGTAGGCGTGGCGTCCGGATCCGCCAGCAGTCACCTGTGCTGGAGCTGATCAGCAAGGGCGACAACGTCATCGGCGTACGCCTGGCCGACGGCACCGAGGTGCATGCGGCCAACGTGGTACTCGCCGCCGGTCCGTGGACGCCCGGTCTCGCCGCCACCGCCGGGGTCGAGGTGGACGTGAAAGCCCAACGCGCACAGTTACTCCTGATAGATCAGGGTGAACCGCTGCCGCCGGTCCCGGTGCTCTCGGATCTGGTGAGCCTGCAATACCTGTGCCGCGAGCCCAATGGCGAACTGCTGGCGGGCAATAGCGATCACGCCGTCCCCGAGTACATCGATCCCGACGATTTCGTGAATCGCGCCGACGATTCGACCGTGGAGAAGGTGGTCGGCCGGCTCGAGCGGCGTCTGCCGGACATGCCGGATCCCCGGATCACCGGCAGCTATGTCGGCGCGTACGACGTCACCCCCGATTACAACCCGATCATCGGTCCCGCACCCGTGCCGGGACTGTTCCTGGCCACCGGTTTCTCCGGTCACGGCTTCAAGATCTCCCCGGCCGTCGGCCGCCTGGTCGCGGATCTGCTGCTGGACGGCCGCACCGACCTGCCGAATGTCGAGGCCGCCGACTTCCGCTACACCCGGTTCGCCGAGGGCCGGCCCCTGATCAGTCCGCACCCGTATCTCGGTGCGGGCGAAATGCGCTGAATCCCAACCACATCCGTACACCCTGTTCCAGGAGCCGATATGGCGATAGACACCACCACCGCGACGGTCACGCCGATCACCCCGGCCATGCCGTCGACCGGTCACCGCACGCTGTCCGATCTGGCGCGAGCCAGCGGCACCACCTTCATCCTGGCGCTGTTCACCACGCTCTCGGGCAAGCCGTGCGCGAAACTCGTTCCGGTACAGGCGGTCGGGCAACTCGAACAGGACGGCGTCGGGTTCGCCGGGTACGCCGCCGGAATGATGGGGCAGCAGCCTCGCGATCCGGATCTGGTCGCCATCCCGGATCCGGAGACGTTCACGCCGATCCCGTTCGTGCGTCCCGGTCTGGCACTGGTGCACTGCACCCCGCATGTGGAGGGCAAGCCGTGGCCGTTCGCGCCGCGCGTCATCCTGCAGCGCACCCTCGCGCGCGCCGCCGAGCGCGGGTACACGGTGAATGTCGGGACCGAAATCGAATACTTCCTGGTGGACAAGGGGCCGAACGGTCTCGCACCCGCCGACACCGCCGACCTGAGCCTGCAACCCTGTTATGACGCCCGCGATGTGACCCGCATGTACGACCATCTGGCCGAGGTCTCACAGGCCATGAATTCGCTCGGCTGGGGTAATTACGCCAGCGATCACGAGGACGGCAACGGCCAATTCGAGCAGAACTTCGATTACGCGGACGCGCTCACCACCGCCGACCGCGTGATCACCGCCCGCTACCTGCTCTCGGTGATCGCCGAAAAGCGCGGTATGAAGGCGACTTTCATGCCCAAGCCGTTCACCGATCGCACCGGCACCGGTATGCATATGCACCTGTCGGTGTGGGACGGCGAGCAACCGCTGTTCCCGGACGCGTCGGATCCGCGCGGTCTGGGCCTGTCCGCGACCGCCTACGGTTTCCTCGCCGGAATGCTCGAGCACGCCTGCGCTCTGCAAGGCGTGATCGCGCCAACGGTGAACTCCTACAAGCGAACCGGGGCCACCAGCACCGCGAGTGGCGCGACCTGGTCACCGCGCTATGCCACCTACGGTGGTAATGACCGCACCCACTATCTGCGGGTGCCCGATCAACATCGAGTGGAACTGCGCGGCGCGGACGGCTCGGCCAACCCGTATCTCGCCACGGCGGCCGCCATTGCGGCGGGACTCGACGGCATCGATCGCGCCCTCGATCCCGGCCTGCCCGGTGAGCAGCGCGGCGACATGCTCCCCATGACCCTGGTGCACGCCATGGACGCCCTGGAATCCGATCCGGTGGTGACCGCGGCCCTGGATATCGCCGGCCCCGGCGTCGCCACCTACTTCGCCGAACGCAAGCGCGAAGAGTTCTTCACCTGGCACAACACGGTTTCCAGCTGGGAGATCGACAACTATCTGACGGCTTTCTGACGTCCAGATCCCGAAAGGAGGGTGATTTCGATGTGTGGAATCGTGGGCTTGCACCTTCGAGACCCGGCGCTGTATCCGCGGCTCGGCGCGCTGCTGACCGGCATGCTGGATCAGATGTGCGACCGCGGACCGGATTCGGCGGGTATGGCGGTCTACGGCGATCCGGTGTGGTCGCCGCCGGGCACGGTCACCGTGTCACTGCTGGACAGTCCGCTATCGGCCGCCGAACTCGCCGAAAGGCTCACCGCCGCACTGGGTACCGCGGTCACCGCGATAGCGCTGGACCCGACCATCGTGCTGCACGCCGCTCTCCCCGCCGAGGACGGATCGGATGCGCTGGTGCGCGCGGTGCGGGAGATCGCGCCGGATGCGCGGGTCATCGGTTTCGGCTCGGATCTGGCCGTGCTCAAGGGGATCGGCAATCCGACCGAACTGGCGCATCGATTCGGGCTGCCGAATGCTCAGGGTTGGCAGGGCGTGGCGCACACCCGGATGGCCACCGAATCCGCTGTGACAGCGGAGGGTTCGCATCCCTTCTCGGTAGGTCCGGGCCAATGCCTGGTGCACAACGGATCGTTCAGCAATCACATGAGCATAAAGCACGAATTGCAGCGCGCGGGAGTCGAATTCGACAGCGAGAACGATACCGAGGTGGGCGCGCGTTTCGTCGCGCGGCAGCTGGCGCAGGGCGCTGACCTGGAGAAATCATTGCTGCTGCTCAATGACGCCTTCGACGGTTTCTACACGCTGCTGGTGTCGACGAGCGATTCGTTCGCCGTCGTGCGCGATGCCATCGCCTGTAAGCCCGCGATCATCGCCGAGACCGATCGCTGGGTGGCGATGGCATCGGAGTATCGCGCACTGGCGGATCTGCCGGGTGTGGCACAGGCCCGAATCTTCGAACCGGAACCGGAAGAGGTGTACCTATGGCGGCGATCGTGAGTGAGCGCACCGTGCTCGATGTGGCCGAATCCGGCACGCGCGCGGTGAATTCCGTCCTGATGGCGGCGCAGCCCCCGGCCGTGTTCGGCCTCGACAATCCACGCGGCGCGCACGCGCTGGCCTGCGGCTTGGATCGCGAGATCGAGGTCGCCATCGACGGCCATGTCGGCTACTACTGCGCGGGCATGAATCAGCGCGCGGCGGTGACGATCAATGGCAGCGCGGGGGTCGGCGTCGCCGAGAACATGATGTCCGGAACCGTCCGGGTGCGCGGTGACGCCTCGCAGTCGGCGGGTGCGACCGCACACGGCGGATTGCTGGTGATCGAGGGCAATGCCGGTGCGCGCTGCGGTATTTCGATGAAGGGCGTCGATATCGTGGTCGGCGGCAGCATCGGCCATATGAGCGCCTTCATGGGTCAGGCCGGTCGCCTGGTGGTGCTGGGTGATGCCGGTGAGGCACTGGGTGATTCGCTCTACGAGGCACGAATCTACGTGCGCGGCACCGTCGCCTCACTGGGCGCGGATTGCATTCGCAAACAGATGCGCCCCGAACATCTCGCCGAACTGCGCGAACTCCTCGATGACGCCGGATTCGACGCCGACCCAGCGGATTTCACCCGCTACGGCTCGGCCCGCGAGCTCTACCACTTCCACGTCGACAACGCCGCCGCGTACTGAGCAGCCAGGAGGCCACACCATGACTTCCCCGAATCCCGTGCTGCGCGAATCGGCGACCTTCGATCGCCGGGCCATCGCGGAAATCCAGCGCGCCGCCGATACCGGTATCTACGATATTCGCGGCTGGGGCGCGAAACGCCCACTGCCGCACTTCGATGACCTGCTGTTTCTCGGTGCGTCCATGTCCCGATATCCGCTGGAGGGGTACCGCGAACGCTGTGACACCGATGTGGTGCTCGGCGACCGGCATGCGAAACATCCACTGCACCTGGATATCCCGGTCACCATCGCGGGCATGAGCTTCGGCGCGCTGTCGGGCCAGGCCAAGGAGGCGCTGGGCCGGGGCGCGAGCGCGGTCGGCACCTCGACCACCACCGGTGACGGCGGTATGACACCCGAGGAGCGCGGTCAGTCCAAATACCTGGTGTATCAATATCTTCCGTCACGATACGGAATGAATCCGGATGATCTGCGCAAGGCCGACGCCATCGAAATCGTGCTCGGCCAGGGTGCGAAGCCGGGCGGCGGCGGCATGCTGCTCGGTCAGAAGATCAGCGAACGCGTCGCCGGAATGCGCACCCTGCCACAGGGTATCGATCAGCGCAGCGCCTGCCGCCACCCCGACTGGACCGGTCCGGACGATCTCGCCATAAAGATTCTGGAACTGCGCGAGATCACCCGCTGGGAGAAACCGATCTACATCAAGGTCGGCGCGACCCGCACCTACTACGACGTCAAGCTGGCCGTGAAGGCGGGCGCGGACGTGGTCGTCGTCGACGGTATGCAGGGCGGCACCGCCGCCACCCAGGATGTCTTCATCGAGCACGTCGGCATTCCGACGCTGGCCGCCATCCCGCAGGCCGTCCAGGCATTGCAGGAGTTGGGCGTACACCGCAAGGTGCAGCTCATCATCTCCGGCGGCATTCGCACCGGTGCCGATGTGGCCAAGGCGATGGCGCTCGGCGCGGACGCGGTGGCCATCGGCACCGCCGCCCTGATCGCCCTGGGCGACAACAGCCCCCGCTATGCCGCCGAGTACGAGGAGTTGGGTTCGGCTCCCGGGTTCTACGACGACTTCCAGGACGGTCGCGATCCGGCGGGCATCACCACCCAGGACCCCGTCCTCGCGGCCCGCTTCGATCCGATCGAGGGTGGCCGCCGCCTCGCCAACTATCTGCGCGTCCTCACCATGGAGGCGCAGACCCTGGCCCGCGCCTGCGGTAAATCCCACCTGCGCAATCTCGAGCCGGAGGATCTGGTCGCCCTCACCATCGAGGCCGCCGCCATGGCCCGCGTGCCGCTGGCCGGTACCACCTGGGTTCCCGGAGCCCCGCTATGAGCGTGCTCGGAGATCAGCCACCCGCGGTGGGGTCGGCGCGGTTCACGGACGACTCGGATTCCGCGGCAGCGGTTTTCGATCCGCTGTGGGCGGAGATTCTCGATGTCGGCAGGGATGGCGGTTCCGGCGGATACCGGCGCTATGCGTGGTCGGACGCGGATCTCACACTGCGCGAATGGTTTCGGGGCTGCGCCGCCGCACGTTCGATGGATCTCGAGCAGGATCGCAATGGCAACCTGTGGGCCTGGTGGCTGCCGCGCGATTGGCTCGGCGACCCCAAGGGTGCGTTCGTCACCGGCTCACATCTGGATTCGGTGCCGGACGGTGGCGCGTTCGACGGCCCACTCGGCATAGTCTCGGCATTCGCGGCGGTGGATCTGCTGCGAGCTCGAGGTATCGAGCCCACGATTCCCATTGCAGTGGTGGCCTTCTCGGATGAGGAGGGTGCACGCTTCGGCGTCGCGTGCATAGGTTCGCAGCTCTCGACCGGCGTCCTGGCTCCGGAGCGCGCCTTGGGCTTACGCGACATCGACGGAATCACCTTGGCGGAGGCACTGATTCGCGCGGGCCGCCGACCCGAGGAGCTCGGCGCGGACACCACCCTCACCGAGCGCGTCGGCGTCTTCGTCGAACTGCATATCGAACAGGGCCGTGCCCTGGACCTGGTGGATTCCGCACTGGCCCTGGCATCTTCGATCTGGCCGCACGGCCGCTGGGAATTCGATTTCACCGGTGAGGCCAATCACGCGGGCGCGACCCGGCTGGTCGATCGGCACGACCCCATGCTGGCCTTCGCCTCCACCGTGCACACCGCGCGCGCGGAGGCCGCCGCTCTGTCGGCCGTCGCGACCTTCGGCAAGGTACTGGTATCACCGAACGGCACCAACGCGATTCCGTCCCGGGTCCGGGCGTGGCTCGATGCCCGCGCCGCCGATCAGCCGACCCTGGAGACGCTGGTCGCGCACATCACGGCGGCAGCGCGCGGGCATGCGGCGGTGGATGACATCGATCTCACGGTGGTTGCCGAATCCATCACCCCGATAGTCGATTTCCCGGACGGTCCACGTAATCGCCTGGCGGCCGCGCTCTCCCACCTCGGCGAGATTCCGGTTATCCCCACCGCGGCGGGTCATGACGCGGGCATTCTCTCCGACAGTGTGCCGACCGCAATGCTTTTCGTCCGCAATCCCACCGGCGTCTCGCATTCCCCCGCCGAGCACGCGAATCCCGTCGATTGCCATGCGGGCGCGACGGCCCTGGCGGAGGTGATGGCGGCCTGGGTCGCCTGACTACTCCTCGACGTGGTTATCCGGGTACGCGGTGATGGCGAGGAAGCGAATCGGCAATCGCACCAGCTCATTCGGCCCGTGCGGTCCCTCGCCGTCGAGCAGCAGTGCGTCCCCGGGGCGGAGCGTGTACTCGGAATCCCCGTGGCCGTAGACCATTACGCCCTCGAGCATGTACAGCAGTTCGGTCCCGGCGTGCTGGAACAGCGGGAAGGTCTCACTGGCCTCGGTGAGGGTGACGAGCACCGGTTCCAGCCGCTTGTGCTGTCCGCGCAATGCGCCGAGCAGCTCGTAGTGGTGCCCCACCCGGGTGCCGCGCCCCACGATCCGCGCGCCGTGTCCGGCCGGGGTGAACACCGCCTCGCGTGCGGCGTCCGCCCCGCGGAACAGTGAGGTCACCGGCACATCCAGCCCGGCGGCCAGCCGCGCCAAAGTCGAAAGGCTGCACGAGGTCTGCGCGTTCTCGATCTTGGAGAGCATGGCCTTGGAGATCCCCACCTTGGCCGCCATATCCCCGACCGACAACCCGCTGGCCAGCCGCAGCGCCCGCACCTGCTTGCCGATGATCCGTTCCAGATCGACCCCGGTGGGCGTATCCGCGGCGATCTCCCGCTGCACCGGAGCCGGATCGCCGGTATCGCGAATTTCGGTGCGCCCTGTCATAACCCGATCCTAGCCTGGCCGTTTCCTGCCAGTTGACAACGGCTACGCAGGGTCGGACCCGCGCACCGCCGACAGCCAGATCGCGGCGGCCGCTCCCACCGTGGTCCCCGTCGCGAAACCCGTCGGCCCGCCGCCCGCCACGTACACCCACAGCAGGCCGATGAACGGCCCCGCGATCGCGGCCTGCGCGTCCAGCAGCAGCCGCCGCCCGAATTTCGCGGCGGTCTCCGCCATTGCCGCGGCATTGTCATCCGGCCGCGCCGGATTGTCGATGAGCCGTCCCACCGGTTCGGTACTGCGCATCCGCCCCGACGGATACACCCGCACCCCATCGACAACGACTGTGCGCCCGATCATTTCGCCGTTCCCCTGCGTCAGCGTGACCAGGGTGGGGTCGAAGAACACCGGTAGCCAGCGAGTTCGGCCCCCGGTGGTGAATTCCAGCCAGGACCGGCTCACCAGGCGGTGCTGCTGGCGCACCCGGCGCACCCCGACGGCGCGGCACGCGTCGCCGCGCGGTAGGCCGACCGGCAGCACGCCCAGTGCTCCGCCGAATTGGAAAGCGCTGTACCCCAGGATGATCACCGCGACCGTCCCGAGCAACGCGCCCTGCTCCGAACCGCCGAACGGCGCCCACGCGAGGCAAATCGCGAGGGCGCCGATCGTCATAACGGCCGGATAGGTCAGCGGATGACCCGTCCGGAGGATCACTTGAGGAAGCCGACCTTGGTGTAGTCCGCGCTGGCCAGACCGAACGCACCCCAGTTGGCGAGGTTCGCGCGCACGGCGTGGGTGCCGGAGGCCTGGTTGAGGGGCAGCGAATGCACCTCGTTGAAGATCATCAGATCGGCCTTGTTGGCGAGTTCGCGGGCCTTGGCCGGATCGAGCTCGGACAGCGTCTGATCGATGAGGGTGTTCAGTTCCGGCGATCCGACGCGGGCCTTGTTGCCCTGCCAGTTCGCGGGGTCGTAGTAGTAGAACTGCCGCAGCGCCTGCAACGGCAGCGTGGAGCCGGAGATGCCGGACTGGGCGATATCGAAGTTGCCGGGATTGATCACATTGGTGAAAAGACCGGTGCCGGGCACGGTTTGGATGATCATCTTGACGCCGACCTTGGCCAGGTTGGCCTGGATGATCTTGGCGGTATCCACCCAGCCGGCCTGGTCGTACATGACATCGCGCAATTCCAGCTTGCGCCCGTCCTTTTCGCGGACGTCACCCTTGAGCACCCAGCCGGCCGCGTCCAGTTCCTTGGCGGCGGCATCCGGATCGAACGCCACAACCGCTGAATTGTCCTGGTACCCGGTCTGTCCCGCGATGAAGACGTGGTTGTTCACCACCTGCGGCTGATCGACGATGCCGTGCTGGCTGGTGTTGACGATGTTCTGCCGGTCGATGGCCTTGGCGACGGCCCGGCGCACCGCCGGATCCTCCAGCAGACCGCCGGGTGCGCCGTTGAACGTCAGAATATTGACGCTCGGCTCCGAGGTGCGCCGGATCTCCACCCCGGGGGCATTGCGCGCCGCGGTGACGTTCTCCAGACCGGCGACGTACGCCTCATCCAGCTCGTTGTTCTGGATGGCGGGCACCACCGCGGTGCTGTCCAGCACGCTGAAGGTGATGTTGGCCAGTACCGGCTGATCGCCCCACCATTTCGGGTTGCGGCTCAGGGTGATCCGGTTCTGCGTCCGGTCCAGATTGGTGATGATGAACGGCCCGGAGCTGACCGGCAGCGAATTGCGCGCCCAGTCGTTGAACGCCTGCGGGGATTCGGTGTCGGCCTTCGGGTACAGCCCGCCGAACAGGCCCTGCCATTCGCCGTACGACTTGTCGAAGGTGACGATCACCTGCCGGTCGTCCGTGCCGCGTTCCACCTTGCCGATGGCGTTGTAGCCGCTGGAGGAGGCGACCTGGTAATCCGGGTTCCGGCCGTTCATGGCCTGCCACTGCGAGCGGAAATCCTCCCAGGTGATGGGGGATCCGTCGGACCACACGGCCTTCGGGTTGATCGTGTAGGTGACGACCTGCTGCGGGCTGGTGCTGGTCAGCTGGATATCGGTGTAGTAGTTGTTATCGACGCTGAGCTCACCGGCCGCATTGCTCTTGAACGTCTGCGGCAGCGTCGGACTCACCACATCGTTGGTGTCGGTGGTGTTGCCGTCCACGTGCAAGCCGTTGAACGACTCCGGATACGCGCTCAGCGACAGCCGCAGGTTGCCGCCGTCGGCCAGATCCGACACCGGATGCGGATTGATCGCATTGGTGGCTCCGAGCGCGGCGGTACCGCCCTCCGTGCTGTCGCCGGCGCTACAGCCGGACACGAGCAGGCCCAGGGCGACCATGGGGATCGCGAGTCGTGTCACTGTCGAACGTATCCGCATGGACCGCTCCTTCCGCCGAGACGGCTGTAGTTACTTCAGGAACCCGATGAGGGTGTAGTCGTACGAGGCCAGCCCGGGTGCACCGTAATTGGCCAGCTCGGACCGTACCCCGTAGTTGCCTTCGGACTGGGTCAGCGGCAGTGAGTGGCCCTCTTCGAAGACCTTGCGGTCGACCTGATTGGCCAGTTCGATCGCCTTTTGCGGATCCAGTTCCGAGAGCGTCTTGTCGATCAGCTCATTGAGTTCGGGTGAGCCGATGCGCCCGTAGTTGGCCTGCACGTCATCGGGGTAGTAGCCCCAGATCTGCGGGACGCTGCCGAGCGGGAAGGCATCGCCCTGGAAGGTGAACTGGCAGACGTCGAAATCGCCGGGCTGGATGACATCGGTGAAATACCGTGCGCCGGGCCGGGTGTCGATGGTGAGCCCGACGCCCACCTTGGCCAGATCGGCCTGGATCATCTTGGCGATGTCGACCCAGGTGGGGTCGTTGTACATGACATCGCGGATGACGAGCTTCCTGCCGTCCTTGCTGCGGGTGCCGTCGCCGTCGCGCCGCCAGCCGATGGCATCGAGTTCGCGGGCGGCGGCATCGGGATCGAAGCCGAGGGAATTATCGCGATATCCGTTCTGGCCCTGCAGATATACGTGATTGTTCAGCGCCTGCGGATTCGCGGACAGCCCGTTCTGCACGGTGACGGCGATGCGCTGCCGATCGATGGCCTTCGAGATCGCCACGCGCAGTGCGGGATCGGCGAGAATGGAACCCGGTGCGCCGTTGAAGGTGAAGTGCCGCCAGCGATTACCGGGCGCGTGCCGCAGATCCATCCCGGGCGTATTGCGCACGTTCTGCACATCGTTGATATCGCCGAGCAGGGCGGCGTCGAGTTCCTTGTTCTGCAGCGCTGGCACCCAGGCGGTGCGGTCCAGCACGCTGACGGTGATGGTGTCCAGCTTCGGCGTCGCGCCCCACCATTTCGGATTGCGGGCCAGCACGATTCGGCCCTGCGTCTTATCGGTGGACTGCACCACGAACGGTCCGGCGGTCAGCCCGATGCCGTTGAGCAGCGAGGTATTGAACGAATCCGGGTCGCGCGTCACCTGTTTCGGGAACAGCGTCGCATTGCCCGCGAACTGCCCGCGCCAGTCGGCGAAATGCTTGTCGAAGGTGATGACGGCCTGCCGGTCGTCCACCCCGCGCTCGACCTTGCGGACCCGGTCGAAGCCGTTGGCGATGGCGATGAGGAAGCGTTTGTCCTTGCCGCTCAGCGCATTCGCCTCGGAGGCGATGTCCTCCCAGGTGATGGGGCTGCCGTCGGACCACACCGCCTTCGGGTTGATGGTGTAGGTGACCACCTGCGGATCGGTGGAGGTCAGCTGCACATCGGTGAAGTAGTCGTGATTGACGGTGAGGTTGCCCGCGGCGTCGGTGTCGAACGCGCGCGGCATGAGCGGCCGGATGCTGTCCATGATCTCGCCGTCATTGCCGTCCACCTGGAGGGTGTTCCAGTTGACCGGGAACGAGGTGACGGCCAGGCGCAGATTGCCGCCGTCGCGCAGATCGTCGCGGGGATGCGGATTGATATCGGCGCTATTGCCGATGATCGCGGAACCGGTGGGGGCCTCGGTGCTGCCGCCGCACCCCGCCACCAGCAGTCCGGCCGTGAGAAGTAGTGCGGCGCACCGTGTTTTCCGCATCGCATCGCTCCTATCGGGTGGTCGCCGGAACCGGTACCGCGTCGATCAGCGCGCGGGTGTACTCGTGTTCGGGAGCGGCGAAAATGCGTTCCGCCGGGCCGTATTCGACGATCTGTCCGCGATACATCACCGCGATGTCGTGCGCCAGATTACGCACCACGGACAGGTCGTGTGAGACGAACAGATAGGAGAGCCCGCGCTCGGCCTGCAGGTCGCGCAATAGATTCAGCACACCGGCCTGGATCGAGACGTCCAGCGAGGACACGGGTTCGTCCAGCACCAGCAGTTCCGGATCCAGGGCCAGGGCGCGCGCGATATTGATGCGCTGCTTCTGCCCGCCGGAGAAGTCGGCAGGGTAGCGGTCGGCGTGCTCGGGGCGTAATCCCACCTGCCGCAACAACTCCGGTACCCGCCGATTGATCTCCTCGCGCGAGCGCCCGTCGATGCGCAGCGGTTCGGCCAGCACATCGGAGATGGGCAGGCGCGGATCCAGCGAGGACGACGGGTCCTGGAAGACGATCTGCATCTTGCGCCGGATATCGCGCCGCTGCTGTTTGGTCAGCGCGGTGACGTCATTGCCGAGGATCTCGATGCTGCCGCTCTCCGGCTGCACCAGATCCATGATCTGGGTGAGCGTGGTCGACTTGCCCGAGCCCGATTCCCCGACCAGGGCCAGCGTGCGACCCGCGCGCACCTCGAAGCTGATGCCGTCGACGGCCTTCACTTCGCCGGTGCGCCTTTGGAATACGACGCCCTTGGTGATCGGGAAGGTCTTGCGCAGCTCCTGGACCTTCAGCACCACCTGCGAGGTGTCGACCTCGGTTTCCTCCGGCGGCGCGTCGATCTCGCGGCGATAGGCGGTGAACAGCGCGTCGCTGCCCACCTCCTCGGTGCGGATGCACGCGGCCCGATGTCCCGGACCGGTATCGCGCAGCGGCGGTTCGGCGGCCAGGCAGTCCTCGACCGAGACCGGGCAGCGCGGTTCGAACGGGCAGCCCGCCGGCAGGTCGTGCATGGCGGGCGGGGTGCCGACGATGGGAATCAGCGGTGCGCGCGGCGGACCGTCGATGCGCGGGATCGAGCCGAGCAGCCCGACCGTGTACGGCATCCGCGGTGCGTGGAAAAGCTCTGCGGCCGGGGCGGTTTCGACGACCCGTCCGGCGTACATGACGGCCACGCGATCGGCGAGGGTGGCGGCGATGCCCATATCGTGGGTGATGAAGATGACGCCCGCGCCGGTGATATCGCGCGCCTTGCGCAGCAGGTTCAGGATCTGCGCCTGCACGGTGACATCGAGTGCGGTGGTGGGCTCATCGCAGATGATGAGTTCGGGATCATTGGCGATGGCCATGGCGATGACCACGCGCTGGCGCATACCGCCGGAGAACTCGTGCGGAAAAGCCTTGGCGCGCACCGTCGGATCCGGAATACCGACGAGCTCGAGCAGTTCGATCGCCTTGGCGGCGGCCTCCTGCTTGCTCATCTTGCGGTGTGCGAGCAGGGCTTCCGCGATCTGATCACCCACGCGGTAGACCGGTGTCAGCGCCGACAGCGGATCCTGGAACACCATGGACACCCGGCTGCCGCGCAGCTCGGACATCTGCTTATCGCCGAGCCCGAGCAACTCGCGCCCGCGCAGCCGGATGGAACCGCGCACGCGCGCCTGTTCCGGCAGCAATCCCATGATGGCCATGGAGGACACCGACTTGCCGGAGCCGGACTCGCCGACGATGGCGACCACTTCCCCGTCGTTGACGGTGAAGTTCACCCCGCGTACGGCATCCACCCGGCCTTCTTCGCCGGGAAAGGACACCTTCAGATCGGAGACTTCCAAAAGCGGTGCGGTGGTGCGCCGCTCGGTCGACTCCGGCACGGTCTCACTCATGCCTCGGCCTTTCGGTCGGCGCGCTTGCCACGCTGTTTGGCACGCGCCCGCTTGGCGCTCGGATCGAAGGCGTCGCGCAGGCCGTCACCGATGAGGTTGGTGCACAACACGATCGTGACCAGGAACGCGCCGGAGAATACGAAGGTCCACGGATAGTTCAGCGCGGAGGAGCTGTACCGGCCGATCAGCGAGCCCAGCGAGATGTCCGGCGGTTGCACACCGAAACCCAGGAAGCTCAAACCGGTTTCGGCCATGACCGCGCCGCCGACCGCGAGGGTGGTGTCGATGATCAGGATGGACGCGATGTTCGGCACCACGTGCGTGGTGATGACGGTCCAGGTCGACGCGCCCATATACCGTGCGGCGCGCACGAATTCGCGCTCGCGCAGGCTCATCGAGAGCCCGCGGATGATGCGGGCGCTGATCATCCAGCCGAAGAAGGCGATCAGCACGGTGAGCAGCAGCAGTGAGCTGTTGCCCTTGGTCTTGGGCGCGAACAGCGCGATCATGATGAAGCTGGGGATGACCAGCAGCAGGTCGACCAGCCACATGATGGCCCGATCGGTCCAGCCGCCCAGCAGACCCGCGAGCGAGCCCGCGACGGTCGCGATCACCGCGGACAGGAATGCCGCGCAGAAGCCGATGATCAGCGACTTCTGCAAACCGTGCAGGGTCTGCGCCAGCACATCCTCACCGGAGAGCGTGGTACCGAACCAGTGCTTGGAGCTCGGCGGCTTCAGCTTCTGATTGAGGTCCGGATCCATATCGGTGTACGAGTACGGCACGAAATGCGGCAGCACGAACGCGGCCAGGAACACCAGCAGCAGCACGAACAGTGCCGCCACCGACACCCTGTTGCGCAGGAAGCGGCGAATGACCAGCTTGCGGCGGCCCACCGGCTGCGGTGCGCCCTGGATGATGGTCTCGACTTCGGTCATCCCACACGCACCCGGGGATCGAGCAGCGCGTACGCGATATCGGACAGCAGGCCCGACAGCAGCACCACGATGCCGGTGAACAGGGTCGAGGCGAGCACGATATTGATGTCCTGCGCGCCGATGCCGTTGACGATCCATTCACCGACGCCGTGCCAGCCGAAGATCTTCTCGGTGAAGGTCGCGCCGGTGATGAGTCCGCCCAGGCTGTAGGCGAACAGGGTGGCCATGGGTATCAGCGCGGTGCGCAGGCCGTGTTTGTAGAGGGCGCGGGACCGGGTGAGGCCCTTGGCGCGTGCGGTGCGAATGAAATCGCTGCTCAGCACATCCAGCATGGCATTGCGCTGATACCGGCTGTATCCGGCCATCGCGCCCAGCGCCAGGCCGAGGGTGGGGATGAACAGGTGCTGCGCGCGATCGACGAGCTGATTCCACAGGCCGTGGATCTGCGTCGCCGAGGTCTCACCGGTGTAGAGGAAGATCTGCTCACCGGTGGCCTGATTGATTTGCAGCGCACCGAATTTCAACAGTGTCGCGAGCAGGAACACCGGCGTGGACAGCAATAGCAGCGAGACTATGGTGCTGAAGTAATCGCTGAACTTGTACTGCCGGATGGCATTCGCCGCGCCGATCAGCACACCGAGCACGCTGCCCACGATCGATCCGATGAGCAGCAGTCGCAGACTGACACCGATGCGCCGCGGCAGCTCCTCGCTGACCGGCTGGCCGGGGAGCGTCTTGCCGAAGTCGCCGTGCACCACCCCGCCCGCCCAGGCCAGATAGCGCTGCGGGATCGGATCATCGAGATGCAACTCGGCGCGCTTGGCGTCGATGACCGATTGCGGCGGTCGCGGATTCCGCTGTTCCAGGTAGTCCAGCGGCGTGAATGTGAGTGACGCCACGGTGAAAACCAGGAACGACGCCAGCACGAGCAGCACGACATAGTTCAGTGCGCGTCGCAGGAGAAAGCCGGCCATCAGTCCCTCTCGGGTCGAGTTCTTGTGCAGATCATAGGGAGTCCTGTGGATAACCGTGCGTTACGGAGCGCAGTGGCGGATAACGAGCAGGGCATCGGGGCGGTAACGAGGATCAGCCAATGCCGGGCAATTCACCCGGGCTGCACATTCCGGGCTCGGATTTCAGGCAGGATGGACTAGGTGACTCTCTTCCACCTGCCCAAACCCAAGATGGTCGCGACCGATGTCGATGGGACCCTCATCGACAATGGTGAGCAGGTGACACCGCGCACCAAAGCCGCGATCGACGCCCTCATCGCGGACGGTGTGCCCTTCGTCCTGGCGACCGGTCGCCCACCCCGCTGGATCGATCCGGTGGTGGACGGACTCGGCTACGCGCCGCTGTGCGTATGCGGCAATGGCGCGGTCATCTACGACAGCGCGCAGGATCGAATCCTGGCGAGCCGAACTCTCGATGTGGACACCCTGGCCTGGGCGGCGGATCTGGCCGAAACCCTGCTCCCCGGTTGCGGACTCGCCGCCGAGCGGATCGGCGCGACCGCCCATGACGCCGCCACCCCGCAGTTCGTGAGCTCCCCCGAATATGAGCACGCCTGGCTGAACCCCGATGACACCGAGGTCTCCCGCGCGGAAGTGATCGCGTCCCCCGCCATCAAAATGCTCATCCGCCTGCCCCGCATGACCAGCGGCGAAATGCGCGCCATCCTGGAACCCCACCTCACCGGCCGCGCCGACCTCACCTACTCCACGGACAACGGCCTGATCGAACTGTCCGCCCCCGGCGTCACCAAGGCCACCGGCCTGGCCAGCGTCGCCCAGCGACTCGGCGTCCAGCACGCCACCATCATCGCCTTCGGCGATATGCCCAACGACGTCCCCATGCTCAAAATGGCAGGTCACGGCGTAGCCATGGGCAACGCCCACCCCGAAGCCAAAGCCGCCGCCGACGAAGTCGCCCCGGCCAACCACGAGGACGGAGTCGCCCGCACCCTCGAACGCTGGTGGTTGTGACAGGCGCACCCAGCCCGTCTCGTCATCCCGGCATGCTTTTGGCCGGGATCCACACGCGTCGGTGGAACCCGGCCAATCGCCTCGAACCATGAAAGTTACTGCCCCGCAGCAGGTTCCGGTGCGGCCGCCGGAATGGGATCCGCCTGCTGCCCATTGCCCAGCATCGCCGGAATCGGCGCGGGCCCCTGTCCCTGCCCGGCGGTGAGGTTCTTCAACACCGTCGTGACGATCCCGGTGAGCTGGCTGAAAATCAGTGACCCGTTCTGGAAGTCGGTGCGCACGCCGTCCTGCACCGGATACTCCCCGCTGGTCGGCAGCCCGAGCGTCCCGGTTCCCGCTCCCAATTGCAGGAAGCGTTCCAGGATCTTCCCGACCACCGCGAACGCCTGCCCGTCCGGCGTCGAGTACACGTATCCGTTCACGAATTGCGCGTACTGTCCGCCGTTGGCGGTCGCGATCGGCTCCGACTTCGCCTGTCCCATGGGACCATTCGGCCCACCGGAGGCCTCGTAGTACTTCGCGACCGGACTGGTCTCGAGCATCCCGAGCAGCTTGGTGGTCAGATCCGCGAGCGTCGCCAGATCCGCCTCGGTATTCGGATTGCCTTGCGGCTGTTGCTGATTCCCCGCATTGCGCTGCGGACGGGTCTGCGTCGGCGGCTTCTGCTGCGGGGGCGGCGGCCCACTCGGCTTGCCCGCGACATTCTCCGCCAGGGAGCGAATCCGGTCCATCAGGTCGTAGGCCATATCGCCCGGGCAGGTGGTGTTCCCGACGTCCCGGTGCGCGAACACATTCGGCAGTTTCACGGCCTGTCCGAGCGGATAGCGCGTGTAATCGCTGCCCTCGGAGTACATGGTGGTCTTGCCCTCGGGATCGATCCCGGCCACCTTGGCCCGCCAGCCGATGAAATTGCCCATGGCCTGCATGGCTTCCTCGGTGGGCGCTTCCTCTTCGTGATTGCCCATGAACGCCACACCGGCGGTGTTGATATTGAATCCGCCCGCGTGCGCGCCCTCGACCGGGCGATCCAGTCCGCCGAAGCGGCCTTCGAAGATCTGTCCGTACTTGTCGACCAGCGCGTTGTAGCCGATATCGCACCAGCCCAATGTCTTCGCGTGATACGCGTAGATCGAACGCACGATGCCCGCCGATTCCGAGGCGGTGTAGTCATTGCGTCCGGCCGTATGGTGCACGGTAATGGCGTTGACGCCGTCGTCGTAGGTGGGTTCCTCGCAGCGCAGCGATTCATCCGCACCCCATTGCGCGCGGCTGATCACCTTGGGTCCGCCGCCGGGCAGCGGAGCGGCCACCCGATTGAGGTTCTCATCGGCCGCGCCGCGGCCCGGATCGATGAGGATGGCGGCGAGTTTCTCCAGGTTGATCTGGGCCGGATCACCGTGATCGGTGAACGGCGCGACCTCGGGCTGGGCGGGAGTGGCCAGCGTGTCCGGGTTCGCGGGAGCGTTGGGCACCGGCTGCGCGTCGGGGCCGACGGCAGGCTCGGGCGCGGGCTGAGCCTCCGGGTTCGCGGGCGCGGGCTCCTGGGCTCCGGGGGCGGCCTCAGGCACTGGATTCGCCGGAATATCCTGTGCCGCAGGGGGATCCACGGGAGCCGCCACCGCGCGACCGGCGTTCTTCTTGGTCACCAGGATCTGCACGGATTTGGTCTTGCCGACGTAGATCGGTTCGGTGCCGGTGCGGCCCGGCTTCTTGGCGGGGGTGTCGACGGCCTCGCTGTCGTACCACGGCCCCCAGCCCCCGTCCGAGCGCTTGGCGCGAATGTACGCGGTGGTCCCGACGAGTTCGGGCGCGGTGAGCGCCACCATGCTGAACGGGGTGTCCCGGCTGAGTTCCTTGACCTGCGCCCCGACCTTGTTGACCAGCTCGTTCGGCACGGCGTTGGGGGCCAGGGCGGGAGTATTGAGATCGCCGGTGAGATCCGGCTTGCGCACCTGTTTCGGTGCGGGGGAGGGGTTCGCGGTATCGGGCCCGTCCGGCCCGGGGGCGGCGATGAATCCCGGTGCGCCGCTTGGATTTCCATAGGTATTAGCGCCCGGCATACCGGGCTTGCCTAGTCGCGGTAAAGGTATCTCGCTGGGTAGGCCCAGTCCCGGCGCCAGCCCCGGCGGAATGTGGATCGATGCCGGCAGCGGCAACATCCGCAGATCGGACAGATGCAGATCGGGCAGGTTCATCCCGGTCAGTTCCCTGAGCGGCAGCACCAGATCGGGTGCGGAGGCGAGGGCGACCTCGGCCATTTCCGCTGGTATTGCTGCCGGATTGCTTGCGTCGGTGGGCTTGATATCTCGGGAGTCTCCCAGCGCCAATATGCCGAGCGGCGTCGTGATCGCCAGGATGGTGACAACCGGGAGGACATACGAGTGTTTCGTTCGGCGGTACGGCACGAGCAGCTCCCATTCGACGTAAAACCGTTGCGGATCGCCGGGGCCCGGGGTTGCTTCCCGGCGAACCAACGA
Organism: Nocardia sp. NPDC058058; assembly: GCF_042885355.1. Lineage (NCBI taxonomy): Bacteria > Bacillati > Actinomycetota > Actinomycetes > Mycobacteriales > Nocardiaceae > Nocardia > Nocardia sp. NPDC058058. The sequence continues at coordinate 1,342,361 of NZ_JBHVSA010000002.1, read as the reverse complement.
TCACACTAGTCCCAACTGTCACAATCCCTGAACGTGTGGTTGAGGATTAGCTTTCGGTAACTCGAATGTAGCTTCGGCTATCGACAGAATGGGTATGACATGCCGAACGGGCATCTACATCAACGCCGGAGACGGCGCCGCCTACTAGCCTTATCGGTCGCCGCGTGCACCCTGGGTGGTGCGACGGCGGGCCTGCTCTGGGCCTGGCCGGATGAGGAGTACGAATTCGTCAACAGTCCGGGGCACGGTCGCGGGCTGAGCCAGAACGGCGCGTTCGATCGCGCCGTCGGCGGCAATACCGCCGAAACGATCCTGGCGCACTACTATCCGGGCGCGCAGCTCGACACCCTCGCCTCGGTGCCGGTCCGCGTCCGGCTCATGGGTCTGGATGACAAGACCCTCGACGTCGAATCCGAGACGGGTCTGTATGTCGCGGGCCGCCGGGTGGTTCCGGGCCAGGCCGCACATCTCACGCCGACCGCCGCGGGCGCGGATGTCACTATCACCCAGGGCTGCGACGGTGCGGTGCTGTGGGAGGGGACGACCGACGACCCGTACGCGTATCCGCTGGAGAACGGCAGTAACCGGCCCAAGGACGAACACCTCGAACTCTGCGAGGGATCCAACTATCGAGGCGTCCTCGGTGTCACGCTGGACGGCAATTCCAGTCGCGTGGTCAACGAGGTCGACCTCGAGGATTACCTGCTCGGGGTCGTGCCCGCCGAGATGGTGCCCAATTGGGCGGATGAGGGCGGCTCGGAAGCCCTTCGCGCACAGGCGATCGCGGCGCGTTCCTATGTGCTGGCCGAACAGCGGTACTCGTATGCGCAAACCTGCGATACCACCGACTGCCAGGCGTACCCGGGCACCGATAAGGAGGACGCGCGCACCACGGCGGCCGTGCAGTCCACGGCCGGGCAGGTGCTGGTGCACGACAATCATGTCCTGCGCGCCGAGTACTCCGCCGCGCCCGATGGCGGCATCCCGAGCATCGACAACCTCGAGGTCGGCCCGGCGCTGAGCGAATTCCAATCCGCCCCAACACTTATCGATCCGACGGTGCCGACCTACACCGACCCGTCGTACACCGATCCCACGGATCCGAACTACACCGGTCCCTCCGGCACCGATCCGGGCTATTCCAATCCGGCCGCGCCGCGCGATCCGGCGGGAGCCGTGCTCCGGAGCCTCGCCGATCTGCTCGCACCGCAGCCGCGCCCGAACCGGAGCCTCTCCCCGGCAAGCCATTTCGGTGTTCCGGGAACCTTGGTGCCGACCACCGGCCCCGTCATCCCCGGCAACACCATCGCCCCCAGTACCGCCTCCACCCCGACCCCGCCCGCCGCGCCCTTCTGACTCGCTGCGCGGCCACGCTCGTCATCCCGGCATGCTTGTGGCCGGGATCCACACCGCTACTCCGCCGCCAGTTCACCGGCGACCGGATCGGCCCCCAGCGGGATGAGCCAGCCGAGCCCCGCGTCCGGCGCGAATTCCGCCATGCGGCTGGAGAGTTCGTCCTTCTGCGCGTCGGTGAGCGAATCCGCCCCATCGCGCAGTCGCTCGACGGCTTCGCGGTACGTCACCAGGTATTTCCGCTGTTCGGCGAGAATTCCGATATCGCCGGCGGGTCCGTGCCCGGGGTACAGCGTCAGGCCGCCCAGTTCGGTGCTCAGTCGCTCCAGCGCCGCCAGCCATTCGGTGGAATGTCCGTCGGTCATATAGGAATGCACCCCGCAGAACGCGAGATCGCCGATGAACGCGACCCGCTGGTCCCCGCTCTCCACGAGAATCCAACTGTCGGAATGACTTTCGGCCGGTCCGACCTCGTGCACGGTGACCCGCACGCCGCCGATCTCGACGGTCGATCCGCTCTCGACGAGGGTCTCCGGCACCCGGTACCGATCCGGCCATTCCGCGCCGTAGGTCGGACCCCACTGCGCCCGTTTGGCATCGGCGCTGTCCGCGATCACCTTGGCCACGGCGGCGGTCGAGTACACCGGGGTCTCCGCCGAGACCACATACGGCAGCCCGTTGAAGTGGTCCGGATGCGGATGCGTCACGAACGCCGCCGCCACCGGCTTGCCGATCGCCGCGATCTTCTCCTTCAGCGCCTGTGCATCCGAGACCAGCAGCGTGGAGTCGATCAGTACGATCGCCTCCGCCGTCTCCACCAGGTAACCGTTCACGAAAATGCCGTTCTCTCCGGCTGTGAACGTGTGCACCTGAAATTCCTGCGACATGGTGTTCTTCCCTTCTCCATTACGGTGAAGATGAAGTTAGAACCGCCGTCCACCCGCCACCAGAAGGCACTTTCAAGTGCCCATACCCCGGGAGCCCCCATGCCCCTGGTGATACCGGATGTCCTGGAAGAATCCTGCGCCACCCGCCAAGCCCTGGAACGCCTCTCGTCCAAGTGGCGAATCCTGCTGGTCTACGCGCTTCTGGACGGTCCGCACCGCCACGCCCACCTGCGCCGCCGCCTGCCCGGCATCACGCAGAAAATGCTCACCGAAACCCTGCGCTCGATGGAGTCGGACGGTCTGGTCGAGCGCCACGTCTACAAGGAAACGGCTCCCCAGCACATCGAGTACGCGCTGACCGCGCTCGGTAAATCCCTGGAACAGCCGCTCGCCGCGATCTGCGATTGGGCGGTGCAGAACCAGGTCGGCGGGTAGCCGCTGTTGGGTCGCCCGCCCGGTTTTCGGGATCTGTTGTGCCACACTGCGTTTGTGACGTGGTTCAGCCAGATCTTCGATGCCGAGGCCATGCGAGTGGTGGCCGCTCGCCTGGGTGCCGAACTGGCGCAGCGCATTTCGGGCGGCACCCCCACCCTCGAAGACCTCTTCCGGGTCTCGGAAGCCCTGAACCGCAATCCGATAGACCTACTCCCCGCCACCCTTGACGATCTCGACCGACCTGGCGACGATCTCCTGCGGCGAGATTTCCAGCGCAGTGCATAGCGCGTAGAGCTGCCCCAAATCCGGCGACCGCTCCCCATTCTCGAACCGCTGAATGGTGCTGACCGCCACCCCCGATGCGGCAGCGAGCTGAGGCCGTGTCATTCCGCGCCGTCCACGGGCAGCCCTGAGCTCCCCGCCGACGGCGCGATTGAGTTCGTGGAGATCCCGCAGTTCCATATGGACCATTCTGAGGTCCGAACGGCCCAGTTGCAAACGACTCCAGAAAATCCGTGCCGTATCTCTGCCGTATCGTGCCAAAACAGTAACAGGTCCATACGGACTTGAAAAAGGTCCAAACGGACCTTAATGTGTTCCGTATGGACCTGTTCAGTTATCTTCCGGCCGAGGTGCCCGCGTGATCGACGTTCTGATCGTCGGCGGTACGGGCGTCCCCTACGGCGAAAGCATCACCGACACCTTCTCCCGCACCCTCGACCACAGCCGCTTCGCGCCCCGCATGGTCCCGTATCCGGCCGACTACGGCCTTCATGTCTCCTACGCCGAGAGCAGCGCCGCGGGGAAGGCGGCGCTGCTCTCGGCGATCAGCGATTCCGCGAATCGTGTTGTCATAGCGGGGTATTCGCAGGGCGCGGCGATCGCGGGCGACGTAGCCGCCGAAATCGGTCGTGGTCTGCATCCCGACCTCGAGGTCCTGGCCTGCGCCCTGATCGCCGATCCGCTGCGCCCGGCGGGCCAATGCATCACCCAGGACCCCGGCGGCTACGGCATCGCAGGCCAGCGGCCGGTTGACGGCCTGCCCACTTTCTGGGCAGCAGCCCCCGGCGACCCCATCACCGCGCTTCCGGCGGGCAACCCGCTGCGCACGGTCGCAGATCTGACTCAGTACTTCTGCATCTCTTCCCCTGAAGCCGCGTTGCGCTGGGGCCAATCCCTGGTCGACGCGGTCCTGCACCAGCGAGTCCAACGCTGGTGGGCTCCGAAGAACTGGTCCGCCTGGAGCGGAGCCCTCGCCTATGCCCGCGGCTACCTCACCGACGGCCGCCACACCGACGACTACGTCCGCCAGGGCCACGCCGCCCTGCTGGCCACCATCATCAATCGCGAGGTCGCCTGATGCCCAACACCGATCACCTATACCTATCCCACGAAGCCATCCGCGACCTCGCTGCCGTTCTCTCCGAAATCCCCGGTGTAGCTGAGGATCTCGAAGACGCGGTCACGCGTCGAGCCCGCCACAACGCCCCGAGCCACCGCCTGTCCTCCCGCACCAGCGATCAGCCGCTACCCTTCAGCCCCGCCGCCGCCCGCGCCCGAGACCACCTGCACGCCACCCTGGTCGCCTGGGTCCGCCTGATCTGCGAACAGCGCGCCGTCCCCTACAAGGGAGACCCCACCACCCCCGGCCTCTCCCGCTGGCTACACCGCAACCTCATCGCTTTCGCCATGACCGAAGGCGTCGAATCGGCCCCCACCGAAATCCGATCTGCGGTGGACGCCGCCCTGAACATCATCAGTCCCGCACCGGCAAAGCTGACCATCAACCCGTCCCAACTGGCAGCGGCTCGCCGAACCAGGCTGAACATGTCCGGAATCGCCACCCTCGCAAGGGAACTCGGCGAACCCTTCGCGAAGGTGACAGTCCGCCGCATCCAAACACTGCGCGACGCAGGCAAAATCACCCCCATCCCCGGCCCCTGGTCCCCCGACTGCCCCGAACAATTCACAGTCGGCGAAGTCCTCGACGCCCACCTCGCCCACCCCATGCGCCAACGAAAGTCACCCCACCTCTCCCCGTGTCAGTAGACGTGTCAGGTAAGTGTCAGAGGCGTGTCAGCAGCTCCGTTCAAAGTGTGTACATCGAACAAAACGACCTGATCAACAGGTCCCCAACACCTTTCGAGGAGCACACCATGTCGAACAACACCACCACCCTGACCGCCGAAGCCAAGTCCACCCTCCGCACCGCCGCCTACGGCACCGTCTCCCTCCTCGCCGCCGCCGGTGCGCCCCATAAGGGCAATGCCCAGGCTTCCATCGCCCTCACCTCGGCCACCGGCCTGGTAGGCCACGTCCTCTCCGCCAAGTCCAAGGACATCCACCTCACCGGCAAAACCGTCGCCGACCTCGCCGACCAGGTCCTCCCCGCCCTGACAGCAGCCATGACCCTCCTGGAAACCCACTCCTCGGCGGAGGCCACCAACTTCCGCGCCACCATCCAGGTAGCAATCGAAGCCGCCCTCCAGTCCGGCAAGGGTGACCCCACCCCGGTCCTCATCGCCATGGCCAACAAGATCACCGAGGCCCTCGACGCCGCGTGACGGCCATGAGGCCGACGACCAGCCGTGCCACCGCGTCCCGATGAGGACCCGTGGCACGGCTCAGTCGTGTTTCAGTCGAGGTCGTCGAAAGTCTCGATCGCGGTTCTGAATGAATGCCCGGCCGCGGGTTCGATCAGTACGACGAAGTCGGGAAGTGCGGACGGGGTGGCGTCGCCCTCGTCATCCATGGCCCCGGGTTCCGCCTCCCAATCGAGAAGGTGCACCGTCACCGCGTAATCGCCAGCGGGAAGGTCGATCTCGGTGGGAACCATGTCCGCCACCGACGCCTCGGTATCGTCGAAAGCGCCGACACTCTCAATCCCACTCACCTTGGCAGTCCCCGTGGACCGGAACAGATACGGCTCCGAAGACTCCTGCAGATACTTGCGTTCCCGCGCGGTGAGCTCGGCCGCACCGGTAGCGTCCACCCGCACCAGCACCCCAAATCGCCCGTCGGCCAGGATATTCAGCGGAACCAGCTTCCCAGTCTGAATATGCTCCCCAACCGGCTCATCCTCGAGCAACTCCACCTCCCACCCGTCGTAATCCACGACGTGCGCGAAGCTGACCGGATCCCAAAGCGCAAGCATCCCCGACCCGGTAACCGCCGTGAACACACTATTGCCCGCCGCATCCGCCGACGATCTCGAACTCATGCCGCAGAGCTTCTCAGAAGGGTCCGACAACCCGGAATTCGGTTGTGCCATAACCCGGCTGAGGCATGGCAGCCTCGCTGCCGACTCCAGGCGGTACCGGACGTTGTCGGCGGCATGGCTGAGTCAGGAACCGCTCGGAGGACCTAGGGCGACTACGTCGGCATAGTGGATACCGGCCTCCTGGAGCAACTTGAGAGCGCGGTCCGAAACCACCAGGCAGAGTTCGTCGTTGAGGGCGAAGTCGGATTCTCCGGCGCGGCCTGTCAGCTTCAGCCATTTCCAGGTTGGCAGTTCGGTGTCCATGAACTCCCGCCCCTTGGACGAAATCGATACGGAAACAGTGTCGAAGTGCACGCCGGTGAGTTCGAGCCGTTCGATACTGCGCGCGAGATCCTCGGTGACGATGAAGCACGGGGTCGATTCGAGTAGCGCGTCGCCCAGCCAGCCATCGAACCTGTACTCCAGCGCCGTCACTGTGACCGGCACTGTCGATCGGTCGTACCGGGTGCCACGGCCATGGCCGCCGGCGACTTCGGGCTCGACGAGATGAAATCCCATTCGTGCAGCTTAGAGGCCGGATTTCAATGGGCTCCGTGGCTGTCACGGGAGGCTTCACGGTGTCAGTCGACATGTCAGCCGGGCGTCAGGGTGGTGTCAGCGGGGCCGGACAAAGTGTGTACATCGAACAAAGCAGCCCGGGCCGAACCGGTTCGGGCAAGCGCCACAAACGATTTCGAGGAGTACACGAAATGTCTGTCACCACCATCGCCACCGTCACCCTGACCGACCAGGACAAGAGCGTTCTTCGCAGCGCCGCGTACGGCGCGGTTTCTCTGCTGGCTGCCGCCGGCGCCAAGGGCAATGCGCAGGCTTCGATCGCGCTGACTTCGGCTACCGGAGTGGTCGGCCACGTGCTGTCTGCCAAGTCCAGGGACATTGTGCTGCCGGGCAAGACCGTTGCCGAGTTCGCCGAGCATGTGTTCCCCAACCTGACTGCGGCGATGGCGATCCTGGAGCGGCAGTCACCGGCCGAGGCCGATAACTTCCGCAGCACGGTGCTGGTTGCGGTCGAGGCCGCGGTTCACTCGCGCAAGGGTGCCCCGAGCCCCGTCGTGAATGCGATGGCTCGCAAGATCGCCGATGCGCTCGACGCCGTGTAGTAGGCCTTCTACCTGCGTCTTTCATGAATTTTCGAGAAGGGTGTTGACATTGGTCGCCGCTTAAGTGAAGCTATCTGCAGCGCCACAGTTGCGCCTTCATCCCGAATTCACGGGAAACTCGCTCTCCGGCAAGAGGTTTCATCCTCTTCAGAGCATCTGTCTTCGAACCAACGGAACCCTCGATCCGCCAGTCGGATCGGGGGTTCTGTCGTTGAAGCATGCCTGCAGCCGTCGAATCAGGAGGTATTGCAATGGTTTTCGGTCTCACTCTGGATCAGTGGATCACCGTCGGCGGCCTCGTCGTCAAGTTGCTGGCCGCCGTCGCCCAGCTGATCGCCTAGCCCGCCCACGACCCTGCTTCCAGAGCGGCAATCGGGGTCCGTTGGCATTGCCGGAAGGAAGAATTTCATGCGTATCAATGGGGTTCCCGAGCCCGCTCTGGTGCGATCCGTGCTCGTCGCGATCACCGGCCTCGTCGCCTATTTTCTTGGGCACCAAGTGAATACGGATTGGATCGACGCGGTACTCCAGCTCTACGGCCTGCTCACACCCGTAATCGCGGGTCTGATCATCCGGCCGGCGGTGACTCCGGTACAGCGTCCGGGCGGTGAGGGCTGAATGCAGCAGTGGCTCAGCCCCGATCTCGTCCAAGCCACCGGCGCGGCCGCGGCGACCGTCATCGGCGCGGTAACCGCGTGGCAGGCCCGCGAAGTCGGCAAACTCCGCGAACGTGTTGCGGCATTGGAGGATCAGGCCGCAACCGATCAACGCCGCTTCCGCGACGCCATCCGCCTCATCCGCGCCCTGCAAAGTCACATCGACGAGTTACTGACCTTCCTGCGCCTGCACGTCCCCGGTCAGGAACCGCCCCCGGTCAAGTACCAGATCCCGGCAACTCTCGAAGAAGAACTCTGACGGTCCTCACCGTCATCGAAGCCCGTGCGGCCAGCCCCCGAAACCTCTCGACAGGTACAACGCGGGATTAGAGCCAGCCGCATGCCCGCCCCTGACGCACCGTCTCCCGCAGGTGGTCCGCGGTCGTAGACGTTCCCAGTTGCGCAGGGGCGCAATAGGTCCCGCCCCCGGGTGCCCCCCATTTCCCCGGGGGCGGGACCTTCCCACGTGATCCCGAGCCCGGACAGGGCCGGCGTTCAGCCATGCCCACATCCGAAAGGCTCGCGAATCCCCATGTCCGGCAAGGAAATCATCGAATCGGTCCGCTTCGGCAACCACGCGGCCCCCTCCTCGGAATACGTGAAGACCGACACCGGCCAGCTGGTCACACCGGAATTCCTCTCCCTGCTCCAGCAGACGTTGTCGGGCAAACTCGCCGAACCCAAGCCGGACGAAGAGCAAGACCCCCAAGTCCGCGCTCTCGCAGAGGAACTCGCGGTAATTCACCTCCCTGAATGGCACAGCCAGGTAGGCCGCAAACTCGCCGACCCCACGGTGACCAGCATCAAACAGGCCACCCGAGTAGCCGAATACCTCGTAAAACGAGGCGTCCGAGTCCATTCCGACCTCGAAGAAATCCGCTGGGCCCCCACCCCGGGCGGCCTCCCGGGCGCCTTCGACACCGGCATGCACATCACGAAAGACCCCGAAGGCAACTGGCCGGTTCCCGACCCCGAAACCTTCTACGACCTCGACCTCATCGAAGTCAAACAAACCGACGAAGGCTTCTGGTCCGCCACCCACCCCCGCGGCCTCTCCACCGAAGCCCCCACCAAAACCGACGCCTACGCGGCCCTGGTCAACCAACTACGCCAGCGCATCAACGAGGCGCGCGCATCCCGTGAGGAGTGATCAATGTCGATCGCCCCAACCGTCGATGTGCCCAGTTGGGTGGCAGTCCGCGCCGCAGCCTGGAATCAGCTGATCAGCGGCACCATCGGCGAACTCAGCCTCGAATCAGCCAGCGGCGGGAGAACTTTCAACTTCCCGGGCATGACATCCGCAAGCGCCGTCAACCAGCTGAACCGCATCCATGGCGCGAGCGATCTGGTGGCGAATGCGGGAAGCCCGGCAATATCCGGCACCAATTCTGTTCCGCAATTGCGGTTCGCCTCCGACACGGAGGCGTTCACCAATATGAACGAGAAGGACCAGCGTGTTGGGACACCCGGGACCGTGCCAAATCCCGGATCGAAGCTACAGAACGCTCCTGAAACCCCGGCTCCCGCAGCTGATGTCCCAGTTCCGGACGCTCCAGCGCCGAAAGCCGATACCCCCGCCCCGGTTGTTCCACAGGCACCTGCGATGTCTGCGCCGCAGGGTTCGGCACCGGCAACTGGCAGTCCAACCGTGACTACGACGGTGAGCAGTCCGACCGATGTGTTCAACCAGCTCTATGGGGATGGTCTTCTCGTTCCTACGCCGAAACCCCCGACGTCGCTGGAACAGATGGTCAACCCGGACTATCAAGCGCCGCCCACGGTTCCGGAACAGCTGATCAAGAATATGGTTTCGACCGATCCTGCCGATTCTTCGCCACCGCAGCCGACATCGTTGGCGGAACTGCTCATTCCTGGAAGCAAAGATCAGCCGGTCGCGGTCACCGCAGAGGTGACGGTACCGGTCGGACCACAGCCTGCAGATGTCATTACGGGCGAAGACGGCAAGCCCGCACTGGTTATCGTTCCTGTGTTGGGCCCGGACGGTCTCTACCGGATGGTGATCACTCCGGATAACCAGATATCCATCATCGACCCCGACGGCACTCAAACGCCGCTCAATTCGATGGGAGTCGCACCGCCGCGTCGCGCGCACGCCAACCGAATGTTCGACCCCAATCTGGGTCGATGGATTATGCCGCTACCAGAGACTCCTAAGGGTCTCGATCCCGAAATCCGAGACATTCCGATTCTTTCCGTTGGCGGTCCCACTCCGCAAATCGTCTCGAACAAGGACGGATCGGTCGAGATTCGCACTCCTCGCGGAGGGACCGACGGCGGCGAAAGACCGTCTACCGACGTCCGTGTCATAGATGCCCTTGGGCGCGAGATCGCCCACTACACCCAGGATTCCAGCGGCAACCGCTACTACCCACTCGGTGCCGGCCACTTCCTGACCGTCGGACCGAACGGAAACGTGCTGGATCCGGCGAACGTCACGCCCGTCAGCACCCAGCTACACGCGTATCCCGAAGTCCAGTCGGATATCGGTTTCATCGAGCACGACGGATGGACAACCAAACTCTCCCCGATTCCGGTACCGGTCGGCGTGCCTGCAAAGGCGCTCTACCAGCACGACAACCGTCTGATCGTATTGGATCTGAACAACCAATTCCATTGGGCCGATGCCACTCCCGAGGCGTTCGCTCCCACACCGGCCGAACGCAGCATCAACGTGCCTTGGGACGGCGGTCCGGAAAACAGTTACACAGGTCCGGACGGCACCGTCTACGTCAACGTGAACGGACACAAGGTCGCGTTCAGTGCGGACCAGCGCTCGGTCATCGATCCGGAGAACGGCGCACGCCCCACGGGCCTGCCTGGTCTCTACAACGACGACCGAAATATCGGCCCTCAGAGCTTCATCAACGCGGCCTTCCCTATTCCGGCTACGAAGCTCGATGTCCCGCCCGGTGTTCCAGCCAACGAGCTCTACCAGCTGGAGGACGGTCGTCTGGTCATTGTCGACCGCACCGGTGGCAGTCACTATGTTTCGCCGCTACCCGCCCTTCCCCCCGAGGGTTGGAATAAGGGCCTCATCAGCATCTTGATGGACATGGCCATGGTCTACGGCGGTCGGAGGGGCGGATGGTCATCCGCCAAACTGTTCAACGACTACCTGAATTCGATGCCCCGTCCGTCTATCCGGCCGACAGAAATTCAGCCGTTGCCGCGCCAGCCGTTGCGGCCGGCCATCGCTGATTTTGAACCGCAGCAAGTCGGGCGGCAATCGAATACTGCCAATATAGAATCACGACTATCGGGCCGCCCCGCGGTTACGGACGAGAACGTTCGGCCTGTACCGAACGCCGACCTCCGGCAGCCACCGAGGCCAGAAAAGGTATCCGAAGGGAACCTCACTGGCATCATCAAGGTTGACACTTGGATCGAAAAACAATTCGACAAGATGCGGAGTGGTCCCGGTGGGCCTCCGGCTGTGGTTGCCGGACTTGCGGACACCAGAATTGGTAGGACCGGAATCAGTTGGATGGACGGCAGATTGTCCGCTCCTTATCGAGCTGATGTGGAAGGATTCGCAAAGGACCTGAACTCGGTCTCGCGATGGCTTGGTGCGAAATTCGATGTTTCTCGCGGAAATAGATCTCGTAGTTATCCTGGCAATTACCAATGGGCCGAGGGGCATTCGCCGATATCTCGGATCCGGGCTGATGTAGACAGAATTGAAACCTCCAAGCTGCCGGATCCGCCTCTGACAGAGATCAAGATAACCGACAAGACCTGGGTGCATATTTTCCGAGGAGAATTTGACTCCAACCTCAAGCCCAAGGGATATCATCACCGCCGGGATGGAAGGGATCCCTACGGTGTGTCCATACGTAAAATCTCACAACCGAATGGGCAAGGTGTCTATGAAGGGTATGTCTACATGAATGTCTGGACCGGTCGTGGGTGGACAAGAAAGAAAGGTGCCGGCAAGAGCACATTCTTTCCTGATGACTGGACTGAGGCGCAGGTAAGGCACGCTGTCGAGAGGGCGGCGGCGGAACCAACACGCCTTGATCCATTAGAAGAGAAATGGCAAGGTGTGTATCGCGGTATGAAGATCGGCGGATACTATGATCCAATTACTGGAGAAATAGAGACCGCCTTTCCGCTGCTGGGAGAATGGTGATATTCATGGTCGTCCGTAAGGAATTATTCAAAGTCGTCGACGGCTATATAGAGACGCGACTGAGTGAGCGGTCGGCCGACACGATGGGAGCGTCGTGGCTCACTACTGATGTGCAGAGTGCTCGGAGCCTGGTCGAATTGGTCGATCTCATCGCTCGAATCGATTCGGGAACTGAAACTGGCAAGCATTCTCACGACGGAAATGTGTGGACGGTAGAAATTGATGCATCAGGTATCTCGATGGAGCATCTATATTCGAGCCGTTTGGGTGTGTACACGATGTCTCTCGAGGATGCGCTGTCTATTCTGGAGCAATATTGGCGCGCTGCCGTGGATGCTGGCCGGGCTGCACCTATCAAGCGAGAAATGAAACGGTTTTCGAACGTTAATCGTCGATCGCCCAAAATCCCCTGGGCCGACGAATTTGAATATTGAGACCTGCTGCTCTCTATCTACTGCCGTCGAAAGGAGGTTGCTCGGTGCCTGAACGGATCGTGTTTCCTGATATCGAGAAGACTTTGACTGATTTTCTTACCGCGCAGTTCGCGGCGTTGTCCGAGACTGCGAAGGTGGTTACTCGGGTGGCGGATCCGCGGCCGGCGCGGATGGTGCGGGTCAGTCGTAATGACCGGAAGTCTCGGGTTGATATCGAGGATCAGGTGGGGCGTCGTGGCGCTCAGTTGGTTCTCGATCGGCCGAGAGTTGTTTTCGAGTGTTTTGATGATGCCGGTAATGCGGCGGGGCTGGCTGCGCTGGTGCGCAGCATTGTGAACGCTGCCGCGCCCGGTTATATCGGCACTGTGTGGTGTGACTACGTGGAGGATGCGGGGGAGGAGAATGACACCGATCCGGTGACCGCTGCCCCGCGGTACACGATTATCACCGATTTGATTGTGCGAGGCACTGTTCTCGCGTAACTCCCACTGCGGTGCGAGTTGATAACTGAATAAGCACGATTCCCGAGGGCCTGCGCAACATCCCAAGGGAGATAACAACAATGGCTCTGCCTTCCAGCAAGTACATCGGCTCCGGCACTCCTAACCTCGCGGTCACCGGTGGCGTTCTCGTCGCCCCGATCGGCACCGCGCTTCCGGCCACCGCGGCCGACGTCATCAATGCCTCGTTCAAGCCCCTGGGTTACGTCTCCGAAGACGGCATCGAATCCCAGGGTGAGCGCAAGGTCGAGACGGTCAAGGACTGGAACGCCGACATCATCGCCAAGCTGCAGACCGAGCACTCGGTGCGGTTCGGGCTGACCCTTTACGCCGCGTGGGACAAGGATGTGCTGGGCGAGGTGTTCGGTCCGAGCAACCTGACCGTCACCCCGGCCACCGCCACCACCGGCACGCTGCTGAAGATCAACGAGACCGGTTCGGTGCTGCCGCGCCGCGCCTGGGTTTTCGACATGCTGAACGACAAGAAGAAGCTGCGGATCGTGCTTCCGAACGCACAGATCTCCGCCGTCACCGAGAAGAAGTTCGTCTCGAATGAGCTGGCCGGCTTCACCATCACCGTCGAAGCGTTCAAGGACGACACCGGTATCAAGGCGTACCGCTACCTCGACGACGGCATCACCACCGCCTAATTAGACCCCCAGCGGCGACGGGTTACACACCTATGCGCAGGCCCGCTCGTCGCCGCTGGGCCTTTCCCTGTCACAAAATCAACGAAAGGGTCTGTGTACCAATGACTTCCCCGAAAGCCCCCATCACCATCTCGACCCCGACCAAGGTGAAGGACGACTTCTCCTACAAGGTGAACGGCATCGACATCGAGTTGCCGTCGCTGTCCTACCTCAAGCCGGGCCTGGTGCGACGCATCCGCCGCCTGGGTGACGTGGACGCGATGTACACCCTGCTGGAACTGACTCTCACACCGGAAGCGCTTGCGGCCCTGGACGATATGGATCCGGACGCCTACCACGAACTGCTGGAGGCCTGGCGCGCGCACTCGGGGATCAGCCTGGGGGAATCCTAGGCCTCGATGTTCTTCTCGAAGAGCATTCCGAGGCAATCGAATACGACCTGATTGCCCTCGGCCTGCGGTTGCGCCGGCTCAGCACTGAAGAGCTGAGCTGGCGCGACCTCAAGGCCATCGTCAAGTTCCTGCCGCCGGATTCGGCGTTGACCCGCGATATGTACGCCGAGACCAGCCGCTGGCAACTCGACCAGTACCTGCTCGCCGATATGGCCGACTGCCTGCGCTGGCTCGTGTGGTCCAAGAGCGACGACGCCCGGCACGGCCGCAATCGGCCGGAGCCCATTCCGCGCCCCGGCGTCGAGTCCGGTCGCGAAAAGCTCGGCACGGCAACGGATATCAACCAGATCAACGAATTCCTCGGCTGGAGCAAGTAGTCGCATCGCCGATGGCCGAGCTCGGGCGCAATCAGCTCAGAAAGTGGATGAATTGTGGACAAGCAACGCCCATCGGCGATGACACTGCCGGACATTCTCGCGATGACGGGCAACGGGCAGCCGGGACCTGGCAAGAAGGTCACGCTGCCCAGCGGCGCGCTGTGGGAAGGCGGCCCCACCGCGGGGACCTCGCTGATCACACTGCCCGACGGCGACCCGATCCTGGTCGCGGACAACGGCTCCGGGATCTCGAACTCGATCGTGGGCCGCTCGGGTCCGTTCGGGGCGATGGCCCGCGTCTTCGAAGAAGTCCTCGGTCACGTGCCGAGCTTCTTCGCCAATCGGGTAGCCGCGCAGGCGCTCGAGCTGGTTCGTGGCCTCCCGGACGCGGATGAGCGCGAAACCGAAACCCGCATAGTCAAATTCAGTTCCAGGGCCACCCTGCTCAACCCAGCCAAGAGTCGGAATCGATCCGGATCGTCGAGTGATGATGCGGAAACGTTCGGCGTCGAACCGATCCGCCGTGCAAACGGCGGTTACATCGACGAGTCCGAATATCGGAACCGTGCCGCCGGAATGGTGCGCGGGCCCGGTGGCTCAACCGGCGACGGCGTACCCCTGCGAGCCTCCGACGGCGAATTCGTCGTCAGAGCCTCGGCGGTCGACAACACCCTGCCGCTGCTGGAGATGATCAACTCCGGCTGGGTCCCGTCGGCGCGCTTCCTGACCGGGATGTTGCAGCAATTCAGCGGCCCCGCAGCCGATCCCACCACTGACGCGCAGAGCTGGCGCGACATGCTCGGCCAGGGCGTCATCGCCGACAGCATCGGAAACATCGGTAGTGCCGCACTGAATACCGGAGCATGGGCGGGAGCCGCACTGGGCTCCGCGCTGGCCCCGATGTTCCAGCCCGGCGGCCTGCTGGCGCCTCGTCCGGGGTCGGGCGGGTCCACGGCGCTACCCCGTGAATCGGCGGACTCGCCGTCCGGTGTGACCGCGTCGATGCAGGCCACCCCCTCCGGTGTGCTCGGCATGTTCGGCGGGTCCAGCGCGTCCAGCAGCGCCGGTGACGGCACCGAATTGACCTCGCTCGCACAGGCTCTCAGCTCCGGTATCGCCGGTGCGGCCACCGCTGCGGGCAGCACCCTCGGGTCGATGCTCGGTAATGCGATCAAGCCCGCGCTGGGCCCCGGCGGTGACCTCGCTCCGCAGATCGGTGAGCAACTCGGCCGGTTGATCGGATCGCAGTTCGGCGGTGCGCTGACGGCCTCGATGAGTGTGAAAACCGAAGGCGGTCAGCTCGGTTCCGGTGGTGGCCTGGGCGGCGGCACATCGGTGGGTGGTGGAACATCCGTCGGCGGTGGAACTTCCGGCGGCGACGGGACTTCCGCCGGCGGTAGCGGTGACACCGGTGGCCCCGAACCGACGGGGGATGGCGGTGGCGGTGGAAGCACCGTCGTCGACACCTCGGGTCCGGCCGGTGGCTCCGGTGGGGGTTCCGGCGGCACCCCGGATTTGTCTGCTCGCTGGGATTACTTGAACGGCCAGGACACGGACGGAAATCCGGTATCCGGCTGGGCATACCTGACGCCTCACAAGGCAGACGCGGGAGTACTCAAATCCGAGGTCCCCGACGGGATGGACGTATCTCGGTACATCACCGACGACGGCACCGGCCCAATCGTCCGGGATGTGCCCGGCACGAGTTGGATCGACGCACTGACGGGCAAGACCGATCCCGCGGGCGCGCAGGATCTGGTCGGCACCGGCCACAAGTACAACCCCAACTCGGGCAATTTCGGCGATCTGCTCCAGGTCGCCGCGAACCAGGCCGGAGGCAATCTCGGCGAACTGCTCAAACCGATTCTGGGCGAGAACGCGTCGGACATAGTGAAGACCGCCGCCGAGAGTTTCATGAAACCAATCGGTGATGCCTACAACGCGGCCGACCCGAATCACGACTGGACCAATACGCTCGGCACCTGGGTCAGCAACCTGACCGGCATCAAGTGGACCCCACAGGGACAGAGCGGCTCCTCGACCGCCACTCAGCTGGACCATTACCAGGAGACCGGCGTCGCCGCCTTCAAATCCGGCGTCCAGGGCCTGCAACAGCACGGCCTGCTCGGCGGCCTCACCGGAGCCATCTCCGGCGCGGCTACCACCGGCGGCAGCCTGATCGGCGGTGCCATCGGCACCGCCATCGCGCCCTTCCTGGGCCCGGCCGCCGCACTCGGTCCCGCGATCGGCTCATTCCTGGGCTCGATGGCGGGCGGCGTCATCGCCTCGGAATTCACCCGCCCCATCGAATGGGCCGGAAACGCCATAAAAGAGCTCGTCGGAACAGGTTTCGGCCTCACGGACCTGGCCGACGGCCCGGGCGGCCGCACCATGCGCGGCGATATCTACAACTTCAACGGAACAGACCCCAAGAGCGCGTCGATCGCGACGGAGCGGGTTCGCCGGCGCCGGGCTGTGGCGCAACAACGCGGAGGAGGTATGGGGCGATGACCCACCAACTTTTGGAAACCCACGGCACCAAGGTCGTCGTGTGGGATGTGAACGGCCGGGTGTGGCATCTGTCCGGCGTCAACTCCGGACGCGAGGGCGTGCGCCTGTCCCAGCAGAACGGTTTCATGTTCGCACCGGTGCAACTGCTGATCACCGAGGGTGCGCGCCAGGACGGCGCGACCTTCGAGCGTTCGGTGCGCGCGAAGAAGGAATGGGATTTCCTCGTCGTCATCACCGGTGCGTCGAAAGATCCTGGCGTGGACCCGGTTCGGGATTTCCACGCGGTGCACGATGCCTGGTTCCGCGGCTGGTCCAGCGATAAGCCGGTCACCGTCGGGTATTTCACCCGCCATCAGGGCTGGCGGTTCCAGCAGGCGCAGCTCGATGCCGCGCCGGAACCGGTCGCGAGCATCGATCCGGCGGTGAATGCCCTTGCCGCGTACAAGATGTCGGCGATGGCGATGGATCCGCTGGAACACCACCTCGAGGAGAACTCAGTGTGGACCAACACTTCCGGCGCGGGCGAGAGCACGCTGCGCGTTCGCAATGCCGCCGATCAGCCCGCCTGGCCGCGCTACACCATGAACGGTCCCGGCCGCTGGTCGATTCTGGACCCGGGCGACGGCGATCTACTGCGCATGGTGCAGACGCCCGTGCTGCTCGATGGCGAGACCTTGCGCATCGACACCCATCCGCGGCACCGCACCGCCCGCGTCTACTCCGGAGACTCCCCGCAGGGACGAAATGTTTGGGCGCAGTTGGCCGGTCGGCGCTGGCTGACGCCGATGGACCCGTGGAGCGCCACCGACATCCGGGTGAAGGTGGAGGGCGGCACGCTCGCCTCGAGCATCATCGCCACCGCCACGCCGCGCTCCTCCCGGCCGTTCTGATGGCCGATACCGACGAGCCGGTTGTCATGGGCGATGTCCCCGCACCCGTGGAGTTCGCCGAAACCTTTGCGGATCAGCCGTTCTCACCCGCGCGCATCGTGCTCCGGATACCGCAGCTCGGAAATCTGAACGGCGGGACCGCACCGGCTGATCCCCCCGCCCCTGCACCGGCTGATCCCCCCGAGCCCGCACCGGCCGATCCCCCAGAGACCCCCACGGAAGGCGGTACCGATGCCTGACAACCCGAACTGGGATCCGCAGATCGAAGCCCGCCGCATGGACGAGGCCTTCCGGGCCGACCAGGAGCAGGCGCACGATCCCGAAGTGCTGGTTCGCTATTGGGACAAGTTCATGCGCGAAGTGGGCGAGGAACACAGCTACCTCTCCCTCGAATTCACCTATCCGCGCAATGCCGCCGGTGGCCTGAAGATGATCTGCCCGCGCGACATGGTGCACTTCGATCACCTCTTCAACAACGCGGACGGCGAAGACGCCACCATCCCGATCACGGTGAACACCAAGGGTTTCCGGTGGGACGGCTACATCACCAAGGCCTCGCTGGTCCGTGATGACAACGGCGTCGAGACCGTCGACATCGAGGCGATCCACGCCTGGAATCATGTGGCCACCATCTGCTGCTGGGCCTCGCCCTTCGCGCCGGTGCTGGCCCAGTTCCCGCGCCACCACATCCTTTTCGGTCCCGTACGCACGATCATCACCACCTATCTGACAATGAACCTCATGCGGTTGCAGGCCCCGGGCTGGGCCCCGCCGGGCACCGCGAAGGATCCGCTGTGGAGCGGTGTGGGCAATCCGCTCTTCCCGATCGCCGTCGTACCGGTCGATCCCGCGACCGACACCAGCCGCTGGAGTGCGGCGTCGGCGCGATTCGATATGGCGGACAAGCTTTTCGAGCCGATGCTCGAGGATTCCGGCGTCATGCTCACCGCCCGCTTCTTCCTGCCGGGCGAGGATGAGCAGCCCGCGCCCGACTACTACTACCTGGAACAGCCGACCGTGGTGCTGGAGACGGTGGACAAGTCCGGCGTCACCGGCCCGACCGGCACCCTGCTCGACGGAATTGCCTCGTGGATAGAGGAATTCGCCGACGACGGCACCACGCCGATCCGCTATCCGCGATTCGATTCCACCACCGAATACGAGGCCGTCTACGGACAGCCGGGCAAGTTCGGCACCTTCACGAACTTCCCGTGGGTGTGGTACTTCGAGGGCGAATACTCCGGCATCGGCGCTTCCGAAGTGGCACTGCACAAACCACTCGCGACCGATGTCATCATCGGTGGCCGGTCACCCGGCTGGGTGAACGCCGGAATCGAAGTCGTGATCAAGGGCCTGCTGTCCCTGATCGGCCTGGACTGGCTGTATCGCGGCCAGCTCAACGACGTATTCCTGGCCTGGATGGTCTACCGGGATATGGAGCGAGTGGACCGCGCCGGACCGTACGCCTTCCGCGAGCTCTACATCACCGGCAGCGATAAGGCATTCAACCTCGACGGACTGGTCGCCGCCCGCCAGGGCCTGCACCTGACCCGCGGCTACACCAGCCACAAGGTCACCATCGAGGACAACGCGCCCTACCTGCTTGGCCGCGACTTCGGCCTCGGTGACCAGATCGGTTTCGCGGTCGGTGAGCACGTATTCACCGACTACGTCACCGAATTGACGTTCCACGACGATCGCGAAACGGCTTCCAAGTGGCAGATCACCGTGGGTGACGGCTCCGACGAAGAGGATTCGATCGTCAAGGCATGGCAGCGCCTCGGCCGCTTCGCGCACGCCATCAAGGACCTGTCCACCGATGTCGGCGCCGACCTCGACCTACTCATCTTCTGATTCCCCGTGAAGGAGTGAAACCCATGGCGGACACCAGTTTTCCCGCCCACCTGAGCGTGAATCGGCAGCTCGACGTCGACGGCGTGCCGATCCTCATCGCGAACGTCTCGGTCTCCGACGATATCGCCTTCCTGCCGCTACCCGCCGGACCGGCCGGTGCGCAGGGGCAGCGCGGCCGGCCGCGCAGCACCTTCCGCAAGATGGGAGAGATCCCCAATGCGGCGGCCCGGCCCGCCGGTCTCGTTGCCGAGGATCGCGGCAAATGGTGGCATCGGCTCGATGACAACGGCATGGATGTCTGGACCGGCACGGCGTGGAAGCATTCGACCGCCGCGGTAGGTGCGCGCGGGCCTGTCGCGGAGACCAATGCCATCACCACCACGCCGACCGGAAAGCTACCGAATCTCACCAACCCCGCGGTCGAGTTCATCGGTGCGGGCGCGCAGCAGCAGTTGAACACCACCGCCCCCGCCGGCGTGCAGGGCGCGAAGGGGCCGGCTGGGGTTTCCGGGCAGATCAGCAAATCGCCGGACTTCGACCAGAGTTCCGGTATCTCGCACGGCGGCGTCTTCGCCTACCAGCGCTCCAGCGGAAAGTTCCGGGGTATGCCCGCCCCGATGGGCGCGGGACCCTGGTCCTGGTACGAGTCGGATTTCATCGCCGACCAGGAGTCCTCGGTCGGGCAGTTGATCGCCGGAACCTTCACCATTCCGGCGCAGCCGTTCGCGTGGCGGCCGGTCGTGTACGGGAATATGTCGACCTACTCGGTGAACAACGGACAGCAGGCCGCGCGCGCCGTTGTGCGGCTGTACAACTCGCAGGGTCAGGTGGTCGCGTCGAGCGCCGGTGCCTCCGGCGTTTACCTGTACCTGCCGATCATCTCCACCTACCGCGATGAGCAGTCCACCCGAACCCTTTCTCCGACATCCGATTTCGGTGTTGTTCCGGCCGGGCAGCCTGCCAGCCTGCTTGTCGCGGTCGAACGCGACAGCGGCAACTCCACGATCGGATACCGGACGAGCAGGGCATCGCTCGTCATCTACGCCCGACCCATCTGAGTGAGGTGACATGTCCACTATTGGTGAATACTTCCAGAACACCCTCATCCGCGGACTCGACGAGGGCATCGGCACGCCGGGCCTGGTCCAGTCCATGCACGGCACCCCGCGTGACGGATCGCTGGAGCTGATGACCGGATCGCCGGGACCCACCGGTCCGGCGGGTGACCCGTGCCGCGCCTTCCGCTGGGAAGGCGATATCGCCGATCAGGCCGCCCTCTCGGCGCTGTCGACGAAACTCGGTGTGGCACACGCGGGTAAGGCGTGGCGAGTGCTGTCCACCGACACCCTCGTGTACTGGAACGGCATCGGGTTCGACAACTTCGCGGACGCGTTCGGCGCGGCCGGGCCGGACGGCGTTTCGTGTACCGTCAGCATCGGAACCGTCGATACCGGTCCGGCCGGCTCGGATATCCAGGTCACGGTCACCGGCGCCGCACCCAATCTGACCCTGAACCTGACGGTTCCGCGCGGGGTGAAGGGCCTCAAGGGCGACAAGGGCAGTCCGGGACCGATCCGCAACGCACCCGACTACGCCAACGGCACACACATCAATAACGCTGTGCCCCGGTGGGATTCGGTTGCGGGCAAATGGACGCCGAAGCCGTATCCGGGTCTTCGCGGTCCGTGGTCGATCGCCGAAACCGTCGCCTGGGACGGCGGACCGGCCTTCGCCGCCACCCAGATGAACATCGCGACATCGCCGAATACCGTTGCCCGACTCAATATCCCGGCACAGGACACGGACTGGCGGCCGATCGTCGCGGGCGCCGTCTACTTGCAGACCGCCGAGGGTGAACAGACTTTCGACACCCGGGTCGACGCCGAGATCCGCCTCGGCTCCGACAGTGGTCAGCTGGTCGGACTGGGTTCCGGCCTCGGCGCGGGCATCGACGGCCCCTGCCGCTTCCAGCCGTTCTTCGGCGCGCGAGTAACCCCGGACAGCGCCATCGGCGTGGTCCCGGCCGGTCAACCGGCCGTGCTGTATGTCGTGGTGCGCCGCATCACCGGCAGTTCGAATTACTACTACTACCAGGGCGGCGCTCAAGTCCTGTGCTGGGCACAGCCGGTCGCATGACGCCGACATTCGCTCGAGTAGGGAGCAACAGCTGTGACCAATGAACCCACCACCGTCTACGACGACGATGTGATGATCACCATGCGCGGTATCGCCGACTCGATCGGGTTGCCGCACACCGTGAATCCGGTCGAGCACGTCGATCGAGAAGCGCTCATCGAATTGCGACAGGGACCGGCCGGTGACGCCGGGCCCATCGGAGATCCGGCCTGGCCGTGGGATTGGCAGGGCGATATCGCCGATGTCCCCACGCTTCAGGCTCTCAACCTCACCACGACCGACGCCCGCAAGGCCTGGCGCGTGGTCTCCGAGAACGCGGTCTACTACTGGACCGGACTCGAACTCGTCGCCTTCGCCAATGCCTTCGGCAAGATCGGTCAGCGCGGAAAGGCCAACCGGCTCAGCGGATCCGCGGTCGCCGGGCCGACCGGGTCCGCCGCGAGTGCGCGGATCACCGGGACCGTGCCGAACCAGAACGTCGAAATAACCTTCCCGCGCGGAGATACCGGTGACGTCGGTGACCCGGGCGTCGCCGGGCGCATCCAGGACTCGGCCGACGTGTTGGTCGACGACACACATCCGCTCGGGCAGGATCTCGTGCTGTCCTGGAGCACGGACCTGCAGAAGTTCGTGCCCACCCCCAGCCCGCGGCTGGGCGGCCCGTGGGCCATCGGGCAGGGCCAGTTCGTCGGCGGAACAGGCCTCAACGAGGACTCGAAAGTGCTTGCCACCATTACGATTCCCAGCCAATCGATGAAATGGCGGCCGATCGTCGACGGCTGGATCAATATCGGCACCGAGGGCCCGCGCTACAAATCGCGGTGCAACGTCGAGGTCCGAATCGGCAGTCCCACCGGCGATCTCGTCGGCTACGGACTCGGTACCAGCATCCCGACCTTCACCAGCGTCTGGATCACCCCCTGGTACCAGTTCGCGGCGACACCGAGCTCCACCTTCGGTGTGGTGCCTGCCAACCAGACCATCACGCTGTACATCGTCGCCCGCCGCGTGATCGGCAGCGAAACCTATTTCGTGAAAACCAATAACGCGCAGGTCACCGTATACGCCGATCCCGTGTAGTTCCGGAATCGACTCTCTCCCAGGCTCTTCGGAGCCGCACCCCTTCAGGTACGCCGCTTCCGGCTGCCCGCTGTCCGAAAGGCATCCTCCATGGCCGATCTGCCCCCGCTGAAGTACGGAAAGGTCGTCGGGCGGTTCCTCGCCAATGTCGCCGACGGTCCCGACATCGGTGACCTGCCCGAATTCCCGCCGCTCGCGGGCACCGTCACGTTCACCGCCGACGCACCGAAAGTGCTGGTCGCGGCGGGTCAGCCTGCGCCCGCCACCTATGTGCAGCTACCCAATCACTACGTCTGCGAGCTGGATGAATTCGGCTTCCTCACCTGGCGCGGCAAGCGCGGCATCCGCCTCGTCGCACCGACCGCGGACACCAATCCTGGGAACTGGACCTGGCGGGTGTCGTTCGAACTGAATTACGAGGGTGAACCCGTCGCCCTCGATCCGTTCAGTTTCAGTGTGGCCGAATATGTTCCGGGAGCGGATTCGGCGAATCCCGATACCGGCTCAACCGGGCTGGTCGATCTGACCCTGGTATCGCCGGTGCCCGCCAGCGCGGGCAACGCGGTGGTTCGTGGTGAACGCGGTACCGGAATCCAGTTCGACGGTCAGGCAGCCACTTACGCGGCATTGCCCGCCGCACCCAAGGACGGCGCGCAGTATGTGGTGAAGGCGGACGGGCTGCTGTACGTCTACCGCACCGTCGGCGGCTGGACGCCGAATGGCCAGGGCATCGCGGTGCGCGGGCCCGCGGGCACGACCGACTGGGCCGGAATCACCAATAAGCCCAGCACCTTCCTGCCGGTCACCGGAACCACCCCCGGGACCGCGGCGGCGGGTGATGACCCGCGCCTGTCCGATGCCCGCACGCCGGTCGCGCACGCCCACACCATGAGCCAGATCAGCGATGCCTCGGCTTTCGGGCGCACTGTGCTCGCTGTCGCGGACGCGAATACGTTGCGCACCAGCCTATCCGCCGTCGCGACCAGTGATACGCGGCTCACCGACGCTCGTACGCCCACCGCCGCGGGGCAGGTGTACGACCTCGCGTTCAAATCGCACACCGGAACTCGCGTCGCGGGTGCGGGCAACTCCATGCCGGAGGGGTTGCGGATCGAACGCAATATCTCGATCAGTGCGATCACCTTCCGTGGTGAGACGGCGGGTACCGGCAATCTGGTCGTCGAACTGCGCAAGAACGGCACCACGATCGCGGGCACCTCGGCCACGATCACCCCGGCCAACCAGATCCTGGACACCATCGTGACGGCCGGTGGGCCGTTCGCGCTGAGCGCCGGGGATCGCCTCACGGTCTTCGTCACCACCCTCGACACCGCTCCGGGCAAGGGATTGCAGGTCAGCCTGAAGGCGGTGACCGTCTGATGCCGATGATCGTGGTCACCGGTGGTGACAGCTTCGTGCCGTCGGGCATGAACAAGGTCGCACCGGCACAGCCGCTCACCAATAGCATGACCGAAATTCCTGGTTGGACAGCAGATCCCGGTTCCCCGGGATCCTTGCTTTCCGGAAATGCACTGCGCAATCAAGGCAGCAGAGCAGCGGCCACCATCACCGCGAACCTGGTCTTCTCCGGCGCCCAGAGCGCCACCACGACACATCAAGCCAGGATCTTCGTCAACGGTATCGGTGTCGGCAACACCCCTTCTGTGACCGCAGCTGCCGGAACCCTCGTCGCCACGGCGACGCTCCCACTTGCCGATGGTGACCTTGTGACAGTGCAGGCCACCGGCAACGCGACACTCTCGGCCTGGAACGCCAGCATCCAAGTCGCGGGAAGCACCGTGCGAATCGCATAACGGACTCCATCGGAAAGGCGAAAACCCATGTCCTGGACCGGAGATCCCATCTGGCTCGCTGACGTCCTACGCGACGCGGGCCTGAAGGTCATCGAACACGACGGCTGGCGCGACCGCGGCCACGGCGACTTCGCCGATATCCGCGGCGTGCTCTGCCACCACACCGCCGGGGGCACCACCGACGACTGGCGCATCGTCCAATACGGCCGCCCCGACCTGGAAGGCCCACTGGCCCAACTGGTTCTCGAACGCGACGGCACCTTTCGCGTCATCGCCGCCGGCGTCTGCTGGCACGCGGGCCGCGGCTCCTGGCCCGGCTGGCCCACCAACAACGCCAACTACTACGTCATCGGCATCGAAGCGGTCTCCCGAGGCGACGGAACCGACTGGACCCCAGTGCAACTCGACGCCTACAAACGTGGCTGCGCCGCCATCCTGCGCCGCATCGGCCGCGACGCCGACGACTGCGTAGCCCACCGCGAGTACAGCTCCGAAGGAAAAATCGACCCCGCCGGCATCGACATGGACGCCTTCCGCCGCGATGTCCAGGCACTTATCGACGGAGAGGACGCCCCCATGAGCGCCGCCGAAGTAACCCAGATCCAGGATTTCATCACCTCGTTCTGCGGCCCGATCAGCAGCGATGTCAAAGACATTCGCGAACAGCTGTGCGGCAAGGAGCAGCGCGATGCGGCCGAATACGCGGGCTGGCCCCAGCTCGGCAACCGCACCGTCGTGGACGCCCTCGCCGAAGTCCTCACCCGCCTGGAGAAGCTCGAGAAATAGGAGCCCCCATGTCGAACCCCGTCCCGGCCTGGAAGCCCGGAACCTTCAGTGCCACAACTGCTACCGGTGCTGCGGGAACCGCGTCCAGAACCTTCAACATCAACAACCTGCCGCAGAAGGAAACGTTGCAGCGAGTTATGCGCCTGAGTAGCGGCAGGCAGATGGTCAAGGACTTCCGGAATACCCAGCAGGCATAGCCCACACCTAATTCCCACCCCATACCCGTGTCGGGATGGGGATTTTTTATGCCCCGATCCCGAAAGGCGGACCAGTTCCCTTGCCGAACAACACGAACGCTGGTCCGCCTACCTGGTTGAACCAACGCAGCAATTGGCTCGCGGCCGTTACCCCCGCCACCTCCAACGCATCGAGCAGAAGCGATGTCCACAACCTATCGGTTCGAGACAGTGCGGACGTGGTACAGCGACTGGCACGGGTCAACGCCAGAGACGAACTGCGCGTTGGATCGAATGGCATCCAATCAGCGCAACCGATCTCGGCAAAGCCGGAACCCGTCGGCCCGCAACCTGTCTCGCCCTTCCCTACCCACAAGGATTGGGAGACTGGCCAAACCGTTCCGGGCCTCCCGAACCCAGGCGCCGCCGACGCCCCCGCTCCAGTCGCACCATCGAATCCGCAACCAGCGCAGCAGCAACCAGTGCAGCAGCAACCGGCTCCGGCGAATCCGGTTGGCCAGGATCCGCAACCGAGCAACCCTGCAGACCCAAAGGTTGTTACGCCCAATCTTCCCGACCACATCAGCGGCCTCACTCCGGGGATGCGTGCGTTGTTTCCAACGTTGTCGGACTACTACAACCCTGATGGATCACTAAAGACCCCAGAGCAACAAAAGGCTGCCGGTGGCGGTTTGCAATCCCAGCTTCCGACGATCCCCGATCCGGCCGGACAACGGAAGAACGTGCCATTCATTCCTGGCATAACGGCACCGACGACACCGGTTAGTCCTCAACCGATCACGGTTACAGCTGAGGCGACTGTTCCAACGACACCGCAGACAGTCGTGACTGCAACACCGCCCACGATTAGTCCAGCTGCGGGGGGTGGATCGTTATCGACCGACGCTGGGGTGGGTTTGGTACCCGCAGCTCCGCAACTGCCGTACACGATTACCGGACTCGACTACAACGGGAAGACCTTCGAGGTCAATATTCCTGGTGCCTCGAACCCTGACTCACCGGTATCTCCCCAATCCGATGGCCCGTTCAACTGGCCAGCACCAGACTCAACGAATCCAATTCCTGGCCTTGGTGGGACCGGCACACTGGCTGGTGGTCAGTCGCAGCAGCTCGTTGCGCTGAAGAACGCGCCCTCACATCCGAAACTGTCGGCAGCGGTTGTCGGCGCGGTTACATTGGCAGGCTATGCGGGAGCTGCTGCCGTCCCAGGTGCAATTCTCCCTATTGGCCTGTTGCTCGCCACGGGCGCATTGGTGTGGGCGGCATACAGGGTAGAGCAGACTGCCTCGGGGCCAACGGAGCTAATTCCCATATCTCCGCCGACAACCGGTCCTGTTCCGCAGCCGCCGCCAGAGATTCGACCGGTTCCGTCACCCACTCCGGAAATGGTGCCGATAGAGATTACACCGGCTCCTCCCGCAACTATCCCGTCGCAGCCGGCAGATACTGTAGAAATCCCCGTACTGCCCGATTCTCTGACTTTGCCGGATGGGCTCGATAGTCAGGAGATTCCAGGCCCGGCTGAGATTCCAGTGCCGCCATCCCCAGAATCGGACGTCCCGCCCGACCCGGCGTTGCCGACACCTGAGGTGGACACTCCGGTTCGCCAGGAGATCGATTCCGATGATGTATCCGAGATCAATCTTCCGGGCGCTCGAAACGATTTTGGGATTATTCCATCGGACATCGTTCCCGCCAATTCGAATTGGATGGACACTCCGGCGGCAACAGATATTCTTGCGAATCAGTTTCTGGTTACTGCATCGGCGAATTTCTATCGCAGAATACCTTATCTCGACCGGACGCCTAATCCGAAGTGGGAAGGCCCGCTCCCTGACGTTATTAGAGCACCAGATGGTGAGGGTAATACAAAGAGTGGATCTCCCAATCTGAACTATCTCTATGAATATTGGATATCTCGCTACCCGGGAACTTCTGTTTTTCTCCCAGCTCCCGAATACGACAGCGGGATGCGGAAGCTCGACGAGTTCATCGAGGCGTTGATTGCCGGTGTTGATGCGAAGGGCTTCCTGGGAGGATTTTACGACAAGAACGGCAAATTTCTGAAGTTCATGCCGAAGATTCTCAAAGCTGAGGCAAAGAAATTTCGCGAGCAGAAGTTCGATATTGCCAAACGTGAAATCGGCCCAGAGGTGACTATGATCATCGTGACCGACGACGAGGAGGTGGCACGAGCCTATCAAACAGAATTTCAAGAAGAAATCGATTCGGGCGAGTTTGCGGTTCTAAATTCGACTGACTACTTTGCTCTGCTCGAACAAGCTGGAGTTGAACATCCTAACGCGGGTGTAAACTTCTATCAGTACCTGGAAAATCAGGGTGTCGGACATCTGATGGATAAATTGCTAGAATGATTTTCAGTCGGAATGATGTGTAGGCGTTTGAAAGGATGAATCGATGGGCTTCGAGTGTTATGCTACATGGATAAATGCGGACAACGCTGCCGAGGTAGATGATTTATCTGCTAGGTTTGCAACTATGTGGCGGGCATTCACTCGAGTTTCGCCTGTATTCATTGATCCTTGGGTTGATGAAGGCTGGTGGGCGAAGAACAATTTCGATGGCGATCCAGAAGTTGTGTCTGGAATCGATATCGACAGTGTCATCGGGTTTTTTGATCGAGGCCTACATTCCGAGTTCCCGGATAATCCGAGTTCACGCAATCCCATTGGCCGAGTGAATACAGTACTCGCCTCCGCAAACGAAAATTTCCCTTTGGAGATATCTGTTTATGTTGGAGGGAATCGTGGTGATAAATCGTATATCAAACTGTCTTCCGGGGAGGGCGGGGCGCAAAATTTATTCGGTAGAAACGAAGCTCGAGATACTCTCCGTGCAATGGTGTCGGCATGGGATCCTATCTGGTGTAGATGGTCAGGCGCCGATGAGCATAAGCAGCAAAAGCCACGGATCGAACTGACGGATATAGCCGGACGTGCTCGTGCCAGAACGAGTATCGAGTGGACCGTCAGTTTTGGTTGGCTAACTTATTTGAATGCTACTTCCGCTGCTATCACCGAGGTCGTAAATTGGCCCGCGGAGACAGTTTTGGAAGAATACGGTGACGGTGTCACTATTCAAATCGGTGACGACCCCGATGGCGTAACTCCGATGATGGTGGCAGAGGTGCGTAAGGCCCTTGGCTGGCCTTACGTCCCTCAGGATTAATACGCGATGCGCGATCTTCTTTGGACGGCCCGCGAGTACTTCGGAGTACTACGAGCTCAGTGAAGTCGAGTTCGACATGTTCATTGAAAATCTCAGCGCTGCTGATGAATTCGCATGGCGATGTCGGCGTCAGGAACTGGATGAGCGGTTGATCGTGCCCGCGTTCAAGAACCGGGGCACGGCGATCTGAGGGTGGAGTCTTGGGCCATTGACGAAAGTGATTACTGTGCAGCCGAATGAGTGACCTCAGTCCGTTGGGTTGTGGGCTGGGATGAGGCGGTGTAGCCACCAGGGGCGATCGGGGAACTCGGGGCTGTAGAGGCGCGGGTTCAGGTGGCGCACTTCGTGATTCGTGGGGTCACGGATGGTGATGTGGTCGCGGAAGAGGGTTGCCGGGGGGAGGGTTGTGGTCCAGAGGTGGTGCCATTCGGGGGCGGTGCGGCACTTTTGGATGAGCTCGGTCAGGTCGGGGTCCAGGGTTATGTCGGGGGTCAGGATTCGGAGGCCCTGGATGAGGCGATGGGCTTCTTGATGCCAGTTCAGGACTGTGGAGCGGGCTGAGGGGTCGAGTAGGAGCCACTCGATGAGGTTGGTGCCGTTGGTGATTCCGGGGAAGGTCGTGCGGTAAGCCTCGTTGACCGCTACCAGGGTGAACCTCGGGATGAGGAGGAAGCCTGCGGGGTGGGGGAGGCTGGCTAGGTCGGCTAGGTCTTCGGGGGTTGGGTCCGGGATGGTGTCGGCGGGGTGGCTCAGGACGCCGGGGAGGCTCAGGTTGAGGATGTGGCGGCGGTGTAGTGGGGGGACATCGAGGCCGTCGAAGAGGGTTTTCAGGGTGTTCAAGGTCGTCGGGCGGGAACCCAGTTCGATTTTCTCGATGAGGGAGACCGAAATGTTGACTCGGGCGGCGAGTTGTTCGCGGGTCAGGCCGGTTGCCGTTCGCTGTAGGCGAATGTAGGCGCCGAATGGGTTGCCGGACAACGGGTCTCACCTTTCTATTGGGGGATGATGCCTATTCGATATGGGGTCCTCGGACGGATTGTGTGGACGGCGGTTGTTGACCTCGCGTCGTGTGTTCTCAGATAATAGAACATATGTTCGAACAGCAACTGATGTGGTGGCGCGTGTCTTCATGGGCGAGGGCTCGAGCTGCACGTTGTGGCTCGAGTGGGAGGCGGTCCGGGTGGACTGGATGGGCAAATGTGTCGGTAAGAGGGTCGGGCGCGCAATGAGTGAGACGGGGGTGAGTGTCGTGGAGCTCGCCGAAT
Source organism: Nocardia sp. NPDC058058 (assembly GCF_042885355.1). Classification (NCBI taxonomy): domain Bacteria; kingdom Bacillati; phylum Actinomycetota; class Actinomycetes; order Mycobacteriales; family Nocardiaceae; genus Nocardia; species Nocardia sp. NPDC058058. The sequence goes on along the minus strand of NZ_JBHVSA010000002.1, from coordinate 1,312,425 downwards.
GGAGTGGGCTGCCGGAATGGCTGCTCGGCGACCGGCTCGACGCGCCGGAATCTTTTCGACTCGATGAGCTCATTCTTATTGCATCGGTGATGAAACAAGAAGTGGGGGAACTGCTTCCGTGTTCGGAAGCGGCGCGCGGGCGAGCGTGTGAATGCGGTGATGCGGTGACGTGAATCAGGGCGGTGCTCCTTTGGGAGTGCCGCCCTTTTTGTCGTGTTTCAGGTGAGGGAGGTGTCGCCCAGGGAGATTGTCAGGGTGCGCAGCAGGGGGTTCAGCTGGTCGCGGTCGGCGGGGGACAGGGCGGCCAGGAGGCGTTCCTCGTTGACCATGTGCAGCGGCAGGACCTTGTCGACCAGGGTTCGGCCCTCGGGGGTGAGGTTGACGCGGATGGCGCGGCGGTCGTCCGGATCGGGAATCCGGGCCACCAGCCCCTTGGCGGTGAGGCGGTCGATGCGGTTGGTGATCGCGCCCGAGGTGCGCATGGCGGCCTTGTTCAGCGCGCCCGCGGTCAAACCGCGCGGGTCGTTGGAGCGGCGGAGGGTCGCCAGCACGTCGAATTCCCAGAACTCGAGGCCGTGACCGCGGAAGAACTCGGCGAGTTCGCGCTCCAGCAGGTGGGACAGGCGGTTGATGCGGGCTACCACCTCCATGGGGGAAACGTCCACGTCGGGGCGTACTTCTCGCCAGGCTGCGGTGATCTGGTCGACGGCGTCGGGCACCTGCGCTCCTCTCAACGGAAATAATCTCAACGTGAAGATACTTGACGCTGAGGTATCTCAGTGGTTTTATTTCAACGTTGAGATTATCAATGAGGAGCTAGAGATGACCACCATGACCCGCCCCAGCGTCTCCGGAACCGCCGCGACCCTGGCTCTGACCGGGCTCGCCCCGCTGGTGTGGGGCTCCACCTACGCGATAACCACCGAATTCCTGCCGCCGGACCGGCCCATGTTCACCGCCCTCATGCGCGTGCTGCCCGCCGGACTGCTGTTGCTCGCGATCACCCGCAAGCTGCCGCACGGCGAATGGGTCTGGAAGGCAGGGATTCTCGGCGTGCTGAACATGGGCGCGTTCATGCCGCTGCTGTTCCTCGCGGCCTATCGGCTGCCGGGTGGTGTGGCCGGGGTACTGGGCGCGGCCGCACCGCTGGTCGCCCTCGGCTTCGCCGCCGTGGCATTGAACGAACGCCTGACCATCCGGAAAATCCTTGCGGCAGTTATCGGTATGGTCGGCGTCGGCCTGGTGGTGCTGCGCGCCACCGCCGCACTCGACACCCTCGGCGTCATCGCCGGACTCGGCGGCGCGGCCTCCATGGCGGCGGGCACCGTCATGACCAAGCGCTGGGGTCGCCCCGAAGGCATCAAACCGCTGGCCATGACCGCATGGCAGCTCATCGCCGGCGGCATCATGCTGCTGCCGATCGCCTTCTTCATCGAAGGCATGCCGCCCGCCCTGGACGCCCGCGCCATCGGCGGCTACCTGTACCTCGGACTCATCGGAACCGCTCTGGCATACGCGATCTGGTTCCGCGGACTGGCCCGCGCCAATGCCACCTCGGTCGCCTTCCTCGGACTGCTGAGCCCGCTCTCGGCCACCATCATCGGCTGGATCGCCCTCGGACAGTCGCTCGCACCGCTGCAGGTGCTCGGCATGGCCATCGCACTCGGCGGCACCCTGCTCGGCCAGACCGCCGCCGCGCCCAAGCCGGTCCCGGTCAAAGAACCCGCGCCCGTCGCGGCCTGATCCACCACCCATCGAAGGAGTTCAGAAGCCATGCGTATCACCGTTTTCGGAGCCACCGGCGGAGTCGGCAGCCGGGTCGTGGCCGAAGCGATCCAGCGCGGACATCAGGTCACCGCCGTCTCCCGCGATCCGGGCAAGGAGCGCGGACTGCCGGACCAGGCGACCATCATCGCCGGTGACGCCACCGATCCCGAGGACATCAGAACCGCGGTCGCCGGAAGCGATCTGGTGATCAGCGCGACCCGGCCCGGTATCGGCGATGAGCCCCAGCTCCCCAAGGTGGCCGCCGCACTGCTGGAGGCCTTGGCCGACAACGATATTCGACTGCTGGTCGTCGGCGGCGCGGGCAGTCTCATCGTCCCCGGCACCGATGCCATCCTCACCGAACAGCCGGATTTCCCCGCCGAACTCATGCCGATCGCCACCGCCTGCAATGACCAGCTGGCCGTCTTCCAGCAGTCCGACACCGACGTCGATTGGGTTTACGTCAGCCCCTCGGCCGTGCTCGAACCGGGCGAGCGCACCGGCAACTACCGGATCGGCGCGGGCGAACTCCTCCGGGATGACGAAGGCAATTCGGCGATCTCGATGGAAGACCTCGCGGTCGTCCTCCTCGACGAGGCCGAGAACCCCAAACACCACCGCATCCGCTTCACCGCCGGATACTGAAGTCCCCCAGCGAAAACGCGGCCCCCGGTAGTGAACCGGGGGCCGCGTTCTCGCTGTGCCGAGATCAGAAGGGGCGGAAGCCCGCGCCCGCGCCGCCGCGGCGGTCGATATCGGCCAGCACCATGGAAATGGTGGTGGACAGCTCCGGCTCGTGGATCAGATCGCCCGCGCCCTTGCAGGCGGGAAGTTCGATCGAGATCGGCCCGGCGTCGAAATCGGTTCCGGCGACGACCATTCCGACCAGGCGATCACCCAGGATCACCGGAGCGCCGGAGTCGCCGTGGTTGGCGCACACCTGGCTGCGGAACCAGTTCGGGGTCGCCTGCCACACGGGGCCACAGGTGTACCCGGTGGTGCGGCCGTTCTTGCACGGGATATCACCGACATTCGGGGGAGCGCCGACGGTGTTGATCACCGATTGCGCGACCTGCTTGGTCGGGTTCACCCGGGCCGGATCGAAAACGATTACCGCCCAGTCATTTCCGGCGCTCTTGTTCGCGATCACGCCGATCCCGCCGCTGCGGGTGTATTCGGCGGCGATCCGCGCCCCGACCTCACCGCAGTGCCCGGCGGTGATGCCCACCAGGCGGCCGTCCCGGTCGTAACCGATGGTGGTGAGCGTGCAGTCGGCGGTGCTGTTCGGATCGTCGAGTTGCTCGACATAGATGCCGGAGCCCCCGCCGAGCGTCACCGGGGGAGCGGCGTCGGCCGTCCCGGTGAACAGTACGGAGGCGCTCAGCGCGGTCACGACCGCGGCAGCCCAGGACAGCATTCGGGCGCGGCCCGTTACCTTCATTGATTCCTCATCCCCCGGAAAAGAATTCGAGCGACGCGATGAATACCGGTATCCGCCATCGCGCCGGGCGATCGTGTCATGCGCCGGATCACTGAAGCAAGTCTGTTCCTGACTTAGGCTTGACCTTGACGCTACGTCAACTTGCATGCTGAATTCATCGAGGTGAACGAGAGAGCAGGACGGGATGGCGACCGAATGGTCTATCCAGGATCTGGCCAAGGCCGCCGGGACCACCAGCCGCACACTGCGGCATTACGGTGAGCTCGGGCTGCTGACGCCGACCCGGGTGGGGGCCAATGGGTATCGCTATTACGGGCAGGAATCTCTCGTTCGATTGCAACGGATCCTGCTGCTTCGCGAGCTCGGGCTGGGGCTACCGGCCATTGGTGAAGTGCTCGCGGGGGAGAAGGACACCGCTTCCGCGTTGCGGACACATCTGGAATTGCTGAAACAGGAGCAGGACCGGATCGCCCGGCAAATCGCCTCGGTGCACACCACATTGCGGAAAACGGAAGCAGGTGAGCCGCTGATGGCTGACGAAGTGTTCGACGGGTTCGACAACAGCAAGTACAAGGACGAGGTCATCGAGAGGTGGGGAAAGGACGCCTGGGAGAGCGGGGATCGCTGGTGGCGAGCCATGACCGACGCCGACAAGAAGGCGCATATGCAGGCCCACCTCGATATCGCCGCCGACTACGGCCGGGCGCGCGCCGCCGGGCTGGCGGTCGACAGCGATGCGGTGCAGGCCATCGTGCAACGCCACTTCGACTGGGTGACCGTCGGCTGGCAGGGAAAGCGGCCGAACGCGGAGTACTTCACCAATCTCGGTGAAATGTATGTCGCGGACCCACGATTCGCGGAGAACTACGACCGGCACGGGGCGGGCACCACCGAGTTCGTCCGGGACGCGATGGTCGCCTATGCCGCCGCGCGACTGTAATCAGGTAATACCGCAACCCCTTTCGGTCATAGCACCGGAAGGGGTTGCGGTATTGCGGGTCACAGGCGGTGAATATGCCATCGCCGGTGTCGGTCTCGCGCGGTAGAGTTCCGCCATCGCAGTGGGGGAGGGACCATGAGTTATCCGTACGGCCCGCCGGAAAATCCCGGGCAGGGGCAACCGACGTCCGGATGGGGCCAGCCCGAATATCCCCCGCAGGTCTATTCGCAACCGGCCTATCCACAGCCCGGTTATGCACAGACCGGATATCCCCAAACGGGTTATCCCCAAGCGGGTTCGGCGTATCCACAGGGTTATCCCGCCCTGCCGCCCAGCGGCGGCACGGCGATCACCGCGGGCGTGCTCTCGATGATCGTCGGAATTCTCGCGGGCCTGGCCGCTCTGATCATGTTCGCGGCGGGGATGGATTTCTCCTCCCGGCGCCGGAACCGTTCGTACTCCTACTACGACAGCGACTATGACGACCTGGCCGGATTCATGATGATCTTCTCGGTCATCGTCGCGGTGATGGCCGTGCTGTGGATCCTGGGCGCGATCCTGCTGTTCATGCGCAAGACCGCGGGCCGGGTCATCCTGATCGTGCTATCCGGCATCTGCGTCGTCGGAAATCTTCTCGGCATGGTGAAGAGCCCGGGCGGTGCGATCATCGGCCTGCTGCTGGCGGGCGTGATCCTGGCCCTCGCCGCGGTGCCGCCCACCGGGCGCTGGATCGCCGCGGGGAAGATTCCGCCGCCCGCGGTGCCGGGTTATATGCCCTATCCCTACGCCTGAACGATGACCGGCCCCGGGCGTAATCGCCCGGGGCCGTTCACATTCGGTGCTACCCGATCACGCCGCGCACATGGATTGCATGACGCCGCGCAGGATCGGCATACCGTAGGTGGTCGGTGCGAACGCCAGGGTCTGCGCGATGCCCAGCGGGGTGGTGATGGTGGAGGCCACACCGGTGAAACCGGCGATGGTGCTGCCGACGGTGATGAGCAGGCTGGTGGTGTCCAGGGTCAGGGTGATCAGGTCGAAGGCGTTCTCCACCTTCACATCCGCCAGCGAAACGGTGTTCAGCGCCTTGCCCTCGTAGATGTCGAAACCGAGGTTGGCCAGGAACGTCAGCGGACCGTAGTCCATGGCGTTCACCAGCGGGCCGAGCTGTTCGATGCGGCGCATGGTGACGATGTCCGCGACCCGGTTGTCACGCAGGAACCCTTGCAGCGCATCGGCATTGGCCTGCACCGCGGCGGTATCGACCGGCAGCCCGGCGGTCTGGGTCAGGAAGGCCCGCGAACGCTCGACCAGATCGGAGGTCTTGAGCTCGGCCAGCGGGGTGCAGGCGCCATCGGCCTTGACCAGTTGATTCGCCAGGTCCAGCAGCGGCTGCGGGACGGCCACGTGCTCGTCCGGAAGTTCGAGGCGCAACTTCTCATACGCGTTGGGCGCGTTGCAGTTCCGCACCAGCTGCGCCTGCACGGCACGGGCGAGGGACTTCACGCCGTTGAAGATCGCGCCGACGATCGGCTTGAGAATGAAGCCCGCGGTCGGCACCAGGCTGGCGGCCAGCTGCGCCGGGATCTTCACGATGCGGGTGCCCAGGATGAACACCTCGACCACATCGGCGACGGTCACCTGGGACAGTGAGACCGTCTTGTCGATGCCGCCGGTGCGAATCGCGTCAAGGCTGTTGACCAGGTAGGACACGATCGGATCGTCGAGGAATTCCAGGCGGTCGCCGGAACCCACGGGGCTGCTGGGCAATCCGCGCCGGTGCACGTGCACATCGGCGATGGTCTGCCGGAAATCGTTCACCTGCTGATCGAAAGCGGTCAGCTGACCTGCGGGAACGGCGGTGCGGATCGCGGTCGCGGCATTGGTGACAATGTCGTCGAAGCTTGCCGCCCCGTTGCCACACAGGCCGGGGGATTCGGCGACCGGCATGGTCGCGAGGGTTTCGGTATCGGCGTGTGCCGGAGCGGCGGCCGGAATCAGGGCGGCGGTGCCCAGCATGGCCGAGAGGGTCAGTGCGCCCACGAACGGGGCGAGGCGTTGAAACCGCATGTAGACAGGTCTTCCGGGAGGAGCGTGTGGGCACGGCCGCTGACGAGCTCACGGCGACAAACTGGACGGACGTTCAGTCTGGTGCGTATGTAATACAGCGCTTGTGAAGCGCTTGTCCTCACTTCGGTGAATTCTGAGCTAATACCTCGACAACCCATCCCGCTCACCGGGATGACCACCGCCCATTTCGGTCGTATCCTCGAGGCCCCCCGAACCCCTCATACCGGAGCCCACGCACGGCAATACCTTCTTCCACTACGCTGGGCTCCCGTGACCGTCGCATCCCCCTTCGATCTCATCGTCGTCGGCTCCGGCTTCTTCGGGCTGACCATCGCCGAACGCACCGCCAACCTGCTGGGCAAGCGGGTCCTGGTGGTCGAACGCCGTTACCACCTGGGTGGTAACGCCTATTCGGAGGCGGACCCCGAGACCGGCATCGAAATCCATAAATACGGTGCCCACCTTTTCCACACCTCCAACAAGCGGGTGTGGGACTACGTGAATCAGTTCACCGAGTTCACCGGCTACCAGCACCGCGTCTTCGCGCTGCACAAGGGCCAGGCCTACCAGTTCCCGATGGGGCTGGGCCTGATCTCCCAGTTCTACGGCCGCTACTTCAGCCCGCAGGAAGCCCGCGCGCTGATCGCCGAGCAGGCCGCCGAAATCGACACCAAGAACGCCGCCAATCTCGAGGAGAAGGCGATCTCCCTGATCGGCCGCCCCCTCTACGAGGCGTTCATCCGCGACTACACCGCCAAGCAGTGGCAGACCGACCCCAAGAATCTGCCCGCGGGCAACATCACCCGCCTGCCCGTGCGCTACACCTTCGACAACCGGTACTTCAACGACGCCTACGAGGGCCTGCCCAAGGACGGATACACCGCCTGGCTGACCAAGATGGCCGAGAGCGACCTCATCGAGGTGCGCGTCGACACCGACTGGTTCGACGTCCGCGACGAGATCCGCGCGCAGAACCCGGACGCCCCGGTCATCTACACCGGACCGCTGGACGCCTACTTCGACTACGCCGAAGGCGAACTCGGCTGGCGCACCATCGATTTCGAGACCGAGGTCTTGGAAACCGGTGACTTCCAGGGCACCTCGGTCATGAACTACAACGATGGCGACGTGTCCTACACCCGCATCATCGAGCCGCGCCACTTCCACCCCGAGCGCGACTACCCCACGGACAAGACGGTCATCATGCGCGAATACTCGCGCTTCGCCCAGACCGGCGACGAGCCGTACTACCCGATCAACACTCCCGAGGACCGCGCCAAGGTGCTCGCCTACCGCGAGCGCGCCAAGGCCGAAACCGCTTCCGCCAAGGTGCTTTTCGGCGGCCGCCTGGGCACGTACCAGTACCTGGACATGCATATGGCCATCGGCGCCGCGCTCAGCATGTTCGACAATGTGCTGCGCCCGCATCTGGAGACCGGCGCGCCCCTGGTGGATACCGCCGAATGACCGCACAAGCGACGCTGGAAGAGATGATCACCGAAACCCGCGCGAAATCGCTGCTGCAGCGCATCATCCTGCCGCGGCCGGGTGAGCCCCTCGACGTGCGCAAGCTGTACCTCGAGGAATCCGACACCAACGCCAAGCGGGCGCACGCGCCCACCCGGACCTCGCTGTCCATCGGCGCGGAGTCCGAGGTGTCGTTCTGCACCTACTTCAATGCCGTGCCCGCGAGCTACTGGCGGCGCTGGAGCATTCTCGACTCCGTGGTGCTGCGGCTGGAACTGTCCGGCCACGGCCGGGTGGACGTGTACCGCTCCAAGGCGGACGGTTCGCGAATCCACGTGCAGGGCTCTGAGTTCGGGGTGGATCCCGGCCAAAACCATGCCGGGATGACGGATGCTGATTTCGGCGCGCACGGGACCGGAGCCGTCGAGTTCGAGGTGGATCTGGGCCCGTTCGAAGACGGCGGCTGGATCTGGTTCGACATCACCACCGACAGCGCGGTCGAGGTGCGCAGCGGTGGCTGGTACGCGCCCATCGAGGCGCCGGGCGAGGGCAGCATCGCCGTCGGCATGCCCACCTTCAACCGGCCCACCGATGCGGTGAAAACCATTGCCGCGCTTGGCAATGACCCGCTGGTGCTGGAGAAGATCAAGGCCGTCATCATCCCGGATCAGGGCAATCGCAAGGTTGTCGACGAGCCGGGATTCGCCGAAGCCGCACTGCCCCTTGGTGATCGGCTCGCCATTCACAACCAGCCCAACCTGGGCGGGTCCGGTGGCTACAGCCGTGTGATGTACGAGGCGCTCAAGACCACCGATGCCGAATTCATCGTCTACATGGACGATGACATCGAGATCGAGCCGGACAGCATTCTGCGCGCGCTGGCCTTCTCGCGATTCGCCAAGTCGCCCATCCTGACCGGTGGGCAGATGCTCAACCTGCAGGAACGCTCGCACCTGCATGTCATGGGCGAGATCGTGGATCGCTCCATCTTCATGTGGACCGCGGCCCCGAATGTCGAGTACGACCACGACTTCTCGAAGAATCCGCTCAGCGACCGCGACAACTCCAAGTTGCTGCACCGCCGCATCGATGTGGACTTCAACGGCTGGTGGACGTGTGTCATCCCGCGTCAGGTCGCCGAGGAACTCGGGCAGCCGCTGCCGCTGTTCCTCAAGTGGGACGATGCCGAATACGGTTTGCGCGCAAGGGATCACGGTTACCCGACCGTCACCCTGCCGGGCGCGGCGGTATGGCATATGGCGTGGAGCGACAAGGACGACGCCATCGACTGGCAGGCGTACTTCCACCTGCGCAATCGCCTGGTGGTCGCCTCGCTGCACCTGCCGAACGACGGCCGCCCGATGGTTATCAACACCATCAAGGCCACGCTGAAACACCTGCTGTGCCTGGAGTATTCGACGGTCGCCATCCAGAACGAGGCGATCCGCGACTACCTCGCCGGTCCGGACAAGCTGTTCGAATTGCTGCCGACCGCGCTCGGCAAGGTGCACGCCATGCGCAAGGAATACCCGGACGCGGTGGTCGTCTCCTCCTCGACCGAGCTGCCCATGGCCAGCCGCGCCGAGGTCGGCGCGGTCGGCGAACCCGGCAACCCGCTCGCCAAGATCGTGCGCCTCGGCAAGGGCGTGGTGCACAACTTCCGCAGGGCCAACACCGCGCACCACGAGACCCCGCAGCTGAACGTCCCGACCCTGGACGCGCGCTGGTTCCTGCTGTCCCAGGTGGACGGCGTCACCGTCACCACCGCCGACGGCCGCGGCGTCGTCTACCGCAAGCGCGATCCGCGCAAGGCCGCCGAACTCTTCAAGGAGGCCATGCGCCTGCGCAAAGAGCTGGCCGAGCGCTTCCCCGAGGTGCGCGAGCAGTATCGTGCGGCGCATTCGCATCTCACCAGTAAGTCCGCGTGGGAGAACACCTTCGGCATCGACTCAGGGAACGGGAGCAAATGACCACGCCCAATTCCCCCCAACGGGCCAGCCAAGCCGCCGAGTCCGACCGCGGATTGCATGTGGTTCCGGACGCTCCGGCTCCGGCCGCCCCGCCCGAGGTGAAGATCCTGAACCTGGTGCAGGGCACCATCGGCCGCAATCCGGCGGTCATCAAGGCCGCGCGCGGCATGTCGCACTTCGGTGAGCATTCGCTCGGCTGGATCGGCATCGCCGCGGTCGGCGCGCTGGTCGACAAGCCGCGCCGCCGCGAATGGGCCGGGGTCGCCGTCGGCGCGTTCGGTGCGCACGCCGCGTCGGTGGTGATCAAGCGGGTTGTCCGCCGCCCCCGCCCGAATGATCCATCCGTGCAGGTCAACGTGTCGACGCCGAGTAAACTGAGCTTCCCGTCCTCACACGCGACATCAACCACGGCAGCGGCTGTGTTGCTCGGCAGGCTCACCGGGTTACCCTTGCCCGCGGTGCTCGTCCCGCCGATGCTGCTGTCCCGGGTTGTTCTCGGGGTGCATTACCCATCCGACGTGCTCGCCGGTTCCGCGCTGGGCGCCGCATCAGCCGCTGTAGTGCTTGCCGCCGAAAAGAGACTCGCGAAGTGACCGCGCAGGAAGAAAGAGCCCTTGTTGACATGAGCGAAGAGCCGACCAGCACCGATCTGGCCGAAGGTGTCGTCAAGGGTCCGCCGAAGACGCTGGGCGGCGGCCTGATCAAGGCCATGCGCCCCCGGCAGTGGGTCAAGAACGTGCTGGTCCTGGCCGCGCCACTGGCCGCGGGCAAGACCGCCGCGGGCGACCTGGTGATCGGCGATATGACCGTGCTCGGGCATGTGGCGCTCGCCTTCGTGGTGTTCTGCATGGCCGCGTCGGGCATCTACCTGGTCAACGACGCCCTCGATGTCGAGGCCGACCGGGCCCACCCCACCAAGCGTTTCCGTCCCATCGCGGCCGGTGTGGTGCCGGTGAATCTCGCGTACGGGCTCTCGGCGCTGCTGCTGGTCGGCTCGATCCTGCTGTCCTTCGCCGCGAACTGGCATTTGGCCGTGGTGATGGCGGTGTACATCGGCATCCAGCTGGCCTACTGCTTCGGGCTCAAGCATCAGGCCGTGCTCGACATCTGCATCGTGTCCTCGGGCTTCCTGCTGCGCGCGGTCGCGGGCGGTGTGTCCTCGGATATCCGTCTGTCGCAGTGGTTCCTGCTGATCATGGCGTTCGGTTCGCTGTTCATGGCGGCCGGCAAGCGGTACGCCGAACTGAAGTACGCGCTCGACACCGGCGCCAAGATCCGCAAGTCGCTGCAGTACTACACGCCCACCTACCTGCGATTCGTGTGGACCCTCTCGGCCACCGCGGTCGTCATCTTCTACGGTCTGTGGGCGTTCGAGCAGGATCGCGCCAAGGACACCATCTGGTTCGCCATCTCGATGATTCCGTTCGTCGTCGCCATCCTGCGGTACGCGGTGGACGTCGACGGCGGCGAAGCCGGTGAACCCGAAGAGATCGCCCTGGGGGACCGTGTCCTCCAGTTCCTCGCAATCGCCTTGATCGGAGCGGTAGGTGTCGCTGTCTATCTCACCTGACGTGGTAGAGGGAGAAGAGCGAGAGGGGGGCGCGCCTACGGCACAATTGCCGCTCGGGCGCGCCCATCGGCGTGCGACGGATCCGTCCACGCGCAGATTCTCGCGACTATCCCGCACCGTCTTCGTCGGTGGGATCGTGCTGACCGCGACCCTCTTCGCGGCCGGAGGCTGGCAGCGGCGCTGGATCGCCGATGACGGCCTCATCGTGCTGCGCACGGTGCGAAACCTGATGGCGGGCAACGGCCCGGTATTCAATGCGGGTGAACGCGTCGAAACCAATACCAGCACCGCCTGGACCTATCTGGTCTGGTTCTTCAGCTGGCTGACCGATCTGCGGCTGGAGTACGTGGTGCTCGGCATCGCGCTCACGCTGTCGGTGCTGGCGATCGTCTTCGCCATGCTCGGCGCGGCCCGGCTGTGGGGCGGCACCGGATCCGCGCTGCTGGTTCCGGCCGGTGCGCTGGTCTATATCGCCATGCCCCCGGCCCGCGACTACGTCACCTCCGGGCTGGAGTCCAGCCTGGTGATCGCCTGGCTGGCGGTGCTGTGGTGGTTGCTGATTCGCTGGAGCCAGGCCGAACGGGTCCGGCTGCCAGGGTTTTTCGGGCTGGTGTTCTTTGCCGGACTGGCGCCGCTGATCCGCCCGGAGATGACCCTGGTGGGTGCGCTGGCGCTGCTGATGATCTTCTGCGCGCCGCTGCCCGAGACCCGGCTGCGGCCCATCGTGTTCCGCGCGCTCATCGTCGCGGTCGCGGGGCTGGTGCCGATCGTCTACCAGGTCTGGCGGATGGGCTATTACGGTCTGCCGTACCCGAATACGGCCGTATCCAAGGACGCGGGCGGGGCGAAATGGAAGCAGGGGTTCGTCTACCTGTGGAATTTCGTCGGACCGTACTGGCTGCTGATTCCGCTGGCGCTGCTCGCGGTCGCGGCGGTGTTCGCGTGGTGGACCTCGCCCTCGTCATCCCGGCGTGTTTTTGGCCGGGATCTCACCGAGGCTGTGGATTCCGGCCAAGAGCACGCCGGAATGACGGGCATGAAGGGGCGGATCCACCGCTTCAGCGTGTGGCTGCACACCCCCGCGGCTGTGGTCGCGCTCATGGTCGGCAGCGGTCTGCTGCTCACCGTCTACGAGATTCGCGTCGGCGGTGACTTCATGCACGGCCGCATGCTGCTGCCGCAGCTGTTCTGCCTCATCCTGCCGGTGGCCGTGCTGCCGATCCGGATTCCGCGCGGCCTGTTCGCCGGTACCCGCGAAATGCGTCGCCGGGATTGGGCTTTCGTGGTGGTGCTGGCCGGATTCCTGGGTACGGCGGGCTGGGCGCTGTTCGCGGCCAACACCACCGCCATCACCACCGGAACCAAGATCAGCTCGACCGGCATCGTGGACGAGCGGATCTACTACGTCCTCAATACCGGCCACGATCATCCGATCCGCGCCGAGGACTACCTGGACTATCCGCGCATGCGCGCCATGGTCCGCGATATCGCGAACACCCCCGACGGTGGTCTGCTGCTGAACTCGCCGTCCTTCATGTTCTGGTACATCGCGCCGCCGCCGGAGCCCATCGCACCGGGTGGCAACGGGCATACCGTTTTCTTCCTGAATCTCGGCATGACCAGCATGAACGTTCCGTTGAGCGTGCGTGTGATCGATCAGATGGGTCTGGCGTATCCGCTTGCGGCGCATACCGAACGGCTCGAGGACGGCCGCATCGGACACGACAAGAACCTCTACCCGGACTGGGTCGTGGTGGACGCGGGCATGGTGGATCGGCATCCGTGGCTGCCCTGGTACATGGATGACAAGTGGGTGGCGCAGGCGCGGGTCGCGCTGAGCTGCCCGGCCACCCAGGATCTGCTGGCGTCCTCGCGGTCGCCGCTGACCTTCGACCGGTGGCGGCACAATGTGGCGCAATCGCTCGGCTTCTCGAAGTACCGGATCGATCGGGTGCCCAAGTACGAGATCGAACGGTGCGGTCTGGTCGATCCGTACCCCTCGCCGCAGAAGTAGCGAGGTCCCGGGATAGTTCCCGGCAAAATTCACGAAACACCCACGGCGGCGGTCCATTAACACAGGACCGCCGCCGTTGTGTCCGATTCGGGATCGCAAACCGATATCGCATCTCGGTTTGGTAACACCGAGGGGTGTGTTCCGCGATAGCATCCACGGACACGTTCGTCGCGAATCATCTTTGTATGTGTCGCAACGTTTGTCGCAATACTGATGAGAGGCCGCTCGGATGCGAGGCTTGACTGTGGGTGGGGCGCAGCGGATTCCGGACATGGGAAGGCGTGACCTGCTCAAGCTTTCCGCGTCGGTGCTGGCTGTGGCCGCCTTGCTACCGCTGGGGGTGGCGGTGGCGGACGGGGGACTCGCACCGCGGGCCCGCGCGGCGTTCGATCCGGCCGGGATGGACTTCTACGTCGATTCGACCATGGGGCCCATCAAGTCTCGGGTGTTCCGGGCCGCCGACGGAAATACCAACCGGGTGGTTTACGCACTCGACGGTATGCGCGCCCGTGATGATCTGAACGGCTGGGAAATCGAAACCAATGCCGTGCACGCGCTGATCGCCGCCAATATCAATGTCGTCATGCCGGTCGGCGGCATGTCCAGCTTCTATGCCGACTGGACCTCGCCGAGCACCTTCCTGGGCATTCCGGCGGGCACCCTGTCCGGCACCGGATCCGGTGCGGCACAGGCGCTCGCGGGTGGACCGGGCAAAACCTCCACCTACAAGTGGGAAACCTTCCTGAGTCAGAACCTGCCCGCCGCGCTGCGAGATCGCCTGGGCTTCAGCACGACTCGCAACGGTGTGGTCGGACTGTCCATGAGCGGCAGTTCCGCGCTCACCCTGGCCGCCTACTACCCGAGCCAGTTCTCCTATGCCGCATCGCTGTCCGGTGCGCTCAACCTGTCCATGTCCGGTATGCGGGACGCGGTCCGGGTCGCCATGCTCGACGCGGGCGGTTACAACATCGACGCGCTGGCCACCGCCAAGGACGCCCGGTGGCAGCACATCGATCCGTACACCTTCGCTCCGAAGTTGAAGGCCAACAACACAAGACTGTTCATCTCCGCCGGTAGCGGGCTGCCGTCCTCGGCCGATGCCATCAACGCCTCGACCATCCAGGGCATGGGCATCGAAGCCATCGCGCTGGTGGGCACCAAGTCATTTCAGACCCGATTCAACAGCATCGGCGGAAAGAACGTGACCTACGACTTCCCAGCCGTGGGCGTGCACAATTGGAAGAATTGGGAGAGCGAGATGCTTCGCCTCATCCCCGATCTGTCGGCCAATATCGGCTGATGCGATTGCCGGGTCACATTCACAGCAACTCCGCAGTGTCCGCACAGCGGGCGTTTTTGTGCCCCTTGTTGTATCAACGTGCTGGTCCAGACCATAAAAGCTCGCTTGAGTGGTCCGGGTCACATATATCTCATTCCGATAACGCCCGGTTAGCCATGGGGCGATAGGCTCCCCGAGACGCCCACCGTGCCCCGCGATGCACGGTGGAGACGAACGATATGAAAAGGACCTGATGATGCGAGGCGCGCAGGAGAGACGTCGGAGATCGAGCGGCGGTTGGGTAAAGCGGTCGGCGGTCGGCGTGGCCCTGGCGCTACTGGTGCCGTTCGGGGTGTCGGCGGCGGGAGTGGCGGGAACCGCCAACGCGGCCTTCGATCCCTCCGCGTTCGACTTCTGGGTCGACTCGTCGGCCGGAATGGGCCCGGTCAAGACGCGCGTGTTCCGCGCGGCCGACGGCAATACCGATCGGGTGGTCTACGCGCTCGACGGTATGCGCGCGCAGCCCGTCCTCAACGGCTGGGAGAACGACACCGATGTGGCGCGGGCGCTGACCGCCGCCAACATCAACGTCGTCATGCCGGTCGGCGGCGAATCCAGCTTCTACGCGGACTGGGCCTCGCCCAGCACCTTCCTCGGCGTCCCCGGCGGCACCGGTTCCGGCTCGCTGTCCTCCTCGGGCTCGGCCTCCGGATCCTCCTCGGGCTCCGGCGCTTTCCAGCTCATGTCCGGTGGCCCGGGCAAGAGCTACCGGTACACCTGGGAGACCTTCCTGACCCAGGACCTGCGCAACGCGCTGCGTGACCGGCTCGGCTTCCGCGCCACCCGCAACGGTGTGTTCGGTCTGTCCATGGGCGGCTCGGCCGCGCTGACGCTGGCCGCGTACCACCCGGATCAGTTCAGCTTCGCCGGCTCGTTCTCCGGCTACCTGAACGTCTCCGCGCCCGGTATGCGTGAGGCGCTGCGCCTGGCCATGGTCGACGCGGGCGGCTACAACATCGACTCCATGGCGCTGCCGTGGAGCCCGGCGTGGCTGCGCATGGATCCGTTCGTGTTCGCGCCGCTGCTCAAGAACAACAACACTCGGCTGTGGGTGTCCGCGGCCAGCGCCATCCCCGGCGCGGGCGACGTGACCTCGTTCATGTCGGTCATCCAGGGCATGCCGCTGGAGGCGCTGGCGCTGGTGAACACCCGGGCCTTCCAGGCGCGGATGCTCTCCATCGGAGCGAGCAACGTGACGTACGACTTCCCGGCCACCGGTGTGCACAACTGGCAGAACTGGGCCGCCGAGGTCTACCGGATGATCCCGGACCTGTCGAACAACATCGGATAGAACGACCTCTCATAGCTCGTCGAGTACGCCCCCGTCCACCTGGGCGGGGGCGTACTCGTGCGTAACACGCCGGGTCGGTCACGCTGTTTGAGCCGTCGCATCGCTGATGATCTGTTCAGCAAGAGTTTTCCGGTAGGTCTGCAAGCTCGGTTCTGCTCCAACGAGAGGGCTAGGTCGATGCGGGTTAGAGGCTTCAAACGGGTGGCGCTGGGTTTGGCCACCGCGCTGCTGCTGCCATTGGGCGTGACGGTGCTCGGAACTCCGCCCGCCACGGCGGCTTTCAACCCGGCGGCTTTCGACTTCTGGGTGGACTCTCCCGTGATGGGGCCGATCAAGACGCGGGTGCTGCGCGCGGCGGACGGCAATACCAATCGGGTCGTCTACGCGCTGGACGGGCAGCGCGCCACCGAACTGTTGAACGGGTGGGAGAACGACACCAACGTTCCGGAGATCCTGGCGGCCTGGAACATCAATGTGGTGATGCCGGTCGGCGGCGAGTCCAGCTTCTACGCGGACTGGAATTCGCCGAGCTCCTTCTTCGGCATCCCGGCGGGCGCGGGATCCTCGGCGGCCAATACCGGTTCGGGCGCCACCGAGGCGCTGGGCGGCGGTCCGGGCAAGAGCTACCGGTACGACTGGGAGACCTTCCTGACCGATCAGCTGCGCTGGGCGCTGCGAGACCGGTTGGGGTTCAACCCCTATCGCAATGGCGTGTTCGGCCTGTCCATGGGCGGTTCGGCCGCCTTGACGCTGGCGGCCTACCATCCGGACCAGTTCAGTTATGCCGGTTCGTATTCGGGCTATCTGAATATTTCCGCGCCGGGTATGCGCGAGCTGATTCGCGCCGCCATGATCGACGCCGGTGGTTACAACGTCGATTCCATGGCGCCGCCGTGGGGTGATCGCTGGCTGCGGATGGATCCGTTCGTTTTCGCGCCCACACTGATCGCGAACAACACCAGGCTGTGGATCGCGGCGGGCAGTGGTACGCCGATGCCGCAGGATCTGGATATTCCGCTGGGCGCGGCCGCGGATCGACTGGTGCGCGGTTCGCCGCTGGAGGCGTTGGCGCTGGCGAATACTCGCGCCTTCCAGATCCGGATGGACACGCTCGGCGCGCGAAATGTGGTGTATTCCTTCCCCGCTGCCGGTCTGCACGCCTGGACCAACTGGCAGGACGAGGCGTACCGCATGATTCCGGACATGTCGGCGAATATCGGGTAACCCTCGCAAAAGGGTTGTAATACCAAGCCCCCTACTCAATCTGGGTGGGGGGCTTTTCGCTTTTTTGCCCGAAGAGTCGATCTAGTCACAATTCGGTCTCCTGGCCGTTTTCCCGGCGATCGGCTCCGAATAAACGCATATAGAGGAGCCAGCGCTTCTCCATTTCTGTTGTGGTCAACGGCGATCGCGGTGAAAGGCGAATCGATGAGGTCTGTTCGGGCACTCGGATCGGTCCAGGTTCGTCACGGCCGCACCTTCCTGCGGCGTTCGGTCGCCGGACTCGCGATGGCGCTCGCACTGCCCTGGATGGTCGCCCTGGGCCCCGCCACGCCACCCGCGGCCGCGAGCTTCGATCCGGGCGGACAGGACTTCTGGGTCGATTCCAGCATGGGCCCGATCAAATCCCGTGTCTTCCGCGCCGCCGACGGCAACACCCAGCGCGTGGTGTACGCCCTGGACGGCCTGCGCGCCCGAAACGACCTGTCCGGCTGGGAGATCGACACCGATGTCGAGCGGGTGCTGACCGCCTGGAACATCAATGTGGTGATGCCGATCGGCGGCCAGTCCAGCTTCTATTCGGACTGGATGGCCCCGAGCAATACCAACGGCCAGGCCACCGCCTACGCCTGGGAAACCTTCCTCACTCGCGATCTGCGCTATGCGCTGCGCGACCGGCTCGGCTTCAATCCGAACGGCAACGGCGTATTCGGACTGTCCATGGGTGGGAGTGCGGCCCTGGTGATGGCCGCCTATCATCCCGATCAGTTCCGCTATGCCGCTTCATATTCCGGATATCTCAATATTTCCGCGCCCGGTATGCGCGAGGCGCTGCGGTTGGCGCTGCTCGATGCGGGCGGCTTCAACATCGACTCCATGTGGGGACCGCCGTGGAGCGAATTGTGGCTTCGCAACGATCCTTTCGTGTTCGCACCGCAGCTGCGGGCCAATGGCACCCGATTGTGGATATCCACAGGTAACGGCGTCCCGACCGCGCGCGATGCGGTGAACTCGCCACTGGATGCTTACAACCTGACGAATGCGGCGGGTCTGGAGACTGTCGCACTGGCGAATACCCGTGCGTTCCAAGCCCGTATGGACTCGCTCGGTCCGAGCAATGCGGTGTTCGACTACACCCCCGAAGGTGTGCACAGCTGGAAGTACTGGGCGGATCAGGTCTACAAGATGCTGCCCGATCTGAGCGCGAACATCGGCTGATCGTAAGGATTTTCCTGTTGCCGCGACATCAGTGATGATTCGCGATAAGGTCACCGCACGATTACGGTCGGGATTTAGCATCACCTTGCCAACCGCGTGGAAGGTCGAATACCCTCCAGCGAGCGCATGTAACCAGACCGTGGTAGCGCCTCACTCACTTCGGAGCGTCGGGATTCGTCGTGGGTGCTGATCGCTTATGCAGCAACGGTATTGCCCGTTCGCGCAGAGCGACTACAACTGAACTAACAGCAGTAGAGAAGGAGCAGTATCCATGCGTTTCGGCAGGTCTGCCATGCCGGGTGGAGTCCAGTCCAGACGTGGTGTTCAGCGTGGATGGGGAACACGACTTCTGGCTGCGAGCGCCGCGGCGCTGGCCATCCCGACCGCCGCAGCGGTCGCGGCCCCGACGATCGCCATGGCCGCTCCGATCGCGGGCCCGGTGCACCGCACCCCGGCCGGCGGTTACGAAGAGCTGATGGTTCCGTCCAGCATGGGCCCGGTCAAGGTCCAGGTGCAGTGGGCGAAGAACGGCGGCAACAAGGCGCTGTATCTGCTCGACGGCCTGCGCGCCCGCGATGACAAGAACGCCTGGTCGTTCGAGACGAACGCCCAGCAGCAGTTCGAGAACGACGATGTCACCCTGGTGATGCCGGTCGGCGGTCAGTCCAGCTGGTACGCGGACTGGACCTCGGCGAGCAACACCAACGGTCAGAAGTACACGTACAAGTGGGAGACGTTCCTCACCAAGGAGCTCCCGGATTTCCTTGCCGGATACGGTGTTTCGCGTACGCAGAACGCCATTGTCGGTTTGTCGATGAGTGGTCCGGCCGCGCTGCGCATGGCCGCCTACCACCGCGATATGTTCAAGCACGCCTCGTCGTTCTCCGGTCCGCTGAACTGGAACGCGCCGGGTATGCGTGAGGCCATTCGCGTCATGATGCTCGATGCCGGTCGCTTCAATGTGGATTCCATGGCCGCGCCGTGGAGCCCGGCGTGGCTGCGCATGGACCCGTCGGTGTTCGCACCGCAGCTCAAGGGTCTGCCGATGTACATCTCGGCCTCCAGCGGTCTGCCCAGTGGCGCGGACGCGGCATCCGGTGTGTTCAACACCGCCAATGCCATGGGTATCGAAGCCATTTCGATGGTCACCACCCGTTTGTTCCAGGGCCGGATGAATCAGCTGGGTATCGGTCAGAATGTGACCTACGACTACCCGGCGATCGGTGTGCACAACTGGAAGAACTGGGAAGCGGAGCTGTGGAAGGCGCGCCCGTCGATTCTCGCGGCGCTGAACTCCTGATTTCCGGTTCGCGGCGAATTTAGACATACAGGACCGGCCATCCCGACGGGGGTGGCCGGTCCTTTGTGTATGCCGAAGTTCGGAAGCCGCAGGGGCGGAAGCGAACTAGTGTTGCACCTGTGGCAAGAGGTAGACGACGGAGACCCAGGTGGGGTGGGCTCGTGGCGCTTACGGCGGCTACGACGGTTCTGATGGGGGGAGGGACTGCCACGGCGGATCCCGGTGCGGCGCAGGTATCGTCGACACCGGTCATTCGAAATGTGGTGTGGCTGACCGATAGACGGGTCGCGCTGTGGATCGATTCACCTGCCATGGAGGCGCGGATCCAGGTGCAGCTGCTGCTGGCCAGGGATTGGAATATCAAGCCGGGCAGCAGATTCCCGGCACTGTTCATGCTCGATGGTTTGCGCGCAACCGATGACGAGAGCGGCTGGACCAAAGACGCGGGGGCACAGGCTTTCTACGCCGACAAGAACGTCACAGTGGTGCTGCCGGTAGGCGGTCAGTCCAGCTTCTACACCGACTGGCGTAAGCCCGACAACGGCAAGACCTACAAGTGGGAAACGTTCCTCACCAAGGAATTACCGCCGCTGCTGGATCGGGAGTGGCGCACCGGCAATGTGCGCGGTATCGCGGGCCTGTCCATGGGCGGCACCGCGGCCATGACGCTGGTCGGCCGCAATCCCGGCTTCGCGCGGTTCGCGGCATCCTATTCCGGTCTGCTGACCACCACCACTCTCGGTATGCCGCAGGCAATTCGATATTCCATGCACGATGCGGGCGGATACGACTCCGACGCCATGTGGGGACCGATCACCGATGCGGAGTGGGGCACGCACGATCCGTACGCGCTGGCGGAGCATCTCAAGGGCGTGAGCCTGTACGTCTCCAGCGGCAGCGGGCTGGTGGGGATCGCCGATATTCCCGCGGGCATCCCGGGGGTGAGCACCACCTTCACCGGTATGGCGCTGGAGCTGCTGTCTCGGATCTCCTCGATCCAGTTCGTGGCCAAGCTGAACAAGCTGAGCATTCCGGTGCAGGTGAATTACCGTCCGTCCGGCACGCATTCGTGGCCGTACTGGGATTTCGAGATGCGGCAGTCCTGGCCGCAGGCGGCGTCCGCGCTCGGGGTGGAGGCCGCCAAGCCGGACTGCGCGTCGGCGGGCGCGATTCTGCCTGTGGCACTGGCGAAATCGTGGCTCGGTGAATGCCTGACGCCGGAGTTCGCGGTGGCGGGCGGTGCGGCGCAGGATTTCAAGGGCGGCCGGGTGTTCTGGTCGCAGGCCGGTGGGGCGCATCCGGTGGGCGGAATGATCGGCGGCGCGTACGAGGGAGCGGCGGGACCGACTGGGGCACTCGGATTTCCGATTAGCGACGAAAGTCCTATTTCAAATGGCGTGCGCCAGAATTTCCAGCACGGATTCATCGAGTTTCGCGACGGAAAAGCCGAAATACACGCCAGCTGACCGAGATACCCGCCAGTTACCACCTATGCACCGGTAAAGTGCTGCCCTGTCCGTGACGCCGGTCACGTTTGGTGTCGTTCCCCCTTTGCGGTTCAGGAGCACATTCTGATGGCAGTAACGGGTGCGTCATGCCCAGATTCGGTTCGGAAAACTGTTTCGGCCCAGCGCACCTCGGCTGCCGGGCGCGCGCACAACTGGCGTCGGCGGGTGCTGGCCGCCGCCCTGGCGGTCACCGCCGTGCCGGGCGTTGCCGTGCTGCCCGGTATGTCGGGAATGCCGGGCATCGCCGGGACGGCGCAGGCCGCGCCCGTGAGTCCGCTGCGCCAATCACCCGATGGCACAGTCGAACCCGCCGGTGAGACGGGTAGCACGCCCGCACCGGTGGCCGAGCCCGCCCCGCCGGGCGCACCCGCGGCGGCGCCCGCCGCGCCCGGCGCACCCGCCGCCGAGCCCGCGCCGGAACCCCCGCCGCGCCCGCGCTTCGAGGAATTCATGGTGCCCTCCAGCATGGGCCCGGTGAAGGTGCAGGTGCAGTGGGCCAAGAACGGCGGCGACGCCGGGCTGTACCTGCTCGACGGCCTGCGCGCGCGAGATGACTTCAACGCCTGGACATTCGAGACCAACGCGCTACAGCTGTTCGCCGACGACAACATCAACCTGGTGATGCCGGTCGGCGGCCAGTCCAGCTTCTACACCGATTGGCGTGCGCCCTCGAGCACCAACGGCCAGAAGTTCACCTACAAGTGGGAGACCTTCCTGACCGAGGAGCTGCCCGCCTTCCTGGAGCCGATGGGGGTGTCCCGCACCAAGAACGCGATCGCCGGACTCTCCATGGGCGGTTCCGCGGCGCTGGCGCTGGCCGCCTATCACCGCGATATGTTCAAGCACGCGTCCTCGTTCTCGGGCTACCTGAACATTTCCGCGCCGGGTATGCGCGAGGCCATCCGGCTCGCCATGCTCGATGCCGGTCGCTTCAATGTGGATTCGATGGCGTGGCCGTGGAGTCCGCAGTGGTTGCGGATGGATCCGTTCGTGTTCGCGCCGCAGCTGCGCGGTCTGCCCATGTACATCTCGGCGTCCTGGGGTGTGCTGGGTGCGCACGATGATCCGGAGAACGGCGCGTTCAACACCTTGAACGCGGTGGCGCTGGAGGCGCTCTCGATGTTGAACACGGTTTCGTTCATGTCGCGGATGAACGAGCTCGGCATCGGCGCGCACTACAGCCTGCCGACCAAGGGCACGCATTCGTGGGGCTATTGGCAAGACCAGTTGACCGGTGCGCGTCCGGACATTCTGGCGGCACTGGGCGCTTAGTCGCGAACTCGTACCGGACGAGTCCAAAAAGAAACCGGTCGTTTGCTGTAGTGCCCCCGATTACCGCGCGTCCTACCGGGCCGCGCACCGAATCGGGGGTACAACACTTGTGTGGTTGGAGTTGTCAGTGGGACGAAGCGGGCGCGCCGACGCTGGGCGGCATGCGCCGCTGCAGCCGTGTTTCCGCTGGCCGCAGGTATTTTCGGGGGTGCGGGCGGGATAACCGGCGCCGGCATCGCGCACGCCGAACCCGAGGCCGCCCCGAGCGTGCCCGCCACCGTGCAGAAAGCGGTGTGGCTGGGAGATCGCCGGGTGGCCCTCTGGGTCAATTCGCCCGCCACCGGAGCACCCGTCGAGGTGCAGCTGCTGCTGGCCCGCGACTGGCGCGCCAAACCCGACACCAAATTCCCGGTCATGTACATGCTCGACGGCCTGCGCGCCACCGATGACGAGAACGGCTGGACCAAGGATGCCGGCGCGGCCGGATTCTTCGCCGACAAGAACATCACCGTGGTGTTGCCCGTCGGCGGCCAGTCCAGCTTCTACACCGACTGGCTGCAACCCGATCAGGGCCGCAACTACAAGTGGGAGACGTTCCTGACCAAGGAACTCCCGCCGCTGCTGGAAAGCCAGTGGCACGCCACCAATGTGCGTGCGGTATCCGGACTTTCGATGGGCGGCTCGGCCGCCATGATGCTCGCGGCGCGCAATCCCGGCTGGGTCCGGCACGCCGCCTCCTACTCCGGCTTCCTCACCCTCACCACGCTCGGCATGCCGCAGATGGTCAATTTCGCCATGAAGGACGCGGGCGGATTCGATTCCACCGCCATGTTCGGGCCGCCGTCCAGCCCGGAGTGGAAGGCGCACGACCCGTACGAGCTGGCCGACAAGCTCAAGGGCATCGCGCTGTACGTCTCCAGCGGCAGCGGCACCGCGGGCGCCACCGATCCGCCCGGTGAGCTACCCGGCCTGACCACCAATTACGCGGGCATGGGCCTGGAAGTGCTGTCCCGCTTGAGCACTCAGAACTTCGTCGCCAAGCTGAACAAGCTGAATATCCCGGTGCAGGTGAGCTACCGGCCGTCGGGCACGCACACCTGGCCGTACTGGGATTTCGAGATGCGCCAGTCCTGGCCGCAGACCGCGGCCGCGCTCGGCGTGGATTCCGGCCTCAGCGATTGCAAGCCCGGCGGTGCGATCGGCGGTGCGCTGGCACTGAACAATTGGCTCGGCGACTGCCTCACCCCCGAATACCCCGTCGCCAATGGCGGTGTGGCACAGGACTTCCGCAATGGCGTCATGTTCTACTCGCCCGCCACCGGCGCGCAACCGGTCGGCGGAGCCATCGCGGGCAGCTACTCCGGACTCAACGGCGCGGCCAGCGGGCTGGGCTTCCCGACCGGCGGGGACGCACCGCTGCCCGATGGTCGCGGCCGCTTCCAGTCCTTCCAGAGCGGTTCCATCTACTGGACCCCGCAGACCGGCGCGCAGATGGTGCGCGGCGCGATCCTGGACGCCTGGGGCAAACAGGGTTTCGAGCGCGGCCCGGCCGGATATCCGAATGGCCAGGAGGTCGCCACCCCGAACAAGGACGGCGTGGTGCAGGGCTTCGAGAACGGCCCGATCTACTTCAGCCCCAGGACCGGAGCGCATCTGGTGCAGGGCCTGATCCTGGGCCGCTACGCCCAAATCGGTTTCGAGAACAGTCCTTTCGGCTTCCCGATCAATGAGGAACAGGGCCTGCGCGACCTCGGCCGCTTCGTGGCCTTCGAGGGCGGCAATATCTACTGGAGTCCGCTCTCCGGCGCCTGGGGCGTGCGCAAGGGACCGATCATGGAGGCCTGGGCCGCACAGGGTTTCGAGAACGGCGGCCTCGGCTTCCCGATCGGCGATGAGGGCACCAACCCCAATGGCACTGTGCAGCAATCCTTCCAGGGCGGCACGGTGATGGTGCAGGACGGTCGCGCCCAGGCGTTCGGCCTGGACGGCAAGCCGATCGGCGGTCCCGTCGGTGGTCCGCCACCAGCCCCAGCCCCAGCCCCGGCCCCGGCCACTCCCACCCCGGCTCCCGCCGCCGCCCCCGCACAGCCGGTGGCCCCGGCGCAACCGGCGGCCCCGGCCGTCGAACCGGCACTACCGGCGGAAATGTTCCCCCTGCCCATTCCGGCCCTCGGGCCCGAAGTGCGTCCCAACTGACCGGTAGGTGTTTTCAGAGTGCGTGATCGGGTACCGCCGGGAGCAGCATCAGACACTGAGAAGTGCATGAGGTTCGCAAACGGAGCGGGGACGTGCGCCGAGGTTGCCGCTAGCCTGGGTGCGACCTTGTGCCCGCAGACAGATCAAGGAATCCATCAAATGCATCGGACCCGTGGAAAGGTTTTCGGCGTAGTGCTCACTGTCGCCGCAGCCGGACTGCTTGCCGCCTGTGGCAACAATGATTCGACCGCGACGAGTACGCCCACGCTGGCTCCGACCACGAGCAAGGCCGCGGCCGCCACCACCGCTCCGGCTGGCACCGCGCCCACCGATCAGCCCGCACCGCAGACCTCCGAGGCCGCGCCCACCACGGTGCCGCAGGCCGAGCGTCCGCAGCCGGTGCCGAGCCAGTTCCTCACCACGCCCAGCGGCACCCCCGCGCTCACCGATCGCGACAAGACCTTCCTCGAGGAGCTCAAGAAGCGCGGAATCAACCCGGGCGCACCGGATATCGCGCTCACCGCCGGCAGCCTGGTCTGTCAGGGCACCGCCGAAGGCGCCACGCAGGATCAGATCATCACCTACGTGACCGCCATCGCCGGATCCGATCCGTCCTTCGACGAGTCGAAGATGTCGGTCGATCAGGCGGGCAAGATCTACTACGAAGTCGCCTCGAAGAGTTACTGCAACAAGTGACCATCCGACGCCGCTCCGGAAGCCGGTCGAAACCGGCGGGTTGCCTGCTGCTCATCGCCGCGATCGTGATCGTCATCATCGTGGTGCTGCTGCTGTGGTACCTGCTGGCGGGCCGGCTCCGGCTGCCGGGGCCGAAGCCGCCCGGGCCGAAGGAGCCGACCTCGCAGTCGGCGGACTGCCCGGATGTGCTGATGCTGTCGGTCCCGGGCACCTGGGAGTCCAGCAGTGCCGACGACCCGTACAACCCGGCCTCGAATCCGGCGTCGCTGATGCTCAATATCTCGAACCCGGTCCGGGAGAAGTTCCCGAACGACCGGCTCGAGGTCTACACCGTCCCGTACGTGGCGCAGTTCTCGAATCCGATCGCGCTGCCGCCGGACGGTCAGCAGTCCTACAACAACAGTCGTTCCGAGGGCACCAAGCGCGCGACCGACAAGCTGGCCGCGACCTACAAGGCGTGCCCGCTCACCAATTACGTCATCACCGGCTTCTCGCAGGGCGCGGTGATCGCCGGTGACGTGGCCGCACAGATCGGCGCCGGCAAGGGGCCTATCCCGGAGAACAAGGTGCTGGGCGTGACGGTCATCGCCGACGGACGGCGCGATCAGGGACCGGGTCAGGCCGCCGAGATCGGGCAGTCACCCGCCGGTGTCGGCGCGGAGGTGGCACTGCGCGGGCTCAATGTCCCGGGCATCACCATGACGGGACCGCGAGACGGCTTCGGCGCCTTGGCCAATCGCACCTTCACCATCTGCGCCCCCGGCGACATGATCTGTGATTCGCCCAAACAGGCCCTCAACCCGATGAACATCCTCAGCAGCGTCGGCACCCTGGTGAAGGCCGCGGGCAATCCGGTGCACAGCCTGTACAACGGATTCATCGTCGACGAGAACGGCACCACGGCCACCCAGTGGACCGTGAGCTGGGCAGATGGCCTGATTGAGAACGCGCCGCATCCCGCCCACTCCTGAAGTTCCGACCGACCCCCCAGTTTCAGGGTCACGCTGTAAAGTGCTCCGAGTCGTGTTACCGGCGAGTCCGGTAAGCGGTTCGGTCCGGACAGCCAGGAGCAGGTGTTGATGACAGCAGTGGGGTTCGGCACACCCGCGCCGTCCCTCGCCCGGGCGACCCGGGTGCGGCAACTCACATCCCGTCCTTCGGGGCGGGGGGTTGCGCACCCACACCACCGCATTCGCGCCGGTGATCCCGTATGTGCGAGTCGAGTGAGCTGGGATATGTTTAGCCGCTCCGGAGCATGGCAGGGTGGCTCCTCTGTAACATGACCCTGGTTTGAGTACATCTAGCCAATAGACGGTCACCGCGCAGACCGCAACGGAATTCTGCAGGTCGGCTCTCGCAAGAGCTTCCCGCGGGCGAAAAGTCGGGGCCTCACAGGCAACAGCGGCATCGTCGCCGCCCATGTCGCGTGTGCCTCGGAGGAGAAGAAGGAATGGACGAGACTTTCGACGATTACCTCGACGAAACGGGGAACATCACGATTCCCGAGGGGCGCACCCTCGTCGACTACGTCGAGAAGCACACCCACGGGAATGACGCCGATGATCTGGCTTACCGGTACATCGACTACTCACGCGAGCGCGACGGTGTGTATCAGGATCTGACCTGGAGTCAGTTCGGCGTTCGGCTGCGCGCGGTGGCTGCACGTCTGCAACAGGTGACCAAGCGTGGTGATCGTGTCGCGATCCTGGCCCCCCAGGGCCTCGATTACGTCATCTCCTTCTTCGCTGCCATCTACGCGGGCACCATCTCGGTACCGCTGTTCGATCCGGATGAGCCGGGCCACACCGACCGCCTGCACGCGGTGCTCGGTGACTGCACGCCCTCGGCGATCCTCACGGCCAGCTCCTCCGCCGCCGGGGTCCGCCAGTTCTTCCGTGGTCTGCCCGCCGCGCAGCGGCCCCGCATCATCGCGGTCGACGCGATTCCCGACAGCGTCGGCGAGTCGTGGATCCGACCCGATATCGCGGTCGACGATATCGCGTACCTGCAGTACACCTCCGGTTCGACACGCGTCCCGGCGGGTGTCGAGATCACCCACCGCGGTGTCGGCACCAACGTGCTGCAGATGGTGAACGCGCTGGACCTGAACTGGAATTCACGCGGCGTCACCTGGCTGCCGCTGTACCACGACATGGGTCTGCTGACGGTGATCCTGCCCGCCGTGGGCGGTAAGTACATCACCATCATGTCGCCGTCCGCGTTCGTGCGGCGGCCCTCGCGCTGGATCCAGGAACTGGCCGCGGTCTCGGACGGCGCCGGAACCTTCGCCGCCGCACCGAACTTCGCGTTCGAGCACGCCGCCGCGCGTGCCGTGCCGAAGAACGGTGAATCGCTTGACCTTTCGAATGTGATCGGCCTGATCAACGGCTCCGAGCCGGTGACCACCGGATCCATGAAGAAGTTCAACGAGGCGTTCGCACCGTTCGGCCTGCCCAAGACCGCCATCAAGCCCTGCTACGGCATGGCCGAGGCGACCCTGTTCGTATCGGCCACCCGGCACGAGGACGAGGCCAAGGTCATCTACGTCGATCGCACCGAGCTCAATGCCGGTCGCATCGTGAAGGTGGAGCACGGTACGCCGAACTCCATCGCGCAGGTGTCCTGCGGTTATGTCGCGCTCTCGCAGTGGGGTGCGATCGTCGATCCCGAATCGGTCGATTCGCCCGAGGGCGCGACCGAGCTGCCCGAGGGCCGGGTCGGCGAGATCTGGTTGCACGGCAACAATGTCGGCATCGGCTACTGGGGTCGCGCCGAGGAGACCCAGAAGACCTTCCGGAACCGGATCGTCAATCGGGTCGCCACCGGTTCGCACGCCGAAGGTGTTCCGGCCGACGGCAATTGGCTGCGCACCGGTGACTACGGCGTCTACGTGGACGGCGAGCTCTACATCACCGGCCGCGTCAAGGACCTGGTCATCGTGGACGGCCGCAACCACTACCCGCAGGATCTGGAGTACTCCGCGGGGGAGGCGTCCAGCGCGCTGCGTGCCGGTTTCATCGCCGCGTTCTCGGTCCCGGCCAATCAGCTGCCCGCCGAAGTCTTTGCCGCGGACAGTCATTCGGGTCTGGCCTTCGACGCGGACAACGGTTCCGAACAGCTGGTCATCGTGGCCGAGCGTGGTCCGGGCGCCGGTAAGGCCGATCCGGGTCCGATCGCGGACGCGGTGCGCGGTGCGCTCTCCGCTCGTCACGGAGTGACCGCGCGCGACATTCTGCTGGTACCCGCGGGCTCGATTCCCCGCACCTCCAGTGGCAAGATCGCGCGTGCCGCATGCAAGGCCGCGTACATCGAAGGCACGCTGCGTGGTGGTTACACGCAGCAGGCCTTCCCCGATGCTCCTGACGAGGAGTGAGGCCGAGCATCTAACGTGGAGTGGCGCGGGCCGAACAGGTCCGCGCCATTCATGCTTGGAGCACACCACCGTCCTCAACAGGAACGGTGAAATCTCAATACCGCCGCGCACGGTACGCAGACAGGTAACTTGAGGAATTGATGGCTGAGAACGAGGGCACGTCCCCCACCCAGACGACCGACAATGCTCCGACGGTGTCCGAAGGCGCCGCGAAACCGGCTCCCACCGGTGCGAACATGTCCGTGGGCGAGCTGCAGGAGTGGTTGCGCCGCTGGGTCGCCGACGCGACCGGGCAGCCGATCGAGAAGATCACCACGGACCGGCCGCTGGAGGAGTTCGGTCTGGCCTCACGTGACGGGCTCGCGCTCGGCGGTGACATCGAGGATCTGACGGGGGTCATCCTCAACCCGACCATCGTGTTCCAGCACCCCACGATCGCTTCGCTCTCGGAGCGAATCATCAACGGGGAACCCGAACTTCCGGCCGAAGCGGCCGACGACTCGTTCTACACCGCGGGCTTCAACCCGGACGAGGCGCACGATATCGCGATCGTCGGGTTGTCCACGCGCCTGCCGGGTGCGGGCGAGACGCCCGAATCCACCTGGGAATTCCTGATCAATCGCGGTGACGGCATCCGCGATCTGCCCGAGGGCCGCTGGTCCGAGTTCACCAGCGATCCGCGCGCCGCCGAGGCCGTCGCGAACGCGATGACCAAGGGCGGCTACCTCGATCAAGAGGTCATCAAGGGCTTCGACGCCGAATTCTTCGCGACCTCCCCGGTCGAGGTCGAGCGCATGGACCCGCAGCAGCGGTTGACCATGGAGCTCACCTGGGAAGCGCTGGAGCACGCCAGGATTCCGGCGAACACCCTCAAGGGCAAGCCGGTCGGCGTGTACATCGGCTCCTCCGGCAACGAGTTCATGCTGATCGCGGCGCTGGGCGTCGGCAGCATCACCGGTGACGAGAAGACCCCGATCTCCGCCGAGGCCTACGGCATCATGGGCAGCGTTTCGTCGATCATCGCGAACCGCACCTCGTACTTCTTCGACTTCCGCGGCCCGTCGGTCGCCATCGACACCGCGTGCTCGTCCTCGCTGGTCGCGGTGCATGACGCGGTGCGATCGCTGCGCAACGGTGAGACCGAACTCGCCGTCGCGGGTGGTGTGAACGCACTTGTCGCGCCCATGGCCTCGCTCGGCTTCGATGCCAATGGCGGTGTGGCGAAAGACGGTCATATCAAGGCGTTCTCCGCCGATGCCGACGGTATGGTCCGCGGCGAGGGCGGCGCGCTGGTCGTGCTCAAGCGCCTGGCCGACGCCGAACGCGACGGCGACAAGATCTACGCGGTGATCAAGGGTTCCGCGGTCAACAATGACGGTCGTTCCAACGGCATGCTGGCGCCGAATCCGGATGCTCAGGCCGAGGTGCTGCGCAGCGCCTACCGGGATGCCGGAATCACCCCGTCCAGCGTCGATTACATCGAGGCGCACGGCACCGGCACGCTGCTCGGTGACCCGATCGAAGCGGATGCGCTGGGCCGGGTGGTCGGTCGCGGCCGCGAGGCCGATAAGCCCGCGCTGCTCGGTTCGGTCAAGACCAACTTCGGTCACCTGGAGTCGGGCGCGAGCGCGGCCGGTCTCGCCAAGATCATCATGGCGTTGCAGCACAATGTGATTCCGCCGAGCATCAACTACAGCGGACCCAATCCCTACATCCCGTGGGACAGCGCGCATCTGAAGGTCGTCGAGCAGCCGACCGAATTCCCGCGCTACAGCGGCACCGCCACCGTCGGTCTGTCCGGCTTCGGTTTCGGTGGCACCAACGCGCACGTGGTCATTCAGGAATACGTGCCCAGCGCGCCCGCCCCCGCCGCCGATACCGTCGACGGCGATCTCGATGACGAGACCACCGATGTGTTGGCCGAGGCCGAGCGCATCGTCTCCGACAGCACCGAATCCGCTGCGCCGGAACAGGAGTGGACCCGCGAGGAGCCGCTGCCGGTGATCCTGCCGGTGTCGGCGTACCTGCCCTCGCGCCGTAAGCGCGCCGCCGCGGATCTGGCTGATTGGCTGGAATCCGAAGTGGGACAGGCGACTCCGCTCGAGGATGTGGCCCGTTCGCTGGCCAAGCGCAATCACGGCCGTTCGCGCGGCGTGGTCATCGCCACGACCCGCGACGAGGCGATCGCGGGTCTGCGCGCCATCGCGGAGGGCAAGCCGGGCACCGGCGTCTTCACCGCCGACGCCCCGGCCGCCAAGGGACCGCTGTGGGTGATGGCCGGTTTCGGTGCGCAGCACCGCAAGATGGGCAAGCAGCTCTACACCGAGAACTCGATCTTCCGTAAGACCGTCGACCAGGTCGACGAGTACGTGCAGGACGAGGCCGGTTATTCGGTCGTCGAGATGATCCTCGACGACGAGCAGGACTGGGATATCGGCACCGGTCAGGTCGGCACCTTCACCATTCAGCTGGGCCTGGCGGCCGTGCTGCGCGCGCACGGCGCACAGCCGGAAGGCGTTGTCGGACATTCGCAGGGTGAGGTCGCGGGCTCGTACATCTCCGGTGGCCTGAACCTGGAGGACGCGGTCCGCGTCATCTGCGCCCGTTCCCGGCTGATGGCCGAGGGCGAGGCCATGCTCACCGATGATCAGGTGCGCAATATGGCGCTGGTCGAATACTCGGCCGAGGCCATCGAGGAAGTCCTGGTCGACTATCCGGATCTGGAGGTCGCGGTGTACGCCGCGCCCACCAACACCGTGATCGGCGGCCCGCCGGACCAGGTGCACGCCATCGTGGCGCGCGCCGAGGCCGAGGGCAAGTTCGCGCGCGTACTGCAGACCCGCGGCGCGGGCCACACCTCGCAGATGGACATGCTGCTCGGTGAATTGGCCGCGGAGCTGGCCGGTTTGGAGCCGACGGCGCTCAAGCACGACCTGTACTCGACCGTGCACAAGGACGGCGTCTACCGCGCCGGTCACGCCCCCGTGCACGATGTGGACTACTGGGTCACCAATATGCGCGGCTCGGTGTACTTCACCAACGCCATCCGGCAGGCCGTGGACGCCGGTATCACCACCTACCTGGAGCTCGCGCCGAATTCGGTGGCGCTCATGCAGGTGCTGGGCACCACCTTCGCGGCGGGCGTGCACAATGCCGCTCTGATTCCGACGCTCAAGCGCAAGGAAGACGAATCCGCCGCTGTCGTATCGGCTTTGGCGCAGCTGTACGTGCAGGGTCACCCGGTGAACCTGCCGTCGCTGCTGTCCGACGGCGATTACGCCGAGGTGCCGCGCACCGCGTTCGTGCGCAAGCAGTACTGGCCCAAGGTCAACCTGACCGGTGATTCCGGCAGCAGCCGGATTCCGGGCGCGCACGTGGCGCTGCCGGACGGGCGGCACGTGTGGGAGGTGCAGGCCACCACGGCCGAGGATCTCACCGCGCTGGCGAAGGCCGCTGCGGCACAGGTGCTTTCGGATGTCGCCGTCGGCGCGTCCGTCACGCACGCCGCCATTCCGGCCGCCGGAACCCTGACCACCACACTCACCCCGCATCCGGGTGGCGCGTCGGTATCGGTGCACGCCAAGGCGGGCAACGCTTTCCAGCTGCTGTTCGACGCCGTCGTGACTTCCGGTGCGCCGCTGCCGGTTTCGGTGGTGGCGGAGTCGGTGGCGACCACCGAGCTGGTCGCCGCCGTCGAGGTGGTCGAGGAGGCGGGGGAGCGCTGGAACCCGAACGGTTCGCAGACCATCGAACAGCGCCTGGCGATCATCGTCGCCGAATCCATGGGTTATGCCGTGGAGGATCTGCCGATGGAGATCCCGCTCATGGAGCTGGGTCTGGACTCGCTGATGGCCATGCGCATCAAGAACCGCGTCGAATACGAATTCGACATCCCGCAGCTGCAGTTGCAGGCGGTCCGCGATGCCAGCCTGCTCGAGGTCGGCAAGGTGCTGCGCTACGCCATCGAACATCGTGATCAGCTGGACGCGATCGCCAAGCGGCAGGCCGCGGGCGAGGACATCGCGGTCGACGCCGACTTCGTGAGCGCGGCGCGCGCGGCCATGGCCGCGGGCACCGATCCGCTGGCTGCGCTGCCCGACGCGACCGCCAACGCGGTGCCGTCCCTGGCCGATCGCCTGGACAACGAGACCACCGATGTGGTCGCCGCAGCCACCGAGATCGTCGCGGAAGCCGAAGCCGCCGAAGGTATTTCGCTGACCAGCGCAGATATCGAGGCCGCGCCGCCGGTTGCCGAGACCGATAAGGACAACGTCCCGCCGCGTAATGCGCCGGAGCGCTTGGCCTTCGGCACCTGGGCGCTGGCCACCGGCAAGTCCGCGGGCGGCATTTTCAATCCGCTGCCCGAGCTCGACGAGGCCACGCTGACCAAACTGGTCGACCGGCTCTCGGAGCGGGTGAAGGCTCAGGTCAGCGTCGAGGATGTGCGCGCCTGCACGACCATCGAGAAGCTGGCCGATCTGGTCGCCACCTATCAGGAGCACGGCGACGATGTCGAGGGCTTCGTGCGCACGCTGCGCGCGAAGGAAGCCGGTTCGAACGCGGTGCCGGTCTTCGTCTTCCACGCTTCGGGCGGAAACACCCTCGTCTACGAGCCGCTGCTGAAGCGCCTGCCGGCGGGCACCCCGATGTACGGTTTCGAACGCGTCGAGGGTTCCATCGAAGAGCGTGCGCGCCAGTACATTCCGGAGATCCGCAAGCGGCAGCCGGAGGGTCCGTACTTCCTGTACGGCTGGTCACTGGGTGGTGTGTTCGCGCTCAAGGTTGCCGAGCTGATGCGCGCCGAGGGCGCGGATGTCCGCGAGGTCGGCCTGATCGATGTGGCACTGCCTTCTCAGCCGCATGTCGACACACCGGAAGAGCGGTTGAACCGGGTGCGTCGTTTCCAGAACTTCGCCAAGAAGACCTATGGTTTCGAGGGCGAACTGGATGACGAACAGCTCGAGGAGCTGGCCGCCGCGACCGATGCCGAGCAGATCGATATCGTGTTGCAGCTGGTCAAGTTCGCGGGTGTGGACATTCCGGGCGGCGTGCTCGAG
The DNA here is from genome assembly GCF_042885355.1 of Nocardia sp. NPDC058058. NCBI lineage: Bacteria > Bacillati > Actinomycetota > Actinomycetes > Mycobacteriales > Nocardiaceae > Nocardia > Nocardia sp. NPDC058058. Next base: position 1,278,715 of record NZ_JBHVSA010000002.1, on the reverse strand, counting down.
CATCAGCGCAGCTCGTACATCGACGGTGGTGAGTTGCAACGCATCTCGCCGCAGCGGTATGAAGGTCACGTCGTGCTGTACCTGGCCGACCGCTACCACGATGGAATCATCGAACTGGAACCGCGTTTCGCCGAACGGCTGCCGAACGGTGGCTGGGGTGAGCACATTCCGGATCTCGAGATCATCCACATCCCGGGTGATCACATCGATATCGTCGATGAGCCGCGTATCGGGGTCATCGGTGCCGATCTGACCAAGAAACTTGGGGCAATCGACACGACCCCGAAATAGCCCCACCGTGAAAAAGGTTCTGCGAAAGTAGGTTTCTACCGAAGGGAGCCCCGTGACCACGACCGCTGAGAAACTCGCCGACCTGCGACACAAGTTGGCCGTAGCGAGAGAACCGGCGGGAGAGGCGGGGACGGCGAAGCGGGCCAGGAAGGGTATCCCTTCCGCCCGCGACCGGATCAATATGCTGTTGGATCCGGGCACCTTCGTGGAAATCGGTGCGCTGGTGCGGAATCCGGGCGATAAGAACGCCCTGTTCAGCGATGGTGTGGTCACCGGGCACGGTTTGGTGGAGGGCCGCCCGGTGGCGGTCTTCTCCCATGATCAGACCGTGTACGGCGGTTCGGTCGGAGAGATGTTCGGCCGCAAGGTCGCCGGGATCATGGAGTTCGCGGCCAAGGTCGGCTGTCCGGTGGTCGGCATCAATGATTCCGGTGGCGCGCGCGTGCAGGAGGCGGTCACCTCGCTGGCCTGGTACGCCGAACTGGGTCGCCGCCAGGAGCCGCTTTCCGGTCTGGTGCCGCAGATTTCGATGATCCTGGGTAGTTGCGCGGGCGGTGCGGTGTACGCGCCGATCAATACCGATGTGGTGGTGGCGACCGAGCAGGCGTACATGTTCGTCACCGGTCCCAAGGTGATTCGCGAGGTCACCGGCGAGGATGTGAGCCTCGAGGAGCTCGGCGGCGCGCGCAATCAGGCCGAGTACGGCAATATCCACCATGTCGCGAAAGATGAAGCGGCAGCGTTTCAATGGGTGCGGGACTACCTCGGCTTCCTGCCGTCCAGCTGTCAGGAACTCGCCCCGATCGTGAATCCCGGCTTGGAGCCGGAGATCACCGAATCGGATCTGGAACTGCGCGCCATCGTCCCCGATGCCGATAACGCGGGCTACGACATGCACGACATTCTCATCCGCATCTTCGACGACGGCGACTTCCACGAATTCGGAGAATCCGCGGGGCGCAACGTGATCTGCGGTTTCGCTCGGGTGGACGGTCGCCCGGTGGGTGTGGTCGCGAATCAGCCGCTGGTCTACGCCGGAGCCCTGGACGCCCGCGCCTCGGATAAGGCCGCGCATTTCGTCCGGCTCTGCGACGCTTTCGAACTCCCGCTGGTGTTCGTGGTCGACACCCCCGGTTTCCTACCCGGTGTCGAACAGGAGAAGATCGGCGTCATCAAGCGCGGCGGCCGGTTCATCTTCTCGTTCGTGGAGGCCACCGTACCCAAGGTGACCGTGGTGATCCGCAAGTCCTACGGCGGCGGTTACGCGGTCATGGGTTCCAAACAGCTCGGCGCGGACGTGAATCTGGCCTGGCCGACCGCCCGCATCGCGGTGATGGGCGCGGAATCGGCGGTAACCCTCATCGGCGCAAAGTCTTTGGACGCGGCCCCGGAGGAACAGCGTGCCGCCATGCGGCAGCAGATGATCGATTTCTACAACGCCACCATCGCGACGCCCTGGGTGGCGGCCGAGCGCGGCTATATCGACGGCGTCATCGATCCGGCCTCGACCCGGCTGGAAATCCGCCGTGCCCTCCAGGTGCTGCGGGATAAGTCGCTGCCGCGCAACCCCCGTAAACACCACCTGCTGCCCCTGTAGGCCGCGGCTCGCCGATTGTGCTGAATCGGTCGGTCGGGTGGGGTGGATGTGAGAGCCTTCAGCTATGAGTAGCTCACCGAAGGCATTGCTCGAAGGCGGACCTGACGGGCTGGAACAGCGGATCGTGCCCATTACGCCGCCAGGTATCGAGTTGAGGGTTGCGCACGGGGGCGGGTACGAGCGGTTCAAGGTGACGCCGCGGTGGGAGGACACCCCGGAGGGCAGTCTCCCGGTCTACGAGTGGGTGGCGCACACCGAGCACTGAGCCAGATAAAGCACCGAATCAGGCCGGAGCGGCGCGGCGGATGGGCTGTCGCGTCGGGACCGGATCGTTGGTCAGGAAGTCGGCGATCAAGGGGTAGACCTCGTTCGGCTTCTCCATGACCAGCAGGTGCGAGGTGCCGGGAATGATCGCGAGTTCGGAATCGGCGATGGCCCGGTACAGCGCGATGGTGTGTTCCAGCGAGACGGAGTCGTCGTCACCGGACATGACCAGCGTGCGGGTGGAGACGGCCTTCAGATCCTCGGGGGTGAGATCGGGCTGCGTCTCCCACATTTCGGCCAGTTTGCGGGCCACGATCGGGAAGTGCTCTTCGCCATCGGGTGAGACCGCGCCGTAGTTGGAGCCCAGGTAGCGCATGGTCTCTTCGTCTTCGAAACCGTCCAGCACGCCCGGCAGAATGCCGTCGTAGTGGAAGTTTCCGCTGATCAGCACGAGTTTGCGCACCAGGTCGGGGCGGCGCAGCGCCACCAGCAGGGCCACGTTCGCGCCGTCGCTGTGCCCGATCAGATGCGCGGGTTCGCGGACGACCTGTTCCAGGAACGCGATGGTGTCCTCGGCCATGACGTCATAGGAGATCGGACCCGGCACATCGGGGGTGTGCCCGTGGCCGCGGCGGTCGTTCGTGTACACCCGGAAACGCCCGACGAGGGACGGCATGGCGGGGGCGAACATTCGCGAATCGACGAAGGCGCCGTGCAGCAGGACCACGGCTTCACCGTCACCGTGCACGTCGTACCAGGCCGCCACATCGCCGAGTTGCATGTTCACCATGGGCTCTATCCTCCCGGGTGGGTCGCGCCGGTCTCACAACGGGTGCCCACTGGTGGTGAGCGGATACGAATCCCTTCCGTCATCCCGGCATGTTTTTGGCCGGGATCCACACGGTCAGCCGAGGTCGGCTAGGTGTGGATCCCGGCCAAAAGAGTGCCGGGATGACGCAATCAGGCCCGGAGCTTGCCCGGTGACCAGAGTCCCGACCGGGTTTCGGTCCCGGTCTGGATCTCCGCGGGATTCGCCGTGTAGTACGGCGTGTACTTCTCCAGCGAACCCCAGTCGCGCGCCCAGTTGTCCTTCAGATAGGTGGGCACGGTCTCCGAGGAGCCGAGCATTTCCGCCCAGCCCAGCGGTCCGCCGAATTCCTCGGCCTGCCAGGTGTTGGTGGAGCTGATGGCGAGCGGCCGGTCCGGCAGGATGCGGAAGTTGGGCACCTCGGCGACGCCGTAGCGGTGGTCGAACGGCCGCTGGCACGGGAATTGCAGGCCGACCGCCCAGTCCTCCAGGATCGGCTGTTCCGAACCCAGGTAGCTGTTGAGCGTCTGCAACTTCGGCATGCGCGGCGGGGTGAACGCCAGCCACTGATCACCGATCAGGATCGGATCGTTGGCATTGATGCGAATCACGTTCGCATCGCCGGGCAGCGCGTCCACCGGCACCCGCAGATTGCGCCAGGACGGGGCCGGGCCGATGTCCTGCGGCCGGTAGTTGCCGGGCAGCTGGCTGACCGTTCCGTCCGCGTTCTGATGTCCGAACTCGACCAGCAGCTGCTGTCCGTAGGTCATATTGCCGGTGTCGTCGAAGGACATGATGCGCCCGGCCGCCGAGATCACGATGAGCGGTGAATCGGACGACCGCGCGGGCAGCTGATACCAGCTGGAGATCAGGCTGGCGGGCTGCTGCACGCCGTCCTGCCAGCTGCCCATGATCGGGGTGGTCGCCGGGTCCAGGCCGAACGGCAGTGCCACGGTGGATCCGTTGACGCCCTCCGCGCCCTTGCCGCCGCCGGTGCCGGCGTTCTGGCCCTTCTCGAAGGCGGGGCCGACGGTCTGGTTGGAGGTGTTGCCGGTGCCCGGCTTCACCTCGACGCTGTCGGCGTCGAGCTTCTCGGGAACTCCGTTGGGGGAGAAGCCCTTCGGATCGGCACCGGCGAGCGGATCGCCGTTCAGCGGCGGATGCGCCGGATCGATGACCGGAGTCAGGTTGCCGCCGTTGACATTCGGCTCGACCAGCACGTCATTGGCGAGGCCGCAGCCCTTGCCGGACAGCGCGTCGAAGTTGGAACGGGCCAGCGAGTACGCCGGGTACTGCGTGGCCGCGCCCTTGACCAGCGACAGCACCTCGAACGCCACCATGAGCGCCGCGACGACCGTCAGTGGAATGGCCGCGAATTTGCGAACTCGCCTGCCGCGCGCGGTCTTTCCGTTCGCCATCGGCTTGGCGTAGCCCTCGCGCAGCGATTGCCAGGCCACCACCGCGAGCGCGAGCCCGAAGAACACCAGCATCAGCGTGTTGGACTGGAAGCCGTGCAGCGAGACGCGCTTGTCGAACCACGGCACGCCGTAGCTGGAGACGTACCAGTAGCCGTTGATGCCGGAGAACGCCAGCGCGAGGGTGAACATCAGCCCGGCCAGGAAGACCGAACGGTTCTTGCGCGAGCGCAATGCGGTGGCGGACACCGCGACCGCGGTCACCGCCGCCAGCGCGCCCGCGATGCCCGCGTACGAACCGAAGTGGTGGGTCCACTTGGTCGGGTTGAACATCATGAAGAAGATGGTTCCGAAGACCACGCCCAGCAGTCGCCAGGTCGGTCCGGAGGCGATACCCGGCACCTGCCGCCTGCGCAGCAGCACCAGCAGGGTGGTTACCAGGCACAGGATCATCACCAGGAAGGCGAAGCGGCGGGCCAGCGATCCGTCGACGGTCTCGACGAACAGGTAGTAGTACCGCAGATAGTCCTCGTACCAGGCCAGATTCGGCCCGGTGGCCTGCCGTACCCGGTTCGCCTCCATGATTCCGGCGAAGGTCTGATCGCCGAAGACGACCACCAGCACCAGCACTCCGGCAGCGGCGATGGGTGCGAGCAATGCCAGATCACCGAATTGTTTACGCCTGCGCACCGCGATTCGCACCAGCGGCCGGATACCGGCGAGCAGTGCGGCCACACACATCAAACCCGTCGGCGCGGCGGCCAGTGTGAAGGCCGCGACCAGGACCGCGACCGCGGCGGGCAGCAATCGTGAAGTGGCGATGGCTCGTTCGATCGACACCCAGGTCAGCAGCGCGCCCAGCGCGACGATGGGTTCGGAGCGCAGGCCGTTGTCGTAGGGCAGCCAGAAGGCCAGGAACACCAGTCCGCCGGTCCACAGCGCCACCTTGGAGGTGGCGACCCCGCGCCCGAGCCGGGGCACCACCTCGCGGCTGATGACCAGCCAGCAGAGAATGCCGCAGAGCAGGGCCGGAATTCGCACCCACGGGCTCGCGGTGGAGATTTCCGAGAACGCCTGGATGACGTAGTAGTACCAGCCGAACGGCGCTTCGGGGACGCCGAACCAGCGGAAGTAGTTGGCCATATATCCCGCGTGCGGTGCGACGCGCACCATGGTCAGGATGTAGCCGTCGTCAGATGTGTTGGCGCCCACGAAATGCCAGAGCACCAGCGTGCCGATGATGCCGCCGTCCGCCCAGGTCGGCTGCAGCCAGTGCCGGGGGAAGATGCGCCGGTGCCCGCGCCCGTCGCTGGTGTCGAGTACCGCCAGCGCGCCCATGGCCAGCAGGGTCAGCAGCACGGCCGCGATGATGGCGACCAGTTTGATGAGCGTCGGCGACGAGGAGAACCGCGAATCCACATTCATGTGGAACGAAAGGCCCTGCGGCACGTCACCTTTCAGATCGGTGAAGACGCCGACCACCTGCGGCCGCAGATCCCCGAGCAGCGAGTTCTCCACCGGCACGGTGACGAGTTCGCGGCCGCCGTCGGCGGTCGGCTTCTCGATGGTCCGGTTGAGGCCCTCGAATTTCGCGTAGGTGCGTTTGGCATCGGATTCGATGACGATGGCGGAGCATTCGCTCATCTCCGAGCGCTGCGCCGACACCACGACCGCATTGCGGTCGAGCACGTCGACGGTGTCGCCGGAGACGCGGACGAACAGCCCCTCCAGGTCCGCGCCCTTACCCTGCGGCGGCGCGGTTGCCAGCAGAATGCCGCCGCGCGGATCCAATTGCCCGATCGCGGAACAGGGAATGGTGGCGCTCAGATCGATCGGCACCTGCGACATGAGCGGCGCGTCGACATTGCCGAGCGTTCCGTTCTGCGGCCAGTTCACCACCGCGGTGGTCTGGGTGACCGGAAGGAACGGCGTCGCCAGCGCGAACAGCGCACCGAGCACACCGGCGACGATCGCGATCATCTTCGCGATGCGGAAGTCGCGCGGCGTCGCGGTGGGAATCGGCGGCGTTGGCGGTTTGCTCAATACAGCGGAGGCGTCGGGCACGGTTGCTGATGGTATCTGCCCCCGGCCCGAGTGGCGCTCTTCACTCCGGCGGCGCGACACGTATGCCGTGTCGCATCCGATTCCGTCCGTGTCGTCGGTTACTTGGCCCTGATCGGCGAATCCTTGGCGAGCCCCGATCGCGTCTGCACCGTCACGTCCGGCACCGCCTGTACGGCGTCGGGGACGTACGGGGTGAACTGTTCCAGCGAACCCCAGTCCCGGCCCCAGTCATGGTTCAGATAGGACGGTTTGGTCTGCGATTTCAGCAGCAGTCCGGTCCAGCCGAGCGGCCCGCCGCCGATATCGTCCTGCCAGGCGTTGGAGGCGTCCGCGCCGGTGCGGTCGGGCAGGATGCGCCACTGCGGCACCTCGGCGATGCCGTCGTGATGGTCGAACGGGCGCTGGCAGGGGAAGGCCAGACCGACGTGCCAGTCCTCCAGCACCGGAGCCTGCTGCCCGACAAGGGAATTCAGGGTCTGCAATTTCGGCAGTCGAGGAGGGGTGACAGCCAGCCACTGTTTGGGTGTTATGTCCGGATCATTGGCGACCAGGCGGATGCTGTTGGCCCCCACCGGAATATCGGCGATCGGCACCCGCAGATTGCGCCAGGACGGCGCGCCACCGATATCCAGCGGCCGGATCCGATTCACCTCGCTCATGGAGCCGTCGGCGGCGCGGGTGCCGTATTCCACCCACAGGTCCGCGCCGTAGGTCTCCACGTGGTCCTTGTTGATCGAGCGGATCCGCCCGGCCGCGGTCACGATGAGCACCCGGTAGGCGGGATCGTCGCGGACACTGTCGGACAGGTCGACCTTGTACCACTCGGTGGTGAGCTTGGCCGGAGCCTGATCGCTCTCGGTGTAACTGCCCATGACCGGCGTGCGCGCCGCGTCCAGTCCGAACGGCAGTGCCACGGTGGAGCCGTTGACGCCGGCCTGCGCGGTCTTGCCGCCGCCGGTGCCCGCGCCGGTGGTGTTGGTGGTCTTGTTGTCGTCCTTGTTCACCGAGTTGGCCCCGCCGGTGACGGTTTCCTCGGCATCGGCGGTGAGGTCGGCGGCGACCCCGTTCGGGGTGAATCCGGTGTTCGCCGCGGCCAATCCGTCGGCGTCCGGACCACTCCACGGTCGCAGCAGCGAGTCCGCGGTATTCGTCTCCACCAGCACGTCATTGGCGAGAGCGCACGAATCACCGGTCAGCGCGTCGATATTCGACTTGGCGATGCTGTACGCCGGGTACTGGGTGACGGCCGCCTTGGCCAGGGACAGCACCTCGAACAGCACCAGTAGCGCGGCCGCGATGGTGAGCGGCATGCTCGCGAATTTGTCGAAGGCGCGCACCGGTTTCGGCTGCCGGTACGGTTCGCGATAGTGCTGGAAGGCGGCGATGAGCAGGCACACGATGGCCAGGCCGAGGAAGAGCGTGGACAGGCCCTTGCCCGCGATCAGCGGGGCCTTGTCGAACCACGGCACGCCGTAGCTGGACACGTACCACCAGCCGTTGGGTCCGGTGAAGGTGATGGCCAGCAGGAACAGCACCGCCGCGCAGAACAGCGTCCGATTGCGCGGGGAGCGAATCCCGTTGACGCCCACCGCGACCGCCGCCAGCGCCGCCACCGATCCGGCGAGTCCGGCGTAGACGCCGAAGTGGTGCGTCCATTTGGTGGGCGTGAACATCATCAGGAACAGCGACATGAACACGATGCCGAGAATGCGTGTGGACGGTCCGCGCGAGGCCCCCGGAATCCGGCCGTTCTTGCGCAGCATCACCATGACGCAGACGCCCAGGCACAGCAGCATGGCGAGAATGCCGAACCGGCGGGCCAGCGATCCGTCGGGGGAGAGCATGAGCAGCGAATCCCAGCGGGTGCGTTCGTCGAACCAGGCCACATTCGGCCCGATGATCTTGCGCACCCGGGTCGCCTCCAGCACCGAGGCCAGCGTCTGATCACCGAAGACGACCACCAGCACCAGGGTTCCGGCCGCGATGCCGGGCGCGAGCAGTGCCGCGTAGCGCAGCAGCGCCGATCCGGTGCCCTTGGCCTGCTTGATGATCACCTGCAGTACCGGCCGCGAGCCCGCGATGAGCGCGGCGATGCAGATGAGCCCGGTGGGCCCGGCGGCCAGCGAGAAGGCCGCGATCAGCACACCGACGGCGGCGGGCAGCAGTCGTCCGGTGGCGATGGCGCGCTCGATGGAGCACCAGGTCAGCAGCGCGCCCGCGGCGATGATCGGTTCCGGTCGCAGCCCGTTGTCGTAGGGCATCCAGGCGGCCAGGAACACCAGTGCGGCGGTCCACACCGCGACATTGTCCCGGCGCACCCGAGCGCCCAAGCGCGGCAGCACTTCCCGGCTGATCACCAGCCAGCACACGATGCCCGCGAGCAGTGACGGCAGGCGCATCCAGGGGCTGGAGTCGCTGATCCGGGTCATCCAGACCAGTACCTCGTACGGCCAGCCGAACGGTGCTTCGGCGACACCGAACCAGCGGTAGTAGTTGGCCATGTAGCCCGAAACCTTCGAGGCCCGAGCCATATTCAGGATGTAGCCGTCATCGGAGGTATTGGCCCCGATGAAATGCCAGAGCACCAGCGTGCCCAGTGCCACGCCGTCGACGAGCCGGAAGCGCCACCAGTGCGCGGGCAGGAACCGGCGTGGTCGCCGCCCGTCGCGGGTGTCGAGCAGATGCAGCGCGTACAGCGACAGCAGTGTGAACAGCACCGCGCCGATGATCGCGGCGTATTTGAGCCAGCTCGGGCTGGAGGTGAAGCGGGCGTCGATATCCGCCTGTGCCGCACCGGTTCCGAGCTGTGCGCGGCTCAGATCGGTGAACATGCCGACCACCTGCGGCCGGGTGTCCCCGCCCACGGTGCCGACGAACGGCGTGCCGTCCTTACGGCTGACGCCGGTGAGTTCGACCCGGGTCTCGACAGCATCGGAGTGCAGGGTCAGCGCCGTGCAGTCCTGGATTTCCGCGACCGGCGCGGACAGCAGCGGGATATTGCGCAGCAGCACCGACAGCGTGGGTGCGGCCTCGGCCCCCTCGTCGACCTTGATGACCAGGCCCTTGTCGATGGCCTTGCCCGAGGCGACCGGCACCGTGGAGAACAGCGTCCCCTTCGGCAGTTCGCGCAGCGCCTGGCACGGCAGGTTCACATCCAGGTTCAACGGCACATAGGACACCAGCGGCGCGTCGATATTCGCCGAATCCCCCTGTGGCCAGTGCACGGTGGGCCGGTCCTGCCGGACGGGCAGGATCGGGGTCAGCACCGCCAGCAGGAATCCGAGAATTCCGGATACCACGGCGAGCAGTCGGACTCGATGAAACGCTCGGGTGTCTTCGCGCACGAGTGCCGATGCTATCGACCCTGCTCGAGTACGCGGCGCAGCCGGGCTACCGCGGCGTCGAAATAACCTGTGCCCCCGCCGCGTTCATCCTCCCCCGCGAGGTGGAAACTGGCTCTTCCGGTGGAAACACGTCAGGATGGTTGTTATCCGAACTGGGCGAGGGGCCGGGCCGGGAGATTACGAGGGAGCATGACCGAGCTGCGTCCGGGCGAAGTGATCGCCGGGTTTGTCATTGCGCGGCGAATCGGTGCTGGTGGATCGGGCGTCGTGTACGCGGCGCGGCATCCCCGGCTGCCCAGGTTGACGGCGTTGAAGATTCTGAAGCGCGATGACGTCACCGGGGCCGATGAGGTGTGGAAGCGATTCGAGCGCGAGGCCGATATCGCCGCGCACTTCGACCATCCGAATATCGTGCAGGTGTACGACCGGGGTATCGAGGACGATCGGTTCTGGATCTCCATGCAGTACATCGAGGGCACCGATGCCGGTGAGCTGCAAGGTATTTCACCGGATCGGGCGCTGCGGATCGCGGAGGAGATCGGCGGTGCGCTGGATTACGCGCACGGTAAGGGCGTACAGCACCGCGATGTGAAGCCGTCCAATATCCTGATCGCCGACTCGGACAGCGGTCGCCCCGAGCGGGCGCTGCTCACCGATTTCGGCATTGCCCGGCTGCGGGATGAGACGACCAACCTCACCCATCCGGGAAATATCTCGGCGACCTTCGCTTTCGCTTCGCCCGAACAGATTTCGGGGAAACCGGTCGGTCCGAGATCGGATCAGTACTCGCTCGCCTGCACCCTGTTCGTCCTGCTCACCGATCAGCGCCCGTTCACCGCCGACAATCTGCTCGGCTGGGTGCATGCGCACACGCAGGGAAAACCACTGCGCGTCAGCGATATTCGGCCCGATTTGCCCGCCGCGCTGAATCCGGTGTTCGAACGCGCCCTCGCCAAGGACCCGGACGATCGCTATCCGAGCTGCCTCGAATTCGCCGAGGCCGCCACCGCCGCCTACTACTCGGATCCGTCGCTGGCGGTCACCGCGCCCGCCCGCCTCACCGCGCGCGGGTCCGCGGCTGCGGCCGCGTCAGCGCCGCGAAAATCACTGGCACGCTTGGTATTCCGCAAGCAGATCGCCGTCGCCGTGGTTACGGCCGCCATTGTCGCCGCCGGGGTGAGTTTCGCGCTCTACCGCACCGGTTCCGAACCGGTGCCCGTCGACAGCAGCTCGGTCCCGGACAAATTCGTGGGCACCTGGCTCGCCACCGAGGGTCAGACCAACTATCGCCTGATCGTGCAGCAGGGCCGGGTCGGCGATTCGATTCTGCGCAATCGCGTGGATGGCGTGCTGCCCAACGGTTCTCCCTTCCACTGCGAGTTCGCCGCCCCGCTCGGCCAGGTGCCCGCCGATGGCGACCGGCTGCTCATCGGCACCTCCGAGATCGTCGACCGCGAACCCGCCAATGCCTGCCGCGCCAACGGCCCCACCACCCTGACCCTGCTCTCGGACGGCCGAGTGAGCCGCAAAACCGATGTGAGCGGGCTGATCACGTACACCAGCGCGGGCGCGGTCGCCGATTCCTGGGGCCGCGATCACGAACCCATCGCACAGGCCTTCACGAGCCTGATCGGGCAACTGGCGTCCACCGGCAGTGCGGTGGGCTGGCAGGGCGCGAACTGCCAGAAACTCGATCCCGGTGCCGGGGAACCGGCGCGCGGTGCGCACCGGGTGCAGTGCAATGCCCAGGACCCGACCGGTCAGGTGCGCTTCAGCCTCCTGGACTTCGGTGCCCGTCCGGCCCAGTCGGTGGCGGCGCTGTTCTTCGACGGCAATGCCCGCACCCGCTCGTTCACCCATCAGGATGTGGCCGGCGCGCTGACCGTCACCACCGGAAACGGCGTGGACCCGGCCACTTTCACCGATACCGACACGCGGAACGCGATGGCCGCGGTCAGCTTTCCGGACGGCGATCCCAGATCACGTTTCGTGCTACTGCTCCGCTGGCCCGGCCACACCGTCGATAATGTGTTGAGCGACTGGCTTTCCCGAGCGCCGCTGAAGTAGGTGCGTCATGGCGGAATTGCGTCCCGGCGAGGTGATAGCCGGGTATGTCATTCAACGCGGTATCGGTGTGGGAGGCTCCGGCGCGGTCTACCTGGCCCGCCATCCCCGACTACCCCGGCTGGCCGCCATCAAGGTCTTCGGCAGCGACAAGGTGCACGCCGATGCCGAGGCGTGGAAGCGGTTCGAGCGCGAGGCCGATATCACCGCGCGCTTCGATCATCCGAATATCGTGGCCGTCTACGACACCGGGGAAGACACCGGGCGACTGTGGATCTCCATGCAGTACGTGGAGGGTAGGGACGCCGACGCACTGCGCGGCACCCACCCCGAACGGGCGCTGCGCATCGCGAGCGGGGTGGCCTCGGCGCTGGACTACGCGCACGGCAAGGGCGTGCTGCACCGCGATGTGAAACCGTCGAACATCCTGCTCTCCCCGGCCGAGGACGGGCGGGCCGAGCGCGCGCTGCTGACGGATTTCGGCATCGCCCGGCTGCGTGACGAATCCACCCACCTCACCCGGACCGGGGATGTGGCGGCGACGTTCGCGTATGCCTCGCCCGAACAGGTCTCCGGTCGCGATCTCGATCCGCGCACCGATCAATACTCGCTGGCCTGCACGCTTTTCGTACTGCTCACCGGGCATCGGCCGTATATGGCCAAGGATCTCGCGGGCTGGGTGCTCGCGCACACCCAGATCCCGCCGCTGCGCATCACCCAGGTGCGCCCGGATCTGCCGCGGGCGCTGGACTTCGTTTTCGATCGGGCGCTGGCCAAGAATCCGGAGTACCGGTTCGGCGGTTGCGCCGATTTCGTGGATGCCGCGTGGACCGCCATGTCCGGGCCGGTGACGGCCGAGCAGTTGCCCTATATCAGTGCGCCACGGCCGATTCCGCCAGTCGATCCGGCGCGAATGAAGACCACGCTGCGCGCATCGGGGTTCGCCCGCCCGTATCCGCAGCCGGAACCGACCCCGTCGCCGGTTCCGGTTCCCGAGCGCGGCGGCTCGCGAGTACTGGCCGGAGTGCTCGGCGGCGCGGTCGCGATCCTGCTCGCCGGTGGCGGCTTCCTGCTCGCCTACAAGCTGGAGAGCAATGGCAGCACGCCGGGCGCACCGCTGTCGGCCATCGTGCAGACGGCGGCGACCGCGCCGGTCACCCCGGCGTTCACCGCGCCCACCGCCACCGTGCCGACCGCGACCACCGTCGCCACACCCGCCGGTCGCGTGCCCGCGGCCTTCCTGGGGGAGTGGACCGGGTCCAGCGATCAGAACGCCGACGACTACCGCCTCACCATCCGGCAGGGTGAACTGAACCAGGTGGTGGAAACCTCGACGGTGTACCGCAACGGAACCCTGGTGTGCAGCTTCGACTATCGGCTACTGGATGTCTCCGCCACCGATATCACCGTGGGCAACGGCATAACCACCAGCGGCGGTTCCAACTGCCATCCCCAGACCACCCAGGTACTGCGCCTGACCGGCGGGCAGATAGTCCGGGACCTGGATATCAGCGGTCACGTCACCTATACCCGGGTCAGTTGACCAGGCCGCGCACATCCCAGAGCCAGACGCCGTCGACACGTTCGGCCGGGATTCCGATCAGCTGATCCACGGTGTACCGCAGCACATCGGCATTGTCGGTGGGCGGCAGCACGATCACATCGGCCTGCCAGAAACGCAGGTCCGCCAGGGCCTGCGCCTTCACGGTGTCGTCGATGACCGGAACCTTGTTGGACTGCTGTGCCTTGATCAGCAGGCTGGCGGTCGGGCGATCATCCGGACCGTATCGCCCCTTCTTCTCGGTCCCGGTGGGCCCGACGAAATAGCCTCCGGCCAAAGGGAATTGGAAGTCGGCACGGGTCTGCCATTGCAGCGCGCGAGCGTCCGGCGGCGTGGGCGGCGGCGCGATCACCACCGAACCGTGCGAAACATACTGCCGCACAGTGCCGTCGGTGAAGAACTTCGGCGCGGCCGGACGCTGCACCACCGGCAGAATCGTGGGCGTGAGCGGCAGCAGCGCCAGCACCACGGCCGCGAACCAGGCCAGCGGCCGCCAATCGGTGGCGGACACCCGCCAATAATCCAGGGCGCGTTGGGTTCCCATGGCGAGCACGATCGCGATGGCGGGAATGGCCGCCATCGTGAACCGCGATTCCAGCACCGAGTTCAGCAGTGGCACCTGCTCGAACCAGTGCCACGGCATGGTTATCCCGGTGTCGCGCTTACCGATCGTCAGGGTGGAGCCCAGCGACAGCACGGTGCCCGCCACGATCACCGCGACCGCGGCCCGCACCACCCGCTCGCGCCACATGAATACGGCGGCCAGGAGCACCAGCAGCAGGAGTGGCCAGCCGAAATACGAGTTCTCCTCGGTCGGATTGATGGCCACGTTCTGTCCGTGCTGGAACACCCCGCCCAGGGATTCGGACGGGAATTGGAACAGCGCCTTGAGATCGTTCTGCATCGGCCCGTGATCGATGGACCGGTAGGACTGCGGGCCGAAGAACTGCCACCACAGCGGAATCTCGGTGAACGCGATGGTGATTCCCGCCGCCAGCAGCACGGTCGGCGCGACGGTGCGCACCGCACGCCAGCCGGTGCGCGGCGCGTGCAGGTAGTAGACGAACGCGAAAAGCCCGAAGGCCAGGGCGAAAATGAGCAGCGGTTCCTCGCCCAGCGCGATCTGCAGGGCGATCAACAGGCCCAGAACGAACGCGTCGCGCAGTCGGCGGGCCTTACGGGTCTCGGCGGAGTTGCCCGCCTGCCGCGCGACCCGGATGAGCTGCAGGGCGATCAACGGAAGCAGCGCCAGCACAACGAAATTCGGATGCGCGTTGGCGTGCGAGATCATGGCGGGCGCGAACCCGCAGAACACACCGCCAACGGCCGCGGCGAATTTCGAGGTGACGAGTTCCCGGGAGAACAGCCAGTACCAGGCGAACGCGGTGCCGAACAATCCCAGCGTGAGCACCAGGACGAAGGTGACGGTCGGCCCGAACAGCAGCGTGACCGGCGTCAGCGGGACACCGACGCCGAACATGGCGGTATTGGCCATCATGTTCACGCCGTCGGGATAATTCTGCAGTCCGGTGCCGAGCGGATTCTCCAGATGCGCGATCTTGTGCGCGGTGACCGCGAAGAACCACTCCCACATGGTCTGGTCCTGACCGCTCTTGATCAGGTACCCGCGATCGGTGTGCAGCCACTGCCCGGACAACACCAGCACGGCGAGCGAGAGGTATGCGGTGGCGGCGATCAGGTCGGCGCGGGCGGTGCGCACCCGGTGCGCGACACGCTGCCCGCGAGTGCGCTCCGGGGCAACAGTTTTCGGTACTGTTCGATCCAGAACGGTGTCGAGCCCCTGTGCCACGCGATAACCCCTTTTGCCATCAGAACAGCGGCCCACGCTACCGCGTGCGTCTGAGACCGCGCTGGCAAGATTGCGGAGTTATCCACAGAAAAAGGCCTTCATCCCCAGGTTTCTGCCCTCTTTTGGGGATAAGTACCGTGGGCCACATCACATTTGATGTGGCCCGGCTATAACTCTCAGGGTTGAACGACCACCAGGGTGAACGGCCCGATCTCGGTGATCCGGAAGTGCGAGTCCGCGAACAGCGACTTCGGGAACGCCACCGTGTACCGCTTCACATTCGGATCGTTCGGGTACACGTCCTCGGACAGCCGCAGCGTGTAATCGTCGCCGGAACGCCGGAACAGGAACGCGTCCGGTGCGCGCCACGGCGACTTCGCCAGCGCGTCCCGCAACTCCCGGGGAGACTTCAACTCGCTCCACCGCTTGATCTCCGCCGAGCGCGCCGCGAAATCGGCGAGGGGGTTCGCGTAATGCGAAGTGAGCGCCTGGAATCCGTAGTACGGATAGATGGACAGGAAGCTGGTGTCGGCGGTCAGCACCACACTCTGATCGCGGGCCCGACCCGTCTGCGCCAGCAGCGCCGCATCCACATCCCGGTAGTGCGAGACCGCCGACGGCGGCCGCTTATCCGCACGCTCACCGTTGCCGTCGGTATCGGTGTAGGCCGTGGTGATCTCATTGGTCAGCACATGTGGAATCTGCTGTGCGAAAGCGACGGCGCCGATCACCGCGATCACCCCCGCCGCCAACGGCATTCGCGCGGGCTCGTTCAACACCTGATAGACGGCCCGAGCACCCTCCACGAACCCGAACGCGCCCGCCGTAGCCAGCAGCACGTACAGGATCGGCTCCAGGCGGAAGGACAGCAGCGTGGTCCCGGCCGCGGTGGCGGTCATGGACAGCAGGCACCAGAGGTAGATGGCCACGACGGCGATACCCAAAGCCTGTGCGCGACGCGAACTTCCGACCCGCAGCACCAGCCACACCGTGCCGAGCAGACAGAAGACGCCGAGCGGGGAGAAGTCGAACATGGGCAGCGGCAGCTGCGACCCGCCCTCGGGCAGATAGTGGAAGGCGGTTCCGGACTTGGGGATGGTGCCGCCGAGCAGCTTCAACAGGAACGGGAACCAGACGGTCAGCGCCAGCACACCCGCGACCACTCCGGAGGCGATCAGCCGCAACAGGATCGGCCACACCACACCCCAGCGCCCGGGCACCGCCGGTTCGCCATCCGCTCGATGCCGTTGCGCGCGTACCGCTTTGCCACGCTCGCGCAGTGCCAGGCCCGCCGCGACCAGTGCCATCAGGCACACCGCGAACACCGCGACACCGAAATACAGGGTGTAGAGCATCGCTCCCACGCCCAGGAACAGCCCCGTGCCCAGCACCGCGCCCCATCCACCGGCGGTGGCCGCCGCGGGTTCGGCGGGCCGGTACAGCGCGCCCCAGGCCAGCACCATCGCGGGGGCGAACAGCAGTACCAGCGGGGCGCTGTAGGCCTCCGGTGAGCCGTAGGCGAGTGTCACGGCGGTGGTGGCGGCCGCGACCGCGATGGCCCAGTCCGGTCGAATCAGCTTGGACCACAGCACAACCGCGATAACCGCGGTAACCGCCAGCCCGATGATGGCGAACGGCTTGAACGCCTCCCAACCCGCCATACCGGTCAGACTCGCGAAACGCCCGCCGACCCAGAACCAGCCGGCCGGATAGAAGGGCGGCAGATCGACGTAGTTCATATCGTGCAGCGCCGCACTGTCCGTCAGGCGCGTCAGATATTGAGTCCGGAACTCCTGGTCAACGGAGATGCCGAAGAGATACAGCTTGGTGGCGGCCAGCGGCATTCCCAGCGTGACCGTCGCGAATCCCGAGATTCCCACCCAGGACAGCAGTTTCGCGACCCACGGCCATTTTTCCATGCGCACCAGCACGATCGCGGCGACCAGCAGGGCCAGCGTCACCACCTGGCCGACGGTCGTCAGTGCCCGAGTCACGTTGGAGGAGTTGAAGGCGGGCCACTGGACGGTCGAGAACGCCACCAGGCCGATACCGGCGACGACCGCCGCGACGATTGCCGCCAGCGCGCCCTCGCCGAGCGCACCTCCGGCCTGCCGCACCAGCATCGCCCCCCGGCCGCCTGCTTTCTCGCTCATTCCCACTTCGCCTCCGGGTTCGCCTCCATGGACCGCTTACCGCAGCGAAGCCTAACGATCTTCGGCCCCTCATGAACTCTCGCCCGGCCGACACAGCCTTCAGAGACCCAACCCCAAGACACAAGACCCGGAAAGACAAAACCCGGAAAGACAAAAGAACCAAAGACAAAGACGCCCGGACAAGAAAAGAACAAGAACAAAAGAAACAAGACACAACAAGAAGATCTGGGCCGTGGTTCTGGAGGCGACCACAGCCAGTCACCCCGTCAGGGACGTGAGGGTCGGGCCTGAGTTGCGGAAGAGCAAGTCGGGTACGGCAGGCGAAGTAACCAGCACTGCTTCTTTGTCCGGACTGCGGAAGGGCTGGAACCGGACACGGGGCACCGGGATTGAGGTGTGGGCATGCCCGTAGAGGTGCGGACATGCCTGTAGCACCGGCAGGAAGGCTCCTGACGGTGGATACAGGTGGGTGGAACCTATTGCCGGGCTGGGCAAGCCGGGCGAGGCAATACCCAGGGTCGCTGGCGCATCCGGTTCGGCGCGCACGCCCGAGCACGGGCGGCGGGCAGTGGTGGGGCTGCCGGTGCGGTGGCCATCAACTCGTCCGGGTGATGCATGTGATTGACCTGCGGTGTCCGAGTCGGATCGATATGCGCGGGAGCGATCCAGGCGGTCCGCCCGGCGAACTTCGCACCCTTACCGAGCTTGATCGTTGTCCATCCGGTGGGGGTGTCGTTGACCAGCGCGTGGCAGTGATCGCAAGCGAGGGTGAGGTTTTCGATGTCGGTCAGGCCGCCTTTGACGAATTCGGTCACATGGTGGACAGCGGCCATGCTCGCGGGTGCGGTGCAGCCGGGGCGGGTGCACCCGCGTTCGGTGGCGATCAACGCCATCCGCTGGGCCGGGTTCGCCAAACGGGCACGACCGATATGCAGGGGCATGTCCTCGCCATCAGTGATGACCGAGAACGTCTTGCTCTTGCGGGCAGCCATTTCCAACGCCACGGCAACCGGAACGGTCCCACCCGTCGCGGTGGTGGCGACACCGGCAGCGCGCTCCACGTCGTGGATGCTCATGGTCAGGATGGTGGTGACCGGCAGGCCTCGGTGCACGCCGAGGTGGGCGGGGTGGAAGTCGGGGTGCAGCAGCGCGAACAACGCATCATGCTGACGCTGCACCGTGGTGCGCATGTCCCGCTTCGCGGCAGCCTTTACCACCTCGGGATCCAAGTTTTCGTCCACCACGAACGGGCTCTCGGGGTCGGCGGGGTTGCACAGGCCGGGCTTGGCCAGTTTGGCCAACACCGCATCGACTGCCGCGCGTGCTTCCGGGGTCAGCACCACGGTCATGGTGGACATCAAGTCAAAGCCCTGGGGGCTCAACCGCATACTGCGCATGCGTGCACGGTCCGCGTCATCGGTCAACGTGCCATCAGGATCGAGGTGGCCCAGGATCCGGTCGCCGATCTTGGGCAGCTGGTTCGGGTTCAACGCGCGGGCATGCCGGGCGAGGTGCTCTTCGGCGAGGGCACGGTCTTCGGTGGTGACCTTGTTCGGGAGCCGGTCCATGACCTGGCGAATCACGCGCACGTGGTCGAGGCCGATCGCGCCTTCCTCCTGCGCCAGAGCTGTGTTCGGCAGCAGCGGTGCCGGGGTAGAGATTTCGGCGTTGTCCCCTACACGCGGCCAGATGGCTGCTTGTTCGGCGCAGTGCCACCGGTTCAACGCGTCCCCGTGCGAAATGCGAAGTGTCTGTTGCAGAAACAGCGCCACCGAACCTGCGCCCGCGCGCTTGGGCAGTGACCGGGAGCAGGTCTGCACGACCAGATCGAGTTTCATCGCGTCGAGTTTGCGGGTGGCGGTTTCGATCTGCTGCATCAATTCGACAATGTCGTTGTCCGACACCGGGATAAGCGGCTGAGAGATCAGGGTGTCGATCGCAGCGGAAAGCGCTGATGCACTCTCCGCGATTGCGACGTTCTCCCCTGAATTCATATCCTTATTCTACTCCCGCAAAACAGACCCCGATAGTCGAATTACGTTGTGATATAAGGATATTCAGAATATTGATGTTTTATCTCCACCCCGAATACAAAACGAGCGGCAGCCGAATCGGCCACCGCTCGTTGCGTTTTCGCTCTCGCCTACACAGGCAGCTTCCGGAAGATAGGCCGCGGAATATGCCGCAGCACCATCATGATGTACCGGAAAGTCCCCGGGGCCCAGACGATTTCCTTGCCCTTCTCCGAAGCCGCGACAGCCAGCGCCGCCACGTCTTCCTTGTCCACCGTCAGCGGCGCTTCCTTCACATGCGCCGACATGCGGGTGCGGACCTGACCCGGCCGGATCACGGTCACGCGCGGTCCGTGCGGGCGCAGCGCCTCGCCGAGGCCGAGGTAGAAGCCGTCCAGGCCCGCCTTGGTGGAGCCGTAGACGAAGTTGGAGCGGCGGACGCGCTCACCGGCCACCGAGGACATGGCGATGATGCGCCCGTAGCCCTGGGCTTTCATCTTCTCGCCGACCAGCACGCCGACCGAGACGGCCGCGGTGTAGTTCAGCTCGCACGCGATGACGGCCTTGCGCTGGTCCTGCCACAGTTCCTCGGCGTCGCCGAGCATGCCGAAGGCGACGATGGCGACGTCCACGTCACCGTGCGACCAGGCCGCGTCGATGACCTTGGGGTGGGAGTCCATCTCCAGCGCGTCGAAGTCGATGACCTCGACCTCGGACGCACCGGCCGACTTCAGCAGCGCGACAGACTCTTCGCGCAGCGGGTCGCCGGGCAGCGCCGCCAGAATGATCCGCGCGGGACCCTTCTTGAGGTACTCCGAGCAGATCGCGAGACCGATCTCGGAGGTGCCGCCAAGCAGCAGAATGGACTGCGGATTCCCTACCGCATTGATCACTGAAGCTCCAGCCTTCGCGCCATATCGGACATGAAAACGCCTGTGGGATCGACACTTCGGCGGATTTTGATCCACTCGTCGATCCGGGGGTACATCTTGTGGAAGGTCTCCGCCGTGGTGCGGGAGTCCTTCGCGGTGTAGAGCCGGCCGCCGAATTCGGTGACGCGCCGGTCGAGCTCGGTGACGAGTTCGTTGAGCCCCGCCCGAATCGGGAAGTCCACGCAGATGTTCCAGCCCGGCATCGGGAAGCTCAACGGCGCCGGGTTACCCGGGCCGAACAGCTTGAAAACATTCAGCGCCGAATAGTGCCCCGACGCCTGGATATCGATGATGATCTTCTTGAACTCATCGACGGCCTCGGTCGGCACCACGAACTGGTACTGCAGGAATCCGGCCGGACCGTACGCCCGATTCCACTCCGCGATCATGTCCAGCGGGTGATAGAACTGGGTCAGGTTCTGGATCTTGCCGGTGTAGTTGCCGCCCATGGCGTAGTACGCCTCGCCGACCGAACCGAGGGTCAGCTTGTTCGCGGTGAAGCTCGGGAAGATGTTCGGCACCGTCAGCAGCTGCGGCGCGTCGAACTTCAGCGGGTTGCGCTGCTTCTTCTTCGGCAGCTCATCCACTTTGGCCAGCCGGCCGCGAGTGATGGTGGCGCGCCCCAGCTTCGGCAGCGGGTTCATCACGTCGAACCACGCGCTCGAATACGTGTAGTTCGCCTCGCTGCCATCGCTGTGCGCGGCGATGGTCTCGTCGAGGGTGCTGGTCTTCACACCGTCATTGATGAAGTACGCGGTCTCCGTCGCCACCATCTCGATGGTCGCGCGCAGGATGATGCCGGTCAGCCCGTTGCCGCCGACGGTCGCCCAGAACAGCTTCGCGTTCTTCTTCGGCCCGATGGTCGACACCTTGCCGTCGGCCGTCAACAGGTCGATGGACCGCACGTGATTGCCGAACGAACCCTCGGAGTGGTGGTTCTTGCCGTGGATATCGGAGGCGATGGCGCCGCCGATGGTCACCTGCCGCGTACCCGGCAGCACCGGAACCCACAGCCCGAACGGCAGCGCCGCCTTCATCAACTGGTCCAGGCTGACCCCGCCGTCCACATCGACGAGGCGCGAGTCCCGGTCGATGCGGTGGATGCGGTTCAGCGCGGGCATGTTGATGACGAGCCCGCCCGAGTTCTGCGCGTGGTCGCCGTACGAGCGGCCGAGGCCGCGCGCGATGACGCCGCGGCGTAGATGCGCGGGCTTGGAGTCGTTGTCCTCGGCGACCATGGCGACCGCCTTGGCGATCACCTCCGGATCACTCGTCGACAGGACTTCAGACGTGGTGGCTGCGGTGCGACCCCATCCGGTCAGGCGGCGGGTCTGCGTGGGCAGTTCATAGGAACCGTTCGACGCTGCGTCCGCACCCACACTCGCCGATTTCGTATCGGGAGCGGCCGTGGTGGTGGTCTGAGCTTTCGTGGACATCGGGATAGAGGCTACAGGCATAACCGTCTCGAGGCTTGTGTCCTTCGTCCCGGGCGATACCCTCATGCCTTGTGACCGCGGAACCCCATCTGCCCCTGCCGCCCGAGCTGCCCCTCGTCGACGAGCCGGGCGGTACGGACGTCGATCTGAAGACCCAGATCATCCGCTTCGGTGTCACCGGCGGCCTGTCGGCCATTGTCGACTTCGGCCTCTACACGCTGCTGTTCAAGGTGTTCGGCCTGCCGCTCCCGGTGGCCAAGGCGATCAGCTTCATCGCGGGCACCACCACCGCCTACCTGATCAACCGCCGCTGGACCTTCAAGGCGGAGCCGAATCGCAACCGCTTCATCGCGGTCATCGTGCTGTACGCGGTGACCTTCGGCCTTCAGGTCGGCATCAACTCGCTCTGCTATTACGCCCTGCCCGATCAGTGGTGGCGAATCTGGCTGGCGTTCTGTGTCGCCCAGGGCACCGCGACCGTGATCAACTTCATCGTCCAGCGCGCGGTCATCTTCAAGATCAACTGACCCGCTCCGGCACGTGGCAGGGTGAATGCCATGGCGGTTCAACTATGACTCGGTCGGTACTGGTCACCGGAGCGTCACGGGGGATCGGCCGCGCTGTCGCGACCGTGTTCGCCGAAGCGGGGGATCACGTCGCGGTGCACTACTCCTCGCGGCGCGAGGAGGCGGAGCGGACCCTCGCCGCACTGCCGGGACAGGGGCATGCGCTCATCGGCGGCGACATCTCCACCCCCGACGGCGCGAAACCGGTGGTGGACACCGCGATCGGCGCGCTCGGCGGGGTCGACGTGCTGGTGAACAATGCCGCCGTGAATCTGGCGCAGCCGGTGGCCGAGACCTCCTACGAGCAGTGGCAGCGGATCTGGCGGCAGACCGTCGACGTCAATCTGATCGGCACCGCGAACGTGTCATTCCTGGTGGCGCGGAACATGATCGATCGCGGCGTACCCGGCCGGATCGTCAATATCGGATCGCGCGGCGCGTACCGCGGCGAACCCGATCACGTGGCATACGGCGCGACCAAGGCCGGAGCGCAGTCCCTGGCGCAATCGCTCGCGGTCGCGCTCGCCCCCTATGGAATCGGCGTCGCGGCGGTCGCTCCCGGCTTCGTCGCCACCGAACGGGTCGCGGAGCGGGTCACCGATGCGGTGCAGGCGCAGAGCCCCTTCGGGCGGGTGGCCGAACCGCACGAGATCGCGGCGGCGGTGCGCTATCTCGCCTCGCCGGAGGCGATCTGGAGTTCGGGCACCGTGCTGGACGTGAACGGAGCCTCACACCTGCGCTAGCGCCGCAACGGGTCGACAGTCGACCGGGGCTCAGTAGTCGACTAGGGCACCGGATTCGGCTTCGGCCTTCGCGCCGAAGTAATCGCCGCCCTTGGCCCGCACATTGTCGGTGCCCCATTGCACGGCCTCGCGCTGGGCGGGCACCAGATGTGGAATGTGCTTGCGGCAGTGGATGTATGCCTCCTCGACATCGACCACTACCCAGCGTTCGGCCTGCCGGCCGCGCTCACCCGGCGGCAGCTCGGGCACACAGCGGCGCATGAGCGTGTCGTCCACGATGCGGGCGGTGCCGTTGATGTGCAGCCCGATCAGATCGCGCACGAAATCCACCAGCAGGATGCCGATGTGCGGGTTCTCCAGCATGTTCCCCAGGCTGGCGAGCACCCCGTTGCCGCGATACTCCGGATAGGCGAGCGTGCGGTCGTCGATCACATGCAGGAAGCCCGGCTTCCCGGCGCGAAAGCTGTTGTCGCACTCGCCATGTTTATCCGAGGTGGCGATGAAGGCCATATCCATCCGGCCGATGAATTCGATCATCTGCGCATTGAGCCGATTCCGGACTTGATCGGAATAGAACCGGTCGGCTCGCTCCTGGGTGCCGTAGCGTTCCTGCAGTTCCCGCTCGCCGTCGCTGCCGTTTCTGATACCGGGCATCGTCCGACCCCTTTGGTAGCTGAATACCGGATGAAAAGAGGCTCGGCCACGAACTCAGGCCATCCGAAATGCTATACGGTTTAGCTATTTTCGTCCGGCGAATGCGCGAGAACAAGGGTCTTCGGACCCTTAACCACCGGTATGCCGGTAATCCCCCTTACCGCCCGCGCGCCAGCCGCGCCCGGTCCAGCACCAGCACCGAACCCCGTCCGAGCCGCACCACGCCCGCCTCCTCCAACTCGCGCAGCACCTTGTTGGCCGTGGCCCGCGTGGTCCCCGCCATGGACGCCAGATCCTCCTGGGTGAGCCGGATGAGCGCGGGCTTACCGTCCCCGTCGCCGTACACCGTCGCCAGATGCGCCAGCCGACGCAGCACCCGCGTCTCCACCGGCAGGTACAGCGCCTCCAGCACCGCCGCCGATAGCCTGCGCACCTGCGCCGCGAGCGAAGTGGTGAGGAACCGTTCCACCTGTGGATGCTCGCGCCGCAACCGCTCCAGCTGGGTGCGGTTCAGCGTGAGCGTCTCACCGTCGGTGACCGCCACGATGGTCGCGGTGCGCCGCGCGTCCGGGCTCAGCAGCGCCTGCTCACCGAACATCTCACCCGGCCCGAGAATGGTCAGGGTGGCCGAATTGCCCAGCGGCGTGGTGATGCGCACGACGTAGCGCCCGGACAGGATCAGGTGCACGCAATCGCCGGGATCGCCCTCGTGGCAGACGATATCGCGGCGGCGGAACCGCCGCGGCGTGCACGCCGCGATGAACTCCCGCCGTTCCTCCGGCGAAAGACCTTCCAGCAGTTCGAATTCCGCCACTACCTCACCGCAGTCCGTTCAGCCGGTACACCGTCACCGGCAGGCTCTTGCCCTTGATGTCGAAATCGCCCAGGTTCGTCACCTGTGCCCGATCGCCGAGCCGCTGCCGGGTGAGCGGCCCGATCGCCACCGTGCCCGGTTCGGCCAAACCCTCCAGGCGCGCGGCCAGATTCGTGGTGTCACCGATCGCCGTGAAATTCCGCATCTCGCGCGCACCCACATTGCCGACGATGGCCGGGCCGGTATTCACCCCGACCCGGAACATCGGCCACTCCAGCGCGGTCGCACCGCTGGCGCGCTTGATCTGGACGGTGTCGCCGGTGCCGACCCGGCCGTATCGCACCGTCGCCTCGTCGGCCGGATCGGACCCGGTCTGCCCGGACGGTCCGGTGCGCGCCCCTCGTCCCGGGCCGCCGGTGGGTCCCGGGCCGGTGGGTCCCGGCATTCCGGGCTGCCCCGCCGTGACGTACGCCGTGCCCTGGCGTTCGCGCACCCCGGCCGTCGCACGCTGGATCGCCAGCCCGGCCCGTGCCGCGCGCAGCGCGTGATCGGGTTGGCGCACCGGGGCATTGAAGATCGCCATCACCGCATCGCCGACGAACTGCACCACGGTCCCGCCCTCGGCGAGGATCTCCGGGACGATCACCCCGTAGTAGGTGTTGAGCATGCGCATGACCTGCACCGGACCGGCCTGTTCGGAGAACGGCGTGTACCCGCGCAGGTCCGCCATCAGCACGCTCACCTCGTGCACCTCGCCGCCCAATCCGGCTTGGGACGGGTCCGCCAGCAGTGCCGTAGCCACCTGCGGTGACATGTACGACCGGAACAGGCCGTCCAATTGCTGATAGAGCCGGGCGTTCTCGAGTGTCACCGAGGTCTGGCTGGCGAACGACTGTGCCACCGCGTGTTCGGCGGGTCCGAGCTGCGCCGGTGTACCGGGTCCGGTACGCAGCAGTTCCAGCACGCCGGTGCGAATTCCCTTGACCGTCAACGGGTATACGAACGCGGCGGGATTCGGCGGCTGCCCGTCGCTGAAGTGCAGCCGCCCGTGCCGCAGCACGCCGATCCGAACCAGATCGCGGTCGAAGGCGTGATTGGCCAATTGCTGTATCTCGGTGAGCATTTCATCCTCACCGCGAATTACGTTGGCGCGCTCGCCGACCGCGACCAGCGCGCCCAGCCGGCGCACCTGTTCGCGTTCGTCACCGAGCGCCCGCGCGCTCTGCTGCAGCACCGCCACCTGCCGCTCGGTCAGCCCGAAGCGGCGCGAAAGTTCCTGTCCCACAGCGCCGAGCGGCTCATCGGCGGGCACCCCGCCGCTACCGCGCTGATCCAGCGCGATCACCATTTCCTCCAGCGCCCGCGCGTAATCGCGCTGGATGGCGGCGAGGGTGCTGCGCTGGGTGATGCTGTCGAACAGTCCGCGCGCGGAGCCCTCCCGCCGGAAGCTGCGATGCGCGCTGATCGCGATGAGCGCGAACGCCACCCCGAGCAGCACGTGCCATTCCCACCAGGACAGCCGCCAGCTGCGCCCGAAGCCGACCGCGAACATGGCCTCGGCCAGCAGTACGAACGAGGTGAGTACGCTCAGCAGGATCGTCGACCGATTGCGCAGGTAGAGAAAGGCGTACGCGCCCGCGGCCACCAGATAGCAGGCCCCGCCGACGAAGGCGGCCGCCACCAGCGGCCCCTGCACCTCGTCCGGATCGGGCACCGAATCGAACGGCGGCACCCGGGTCAGCGAGGCCAGTGCCCACACCGCCATCAAAGTCAGAGGCAGGGCGGCGAGGAGCTCGGTGAAGCGGTGCGCCCGCGCGGTGGGCCCGTACTCCACGACCGAGGCCAGCGCCGCCAGCCCGCCAAGCACCATACCGACTGGGACGGCTCCGGTGAAGCCCACATTCGGTTCGGACAGAATGACACCCGGTGTGGCCAGCGCGTGCAGCCCCAGAAAACCCGAATTCACTTGGAACACCAGCGAAACCAGGATCAACCGCATATCCCGGTGGGCGCGGGCGGCGCGCAACAGCAGCACCCCGAGCCCGAGCGACAGCACTGCCGCCCCGAGGATCAGCCAGAAGTGCACACCGCCGTCCATGTACATGTGATCCAGCGGCGGATGCGTGATCAACAGCAGCAGTCCGGCGGCGGGCAGCGCCACGTGCACCGCCCACAGCGCCACCCGCGATATCGAAATCCGGCCGGTGTCAACCGCGGTCACGGCGCGCCCCTCTCCACCCGAGCGGCCGGCATACCCGCCCCGCTCGGTCTCACGATCGTTCTGTCCGTCCGGTGTCTCAGGCGGGTGTCAGCGTCACCGGCACCCCGTTGAACACGGCATTCCCGGACGGTGCGTCCACCAGCGAATCATCGGTCAGCGCATTGGCATTCACCCCGGCGTGCGCCCGCGCCACCGACTGGTCGGAATCACCGTGTCCCCAGCCGTGCGGCAGGCTCACCACGCCCGGCATGATGTCCTCGGTCGGCTCCAGATCCACCGTGAGCGCGCCCGCGGCGGACTTCACCACCGCATGCCCGTCCAGTCCGAGCCGGGTCATATCGTCCGGATGAATATGCAGCGTGCACCGATTCGCGCCGCCCACCAGCGGCGGGACATTGTGCAGCCAGCTGTTGTTGGACCGCAGATGCCTGCGCCCGACCAAGACCATCGCGGGCGCGGCGTCCGCCAGCCGCTCATGCAGCCGCGCCACATCCGCCAGCAATGCCTCCGGCGCGAGATCCACCTGCTTCGACGCGGTGAGCAACAACCCCGGCAGCCGCGGCTCCAACGGCCCCAGATCGATCCCGTGCGGATTATCCAGCAGCACTTGTAGATTCAGCCCGGTCCGAAACACCGGATGCGCAGGGCTTTCGGCAACATCGCCGCCCGCGTGTGCGCTGTCGCTTCCGTCGGCATCGTCGCCCCTGTCATCCCGGCGTGCTTGTGGCCGGGATCCACCCGGTGATTCGACCGGCCGCACCGGATCGACTGCCCACTCGCCATACGGACCGAGCCGCACCATCATGTCGATGCGCTGTTCGATGGTGTTCTCGCCCAGCAGTTCCGACCGCCGTTCCGAGAGCCCGGCCTTGTGCAGTGTCCCCGCGATCACGAATTCATCCACGGCCGCAAGCGGATCCACGCCCGGCTGTGTCTCCTGACCGGTGATCGCCAGCGCCAGCCGCGCCATGATCTCGGATTCGGAGAGCTCATCCGGGCCCAGCGGCAGCAGCGGCCGCGAGTAGCGCGCGTAGTTGTGCACGGCGAAATTGAGCAGCGCGAAATCGTAGTGCGGTGATTGCAGAATGCGCGGCGGCGGCAGGATCACATCGGCGTGCCGGGTGGTCTCGTTGAGGTAGCGGTCCACGCTCACCATGAAGTCCAGCCCCGCGAAGGCATCTGCCAGCCGCGGCCCGCTGGGTGCGGACAGCACCGGATTGCCCGCGACCGTCACCATGGCGCGGATCTGCCCGTCACCGGGCGTGAGGATCTCATCGGCCAGCGTCGCGACCGGCAGCTCGCCCATGGCCTCGGGCAGTTCGCGCACCCGGCTGTTCCAGCGGCCGAGCCGGAAGGCTCGGGTGCGGACGATGCCCAGCGCGGCTCCGTTGGCGAACATGGCCCCGCCGGGCGAATCCAGATTGCCGGTCAGCGCGTTGATCACATCGACCAGCCACTGCGTCACGGTGCCGAATTCGGCCGTGCAGGTGCCGATGCGCGCGTAGACGGCGGCGGTCGGTGCGGCGGCGAGTTCGCGCGCGAGCCGGACCACGGTATCCGCGGCCACCCCGGTGCGCTCGGCCACCACCTCGGGGGTGAAAGGTGCTGCGGCATCGCGTACCTCGTCCAGTCCCCGGACCGGTACCCGCACATCGGTCAGATCTTCCGCGAACAGCGTCCGCACGATCCCGAACAGCAGGTACGCGTCACTGCCCGGCCGCACGAACAGATGCTCGTCCGCGAGTTTGGCGGTGCGGGTGCGGCGCGGATCCACCACCACGAACTTCCCGCCGCGCTGCCGCAGCGCCTTCAACCGTCCCGGGAAGTCCGGTGCGGTGCACAGCGATCCATTGGATTCCAGCGGATTCGCGCCCAGCATGAGCAGATAATCGGTGCGATCCAGATCCGGCACCGCCACGGTGAGCGGATCGCCGAACATCAGCCCCGACGCCACCTGCTTGGGCATCTGATCGGAGGTGCTGGCGGAGAACAGGTTCCGGGTGGCCAGCGCCCGAATCAGCAGCGGCACATACAGCGCCCCCGCCACCGTATGCGCGTTCGGATTGCCGAGATACAGCCCCGCCGACTGATTCCCGTGCGCGGCGGTGACCTGCGGCAGCCGCTCCCGAATCACCCCGAACGCCTCATCCCAGCTCACGGCCCGCCAGGTGTTCGTGGCGCGATCGCGAATCATGGGCGCGGTGAGCCGATCCGGATCCTCGTCGAGATGTCCGAGCGTCGCGCCCTTGGGGCAGATGAAACCCCGACTGAACGGATCCGCCTTATCGCCGCGTACAGCCGTCACGTGATCATCGGCGTCGAGCGTGATCTCCAGCCCGCACACCGCCTCACACAGCGGACAGGTGCGCGGCAGGGTCCGCGAGGTGTTCATGGCGGGGGTCATACCTCATCATCGCGCGGTGGCACGACAACGGAAACAGCAACGCGTCAACTGGGCATCAATTGCGAGTGTCGGTTTTCCGACACACTGACCGTGTCGGTGGAGACAGACGCGGCCCGGCCCCCGCGACCACGCTTGCCACATGCGGTTTTTGGAGCGAACACAAGCACTCGAGGTCCTGCGCGCGGCCTGGGCGGACATCGCCGCGGGCACCGGATCGGCGGTCGTGCTGAGCGTGGGCGGTGAGACCGGCGTCTTCATCGCGCTGCCGGACACCCCCGGGCCGCCTCCGGGCGCCCGGTCCGATGCGACCTTCCCCCGGCCCGTTCCGAGTTCGCC
This sequence comes from Nocardia sp. NPDC058058, assembly GCF_042885355.1. NCBI lineage: Bacteria > Bacillati > Actinomycetota > Actinomycetes > Mycobacteriales > Nocardiaceae > Nocardia > Nocardia sp. NPDC058058. The sequence continues at coordinate 1,249,226 of NZ_JBHVSA010000002.1, read as the reverse complement.
GCCCGTCTCTCGTACGGTGCCCGGACTCACCGACCGCCAGCAGGACGTCCTGGACCTGCTGTGCGCGGGTCTGACCAATGCCGAGATCGCCGAATACCTGGTGCTGTCGGTCCGGACCGTCGACCACCATGTGTCAGCCATCCTGCGCGTCCTCGGCGTCCGCAATCGGCGCGCGGCGCGGGCCAAGGTGCTCGGCGATGAGTCGCCGGTGCAATCGGGTCATCCCACCGGCCCCAGAGCGGCTCTCACACATCACAATTCACACCCGTCACGCCGACTGCGCAGTGCCTGAATAGTTTCCACTTCCAGATACGCCAAAAACCGCGGATGCCGGGGAGCATCCGCGGTTCTGCGGTTATAGCTATCGACTACTGCCGATAATGTCTATTCACATGTGACGCCGGGTCATTCCCCTCAGGAAGCGATGCGGGTGCTCTGCGGCTTGACTCCGCCTTTGGCGGCGGCGCGCACCGCGGCCGAGATGGCGACCACCGGCGGGACCCAGCGGGCCTCGTGCGGCGCCACGCCCCAGCAGGCCGAACCGTCGAACAGCTGGGTCGGCGGCAGCGGGATGCCCGCACCGTCGGTGTGCACGATGGCCCCCGCGGCGCGCAGCGCCTCGATGGCCATGGCGGCCTTGCGCAGCCCCGTGACCAGGTGGATCTCGCGGCGCTCGGCGCCCGGGATCTCGATAATCGGCCCGGTCAGATCATTGGCCCGCAGATACCGGCGGACGAAGGCGGCGGTTTCACCCGTTACCTCGATGCCCGACAGGTTCTCATCGGTGACCAGGCTGATGCCATTGGCCGTTTCGGCGACCGTCCATCCACGCTCGGTGTACTCCTGCGCAGAGGCGGCCAGTGCTGCCGCCATGACGGAAGACGAAAACGTCGTTCGCACTGGTTTCTCCATTCCCCGGTAGATCTATGTCCTGCTCTGTGCGGGGTATCGGAACGAGACGTTCGTTGCGTTACAGGGTTGTTTTCCCCCGATATGGTTTTTCCCTCCAAAAGAGACGGCTCGTCCTTGTTCGTGGCGCGACTGTGTCGGTGGCCCATCTGTGACAGGTCCGGGGGAGGGGCCCGCTGCCTGCGAAGACGCCGTCAGGAGGTGTATCGCCCCGGCTACCCCGGAATGCAACATCCAATCCCGGAGTGTTCTAGAACACACTGTTTCGATCTGTCCCAGAAGGGGGATAGCGATGAGACTTCGCATGGTCGAAAAGGTCTGCGGGAGAGGAGATCGGCGGCATGTCGGACCAATCGAACGGGAAGACACCCGGACTCGATGAACTCGAGGTCGAGGAGTTCGAGATCGGGCGGTGGGCCGCGTTCAAGGACTCCGCGGCCCGGCGCATGACCCGGCGGCTGGAACAGGAGGCCGTGGTCGACGAGGAGCCCGTCGAACCCTTCGCCAGCCCAAGCGCTTTCGGCTCCTGGAGCCTCGAGGCCATTCGCGCGCTGCTGGACGTGCAGTTCCATCGCGCCGCCACCCGCACCCTGCTGCCGCTGGCCTACATCTTGGGCCTGGCAGCCGCTTTCGCCATCCCGATCGTGGGAACCATTGGGCTGTGGCGGGTTTCGGCCTGGCTGGGCATCGTCTTCGCGGTGGTCTTCGCGATTCCACTGGGCCTGACCATCGCCGCGGTGGTGCGCCTGCTGCTGGAGTTCGTACTCAACGCCTCACGGCTGGCAAGCCGGGTGGAGCACATCGCCGAGATGGGCGATGACCTGTTCCAGGCCCTTTCCGACGTGGCCGAACCGGTCAATCAATTGTCGGAAGATGTTCGCGCCGTGCAGTTCTGGCGCTTCGGGAGACGGTCGTCGCGCAAGTAATTGTGCAACAATGCGAGCGCAAGACTCGTAAGGGGGAGGGATGGCACTACCGCAGGGGATCACCGGATCCACCATGCCGCGGCGGCAACTCGGCCGTCACCTGCGCGACCTGCGCAATCGCGCCCGGATGACGACCCGGGTGGCAGCGCAGCGGCTGGAATGGTCCGAAGCCAAGATCTGGCGCATAGAAACGGGGCAGACCTCACTGCGCAGCCTCGATGTCGAGGCCATGTGCCGCATCTACGGTGCGCCCGAGGATGCCATCGAACCGCTCACCGCCCTGGCCCGGGAAACCAAGGCGCGCGGCTGGTGGACCGAGTTCGGCGATGTGATCGACGAGGGGTACGAGGTCTACATCGGGCTCGAAGAGGCGGCGGCCCGGCTCACCACCTACGAAAACGAGCTGGTACCCGGGCTTTTGCAGACCGAGGCGTATATGCGCGCGGTGCTGGCCGGAGCCAATCCGGGCATCTCCGCCGAGCAGATGGACCGGCGCGTGCGGGTGCGCACCGCCCGGCAGTCCCTGCTCACCCGCGCCGAATCGCCGGTGCACCTGGACGTGATCATCTCCGAGGCGGTGCTGTGGCATCGCATCGGCGGCGATGAGGTCACCATCGGCCAGCTGGACAAGCTGCGCAAACTCGGTGAGCTGTCGAATGTGCGGCTGCGGCTGCTGCCCGCGGACTGCGGCTACCACCACGGTATGGATGCCGGGCGGTTCGTACTGCTCGAATTCCCTTCCACCGCAACCGAACAGACCGAACCACCGGTGGTCTACGTGGAATCGCTGACCGGGGCGTCCTACCTGGACAAGGAACCCGATGTGGAGCGCTATCGCGAGGCGTTCGCGGCCGCGGCCACCATCGCGGTGGACGCGCTCCCGCTGATCGAGACGATCCGCGCCACGGTCTAGCTGACCGACCCCGTCATCCCGGCGCGCTTGTTGGCCGGGATCCGCAGCGGCACAGTGGATCCCGGCCAAAACATGCCGGGATGACGGGCTGCTATTCGCTGAGCGACTGCTCCAGCACCTCGCGGTGCGTCGGCGCGGCCTCACTGTGCAGTTCGCGGCCCTTATCGGTGAGGCATACGAAGATTGCCCGCCGATCCTCCACGCACAGGGTGCGGCTGACCAGTCCATCGCGTTCCAGCCGCGCCACCGCGCGGGAGAGCGCGCTCTGACTCAGGTGGATGTCGTTGGCCAGATCGGCCATCTTGTAGCTCTCGACACCGGCGTCCATGAGCCGGTCGAGGGTTTCGAATTCGCTGAGCCCGAGGTGGTGGCGGCCTTGCAGTTCCTTCTCGAGGGCGCAGGAGGTCGTCGCGTGCCGGGCGAGAAGATCGCGCCACTGAGCTACTAGAGCATCAGGAACGACCTGTTCGACAGTCGTTGTCGGCTTCGGCATGGCCGCCATCTTAGTGCGCGAGCGCAACCCATGCAACTGCATTAAATGTTTGGACAACATATGCGTGTGCATGTACTGTCCTCTCTCGTGACTTCCACAGACCTACGCCCCGCAGTGAGCACCGCGGCAGACTCCACGCAGTGGACGCTCCGGCTCTGGGGCATGCTCATCACCCTGTGCATCGTGCTGTTCCTCGACGGCCTGGACGTGTCGATGATCGGCGTCGCCCTCCCGTCCATCGGCACCGAACTCGACCTGCAGACCTCCACCCTGCAGTGGCTGGTCTCCGGATATGTCCTCGGCTACGGCGGCCTGCTGCTGCTCGGCGGTCGCACCGCCGACCTGCTCGGCCGTCGCAAGGTCTTCCTGATCGCCCTGGCCGTCTTCGCCATCGCTTCTCTCGCAGGCGCTTTGGTGAGCTCCGGCCCGCTGCTGATCCTGACCCGGTTCATCAAGGGCTTGGCCGCCGCGTTCACCGCGCCGACCGGACTCTCCATCATCACCACCAACTTCGCCGAGGGCCCGGCCCGCAACAAGGCGCTGTCCATCTACACCGTGTTCGGCGCGGGCGGCTACTCCATGGGCTTGCTGTTCGGCGGTCTCATGACCGGTCTCGGCTGGCGCTGGACCTTCCTGCTGCCCTTCCCGGTCGCCATCGCGGCCCTGATCGCGGCCTTCTACCTGGTGCCCAAGGACGGGCCCGCCGAAGAGGGCGGTCACGATCTGCTCGGCGCGCTGCTGTCCACCTCGGGCATGCTGCTGCTGGTCTACACCGTGGTCTCGGCTCCCGAAGCCGGTTGGGCCTCGGCGCGCACCATCATCTCGTTCCTCGCGGTCGCCGCACTGTTCGCCGGATTCGTCGCGGTGGAGAAGCGGGTGCGCTACCCGCTCGTTCGCCTCGGCATCCTGAAGAAGCCCACGCTGTGGCGGGCCAGCCTGGCCATCATCGCGGTCGCCGGTTCGTTCTTCAGCTGGCAGTTCATCACCACGCTGTACCTGCAGGACACCCTCGGCTGGTCGCCGCTGAAGCTCTCGCTGGCGCTGCTGCCCGTCGGCCTGCTGGTGGTCGCCTCGGCGTTCGTCTCGGACAAGCTGGTCGATCGCTTCGGCACCGGGCCGATCATCGCGGTCACCATGACCATCATGGCCATCGGCTACCTGATGTACCTGCGCATCGACACCGCACCCGCCTACCTGACGGTGCTGCTGCCCGCCGTACTGCTGGTCGGCATCGGCTGGGTCGGCTTCCCCGCCATCAACATCCAGGCCACCAGTGGCATCGATGACGATGAACAGGGTCTGGCCGCGGGTGTGCTGCAGACCGCCATGCAGGTCGGCGCCGCCATCGTGCTCGCGGTGACCACCGCGATCATCTCCTCCGGATCGCACGCCGACACCAGCCCCGCCGCGGTGCTCGACAACTACCGTCCCGGACTGGAATTCGCCGCCGGTGTCGCCATTGTCGGCGCGCTGGTAGCCCTCACGGTCTACCTGCCCAAGCGCAAGGCGCGTAAGACCGCCGCGGCGGAGCCGGAGGTCGCACTGGTCGGCTGAGACACCGGGCCGACGCCCGCCGCTCACACGGGCGACGGCCATCCTGAAAGACCTGGGGCGCACCGTATTACACGGTGCGCCCCAGTGCCGTATTCGGAAGCCGTGCTCAGTGCGGCAGTTTCAGGTCCGCCAGGCGCGGAGCCGCCGCGTCCTTGGGGGAGCGGGTGAAGCCGAGTGGATTCCCGTAGCGGTCGGCGGTCGGCCATTCGATGCCCAGGTCCGGATCGAAAGCGTCCAGGTCCCGGTCGAATTCGGGCGCGTACTCCAGCGAGCACAGGTAGATGACGGTGGAATCGTCCTCCAGGGACAGCAGCGCGTGGCCCAGGCCCTCGGCCAGGAATACCGATTTGCGCTCCACATCGTCGATGACGACGCTGTCCCACCGCCCGAAGGTCGGCGAGCCGGGCCGCAGATCCACCACCACGTCCAGGAACGCGCCGCGCACGCACGTCACGTACTTGGCCTGGCCGGGCGGATCCTCGGTGTAGTGGATGCCGCGCAGCACCCCCGCCGCCGAGGTGGAGGTATTGACCTGGAGCAGTTCGAATTTGCGCCCCACGATCTTCTCGAACTCCGAGGACTTGAAGGTCTCGGCGAAGACTCCGCGCTCGTCACCGTGCAGGGCGGGGGTGAACTCCCACGCGCCGGGCACCGCCAGTTCGCGAATTCGCATGCTCATTCCACTCGTCCCTGTTCCAGCAGGCGCAGCAGGTAGGCCCCGTAACCGGAGCGCACCAGCGGCCGGGCGGCCGCGTCCAATTGCTCGTCGTCGATGAAACCCATGCGCCAGGCCACTTCCTCGGGTACCCCGATCTTCAGGCCCTGGCGCTCCTCGATGGTACGGACGTAGTTGGCGGCATCGAGCAGCGAATCGAAGGTGCCGGTGTCCAGCCACGCGGTGCCGCGGCGCAGCACCTCCACATTCAATCGGCCCTGTTCGAGGTAGGCGCGATTGATATCGGTGATCTCGTATTCGCCGCGATCGGACGGCTTCAGCTCGCGCGCGATCGCCAGCACGTCGTTGTCGTAGAAGTACAGCCCCGGGATCGCGTAGTTGGAGCGCGGCGTCTTGGGCTTCTCCTCGATGGAAATGGCCTTGCCGTCGGCGAATTCGACCACGCCGTACGCGGTCGGATTGGAAACCCGGTAGGCGAAGACCGCGCCGCCGTCCACATGCGCGTACCCGCCCAGGCTCTGACCCAGGCCCGGACCGTGGAAGATGTTGTCGCCCAGCACCAGTGCGGCGGTCTCGGTCCCGATGTGATCCGCGCCGAGCACGAAGGCGCGCGCCAGCCCGTCCGGTTCGGGCTGCACGATGTAGCTCAGATTCAATCCGAACTGGCTGCCGTCGCCGAGCAGCCGGGTGAACGCGTCCGCGTCCTCGGGGGTGGTGATGACCAGGATGTCCCGGATGCCCGCCAGCATGAGGGTGGACAACGGGTAGTACACCATCGGTTTGTCGTACACGGGGACAAGTTGTTTGCTCACCCCGCGCGTAATCGGGTGCAAACGCGACCCGGTGCCGCCCGCCAGGATGATTCCACGCATGTCACGAGAGTCTGCCAGTTCCATTGCGAGCGAGAGCGGGGAGGTTCCGAGTGCGCTGCGAAACCGTCACGGTCGTTTGCGGCCATACCTATCCGGCGATATCTGTTGCGTAGGTCACGTTCCCATGGTGTTCTGAAATGACGCTATGTGAGATGTCAGCGCCGACTCTCCCGCGCCGGGTAACCCGAGCCCTCTTCGGTCCACCGGACGAACGGCTCGGCGCGCCAACAATGAGGTAGGTGCGCAATGGCGAAGACCCACGACGACCAGGTCCAGACCCCCGTCGTCAATCCCGATAACGTCAGCGTCTACGCACGCACACTGGAAGCCGTGAGCCGCGCGACCATTCGGCCCGCCGGTGAACTCATGACCCTGACCGAAGGCGCCATGCCGATCGTCAGCGGCGTCATCAACGGCCTGGCCAGGCTGCGGCCCGCACCCCGCGGGGTGGAACGGGAAGAGGTGCGGCTCAAGGGCTTCCGCATGGAGATCGTGCGGCCCGCCGGAGCGCGCAGCTCGATGACCGACGGAGTGGTCATGTACATGCACGGCGGCGGCTTCTTCCTCTGCGGACTCGATACCCACCGGCCCGTGGTCGCCGCCATCGCGCGGCGCACCGGAATGCCGGTCGTCAGTGTGGAATACCGGCAGCTGCCCGCCACCGATATCGCCGGTTCGGTCACCGACTGCCTCACCGCCTACCAGTGGCTGCTGAGCCACGGCGTGCCCGCCGCGCGCATCGTGTTCGCCGGTGACTCGGCGGGCGGCTATATGACCTTCGCGACCGCGCTGCGCGCCCGCGATGCCGGACTCCCGGTGCCCGCCGGACTCGTGGGACTGTGTCCCGCACTGGATCTGGACTGCACCGAGAAGCGCGCGCACCCCAACTACCACCGCGATTCGCTGATTCCGCTGTCCGCCCTGGAGACCGTGGTCAAGCTCGGCGCGGAGGTGAACGGCCGCCTGGATCCGCAACTCTCGCCGGTCAACAACCCGCTCGCCGGAATGCCGCCCGCACTGCTCATCGTCGCCGAGGACGAGGTACTGCGCCGGGACAGCGAGATCATGGCACAGCGGCTCGCTCAGGCGGGCGTACCGGCCACCCTGGAGATCTGGCGGGGCCAGGTGCACGCCTTCATGGCCATCTTCCCGAATATGCCCGAGAGCCGGGCCGCGCTGGCGCACGTGGCCCAATTCGTCCGCGCCCGAATCGAATCCGCGCAGATCGCCCGGACGGCCTGATACGACGAAATCCCCCACCCGGGTGGTCCGGGCGGGGGATTTCGTTGTACTGCTTGCGAATTACTTCGCGGGAGCCACCGGGGCGGCGTTGATGGTGGTGAAGTACTGCACCGCGGCCAGGATGGCGACCGGGGCGGTCACGAACAGCTGGCCCGCGAGGGTGCCCAGGAAGCCGATGGCGGCCATACCGGCGATGCAGCCGACGATGCCGGCCGGCAGCGCGCCGAACATGGCGGTCAGGGCGCCGGTCAGGGTCGCGGAAACCGCGCCACCGATGACACAGCCGATGGCCGCGCCGCCGATGCCACCGACCAGGGTGCCGATGGTGGCGCCCATGGAGATGGTGTCCTTCAGGCGGTTCCAGGCGGCCTGCTCACGGTCGTAGTCGTTCTTCCAGGGAGCCTGGTTCTCGTAAGGCAGTGCGACAGGCTTGTAAACGGCCTTGTCCGCGACGAACTCCGGGGTCAGGGTCGCGGTGTGGTCCGAGATGTTGGCCGCGATCGGGAACACGAAGTCGTCCACCCGGAAGTTGAGCTCGGTGCCCGCGATGGTGGCGCCGTTGGCGGCCTTGATCTTGAAGACGCCGTCCTCGACGACCATGGAGCCGGCATCGGTCCGGATGACGGTGTTGGTGTCGGTGGTGGTCGCGGTGTAGTTGATCGCAGCGGCCTCATCGGTCGCGGGCGCCGCGTTCACGGTGCCGGCGGTGATGCCCATAGCGGCGATCAGCAGCGCCGACGTGGCGGCGAATTTCCTCATCAGCATTTTTTTCAGAACCTCATCGGGGAAGAGCTCGGGGGGACAGGAGAATCGAAATCCAGGACAGCTAACGAGCGGTGAACCGGCTGTGACCGTTTGTTCAAATTACGTTCACCTCTCCAGTCGCGTGGTTCGTCAGCTTCCGGAAATGTGCTGCGTACGTATGGTTTTCGGGGGTGCTTCCTGTCGGCCGGTTCGTTACTGTTCGGTCTCTTTGTGGCGAAGGTCACAGTGTTTTACCGTAAAACCGGAATGATCCTGACCCGAAAGTCCCGGGGAATCCACGAATTCGAGACTTTCCGTATGAAAATACGAGTAATGGGTGGACAACTTGTTTCCTTCTTGTGTCCGATTCCGCTCCCGGGAAACGGTGGAACAGTGTAGGAACCGCAACATGGACACCGAACGCGGACGGACTCCGAAGGCGACGTAGGGTTTTCGGTGTGCGATTGCTCGTAACCGGAGGCGCCGGCTTCATCGGCGCGAACTTCGTTCATCAGACCGTGACCGCCCGTCCCGGTGTCCAGGTGACCGTCCTGGACAAACTCACCTATGCGGGGAATCGGGCTTCGCTGGCCCCGATCGCCGATCGCATCGAGTTCGTGCACGGCGACATCGCCGACGCCGCACTGGTCGACCGTCTGGTCGGCGGAGTGGACGCGGTGGTGCATTTCGCCGCCGAATCACACAATGACAATTCGCTCGCCGATCCCTGGCCCTTCGTGCAAACCAATATCGTCGGCACCTATTCGCTGCTGCAGGCCGTGCGCAAGCATCAGGTGCGGTATCACCACATCTCCACCGATGAGGTCTACGGCGATCTCGAGCTCGACGATCCGGCGGCGTTCACCGAGGCCACGCCCTACAACCCGTCCAGCCCGTACTCCGCCAGCAAGGCGTCGAGTGACATGCTGGTGCGCGCCTGGGTGCGATCCTTCGGCGTGCGGGCCACACTTTCCAACTGCAGCAACAACTATGGCCCGTACCAGCATGTGGAGAAATTCATTCCGCGGCAGATCACCAATCTCATCGACGGGGTGCGGCCGCGGCTCTACGGCACCGGACATCAAGTGCGGGACTGGATTCACGTCGAGGACCACAACGCCGCCGTCTGGGAAATTCTGGAAAACGGTCGAATCGGTCAGACCTACCTCATCGGCGCGGACGGCGAACGCGACAACAAATCCGTCGTACAGCTCATTCTCGAGGCCTTCGACCGCGCACCGGACGACTTCGATCACGTCACCGATCGCCCCGGCCACGACCTGCGCTACGCCATCGATTCCACGCTGCTGCGCACCGAACTCGGCTGGAAACCGCGATATTCGGACTTCCGCGCCGGACTGGCCGACACCGTGCGGTGGTACCGCGACAACGAGAACTGGTGGCGGCCACAGAAATCCGCCACCGAGAACGCGTATGCCGCCGCCGGGGAAAAGGTGCTCTAACCCCAGACCACGGTGGAATAGGTGACCGCCGCGGCCGTCAGCGAAATAACGGTCGCGACAATCACCGTGATCGCCGGGCCCCGGCTGGGGGTGCGGTTATCGGAACCGGTGAGACGCAACGGCATCCAGCGCAGCAACACCGCCAGGGTGAGCAGGGCCAGGGGTACGAAGTAGCGGCCCTGTACGCCGTCGATGATGAAATAGTCGACGGGGGTGAAGGACATGTACAGGGTCACGTAGATCATCGCGACGCTTGCCGCCATGGTCAGCAGCACCACCCAGGTGCGCAGCCGATCACCGGTGAGGCGGTCGGCGATGCCGACGCTCACCGCGAACGCGACCAGGCTCGCGCAGACCGTCAGTGCCGGGACATCCACGTACGCGAAGCCCAGTTCCCCGAAGAACTGCATGAACCAGCGCTGATCGCGGCGCGCGATGCTGTCGCCGAACACCCGGATGAAATGGCCCGGATCGGTCAGGACGTTATGCAGCTGATCGCCGGGACGCACTGTGCCCCACTGCTTCTGCGGGCGCATCAGGCTCATGCCGTCACCGGTCGGCGCGGCGATCCGCATCCACAGCGCGAAGCAGATACCGCCGATGGCGGCGGCCGCCCACGGCAGCAAGCGCTGCCACATCGCGATGCGCTCGGTACCGCCGAAACCGAGATTGCGCGCCGGGATCACCACGATGAGCATGGCCAGCAGCACGTAGGTCGGCTTGCACACCGGCAGCAGAATCGTGGCGGCAAGCGCCGCAACCGTTTCCGGCCGGGACAGCCGCTCACCCAGGAACAGGCCCTTCACCACCAGCGCCGACACCAGCAGCGCGAGCGCGTTGGTGACGGTGTCCGCGGTGACGGTCCCGGCCTGGAACAGCGCGATCGGCAGCACCGCGACCGTCAGCGCCAGCCATTGGATGCGATGCCCGCGCAGCGTGCGCAACGCGAAGCCGACGATCGCCAGATAGGCGAGCAGTCCGGCCCAGCGGGGCGCGAGAATGGTCCCGCCGACATCGAGATCCAGCACTTCGGCGATCCGAATGCCCGCAGCCGCAGGAAGATACGGGATCGGCGAGTAGGCGGCGGTATTGGTGAACCACACCTGCGTGGTGTGCTTGGACACCGCGGCCGAACCCAGCCGGTCGTAGGCGTCCGGATCGGCGACCTTGGGTTCCGGCTCGTCGTTGTTGTTCTGGTAGTCGTCGAACGCGTAGCTCTGCAGCGCGTCGATGGTGACCGGAACCTGACCGCCCCACGCCGGACCGCGATCATCCTTGATCTTCTCCGGCAGGAAACCGCCGTGCGCCACCTGATAGGCGCGCCCGAACTGGGTGATCTCGTCATGCCCCCAGAACGGCGGCGTCAGCACCGACCACACCGCGCCGAACACCCCGGCGATCAGCAGGAACGCCAAAGCGGCCGTGCCGAAACGCCTTTCGATCCCGGCGACCGCGCCCGCGAGCCCGCTCGATTCCGGTTCCGCCGGTTCCGGCGCGCTCTTCGCCGCCGGTGCGGCGATGACGGTCCGCACCGCGCCCTCCGGCTGTGCCGCTGCCTTTTCGGCCGTGCTGTCGCTTGCCTCGGTTACCACGATGTCCGATTGTGCTGTACGGCCATTCGTGGGTGTGGCAGGCGGGGTCATCGCCGGGTTCCGCCCGAGCGTTCATCGGCGGGTTCATCCGCTCCGACGGCGGAATAGCGCAGGTACATCAGGCGGGCGGCCTCGTGCCGGGATCGGCGGATGCCGTCCAGCACCAGACCCGCGGTCCAGGCCAGGCTGCCCAGCAGCAGCAGCGTGAAGCCCAGGAACAGCGTCGGGAAACGCGGTACCTCGTGGATCTCGTAGAACTGGATCACTATCGGGGTGATCAGGATGATCGAGATCAACCAGGCCAGCGTGCCGAACAGGCCGTAGAACGCGACCGGGCGCTCATGCCGGGCCAGGCCGATGATCAGGCGCAGGATCTTGAAACCGTCGTGATAGGTGCGCAGTTTGGATTCGCTGCCCTCGGGACGATCCTTGAATCCGACCGGCACCGCGGTCTGCGGAACACGCAGATGCAGTGAATGCACGGTCAATTCGGTCTCGATCTCGAATTCGCGCGAAACCGCCGGGAAACTCTTCACGAATCGCCGGGAGAACACCCGGTATCCGCTCAGCATGTCCTCGACATTCTCGCCGAACACCTGCGCCACAACGCCATTGAGCACCTTGTTACCGGTCTCATGGCCCGGGCGGTAGGCGGATTCGCCGGCGATCTCGCGGCGCACGCCCAGCACATGGTCGTACGGCCCGGATAGCAGCGCTTCGATCATGCGCGGTGCGGCGGACGCGTCATAGGTGTCATCGCCGTCGATCATCAAATAGACGTCGGCCTCGATATCGGCGAAGGCGCGGCGCACCACATTGCCCTTGCCCTTCCGATATTCGTGACGCACGATCGCGCCGGCCTCGCGCGCCCGCTCTGCGGTCGCGTCGGTACTCCGGTTGTCGTAGACATATACGACGATTCCGGGCACAGCGGCCTTGAGGTCGGTGACGACCTGTGCGACCGAGGCCTCTTCGTTGTGGCACGGAACCACGGCGGCAATTCGGAGCTCGGTGGGGTCCACCCGGTCAATCCTCGATGTGATCGGAAGGCGAATACGAACACGGGGAGGGTACCCGAGAATGCTGCGGTACCGTCGCCGAGTGCCCAGCAGTGAGTCGGCGACCCCCGGCGTCAGCCCAGCGGAGTCCGCCGAGATCGTCCCGCAGTCCCTCGTCGACAAGGTGCGTTCGGCGCTACGGCAGGGCGGTGCGTTCCTGGTCGTGGGCCTGCTCGGCTTCGCGGTCGACGCGGGCACCTACAACCTGCTGGTGTTCGCGGGCGGCGAGGGTCCGCTGTTCCATCAGCCGTTGCTCGCCAAGATCATCGCGATCGGCGTCGCCACCGTGGTCACCTATTTCGGCAACAAATGGTGGACCTTCGCGCACAAGAAGGGCGGCAGCCGGACCCGCGAATACGTCCTCTACGCCCTGTTCAATGTGGTCGCCATCGGACTGCAACTGAGCTGCCTCGGCTTCTCCCGCTATGTCCTGGATCTGTCCAGCCCCTTGGCGGACAACATCTCCGGAACACTCATCGGCCAGATCGTCGCGGTTGTCTTCCGCTACTGGGCATATGACAAATTCGTCTTCACCGGCGCGCGCGAAGAATCGCGTTAACGCGGGTTCGCGCTGACGCTATGCGCGGTGATTGATATTGTCGCCGGGCCGAGCGGTGACAGTGGGTGTGCGTCCACGTCGGATGTTGCCGGTGTCTGTTTGATTTCGAGGGATGTCGAGGGAATTCATGGATGCGTCGGCTGGCCAAGCCGTGACCGAAATCAATGACCGGACCGCCGGAGCCCCCGCGACGCTACGCGCGGAACACGCGGCTCCCGAGCGGCTGGTGCTCGCGCGCGGGTTGTTCACCGGTCCCGCGCCGCGGATCAGCGATGAGCTGTACGCGGTCGTCAAGGGCGGCAAGGCACATCGTGAACGCTTCAGCCTGCGGCTGGACAAGGGCGCGAAGGCGCACACCAACACCTACTTCGGGCGGTTCGCCGCCAGCTACTGGCAGCGCTGGACCACCGTCACCGCCGTCGAGGTCGCCATGACACTCGAGGTCGGCGGTAAGACCAAGGTGCGACTGGCCGCCTCCGATATCGCCGGGCATCGGCGTGTCGTCGCGACCGCCGAAACCAGCGAGACCGGGCGCGTCGTCTTGAGCGCGGCCCTGGACATGTTCATCGACGGCGGCGCGCTCTGGCTGGAGATCGACGCCATCGGCGGCGAGGTCACCGTCACCGATCTGGAATGGACCGCGCCCGCACCGGATCACGTGCGCCCGGTGGCCATTGCCATCTGCACGTTCAACCGCGCGCCGGACTGCGCGGCCACCGTGGCCGCGCTCGCCTCCGACAGCACCGTGCTGAGCGCTATCGACGCGGTCTACGTGGTCGATCAGGGCAGCGATCTGGTGCAGGATCAACCCCTCTATACGGAGACGGCACCCAAATTGGGTGACAAGCTGCGTTACATCCGGCAGCCGAATCTCGGTGGCGCGGGCGGCTTCACGCGCGGCCTCTACGAGGTGTCCGGCGCGAACGAGCACGCCGACATCATCCTGATGGACGATGACATCCTGTGCGAGCCCGAAACGGTGTTGCGGCTCAACGCTTTCGCCAACATGACCACCGAGCCCACGCTGGTGGGCGCGCAGATGCTGTTCCTCTACAACCCCGACTACCTCAATGTCGGTGCGGAGGAAACGAATCTGGGCAAGCTGCGGCACGGGCAGAAGGTGTCCAAGGCGCTGCGCAACACCAGCATGCTCAAGAAGCATCAGGAGCGCCGCGTGGACGCGGGCTACCAGGCCTGGTGGACCTGCCTCATCCCGGCCGAGGTGGTGAAGAAGATCGGGCTGCCGGTGCCGATCTTCTTCCAGTGGGACGACGTCGAATACGGTTTGCGCGCACGGGAGAACGGCTTCGTCACCGTCACCCTGCCCAACGCCGCCGTCTGGCACGCGGACTTCTACTGGAAGGACTTCGACGACTGGGCGCGCTACTTCAGCTCGCGCAACTCGCTCATCGTGTCCTCGCTGCATCACGATCTCGACGCCAAAGCCATTACCCGCCAGCTCTTCCGGGAGATCGGCGAGTACCTGGTCGGTATGCAGTACGGTCTGGCGCACACCACCCTCTCCGGTATCGAGGATTATCTGCGCGGCCCGAAGGCGTTGCGCGACGGCGGAATCGAAGCCCTCGCCACCGCCCGCGGCTCGCGCGCCGACTATCCGGAGACCATCAAGCATCCGGCGGCGACCGCACCGGTCGTGAACGCGCACGTGCACCTGCGCCGCGCCGGCGGTGAGCCCAGCCGCCCGCTGCTCATCCTGTTCAAACGCGCCTTCACCCAGTGGACCGGCCGCACCATTCCGGGCGTCGTCGGCGTCACCCGCGAGGACGCGCACTGGTGGCATATCGGCCTCTACGACCACGTCGTCGTCACCGACGCCTCCCAGTCCGGTGTGCGAATTCGCCGCCGCGACAAGGAAACCGCCCGCCGTCTGCTGCTGCGCGCCTACAAGGTCCTCAAGCAGCTGCGCGAGGAGCTCCCGTCCCTGCAACAGCAGTGGCGCGCAGCCATGCCCGAGCTCACCAGCCGCGAGAACTGGGAACGCCTCTACGGCATCGACCCGAAGTAATCCGGGCGTCCGGCAGGCTGGGGCCCGAGGGCATTCCGCGCCGGACCACCCCCGTCATCCCGGCATGCTTTTGGCCGGGATCTACACACATCGGCTGAACCGCTGCGTGGTGTGGATCCCGGCCAAAAACGCGCCGGGATGACGGGGAGTTCTGCTGCTATCGGGTGAGCAGCGTGCGGGTGGCGGCGGTCAGGTCGGCGTCCAGCCAGTCCGGGAACTCCCCGGTGTGGGCGAAGCGCCGCAGTGCGCCGTAGGGCAGGTCCACCACGGCGCGCCGCACCGCGTCCAGTTCGCGTTCGCCGTCGGAACCGAAGATCCCGCGCGCGATCCGGTGGAATTCCGCGAACAGCGGTTCGTTCATCGCCGCCAGTCGCTCGTTGAATTCGGTATCCGGGGTGCCGTCGAGCAGATCGCGCAGTCGCAGATTCAGCAGTAGTTTGGCGTCCTCCGGGCACCCTCGCCCGAAGGTGAGCGAGGCCGTGGTCATGGCCACCGCCGCCTCGATCGGATCCGGCTGCGCCACAGCCGCGTTCACCACCCCGCTCTGGAATCGTTCCAGCGCGCGCAGCCAGGCCGCGATGACCACCCCGTTGCGATTGCCGAACCGGTGGTACAGCGTCCCCACCGGCGCGCCACTGGCCTCCGCGATGGCGGCCACGCTGGCCGCGCGCGGCCCATCGCGCAGCACCAGTGTGCGGGCCGCGTCGAGGATCACATCGGTGTCGTGCTTCCGGGGAGGTGCCATGAACTAGTACAGTCCTTCTATATGGAGCGTTTGCCCTATATCGATGAGCATTCCACAATAGTCCCCGCCGATCGCGCCGAAACCTGGTCCGCCCTACTGCGCACCACCTGCGAGAACCCGAATGATCTCAGCACACTCCCGCGCGGATTCACCCTCGACGCCGCCGACCCGCCGAACCGACTGGCCGCAGTCGGCCACCACCCCTTCTCCCGCTACGCCCTGACCTTCACCCTCACCGAAGAAACCCCCACCCGAACCCGCCTCACCGCCGAAACCCGCGCCGTCTTCCCCGGCCCGCACGGCCGCATCTACAAGGCCCTCGTCATAGGCACCGGCGGCCACCGTCTGGTAGTCCGAAACATGTTGAAGCGCATAGCCGCCGCGGCGAGCGCGCCGTGATCGGCCGCCGGTGGGGAGCCACCGCCGCCGAGATCGCGATGGAATTGCCCTGCGACAGCGCGACTTCCGGAGCATCCGTGAGCTGTGACCGCGCGGTCTCGGTCGCCGCACCGCCAACTCTGGTTTTCCAGTGGATCTGCCAGCTCCGCGCCGCCCCCTACAGTTACGACCTGCTGGACAACTTCGGCCGCCCCAGCCCCCGCACCCGCGATCCGGAACTCGCCGAACTGGCTGTGGGACAGCGCTTCATGAGCATGTTCGAACTCACCGATTTCACCCTCGGCAAGGACGTCACCCTGCGCGCCCGTGCGGCCGCCGTCACCTACGCCGTACACCCCGGCCCTTCGCCCGAAACGAGCCGCCTACATGCCCGCGTCCGCTTCCCCGGCCCATCCTGGCTACTGGCCCTTCCGGTCCTGGGCGATTTCATCATGATGCGCAAACAATTGCTCACGCTGAAGGAGCTGGCCGAGCTCGAGGCGCGATCCGGCAGTTGACGGCGGTCCCCGACCGGCGCACCGTCAGCCGAAGGAGCCGGTGGGTGCGGGCCGGGGACTGTTGTCGACGCGCGCGCTCCGGTGCCAGATGGCACCCGGGAAGGTGGGGACCGTGCTGCCTGGCACGGTTACCGGCGGGTCCTGCCGCCAGGTGCCGTCCGGTTTCCTGGTCGGTGACGGTGTCCGCGTGGTGGACGGCTCCCGGTACATGGGGCAGGACGCGACCACCCTGGTGATGGCGTGTGGTGCGGCGTAGGTGGTGACGTGGATGGTCGAATGGCTCCAGCCCGACGGCAAACCTCTGCTGCTCCATGTGTATTCGTTTCCTTTGATCGAACGCGAATATACCTGGAGCCGCAGCGTGCCGGAGTTCTGTTATCGCACAACGATTTTCGTGGTTGTAGGGGTGCCCGTCAGAGGAACAGGTCGGTGGTTAGGGGGCCGTCGCCGGGGATGACGCGGTATTTGTCGAGGTCTGTGATGCCGTGGGCGGCGAGGACTTCGTCGTCGAGGAAGAAGTTGCCGGTGGTGTCCTTGGCGGGGGAGGTCAGGACCAGGTAGGCGGCGTCGGCGTAGATGTCGGGGGTGCGGGAGGTGGCTACCATTTCCTCGCCGCCTAGCAGGTTGCGGACGGCCGCGGTGGCGATGGTGGTGCGGGGCCACAGCGAGTTGACGCCGATGCCGTACTTGCGGAGTTCTTCGGCGAGACCCAGTGTGGTCAGGGACATTCCGTACTTGGCGATGGTGTAGCCGAGTGAGGCTCCGGCCCATTTCGGGTCCAGGTTCAGCGGCGGCGACAGGGTCAGGATGTGCGGATTGCGGCCCGCCTGGGCGGAATCCTTGAGCGCCGGAATGCAGGTCTTGGAGAGCAGGAAACTGCCGCGGCAGTTGATGTCCTGCATCAGGTCGTACTTCTTCATGGGGAGAATCTCGGTGGGGGACAGGTCGATTGCCGACGCGTTGTTCACCACCAGATCGATACCGCCGAAACGCTGCACGGTCTGCTGTACCGCCTCGGCCACCGCGCCGTCATCGCGGACATCGCCGACATATTTGAGGACGGTGCCGCCCGCCTGCTCCAGCTCCGCCGCCGCGGTGTGAATGGTGCCGGGCAGTTTCGGATGCGGGGTATCGGTCTTGGCGATCAGCGTGATGTTCGCGCCGTCCGCCGCCGCGCGTTTGGCGATCTCCAGCCCGATGCCGCGGCTGCCGCCCGACATGATCATGGTCCGGCCCGCCAGCGGCTTCCGTTCTTGCGTCATGGTCAGCTCCCTCTCCCTTGCCATCGCCCCGGTTCGATAATCCGCGCGTCCATGCGAGGCCGGGGCGAAACCCTGCAATTCGGACAGTAGGCGTATTCGCCGCGTTATGCAACGAGTTGCATACCACCGGTAGCGCTAGCGCTACCAAGGATCCGGGTGTTCACCGGATGGGCAGGTCAGAGCCGTTTTCCTAGGCTGGAATCCGCCGGACAACCCGGCCTGAACAGGAGGAACGCCTTCTCATGAGGACACTCGCGCGGCATCGCGGCCGTACCGCGCTGGCCGGACTCGGACTGGTCGCGGCACTCACCGCGGCCGGATGCGGTAGCGGGGACACCACGCCCGCACCGAACGGCCCCGACCGGAATCGCGCCATCGCCGACGCCATGAACGCGGCCGTGCAGGGCGGAATCCCGGGCGTCCAAGTGGTCATCACCGGACCCGATGGACAGCGCACCCTGACCGCGGGCGCCGGCGATATCACCACCGGCGCGCCCATCGCCGACAACGCGCAGGTCCGAATCGGCAGCAATACCAAGACATTCGTCGCCACGGTCCTGCTGCAACTGGTCGCCGAAGGCAAACTCGACCTGGACGCGCCCATCGAGCGCTACCTGCCGGGCGTGGTGCAGGGCAGCGGCAATGACGGCAACAGGATCAGCGTGCGGCAACTGCTCCAGCACACCAGCGGTCTGCCCGACTACCTCGCCAGCGCCAACCCGGCGGCGACGGAGCCCCCGAACCCCGCCCAGGTGCAGGTGCTGCGGCCCGAAACCCGCTACCGGCAATATGATTCGGCTGAACTGGTGCGCGACGCGATGACAATGCCCCCGCAATACGCGCCCGGCGCGCGCTCGGTCTACACCAACACCAATTACCAGCTGCTCGGCATGCTCATCGAGAAGATCACCGGCCGATCCGCCGCCGCGGAGATAGACACCCGCATCGTCGGCAAGCTCGGATTGCGGAACACCTACTTCCCGGCCGATGGCGAAACCGTCATTCGCGGACCGCATCCCAGGGGATACCAGGTGATCGACGGCAAGCGGCAGGACTACACCGACCTCAACCCGTCCTGGGGCGGCACCGCCGGCGCGATGGTCTCCACCGGAGCCGAACTCAATCGCTTCTTCATCGCGCTGATGAAGGGGGACCTGATTCCCACCGCTCTGCTCGAGCAGATGAAGCAGACCGTGCCCTTCGACCGAATGCCCGGCGCCGGTTACGGATTGGGCCTCATTCGCGAGGCCAACACCTGCGGTAAGGAGATCTGGGGCCACGGCGGCAGCATCCCCGGCTTCGAAACCCGCAATGGCGTGCTCGCCGACGGCACCGCGATCACCGTCACGGTGAACCAGCTCCCCACCGACGAGGCGACCGATGAGCTGGTCGTCAAGGTCGTGGACGCCGCCTTCTGCGCGAACTGAACCGCGTTCCGCCGCAACCCGACTCGCCACCACAGCATGTTTTGGAAGGAATGACTGTGCGCCACTCCGAGAGCGCCCGCCCCGACGATTCCGCCGCGTCCTCGCGCGATCGCACCGACGCGACGGCCACGGGGGACTCGCCCGGCGCCGCGGCCGCGAAAGTCCTGCCCGGTGCCGTAGCTCCGCGCGGCAACCGCCGGACCAGACGGCGATTGACCATCGGCGCGGGCGTCCTGACCGGCGTCGCCGCGGTGATCGGCGCGCTGCTCGTCACTCCCATCGTCCCGTCCGCCGACGCCGAACCCGCCCTCGACGGGTTCTATGACCAACGGCCGCAATGGAAATCGTGCGATGTGCCCAGCCTGGACAAGGCGGGCGCGCAGTGCGCCGATATCACCGTGCCCCTGAATTACGCTGCCCCGCAAGGGGAGACGATCACCGTCGCGATCTCGCGGATCTCCGCCACCGATACGGCGAACCGGCGCGGCATCATGCTGTCCAATCCGGGCGGGCCGGGCGGCGCGGGCTTGGACTTCACCCCCGAATTCGGCGCCGCCATGACCCCCGAGGTGCGCGCCCGCTACGACCTCATCGGCATGGACCCACGCGGTATCGGCCGCTCCTCCGCCGTGCACTGCGGCTGGACGCGCGGTTTCGGCCTACAATCGGCCGGACTCGACGCCGCCGGTTACGCGGAATCGGTTGCCTCGCAAGCCGAACTCGCGGCCCGCTGCGCCACCTCCGGCGGAGAACGACTGCG
Organism: Nocardia sp. NPDC058058; assembly: GCF_042885355.1. Lineage (NCBI taxonomy): Bacteria > Bacillati > Actinomycetota > Actinomycetes > Mycobacteriales > Nocardiaceae > Nocardia > Nocardia sp. NPDC058058. The sequence continues at coordinate 1,229,109 of NZ_JBHVSA010000002.1, read as the reverse complement.
GTACTTCACAACTCGTAACACCGCGCGCGATATGGATGTGATTCGCGCGGTACTGGGGGAGTCGAAGACCAGTTACTACGGCACCTCGTACGGCACCTATCTGGGCGCGGTCTACACCCAGATGTTCCCCGAGCGCACCGACCGCATCGTGCTGGACAGCGCGGTCGATCCGGTCCGCTACGGCGCGGTCGACATGATGCGCGATATGGGTGCGCCGAACGAGGCCGCCCTGGACGCCTGGGCCGACGCCGCGGCCGCGAAGAACGACCGCTACCGGCTCGGCGGCACCCGGGCGGAAGTGCGCGCCACCCTCATGGATCTGATCCGCCGTGCGGCCGAAAAGCCCATCCGGGTGGGCGAATACGATGTCGATGAACACGCGCTGCCGATGATGCTGTTCACCGTCCTCGACGATCCGCGCGCGTACGACAGCGTCTCCGATATGGTGCGGCTGTTCGCCGACGCGGCCGACGGGAAACCGATCACCCCCGATCCGGGCGTGCTCACCTCTCTGGCCTACATGCTGAAGGCCGATCCAGCGGACGGCGCGGCGCAGATGGCCATCATGTGCGGCGATGTCGCGGTACCCCGCGATCCGGCCTGGTACTGGCGCAATATCGAGGCGGCCCGGGGCAGTCAGCCGGTATTCGGCGCGTTCACCAACAACATCACGCCCTGCGCGTTCTGGGCTCCGCCGGTGGAGGCGGCGACCGAGGTGCACAACGCGGTCCCGGCGCTGATCGTGCAGTCCACCGGTGACACCCGCACCAGCTACGGCAATGCCCAGGGCCTGCACCGGGCCATGACGGCCTCACGCCTGGTGACGCTGGAAAACGTTGCCATCCACTGGATTTTCGGCCGCTACCCGAACGGCTGCGTGTACGCGGCGGTGAACAACTACCTCCTGGATGGCACGGTGCCCGCGAATGACGCCACCTGCCAAGCGGATTGAGGCGGTCGGGTCGCCGCGGCCGCGCACGGCGATGCGGCCGCGGCGGACCCGCTCAGGCGTTGAGATAGGCGAGCACCGCCAGCACCCGGCGGTGCCCGACCTCGTCGGCGAACAATCCGAGCTTGGCGAAAATGCTCCGAATGTGTTTCAGCACAGCGCCTTCGGAGACGATCAGCCGCTCGGCGATGGTGCCGTTGTCCAGGCCCTCGGCCATGAGCGCCAGCACCTCCCGTTCCCGGGGCGTGAGCGCGGACAGCGGATCATCGGCTTTGCGCCGCACCAGCAGCTGCGAGATCACCTCCGGATCCATGGCGGTCCCACCCGCCGCGACCCGGTGCAGCGATTCCAGGAACCGATCCACCTTCCCGACCCGTTCCTTGAGCAGATACCCCACCCCGCCCGCCCCGTCCCCGAGCAGTTCGGCCGCATAGCTGTCCTCGACCCACGCCGACAGCACCAGCACCGGCAGTCCGGGATGAATCCGCCTGGCCCGCACCGCCGCCCGCAATCCGTCATCGGTGAACGTGGGCGGCATCCGCACATCCACCACCAGCGCGTCCGGCCGATCCGCCGTCACCACTGCCAGCAGATCATCCGCATTGTCCACCGCCGCCACCACCTCGATCCCGGCGGATTTCAACAGCAGCGCCAACCCCTCCCGCAACAGCGCATCGTCCTCGGCGATGATCACCCGCACGGCGACACCTCTCCTTCGCCCCACGGCACAGTGGTGTTCCCAACTCTCACAACCCGCATGGCAGCTCCACGCGCACCACGGTAGGTCCTCCGGCAGGACTGCTCAGCAGCATCCGCCCATCCAATGCTTCGGCCCGCCGCCGGATTCCGGCCAGCCCGCCACCCTCGATATCCCGGGCGTCTCCGACCCCGTCATCGGCGATCTCAACGGTCAGGGCGTCGGCCGACCCGCCGAGTGTCACCGAAACATGCTCGGCCCGAGAATGTTTGGTCGCATTGGTGAGTGCCTCCGCGATCACGAAATACGCCGCGGCCTCGACCGCCGCGGGACGGCGCGGGAAGGCTGGCGTCGACTCGGTGCCCTGATCCTCGGGGCCGGGGCGATGCGCACCCGAGCCGAGATCCACCGTGCAGGGGATGGGACTGCGCGCGGCCAAGGCCGAAATCGCGCTGGCGAGACCGCGATCGGACAGCACCGGGGGATAGACGCTGCGCACCACATCGCGCAGTTCGGCCAGTGCCGCGGTAGCGGTGTCCTGGGCCTTGCGCACCAGCTCATCGGCCGCGTTCGGATCTCGTTGCCGCAGTTGATCGGCCACTCCGAGCTGCATGATCACGGCGGCGATCCGCGCCTGCGCGCCATCGTGCAGATCGCGTTCGATGCGGCGCAATTCCGCGCCGTGCGCATCCAGGGCGGCGGCCCGGGTCGCGGTCAGCGCCGCCACCCGATCCGCGAGCACGATCCCCTTCGCCGGACCGAGCAGTGCCGCCGCGATCCGCGCCTGCCAGCGCGCCACCACCGGGGCCTGCAAGCCCAGCCACAGGAACGGCAATGCCGCGATCGAACCCAGCAGCGCCAATCCCCAGGAGTCCACGACGAACCCCAGCCCCTCGACGCTGCGCTCGGGCAGCACCTGCCAGAACCACGGCCGCAGCGCCTGCGCCGCAGCCGCCACCGGCAACGCCACCGCGATGATCCCCACGAAGATCCCGGTCACCGCATGCAATGTCAGCCACCCCAGATCCCGCCGATTGGCCGGATCCCGCAGCAGCGTCCCCCACTGCTGCCGCCAATCCCCGGCCATCGGCTGATACGGCTCGGCCACCTCGACCCCGAGGAAGCCCGCGGCCCGCCGCCGATCGAACCGCACCAGCGGCCGCACCACCCGCACCGCCTCCGGCATGAGCGGCAACCCGACCCCCACCAGACAGGCCGCCGCGACGAGCAACAACCCCACCAGCGCGAGCACCGCGACCACCGCGGTGACCGCCCCCACGCCCAGATACAACAGCGCACTCGGCATGGCCCGCAGCCGACCCCGAACCCACCCCACCGCGAAACTCATCGGCTCATCCCGGGCATCGACCCGCCCGGAGCCGCCACCCGATGCGGGGCAGCACTCAACCCCGCATCGGGAAAACTCGCAGCTCTTCGCACCCTTCCAGCCTATCCGCCCACACCTGTTCACCCGTCCAGCGGCCCGCTGCGTAACCGTCCGCTGTCTCGGCGCTAGGGCCGACCCCCGCCGATCCAGGGTTTCGGGGGCGGGGGTTGGAGGTCGGGTAGATGCCCCCAGCGTGCCCAGGCTTTGAGGACCTGGGCGGCCACGGGGTGCGGGGGTGCGCCCGGGGCGGGCGCGGTCGGTGCGGTCATCGGCCGAATTTGCTGCGGTCGCGGTACATGCGGCGTTGATCCTTGCCGATCTGTTTCCAGGCGCGTTCGCGTTCGGCGCGCAGGCGGTGATTCGAGCGCGCCGCCATCCACTCGTTCTCGCGGGAGAGTTTGCGATAGCTGGTGAGGCGGCGCTCCGGGATCTCGCCGGATTCGATGGCCTCCCGGACGGCGCAGCCGGGTTCCCGGTCGTGCGAGCAATCGGTGAAACGGCAGGCGGCGGAAAGGGATTCGATATCGCTGAAGGTGCGGCCGATACCCTCGGCGGCATCCCAGAGGCCGATGGAGCGCAGCCCGGGGGTGTCGATGAGGGTGCCCCCGCCCGGCAGCGGACGGAGTTCGCGGTGCACGGTGGTGTGCCGTCCGCGTTTGTCACCCTCGCGAACGGCGTTGGTGGCGAACACTTCCGAACCCAGCAGGGCATTGGCGAGGGTGGATTTGCCCGCACCGGACGGTCCGAGCAGCGCCACCGTGCCGTCCAGTACGGCCGTCAGCACCTCCATGCCGAGCCCGGTGGACGCACTCACCGCGAGCACGGTCGCCCCGGGAGCGGCCGCCCGCACCTCGTCCAGCGGGAGATCCTGCGCGAGATCGGCTTTGGTGAGCACCACCACCGGTTGCGCCCCGGATTCCCAGGCCAGTGCGAGCATGCGCTCGATGCGCCCGAGATCCACATCCCCGTCGCCGGGCGAGCAGATCAGCACGGTATCGACATTGGCGGCGAGCACCTGATCGCCCGCGCGAGCCCGAGAATCCGAATGCCCGGAAACCGCGGCGCGGACGATGGCGGTATTGCGCGGCAGCAGCTTTCGCACCACGGCCGAATTGAGCATGCCGCGCGTGACAGGCCGTTCGCCGGATTCGGTGCTCAGTCCCACCCAGTCCCCCGTGCACAGTCCGGTGACATCGGAGTCCGAGCGCGGGCAGCGGGCGCGCACGATGACGGCCGCGGCCTGATCGGGCAGGCGGGTGCCGGAAATCGGCACCGCCACATCGCATTCGCTGCGATCCATGCGCAGCAGTCGCGCCGGGGTCAGCGAATCACCCAGCAGCGGAAGGTATTCGGCGGCCACATCGGCGGTCCAGCCGTAGGGGGAGAGCAGGTCGTAGTCGACCACAGACATTTCAGGGAGTCCTTCGACGGGCCGAGCCCGTCCGGGGCTCAGCGCGAGATATTCGAGGTGGATACGCACGGCGCGGCAAAAACACGCGCGGGCACGACAATCCGAGCTGCTGTAGTCACGTAATCCACCTCCTCATCTCTCCCTTGGCGACCACCGGGGTGATCGCGACGCCGAATAAGAACGGGGCCAACCCTGTCAGGTTCGCCCGATCGGCGCAATCTATTTTTCTACCTGCGCTTATGCCTTCGCCTCGGGCTTGCGGAACTGTTCGCGCCGCCCGAGCCGCTGCAACCGCAGCCATTCCATGAACCCCTGCGGATCCTTCTGCTGCAGCAGGAAGAACCAGCCGAACCGAGCCAGCTCCTGCGGCAATAACTTCCGCATGCCCGGCTGCGCCATCAGGTACCCGCGGTTGCGATAGGTGAAGTACCGCTTCACCGGATCGTCCGGATACTGGGTGTGCATCCGCCCGCCCAGGATCGGCTTGAACTCCTCGGACCCGTTGGGGTGCAGGTACGCGGTCTGCAAACAGGTTCCGAACGGCAGCCCGGACCGCACCAGCCGCCGGTGCACCTCGACCTCGTCACCGCGCACGAACAGCCGCAGATCCGGTACGCCGATGATGTCAACGGCCTCCGCCGACACCAGCGCGCCATTGAACAGCGAGGCGATGCCGGGCAGGAAATCCTCGTCGCCGAGTTCGGAGCGCAGTCGCCGCCACACCACGCCGCGGCGCAGCGGGAACGCCAGCCGATCCGGATCGTCGATATCGGCGACCACCGGCGACACCTCGACCAGCTGATGCCGCTTCGCGCAATCGAACAGCGTGGCAAGCACTTCCGGCCCGTCCGGGCGGCCGTCGTCATCGGCCAGCCACACCCAGTCCGCGCCCATGGTGAGCGCGTGCAGCATGCCGAGCGCGAAACCGCCCGCGCCGCCGAGATTGTGCGCGGAACCCAGGTACGTGGATTCGATGGGCTGATTGCGCACCAGCTCGCCCACCTCGGCCTCATTGCCGTTGTCCACGACGATGAGGTGGTCGATGGGCCGGGTCTGGGTGGAGAGCACCTTGAGTGACTCCGCCAGCAGTTCCCGGCGTTTATGGGTCACCACGATGGCGACGATGCGGGCATCGTCGCCGAAATGCGGTGTGGTCTGGTCAGCGTTGCCGGATTGACGGTCGCTCATGCGGGATTCCGTTCGGGTTCACGTGCCAAATCCCGCAGCACCTGTGCCACGTGATCGCCCGCCTCCGGGCCTTCGTACGCGCGCACGACTTCTTCGATGCCGCCGTGCATGCGGACCTGTCCATGATCTATCCACATCGCGGAATCACATAGCTGGGCGAGGAATTCGTTGGAGTGGCTCGCGAAAACCAGGATGCCGGAGCGGGAAACCAATTCCTGCAACCGGATTCGCGCCTTCTTCATGAATTCCGCGTCGACCGCGCCGATGCCCTCGTCGAGCAGCAGGATCTCCGGATCGATGGAGGTCACCACGCCCATCGCCAGGCGCACCCGCATACCGGTGGAGTAGGTGCGCAGCGGCATCGCCAAATATTCGCCCAATTCGGTGAAATCGGCGATTTCATCGATCAGCGACAGCATCTTCTTGCGGGTCTGCCCGAGGAACAAACCGCGAATAATGATGTTGTCGTAGCCCGAGACCTCCGGGTCCATGCCGACGCCCAGATCGAAGACGGGGGCGACCCGCCCGCGGATCCGGGCGCTGCCGCGGGTCGGTTCGTAGATGCCCGAAAGCAGCCGCAGCAGCGTCGATTTGCCCGCGCCGTTGTGGCCGACCAGACCGATCCGATCGCCCTCTTTCAGCGACATGGTGATATCGCGCAACGCCTCCACGACCACCACATCGGACTGATTGCGCCCGATGGCGCCACCGGCCGACCCCAGGACCGCCTTCTTCAGCGACCGGGATTTGGCGTCGAAGATCGGGAACTCGACCCACGCGTGCTGGGTTTCGATACTCACATGGTCGGTCATTGAGCCTTCACACCCAGTAGGGGACGCGGGAACGGAACTTCTTCATAGCCAGTATCGCGACTATCCAGCCGACGACGGTGATGGCCAGCACCACAATCCAGCTGCGCAGGTGAATCGGATCGCCCAGCAGCGGCGCGCGCACGATCTCCAGGTAGTGGAAGGTCGGCACCAGCTCGGCGAGTTTCGCGCGATCGCTCGCGGTGCCGGTCAGCGCGGTCGGCTTCCACATGACCGGGGTCAGCACGAAGAGCATGAGCGTGGTGCTGCCCAGGATCGGCGCGAGATCGCGGTAGCGGGTGCTGAAGATGCCGAACACGATCGTCACCCAGAGCGCGTTCAGGAAGATCAGCAGCAGTCCGGGAATCGCCAGCAGCGCCGACCAGTGCAGATGCCGCCAGATGCTGAACGCCACCAGCATGATCACGTAGATGATCAGGTTGTGCGCGAAGAACAGGAATTGCCGCCACACCAGGCGATAGACGTGCACGCTCAGCGCCGACGGAAGTTGTTTGATCAGGCCCTCATTGGCGATGAAGACATCGGAGCCCTCGATGATGCTGGCATTGATGACATTCCAGACAATCAGGCCGACCGTCACATAGGGCAGATACGAATTCAGTGACTGCCCGAACAGGGTGGCGTACAGCACACCCATCGCCGCCGCCTGCAAACCGGTGGCGATGGTGATCCAGAACGGCCCCAGCACCGAACGCCGGTACCGCTGCTTGATGTCCTGCCAGCCGAGCGCCAGCCACAATTCACGCTGGGAGAAACCGTCGCGGAAGTCCTTGAACGCACGCGCGAACGACTGCGAATCCGACACGAGTGTCACCGATTCATCATCCGGAGTCACTTCGGTCGTCGCCGAGTCTGGGGGAGCAGCAGCAGGCACAGTCCCCGACCCTATCTAATAGCCCGCAAGTTGCGTCAGGAACCTGCCGCCGACCCGCAGATGGTCAGAGATATTGGCCACCACCGCTGGAGGACGACCCGCCGCGCGGATCATTCCCGCTCATGCCGGGCGGGAGCGCGTGCCGCATTTGTTCCAGTTGTGCGCGGGCCGCCATCTGCTGGGCGAAGAGCGCGGTCTGGATGCCGTGGAACAGGCCCTCCAGCCAGCCGACCAATTGCGCCTGGGCGATGCGCAGTTCGGCGTCGGACGGGATGACGTCATCGCTGAAGGGCAGGGCGAGGCGTTCGAGTTCTTCGCGGAGTTCGGGGGCCAGGCCCTGTTCGAGTTCGCGAATGGAGGTGCGGTGGATATCGCGCAGCCGGGTGCGGCTGGCGTCGTCGAGCGGTGCGTGCCGCACTTCCTCGAGCAACTGTTTGATCATGGTGCCGATGCGCATGACCTTCGCGGGCTGCTCCACCATGTCGGCGAGCGACTCATCCTGTTCGCCGGAATCGTCGGAATTACCCTCACCGACAACCTGTCCGGTCACCTCGACCGGCTCGCCGCCGATCTGCGCGGCGGCGGGAATCATCAACGGCTTGCCCTCGGGGCCGATCACCACAATGGATTCCGGCGCCCCATCCGATTGCGTCATCCCCCCATCATGTCCCGTCACCGCCGACGGCGCTAAGCGGCACCCACCCAAACCGCACACACCGTTACGCCGACTTGCCCTCTGCCTTTAGAGTGACCAGCATGACTTACGACGTCGCACGGGTTCGGGGCCTAATACCGTCCCTGGGCGACGGCTGGATCCACCTCGACCCGCAAGCGGGCATGCTGGTCCCCGATTCGGTATCACGAGCCGTCTCAACAGGTTTCCGGACCTCCGCCTTCTCGCACACCAATCGGCACGGCGCCGCCAAGCGCAGCGCCGCCATTCTGGAGGCCGCTCGCGAAGCGGTCGCGGACCTGGTCGGCGGTGACCCCGCGGGTGTGGTGCTCGGCCCGGATCGCGCGGTACTGCTGGCCTGGCTGGCCGAATCGCTGAGCTCCCGACTGGGTCTGGGCACCGGGATCGTGCTGTCGCGCCTGGATGACGAAGCCAATGTCGCGCCGTGGCTGCGCATCGCGAATCGCTATGGCGCACATGTGCGCTGGGCCGAAGTGGAGATCGAGACCTGCGAAATGCCCGCGTGGCAGTTCGAGGAGCTCATCGGACCCACCGCCCGCCTGGTCGCGCTGACCGCCGCCTCCCCGATCGTCGGCTCCGCGCCGGCGGTGCGGGTGGCCGCCGATCGCGTGCACGAGGTGGGCGGGCTGCTGGTCGCCGACTGCTTCGGGGCCGCGCCGTACGCGCTCATCGATATCGACGAACTCAACGCCGATGTGATCGCGCTCAGCGCACCCGCGTGGGGCGGACCGCAGATCGGCGCACTGGTTTTCCGCGATCCCGCGTTCCTGGACCGGATTCCGTCCATGTCGCTCAACCCGTATGCCAAGGGCGCGGAGCGGCTCGAGGTCGGCGGGCACCAGTACGCGCTGCTGGCGGGCCTGGCCACCTCGGTCGACTATCTGGCCGGACTCGACGAACGCGCCACCGGCACCCGCCGCGAACGCCTCGAGATGTCCATCACGTCGCTGCAGGACTATCACGATCAACTCTTCGAACATCTGATGTCGGTGCTGGACACCATCCCGAACCTGACCGTCATCGGCCGCGCCTCCACCCGCATTCCGACGGTGAGCTTCACCATCTCGGGCATGCAGGCGGAGAAGGTCTCGGCCAAACTCGCCGACGCCCGCATCGGCACCCTGAGCGGATCGCACGGCGGCTCCCGCCTGCTCGACGCGCTCGGGGTGAACGACGAGGGCGGGGCGGTCACCATCGGTCTCGCCCCGTACACGACCAAATTCGAGATCGATCAGCTCGGCCGCGCCCTCACCGCACTCGACACCTAGTCGACCCGCAGGATCACCTTCCCGAAGTTCTCCGGCGAGTCCAGCAGCCGATGTGCCTGTGCCACATCGGTTATGGGCAGTTCGTCGGAGACGACGGGGACGATGGTGCCGTCGGAGATCATCGGCCACAGGTGACGGCGCAACTCGGTGATGATCTCCGCTTTGGAGCCGCGGCCGTGTTCGGGGCGGCGGCGCAGATTGGTGGCGTGAATGGTGCCGCGTTTGGCAAGCAGCGCACCGAGATTCAGTTCGGCCTTGACCCCGCCCTGCATGCCGATGATCACCAGTCGGCCGTCATCGGCGAGCGCCTCGACATTGCGTTCCAGATAGGCCGCACCCATATTGTCGAGAATGATGTCCACACCGGGATATTCGCTGTGGATGACGGTGACGAAATCATGTTCGCGGTAATTGATCAGCACCGTCGCGCCCAGTTCCCGGCACAGCTCCAACTTCGCGTCCGAGCCCGCGGTCACCGCCACCCGCGCGCCCAGCGCCCGCGCCACCTGAATGGCGTGCGTGCCGATGCCACTGCCGCCGCCATGAATCAGCAGCAGATGTCCGCTGTGCAATCCGGCGGTCATCACCAGATTCGACCAGACGGTCGCCGCCACCTCCGGAAGTGCCGCCGCCGCAGCCACATCCAAATGTTCCGGGATCGGCAGCAGTTGGGATTCGGGTGCGATCACCCGTTCGGCATATCCGCCGCCGGACAGCAGCGCGCACACCCGGTCGCCCACATGCCAATCGCGCACGTGCGGGCCGAGCGCCGCGATCACACCGGAAACCTCCAGCCCCAATATCTCGCTGGCGCCGGGCGGCGGCGGATAGAACCCCTGCCGCTGCATCAGGTCCGCGCGGTTCACACCGGCGGCCGCCACCTCGATCACTACTTCACCGGGTCCGGGCGCGGGCAGGTCGGGTACCTGCGCCCATTTCATGACCTCTGGCTCACCGAAACCGTCGAGTGTCACCGCATACATGAAAGCGAGCCTACGGCGGCGGATCAACGATTACTGTCAGGCCGGGCTCGCTTATTGCCAGGCGGGCCTGGGCGGGAGCACAGCCTCCTGTCAGCTTCGGCGGTCATTGTGTAATGACCACATCCGAAAGGGAGAATCCATGATCGGCTTCGTGACCGCGCTGTGCGCCCTGACCATCCTGACCGCAATGGCCATTTCCGGCTTCGTCGCCGCCGAATCCCCGCGCGCACTGGTGCGCGTGCGCAGCAACCGCCGCTGATACCAGCGCATTCGAGCCGGAACCTTTCCGGAAGTTACGCTCCGGGAAAGTATTTCCGACACCCCCCGTACCACCGGTGTTGGTACTAGCGTTTGCCGAATGAGCAGTTTCGTCGACTTCCAGAACGAGATCTACCTTTCCGGACTCGCCGGCAATGTCCCCGCCCTACCCATGACGGCGGCCGGACTCGAAGCCCGGGCTCGGGAAGTACTGGAACCGGCGGCCTTCGCCTATGTGGCGGGCAGCGCGTCATCCGAGCGCACCGCGGCGAACAATCTGCACGCCTTCGAGAAATACCGGCTCATGCCCAGGGTGCTGCGCGGCACCAGCGGCCCGGACGCCCGCGATCTCTCGGTCGAGGTGCTCGGAACCCATTTGGCCGCACCGATTCTCACCGCGCCCATCGGGGTGCTCGGCCTGCTGCACGAGCGTGGCGAGACCGTCGTCGCCGATGTCACAAGGGAACTCGGCATCGGCATGGTGCTGTCCACCGCGGGCTCCTCCACCATCGAGGAGGCCGGGGCGCTCGCGGGTGACTGGTGGTATCAGCTGTACTGGCCCAGCGATCCCGAACTCGCGCACTCCTTCGTCGAACGCGCCGAAAAGGCCGGAGCCAAGGCCATTGTCGTCACCGTCGACACCCCGTCGCTGGGTTGGCGGCCGCGCGATCTGGAGCTCGGGCACCTGCCGTTCCTGGCGGCCAAGGGCATTGCCAACTACCTCTCGGATCCGGTCTTCCGCGCCAAACTCCCCGCCCCGCCGGAGGAGAGCGAGGACGCCATGCGCGCGGCCGTGCTCACCTGGATCGGCCTGTTCGGCAATCACGGTCTGCGGCCCGCGGATATCTCGCGACTGCGGGACTGGACCACCCTGCCCATCGCGGTCAAGGGCGTGGTGCATCCCGATGACGCCCGCCAATGCGTCGACGCCGGGGCGGACGCGGTGATCGTCAGCAATCACGGCGGCCGCCAGGTGGACGGGGCCATCGCCGCCCTGGACGCACTGCCGACGATCGTCGCAACCGTCGGCGATCGCGCCGATGTGCTCTTCGATTCGGGCATCCGCACCGGCTCCGACGTCATGATCGCGCTGTCCCTCGGCGCGAAGGCGGTGCTCTACGGCCGCCCCTGGGCCTACGGCCTCGGTATCGCCGGACGCGACGGCGTGCGGCACGCGCTGCGCACCCTGCTCGCGGATTTCGATGCGGCCATGGGACTTTCGGGCTGCTCCAGCGTTCACGACCTGAGCCGCACCATGATCAGCTCCTTCCGCTGAGCCGATCTTCGGGAAAAACTCCAGCGCAGCTCGCCCGGGTTCGACCTGCTCGTCTGGCTACAATCAGGCGTGGCGTTCGAATCCGGCGGCGGCCGCGGGTTCGCTGCCGAACCGCGGTGGCTCACCCCGGAACAGCAACGCGCGTGGCGGTCCTACATGGATGGCGGCCAGCGCCTCATGGCCGACCTCAATCGCCAATTGCAACGCGACAGCGCGCTCTCCTTCGCCGACTATCGCATTCTGGTCAAACTCTCCGAGGCGCCCGGCCGCTCGCTGCGCATGAGCGATCTCGCCGACGGCGTGCTCTCCTCCCGCAGCCGCCTCACCCATCAGATCCGTCGTCTCGAGGCCCAGCAGATGGTGCGCCGCACCGCCTGTGAGGACGACGGCCGCGGCGTGCTGGCCCAGCTCACCGACGAGGGCATGCGCCGCCTGCGCCTGGCCGCCCCCGGCCACGTCGCCGCCGTCCGCCGCTACTTCATCGACCTGCTCACCCCGCAGCAATTGACCGCGCTGGCCGCCGCGATGGAACTCATCGACCGTGCGGGCGACCACCGCGCCGACTGAGCACGCGTCCAGCGTGTGCGAAGTGGCAGGCGGGCCGTGCGCCCGCACTGCTAACATCGAGCCCGCTGGAAGCGTGGCAGAGCGGCCGAATGCACTCGCCTTGAAAGCGAGCGTCGTGAGAGCGACCGGGGGTTCAAATCCCTCCGCTTCCGCTGTAGATACGTAGATGGGCACCGGATCAAGTTGCCGGTGCCCATTTGCGTCGACGCCCGCGCCGAGGGCTCCGAGGATGTGGCGCAGGTGCGGGCACGGCGAGATGAGGTTGTGTCGTGCGCGGTTGGGTGGCAATGGGTCTCGCGGTTCTCGCGCTGCACATCATCGGCTGGGGCACCCTGCTGATCTTCGTGGTGCCGGGCCATCACATGGTGCAGGGCGCGGTCTTCGGGGTCGGACTGGGCGTGACCGCCTACACGCTCGGCATGCGGCACGCCTTCGACGCCGACCACATCGCCGCCATCGACAACACCACCCGCAAACTCGTCGCCGAGAACGGCCGCGCCAAGACGCACACCGTCGGATTCTGGTTCGCCCTCGGCCATTCCAGCATCGTGTTCCTGATGGTGGCCCTGCTGGCGGCCGGTGTGCGCGCGCTCGCCAGACCCATCGAGGACGAGGGCTCGGCCCTGCACAAGTGGACGGGGCTGTGGGGCACCAGCATCTCCGGCGTCTTCCTGATCGCCATCGGCCTGCTGAATCTGGCGTCGCTGATCGCCATCTGGAAGGTGTACCGGCGCATGCGCGGCGGTGACCTCGACGAGGCGCGACTGGAATACGAACTCGAACACCGCGGCGCGCTCAACCGCATCCTCGGCCCGGTCGTGAAGCTGGTGCGCAAACCGTGGCAGATGTACCCGGTCGGACTGCTTTTCGGGCTCGGCTTCGACACCGTCACCGAGGTCGGCCTGCTGGTGATCGCGGGCGGCGCGGCCGCCACCGGCCTGCCCTGGTACACGATTCTCGTTCTGCCCGTGCTGTTTTCGGCCGGTATGACGCTGTTCGACGCCCTCGACGGCTCGTTCATGAGCTACGCCTACGACTGGGCGTTCGCGCGACCGGTGCGCAAGATCTACTACAACCTGGTCATCACCGGGCTGTCCGTGGCCGTCGCACTGCTGATCGGCGTGCAGGAGATCATCTCGATCTTCGTCGAACGTCTCGATATCACAACGGGTTTCATCGCCTGGATCGGAAATCTGGACCTCGGGGATCTCGGCTTCGTCATCGCCGGGCTGTTCCTGGGCACCTGGGCGGTCGCAATCGCTGTGTGGCGCTTCACAGATGTGGAGACGCGCTGGGAACGTGATCTCGCCACCGAATGATTTCTGGCAGGATTGGCAGGGTGCTTCGCCGCAGTGCAGTACGGCGTCGCCTCGCCGGCGCCCTCGCCAGCGTCGCACTGCTCGCCGGTGCGGCGCTGTTCGCTCTACCGCAATCACTCGCCGAACCGCCCGTGGACTCCGGATCCAATGAGGAGGCCCCGCCCGCGGTCGACCCGGTGCACCCCTCTCACGCCGCCATCGCGCGCGTCGCGAACCTGAACGATCGGCTGCTCCAGGTCTCGGTCGACTCACCCGCCATGGGGCGGACCGTCGACGTGCAGGTGCTGCTGCCCGCCGTCCGCGATTCCCCGCGCCCCACCCTCTACATGCTGGACGGGCGCAGCGCCGCGGCCGACGCCAACAACTGGGCGGTCAAGGGCGGCGCGCTGCGCTTCTTCGCCGACAAGAACGTGAACGTGGTCTTCACCCTCGGCGGACCGGCCAGCTACTACACCGACTGGCTGCACGCCGACCCCAAACTCGGCACCAACCGGTGGGAAACCTTCCTCACCCGGGAACTGCCGCCGCTGCTCGACGCCCGCTTCGGCGGAGACGGCGTCAACGGGCTCACCGGCGTCTCCATGGGCGCCGAGGCGGCCATGATGCTGGCCGTGCGCCATCCGGAGCTCTATCGCGCCGTGGGAGCCCACAGCGGCTGCTACGCAATGAGTTCGGACTTCGGTCAGGCGCAGGCGCGCGCCGTGGTCGGCACCTTCGGCGGCGATCCGGACAATATGTTCGGCCCGTCGGACGATCCGCAGTGGGCGGCGCACGATGTGCTGGTGCACGCGGAAGCGCTGCGCGGCAAGACCATCTACCTGTCCTCGGGCAGCGGGCTGCCCGGTGAGCACGACGGTCCGGGCAATCCCGATGCGCGCCAATCGATCCTGTTCGGCGGACCGCTCGAGGCGGGCGCGGACATGTGCACCGCTCAGCTCTCGGATCGCCTGGGCCAGCTCGGCATCCCCGCCGTGGTCGACCGCCGCATCACCGGCACCCACTCCTGGCCCTACTGGGCCGATGAACTCCCGCGCTCCTGGCCGACCATCGCCCTTGGCCTCGGGATCGGCTGAGGCGCACCGGCCATCAGCCGAGGAAGCGCGCGACCGTCGCGGGATCGGTGGCGAAGCTCAGGAACAGGTCGTTCTCGTGCGGGTCGCCCGCGGTGATGCGGACGCCGTCATTTCCGTAGGGCCGCACCAGGACTCCGGCCTCGGCGCTGGCCTGACCGTATTCGCCGCTGCGGTCGCCCAGCGGCAGCCACAGGAAGTTCGCCTGGCTGTCGGCCACCCGGTAGCCCACGGCGGCCAGCGCGTCCCGCATGCGATTGCGCTCGGCCACAACGGCGTTGGTGCGCTCCAGGAGCTCGTGCCGGGCCTCCAGCGAGGCGATGGCGGCGGCCTGCGCGACCCGGTTCACGCTGAACGGGATGTGCACCTTCATCAGCGCGGTGACGACGTCGGGAGCGCCGACCGCGTAGCCGACGCGTAGTCCCGCGAGCCCGTACGCCTTCGAGAAGGTGCGCAGCACAAGCACATTGGGCCGGGTGCGGCCGATCTCCACGCCGTTGGGCTGATCCTCGAGCCGCATGTACTCGTAGTAGGCCTCGTCCAGCACCACCAGCACGTTCGCGGGCACCGAATCCACGAAGCGGATGAGTTCGGCGGTGCCGTGCGCGGTCCCGGTCGGATTGTTCGGATTGCAGACGAACACCACGCGGGTATTCGGCGTGATCGCCGCCGCCAGCGCGTCCAGATCGTGTGCGAAGTCATGGTCGAGCGGCACCCGCACCGCGGTCGCGCCCGCCACCTGCGTCACGATCGGGTACGCCTCGAACGAACGCCACGCGAACACCACCTCATCGGTGGGCGCCAGGCAGGTGATCTGCACCAGTTCCTGGCAGATGGCGACACTGCCGCAACCCGCGGCCACGTTCTCCACCGCGACACCGTGGAATTCGGCGATGGCGCTGCGCAATTCGAGCGCGGCGTTGTCCGGGTACCGGTTCACCAGTTCGGCGGCCTCGGCGATCGCCTTGGCGACCGAGGGCAGCGGCGGAAAGGTGGTCTCGTTGCTGGCCAGCTTCACCAGGTCGGGGTGGCTGCGGCCGGCGATGTACGCCGGGATGGCATCGAGATCCGGACGAATGTGCGCGCTCACCATCCCACCCTATGCGGTGCCCGATTCTGCCCGCCCCGGTGGTGCCGTACCGATACCCCGCGGCCGCCGATCGGTAGCCATCGCGAAAGTGGCACGGCGTTTGCTGCGCGGGTGTTTGTACCGGAAAATGTTCTGCGCATTGACCCCGGCAAAACATTAATCCCGAAGTTACCTTGCACAACTACTCTGGCTGCATGGCGGGCATTTTCCGAGATCTAGCGCCTGTGCACGAGACGATGCGGGTTCCTCTCACGGTGATCGAACCGGATGGTCATGCACGAGGCGGCATCGTGGTGTTGCACGAATCGCGCGAATTCACCGATCCATTGCTGGATCTCATGCGATCGCTGGCCGATGACGGCTGGACGGTGGTCGCACCCGACCTGTTCCACCGCGCCAATGGCGTGGTGCCCGAACAGGTTTTCGGCGCGGACCTCGTCGAGGACTTCGACGCCTGCTTCGAATGGCTCACCGGGCACGGCGTCTTCGGCGACTGCATCGGGGTGCTCGGGTTCGACTCCGCGGGCACCGCCGCCGCCCTGGTCGCCACCGATCGCCGGATCGGCGCGGCGGTCAGCGTCGCCGCCCCCGGCATCGAAACCCCGCTCACCCCACAGGCTGTCGCGCTCGCCGCGGCCGCGCCCGGTCTCAAGGCGCCCTGGCTCGCGCTGTTCGGCGCCGACGATCCGCGCACCCCGCCCGAACAGGTCGACCGGCTGCGCGATGCCGCCGCCCGCGCCGACGTGGCAACCCTGGTGGTCACCTATCCGGGTCTGCGGCACCGCCCCGATCACCCCGGCTTCGACCCCGCCGCACCGGACGACGCCGCCACCCTCGACGCGCAAACCCGGATCTTCGAATGGTTCGACAGTCACCTGCGCTGAAACCGTCCTCGGCGAATGCCCCGCACCGCGCCTCTGACCAGCCGTTTTGCCTATTGGTCACCCGCTGTGTAATCTTTCGTCCCGGCGGTTCGAAAGGACCGGCGCCCTCGTAAGAGAAGGCTCCAGGAGGCGTGCCAGAGCGGCCGAATGGGACTCACTGCTAATGAGTTGTCCCTTCACGGGGACCGGAGGTTCAAATCCTCTCGCCTCCGCCAAGCCCGGTTCGCCGGGCTGCTACAACTGAATATGTTCGACCATGCGCCCGTAGCTCAACGGATAGAGCATCTGACTACGGATCAGAAGGTTAGGGGTTCGAATCCCTTCGGGCGCACAACAGAACGGCCCCGCACCGACAGGTGCGGGGCCGTTCTTGTCATGCGGTGCGGTGCCTATTTCCAGGCCGCGAGATTCGGGAGCGTGCCGGTGAGATCCGCGCCACTCGAGCGGCCGATGAGCCAGGCGGCGAGAGCCGGTGCGGGGCCGGTGATTTCCGTCTCAGGGGTGCCGACCGTGCCGGTGTAGCCGGTGTCGGTCGCGGTGACGGTGAAGCCGGGGCCATCCTTGGCGGACAGGTCGGTGATGGACTGGGGGAGTAGGCGGGCCACGAAGGGAGCGGGCCAATCCTGGGGCGTGTAGCCCACATTCAGGTCCACGTGGTGGATCTCGACCTCCAGCAGGCGCATCCACAGCACCCGGCTGGCGGGGAGTTCACCGCCCTGGCGGTTGCGCACGATCGCGTGCCAGGATTCGGCGGGCATCACCCGGGCCAGCGCCAGCCAGCGCTCGGCGGAGGCGGTGAGGTCCTCGAACTGTTCGCGCAGCGCGCGCGGGGCGCCCGCCTCGATATCGGCGTCGCGCAGGAAAGCGCTTGCGTACTGCGGGGTTTCGATACCGGTGCGCGCCCACAGCAGCAGGTTCACCAGGCTGTCCGCGTTGCGGGACAGATGCGCCAGCACATGTCCGCGGGTCCAGCCGGGCAGCAGTGACGGTTCGATCAGATCGGCGTCGGTGAGGCCGGAGGCGGCGTCGATCAACAGGCTCGTCGCGGCGGCGACAGTGTCGAGCTGCGTGGGAATCTCGGTGAGTGCGTCGCTGGTCACAGCATCGACCCTACCCAGCGCGGCGGTCGGAATCCCGTTCGGCGAGAACGATTTGCACCGCCAGCACGACCAGCCACAGCGACATCGCGCCCACCTGGATGCGCTGTGCGATGCCGAGACCGTAATTGCCGGGCAGATTGTCGGCGATCAGCATCCACGCCGTCACCACCGAACCGATGATCAGAATCCACAGGCCGGTATGGCGCAGGATCGGCCAGCGCTTGTACTTGAACGCCGCCACACTGAACGCGATCATCGCGATGTAGATGGAGAACACCGCCAGCGAACTGGTGAGCGCGTGAATCTGGTGCAACTGCGGAACCAGTCCGGATTCCGAATACGTATGCGTCACAGTGGGATCGATCGGCCACTGGGCATCGGCGATGGTGGACAGCCCGAAACAGGTCAGCGCGATCCAGCCGATGGTGGAATAGCGGCGGCGCGAGAACAACAGCAGTCCGCCGATACCGGCCACCGCGAGCATCGCGCCCGACACGGTGTCACCGGTGGTGAAGACCCAGCGGAACGGTGCGCCCTTCTCGGCCAGCTGACTCAGGAAGGTATTGGTCGGATCGCTGGGGATGGGTAGTAGGAATTCCAGCACCCACGAGGAGTAACCGAGTCCCGCGAAACCGATCAGGATCGCGATGCACCAGCGCAGTACCCGTCGCCAGCGTGGGGTGGGCGGTGCCTCGCTCGGCGCCGCCGCTGCCTGTTTCTCCTGGGTCCGGGTCATAGCCGTACTCGCTTTCGCTGGCCTCGCTCGCTCTCGCAGCCGTACTGGTCGGACGGTCCGGTGGTACGTCCATTGTCGCGCATCGGCCGTGCGGGCTTCACGCCCCGCGGGCCAATACCAGCAATACCAGGTCGGCGGCCGCTTGCGCCGATTCGTGTTCCCACACCCGCACCACCGTCCAGCCCTGCGCCGTCAGCCGCGCATCGGTATCGCGATCCCGGGCCACATTCCCGGCCAGTTTCTCGGCCCAGAATTCGGCGTTGTTCTTCGGTGAGGTGGCGTGTTGCGGACAGCTGTGCCAGAAACAGCCGTCCACGAAAACCGCCACCTTCCGCCGCGGGAACACGATGTCGGCCCGCCGCCGCATCTTCGGCAGTGGAGCCCTGTCCACGAAGAACCGCGCACCCCGCCGGTGCAATTCCCGCCGCAGCGCCATTTCCGGTTTGGTGTCGACGCGGCGCTGCTTCGCCATTCGGGCACTGGTCGCCGCATCGGTGATCGGACGCGGCATGACAACTCCTGAATCAGCGACTTCTGCAGTGCGATCGGATAATTCGCCCGTTCGGCTCAGGCCGCCTCGCGGGGGAATCCTCCCATTCGGTCGAGATGGTTCTCCACGTCCTCGATGAAACCGGGCGGGAAACGCAGCGTGCCCATCGTGGTGCGGCGCAGGAATCCGGCCGTGGCGCGGGCCGAGAGCAGGTTCACATCGTCGAGGAACCAGCGCAGATCCTCGTACGGCGCGTGCACCGGCCAGGTGGACACCGGAACCCGGTACACCTCGCCGTCGCGTCCCCACGCGGCCAGCGGCCAGGCGCGGCGGGTATGCGGTTCGCCCGCCGGGAACGGGTCATCGGCGGGATCGGCGAGGCGACCCGCGATCCAGGACGCCATCCGTACGCTCACCGCGTTGCCGACCAGCTTCCAGCGATGCCCGCGCCGCACCCCCGGGACATCGAGAGCCGGTGTCGTCCAATCCCGGTCGAAGCCCTGTAAGCGTTCACAGTCGGTGATGCCCGGGGTGACCAGCTCACCGGAGGGCAGCCGCACGGCGGGCGGGCTTGCGATGCCGAGGCCGGAACCGCCCTTGAGGGTCGGCACCGCGTTCACCGCCCAGCCCAGGCCGCGATTGCCCTCGGTCCAGTAGAACCCGCACGGATCGTGCGCCGGATCGCCGACCGGATGCGGTCCGGCGTCGGTGCCGAACAGTACGGGCCGCGGGTCCTCGGTGCGCGAGGCCAGCATGAGCACCCGCTGACGGCGCTGTGGCAGCCCGAACGCGCGCGCGTCGACCACCCGGTATGCCCAGGTGTATCCGAGCTCCTCCAGCGCGCTCGTAATGTGCCGCATGGCCGCGCCCGCGCCCAGCTGCAGCATGAACGGGACATTCTCGATGAGCAGCCAGCGCGGTCCGCGCTTGCGCTTCACCAGCCGGAACACCTCGTCAACCAAACCCGAACGCGCACCGGTGATTCCGGCGGTGCGCCCGGCCTGGGACAGGTCCTGGCAGGGGAATCCGGCGGCCACCAGATCGGTTCCGGCGGGCAGCGACCGCAGCCGGGTCACATCCGAGTGCAGCTCCACCCCGGGGAACCTGGCGGCGAGCACGGCCTGCGCGCCCGCGTCGATCTCGCACAGCAGTTCGCTCTGCCAGCCGTGTGCGGCCAGTCCGAGCTCCAGCCCGCCGATACCGGCGAACAGCCCGACCATCCGCGCGCCAGCCACAAAAATCCCTTCCAGCCCCGAGTTCCCCACTTGCCCGCGGATACGTTACTCGAGTCCCCGCGACCCGCCGCCGAGCAACACCGGGCATACCGGGCGGTCTCTCTCGCCTCCGGGCGTCAGCACCCCGACACGCCGCCGGGAAACGCGCGCCGGGGGTCACCGGAGGAAAACCGGCTGCACGTACGGTTATAGGCGTGACGGAGAGCGGGAGCGAGGATTCGAAACCGGCGGCGCCGAAATGGCCGTCGATATTGACCTGGCGCGCGCATAACGCGTCGCGAATGGAATCGGTGC
This sequence comes from Nocardia sp. NPDC058058, assembly GCF_042885355.1. Classification (NCBI taxonomy): domain Bacteria; kingdom Bacillati; phylum Actinomycetota; class Actinomycetes; order Mycobacteriales; family Nocardiaceae; genus Nocardia; species Nocardia sp. NPDC058058. The sequence goes on along the minus strand of NZ_JBHVSA010000002.1, from coordinate 1,208,509 downwards.
GGGTTGTGCTCAGCGGCAACCGGATTCGCGCCGCGGGCCGCATCATCGCGGGCGAGTGCGAGGATCACCCGGCCTTCAGCGCCTCCTACGACCTGGTCACCGACGAGAACGGCGTCACCCGCCGACTGTCCCTGCGCAGCACCCTGGCCACCGGCGAACGGCACGCATCCATCGCCCGCGACGAGGAGAACTACTGGCTCATCGACGCCGGTGGCACACATGTGCGCTCCACCTTCGGCGGTGCGCTCGACGTCGACGTGGTGCTGAGCCCGTTCTTCAACACCCTGCCCATCCGCCGCTACGGCCTGGCGCACGCCAGCGAGGACGTCCAGGTCCCGGTCGTCTACGTCCGCCTGCCCGACCTGCACGTCCAGGAAGCCAGCCTCACCTACAGCAGCGGCGCCGACGGCATCCACGTGCTCTCACCCGTCTCCAGCGCGACGGTGAAAGTCGACGACGACGGCTTCCTGCTGGATTACCCCGGCCTCGCCGAACGCATCTGAGCCGCCCCCGTTCTCGGTAGCGGCCCCCGTCATCCCGGCATGCTTTTGGCCGGGATCCACACCTACAGCGACTCGATGACCCCGCCGCGCCGCCCGGCCTCGGCCAGCCGCTCGGCCCAATCCTGGTCGCCCGGGCGGATATCGGTGATCGCCCAGCGCTCGTTGTCGTCGAAGTCGACGCGTGCGTCATGGCCCGCATCGGCCAGCTGCCCGATGGTGCCGTTCTCGCGCAGGCTGTCCCGCGCGCCCTCCAGCACCCGCAGCGCGTCCTCCAGCACCTCGAGCAGCGCGGTCGCGTTCGGATCGCAGATGGCGCGCACCAGATCCGGCGCGGTGGCCGCGACCCGGGTGCCGTCGCGGAATGACCCCGCGGCCAGGCCCAGCGCCAGCGCGCCGCCATTGCGGCCCTGGATCGCGAGCGCCTCGGCGAGCACATGCGGCAGATGCGAGATGCGCGCCACGGCCCGATCGTGTTCCTCGCTCAGCACCGGCACCACCACCGACCCGCAATCCAGGGCCAGTCGCGCCACCCGCTCGAACGCGCCGGCGTGCGTCCCCGGATCCACGCTCACCGCCCAGGCGGCGCGCTGGAACAGATCGGGAGTGGATGCGGCCCAACCGGACTCGCTGGTCCCCGCCATCGGATGCCCGCCCACGTACCGCGCCGCCAGCTCATGCCGCTTCATAGCCGCCGCCACCGGGGCTTTGACGCTCACCACATCGGTGAGCGCGCAGTCCGGTGCGAAGGACTTCACATCCGAGAGGATGGTGTCCAGCGCGGGCATGGGCACGCCGACCACGATCAGCGCGTCCTCGCGTGCCGCCCGCCGCAGCACCGGTTCGATCTCGCTGGTCACGTCGACGTCATCGGCGCGGGCGGCTTTCGCGCCCGCCTCGGATCGGTTGAAACCCCATACGTCGTAGCCCGCCGCGGCGGCGGCGCGGAGCACCGATCCGCCGATCAATCCGGCGCCCAGGACACAGACAGCTGCTTTCGGATGGCCCGTCATGCGATCAGATTCGCATACGACTTCAACATTTCCCCCGAAGCGGACTACCGTTGCGCCCATGGCAGCACAGCGCTCGAGCACGAACAGGGCGGCGTCGGATGAGTACGACGACGTGGAAGGGTTCGCAGTGGCGGTTGTCCGCGAAGAAGCCGATTGGAAAGTCACGCCTTTGAGCGCGGCTGCCCTCTCCAGTCTTTCCGCGGCCGAGGCCGAGTTGCGTGAGCTGCGAGCTTCCGGCGCGGTATTCGGCCTGCTCGATATCGACGACGAATTCTTCATCATCCTCCGTCCCGGCCCCACCGGCAGCAGAATCCTGCTCTCCGATGCGACCGCGGCCATCGACTACGACATCGCCGCCGATGTGCTCGAGGAGCTGAACATCGAGATCCCGGATATCGATCCGGACGAACTCGATGACATCGAACCCTGGGAGGAGGGCGACCTCGGCGTGCTGTCCGACCTGGGCCTGCCCGAACCCGTGCTCAGCGTCATCCTCGCCGAAACCGACCTCTACCCCGACGAACAGCTCGGTATGGTGGCCCGCTCGCTGGGCTTCGCCGATCAGTTCGCCGCGGCCCTCGACAAACTCCCGCGCTGAACCCGCTCTCGGACGAGGACATGATCCGCGCGGCCATCGCGGCCGCGCGCACAGCCGACCCACGGGACGTTCCGGTGGGCGCGGTCGTCTTCGACGGCTCGGGCCGCGAACTGGCCCGGGCCGCCAATGCCCGTGAGGCGCTCGGTGATCCGACCGCGCACGCCGAAGTCCTGGCCCTGCGCGCCGCCGCGCGGGTGATGGGCGACGGCTGGCGGCTGGAGGGCGCGACCCTCGCGGTCACCCTCGAACCCTGCACCATGTGCGCGGGCGCGCTGGTGCTGTCCCGGGTGGGCAAGGTGATCTTCGGCGCGTGGGAGCCGAAAACCGGTGCGGTGGGCTCGCTCTGGGACGTGGTACGTGACCGACGTCTCAATCATCGCCCGCAGGTCCGCGGCGGCATCCTGGAACCCGAATGCGCCGCTCTGCTGGACACCTTCTTCAAAACCCAGCGCCCCTGACCCCCTTTCCGGCCGATTTCGGTATTCGGCGGGTGGTCCGGTAAAGTCACCGGCGGTGGCGTGTCCGAGCGGCCTAAGGAGCACGCCTCGAAAGCGTGTGAGGGGTAACCCCCCTCCGAGGGTTCAAATCCCTCCGCCACCGCTGCAAGCCCCTCGCCTGAATTCAGGCGAGGGGCTTTTTGCTTGTGCCGCAACATATCCGGATGCGTCGGTGGCGCAGATGTGATATCGGTAGTCCCGGCGGAATGTGGTCCGCCCAATCCACGGGAGTTAGGAATTCAGGGGACATGGAACTTCTCAGCATCTTCTTCGCCAAGGCTCTGCAGGTGGCGAGTGCGGGCTCCGCTTACGCGAACACCCCGCACTGATCGCTGACAGTTGAAGCCCCGCAACCGTTTTCGGTTGCGGGGCTTCACGTTTCGGATCAGATGGGGCTGATCGGGCCGGCGAACAGGCCGCCGAAGCAGCCGCGGATATTGGGGGAGGTCATGCTGATGCCGAGGTGGTATTCGCCGCCCGTGAGGTTGCAGAGGATGTAGGCGGTGGGCAGGTCGAGCGCGGCCGAGCCGGTGCCGGAGCCGGATTGCACAAGCGAGTGACCTGATCCGGAATCGGCGATCGGGGCGGGTTGCAGGGTCTGGGCTTCGGCATTGGCCGTGCCCGCCAGCGTCACCCCGGAGGTGACGATGGCAGCGGACAGGGCGGCGGCCGCGGATACTTTCGCCAGGATTCGTGTCATGGGCGAGACCGTAATCCGCATGCCCGTTGAGTGAAATGTAAACGTTTCGAATTGTTGCGGGCGTGCGATGCGAATTTAGATCCGCTCCCAGTCGAAACCGTCCAGATCGGTGAAAGGGGCGGCGTCGGTCTGGATCGCGACGCGATGCGAACCGCTGCCCTCGGCGCTCACGCCCGCGTCCTTGGCGGCGAATTTGCGGGTGTAGAGCGCGAGCTTCACCGGTGCGGCCTCCGGGGCCTCGAATTCGACGTACTTGGTGCCGAAACTCTTTGCGACGGTGAGGCCCTGGTCGACGTAGAACTTCTTGGTGGCCTTCACATCGTCGACGCCGAGCAGCAGGACGAACGCGTCGACATCGCGGGTGAACGGGCCGGTGTCCTTCTTGGCGGAGGTGGCGATCTTCCAGACCACGCCGTCGGGGGACTGCAGGACGCCGCTGTAGCCCCAGAGACTCTTCTTGGCGGGCTTCACGACCGTCGCGCCCGCGTCCACGGCGGTGCCCATGAGGCTGTCCACGGTGCTGGGCTGCGATACCACCAGCGAGAGGACGAAGCCGCGGAAACCGGTGGACGGGGCCTGGGCGGCGCGGACCCGCAGGCGGTCGCCCAGGCCGAACGCGGCGGCGTAGAAGGCGGTGGTCGCGGCCGGGTCGTCGGCCTCCAGGGTGATGGCGTTGATGGTGGTCTGAGCTGCGGTGATGTTCATGTGAACAACAATATGAGCGGGGGTGGGGGCAAAGCTTCTCGATTCCTGATCGCTTCGCGGCGGGGCTAATTCGCGGTCAATTCCAGTGCCGACGGGATGGCTGCGAAGGCATGGTGCAGGCGGTCGAGAAGGGCTCGGCGGCCGCCGTCGCCGTCGGCCGCCACCCAGGCGCGGCCCGCGATACTCCAGGCGGTGGTGGTCAGTTCGGCCAGGATGTGCGGGCGCAGATCATCGGCAGGAAGATTCAATTTCGTTGTGAGGCAGGCGATTACCTGCTTCTCGACGCCGGAGCGGTGGTACTCCACATGTCCCATGAGGGCGGGCGCGGTGAGCACCAGGCGGCGGGTGGCGATATAGCGACGGTCCCAATCCTGCGGCAGCTCCCGCGCGGCCGCGGCGAGGGTATCGCGCAGCTCGTCGAGCACGGGACCGGATAATTCCCGATCTTCCAGTGCCGCAAGGTAATTCGCCCAAAGCTCGGTTTCGGCCTCGGTGGCCGCGGCCTCCTTGGTCGGGAAGGTGCGGAAGAAGGTGCTGCGCGAGACCTCGGCCTCCTCGACCAGCTGCTCCACCTTGGTGCCGTCGAAACCCTGTTCGGTGAACAGGCGCAGTGCGACATCGGCGAGGGCGCGGCGGGTGCGCAGGCGCTTGCGTTCGCGCAACGGGAGCGCGCGGTCGTCCGTGGTCATGCCGGTGATCATAGCCGGTTGCGGAACTGGGTCGCTGAAGAAACTCAGTTCAAATTGGCACTTGCGCACTTATGGAACTGAGTGTCATGATTGCCGCACACCGAACGGAACACCCCGCAAGAGGAGCTCGACATGACCACCACCGCCGCCCCTGTCCTGAACCCCTCGATCATCGGCCAGGCCGAGAAGCACCACACCGCGGTGCTGACCCGCGTGCTGGCGGGCACCACCCTGGACGAGCGCCAGTGGATCACCCTGAATCAAGCTCTGGCCCAAGGTGTTCCGGTCCCGCGCACCGCCCATGTCGCCCGGGTCGCCGGTATGACCCAGTGGGACCCCGCGGACGTCGAAGCGGCCGTCGCGGCGTTGGTCGGCAAGGAGTTGCTGGCCACGCTGCCCGGCGATGAGATCCAGATCAACGATGCCGGTAGCGAATTGGTGGCCCGGGTGCGGGCGGCCTCCGGCAAGATCGTCGGCCCCGCCTACGGTTCGGTCTCGCCCGAAGACCTGGAGACCGCCGCCCGCGTGCTGATCACCATCACCGCCCGCATGGGCGAGGAACTGGCCCGCGCGTGACCACCTCCGGAAACGACTCGGCCCCGCACCTGAATCCAGATGCGGGGCCGAGACTTTCGAGCTATCGGGGGATCACACCCCAGCCGGTTCCTTGTCCATCGACACCGGAGCCGACGACTCCTTGAGCGCAGCCAGCTTGGCGCCCTCGACATCGATATCGGGCAGCACGCGATCCAGCCACTTCGGAATCCACCAGGCCCACTTGCCCATCAGCACCAGCAGCGACGGGATGAGCACCATGCGGACCACGAAGGCGTCGAGCAGCACGCCCGCCGCCATGGCGAAGCCCATGGACTTGGCCACCACGTTCGGTTCCAGCATGAAGGCGCTGAACACCGAGATCATGATGACGGCCGCGGAGGTCACCACGCGCGCGCCGTGGTGGTAGCCGCTGATCATGGCTTCCTTGGCGGACTTGCCGTGCACGTATTCCTCGCGCATGCGGGTCACCAGGAACACCTGGTAGTCCATCGCGAGACCGAATACCAAGCCGATCAACATGATTGGCAGGAAGCTCACCAGCGGATGCGCCTCGACCAGGTTGAACTTGCCCTCCTGGAAGATGAGCACCGTCGCGCCGAAGGTGGCCGCCATGGACAGCAGGAAGCCGAGCGCGGCGGTGAGCGGCACCAGGATCGAGCGGAACACCAGGATCAGCAGCAGGAATGCCGCACCCGCCACGATGGCCAGGTAGGGCACGATCTTGCTGAGCAGGCCCGCCGACACATCCGCGTAAATCGCTGTGGTGCCGGTGATTCCGTACTCCATGCCGTACTTGTCGTTGAACTTCGACTCGGCATTGCGGGCGTCCTTGACCAGATCCTTGGTGACCTTGTCATTCGGTCCGGCCTTGGGCACGACCGTGAACAGGGCGGCTTCGCCGTCCTTGCTCGTCTGGGCGTGCGTCAGGTACTCCACACCCTCGTACGGGCCCTTGGGGCCGAGCTGAGCGCGCAGTTCGTCCAGTGCTTCGGTGCGCTGATCGGCGGGGGTCTTGCTCATGTCCACGGCGATCATGAGGGTGCCGTTGGCGCCCTCGCCGAATCCGGCGGTCTGCAGGTCGTAGGCCTTGCGCAGCGTCGAATCCTTGGGCATGGAATCGCCGCCGGGCAGACCCAGCTGCATATTGAGCGCGGGCGCGGCCAGCAGGCCGAGCAGGATCACCGAGGCGGCCAGCGTCAAAGCCGGTGCCTTACCGATGAATCGGGCGAAGCGCTGTCCGTTGGTGACGGAGTTCTCGTCCTCGGGATCGTGCTTGGCGACCAGCGGCAGCTTCGGCTTGAACAGGAAGCGGCCGAACGCGCCCATCAGCGCGGGCATCAGGGTGACCGCGACGAGCACCGCCATGAAGGCCGCGACCGCGCCGAAGATACCCATGTAGGTCAGGAAGCTGACGCCGACGAAGGCCAGGCCCGCCAGCGCGATGATGACGGTCAGACCGGCGAAGATGACCGCGGATCCGGCGGTGCCGACCGCGGTGCCCGCGGCTTCCTCCGGCGAATTCGATACGGCCAGTTCATGTTTGTACCTGGACACGATGAACATGGCGTAGTCGATGGACAGCGCCAGGCCGATCATGGACGCCAGGATCGGGGTGAAGGTCGGCACCGTGAGCCAGTGCGTGCCGAACATGATGATGGAGATGGCGGTGCCGACGCCGACCAGCGCGGTGAGGATCGGCACGAAGGCCGCGACGACCGCGCCGAAGCCGATCATCATGACCACCAGCGCGACCGCGATGCCGATCATCTCCGAGGTGCCCTGCGAGCCGCCCTGTTCCTGTGCGATGGAACCGGTCAGCTCGACGGTGAGGCCGTTGGCGCGCGCCTCGTCGCCGATGTCGTACGCCTTCTTCTGGTCATCCTTGGTGATGTCCGAGAACTTGGCGATGGCGTACTTGGCCTTGACGGTCGCGACCGAGTCGGCGGTGCCGTCCTTGCCGAGCACGTTCAGCGGTGCGGCCGAGCAGATGCCGGTGAAGTCCGCCGAATTGCGGTCGCCGGTGAGGCAGTCGATCTTGGCGGATTCGCCGATCTTCTTGGTGACATCGATCGGGTTCATCGCCGGAACGGCCTTGTCGACGATGTCGAGCCCGTTCAGCTTGTCGACGAAGGCCTGCAGCTGCGCCGCGTTCTTCGGATCGGTGAGCTTCTCACCGGCGGGCGCGCCGATCACGTAGGTGCCGGTGACCGCATCCGGATCGAAGTCGGCCGAAGCGCCCGGGAAGTGCTTGTCGAGGATTTCGGTTGCCCGCTCCGACGGGAGGCCGGGCATGCTGAAGCTGTCCTGGAAGGGCTTGGCGAGGGAGCCGCCGACGCCGCCGATGACGATCAGGGCGGCGAGCCAGACTCCGATGACGAGCCATTTCTGGCGGAAGGCGAACTTTCCCCACCTATAGAGGTATACGGACACGAGGGGTTCTCCTGGCGATGGTCTCGGGGCGATGGTTTCATTCGCACTGCACCGTGCGTCGTGAGCGCGTAGACAGCCCTGCCGCGGGAGCGCGCTGTCCGCTCCTCGCCTCCACGTAATTTCTGCCTACCGTGCGGTAGGTAGACTAACCGTTGAATAAGCGGAGGAACAACCTCGACTTTTCCGACGTTCCTCGCGTCGCGAAAGCCGGTGAGAGGATGATGCGCATGGCGGGTCGAAGCGTGGCGGGAACAGTTGTCGCAGGTAGAAGCACGAAAGATGCGATCCGGGACGCCGCGATTGAGCTATTTACCAGCAAAGGTTTCGAACAGAGCAGCCTACGCGAGGTAGCCGATGCGGTGGGAATCACAAAAGCATCGCTCTACTATCACTATGCCTCGAAAGTGGATCTGCTCATAGCTATTGTCGAGCCGATGGTCGATGACCTCCGTGCTCTGGTAGAGGGACTCGACGCAATTCCGCATTCCCCCGAGACCGTGCGCGAGGTACTCGAAGCGCATCTGCGATCGACGCTGGGCCATCGCACGGCGGGCACCCTGTGTATGCGCGACACCGTCGCAATTCTGAACGCCCTCGGCGATCGTTATCCGGACATGATCGAACTCAGCCGGCGCATGTGTGCCTGGCTCGCCGGTCCGGGCGCGGATGACGAGACCGTGCTGCGCGCGTACGCCGCGATGCAGGTGCTCGGCGCGGCGCTGATGTCGAAGGACAGCGTGCCGGAGGCCTCGGAGGAACTGATCGGTGGCGTATTACTGGAAGCCGCACTGGGCGTGCTGAATCCACGGTTGGTGGCGCGATAAGGTTTCGTTCACCCGCCGGACGAGATCAGGAGAGCGCAGTGCACATCACCGCGAAGGTCGATTACGCGGTGCGCACCCTCGTGGAAATAGCGAAGGCGCAATCGGATTCGGTGAAAGCCGATGCCATCTCGGCCGCGCAGGATATTCCGCCGAAGGTGCTGGAATCGGTTGTCGCGGATCTGCGGCGCGGCAAATTGGTGACCAGTCGGCGCGGACCCGACGGTGGTTATCGACTCGGCCGCCCGGCCGGCGAAATCACCATCGCCGATGTCATTCGCGCCGTCGAAGGACCGCTCGCCTCGGTGCGCGGACAGCGTCCGGAGGATGTCAGCTACACCGGAGCGGCCGAACCGCTGCAGCGGGTGTGGATCGGATTGCGGGTCAATATCCGCTCGGTGCTCGAGCGCGTGACCATCGCCGATATCGCGCACGATCTGCTGCCGTCGTTCCTGGACGAGCTGCTGCACGATCCGGACGCCTGGACCCGGCGCGCCCGCTCGTCGGAGGGTTCGACCGCCACGCAGTGGCAGGATCTGGATCGCCCGGATATCTGAGCGCTGTGACGTGGCACACCATATTAAATGAAATGATCACATTTCACCTGGGTGGCGACGGCGAACACCGCAGTTCATCCGGGGGTTCATCGGCAAGCTGGGAAAACGTCGCGCCTAGGTTCCCGCTATGGCGGTAGCCTGCCAGCATCATGTTGATTCGACTACTCCGCACCTTCTTGGCGCCCTACCGCAAGCAGTTGGCGGGGGTCGTCGTACTGCAATTGATATCGGTCATCGCCATGCTCTACCTGCCGAGCCTGAACGCCGACATCATCGACAAAGGTGTCACCAAGGGCGATATCGGCTACATCTGGAGCACCGGTCTGATGATGCTCGCCGTCACCGGCGTGCAGATCATCGCCCAGGGCATCTCGGTCTATCTGGGCGCACAGGCCGCCATGGGCGCGGGCCGCGATATGCGCGCGGGCCTGCTGCACCGGGTCGGCACCTTCTCCGCGCGTGAGGTCGGCGTCTTCGGCGCGCCCTCGCTGATCACCCGCAATACCAATGACGTGCAGCAGGTACAGCTGCTGGTGCTGATGAGCGCGACCATCCTGGTGATGGCCCCCATCATGTGCGTCGGCGGCATCATCATGGCGCTGCGCCAGAGTCTGGGCCTGTCCTGGCTGCTGCTCATCGCGGTGCCCGCGCTCGGCCTGGCCATGGCCCTGATCATCGCCCGCATGGTGCCCGGCTTCCGGCGCATGCAGGAACGCATCGACGCGGTGAATCGTGTACTGCGCGAACAGATCACGGGCATCCGCGTGGTGCGCGCCTTCGTGCGCGAACGGCAGGAGGCGTGGCGTTTCGGCGTCGCCAATACCGAGCTCACCGAACAGTCGCTGTATGTCGGCCGCTATATGGCGCTGATGTTCCCGCTGGTCATGCTGATCTCGAATGTGACCGCCGTGGGCGTGATCTGGTTCGGCGGGCACAGCGTCGACAACGGCACCATGCAGATCGGCTCGCTCACCGCGATGCTGTCCTACATCATGCAGATCCTGACCGCGGTCATGATGGCCTCGTTCCTGGCCATGATGGCCCCGCGCGCGGCGGTCTCGGCCGAGCGCATCGCCGGGGTGCTGGACACCGAATCCTCGGTGACCGAACCGCGGCTGCCGCAGGACTTCAAGGAAGATCCGGCGATCGTGGATTTCCAGTTCGCCGAATTCAAGTTCCCGGGCGCGGAAAAGCCGGTGCTGCGGGCGATTCGGTTCCGCGCCGAACCCGGCACCACCACCGCCATCGTGGGTGCGACCGGTGCGGGTAAGACCACGCTGGTCAATCTGATCCCGCGGCTCATCGATGTCACCGACGGCGCGCTCTACGTGGGCGGCACCGATGTGCGCCATATCGAATTGGAGCGGCTGCGCAATCAGATCGGCCTGGTGCCGCAGAAGGCGTACCTGTTCTCCGGCACCATCGGCTCGAATCTGCGCTACGGCAAACCGGACGCCACCGATGCCGAACTGTGGCACGCACTGGAGATCGCGCAGGCCGCGGACTTCGTGCGGGATATGCCGCAGGGACTGGAAACCCCTGTGGCACAGGGCGGTACGACCGTCTCGGGCGGTCAGCGCCAGCGCCTGGCCATCGCCCGCGCCCTGGTGCGCAGGCCGCGCGTCTACCTTTTCGACGACTGCTTCTCCGCCCTCGACGTCGCCACCGATGTGCGGGTGCGTGACGCCCTGCGCCCCGAAACCGCCGACGCGTCGGTGATCATTGTGGCGCAACGCATTTCGACCATCCGGGATGCCGATCAGATCGTGGTGCTGGAGGACGGCGCCATGGCGGGCATCGGCACGCACGACCAATTGCTGCGCGACTGCAGGGAATACAGGGAGATCGTGGAGTCCCAGTTCAGCGCGGAGGAGGTCCGATGAGGCCCGGAGCACCGAATCCCGGCGCGCCGGATACCAAGGCCAAATCCTTCGGACCCTCGCTGAAGCGGCTCATGCGCCGCCTCGCGCCCGAACGCTTCTATCTCACAGTCGTTCTGGTGCTCGCCATCGGTTCGGTGGTGCTCAATACGCTGGGTCCGCAGATTCTCGGCAAGGCCACCAACCTCATCTTCGACGGTGTGGTCGGCAAACAGCTCGGCCAGAGCCTGCCGCCGGGCACCAGCAAGGATCAGGCCGTCGAGGCGCTGCGCCAGGGCGGTGACAAGACCTTCGCCGACATGCTCGCCAGCATGGACGTGATTCCCGGTGTTGGCGTTGATTTCACGGCCGTCGGCCACGTGCTGGCGCTGGTGCTCGCGCTGTACGTCGGCTCCTCGGTGTTCGGCTGGTTGCAGGCGTACCTGCTCAATGTGGTGATCAACCGGACGGTCAAGCGGCTGCGCGGGGAGATCGAGGAGAAGATCCACCGCCTGCCGCTGAGCTACTTCGACTCCATGCCGCGCGGCGATGTGCTCTCCCGCGTCACCAATGACGTCGACAATGTGGCGCAGACGCTGAATCAGACCATGAGCCAGCTGCTCATCTCGGTGCTGTCGGTAATCGGCATCCTGGGCATGATGTTCTGGATCTCCTGGCTGCTTGCGCTGATCGCGCTGCTCACCGTGCCGCTGGCGGTCATCGTCACCGCGCAGATCGCCAAGCGCTCGAAGCCGCATTTCGTGGATCAGTGGAAGCTGACCGGCCAGGCCAACGCCCAGGTCGAAGAGGCCTTCACCGGGCACGAGGTGGTGAGCGCGTTCGGCCGCGTGCGCGAGGTCGGCGAGCGCTTCGACGACACCAACGACAAGCTGTACAACGCCTCGTTCCAGTCGCAGTTCATCTCCGGGCTGATCATGCCCGCGATCATGTTCCTCGGGAACCTGAACTACGTGCTGATCGCGGTGGTCGGCGGCCTGCGCGTGGCCTCGGGTCAGCTGTCCCTCGGTGAGGTGCAGGCGTTCATCCAGTACTCGCGAGGATTCACCCAGCCGCTCACCCAGATCGGCTCGATGATCAACATGCTGCAATCCGGAGTCGCTTCGGCGGAGCGCATTTTCGAGATCCTGGACACCGACGAGCAGGTGCCCGATCCCGAGATCGAGGATTCGCGGCCGGTGGACCGCGGCCGGGTCGCGTTCGAGAACGTGTCCTTCCGGTACGAGCCGGAAACCCCGATCATCGAGGAACTCTCGCTGGTCGCCGAACCCGGGCACGTGGTGGCGATCGTCGGGCCGACCGGTGCGGGCAAGACCACGCTGGTGAATCTGCTCATGCGGTTCTACGAGGTGGATTCCGGCGCCATCACCATCGACGATGTGGATATCACCCGAATCACGCGGGACCACTTGCGTTCTCGCATCGGGATGGTGCTGCAGGACACCTGGCTGTTCGGCGGCACCATCAAGGAGAACATCGCGTACGGCAACCCGAACGCCTCCGAGGACGAGATCCTCGCGGCCGCGCGGGCGGCATATGTGGATCGTTTCGTGCACGCGCTGCCGCACGGCTACGAGACCATGATCGATGAGGAGGGCTCCGGCGTCAGCGCCGGTGAGAAGCAGCTCATCACCATCGCGCGCGCGTTCCTGGCCAAGCCCTCGATTCTGATCCTGGACGAGGCCACCAGTTCGGTCGACACCCGCACCGAGTTGCTGGTGCAGCACGCCATGGCGGCGCTGCGCCGGGATCGCACCAGTTTCGTTATCGCACACCGCCTTTCGACCATCCGCGATGCCGATCTGATCGTCGTCATGGAGAAGGGCCGGATTGTCGAGACCGGCACGCACGATCGCCTGCTCGCCGAACGCGGTGCGTACTTCCGCCTCTACCAGGCGCAATTCGCCGCCCCGATCGACGAGGACGAGGAGCCCGAGGCGATCGAACTCTCGAAGTCGAGCAGCTAGACCGCATGGGATGCGCGGACACCCGCCTGGGAGGATGGGCGGGTGTCTGCATCCGAATTCTCGTTCAAGGTCGGTACCCGTCTGGACGGCCACCATGGCCGATCCGGGCTGATCAGCACCCCGCACGGGGATATCGCCACGCCCGCGTTCATCCCGGTCGGGACGAAGGCGACCGTGAAAGCGGTGCTGCCCGAGACCATGAAGGAAATCGGTTCGCAGGCGCTGCTGGCCAACGCCTATCACCTGTATCTACAGCCGGGCTCGGACATCGTGGACGAGGCGGGCGGGCTGTCGAAGTTCATGAACTGGCCCGGCCCCACCTTCACCGACAGCGGCGGTTTCCAGGTCATGTCGCTGGGCGTCGGCTTCAAGAAGGTGCTCGCGATGGAATCGGTCGGCGTGCAGAACGACGATGTGATCGCCAAGGGCAAGGAGCGCCTGGCGCACGTCGACGATGACGGCGTCACCTTCCGTTCGCACCTGGACGGTTCGCGGCATCGCTTCACGCCCGAGGTGTCCATGGGCATTCAGCATCAGCTCGGCGCGGACATCATGTTCGCCTTCGACGAGCTCACCACGCTCATGAATACCCGTGGCTACCAAGAGGAATCGCTGGAGCGCACCCGCCGCTGGGCGCAGCGCTGCCTGGACGAGCACGAGCGGCTCACCGACGCGCGCACGCATCGCCCGTATCAGGCGCTGTTCGGCGTCATCCAGGGCGCGCAGTATGAAGACCTGCGCCGCAAGGCTTCTCGCGATCTCGAAGCGTTACGCGGTGCCGCCGGAACGGAATTCGACGGTTACGGTATCGGCGGCGCGCTGGAGAAGCACAATCTCGGCACCATCGTCGGCTGGTGCTGCGATGAGCTGCCCGAGCACAAGCCGCGCCATATGCTCGGCATCTCCGAACCGGAGGATGTGTTCGTTGCGGTCGAGAACGGTGCGGACACCTTCGATTGCGTGAATCCGTCCCGGGTGGCGCGCAATGCCGCCATCTACGTGGACAAGGGCCGGTTCAATATCGACACCGCCCGGTTCCGTCGCGATTTCACCCCCATCGACGAGACCTGCGACTGCTACACCTGCGCCAACTACACCCGCGCCTACCTGCATCATCTGTTCAAGGCCAAGGAGATCCTGGCCTCCACGCTGTGCACGATCCACAACGAGCGCTTCACCATTCGCCTGGTGGACCGCATTCGCGAGAGCATCGAGGGCGGGTACTTCGCCGACTACAAGACCGAGTTCCTGGGTCAGTGGCGCGGCCGCATCAAGGCCCCCGAGCTGTGACCCGCGCGTGGATCAGTGAGCCTGGCTAATCGATCCATGCACAGATAGCCATTGTTCCGGCTCCCCGCGCGCGCGACGATCATCTCGACGCCGAGATGAGGAGGCAGGGATGCCGGGACTGACAGTGATCGAGGCGAACGGTTCGACCGCGGCGCGCGCGGTATTGCGGGTGAGCGCGGTGCTCGGGTTCAAGGCGGCGCTGGTGCGCACGCACGGTGAGGTCACCGACGGGCACCTCGAATTCGCGCGGATCTGCGGGTTGTCCGACACCGAGATCATCGATATGGCAAGGGAATACGCGCGTTTGCGCGATCGCCGCGACGCACGCGGCGATCGCGCCGTGGCCGCCTACTCGTAGAGCGCCGAGCGCTCGCGCGGGCGGTAGCTGGTCTCGCGCTTCTTCAGGAAGGCGATGCAGCGGTAGCTGATGGGCAGGATCATGGCCTCCACCAAGGTCTTCCAGATGAACCCGACCAGCACGTAGTTGATGAAGTCGGGCCAGGTGTGGATGCCGATGGCGGTGGCGGCGATGGAGCAGAACACCAGGGTGTCGCCGAACTCACCGGCCACGGTGGAGCCGAGCAGGCGCGCCCAGAGATGCTTCTCCTTGGTGCGTTCCTTGATCATCACCAGGGTGACCGAGTTCAGGAACTGGCCGACGAAGTATCCGGCGAGTCCGGCGAGCACCAATTGCGGTGTGGTGCCCAGGACATTGCGGAACGAGTCCTGGTTCTCGTAGAAGTCCGCCGCGGGCAGGCCGATGGCGATCCAGAAGGTGCCGACCATGAGCAGCAGCATCCCGAAGCCGTAGTAGACGGCGCGGCGGGTGGCCTTGAAGCCGTAGACCTCGCTGAGGATGTCGCCGATCACGTAGGCGATGGGGAAGAGGAAGAACGCGCCGTCGGTATTGATCGGCAGCAATTGGATCGGGCCGAGCGAGGCGTGCTTGTCGGCGAAGAACTGCACGCCCTTGGTGGCGCAGATATTGGAGATCAGCAGGACCGCGGTGAAGACCACGACCACCTGCGTGTAGTAGCCCCCCGCGGCCGACGCGAATGCTGCGTGCTCGGGCGCGGGGTGTCCAGATCGGTCCGAATCGACCGTTTTCGTATCGCTCACCCGAGCAGTATCCCCGCTGCGATCGATGGTTATGGGCTGGTGGGGTGGCATAGGCTGAAGCAATGACGCAATCCGGGGATTCCGACGAGTGGTGGAAGCAGTACGGGGGTGACAGCGCCCCGAGCGACGCGGGGGCGCAGCAACCGCCACCGCCTCCGGCCGGATACTCGTCCGCACCCAATCTGCACAAGCCCGTGGACGCCACCCCGCAGCCGCTGCAGTATCCGAGTTATCCACCGCCGCAGGCGAATCCGTCGGGCGGTTACGCACAACCCAACTCCGGCGGGTTCCAGCAACCCAACTCCGGTGGCTTCCAGCAGCCCGGTTCGGGTGGTTACGCACAGCCCGCGCCGGGCGCGTATCCGCCGCCCGCCGCGCCCTACGGTCAGCCGCAGGGTTATCAGCCGTACGGGTTTCAGCCCGCCGGTCCGGGGACGAGCGGCATGGCCATCGCCTCGCTGATCGTCTCGGTGCTGGGCCTGTCCACGCTGTTCTTCTGCTTCCTGCCGATCGGTTCGCTGGTCGGCCTGATTCTCGGCGTGGTGGCGCTGAATCAGGTGAAGACCTCCGGGCAGGAAGGCCGGGGTCTCGCGCAGGGCGGTATCTGGGTCGGCGCGGCGGGGCTGGCGCTGGGCATCGTGCTGTGGCTGATCATCGGCGCGGCCTTCATCGGCAGCTCCTAGTTCGGCCGGAAACGACTGCGGGGCGCATCCATTCGATGGATGCGCCCCGCTTCATCTAGCCGTTGTCAGCTGTTGTCAGCCCTTGACGACCTGGGTGCCGCCGGCGAACTTGTCGTGCCAGCCCTGCTTGTTCGGATCCTGCTCGATGGTGACCGCGATGTAGATCTGCGCACCGATGCTGACCAGCCAGCCCAGGCACGGGATCAGCTGCACGAGCACGAACAGGTTGCGCTTGGCCGAGGTGGCCGGATCCACATTGCCGCCGCCGGGGGCGAGCACCTTGAGGCCGAGGATCTTCTTGCCGAAGGTCGCGCCCTGCGAGGACTCCAGCAGTACGAAGTAACCGAACAGCAGAACCGGGACCAGCACCTCCCAGGCCCAGCCGAGCTTGCCCGGCAGCAGCACGTAGATGATTCCGGCGGGGATGCCGACGATCAGGCTGTCGATGATGCGCGCCGCGAGGCGCAGCCACAGGTCACCGGGCTGTGAGCCGCCACCGAAACCCGGTGCGCCGTAACCCGGCTGGCCGCCGTACGGCTGGTAGGGCTGGCCGTAGGGCTGCTGCGGCTGCTGGCCGTAGGCCGGGGGCTGCTGCCCGTAGCCGTCGGCCGGCTGCTGACCGAAGCCGGGCTGCTGGCCGTAGGCCGGCGGCTGCTGCTGACCGTACGGATCCGACGGCGGCTGCTGCCCGTAGGGCTGCTGCGGCTGCTGACCGTAGGGGTCGGACTGCCCATAGGGCTGTTGGGGCTGCTGGCCGTAAGGCTGGCCCTGCGGGTACGGCTGCTGCCCGTACGGCTGGCCGCCCTGCGGATACTGGTTGGGGTCGTACCCACCGCTCGTCATTGTTCTCGCCGTCCTCGTCGAATTCGTTCGGGATCTGGGTCGGTTGCGTACGTTACGGACCTGACCAGGGTTGCAACAACCCGTTAGGGTCGAGTCGCCATGGTTCTTTCGGCAAGGTGTCCGGCCGGAATCCGGTGAGTAACTGCGAGGTTGTGGTTGCGTCCGAGTAGCCCAGCGAGGCCGCGAGCGCGCCCCGGACCTGCGCCGGAGTCTCACCGAGCGCGATTCGATCGTGCAGGGTGACCGCGCCGTCGCGTTTGGCCAGCCGCTGTCCCTCGGTGTTGAGAACCAGTGGCACATGGGCGTATTGCGGGATCGGCAGCCCCAGCAGGGTGGCCAGGTACACCTGCCGGGGTGTGGAGGGCAGCAGATCGTCACCGCGCACCACCTGATCGATGCCCTGGGCGGCGTCGTCGACCACCACCGCGAGGTTGTAGGCCGGACTGCCGTCCCCGCGGCGCAGCACCAGATCGTCGATTGCGCCGCGATAACTGCCGAGCAGCTCGTCGGTGATCTCCAGTTCGGTGACATCCGCCCGCAGGCGCAAGGCCGCTGGTCGGCCCGCCGCGCGGCGTTGCGCGCGTTCGTTTTCGGTGAGATCGCGACAGGTACCGGGATACGCGCCCATGGGACCGTGCGGCGCGGTGACGGCCTGTTGAATTTCCTTGCGGGTGCAGAAACATTCGTAGGTGCGCCCGGCGGCGGTCAGGCGCGCGATGGCGTCCTCGTACAGCGGCAGGCGTTCGGATTGGCGGACCACCGGATCGTCCCAGTCCAGTCCGATGGCGGCGAGGTCGGCCAGCTGACGTTCGGCCGCACCGGCTTTCACGCGATCCAGATCCTCGAGGCGGATCAGGAATCCGCGTCCGGTGCAGCGGGCGAACAACCAGGCGAGCAGGGCGGTGCGCAGGTTCCCCAGGTGTAGATCACCCGAGGGGCTGGGGGCGAATCGTCCGAATCCGGGCACGATGGCCAATGCTAGGCGGGTTGCTCGGGTGTCGACCGCGGCCCCGGCCTTCGCAGTCTTCGCTGATCGCGCATCCTTCGCATTCTTGCGGGTGCACACACATCGGGTGTGCGGTGGCAGCGGTATTGCGCCTTCAGTGAATCCGCAGCTGCGGGCTCAGATCGGCCTCCGACAGCGGTGTTTCCCGGTCCAGCGCGGTGAGCAGGGTGTGCGCGCGGGCGATGAGTCCGGCCGCGTCGATGTCGTACGGGGGTGGTCCGAAGGCTGTGAGCCGATGCGCCGCGCGTTCGAGCAGGGTGCGGGCGCCCTTCGAATTTCCGCGCTGAATGTGGGTCAGGCCAACGGCGTATTGGGCCAGGCCCTGCCACAGCATCCGCTCGGCGAACGGACCGTTCTTCCAGGCGGCCTCCAGCACCTCGTGCGCGTTGAAGGCCAGGCCCTCGTCGAGCAGGCGTTGTGCGAAGTCGAGCGTCTCCTCGGGGGTGAGTTGAAGATCATCGGGAATGCGCGGTACGCCGGTGCTGCCGAAGGGCAGCGGCCGCCCAAATCGGTCACGCGGTCGGGCATTCCGGGCACGCCCGTCATCGTCGCGGTCTCGTGCGGTCTCGTCCTGCGGCTGTTCGCCCATGCGGTCCATGATCCCCGATGCCGTGGCGACCAGCGCGGTGTGCGTTTGCGGAAAGGTGCGCAAATGCGCCGACAACTTAATTGCGGCCTTCATAATTCATGCGCTCGAAAGTTCGGCTATTTCTAGGCAAATAATTAGCTGGTTAACCTTGCCCTAAATTTGCTGATTGAAAACGAAAGAATGCGATCTCCTTATGACGAACCCTGCTAGTGTTTAGCGCGGGAACGGCCATCGGGGGTGCATTCCCATCGTGAAGTGCAGAGAGCAGGTTGTACGGAGAGGTTGCGTGCAACTCGCGGCGTACGCAGGATCCGCTGTAAATGCCGGATTCCGGCGTCACCAAGATCGATGCCAGCAAGATCTCGTGCTTGACGCAGCAAAGGAGCTAGTACAGTGAATGTGGATTTCACAGGCGCCGTATGGCGCAAGAGCAAACATAGCGGCCCCAACGGTAACTGTGTAGAGGTCGCTTTTTCCGTAGACGGCAATGTCGGCGTGCGTGACAGCAAGCAACACGGCAATGGCCCCGTCTTGGCTTTCACCCCGGGTGAGTGGGATGCGTTCGTAGCGGGCGTATCCGATGGGGAGTTCAAGCGGGCCTGAGTGGTCGGCTGAACCGAGATAGCAGGGCCCCGAGTCGAATTGGACTCGGGGCTTTTCGCGTTCCGGGCCCGCCGATGCGGCGGGCCTCGCGGCTGTGTCCGGTGCTTCTAGTGCCTGTTGCCGCTAGTGCCCGTTGCCGTTGCCGTTGTCCTGCGCGCGCCGCAGTACGGCCAGCTGCGTGTGCTCGGCCTCGCGCTCGATCTCGGCATTGCTGTCCCGCTCGGCGGGCGGGTCGGCGCGGAAGAAGCTCCCGGTACCGGGTCGCCCGGCCGCACCGAGTTCGTTCATCTTCCGGGGCACCTTCGCGCCCTGATATTCCAGCGGTACCGGATGCCCGTGTGCGTCGACGGGACCGAGCGGTTGATGCAGCTCGATGTACTCGCCGTGCGGAAGTCGGCGCACCACACCGGTTTCGATGCCGTGCTCGAGTACCGCGCGGTCGCCGCGTTGCAGGCCGAGGCAGAGCCGGTAGGCCGCGAAGTACGCCAGCGGCGGCCCGAACAGCAGCGCGATGCGGAAGCCCCAGGTGGTCGCGTTCAGCGAAATGTGGAATTGCAGCGCGATGATGTCGTTGACGCAGGCCAGGGTGAGGATGAGATAGAACATCAGTGACATGGCCCCGATTGCCGTGCGCACCGGCACATCTCGCGGTCGCTGCAGCAGATTGTGCCGGGCCACATCACCGGTGAGCCGTTTCTCGATCCACGGATAACCGATGAGCAGGCCGAAGATGATCGGCATGACCAGTCCCACCGAGAACGCGCCGGGCACCATATGCCCGAAGATATGCAGTTCCCAGGCCGGGAACAGGCGCAGGAAGCCGTCTGTCCACATCATGTAGAAGTCCGGCTGGGTGCCCGCGGAAACCTGGGATGGGTTGTAGGGCCCCAGATTCCAGATCGGATTGATCTGCAGGATGCCGCCCATGATGGCGACGACGCCGAGGGTGAAGGCGAAGAACGCGCCCTGGTCGAGGGAGAACACCGGCACGATGCGGGTGCCGATCACATTGCGTTCGGTGCGGCCGGGCCCGGGGTACTGGGTGTGCTTCTGATACCAGACCAGTGCGATGTGAGCGGCGATGAGCGCCAACATGATTCCGGGTATGAGCAGTACGTGCGCGATGTAGAGCCGCGGGATGATGATGTCGCCGGGGAAGTCGCCGCCGAACATGAGCCATTGCAGCCAGGTGCCGATGATGGGCGCGCCCATGGTGATGCCGGCGAAGGCGGCGCGCAGGCCGGTGCCGGACAGCAGATCGTCGGGCAGCGAGTAGCCGAAGAATCCTTCGAACATGGCCAGTATCAACAGGATCGCGCCGATCACCCAGTTCGCCTCGCGGGGTTTGCGGAAGGCGCCGGTGAAGAAGACACGGCACAGGTGCACGATCATGGACGCGGAGAACAGCAGCGCGGACCAGTGGTGCACCTGCCGGACGAATAGTCCGCCGCGGACGTCGAAGGAGATATCGAGCGCGGATTCGTAGGCGCGCGACATGGTGACGCCGCGCAGCGGTTGAAATGCGCCGTTGTAGGTGACCTCGGTCATGGACGGATCGAAGAACAAGGTCAAATACACGCCGGACAGCAGCAGAATGATGAAGCTGTACAGCGCTATTTCACCGAGCAGAAACGACCAGTGTGTCGGAAACACCTTGTTGATGGATCTTTTGAGGAATGACGCGGCCTGATACCGCTCATCCGCCGCATCGGCCTGTTCGGCCAGACGATTACGAGTTGCCATTGCGGTCACCCGCCCCCGAAGAGAATGGTAAGGCTTCTACTACAAACGGTAGCACCCAGAGTCCGTGCCCCGTATGGCCTTTCGTTAGGCTCGTCGGGTGAACCTGGCCGGTACCGCCCTGACGCCCCGGGACGCCACCATGTACTGGCTCTCCACCCGCACCCCCAATGATCTGTTCCTGCTCTACGCGTTCGCGGAGACGGCGGAGCCGACCGCTGTTCTCCGGCGATCCATCGCGGATCGGGTCACCCGCATTCCGGATTTGCTGGTGCGCGTGCTGGCCACCCCTGCAAACATTGCGTATCCCATTTGGGCGACTTGCGAATTCCTCGATGAGCAGGTGCTCGAGCATGAGCCGCCGGAGCGGGACTGGGGTGCGCTCACCACCGCGGTCGGCGACCTACTCGGCGGCACCCTGGATGCCGCCCATCGTCCCTGGCGACTGCACCTGTTCCGAAACATCACGGCCGCGCCCGGTTTCGCGGCCGGGGAACCGGCGTTGATCGCGGTCCTGCAACTCTCACACGCGCTCGCCGACGGCCGCCGCGCCGCGACCCTGGCTCGCGCCCTCTTCACCGATTCGAGCGATCCCACTGCGAAAACCGCTGCATCCCTATCGAATTCGCTCTCCCGGATGATCCCCGAGGGTTGGCCCGCAGCCGCCATGGCGATCCCGAGATTCCCGATAGCCATGGCGCGCACGGTATTCCGAGGTTTCGCCGCCTATCGCGCCGAACAACGCCTTGCCGAATTGACCTCCGCCGGTGTGATCCCACCCCCGGCTCGCACCGGCCCGCCGAACCTGCTGAACGGCACCGGTTCCGCCCCCGCGGCCCACACCGCCCGCATGCTCGTGCACGCCGCGCCGGACCTGAAGGTTGCCGGTCATACCGTCACGGTGATCGCGGCGACCGCGATCTCGCTCGCTCTTCAGCGCTATCTGGATTCCCGAGCCGAAACCGCCGATTCCCTCCTGGCCCAGGTCCCGATGGCGGTAGCCACCGACTCCGGCCCCCGAAACAGCTACCGCGACCTCACCGTCGACCTGTCCATCCGGGAGCCGAACCTCCCGCGCCGTGCCGACCGCATCGCCGCGGACATGTCCCAGCGCCGCCATCGCGCCGAACACCCGCTCCAGGAATCCAGATCCCGCGCCACCGCAGCCATCCCCGCCCCCATCCTGCGCCGCGACATCATGGGCTACCCGATGGACCAACTACCCCAACGGGTTTCCGGCCACACTGTTATCTCCAGCGTCCACCGCGGCCCCGCCGACCTCTCCCTCGCGGGAGGCCCGGTCCGCTTCACCGCAGGCTTCCCCGCCATCGGCTCGGTCATGCGCCTCACCCACGGCATCCACGGCCTCGGCAACACCATCACCCTCTCCCTACACGCCGACCCCGCCACCATCGCAAACCTCGATACCTACGCCGAGCTGTTGAATGCGGCCCTCGCGGAGGCTGTTTCCGCCTTGCGGTTGCAACCGGAGATGTGATCGGGGGCGCAGATTCTGACCCCACCAGATCAGCGTCGTAGTTCGCCCCGGCGTGGATAAAAACCTGCGACCGTGGGCAATTCGTAGTATTCGAACCCGTTCCAGTTGACGGTCGGTAGTCTACCGCGAAGGGTGGCGGGGCTGCGGGCTTCCAGCAGCATGGTGGCCTTGTCCGGTGTCAGCAGATCATGGCGCTGCTGGCGTGTGGTCGCCGTAACTCGTTCTCGGCCTTGACCTTCGCGGGCCTGATCAGTACCGGGATCGCGATCATCCGCACCACCCCGCCCGGCGATCCGTGGCCGCTCGATGCGGTCCAGTTCCACCATCGCCTCGGTCGGAAAGAAAGGTGACACCTGGGCGCAGCGCTCGCACCGGCTGGTCGGCTTGCGCGACCGCACCATGGGCCGCGTGCCGCGCGACGCCGAGCTGGTCGTGCTCGAAGGCCCGGCGCTCGGTGTGCGCGGGCCCGGCCAGCACGATTCGGCCTGGTACCGCGGCAAGCTCTACAATGTGTGTGCCTCGCTGGGGATCCCGGTCATGGTGTGCCCGCCGACCTCGCGCGCGAAGTGGGCCACAGACAACGGCAGCGCGGGCAAAGTCGACGTAGCCGTGGCGGTGGCCAAGCTGTGGCCCGCTGCCACGCTCCGCGGTGACGACTAGGCCGACGCGCTGTGCCTGGCCTCGTTCGGTGCCCAGCACCTCGGGCTGCCGGTCCCGTAGACTCCCCAGCGCCGTTGTAATCGAGTCTCCGGGCGATGCATCGCGCGTATCTGCAGCAGTTGTAAGGAATGTTCGTTGCGCTGGTGTCAGGAACGATGGCGGGAACGATAACCAGAGTGATGGTTTTCGTGACAACCAGAGTGATGATCTGCGTGATAACCAAGAACGATAACTGGAACGATAATTTGTGCGAGACATCGTCCAAATAATTTGAACGATGAGATCCACGGTGAGTCACCCGCTAGAGTTGCGGAGTGTTTCAAGACAGTCTGAAAGCACGCAGGGGGTCAGACCCGACGGCCTGACCCCCGTCCTCACGGTGTCAGCAGGGCAGGATCATCGAGACCACAACTGCAGCACCACCGCTGGCAACGGGATGCAACCCACCGCCAGCAGCCAAGGACTACGCACGGAAACCTCGGCTGTCAGTCGGATGACTGCCGAGGGCTTCCGGTTCCGTGGCTTCTTCTTCGCCACATCCTCTCCCTTCATCGGTAGTGGCGGCGGTGTACCTGGGATGGGACACAACCACCTACCGAACGAAGGCAAAGCCCGCTCAGCGTAGCGACCGAATCGCGTGACCCAGCAGCGATTTCGAGAATTGCCCGCAATGTCCCGGGTTGTTCAAGCATTTTTCTTACTGTGAATCAGAAACTGATTCACAGTAATAGAGAACCGGACCGCACAGTCTCACCGGTGCGCGGTGGCGGCCACATCCCGGCCGTGTTCCATGATCGTCGTGCCCCTTGACGCCGACCAGCGCCGAGCGCGCGACCCTCGCCCGCGTCCTGGGTATGTTGGCCGCCGGTGTGCTTGTGCGCCCGCAGGATTCGCAGTGGAACCTGCGCGGCCATGTGTGCGGCCAGCGCGGTACTGGCAGTTGAAAGCACTGCGGCAGTGATGATTTGGCGGGTGCCCTCTTCAATATCCGACTACCGTCGTCAGGGTGGCTGGCATTCTCGAGGCGACAGTGGCGAGCGTTAGCGCGGTCACTGTCGCCCTCATCGGCGGAGCATTCGCGATTCGAAACGCCCGCAAGACACCACACGAAACCCTGAAATCGCTGCTTGAGCTGCTCAAAGACCCTGACATCAGCAGTGGAGACCGTGTTGTTCTACAAGACGCGACACATCGAGAAATCGCCCGCATCGGAATGCTCAACACAGCCAGGTTGGAAGGCTTTTGGGCGTTCCAGCGGGCTCGGTTCCTCGGCGGGATGTCACCGTTCACGCAGCGCGCACTGT
Source organism: Nocardia sp. NPDC058058 (assembly GCF_042885355.1). NCBI lineage: Bacteria > Bacillati > Actinomycetota > Actinomycetes > Mycobacteriales > Nocardiaceae > Nocardia > Nocardia sp. NPDC058058. The sequence goes on along the minus strand of NZ_JBHVSA010000002.1, from coordinate 1,184,262 downwards.
TCACAGCAATCATATTGCCCGCGTTGACAATTCCAACTGCATGGGTTTGGCCGGTGAGCCTCAGCGACAACTTTCCCGGGTTGACCGTCGACTATGCCGTAGCGACCTACAAGTCCGGGGAGGGTGGCGCCGGAGACCTCACGTGGTCGGTTGATCGCGACTGGGGGTGGGGCCACTTGGTAGACCACTACATCATCTCTCCACCTTTTCCCACGTGGCTGGTTATGGTCGCCTACATATTGGTGATTGTCGCGGTCATACTGCTGACCAGAGTCGGCGTGGCAGCCGCTCGCACGCATCACATCCTCCGAGCCCTGGCCTCGTTCGGCATGTTTGCTCTCATCTGCCAACTGGTCACCTATGTCGTATACCGAATACTGGGACACTTGGCTACCAATCCGCAAGCGTGGTACCTCGTCTACCAACTAGGTGACGGCTGCGAATCGGAGAGGATGACTGGAGTCGCTATGCCCCCGGGCACCACGAGCTGGGGACAGGAAAAGGTCTACGCATGCGTGCAGTGGGAACATTTCACTGAGCCAGATCTATTGGGCTATACCTGGATTCAACCTGGTCTGCAGGTGTGGATGTTCTGTATCATTGTGGGCTGGGTTGTCGTGAGCTCCCTTCTCCTGCGATACGGTCCGGGAGTCTTCCGTCGCCTCGCTTATGGTCTGAGTCGCCTTCCCAGCTTGTTAGGCAGGCTCTGGCGATGGATTCGGACCCACCTGTGACAAGCCGCGAGCAAACCCTCGGCGCGCCGTGGGCGCGGTAACCAGCGTTTTCGACGGCGACAGCTGGCGGTCTCCATAACCGCTTCCACCACGCACGGCTCCACACCCCACCTCCTCGCGATCTCCGCGACGGTCACACCGTGCGCATGTTGGCGGCGCCACGCGTCCTCACTGGCCGACCACGTCAACTCGGCGATCACCGACACTCGTGCTCGGAGGTCCTCGCACGGGTCACACGTCAAACCCAGTACCTTCTCTGGGGCGCCGCGTGATGCTCCGCGATGATCGCAAGCTCACGCGCCCGGTCGATGATCTCTATCCATACGTCAAGTGGCTCTGTCATGGTCCCCGATGCGTTGCAGGTTCCAGTCCATCGTGGGCCCGAAAACTGCTGCACCACAAGAGAGTTGAGTGGTGAGGAAATCGCCAGGTTGTCGCTGCGGCGTTGTCTGAACATCGGTCCGCATTGCGTTGCAAGGCTGTCTGCGGGGTGCCGCCCCCCGATCGAGAAGAACGGGGGACGGCGCGCGTCGCTAGACCCTCGAAGTCGACCGGAACGCCCCTGGCCTACCGCGCAAGCCCGCACGGGCGAGACACGATAGCGCGACTCCAGCGAGCATAGACCGTACGTCCGCTGATTTCACCGGCTTACCCTTGCAGTGAATCTACTGCTGGCTGCACGCCGAGTGAACTTCGCTCAGCTCGGGGGCCCTCCGTGACCAGCGTTCTCGACGGCGACGGCTGGCGGTCCCTGCCCGACCGCGACAAAACACATCTACGCGACCGACCTGCGTGAGGCGTGCGCGCGGATGCGAATGCCGCTCGACACCAGCGACACACCCGGCACGCTGGCAGCCAAGCACCAGCCCGGCACCGCGCGCCGGGACTACCTCGACCGCATCGACCGCGATCTGGTGTGGGTACGCGACACCCCCAACGCCAAACTGATGATCTTCACCCCCAACCAGGTCGGCAAGAGCACTCGCGTCTCGCGCTGGTTCCCGTTCTGGTGGCTCACCTCGGACAGGGGTGGGAGCCGCGCCACGCGCCCGGTCTGACCGGAGACCGCGGGCAGATGCTCGGCGAGGATGTTGCCGATCGCCGCCGCAGCGGCCTGGCGCGCCTCGCGGTCCAGGTGCCCATTCCGATCCACGGTGGTGGTGAATCGACTCGCGCCCGAGCGCGGCTTGAATCACAGGCAGCGAGATCCGCTCAGTGATCATCCATGACGCGCACGTGTGGCGTAGATCATGGATGCGAGGTGCTTTGCCGCGCAACGGATCTTCGGGGTCGAGGGCCAGGCGTGCGAGCGTGGGCACCCACACCGTTTTGTAGAACGTGCTGATCTGCACCGGATCCCGTGCGAATTGGTGAACAGCCAATCGCTGTATGCGCGACCGGTCGGCGGCAGCGCCTTCAACATGGTGGCATCGATGTTGATCGTGTGCTTGGATTTCTTGGTCTTCGGCGGACCCAGAATCCTTTTGCCGCCGGTGTATTTCCACGCCTGTCGAATCCGCACGGTGCCCGCCTTGCGTGAGACATCCCCGACCCGCAGCGCGGTGGCCTCACCCCGGCGGACTGGCTCAGTGGCGATGGCCAGACCATTTTGTGGACGAAATCCACTGCAACACAATTGATGTCGATGAAGATAGCTCATGGATGCTAGTCGCATCGAACAACATCAGAAAGGAGCTCGTCGACATGGCAGCTTCCGCTGGTCAGGCCACACCGAACCGTCGCGTCATAGCCCGCGAGATCGCCGATGCTTATGGGCGCGCTGTGACTACTGTTCAGCAACAATGGATGACGAGCGACCTCTGGCCGCCGGTTGTCGGCAAGCGGGGCCGCTGGCATGAATATGACTTTGCCGATGTCGACGCCGTAGTCCGCGAGCACTTCCTACGCGACCACCAAGTCGGCGGTAACCCGGACGACCTGCTGACCATTGCCGAGATCTCCGAATACACAGGGCTGGCCCCGGCAACGGTTCGCGCCGATATATCTCGTGGTCGTATCAAGCGGGACCCCGACGACTATGCCGATGGTGTGAAGCGATGGAAGCGCTCGACGATCGAGGCGGCGATGAAGGGGCGCCGGAAGTACTCGCGCCCGCCCGAATCGGCTACGCCGACCGACATTGAAATCGGTGTCCGGATAACTGTGCCGGCAGCCGTTTTCGACAACTATCAACCACTTGTCGGACAGTTGGTCGAATTGCTCGGGTCCTTCTCCGAGCGACTGCGCGAAGAGGGTGGGAGCCTGGAGATCACGACAGCTGGTCAGGACCCGAGCTGACTACCGGGAGCTGCCGATGGTGTGATCGCGGGCGGGCTGATGCTGCAGCGGCAATGACGAAGGCCCCCATCGACACCGGGTCGATGGGGGCCTCGTGAGCGGAGGATAGGGGATTTGAACCCCTGAGGGCGTTAACCCAACCCGCGTTCCAGGCGAGCGCCATAGGCCACTAGGCGAATCCTCCGTGGAGCAATATACCGGTTGCACCCCGGTCGAAAGCAAATCGCGAGGTTCGGGGGAGGGTTCGGGAGGGGGTGGTCAGTTTTTGCGGAGGCCGGTCAGGGCCTTCTGGACCTGGTCTTTGGCGACCTGTGCCACATCGTCCTTGGTGATGGTTTCGCCGCTGCCGCGGTCGACGCTGATCTTGACCTTGACCGAGACATTGCTGTCCTGCGCGGCCACGGTGTAGTCCAGGACGGTGAAGGAGGAGTAGTCGCGGGTTTCGGCGTGCCAGTAGGCCTGTGAGCCCAGGCCGGTGACATCGCCGGAGGAGCGGCCGCTGCCGGTGGTGCCGGTGTCGTAGGACTTCCAGGAGTCGTAATCCGGTTTCCCGTACGCGCTGAGGAAGGTGACATCGAGGGTGATGTCCGCCTCATTGGTGTGGTACTTGCTGGTGCTGGACTGGCCGGAGTAGCCGGCGGTGCAGTTCAGGCGGCCGCCGCTGTAATCGGTGGGCTTGGTCTCGGAATGCGTCGGGCTGCCCTTGGAGGTGGTGGACCATTTGGTCAGCACCGTCGGGTCGATCAGGCTGCACGCGTTGCCGACCTTGTCCATGGAGTAGTTGCCGTCCATGGCCTTCTTGTCATTGCCGAGCGTGGTGAGCGGCTTGTCCTTCTGGGTGAGGGCGACCGCCGCGATACCGATGCCCGCGAGCACCACCAGCCCGAGCACACCGCCGATGATCCATCCGGTCTTACCGCCGCCACCGGACGGCGGCGGCGCGTACCCGCCGTGCATGGGTTGCGGTGCGGGCTGGGCGTACTGCGGCTGGGCGTACCCGCCGACCGGCTGCGCCTGCTGGTAGCCGGGCGCGGCCTGATACCCCGGCACCGCCTGCTGCGCGGGCGCGGACTGATAGTTCGGTGCGCCCGGAAACTGTTGTGCCGGTGGAACGTACTGATTTCCGGCGGTCCCGTAGTTGAGCATGGTCGGATCCGCCCCGACCACCGGCTGCCCCGCATCGGTCCCGGTAGGCGGGGTGGCCCACCACTGCGCGGTCTCCTGATGATTGGCGGGATCCTGCGGTCCGCCCGGTCCTGAGCTCGTCACTACTGGTTCCCCTCCGGTACTGAGCGGGTCACCCCCGCGCTGTCGAAAGGGATCGTAACGACCCCCGGCGGCGCGGGTCTTCTCGAGCCGCTACACTGGCCGACGGATCCAGCGCGGCGCGCATCCTGTGAACTCCCCCAGGGCCGGAAGGCAGCAAGGGTCAACGGGCTCTGCCGGGTGCGCTGGGTCCCCTTTAATTTTCGGGGTGTGCGAGGGACGTATATAGCTCCCCACCGGCCGGTGCTACCAAGTAACGTGACCAGTTGGGTCCGCGCGTGCGCGCGGACCCGCACACATTGCCCCTAGCCCCTGGAAAGGCTGCACTGATGCCTCGGCAGACGCAGATCGGTTTGATGAGCCATGCGGAACTCGTATCCGAACACGAGACGCAGACCGCGAACTACGCGAAGCTCAAGACCGAAAAGCTGACGCTGGACATTACCCGCGGTAAGCCCGCGCCCGAGCAGCTCGACCTGTCGCTGGATCTGCTCTCGCTGCCGGGCAATGACGACTACCGCGACGGCAATGGCACCGATGTGCGCAATTACGGTGGCCTGCACGGTCTCCCGGAGTTGCGCGCCATCTTCGGCGAACTGCTCGGCATTCCGGTGTCGAATCTGCTGGCGGGGAACAATGCCAGCCTGGAGCTCATGCACGACGTGATCGTGTTCTCGATGCTGCACGGCAACGCCGATTCGGTGCGGCGCTGGGTGGACGAGCCGGTCATCAAGTTCCTGTGTCCCGCACCGGGTTACGACCGGCATTTCGCCATCACCGAATCGCTCGGTGTGCAGATGATCCCGATTCCGATGGATCATGACGGCCCGGACGTGCACGCCATCGCCGAACTGGTGGCCACCGACGCCAGCATCAAGGGTTTGTGGGCGGTGCCGAACTACTCCAACCCGACCGGTGTCACCTTCTCCGAAGCCATTACCCGCGAACTGGTTTCGATGCCGACCGCGGCGCCGGACTTCCGCCTGTTCTGGGACAACGCGTACGCGGTGCACCCGCTCACCGATGCCGCCGATCCGGTGCTGGATGTGCTGGGCCTGGCGGCCGCGGCCGGAAACCCCAACCGCCCCTACGTCTTCGCCTCCACCTCGAAGATCACCTTCGCGGGCTCGGGCGTGAGCTTCTTCGGTTCCTCGACCGCGAACCTGGACTGGTACCTGAAGCACGCCGGTAAGAAGAGCATCGGCCCGGACAAGGTGAACCAGCTGCGCCACCTGCGTTTCTTCGGTGACGCCGAGGGTGTGCGCACGCATATGCAGAAGCATCGCGCCATTCTGGAGCCCAAATTCAAACTGGTGCTGCGCATTCTGGAGGACCGCCTCGGCGCCTCGAAGATCGCGTCCTGGACCGAGCCCAAGGGCGGCTACTTCATCAGCCTGGATGTGCTGGAGGGCACCGCGACCCGGGTGGTGGCGCTGGCCAAGGACGCGGGCATCGCGCTGACCCCGGCCGGTTCGTCCTACCCGTATGGAAAAGACGTGGAGGACAAGAACATTCGCATCGCCCCCAGCTTCCCGTCCCTGGGCGAGCTGGAGAAGGCGATGGACGGCCTGGCCACCTGCGTCCTGCTCGCGGCCACCGAGAAGATCCTGAGCCTCGGCGGCGAATAGACTCCTAACGAGCGAAGGCGCGCACTGGAATCCAGTGCGCGCCTTCGCTTTACGTTTCGAATCCTATGCGGGCTTATGTGCCAGCACGGCGAAGATGGTCACCGACAGGTGGATGTCACCGCTGGCGGCCCCGGCCTCCAGATCGGCGATGAGCTGATCCCGCTGCTGTTCGGTGATGGAACCGCGCGCCACGGACATATCCGCGATCCGCGCCACCAGCGCGCCCGCGCCGATGCCGCCGTCCTGAATCAGTGCGTGCGAACCGATATCGTCGACGACCAGTCCGGCCGCGGTGAGCTGTCCGGCGAGCCGCCGCCCCGCGAACGGATTGGTGGTCCCGGCGATCATGGTTTCGATCACCTCGTGCACGACGGCGCGATCACCGGGGTGCACGACCGCCGTGCCCCAGTCGCTGTCCATCACGACCACGCGCCCGCCGGGCTTGAGCACCCGGGCGATCTCCCCGGCCGCGCGGGCGGGCGCGGTCAGATGCTGGAAGACCCGCTCGCACAACGCGATATCGAAACTCTCGCTGCCGAACGGCAGCCCGTAGGCGTCGCCGGAGACGAATTTGGCGGTGGAGCCGGATTGGCGCACGCGCCGTTCGGCCTCGGCGAGCAGTCGCGGATCGGGTTCGACGCCGATCGCGGATCCGGTCGGGCCGACCCGGTCGGCGAAGGTGAATACTTCGGATCCGGTGCCGGAGCCGATATCGACGGCGCTTTCGCCGGGCTGTACCGCCAATGCGTCCTGCGCCCAGTTCCGCAGTCGGCGCACGCCTGGCAGCGCGGCCTGCAAATCCTGGACATCGACCAGTTGATCCTGGCCGTCGCGATCGAACCGATCCGGTTTCGAGCCGGATCCGAGGCCGTCGTGCGGCACGGTTCCCACTGAAGAATTAGCCATGGTGTCGGGCATGGCGCCGACCCTACTCGTGACCCGCGTCACCGCAACGCGGGACGGGTGGGATGATCGAGCCATGGTGAGCCGCGCTGTGTGTATCGCTCAAGAACCCGCCGCCGACGCCCTGCTCTCGGCGGACGATTTCGCGCTTTTGGTGGGTATGACCCTGGATCAGCAGTTCCCGATGGAGCATGCGTTCCGCGGCCCGCAGAAGATCGCCGATCGGATGGGCGGCTTCGACATCAATAAGATCGCCGCCGCCGATCCCGCCGAATTCGAGGAACTCGCCGCCACCCCGCCCGCCATTCACCGCTACGGCCGCTCCATGGCCCGCCGCGTGCAGGAACTGGCCCATTTCATAGTCGAGAACTATGACGGTGATACCTCCGGCCTGTGGACGGCCGGAGATCCGGACGGCAAGGAAGTCCTGAAGCGGCTCAAGGCCCTCCCGGGCTTCGGCGATCAGAAGGCCCGAATCTTCCTGGCGCTCTTGGGCAAACAGAAGGGCTTCACCGGCAAGGGCTGGCGCGAGGCCGCGGGCGCCTACGGCGAGGACGGCTCCCGGCGTTCGGTGGCCGATGTCGTTGACGCCGAATCCCTATCTCAGGTAAGGGAATTCAAGAAGCAGGCCAAGGCCGCCGCCAAGTCGAAGTAGTCCCCGGTACACCGGCCCGATCGAATCAAGCTGGTTTTTAACCTCTGGTAATCGGTTCGGTTGCTTAATGCTTGCCGCCATCAGTTCGTTTCAGGCAGTGGTGAGGGAAGCAGTACCAATGAAGATGAGGAAATTCGCCGGGGTCGCGGCCCTTTTGATAGGCGCGATCGGCGTGACGACCGGGACCGTGGCAGCGGCTCCGGCGCAGGCCGATGCGGGTGCGATCAACTACAGCGCCACCAATACCAACACGAACACGGTCATCACGACCGATGCCGGATCCTTGGTGGTCGAGGACGGCGTGTTCAAGGTGAAGGCGGCCAACGGCACCACGGTCGCGGGCACCGAATTGAGCTTCCGGGTGGACGATTTCGTCTTCCCGATCGCGGCGGAGATCAAGGATCGGACGGCGACCCTGACGCCGCAGTTCGATCAGGCGCACGCGGTGTACAAGCCGGTCGCCCTGCCGTATGAGAACCAGGCCCCGTGGAAGACCGAGTACGACCGTGAGCAGGCCGCCTGGAGCCGTCTGACCAGCACCATCAGTGCGGGCGCCACCATCGGTACCGCAGTCGGCGGCATCGCCGGCGCGGCCATCGGCTGCGTGCTCGGCGGTGCGGTGAGCGCGACCCTGACCGGTGCGCTGACCGCCATGTTCGGTGCGCTCCCGGCCGCCGTGGTCGGCTGCATCGCGGGTGTTGCCGCGGTCGGCTTCCTGGGCACCTTGGTGGGTCAGCTGTTCATCACCGCGCCGGTCGCGATTCTCGCCGCGGCGCAGTACTTCACAACCATCAACACCCCGTTCGTCGCCCCCGGTAAATAATTCGGGGCGGTTTGCCCGAGGTTGCCGCGACAGTGTTCATGTTCGCGGCATCCTCGGGCAATCTCATGTTCGCGTCAACGGGTTTCGATTCCCTCGTTCCCCCTGCGGATCCCTGATGAGGAAAACCGAAAAAATGCTTTCGAAGAAATTCGCCGCCACCGCGGCGCTGGTGATCGCTGCTCTCGGCGTCGCCACCGGTACTGCGGGAGCTGCCCCCGAGGCCGCCGACGCCGGTGCCATCAACTACACCGCCACCAATACCGATACCAACACGGTCATCCGGACCGATGCCGGTTCCATGGTCGTCGAGGACGGTGTCTTCAAGATCAAGGCTGCCAACGGCACCACCGTGGCCGGCACCGAGCTCAGCTTCCGGGTGGATGACTACGTCTTCCCGATCGCCGCGGAGATCAAGGATCACACCGCGACCCTGACCCCCGAATTCGTCGCGGACAAGGGTGTTTACAAGCCCATCAACCTGCCGTACGAGAACCAGGCTCCCTGGAAGTCGGATTACGACCGTGAGCAGGCCGCCTGGAACCGCATGACCCAGACCATCACCATGGGCGCCACCATCGGCACCCTGGTCGGCGGCATCGGCGGCGCGGCTGTCGGTTGCGTCATCGGCGGCGTCGCGGGGGCGGTGCTGACCGGCGCCCTGACCGCCATGTTCGGTGCGCTCCCGGCGGGCATCGTCGGCTGCATCGCCGGCATGAGCGTTATCGGCTTCCTGGGCACCCTCGCGGGCCAGATCCTGGTGACCGCTCCGGTCGCGATCATCGCCGCGTTCAACTACTTCACCACCATCAACCAGCCGACGCTGCAGGCGCCGGCGAAGTAGTTTCACGGTTTCACAGTTTCACGGCACGGCCCCCGCTCACACAATTCGAGCGGGGGCCGTTGCTTGTCAATACTTCGAATCATCAGGGTTGCAAGACTCCCGCGCGGCCCCGTCTTGCTCGATGCTGGCCGACGCACTGCACGAGAGATGAGGGAAGCAGTACATGAAGATGAGTAAATTCGCTGCTGTCGCCGTTTTGGTGACGGCAGCTCTGGGCGTGTCCGCGGGCACGGTCAATGCCGCTCCTGAATCGGATTCGGCCGCAATCAATTTCACGGCCACCAATTCCCAGACGAATACGGTCATTCACACCGATGCGGGTTCGCTGGTGGTCGAGGATGGTGTGTTCAAGATCAAGGCCGCCAATGGCGCCACGGTCGCGGGTTCCGAACTGAGTTTCCGGGTGGACGATTTCGTCTTCCCGATCGCGGCCGAGATCAAGGATCGCACCGCGACCCTGACCCCGGAGTTCGATGTCGACAAGGCTGTCTACCAGCCGGTCGCGCTGCCCTATGAGAACCAGGCTCCGTGGAAGACCGACTACGACCGTGAGCAGGCCGCCTGGAACCGCCTGAAGGACACCGTCGCGATGGGCGCCACCATCGGCACCCTGGTCGGTGGCATCGGCGGCGCGGCCGTCGGCTGCCTCATCGGCGGCGCCACCCTGGCCACCGTGACCGGTGCGCTGACCGCCATGTTCGGCGCCCTGGGCGGCGCGGTGTTCGGTTGCATCGTCGGCATGAGCGTCATCGGGTTCCTCGGCACCCTGGCGGGCCAGCTGTTCGTGACCGCCCCGGTCGCGATTCTGGCTGCCGCGCAGTACTTCACCACCATCAACCAGCCCTCGGTGCAGCCCGCCAAGTAGTCCGGACGCATCCGTTCCGCCGATGGTCCCGGCCGGAACGGATGGCACCGCGAGGATGGATGGAACCCGCTCGGTCGAACGACCGAGCGGGTTCGTCGTATTTCCTTGCGATCTCCGTGAATCCAATGGTGTCCGGAGTGCGCCCGCGGTGGTGCACTGGGGTGATGGGTGAGCTGACCTCGATTCGCGGCGATGCGGCCGCACTCACGACGGTGGATGGGGCGGATCTGCGAAAGACCTTCGCGCACTTCCCCAGTGGAGTGGTGGCGGTCTGCGCGCGGATCGGCGGGGTACCGCACGGCATGGTGGTGAGCACCTTCGTGCCGGTGTCGCTGGACCCGCCGCTGGTATCGCTGTGCGTGCAGTACTCCTCGGAGACCTGGCCGCGGCTGGAGAAGGCGTCACTGCTGGGGCTGAGCCTGCTCGGGACCGAACAGCAGGCCGCGGCGCGCAGTCTGAGTTCGCGCAACGGTGACCGCTTCCGGGATGTGGAACTGCGCAGCGGGCACGGCAATGCCGCGTTCATCGCGGGCGCCAGCGCCTGGCTGGAAGCCTCTGTGCACGAACAGGTTCCGGCGGGCGATCACGCGGTGGTGCTGTTGCGGGTGCATCGGCTGACCGCGCATCCCGATACCGAGCCGCTGGTATTCCATCGCAGCGGATTCCGTTCGCTGCACGACGGCGCGCCGCCGGGACTGACCGAGGCCGCCAGCTGAGGCCGTTGGCTGCGGCCCTCCGCTGAAATCATTGCCGCGCCATTGAATTCACGTTGATCCGGACCGGCGACAGTCGCCGGACCGGCTCGTAACGTCATCCTCACCATCCAGAGCGACCGAGAGACCTGGCTCGTAGAAGTCGCAGCAACCCCCCGATTCGGGTGCGGGTGCTACCGCCGGGACCGATGGAGGACAGATCCACATGAGTACCCTTGCCGCGCCGCCCGATTCCCGGGAGGAGGACGCACATCATGACGACGGCGCGCTGACCGTCGCACCCACCCGGCATCCGTGGCGCTGGGTGGCAGGCGGTATCGCGCTGCTGGTGGTCGCGCAGTTCGCGCACGGCCTGGCCGTGAATCCGGGCTGGGACTGGTCCACGTTCGCGCAGTACATCACGGCCGCCTCGGTGCTCTCGGCACTGAAGGTGACCATCGAGCTGACGTTCTGGGGCACCCTGCTCGGCTTCTTCCTCGGCGTCTGGCTTGCGATCGGCCGCCTGTCGAAAAACCCGGTGCTACAGGCTCTTTCGTGGGCCTACATCTGGTTGTTCCGGTCCATTCCGCTGATCGTGCAATTGCTGTTCTGGTTCAATATCGCGTACCTGTACAAGACGCTGTCGCTGGGCGTGCCTTTCGGACCGGCGTTCTACACCTTCGACGTGAACGGTGTGATCAGCGGATTCACCGCCGCAGTCATCGGTTTGGCGCTGCATCAGGCCGCGTATTCGGCGGAAATCATTCGCGCCGGGATCATTTCGGTGGATCAGGGGCAGTGGGAGGCGGCCAAATCGCTCGGGTTGCCCTGGCACAGGCAGTTCTTCGGGGTGATCGCGCCGCAGGCCATGCGCGGCATTCTGCCCAATGCCGCCAATGAGGTGATCAGCCTGTTCAAGGGCACCTCGATCGTCTCGACGATGGCGATCGCGGAGTTGTTCTACCAGGTGCAGGTGATCTTCGGCCGCAATGGCCGGGTGGTGCCGCTGCTCATGGTGGCGACGGTCTGGTACATCGTGCTCACCTCGATCCTGAATGTCGCGCAGTACTACATCGAACGCCACTTCGCGAAGGGCAGTGCGCGATGAGCGAGTACGCGGTCGAATTGCGCGGCATTCGAAAGTCTTTCGGCGACCTCGAGGTGCTCGGCGGGGTGGATCTGGCGGTGCGCACCGGCGAGGTCACCGTGATCCTCGGTGCGTCCGGTTCCGGCAAGTCGACCCTGTTGCGCACCATCAACCACCTGGAGAAGGTGGATGCCGGCACCGTCCGGGTGGGCGGTGAACTGGTCGGCTACCGCCGCCGGGGCAATCGACTGCACGAGCTGCCCGAGCGCGAGATCCTGCGTCAGCGTTCGCGCATCGGATTCGTCTTCCAGAACTTCAATCTCTTCCCGCACAAGACGGTTCGGGACAATGTGGCCTTCGCGCTGATCGGCGCGCTCGGCCGGCCCAAGGCCGAGGCGCGTGCCGAGGCCGCGCGGTGGCTGGAGCGAGTCGGCTTGGCGGACAAGGCCGATGAGTATCCGCGCCGACTGTCCGGTGGTCAGCAGCAGCGGGTGGCGATCGCCCGCGCGCTGGCCCTGCGCCCGCAGGTGCTGTTGTTCGACGAGCCCACCTCCGCGCTGGATCCGCAGCTGGTCGGCGAGGTGCTCGATGTCATCCGGGATCTGGCGCGGTCGGGTTCCACGCTGGTGATCGTCACGCACGAACTGGGTTTCGCCCGCGAGGTGGCCGACACCGTCGTGCTGCTGGACGCCGGGCGAATAGTCGAACAGGGCCCGCCCGCCCAGGTTTTCGACGAGCCCGCGCATGAGCGCACCAAAGCTTTTCTCTCGCACGCGCTCTGACGCGTCGTCCCCAAGTGAAGGAATGTCATGTCTTTGTCGAGTCGTCGCAGACGGATAAGCACCGCGCTCGCGGTCGCGATCCTGGGCCTGTTCGTCGGCGCGTGCGGTAACGGCGACGGTGGCGCGGACAGCACGCGCACGGTGAACGGCCTGACCTACGATCTGACCCCGCAGCAGTCCGGCCGCGTGCACGCGGACAAGGTGGATTCCATTGCGGCACAGGTGCCCAAGGCGATCCGGGACCGCGGCACGCTGATCGTGACCGGTTCGGCGGCGTCCGCGCCGCCGCTGCGCTTCCTGGCCAATGACGATCGCACCACGGTCGGCTCCGAGGTGGATTTCGCGAACCTCTTCGCCGACATCCTTGGCTTGAAAGTCGATCTGCGCACCGCGGATTGGGCGCAGAACTCGGTCAAGGTGGATTCCGGTGAGGTGGACGCCTTCATCTCCAATGTGACCGTCACCGAGGAGCGCAAGGAGAAGTTCGACTTCGCCACCTATCGTCTGGACAATCTCGCGCTCGAGGTGCCCAAGGACGCGACCTGGACCTTCACCGATCGAAAGTCGGTGGCGGGCAAGCGGATCGGTGTCGGCTCGGGCACCAATCAGGAGCAGATCCTGGTGCAGTGGAACGAGGCGAATATCGCCGAGGGCCTGCCCAAGATCGATATCGCCTACTTCCAGCAGATCACCGACTACTACCTGGGCCTGTCCTCGGGCCGCCTGGACGGCTACCTGGGTCCGAACCCGTCGGCGCAGTACCACGCCGTCACCGCGGGCCAGACCAAGGTGATCGGCACCCTCTCCGGTGCGGGCGATGCCCTGCAGGCCGAGATCGGCGTGCTCGTGAAGAAGGACAACGGTCTGATCGGGCCGATCCACGAGGCCATCCAGTACGCCATCGATCACGGCCTCTACCAGAAGGTCATCGACCGCTGGGGCCTGAAGAACGAGACCGTGACGGCCTCCCGGATCAACCCGCCCGGCCTGCCGAAGAAGAAGGGCTGAGTACGTGAAATTCCTGCTCCTTACCCTGATCACGCATACCCCGGACCCGGTCACCGGCATCCAGGAGACGCCCCGGCAGCGGTTGCGCCGGGTGGTGGACAGCGCGCGCCTGGCCGAGGACCTCGGCTACGACGGCTTCGCGGTGGGGGAGCGGCACGAGGATCCCTTCATCTCGGCCGCACCGCCGGTGGTGCTCAGCCATATCGCCGCCGTCACGAATCGGATCGCGCTGTTCACCGGCGTCACCACGCTCAGCCTGCTGGATCCGGTGCGTGCCTTCGAGGATTACTCGACGCTGGACAATCTCTCGGACGGCCGCCTCGAACTGATCATCGGCAAGGGCAACGGCGCGGCGCAGGCGCAACTGTTCCACGTCACCACCGAGGATCAGTGGGAGCGCAATCGCGAAGGCTACGACCTGTTCCGGCAGCTGTGGGCCAGCGACAGCGTCACCTGGAGCGGCAAATTCCGGCCGCCGCTAACCGAGGCGAAGGCCCTGCCCCGTCCGCTGCAACCGCGCCTGCGCATCTGGCACGGCAGCGCCACCAGCGAGGAATCCGCGGATTACGCCGCGCTGCACGGTGATCCGCTGTTCTCGGCGAATGTCACCTATCCGGTCGAACCGTATGCGGCGCTGGTCCGGCACTACCGTGAGCGCTGGGCGGCGTACGGGCATGATCCGGCGGAAGCGCTGGTGGGCGCGGGCACGGCGGGCTTCCTGGTCACCCGGGATTCGCAGGAGGCCCTGGACCTCTACCGCCCGATCTTCGAGGCCCGCAAGGCCGCCGCCGCGAAGTTCAACGTGCCCATCGTGTTCGACACCGTCGAGGATTTCGCCGCGCGTTCCTCCGCCCTGCTCGGTTCGCCCGCGCAGGTGCTGGACAAACTGCACCGCTACCACGAGCAACTCGGTCACGAGGTGCTGCACCTGAGCGCCGACGCGGATGGCCGCACCGAGAAGCAGCACCGCGAAAGCCTCGAACTGTTCCAGGCGGAGGTGGCGCCCGAACTGCGCCACCACATTCCGAGCCGTCCGCTCGGCGCCGATCGCTACCCCTCCGGAGATCCACAGTGAATTCATCCCCAGCCGTGCACAGCGTGCCCACCGCGGCGTCGCCGAATCGATCGGCCGCGGCCCGCCTGCGGCGACCGGTCGCGCTCGCCGGTGTCCTGGCCGCCGCGCTATCGCTCGCGGCGTGCGGCAGCGGTGACGACGGTGCGGCCGCGTCCGGTCCGGCACAGCCGGGCGGCACCCTGCGCTACGGTCTCTCGACGGCCCCGACCTGCTCGGATCCCGCGCAGTCCGGGACCAATCAGACGCTGTACGTGACCCGCCAGATCGTGGATTCGCTTACCGATCAGGATCCGGCCACCGGTCAGATCCGGCCGTGGCTGGCGGACAGCTGGTTCGTGAGCCAGGACGCGCGCTCGTTCACCTTCCATCTGAAGGAGGGCGTCACCTTCAGCGACGGCACCCCGCTCACCGCGGATACCGTGCGCAAGAACTTCGATTCGATCGTCGCGCTGGGTGGCGTGAAGGCCCCGCAGGCCGCCAGCTTCCTGGCCGGATACACCGGCAGCACCGCCGTCGATCCGCGCACCGTGCGAGTGGACTTCAACGCGCCGAACGCGCAGTTCCTGCAGGCGTCCTCGACCACCCAGCTCGGTATCCAGGCCGAGGCCACCCTCGCCAAGTCGGCCGATGACCGCTGCCTCGGCGGCAATATCGGCAGCGGACCGTTCACCTACGCGGACTGGAAGCAGAACGCCTCCGCCACGCTGGCCAAGCGCATCGGATATCACTGGGGCTCTTCGCTTTTCGCCAGCCAGGGCGAGGCGCTGCTGGACAAGATCGTCTTCACCGTCGTGCCCGAATCCGGCGTGCGCACCGGCAGTCTCGCCTCCGGGCAACTCGACGCGGTCAGTGACGCGCTGCCGCAGGACGCCCCGCAGATCGAGGGCGCGGGCGGCAAGGTGCAGTACACCGCCAATCCCGGCGTGCCATTCGGCTTGCAGCCCAATGTGACTCGTGGAGCGCTGCGTGATCCGGCGGTGCGCAACGCGCTGCTGACCGCCATCAACCGCAAGGAACTGGTGGACACCGTGCTGGGTCCGCAGTTCAAGTACGCGACCAGCGTGTTGGCCTCGGCGACACCCGGCTACCTGGATCTCTCCTCCCGGGTGAAGTTCGATCAGGCCGCGGCCAAGAAGATCCTCGACGACGCGGGCTGGGTGCCCGGGGCCGACGGTATTCGGGTCAAGGACGGTCAGCGACTGTCCTTCGGTGTGCTGTTCTCGGCCGTATTCGCCGGTAACCAGGCGATTCTCGAGCTGACCCAGCAGCAGGTGCGCGCGGTCGGCATCGATCTGCGGCTGGAGCCGGTATCGGTCGCCGAGAGCACCACCCGGCAGAACAACAAGGACTATGACGTCACCTACTACAACGTCAGCCGGGCCGACGGCGATATCCTGCGCCAGTTCGCGGTGAACGGCCGAAACCTCAACGCCCGCAGCGAAACCGACAAGCTCGACACTCTGCTGGATCAGCAGCTCGCGGCCACCGACAATGCCGTGCGCACCCGCCTGCTGGGCGAGGCGCAGAACGCGGTGCTCGATGACGGCCTGTGGATTCCCACCATCGAACTGTCGCAGGCCATCGGCGTCGGCAAGAACGTCGCGGACATCAAGTTCGACGCGTCGGCGCGGCTGCAGTTCCACGACGCCGGACTGCGGCGGTAATCGCCATGCGCCGGTACGTGATCGGACGGATATTGCAGGCGGTGCTCGTGCTGTGGGCGGCCTTCTCGCTGTCCTTCGTCGTGCTCTACCTGCTCCCGTCGGACCCGGTCGAAATGGCCGCGAACGCGGCCGAGGGTCTGCCCACCGATGCCGCCGCCATCGCCGAGATGCGCGCCAGATACGGCCTGGATCAACCGATCTGGGTGCAGTACTGGCATGCGATCACGCACGCGGTGCACGGGGATCTGGGGTATTCGATCAGTACCGGCCAATCGGTGACCGGCGCGCTCGCCGACGCACTGCCGTCGACGCTGGCGTTGGCCGCGCTCGCCATGGTGTTCGCGGTGCTGGGTGGTACGGGACTGGCCGTCGCGGCCGCGTACACCGAGCGGCCGCGATTGCGGAGCCTGCTCACCGCGCTACCGCCGCTGGGTGCGTCCATGCCGCAGTTCTGGGTGGGATTGATTCTGCTGCAACTGTTCTCGTTCCGGTTCAAACTGGTGCCCGCGTTCGGCGGCACCGGTTTCACCGCGACCATCCTGCCCGCGATCACGCTGGCGCTGCCGGTGGGCGCGGTCATCGCGCAGGTGCTGTATTCGAGTCTGGTCACCACCTGGCGGCAGCCGTTCGTGGAGGTCGCCTTCGCCAAGGGCGCCTCGCGCTGGTGGGTGCAGCTGCGGCATGTGCTGCGCCCGGCCATCGCGCCCGCGCTCACCGTGGCGGGTCTGTGGGTAGGCACCGTGCTGGCCGGATCGGTGGTCACCGAGACGGTGTTCTCCCGTCCCGGCATCGGCCGCCTCACCCAGCAATCGGTGCTGTACCAGGACATTCCGGTGGTGCAGGGCATCGTCGTATTCGCCTCGCTGGTGTTCGTGACGGTCAACCTGCTCATCGATCTCGCCTATCCGCTGCTCGATCCCCGGGTGGCGCAGCGCAGTTCGCGTAAGGAGTCCGCCCATGCCTGAGATCTTCTACCTGCTGGCGGTGCTGACCGTCGCCCTCGGCGGCCTGTCCCTGCTCACCAGGACGCGGCCGGACACCGAAACGCGCGGCGCGGCAACCGAACCCGCGCGCCCGCCGCGACTCCGGGTGATCACCCTGACCCACGCGATGCTCGATCCGGGCATGGCCTACTGGTTCACCGGCGAAGAGGCCAACGATGTCTGAGGCCCTGGCGTTGAGTACGCCCACCGCGCCGCCCGAGACCGGCGGACGGGTCGGAATCACCACGGTGCGAGGTATTTCCGCGCGCACGGCGGTCACCTGGCTGCGCCGGAACTACGGCCTGGTGGTGTCCGGTGTGATCGTGCTGCTGGTGCTCGGCTGGGCGGCCGTTCCCGGGGTCTTCGCCGGTGGTGATCCGCTGCACGGGATTCCGGCGCAGAAGTTGCGCGGTCCGAGTGCCGAACACTGGTTCGGTACCGACAATCTCGGCCGCGATCTCTACACCCGCATGGTGCACGGCGCCGGACTCTCGCTCAGCGCCACCGTTTTCGCGGTGGTCCTGGGTCTGGTCATCGGCTCCCTCGTCGGTCTGGTGGCGGGTACCGCGGGCGGTGCGATCGACAGCGTGATCATGCGCGTCACCGATGTGCTGCTGTCGATTCCGGATCTGCTGGTCTCGCTGGCGCTGATCACCGTGCTCGGCCTGGGTACCCGCAATGTGGCGCTCGCCGTGGGCATTTCGCTCATCGCGCGGTTCGCCCGGGTGATGCGCGGTGAGGTGCTGCGGGTGCGGCGCGCACCGTATGTGGAGGCCGCCTTCGCCGCCGGGGTGCGCTGGCCGGTGGTGCTGTTCCGGCATGTGCTGCGCAATGCCTACGCACCGGTCGCCGCACTGGCGGTGATCGACTTCGGCATGGCCGTGCTGTTCGTGGCCTCGCTCAGCTTCCTCGGCTACGGCGCGGTGCCGCCCACCCCGGAATGGGGCTCGCTGGTCTCGGAGGGCCGGAACTTCCTGGCCACCGCCTGGTGGCTGACCACCCTGCCCGGCCTGGTGATCATCGCCCTGGTGCTCGCCACCCAGCGCATTGCCCGCGCCCTGCACAAGGACAACGCCCGATGAGCGACGCACTGCTGAGCATCAGCGATCTGAAGGTGGAGTACCGGGGGAGCACCGGGACCACCGTCGCGGTGGACGGCGTCTCGCTCGAGGTGTGGGCCGGGGAGACGGTCGCGCTGGTCGGCGAATCAGGTTCCGGCAAGTCCACTCTCGCGCACGCGGTGATCGGGCTGCTGAACGGCGGTGTGATCACCGGCGGGTCCGTCGATTTCGCCGGACAGCGTTTGGATCAGGCGAATCAACTTGCGCTGCAAGCGATTCGGGGCGCGCGCATCGGCCTGGTGCCGCAGGATCCGGGCACCGCGCTGAACCCGGTGCTGCGCATCGGCGATCAGGTGGCCGAGGTGCTGCGCATCCACGGCCGCGCGGACCGGCGCACCGCGCATATCGAGGCGGTGCGGATTCTCACCGAGGCCGGGCTGGACCGGCCCGAGACGCGGGCGCGACAGTATCCGCAGGATCTCTCCGGTGGGCAGCGCCAGCGCGTGCTGATCGGCATCGCGCTGGCCTGCGCACCCGAACTGGTCATCGCCGATGAGCCGACCAGCGCGCTCGATGTGACGGTGCAGCGCCGGATCCTGGACCATTTGGCGAATCGCACCGCCGAATCCGGCAGTTCGGTACTGCTCATCACCCATGACCTCGCGGTCGCCGCCGAACGCTCCGATCGCATCGTGGTCATGCAGCATGGCCGGATCGTCGAAACCGGCAGCACCGCGGCCGTTCTCGGCGATCCACAGCATGAGTACACCCGGCGGCTGATCGCCGCCGCGCCCAGCCTCGATACCGAGATCCCGCCGCGCCCCGAACTCGCGGACCGCACACCGCTGCTGGCGGTGAACGGGCTGCGCAAGGTGTTCTCGATCGGGCACGGCGTCTCACTCACCGCGGTCTCGGACGTGTCGTTCGAGGTCGCGCGCGGTGAAACCCTGGCGGTGGTGGGCGAATCCGGCTCCGGGAAGTCCACCACCGCGCGCATCGCCGCACGGCTGGAACAGCCGGACGCGGGCACGGTCACCTTCGGCGGTCACGATGTCGGCGGGCTGCGCGGGGCGAGATTGCGCGAGTTCCGCCGCCGCGTCCAGGTGGTCTACCAGAATCCCTACGTCTCGCTGAACCCGAAGCTCAGCATCGCCCGGATCATCTCGGAACCGTTGCAGGCCTTCGGCATCGGTGATCGCAAGTCCCGGCGCGAGACCGTCGCCGAACTCCTGGACCAGGTGGCGCTGCCCGCCGCCTACCTCGATCGCCGCCCCGCGGAGCTTTCCGGCGGGCAGCGCCAGCGCGTGGCGATCGCCCGGGCGCTGGCGTTGCGCCCGGACCTGCTGGTGCTGGACGAACCCGTTTCGGCCCTGGACGTCTCGGTACAGGCACAGATCCTCGATCTGCTCGAACAGCTCCAGCGCGAACTGAACCTCGCCTACCTGTTCATCTCACACGACCTCGCCGTCGTGCGCCGCCTCGCCGATCGCGTCGCGGTCATGCGCCAGGGCATCATCGTCGAAACCGGCGCGACCGCAGCGCTATTCGACGATCCGCAACACGAATACACCCGGGAGCTGCTGGCGGCGGTGCCGCGCGCCGGAACACCCGCCGCTCCCGCCCTGCTCACCCCTCTCGAAAGGACAGCGTGATGCCGCGACCCGCACCGCTACTGCTGGGCCTGGAACTGTCCGGCACCGGCGCGCACCCCGCCTCCTGGCGGCGCGCGGATTCGCGCGCCGAGGAACTGTTCACCGGCGGTTACTGGGTGGACGCGCTGCGCGCCGCCGAGCACGCGGGCTTCGATCTGGCCTTGCTGCCGGACTCGTTCGCGCTCCAGGCGGCGGGTGCGACCGGACGCCTGGACGCGGTCGCCATCGCCGCCCGCGCCGCCGCCGCGACGCACCGGATCGGCCTGATCCCGCAGGCCCCGGTCACCCACACCGAACCCTTCCATCTCTCCAAAGCCATTGCGAGCCTGGACTTCGCGACCTACGGCCGCGCGGGCTGGGAGGTCACCGTATCGGGTGACGGCGAGGCGAAACTGTTCGGCCGCAAACCCGAACAGGATGCGCACTCGCGCTGGTTCGAAGCCGATGAGGCAATCGAAGTGGTTGCGCGCCTGTGGGATTCGTGGCAGGACGATGCCGAGATCCGGGATATCGCGACCGGCCGCTTCATCGACCGCGACCGGCTGCACTACATCGATTTCGTCGGCGACAACTTCTCGGTGAAGGGTCCCTCCATCACCCCGCGCCCGCCGCAGGGCCAGCCGCCGGTCACCGTGCGCGCGGCCGATTCGCACAGCGCCCGGGTCGCGGTGCACCGCGCCGATCTGATCCGGATCACCGCCCGGGATCTGGACGCGGCCGCCGCGCTGCGCACCGAACTCCGCACGGCCGTGGCCGCCGCCGGTCGCGACCCGAATCAGGTGCGGATCCTGCTGGATATCGATATCCACCTCGCCGTCACCGCCGATGACGCGGCGGTGGAGGTGGCGCGGCTGGAGGACTGGGTCGCCACCCCCGCCCCCGGCACGCTCTTCCACATCGGCTCCGCGGCCGAGCTGAAGGACCTGCTGGACCGGATCGAGACCGACTGCCATGCCGACGGCGTAGTGCTGCGCCCGCTGGCGCTGCCCGCCGCGCTGCCGTACCTCGCCGAATTGACCGCGGGCGGCCCGGCCGACTCCGGTGCGCACACGCCCACCCTGCGGGACCGCCTCGGGCTGCCGCGCCCGGTCAATCGCTATGTGAACGCCTGAGGAGAGCCATGCCGGAACAGCGGATACGCAAGCAGATCCACCTCGCCGCCCACTTCCCGGGCGTCAACCACAACACGGTGTGGACCGAACCGAACTCGGGCAGCCAGATCGACTTCGACTCCTTCGTGCACCTGGCGCGCACCGCCGAACGCGGTCTGTTCGACTTCTTCTTCCTCGCCGAGGGCCTGCGCCTGCGTGAACAGCGCGGCCGCATCCACGATCTGGACGTGGTGGGACGCCCGGACACCTTCACCGTGCTCAACGCGCTCGCGGCGGTCACCACGCATCTCGGGCTCGCGGGCACCATCAACACCACCTATAACGAACCCTTCGAACTGGCACGGCAATTCGCATCGCTGGATCATCTGTCCGGCGGGCGCGCGGCCTGGAACGCGGTCACCTCCTCGGACGCCTTCACCGGCGAGAACTTCCGGCGCGGCGGCTATCTGGAGCACGCCAAGCGCTACACCCGCGCCAACGAGGTGATCGAGGCGACCCGCGCGCTCTGGGACAGCTGGCCCGCCGAGGCCCTCGTGGTGGATCGTGAGCGCGGCGTTTTCGCCCAGCCCGCGCCCCGGGTGCGTTTCAGCAGCGAGCAATTCGATATCGACGGGGAATACGTGCTGCCGCGCAGCCCGCAGGGGTATCCGGTGCAGATCCAAGCCGGAGACTCCGATGACGGCCGCGAATTCGCCGCCGCCAAGGCCGATGTCATCTTCAGCGCGCACGGCGAACTCGAGGACGGGCAGCGCTTCTACACCGACGTCAAGGATCGGCTGGCCAAATACGGCCGCGCCCGCGACGATCTGAAGATCCTGCCCGCCGCCGGATTCGTACTCGGCGATACCGCCGAGGAGGCGGCGGCGAACGCGAAACGCATTCGCCGCCAACAGGTCACCCCGCAGACCGCGATCGCCTTCCTGGAGCAGGTGTGGGGCCGCGACCTGTCCGAATACGATCCAGAGGGCCCGCTGCCCGATATCGATCCGGTCGACAATGCCGACATCACCCGCGGCCGGGTGCGGCACGCCAAGGATCCGCGCGCGGTGGCCGAGGCCTGGCGCGCCAAGGCGGCGGCGGAGAACCTCAGCATTCGCGATCTCATCATCGAGACCACCGCGCGCCAGCAGTTCGTCGGCACGCCCCGCGAGGTCGCGGTGGCCATCGATCACTACGTGCAGAGCGATGCCGCCGACGGTTTCGTGCTGGTCCCGCACCTCACCCCCACCGGCCTCGACGAATTCGTCGACAAGGTGATCCCCGAACTCCAGGAACTCGGCAGCTTCCGCACCGAGTACACCGGCCCCACCCTGCGCGACCACCTCGGTCTGCGCCACCCGCACCGCAGCACCGAAGGAGTACGCGCGTCATGACCGCCATCGTCACCGAATTCGAACAGCAGTGGGCCACCTGGCAATCCGAGCGCGACGCGTGGGCGCGGCAACCGCTGGGCTGGCTCAGCCTGACCGGCCTGCACTGGCTCGGCAATGCCGACGAGACCGTACCCGGGCTCCCGGGTCACTGGCGTGCGGACGCCGAAAACGTCTATGCGACAGTGGAATCCGGCACCACTGCCCTGACGCTCGACGGGGCGGTGCTCTCCGGAACCACCACGCTCACTCCGGGTGAGGGCGCGCCCGGCCTCGAGGTCCGCCACGGTGATCGGCTCATCGAAGTCATCCGCCGCAGTGGGCAATTCGCGCTGCGCGTGCACGATCCGGCCGCGCCGTCACTGGCCGCGTTCACCGCGATCCCGGCCTACGCCCCGGATCCGCGCTGGGTGGTCACCGGCCGGTTCGCCCCCTTCGAGGTGGCGCGCGTGGTCACCACCGGTGCGGTCGTGGCGGGGCTCGAACACCACCATGTCGCCACCGGCACGGTCACTTTCGAGCTGGGCGACGCCGAGCACGAACTCGTCGTGTTCGGTAACCAGACCCGCGGTCTGCACCTGCTCTTCACCGACGGCACCAGCGGCGTCACCACCTACGGCGGCGCACGTCGCCTCGATCTACCCCGCCCGGCAGCCGACGGCACCGTGACCATCGACTTCAACCGCACGGCGAACCTGCCCTGCGCCTTCACCGATTACGCGACCTGCCCGGTCGCCCCGCCGGAGAACCGTCTTCCGGTGGAAATCACTGCGGGCGAACAGGATCCACGCAAGGAGCACGCGCTATGACCACTCCGCTCTCGGTCCTGGACCTCTCGCCGATCAGCGCGGGTTCGGACGCCCGGCAGGCGCTGCGCAACACCATCGATCTGGCACGGCAGGCCGAACGCTGGGGCTACCGGCGCTTCTGGATCGCCGAACACCATTTCGTGAATGTGGCCAGTTCGGC
Source organism: Nocardia sp. NPDC058058 (assembly GCF_042885355.1). Lineage (NCBI taxonomy): Bacteria > Bacillati > Actinomycetota > Actinomycetes > Mycobacteriales > Nocardiaceae > Nocardia > Nocardia sp. NPDC058058. The sequence continues at coordinate 1,160,794 of NZ_JBHVSA010000002.1, read as the reverse complement.
ATCCACCACCCTGATCGGCCTCATCGCCGCCGCCACCGAATCCATTCGGGTGGGCACGGCGGCGGTGCAGTTGGGTCATCACACCTCGGCGGCGGTGGTCGAGGCGTTCGGCACCGTGGACGCGCTGTACCCGGGTCGCCTGGATCTGGGTCTGGGCCGCTCCGGGCATCGCGGCTCGCAGATCCGCTCCGCCGGAGTGCCGCCGGTGCCGAAGCAGGGCCGTCGTACCGAAGTGCGCGACGGTGTGGTGCTGCCGCCGCCCTTCAATCCGGGCCAGCTGCTCGACACCACCCGTATCGCGGCGGGGCTGGAGGCGCTGAGCCTGCCGGGCGCGCAACCGCTGCCCTATACCGAACAGGTACAGCAGATCCGGGATCTGCTGGCGGGCACCTACACCGGCAGCGACGGCGTGCACCTGCGCGCGTTCCCCGGTGAGGGCGCGGATGTGCAGCTCTGGCTGTTCGGCAGCAGCGGCGGTGAAAGCGCCCAGCTCGCAGGGGAATTGGGGCTGCCGTTCGCGGCGAACTATCACGTGTCGCCCGGCACCATCATCGAGACGGTGGAAGCCTATCGAGCCGCCTTCCGCCCCTCCGAACGCTTCCCGCGCCCCTACCTGGTGGTGTCGGCGGATGTCGTTGTGGCCGAGGACGATGCGACCGCGCGCCGCCTGGCCGCCAGCTACGGCCACTGGGTCTACAGCATTCGCAGCGGTGCGGGCGCGGCCGAATACCTGGACCCCGATACCGCGCCGCCACTCTCGGACCATCAGCTCCGTCTGATCGACGACCGGGTCGCCACCCAGTTCGTCGGTTCACCGAGTTCGGTGGCCGAGCGACTGCGCGCCCTGCAACAGCTCACCGGTGCGGACGAACTCGTGATCACCAGCGTCACCCACGATCACGCGGATCGCTTGAATTCGCACCGTCTGCTTGCCCGCGAATGGGGGTTGACCCACATCCGCGCGGCGTAGATCCGCCGCCGCTCGCAAGCGAACGGGGACTCCGTGCGCGAGTGGCGCGGGAAACCGCATCTGCGCCCTTGGGCCAACCCGCAGATGTGGTCGTCGAGCCGGGCCCGGACCGTGGACCGTCCGGGCCCGGCTCTTCCATGTTTCGAAACCTCTTGTGCCAGTCATGAAATGGTCACGATGCGACCTATTGAATATGACGCAGAGGTCATCGAAAGATAGGAAACACCCATGAAGAAGACTCTCGCCGTCACCGCCCTCGCGCTCGCCGCCGCCGGACTGGGCGCGGGCGTGGCGCACGCCGAGGAGCTCCAGGTCGACGGCAGCTACGGCTCCGTGCAGGCCTGCGACGCCGACGGCACCAACGGCAGCTTCCAGGCCGGCGGCGTCAACCTGCGCGGTGAGGACGGCTGGCGCTACCGCTGCGACCAGGGCAACGACGGCCTCTGGTACATGACCATCTTCCGCTGATCCGCCGCGCCGCCGGACAGGCATCACATCCAGCCTGAAAAGGCGTGCAGGACAGTGGAAAATGCCCGGCTGGGGACCATCCAGCCGGGCGTTTTCGGGTCAGTGGGTCAGTGGGCCGGCCGGGTCAGCGGGCGGTGCGGGTGGCGCGGCGCATGGCCGAGACCGGATCGGCGTAGAACACGCTCAGCGAGGTGACCGCCGCCGCGAACTCCTGCACCCGGCCGCCGAAACGGCTGATGCGCAGATCCGCCGCCGGGAGCGTGGTGCTCTCCGCGAAAGCCTGTGCCACCCGCTCCATTCCGGGCCGGTAGCCGGTGAAAGCCTGACCGCCCAGCACGACTCGATCCGGGTTGAACATATCCCGCACCAGAGCCGCTGTGCGCCCGAGGATTTCGGCCCGCTCCAGCAGCAGATCCTTGGCCGCGACCGAACCCGCGTCGGCGGCCCGGTACAGATCGGTGATCACCGGGCGGCGCGGGGCCTCCGGCTTGGGCAGTACGCCGCGGCGCACCGCGCGCTCCAGGAAGAAGCGCTCACCGATGGTCGCCTCCAAGCAACCCTTGCGGCCGCAGGTGCAATCGGCGTCCGAACCGGTCGGCAGATGGGCGATGGAACCCGGGCCGTTGGCCGGGGTGTGTACCCGATCATGCAGTGTCACAGCCACACCCGCGGTTTCCCGGGCGTAGATGTACAGGCTGGAACCCGGCCGCTGCCCCTCGCCCGGCTCGCGCCCGGCCAGCAGCAGCTCCGCGGCGGCCATCGCCTCCACGTGCGCGGATACCGATACCGGCAGATCCAGCACGCTGCTGAACACCGCCGCCACCGGAGCGGCCTGCCAGCCCAGGCGCGGATGATCCACCACACCGGCGGCCGGATCGACCCGGCCCGCCAGCGCCACACCGGTCCACAGCGGACGGCGGCGCGGCAGTCGATCCAGGAAAGCCTTGGCACTGCGGGCCACTATGGTCAGCGCGGCGTCCTGACCCGTTTGGGGAGTGGCGATTTCGAGCCCGCCCAGAATCCGGCCGGACAGATCCGCGGCCACGATGCGGGTGAGCGTGGAACCGATGTGCACACCGAGCGTCACGAACGAATCGGTGTCCACCTCGAACGGCACGCGGGGCCGGCCGACCGCGCCGGAGGCGGTCAGATCGGCGCGCTCACGCAGCAGCCCGGCCGTAAGTAGCGCCGACACTTGGCGATTCACCGTCGCGATGCTCAAACCCGTGCTCTGCGCGGCGATATCGCGGAAGATCGGCCCGCGCGCCGCGGCCCGCAGTACGGCGGCGGCGGGGTTGTCGGTAATGCGCAGCTCCGGCGGCACCGCGGGGCGGGCCGGGGCCAGACGGGCGGTGGCGACGGTGCCGTGGGTACGTTTTTCAAGGGTGGGGCTGGTCATAATATGAAGTCCTTGCTGCGGTCCCAACCTGGAAAAGGGGGGACGAGTGCCTACATGAAGAGATTCAGCGGTGCAGCGAGGAGGCCCGGACCCGGGAGCGAATCACGAAGGATTCGAGGTCGATCGGGGAATCAGAGCTCAGCTGCCTAGAAGCAGCGACAACACAGTTCGCGTTGGCGAGGCAGCCGAACACCGAGCGCCACGGTCACATACGTGACTCGTGCGGCAGCGGTGCGGTTGGCGGACATGTGTACAAAGTTAACATCCCGATCAGGGCGAACGGAATCCGTTCTCCCATATCTCGAGAAATGAGGGCCTGCTCACTCCACCCCGTCGCGCTCGCGCGCGCAGGTATTCCGATCACCGTGATTACAAGACTCAGGTGGTCGGCGCGGGGTGGCGCAATAGCCCCTCCGGCATGGATCGCGGCAGGCCGGGCGCATGGGCGGGCGGCGCAAATCAACCGGCCGTGCCGGGGTGCGCACGGTGCTCGAGCGGTACCGTCCGGCGTCCCCGTTAAAGTCTGAAACCGCTGGTCAATGGCGGAAAGGAGATGACGTGACGCCGGAACCCACACCGCTGCGCACCCCCGCCCGCCGAGCCGATCGAGCCCGCCAGGTGGCCGATATCGTGCGGCAGCAGATTCACGCCGGAGCGATCGAGGATTCGCTGCCCACCGAGCAGGAGCTCGCCGCCGAATTCACGGTCTCGCGCAACACCGTGCGGGATGCCCTCGCGCTCTTGAAGGATGAGGGGCTGATCGAGCGCGCACCCAAGATCGGCACCCATGTGGCACGCCGTAAATACGACCACGGTCTGGACGCCCTGCTCGGGTTGAAGGAAACCCTGCGCGGGCACGGTGACGTGCGCAATGAGGTGCGCGCGGCCACCCGCACCACCCCGCCCCCGGCGGTTGCCCGCAAGTTGCGCCTCGCCCCCGGTGAACCCGCCGTATATATCGAGCGGCTGCGCTGGTTCGGTGATCTGCCTCTCAGTCTCGATCTCACCTACCTCGTCCCGGATATCGGCGACGAGGTGATCACCCGCGATCTGGAGACGAACGACGTGTTCGCGCTCATCGAACAGATCAGCGGCGGCCCGCTCGGCTCCGCCGACCTGGCCCTGGAAGCCATTACCGCCGATACCCATTCGGCCGCCACGCTGCAAATGCCCGAGGGTGGCGCCCTGCTGTTGCTGGAACGACTCACCAAGCTCGACGACGGCCGCCCGGTCGACCTCGAATACATCCGGATGCGCGGCGACCGGATCACCATGCGCGGCAGCCTCACCCGGCCGCCCGAACGCACCGATTGGAGGCTCACCTGATGGCACTGGTCAATCAGCGCGCCGACGTCCCCGTCACCATCGACGAATCCCTGTGTATCCAGGGCTGCACGCTCTGCGTGGAGATCTGCCCGCTCGACTCGCTGGCCATCAATCCGGAAAACGGTAAGGCCTTCATGCACGTGGACGAGTGCTGGTACTGCGGCCCGTGCGCCGCGCGCTGTCCCACCGGCGCCGTCACCGTCAATATGCCCTACCTGCTCCGCTGAAGGACCCCTCGCATGAAGCACCACCGCATCGCCCGCCTCGCCGCCGCCGCGGTCGCCGCCGCCATCGCGCTCACCGCGTCCGGCTGCTCGCTGGAATCCTCCGGTGACGGCGACACCGTCAAGGTCGTCATCGGCTACCAGTCCAAGACCATCAATACCGTCACCGCCGGAACCCTGTTGAAGGCCAAGGGATTCCTGGAGCAGCGGCTGAACGATCTGTCCGCGCACGGCGGGCCCAAGTATTCGGTGGAATGGCAGGACTACGACACCGGTGCGCCCATTACCGCGCAGATGGTGGCCGAGAAGATCGATATCGGCTCCATGGGCGATTACCCGTTGCTGATCAACGGTTCGCGCACCCAGGCCAACGAGCGGTCCAAGACCGAACTGGTCTCGATCACCGGGTACAACCCCAAGGGTGCGCTGAATATGGTTGTGGTCGCGCCTGATTCGAAGGCGCAGACGATCAACGACCTCGCGGGGCAGAAGGTGTCGGCGAGCGTCGGCTCCGCCGGGCACGGCACCCTGGTGCAGGCGCTGACCCGGGCGAACATCGATCCCAAGACCGGGGTCGAGGTGCTCAACCAGCAGCCCCAGATCGGTTCCTCCGCACTGGAATCCGGTCAGGTCGCGGCGCTGTCGCAGTTCGTGGCCTGGCCCGGACTGCTCGTGTTCCAGAACAAGGCCAAGCTCCTCTACGACGGTGCGGAGCTCAATGTCCCGACCTTCCACGGCGTGGTGGCCCGTCGCGACTACGCGAAACAGCACCCGGAGGTGCTCGATGCCTTCCTGCGCGCACAACTGGACGCGACCGATTTCATCCACACGCAGCCCCTGGAAGCGGCCAAGCTCGTCGCCGAGGGCAGCGGCCTGCCTCAGGAGGTCGTGTACCTCTACAACGGGCCGGGCGGAACCTCCTTCGACACCACGCTGAAGCCGAACCTGCTGGACGCCTTCAAAGCCGATGTGCCGTACCTGAAGTCGATCGGTGACTTCGCCGACCTCGATATCGACAAATTCGTCGACGACACCGCGCTGCGCAAGGCCTTCCAGGAAAACGGCGCGAACTACGATGCGGCACTGGTCAATAACGCCAACCCCGCGCCGGTCACCGGCACCGACCCACTGACCAACCGCCCCGCCGACAATCCGGCGCAGGCCGGTGAGATCTGGTTCACCGGCTCAGACGCCACCCAGGCCGCCGCCGACCCGACCAGCCTGCTGCGTGCCATCAAACAGGCTCGCGCACAGGGCAAGACGGTCCGCGCCGCCTACGTCCCCGACGCCGAACTCGGCACCCGCTGGTTCGCCGACAAGGCCATCTGGGTCCGCGACGGCGACACCTATCTGCCCTTCACCACCCCCGCCGCGGCCCAGCGCTACCTGACCCAGCACCCCTCGGGTGCGATCGTCGGCTACGACCAGGCCATCACCGAGGTCCGGCAATGACCTCCCAGGCCGCCACCTCCGCCTCGGGCCAGACATCCCCCCGGGAAGCTTCCTCCCGTCATCCCGGCACGCTTTTGGCCGGGATCCACGGTGACCCCGCCGAAAACGCTGGATCCCGGCCAAAAACACGCCGGGATGACGGGATCGGGGCCGCCGGAGTGCGCGGTGGCGGGCGCTTGTCTGCCGTGGTCTGGCGATCCCGCCTGATCAAGCTCGTCTCGGTGCTCGTGGCCATCGGGGCCTGGCAGTTCTTGACCGCCAACAATATTCGGCTCTGGGTGCGGTTCGACACGCTGCCGACCGTGACCGAGATCGTGCGGGCTTTCCACAAGCAGCTGGGGACCGATACGTACTACCTCGATCTCGGGCAGTCGCTGATCCGCATCCTCACCGGATTCGGGCTCGCGGCGGTGTTCGGCGTGACACTCGGTGTGGCGCTGGGGCGTTCGCGCTGGGTCGCGGACACCATCGGACCGCTCACCGAACTGGCCCGGCCGATTCCGGCGATCGCCGTTGTGCCCGTGGCGATTCTGCTCTTCCCCGATGACGAGGCCGGGATCGTGTTCATCACCTTCCTGGCCGCGTTCTTCCCGGTGATGGTCTCCACCCGGCACGCGGTGCGCGCGCTGCCGACCATCTGGGAGGACTCGGTGCGCACGCTCGGCGGCAGTCGCTGGGATGTGCTGTTGCGAGTCGTGTTGCCCGGCAGCCTGCCCGGCGTCTTCAGCGGACTCTCGGTCGGCATCGGGGTGTCCTGGATCTGCGTGGTCTCCGCCGAGATGATCTCCGGCCGCCTCGGCGTCGGCTACCGCACCTGGCAGGCGTACACCATCGTCGACTATCCGGGCGTATTCGTCGGCATCATCACCATCGGCGTGCTGGGGTACGGCACCTCCGCCGCCGTCGAACTCATCGGACGGCGGGTCACGCACTGGCTGCCGCGCGTACCGGAGGTGACCAAATGACCAGCGGTATGAGCCTGCGCGTGGACGGTATCGACCTGTCCTACACCGGTGCCCCGGTGATTCGCGATCTGTCCCTCGAGGTGCGGCCGGGCGAGATCCTGATCCTCACCGGACCGTCCGGATGCGGAAAATCCACCGTGCTGCGCGCCCTCGCCGGACTGCTGCGGCCCGACGCCGGACAGGTCCTCGCCGACGGCACACCGGTCACCGGCACCAATCGCGATCGCGCCGTCGTCTTCCAGGACAACGCGCTATTGCCCTGGCGCACGGTGCGATCCAATATCGAGCTCGCGCTGAAACTGCGCGGTGAGCCCCGTGCGGGCCGAAAGGCGCTGGCGGAGAAGTGGATCGAGGAGATCGGCCTCCACGGATTCGCCGACTTCCTGCCCAAGAGCCTGTCCGGCGGTATGCGCCAGCGCGTTCAGCTCGCGCGCGGCCTGGCCGGTGCGCCGCGCTCGGTGCTCATGGACGAACCCTTCGGCGCACTGGATTCGCAGACCCGCGCCACCATGCAGCGCCTGCTGATCGACACCTGGCGCACGCACCCCACCACCCTGGTCTTCGTCACCCACGACGTGGACGAGGCGCTGCTGCTGGGAGACCGCGTCGCCGTCCTCGGCCGCGCCGGTGCGCCGCTGCGCGCCCTGCTGGATGTGCCGCGACCGCGCGAACTCGGTGTGGACCGCACCGCGTTGCGCGCCGAAATCATTACCGCCCTGGATCATTCGGGCGATCTCGCCGCGCTCTGACGGCGACCCCGACCGATCCCCTCACGAATGTTGGTGTGCCTGATGGAGATTCCCGACCTCGCCGCGACCACCCGGCTCGACTGCGACGTCCTGGTCATCGGCGGCGGCACCGCGGGCACCATGGCCGCACTCACCGCCGCCGAACAGGGTGCGAACGTACTGCTGCTGGAGAAGGCGCACGTGCGGCACTCCGGTGCGCTGGCCATGGGTATGGACGGCGTCAACAACGCCGTCATCCCGGGCAAGGCCGAACCCGAGGACTACGTCGCCGAGATCACCCGGGCGAATGACGGAATCGTCAACCAGCGCACCATCTATCAGACCGCCACCCGCGGCTTCGCCATGGTGCAGCGGCTCGAACGCTACGGCGTGAAATTCGAGAAGGACGCGTACGGCGAATACGCGGTGCGCCGCGTACACCGCTCCGGTTCGTACGTGCTGCCCATGCCCGAGGGCAAGGACGTCAAGAAGGCGCTGTATCGCGTACTGCGGCAACGCAAGATGCGCGAGAAGATCCAGATCGAGAACCGGCTCATGCCGGTGCGGGTGCTCACCGAGAACGGGCGCGCGGTCGGCGCGGCCGCATTGAACACGCGCACGGGCGAATTCGTCGCCGTCGCCGCCAAAGCCGTTATCCTGGCGACCGGTCCGGCCGGACGACTCGGCCTGCCCGCCTCCGGCTATCTCTACGGCACCTACGAGAACCCCACCAATGCGGGCGACGGCTACGCCATGGCCTACCACGCGGGCGCGGAGCTCTCCGGTATCGAATGCTTCCAAATCAATCCGCTCATCAAGGATTACAACGGACCGGCCTGCGCGTACGTCGCCAATCCGTTCGGCGGCTATCAGGTCAACGCCCTCGGTGAGCGCTTCGTCGACTCCGACTACTGGTCCGGGCAGATGATGTCCGAGGTGAAGCGGGAAATCGAATCCGCGCGCGGTCCCATCTATCTCAAGGTCTCGCACCTGCCCACCGAAACCCTCGATGCGCTCGAAGGCATCCTGCACACCACCGAACGCCCCACCCGCGGCACCTTCCACGCCAATCGCGGCCACGACTACCGCACCCACGACATCGAGATGCACATCTCCGAAATCGGTTTGTGCAGTGGACATTCCGCGTCCGGCGTCTGGGTCGACGAGAACGCCCGCACCACCGTGCCCGGCCTCTACGCCGCCGGTGACCTGGCCTGCGTACCGCACAACTACATGATCGGGGCGTTCGTCTACGGCGATCTCGCGGGCTCGCACGCCGCCGGAACTCTGGCCGACACCCCGGCCCCGGCCGCACTGCCCGCCGATCAGTTGGCCGCCGCGCACGAACTCGTCTACCGCCCGCTGCGCAATCCCGAAGGGCCGCCGCAGCAGCAGGTCGAGTACAAGCTCCGCCGCTTCGTCAATGACTATGTGGCACCGCCGAAGACGGCCACCAAGCTCTCCCTCGCCATCGAGACCTTCGATCGCATGCTGGACGATATCTCGGCGATGGGCGCGCAGACCCCGCACGAGCTGATGCGCTGCGCCGAGGTGACCTTCATTCGCGACTGCGCCGAAATGGCGGCTCGCTCGTCCCTCACCCGCACCGAATCCCGTTGGGGCCTCTACCACGAACGCGCCGACCTCCCCGAACGCGATGACGTCGAATGGCGCTACCACCTCAACCTCCGCAAAGCCGCCGACGGCGATATGGAGTTCCTGAAGCGTCCCGTCGCCCCGTACTTCGTACCGGTCCCGGGCCTCGACGACATCGCCACCGATGACACCACGGTCATTCCGGTCCAACAGCCCGCCTTGATCGGCAGCCCTCCCAACCTCGCCACCGCACCGTCGACACCCGGCACTGTCGCCGACGTGGTGTCCTCCGCGAAAGCGCCTGTCGCTCCGCGCATCGCGCTCCTGCTGAGCCTGGACGCACCGACGGTCGAAGAACTCGAATCCTTCCTGGATGATCCGGATCCCCAGGTCCGAGCCACCGCAATTTCGGTACTCACCGAGGGCACCCCGGACGGCTTCGACGCTCCGTTGGTCGCGGCCCTGGGCGATTCCGACTCGGCGGTGCGTGCGGCCGCCATCGACGGACTCCGGGAGTTGGTCGAAATCCTGCCCGCCACAGCGACATCCGAGGTCGGGGGTACTTCGACACCGGCGGATACCGCAGCGGCAGGCGAGGACGATCTGGTCGGCGCGAACCCCGCTACGCGCAGCGGCACCACCTTGGCCGAGCACGCCGATTCACCGGACCCGGCTGTTCGCGCGACAGTGGTGGATCTACTGCGCGCCCTGCGTGCGGGGTCGGCGGAGCTGTTCGCCAAGGCGGCCGTCGACGCTGATCATCGCGTCCGCATCGAGGCGGTGAACGGCCTGGTGTCCCTTGACGAATGGTCCACCCTGGCCACGGCCGCCCACGATGAGAACCGTGAAGTTCGTATCGCGGCGGCCAAGGGCTTGGCCACGGTCGGGATCGGCGGCTTGGAAGCGGTCCGCACTCTCCTCGCCGACCGCGATCCGCTCGTCCGGGCCGCTGCTCTCACGGCATTGGCGCGCCTCGGCAACGCCGACGACATCACGACTTTGACCGTGGCGCTGAAGGATTCGGCCTGGCAGGTGCGCGAAGGCGCGGCCCGGGGGCTCCCCGCCGTCGGCGCGGACCTGGCCGCCGAGCCGTTGAGCCTGGCGCTGGCCGACATCCACCCGGATATTCGCAAGGCGGCCGTCCTGACCCTGAGCAGCTGGCCCGAATCCACTGCCGCTCGGGACGCACTGAACATCGCCCTCGATGACTCCGACGCCGATGTCCGCGCCTATGCCCGCCGCGCACTCGCCGTTCATTCGGGCGCGTGACGGGCCTCAGCTCTCGGTGAAGAGCTTCTCCAATTCGGTTATGCAGTAGGGGAAGTGGGCCGCGAAGCGGTAGAGGTCGTGATCGGATTCGAAACCGCCGAACCAGTAGAGGCCGGGGGTGCCGTCGTCCGTGGGATTCAGGTCGCGGAAGGTGCGCACCCACTGATCGGTGCGCCGGCCCGCCACCATGAAGGGCAGCGCCCGGGAGAATATCATCTCTCGGTCCGGTGCCGGAATATTCTGCGGGACAACGGCATCCAGGCTGCGCAGCATGGCCTGGACGCGCCCCGCCAGCTCCCGGCCCAGCGCGGTGCGGGACGGTAGGTAGCGGGGGAGCAGCAGGGCCGCAATGCCACCCAGGATGAGTGCGACGCCGATCAGGGCGTGGCCGGGGCCGAGCGCGAGGGCCAGGGTGGTGATGGCACCGGCCGCCACCAGCGTTGCGCCCAGCCAGAATTCGAAACCCCGGCGCGTGCGGTCGATGAAGCTGCCCTGCGCGGTGGCCTCGTCGATGAGGGTGCGGCGGACCGCCCGGGCATTGACCTTGTCGCGCAGCGTCGACACCATGACCGCATCGGTGCCCTCGGGCAGGAAGGTCTCGTAGACCGCGCGCTCATAGCCGGTGAGCTGGTCGTCGATCGGGTTCATCCGGCTGATCCGCCAATCGGATTCGCCGATCGCGGCAATCCAGATGTAGCTGCGGACGGCCAGATCCACCACGGTGGCGGCCATATCGGGGGCATCCACATAGCCGTCGGTCAGCAGTCCGGCGGTACCGGGCCCGATGCCATCGGGCGAAGTGAACCGGACGTGATCCCCGTGGCGCTCCAGCGGATCGAGCACCTGGGCGTTCGGTTGCTGCCTGCGCGCCCACACCACGTATCCGGCGGCCGCCGCCAGCGCCGCCAGCAGCGCCCCGAACGCCGCCAGCACCGGACCCGTGATGGAGAACGGGCCGGGTGAATCATCGTCCTGGATATCGGCATTCGGCTTCACCGTGCCGGGCGGGATCTGCAGGGTCACGTCGATGACATCGCCCTTGCGCAGATCCGTCTTGTCCAGATGCGCCACACCGTCCGGTTCCACGCGGATATCCGCGCAGTCCTCCGGCTTACCGGGCTGGCCGATCGTGCACTTGGTGACGCCCATCCGGAAATCGGGACTGGTCACCACCACGCTGATGGACGCCACATCGGTATTGAGCACCCCGGTCCACCGGAAGGTCTGCGCCCCGGCGGAATCGGCGACCGTGTTGTGCACCGTGTACTTGAACGTCACCGTGCCCGAACGCGCATCGATGGTGAAGCGGTCGTCCGCGACGGTCGCCTCACCGTCACCGGTGGCCTGGATATCGCTCACCTGGAAGGTGCGCTGAATGGCATCGGTGACCTGCACCCGCAGCGGCAGCACCTGCCGGAACTCATTGCCGGCGGGCACTTCCACGGTTTCGGTCACCCGGAGCAGGCCGTCATCGCCCAGGTCCACGTCCGCGGTGATCTTCACGCCGTCGGGCTGCTGCGACTGGGCGGCCGGGGCTGCCACGCCCGCCAGCGCGAGCAGCAGCGCCACGAGGACGCCCCCCCGAAAAATCTGCATGGATGGTCACTCTAGCCAGCTTGCTATTCTTCCTCAGCGGCTGTCGGTTATCGGTGAGAACGAGGGGGTGCGGGGGTATGACTCGCCCACCGTCCGGCTACGGACCGAATAACCAGGGCGGCTGGCCGCCCGAACCGGATCCGCGCCGCCCGCAACAGCCGCCCGGACAACCGCGGCAAGGCAATTCACCACCGCCCGGCGGTTATCCACAGCGGCCGGGGGGTCGGCCACAGCATCCCGCACAACCCGGCGGGCAGCCGCCGCGACCCGGTGGGAATCCGGCGCAGCCGGGCGGCTATCCGGGTCAGCCGGGCGGGTACCCCGGTGGGCCGGGTGGGTATCCCTCGCGCCCGGGTGGTTATCCGGTGCAGCCGCCGCACCCCGCCGCACCGCCGGGAGGCATTCCGGCACAGCCGCGTACGGGTTATCCACAGCAGCCGGGTTATCCCCAGCGGCAAGGGTTCTCATCGCCGCAGGGCTCCGGTCCCGCGCCCACCTTCGCGCAGCCGCGACAGCCCGCGTATCGCCCGCCGATGCCACCGCCCGCCGCGCATACGCAGACCGGGATGCAGGCGGTCCAGCGTCCCGCTCCGCCGCGCCGCCGCCGCTGGGGCACGCTCGTCGTCATTCTGATCCTGCTGGTCAGCACGGTTGTGCTGCGCACCGCCATCCGAACCGGGTTGAGCGCCTTGGGAACCGGCGACAAGGTGCAGACCGGGTACAGCAACGATCCGGGCAGCGAGAACGCGGGCGTCGCCAAGACCTCGGACAATCCGCTGGTCACCGATGACAGCCTCACCCTGCTGCCGGAGAACTGCGCCTACACGCCGTGGAGCACCGACGTCGACGTCGCGCGCACCTTCTTCCAAACGGCCGCCAACTGTCTCGCCGACGCGTGGAAACCCCTCTTCACCGATATCAAGCTGCCGTTCGAGCCGCCGAAGCTGAACGTGTCGGCCAGCACCAGCGGCATCACCACGCTGTGCACCGGCAACAGCAGCAATTTCGCCGCCTTCTACTGCTCGGCCGACAAGACCATCTACATGCCGATCAGCCAGCTGCAAACCGATATCTACAAGAACAACTGGGTGGTCTACCTGTCGGTGTTCGCGCACGAGTACGGCCATCACGTCCAGGCCGAATCCGGCATCCTCGGCAAGGTGCACCAGCAGCGCCGGGACGCGGGCGCGCGCAGCGATACCGGCCTCGAACTGTCCCGCCGCACCGAACTTCAGGCCAACTGCTTCGACGGCATGTTCCTGTCCTCGTCGAATAACGGTGGCGCACTGAGCAATGCGCAGATCGGCGTCGCCCGCAACGATATGTACCACCGCGGCGACGCCCCCGGCGATATGCGCGATCACGGCACCTCGCAGAACGGCGGCGCGTGGTTCGAGATGGGCTACGACAAGAACCGCACCGCACAGTGCAATACCTTCGCGGCCGCGCTCAACAAGGTGAACTGACCATACGAAAACGGCCGGGGCGGCGAATGATTCGCTGCCCCGGCCGTTTCGGCGGTTATCGGCTCAGTGCCCGAACGGCCCGTCCCGCTTGATCTGATGACCGTGCCCGTTCACGCCCTCGGCGTACGCGGTCTCGGCGTGCAGCGCGAAGTCGATACCGGAGATCTCCTCCTCGCGGCTCACCCGGAATCCGATGGTCCGGTCGATCACCTTGCCCAGTGCGAACGACACCCCGAACGCGAACGCCGCCACCGCGAGCACGCCCACCAGCTGCTTGCCCAGCTGGGTGAGCCCACCGCCGTACAGCAGTCCCTCCGGACCGTTCTCACCCGTCATCGCGCGATTCGCCAGGAAACCGATGAGCAGCGTGCCCACGATGCCGCCGATGAAGTGCACGCCCACCACGTCGAGCGAATCGTCGTAGCCGCCCTTGAACTTCCAGCCCACCGCGAACGAACACACGGTGCCCGCGACCAGACCCACGATCAGCGCGCCCATGGTGTTGACCGAACCGCAGGACGGGGTGATGGCGACCAGACCGGCCACCGCGCCGGACGCCGCGCCGAAGGTGGTCGGGCGGCCGTCGCGCACCTGCTCGACGACGAGCCAGCCCAGCATGCCCAGGCAGCCCGCGACCAGCGTATTGAGGAACACCGCCGCGGCGGTCGCGTTGGCGCCCAGCGCCGAACCGGCATTGAAACCGAACCAGCCGAACCACAGCAGGCCCGCGCCCAGCAGCACGAACGGCAGATTGTGCGGCCGCATGGCATCGACCTTGAAGCCCACGCGCGGGCCGAGCACGATCGCCAGCGCGAGTGCCGAAGCGCCCGAAGCGATCTCGACGACCAGACCGCCCGCGTAATCCATGGTGCCGAAGGAGGCCAGCCAGCCGTTCGGGGTCCACACCCAGTGCGCGATGGGCGCGTACACGATCAATGCCCAGATCGGTACGAAGATCATCCACGCGGAGAATTTCGCGCGGTCCGCGATCGCGCCGCTGACCAGTGCCACGGTCAGAATCGCGAATGTCAGCTGGAAGGTGACGAACAGCAGTTCCGGAATTCCACTGCTCGCGTGCACAGTCGTGGGATCAATTCCGGAAAGTCCGAAATGGCCGAAATTGCCGATGAGTCCGCCACCCGCGTCATCCCCGAACGCCAGGGTGTAACCCGCCACCAGCCACACCACCGTGACCAGCGGAATCGAGATGAAACTCATCATGAGCATGTTGAGCACACCGCTGGAGCGCACCATGCCGCCGTAGAAAATAGCCAGGCCGGGCGTCATGAGCAGCACCATCGCCGTGGCCGCGAGCAGCCAGGCGGTAGCCGCCGGATCGATGTTCATGAACAAACTCCTTCCGCGCGAATTCGCGTTGCACGGAAGTTACCGAATCCTCACGTTTCGGCGCTGTTACGAAAATGAGGACTTGGATACGTGTATGTAACAGCGATCAGGCGCGGCGCTCTTTGTTCTTGCGCGACAATGCCCGCATTCCACGCGGTCCGGGCACAGGCAGGTCATCCGAGAGCGACATCCACTCGGCGATGGTGAGCCACTGCTGCTGCGCCCGCGCGTCCGCTGTGTCGTTGAACACGCGGCGGCCGCGATCATCACGCAGCTCATAGGCCAGCACCGACCAGCGCGGTGGCCGCTCGTTCTCGGCCAGCTGATCGCGCAGATACGCCGCGACCAGCGTGCCGATGGCGTTCACCGGTCGCAGCGACACCCGATTACCGAACCGGGCGGCATGGAAACGCCTTCCGGCACACAGGGATCGGGGCGTCGCGTTGTAGGCGATCCAGCCCGCGCGCTGCGCCCGCTCGATCAGCCACAGATGCTTCACCGCGGTCGGCGGGATATCGCCGACGCGATCGCGAATCAGATCGAAGACCGGCTCAGACAGCAGAATGTCCCGGCGCGTCGGCCCGGTGCCGTGCGCGATCCAGTATTCGTCGGTGAGTTTGGCCAGCACCCGGCCGAAATCGTCGACACTGCGCTGGGCGCGGCGGCCCAGGCGTTCGATGCGCTCGGCCTCGGCGCGCATATCGTTCTGCACGATCAGGGTTTGGATGGCCGCCAGCGTCGGCACCTGGCCGCGCTGCAGCAGTTCCAGAATCGCGCCCGCGGTGGCCGGGTCCGCGGCTGCCGACACCGGTAGCGAATCACGCTTGATGTCGTAGTCCTGCGGGCTGATGGCTCGACTGAGCAGTCCGACCGCGGCGAGATCACCTGCGAATTCGGTGCTGGAGAGCCAGGCGTGGGCGATGTCGTCGTGCGACGGCACTTGGAAGATCCTCCGATGAGATTTGGTTGTGCCCCGGTCGGGATGAGGGACCGGCCGGGGCCACCAACCTGATGAAGGTTTGGCTACCGAAGTTGCCGATGTCCACGGTAGCCAAACGATTGCGATCTTGCTGCATCGGTTCACTGGATCGTTATGTCCGGTCTGTGCGGATGAAACCGAACACGCATCCGTAAATGGTGATCTTGGGCGGAGGTAATGTCCGGCTATCGTCCCTGGACACCCACGCCGGGAATTTGCTCACCGGCCACAGCAGAATCGAGTTCAGTCCGGTCGGTATCGAACGGGCATCCAGAATGGATGTGACATAACCCACAGTTTGACGCGCCGGAGTGCTGGAACGCGACGTATGCGCGGCCGCGCGGGCGGTGAATCGTTCGATGTCGTAGCCACTCGGTAACCTTTGGGCCGTGGCTCTGTACCGGAAGTACCGACCGGCAACGTTCGCTGAAGTGGTGGGGCAGGAGCACGTCACCGATCCCCTGAGTATCGCCCTGGACACCGGGCGGATCAGTCACGCGTATCTGTTCTCCGGCCCGCGCGGTTGCGGCAAGACCTCGTCCGCGCGCATCCTGGCGCGCTCGCTGAACTGCGTGGAGGGTCCGACCTCCACGCCGTGCGGGGTCTGCTCGTCCTGCGTCGCGCTCGGGCCCGGCGGCTCCGGCAACCTGGATGTGATCGAACTCGACGCCGCGAGCCACGGTGGCGTCGACGACACCCGCGAACTGCGCGACCGCGCCTTCTACGCGCCCGCCGAATCCCGCTACCGCGTCTTCATCGTGGACGAGGCGCACATGGTCACCACGGCGGGCTTCAACGCGCTGCTCAAGATCGTGGAGGAGCCGCCCGCCCACCTGATCTTCGTCTTCGCCACCACCGAACCGGAGAAGGTGCTGCCGACCATTCGGTCCCGCACCCACCACTACCCCTTCCGGCTGCTCCCGCCCGCCACCATGCGCGGCCTGCTCGGCAAGATCTGCGAGCAGGAACATGTGGAAGTCGAAGAATCCGTGTACCCCTTGGTGATTCGCGCGGGCGGCGGCTCACCGCGAGACAGCCTCTCGGTGCTGGACCAGCTGCTCGCGGGCGCGGGCCCCGAAGGCGTCACCTACCCCCGCGCGGTCTCGCTGCTCGGCGTCACCGATGTGGCCCTGATCGACGATGCCGTCGACGCGCTGGCCAACTCCGACGGTGCCGCCCTGTTCGGCACCATCGACCGCGTCGTCGAAGCGGGCCACGACCCCCGCCGCTTCGCCACCGACCTGCTCGAACGCCTCCGCGACCTGATCCTGCTGCGCGCGGTCCCCGACGCCACCGAACGCAACCTGGTCACCGGCCCCGGCGATGTCCTCGCTCGCATGCAGGACCAGGCCCACCGCCTCGGCCCCGCCACCCTCGCCCGCCACGCCGAACTCCTGCATGAGGGCCTCGGCGATATGCGCGGCGCGACCGCCCCCCGCCTCCTGCTCGAAGTCGTCGCGGCCCGCATGCTCCTGCCCGCCGCCTCCGACGCCGAAACCGCCACCCTGCAACGCCTCGAAACCCTCGAGCGCCGCATGGCAGGCGGCGCCATCCCGCAATCGGCCCCCGCCGCACCCGCGCCCGGACGGTCGGCCCCGGCTTCGGACTCCGCACCCGCCCCCTCCCCGGCGTCCGCCCCCGCCGCACCGCCGACCGGGGCACCCCGCCGTCGCGGCGCGGAAGCCCTCGCGGCCCTGCGCGAAAACCGCCCCGGCGCAACCGCTCCGACCCCGCAGCAGCCCCAGGCCGCCGCATCGCAGCAGCCCCCCGCCGCTCCGCAGCGGCAACAGGCCGATCAGGCGCCCCGCGCGCAGGGGCAAGCGGTAGAGGCGAGCGCGAATTCGGCTGCGGCACAGCAGGATCGGCATATCCCGCAACAGGTCGCGGACGCCACTCCTGTTACGCGACCCGCAACTCTCCAGGGCCAATCTGTACCGGCGGAAGTCGCGCAATCGGATGCGACGGGTGCGCAGGGCGCATCCGGTGCCGAATCCGTCGCCGGGACGGGCGGTACCTCGGAATCTGTTGCCCGGCGAGGTGCTTCGGCAGCATCGGGTGCCGATTCCCCGGCGGCTGATGCTCCGCCTCGGACCCCGGTCGCGGCGGTTCGGCCGCCGGAGATGAATGCGGTGCGCGGTCTGGTGGTCGACGCGGCTGCCGACGCGGGCGTTGGCACGCCTACGGATGCTGCTCCCGCCGCTGCCCCGCAGGCGGATTCGATCGTGGATGCGGATGACGCGAACGCCGATGTTCCGTTGCCGGGGCTGGTGGCGGAGGCTGATCTGGCCGCCGCGGCGGCGGCCAAGGAAGCGGCGGCTCGTGCCGCGGAGGCCGCCGCGCAGGGTGGCCCGGCGGATTCCGCTGAAGCTCTGGAAGACGCTACGCTGCAGGTGATTTCGGCGGTTTCCGGTGGGGCCGACGCCGAGCAGGAGGGCATGTTCGATCTCGCCGAGGTCGATCCCGATCAGCTGGCGCTCGGCGCGGATCCCGAGGTGGCGACCGCCGATGACCCGGTGCCCGCATTCGCGTTCTCGGGGCAATCCGGGGATCCGGCAACCGCTTCCGAGGTCGTCGCGCAGCTCACCGCCGACAATCAGGGCGATGGTGGACCCGCCGGAATCGCCGATGACGCGAGGCCCGGTGACGCCGCGGGTGTCGAGGATGCCGCGCATGCGGTGGCGGCCGGCGCTCCGACCGCGGCGGCGTCGGCTCCGGCCGAGCCCGGTTCGGCTGAAACCGCTGCGGCTGAGCCGATTTCGATATCCCAGTCCGCTGCGCCCTTCGAGTCCGCTGCCGTGACGGAGCCCGCTGCGGTCTCGACCGCACCCGTCGCATCCGAAACCGCTGCGGCTGAGCCGGTTTCGGTGCCCCAGTCCGCTGCTGCCTTCGAGCCCGCCGTTGCTGAGCCCGCGGCGGCCTTCGAACCCGACGTCATCGCTGAGCCCGCTGCGGTCACCGAGCCCACCACTGTGGCCGGGGGTGACTCGTCCGAGGACGTGTTGCGGGAGATCGAGGCGGCCTGGGCGGATATTCGGGCCAAGGTGCGGGAGTTCGGGGCGGCGGTGCAGGCGTTGCTGTCCGGGGCCTCGGTATCGCGGCTCGAGGGCGGGACGATTGTCTTCGCGCATCAGCACGCGCCGCTGGCGCAGCGGTTGTCGCAGCCCGCCAATCTGGATGCGGTGCGGTCGGCGGTCAAGGCCGTGCTGGGGCGTGAGCATGACGTGAAGTGGGAAGTGGGGAGTGGGCCCGCGCCCGCCGCCCCGCAGGCGAGTGCCGGCGGGGCCGGGAAGGGACCGGCCGCCGGTGCGGGAGCCGCGCCGAAGAAGGCCGCGGCCAAGTTCTCCCGGCCGAGTCAGGCCAAGAGCGCGGCGGCCGGCGCGGCCACGACGGTCGCCGCTCCGGCGGCGTGGGGGAGTCCGGCGGTCGCGCCGGGCGGTACGGGTGACGGTGCGGCCGAAGGCACGATTGCGGGTGATACGGCCCACGGCGCCTCGGGCTCCGGCGGCGCGGCGCAGGGCGGTTCGGTCGTCACGCGCGGCGGGTCCGCCGGGGGTGCGGGAACCGCCGCGGCGGGTGCGCAGGCCCGGGGCGGGAACGGGAGCGCGGCGGTGCGGAACGCACCGCCGGAGGACGATATTCCGCTGCCTGACGGGCCGGACTATCCGGACGACCCGGGGCCGTCGGACTACTCGTCAGTAGGTTATGACGGCGTCCCACCTGCTACTACGGACGAGGAGGAGCGGGAGATGCTGGCCGCCGCGGCCGTGCCTATCCCCGCCGAGGAGCGCCGCGACCCTGATGATGTGGCCTTGGAACTGTTGCGGTCCGAACTGGGGGCTACTCCGTTAGAGGGTTGACAGTTGCCCTGTGAGGCGCATTAAGTTAACCGGAGTTCGCATCGGGCGGTACTATGATCGGGTGGCCGTGAGTATCGGTTCGGCGAAGTTCTAAGGTATGCCCAGGCGTACGGGTTGCCAGAGAGCGCGTCGGTCCGCTTCTGAGGCTGTTTGTACAGCGTCAGACGATCGGTCGAACGACTGATCGCGCAGGTTACCCGCGGCCGCCCCGCACAACGCGGTGTCGGCGCACATTACGGAAGGAAAACTCCGATATGA
Organism: Nocardia sp. NPDC058058; assembly: GCF_042885355.1. Taxonomy (NCBI): domain Bacteria; kingdom Bacillati; phylum Actinomycetota; class Actinomycetes; order Mycobacteriales; family Nocardiaceae; genus Nocardia; species Nocardia sp. NPDC058058. Next base: position 1,140,894 of record NZ_JBHVSA010000002.1, on the reverse strand, counting down.
CCACAGAGGCCTACATTTACGAGGCCATCCGCACCCCGCGCGGCCGCAACAAGAAGGGGTCGCTGCACTCGGTCAAGCCGATCGATCTGACCACCGGTCTGGTCGAAGAGCTGCGGAACCGTTTCCCGAACCTCGATGAGGATCGGATCTCGGACATCATCCTGGGTGTTGTTTCCCCCGTCGGTGACCAGGGCGCGGATATCGCCCGCACCACCGTGCTGACCGCGGGCCTGCCCGACACCGTCGGCGGTATCCAGATCAACCGCTTCTGCGCCTCCGGCCTCGAGGCCGTCAACCTGGCCGCCCAGAAGGTCCGCTCCGGCTTCGATGACCTGGTCATCGCCGGTGGCGTCGAGTCCATGTCCCGCGTGCCGATGGGCACCGACGGCGGCGCCATGTTCATGGACCCGAAGACCTCCTACGAGGCTTACATTGTCCCGCAGGGCATTTCGGCCGACCTGATCGCCACCATCGAGGGCTTCACCCGCGATGACGTCGACGCCTACGCCGTGCGCTCGCAGGAGCTGGCCGCCAACGCCTGGAAGAACGGCTACTTCACCAACTCCGTCGTACCGGTCAAGGACCTCAACGGCCTGACCGTGCTGGACAACGACGAGCACATGCGTCCCGGCACCACCGCCGCCGACCTGGGCAAGCTGAACCCGGCCTTCGCCGGCATCGGCGAAATGGGCGGTTTCGACGCCGTCGCCATGCAGCGCTACACCTACGTCGAGGCCATCAACCACGTGCACCACGGTGGTAACTCCTCGGGCATCGTCGACGGCGCCGCGTTGGTGCTGGTCGGCAACGAGGATGCCGGTAAGGCCTCCGGCCTGACCGCGCGCGCCCGCGTCGTGGCGACCGCCACCTCCGGCGCCGACGCCACCATCATGCTGACCGGCCCGACCCCGGCGGCGTTCAAGGCTCTCGCCAAGGCGAACCTGACCGTCGACGACATCGACATCTTCGAGATCAACGAGGCGTTCGCCTCCGTCGTGCTCAAGTTCCAGAAGGATCTGGCGATCCCGGACGAGAAGCTGAACGTCAACGGCGGCGCCATCGCGATGGGCCACCCGCTGGGCGCCACCGGCGCGATGATCACCGGCACCGTTGTCGACGAGCTGCACCGTCGCAACGCGCGCTACGGCCTGATCACCCTGTGCATCGGCGGCGGCATGGGCGTCGCCACCATCATCGAGCGCGTCTAACGCCCACCGACTTTTCTCGAGGAGAACCAAAGACAATGACTGAGAACATGATCGGCTGGGAAAAGGACGCCGACGGCATCGTCGTGCTGACCATGGACGACCCCAACCAGGGCGCCAACACCATGAACCAGCTCTACAAGGACTCCATGAAGGCGACCGTCGATCGCCTGGAGGCCGAGAAGGACGACATCACCGGTGTCGTCATCACCTCCGGCAAGAAGACCTTCTTCGCCGGCGGCGACCTCAAGAACATGATGAAGACCACCCCGGAGAACGCGGCGGACATCATGGAGGAGCTGGGCAGCATCAAGGGTGACCTGCGTCGCCTGGAGCAGCTCGGCAAGCCCGTCGTCTCGGCGATCAACGGCGCTGCCCTCGGCGGCGGCCTGGAGATCACCCTGGCGACCCACTACCGCATCGCCGCTGACGTCAAGGGCGTGCAGCTGGGCCTGCCCGAGGTTTCCCTCGGCCTGCTCCCGGCCGGTGGCGGCGTCACCCGCATCACCCGCATGCTCGGCATCGCGAACGGCCTCATGGGTGTGCTGTTGCAGGGCAACAAGTTCAACCCGCAGAAGGCCAAGGCCACCGGCCTGATCAACGAGGTCGTCGGCTCGATCGAGGAGCTCGTGCCCGCCGCGAAGGCGTGGATCAAGGCCAACCCGGACAAGGGCGTGCAGCCCTGGGACGTCAAGGGCTACAAGATCCCCGGCGGCACCCCGTCCAGCCCGGCGCTCGCCGCCAACCTCCCGGCGTTCCCGGCCAACCTGCGCAAGCAGCTCAAGGGCCAGAACATGCCGGCGCCGCAGGCCATCATGGCCGCCGCGGTCGAAGGCGCGCAGGTCGATTTCGACAACGCGTCGCTGATCGAGTCGCGCTACTTCGTCTCGCTGCTGACCGGCCCGGTCGCGAAGAACATGATCCAGGCGTTCTTCTTCGATCTGCAGTCGATCAACAACGGTGGTTCGCGTCCCAAGGACGTGCCCAAGCGTGAGATCAAGAAGATCGGCGTCGTCGGCGCGGGCATGATGGGCGCGGGCATCGCGTACGTCTCGGCCAAGGCCGGTTACGAGGTCGTGCTGAAGGACGTCACCATCGAGGCGGCCGAGCGCGGCAAGAACTACTCCGAGAAGCTCGAGGAGAAGGCGCTCTCGCGTGGCAAGACCACCGAGGAGAAGTCGAAGGCGCTGCTCGCGAAGATCACCCCGACCGCCGACGCGGCCGACTTCGCCGGTGTCGACTTCGTCATCGAGGCCGTCTTCGAGAAGCCGGAACTGAAGAACGCGGTCTTCCAGGAGATCGAGGACATCGTCGACGCCGACGCCCTGCTGGGCTCGAACACCTCGACGCTGCCGATCACCCTGCTGGCCAACGGTGTGAAGCGGGCCGAGGACTTCATCGGCATCCACTTCTTCTCCCCCGTGGACAAGATGCCGCTGGTCGAGATCATCCGCGGCGAGAAGACCTCGGACGAGGCGCTGGCCCGGGTGTACGACTACACCCTGGCGATCCGCAAGACCCCGATCGTGGTCAACGACAGCCGCGGCTTCTTCACCTCGCGCGTGATCGGCACCTTCATCAATGAAGCGATCATGATGCTGCAGGAGAACATCGATCCCGCGACCATCGAGCAGGCCGGTCTGCAGGCGGGCTACCCGGCCGCGCCGCTGAAGCTGAGCGATGAGCTCAACTTCGAGACCATGAACAAGATCTTCAAGGAGACCAAGGCCGCCGCCGAGGCCGAGGGCAAGGCCATCTCGGCCGCCTCGCTCGCGTCGGGCAACGTCATCGACACGATGATCGACAAGTTCGACCGCAAGGGCAAGCTGGGCGGCGCGGGCTTCTACAACTACGTCGACGGCAAGACCGCCGGCATCTGGGAGGGCCTGCGTGAGGCCTTCGGTTCCAAGCGTGAACTGCCCGAGGGCGTTTCGCTGCAGGACCTGAAGGACCGCATGCTGTTCATCGAGGCCATCGAGACCCAGAAGTGCTTCGACGAGGGTGTGCTGACCACCACCGCCGACGCCAACATCGGCTCGATCTTCGGCATCGGCTACCCGGCCTGGACCGGTGGCGTGCACCAGTTCATCGTGGGCTACCCGGGCGGCACCGCCGGCTTCGTGGCTCGCGCCGATGAGCTGGCCGCCAAGTTCGGCGAGCGTTTCGAGGTTCCGGCCTCGCTGCGCAAGTAATACGAAAGCGCCTGCCGCGCCGAGGGTTCGGATAATCTCGGCGCGATAGCGTGCACAGACGGGACCCGGGTCGTGTTCACGACCCGGGTTCCGTCGTATTCGGGCTCGGGTGCGCCGCATGCGCCGCCGCCGGTCCCGCGTCGAGCCGGGGTGACGTTCGCATCGCCCGAAGCGATATCCGGGTATGGCGAGGCGCTGTTCGGGCCGGGTGCGGCCAACACCTGGCATACCGTGGATTTCGGGGCGGGCGTACCGGATTTCGGTGCGTGTGGAACCCCGCTCGGACCTCGGTGCTGTGCCGAATTCCGCACACATATGTGCCCAGCGCGCTACGTTTGAATATGCGCGGGTAGAACACCGGTATCGCCCGTAGATTCGGTGCGCGCTCGTCCAGTGCGAGGTGGGGTAGAGATGGAACCACAGCCGCGCCCGGGAGACTCCCGGAGCGACTCTACTCGGCCCGAAACTGCCACGCAGGCATACGTTCCCATGAGCATTGTCGATGAGCTCGAGGCCATGGGACTGGTCGATGCCGAGGAGGTCGGCCGCGGCGGCTTCGGGGTGGTTTTCCGCTGCACGCAGCGCGTGCTCGATCGCGTCGTCGCGGTGAAGGTGCTCTCCACCGAGATCGACGATGAGAGTCGCGAGCGGTTCCTGCGCGAGGAGCACGCCATGGGGCGGCTCTCCGGTCATCCCAATATCGTCGACATCCTCCAGGTGGACGTGACCGCCAGCGGGCGGCCGTACATCGTGATGCCCTATGCCACGCACGGTTCGCTGGAACAGCTCGTGCGCGATAACGGTCCGCTGACCTGGTCCGATTCCCTGCGCGTCGGGGTGAAGCTGGCGGGGGCGATCGAGACCGCGCACCGCGCGCAGGTGCTGCACCGGGATGTGAAGCCCGCCAATGTGCTGCTCAGTCGGTACGGCGAACCGCAGCTCACCGATTTCGGCATCGCCCGGATCCCGGGGGGCTTCCGCACCTCCACCAGCTTGATCACCGGATCGCCCGCGTTCACCGCCCCCGAGGTGCTGCGCGGTGACGAACCCACCGTGCGCTCGGATGTGTACGGTCTCGGCTCCACCCTGTTCGCGCTGCTGACCGGGCATGCCGCCTATGAGCGGCAGGCGGGGGAGAAGATCGTCGCGCAATTCCTGCGCATCACCAGCGCACCGCTGCCGGATCTGCGCGAACAGGAGATCCCGCCGGATGTGGCCGCGGCCATCGAGGCCGCCATGTCGCCGGATCCGCGGGACCGCCCGGAGTCGGCGGTGGAATTCGGTGATCTGCTGCGCACGGTGCAGACCGGGCACGGGCAGGTGCCCGATGAGATGGCGCTGCTGGACAGCGCGGGTGACGAAGCGGATTCCGAAGCCACCGAACAGTATTCGCGGCATCGCACGGTGATGAACTCGCCGCGCAACCGCTCGCTGACGCTGCGCCCGCCGACCGGTCCGAGCGGCACCTTCACCCCCGTGGGCGGGTCCATCACGCCGACCGGAAATACGCTACCGCCCACCGCCGCAACGAAATTCCGGCCGCCGACGCCCGCGCGCGAACCGGTGGCGCGGCCCCGGCTGCTGGAACCGCTGCGCGCGGGCGGCAGGCGGCGGCTCGCGGTCATTCACGGTCCCGCGGGGTTCGGTAAGAGCACCCTGGCCGCGCAATGGTGCGCCGAGCTCACCGATCGCGGGGTCGCGGTGGCCTGGATCGGTATCGACCGGTACGACGACAATGAGGTGTGGCTGCTCGCGCACATCATCGCCGCCATTCGCAGGGTGCGGCCCGAAATCGGGGCCGGGCTGGAGCAGGTGCTGGAGGAGCGGCCCGCGGAGGCGGTGCCGTACGCGGTGTCCGCGCTGATCGACGAGGTGCACGCGGGCGGTAACACCATCATCGTGGTGGTGGACGATTGGCATCGGGTCACCGATACCGGCGCGCATCGGGTGATGGACAACCTGCTCGACAATGGCTGCCACCATTTGCGTTTCGTGATCACCAGCCGGGAGCGCTCCGGATTGCCGTTGAGCCGCATGCAGGTCGCCGATGAGCTCGTCGAAATCGATTGTGATCAGCTGAAACTCACCGAGGCCGAGACGCGGCAGCTGCTCGTCGACCGCACCGGGTCGCAGCTGTCCGACCGTCAGGTCGAGCAGATCTACGCCGCCACCGACGGCTGGCCCGCCGCCATTCAGCTGGCGAGCCTGTCCTTGCGGGCCGCCGGGGCGGACGCCGATCAGCTGATCACTCGAATATCGGGTGACAGCAAGGCGATTCGCGAATATCTCGCCGAGAATGTGCTCGACAGCCTGGAACCGGCCATGCTCGACTTCCTGTCCGCCATCGCCGTGCCGGAGCGGGTGAACGCCTCGCTCGCCGCGGCGCTGAGCGGCAGCGCCGAGGCCGGGACGCTGCTGGAGCAGGCCGAACAGCGAGAACTGTTCGTGCACCGGCTGTCCGAGGATTCGTCCTGGTATCGCATGCAGCCGATGGTGGCCGAACATCTGCGGGCGCGCCTGGAGCGTGCCCAGCCTGGACAGGTCAAAGCGTTGCACCGCAGGGCTTCCCGCTGGTTCGCCGAGCATCAGTTGCTGCGGCAGTCGGTGGATCACGCTTTGGCCGCCACCGATTTCAAGTTCGCGCTCGATCTGATCGAGAACGGCGGTATGGATCTGATCGACCGCTCCCGGCTGGCCACCCTGTTCGGCACGGTATCGAAACTGCCTGTGCAGCAGGTGACTTCGCGCAGCAAGCTGTTGATGGCGCTGGCCCGGGCGAATGTGAATCTGCAACAGTCGGGCGCGGCGCGCACCGCGCTGGGCCGGCTGTCCAGCATGCTGGCGCGCAGCTCACCCACCGATGCCGAGGCGGTGAACCAGCGCTGTCAGGCGGCCGTACTCGATGCCGCCGACCAGGTGGCGCGCGACCGCACCGACGGTGTGCTCGACAAACTCGCCGACAGTCTGCGCCTGGCGGAGGAACTGCCGCCGTGGACGGTCTCCACCGCCGCGAATCTGGCCTCCTTCGTGCGACTCTGCGAATTCGATTTCGACGGCGCGCGCCGCATGCAGGAGTGGGCCGCCCCGTATCACGAGCTGTCCGCCGATCCGCTCGGTGCGGTGTTCGGTCTCTGCGGGCAGGGTGACGCCGCCTACGAACAGCTCGATATCGACTCCGCCACAAGCTTTTTCGAACAGGCCTGGCAGACCGCCCGGGATCGTTCCGGCCCGCACTCGCAGCCGGTGCGGGTGGCCGCCGCCCTGCTCGGCGAACTCGCCTACCGCCGCAATGATCTCGACAGTGCCGAACGGCTGCTGGATCAGAGCTATCAACTCGCCACCCACGTGGGTCCGGTCGACTTCCTGATCAGCACCTTCGTCATCGGCGCCCGCGTGAAGGCCGTGCACGGCGATCTCGACACCGCCACCGCCCGCCTGGACGAGGGCGCGCGAATCGCACTGGACCGCAAGCTCAATCGCCTCGCCGCCCACATCAGGGCCGAGCGCTTCCGCCTCGGCCTGCCCCCGGATCAACTCACCGCCGGCCTGGTCACCGACCCGATGACCCGCCCGGTCCGGCATCTCTCCGGCGCTGCCGCCCTGGCCGCCGAAGCCGAGGAATTCGCCACCGTCCGCGCCCTGCTCTACCGCCACTATCGCGGTGACGACCGCGGGGCCGCCGACGACCTGGCCCCGCTGGGCACCGATGACACGGCCGTCAAACGCGCCCGCGCCCTGCACGCCCGCATTCGTGAGAAGAACCGCCCGCGCGCGGAAATGGATGCCGCCCTGCTGCTCACCGAATGCCTGTCCGCCTCCGGCTGGGTCGGCGAGTCCATCGCGGTGCTGACCCCGGTGGTGGTCCGATACGCCCCGCTCGGCTGGTCCCGGCCCTTCCTGGACGCGGGTCCCGGCGTGCGGAACATCCTGCGCACCATGCGCACCCAACTGCCGCTGATCGATATCGGCAGTCCCGACGCACCGGAGTTGCCGCGCGGGTTCCTCGATTCGCTGCTCTGATCTCGCGGTGCGGCGGTCGCCGTCGCGTGCGAGCGGCCGCGTATGTTTCGCCAGGGTGTCGGTGCCGTCATGCCGGTGTGGCGGGGTTCGCCAGGGGACCTCGAGGGGGTTCACAGGGTTTCTCGAGGAATGGCGTTGAGAATCGCCGTCGTGCTGTTCACCCGTGTGCTGTCGCAGAGTCCTCCGCTCGGCCCTCCTCCCGCACCGCACGTGCCGGTGATGACGGGGCGGGGCGGGAACTTCCACCATGGGATTTCGCTGTTGCACGGGTGGTTACCGCAGGCGGTGTTGTTCGCGGCGGTGTTCACGCTGATCGTGGCGCTGGCCCGGTTCAAACGGAATTGGTGGTTGTTCTCGGTGCCGGTGTGCGTGGGGCTCGGGGTGGCGGCGGCCTGGGGTGCGTGGCTGTACATGATGGACGAGGGCCTGGCCTCGGATCCCGCGCCGATGCTGCTGTGGGTGTGCATCGCCATGATCGCGGCGGCGGGCGGAGCCTTCATTGTCGGCTGGCGGTCGGGACCGTGGTGGCAGCAGGGGGCGGCGCTCTTGGCCGTGCCGCTGGCGCTGGTCAATGCGCTGATCGTGCTGAATCAGTGGGTGGGCTACTACCCGACGGCGAATGCCGCGTGGGAGGCGCTGACCGCCGAGCCGCTGCCGCATCAGACCTCGCTGGCCTCGCTGGCGTCGCTGCGCAATACCAATGTGGGTTCGGGACGCATTGTGCCGGTGGATATTCCGGAGTCCGGCAGTCATTTCAAGCATCGCGAGGAGTACGTGTACCTGCCGCCCGCGTGGTTCGCCGGTGATAAGCCGCCCGCGCTGCCGGTGGTGATGATGATCGGCGGGGAGTTCAACACCCCGGCGGACTGGGTGCGCAGCGGTCAGATCATGCCCGCCGTCGACGATTTCGTGAACGGCAACAACGGGCAGGCTCCGGTGCTGGTGTTCGTCGATTCCGGCGGCAGTTTCAACAATGACACCGAATGCGTGAACGGCAGTCGCGGTGATGCCGCGGACCATCTCACCAATGATGTTCCGGACTATATGAAGTCGGCGTTCGGGGTTTCGGCGGATCCGGCGAAGTGGGCGGCGGTGGGCTGGTCCATGGGCGGCACCTGCGCGGTGGATCTGGCGGTCATGCATCCGGAGCTGCTGCACACCTTCCTCGATATCGCCGGTGATCTCGGGCCGACGGCGGGCACCAAGGAGCAGACGATCCGCCGCCTGTACGCCGGAAACGCCGATACCTGGGCGCAATTCGATCCGCAGACGGTGATGGCCAAGCATGGCCCGTACACCGATATGGTCGGCGTCTTCGACGATCTGACCCCGCCGCAACACCAGGGCGGTAATCGCAACGGCGGCAATGGGAACGGGAACGCCAATGCGGGCGGCTACGGCAACGGCGGTAACTTCCGTCCGAAACAGCCTGCAGCCGACGATGATTCGGTCGGCCTGGGCGGTCACGACGGCGTCTTCGACACCGGCGAGCTGGGTGCGGCGAACACCCTCTGCGAGGATGGCCGCCGCGTCGGCATCGACTGCACGGTGCACACCGCAGAGGGCGGTCACACCTGGCAGTTCGCGTCGTCGGCATTCACCTCGACACTGCCGTGGCTGACCGCGCGACTGGGCCTGCCGGTGCCCAACCTGTCGTAAGGCGTTGCCCCCGTTGGCGATTGCCGCCGGGGGCAACACCGTCGTTGGTGGCTAGGCCTTCCACCACGGGCGCAGCGGAACCGTCCAGGCCTGATCGTCGCCGAGCTTGACGCCCAGCACCTGGTGCAGCTGCACCACATTGCGTTCGAAGCCGAGCTGGCAGCCCGCCATGTACAGGCCCCACACCTTGGCGGTGCCCTCGCCGACCTCGTCGACGGCGGCTTCCCAGTTCTTCACCAGGTTCTCGCACCATTCGGCGAGGGTGAGCGCGTAGTGCTGTCGCAGGTTCTCCTCGTGCAGCACCTCGAGACCCACGTTCTGGATATCGGAGATGATGCGCCCGGAGCCCGCTAGCTCCCCGTCGGGGAAGACGTAGCGGTCGATGAAGTCGCCCGCCTTGGTGGTGCGGGTGTTCTCCGGCCGGGTGATGGAGTGGTTGAGGAAGGTGCCGCCGACCCGCAGCTTGGATTTGATGAATTCGAAGTAGGCCGGGTAGTTGTGCACGCCGATGTGCTCGGTGAGCCCGATGGAGGAGACGGCGTCGAAATCGCCCTCGCGCACATCGCGGTAGTCCGAATGCCGCACCTCGGCGAGTTCGGTCAGGCCCTCTTCGGCGATCTTCTGTTGCGCCCATTCCGCCTGTTCGGCGGAAAGCGTTGCGCCGATGACCTTTACGCCGCGCTTGGCGGCGTAGCGCACCATGCCGCCCCAGCCGCAGCCGATATCGAGCAGCCGGTCCCCGGCCTTCAGATTCAGCTTGTCGAAGACGAGCCGGTACTTGTTCTCCTGCGCCTGTTCCAGGCTCCACTGCTCGTCCTCGTACACCGCGCAGGTGTAGGTCATGGACGAGCCGAGTACGTACTCGTAGAAGGTGTTCGAGACGTCGTAGTGGTGGTGGATCGCCTCGGCGTCACGAGTCTTGCTGTGCCGCAGTCCTTCCAACGCGATGCGTCGCCAGCGCGGCAGCGTCTCCTGCGGCGGCGGCGCGACCGGCTTGAGCAGTTCCCAGCCCAGTGAGCGCGCGATGACGACCAGCTGCATGGCGGTGGGCCGCCGGAACTTCAAGCCCGCCATGGCTTTCAGCAGTTCGTACGGGTCGCCCGCGTGCACGCCGTGCGCGATCATGTCGCCGGAGATGTATGCGCGTGCCATGCCCAGATCGCCGGGTGCGTTGGCCACATAGTTGACGCCGCGCGGATGGATGATCTCCAGGCCGAACTCGGAGTCCTCGGGGCCGGTGCTGCTGCCGTCGTACGCGGTGAAGCGGATCGGCATCGGGCCCTCGATGAGGGTCTCGAAGATCTCGGCAATGGTGAGTTTTGTTCCGAGCTCGGCGAATACGTCGGAACGATCCTTGAACGTGGTCACTTGCGTTGCACCGCCTTCGAATACAGATCCAGTAAACGAGAATCCGGGTCGTAGGTTGCTTTGAGTTGGGCGTAGGTCTTGCCGCCGTAGTAGAGCTCGGCGAACTCGTCCTGCTCGTAGTAGGAGTCCGAGTAGAGGGATTTGTGCCCGTCGAGCGCGGACACCTGCTTCTCGATGGCGCGGTTGGCCGCGCCCTCCTGCTGTCCCGGCCGGGTCGGCACGGCCGACCAGAAGCCGACGTTCACATAGGTGCGATCGGGTTCCAGCGGGTAGAGCGGCCACGGCCGCTCCGGTCCGCCGGAGTCGCGCAATCGCAAGGGGCACAACCAGATCGGTTCGATCGGTATCTCGCGCAGGAACCAGTGCAGGAAGTCCGCGGTGCGTTCGATGGGCACCTCGATGTCCTGCACCACGCGTTCGCGAGGCAGGTTGCCCTGCCGGGCCTCCATGCGGTCGCCGATATGGTATTTCTGGTCGAGTCCGATGAGCTTCCAGTAGAAACTGCTGCGCCGGTACTGCTTCGGCCACAAGCGCCGGATCTTCGGGTGCTGCGCCCCGAAAGCCCGTGAGCACCAGAACCAGTCGGTGTCCCAGCGCCACAGGTAGTCCGAGATGGTCAGGCGGTCGCGCTTGGGTTCGTTCGAGTCGTGCTGGATGGACCGGTAGAAGATGTCCATATCGGTGTAGTCGCTGACCGGTCCGGGTTCATCGGTCTGGCGGCCGAGCACCAGGTAGCTCTCGTCGGCGGTGAACACCACGCCGTCGAGGTAGTCGACCCGCTCCCCGGCGTACGAGCGGTCCGCGATGATCTGCGCCATGGTTGTTTCCAGCTCCCGCAATTCATGAAACCTTATGTGGCGCAGTGCCACATAGGGTTCGACCGCTTCGAGCTGGATCTTCAGGCGGGTGGAGTAGCCGAGTGTGCCGTACGAGTTCGGGAAGCCGCGGAACAGGTCCGCGTATTCGCCGTCCGGGGTGGCGGTGATGATCTCGCCCGCCCCGGTGAGCACATCGATCTCCAGCACGGATTCGTGCGGGAGCCCATTGCGGAACGAGGTCGACTCGATCCCGAGTCCGGTGACCGCGCCGCCCAGGGTGATGGTTTTGAGCTGCGGCACCACCAGCGGCGCGAGCCCGTATTGCAGGGTGACCGCGACCAGATCCTCATAGGTGGTCATGCCCGCCACATCGGCGGTTTTGTTATGCCGGTCGACCGCGATGACCTGTGTCAATCCGGAAACGTCGAGTCCGGGCGCGGTGTTCTTGGCCCGGGCGCGAAACAGATTGGAGGTCTTCTTGGCCAGCCGGACATTCGCATCGGGCGGGATGGCTCGATACGAAGCGAGTAGCCGATCGACCCCTGCCTGATGCGCTGCGAACCCTGATTCCCGCACAGCCGTGGTACGGCCGGCCTTCCCCAACAGACTCACTGCCACCCCCGGAACGCTAGCCTGCACCGACCGGTACGGCCAGCAGGAGCACACCGGCGGGGCGGTTTTTCACGCACAGTTTGCATACGCATCAACACCCGCTACCAGCCGCATATCGAGTCTATTCCCGTTATCCCGGTGATTATAGTTACTAGAGCTAACTATCCGGGGGATTTTTTCCCCGGAGTTTTTCCGGCCTTTTCCGGGACCACCGATCGCGGCGGCGGCTCGGGGGCCGAACAGCGGTTCCCGGCCCGCCACTGCTTGAATAGGCCGGTGCGCTGGCGTCCGAGCAACCTGGATAAAGTCCGGCTGGCGCTGCTGGCCGCCGGATTACTCTGCGTGGCAACCGGATTGCTACCCCGCGCCGAGGCGGCGGACAATATGCGGCGCATCGCGCCACTGCTGCTGTTTCTCGGCAGCGTGATCGTGCTGGCCGAACTGGCCCGCGCCGCCAAGGTATTCGATGTGATCGCGCATCGGCTCGCGATCGTCGCGGGCGGCGACTACGCCGCGTTGTTCCTACTGTGCGGGCTCTTCGCCACGGTGACCACCGTCGTGCTCAATCTCGACACCACCGCGGTCCTGCTCACCCCGGTCATGCTCGCCCTCGCGATTCCGGCGCGCATCGCCCCGCTGCCGCTGGCCATGACCACGCTGTGGCTGGCCAATACCGCGAGCCTGTTGCTGCCGGTCTCGAATCTCACCAATCTGCTTGCCGCCGACCGCGTCGGCCTCGACGTCACCGGCTTCGCCGGTCGCATGTGGCTGCCGCAACTGCTGTCGACGACCGCCACCATGGTGTGCCTGTGGGTGTTCTATTGGCGGCGTTCGCGGCGCGGCGCGGATCGCTACGTGGTGCCGGAACCGGTGCGCCCGGCCGATTCCCGGGAACGCTGGCTGCTGTGGTCGACCAGCGGGGCGTGCCTAGCCTTCGTGGTGTCGATTCCGCTGGCCGGTGATCACATCGGTTACGCGGCCGCCGCCGCGGCGCTGATCGCCCTGGTGGCGTTCGCGATCTTCGACCGCTCGGTGCTGCGGCCGTCGCTGTTCCCCTGGCAGCTGCTGGTATTCGTCACCGGACTCTTCCTGGTGGTGCCCACCCTGAGCCGCTTCGGTCTCTCGCATCTGATGCACGGATTGATCGGCGACGATCCGGGAACGTCCGGTGCCTTCCGCGCGGCGGGTGCGGGCGCGGGCCTGTCCAATATCGTGAACAACCTGCCCGCCTACACCGCCGGTGAGGCCGTGATCCCGGACGGCAATCGAAATCAATTGCTGGCCTTGCTGATCGGCTCGAACGTCGGACCGATCGTGCTGCCGTGGGGTTCCCTGGCCACCCTGCTCTGCCTGGAGTTCTGCCGCGCCTACGGGGTCCGCGTTCCGATGCGCCGCTTCGTGTTCACCGGTCTCGTGCTCGCGGTGACCGCGACGACGCTGGCCGTGGCCGGCCTGCTGATCGCCGGTTAGCTCGACGCGGAACCGAATCTGAAAGTGTTGTGTGGCTGGGGCTGGGGCTAAAGTCTCCGGAGGCGGAACAGTACAGCCGGGAACTTAAGGAGCACATGGTGGGACAGGTCAGCGCCTCCAGTTCGATCGTCGTGACGGCGGATCCGCAGCGCACCCTCGAGGCGATCGCGGACTACGAATCGGTGCGGCCGCGCATCAACTCCGCGCACTACCTGGACTACAAGGTGGTCGAGGGCGGCAAGGGTGCGGGCACCGTGGTGGATTGGACGCTCAAGGCCACCGAGAAGCGGTCGCGCAATGTGCACGCCACCGTCTCGGTGTCGGATTCCATGGTGACCGAACGGGATTCGAACTCCTCCATGGTGACCACCTGGACCGTGACCCCGCAGGGCAGCGGTTCGCTGGTCACCACGCGCACCAGCTGGAAGGGCGCGGGCGGGATCGGCGGCATCTTCGAGGGCATCTTCGCACCGCTCGGCCTGAAGAAGATCCAGGCCGAGGTGCTGGAGAACCTGAAGCGGGAACTTTCCTAACCGGCGATATCGAAGAGGTTGCCCTCGGGGTCGGCGAGCGTCGACCACTTGATGCCGTACTCGTCGAAATCGGCGATGTGCTTGGCGCCGAGGGCAACCGCGCGCTCGATCTGCTTGGCGAGGTCCTCGCCGTGCAGATCGAGATGCACCACATTCTTGCCCGGCGTCTTGTCCGGCACCCGGATGAACATGAGCGTCGGGGTGACGCCGGTGCTCTGCCCCACCGTGGCGAATTCCCGGTTGGCGTCCGGATCCACGGTGCGCTCCAGCAGCTGCGCCCAGAATCCGGCCAGCTCGGCGGCGTTGTCGCAGTCGACGGTGATATTGGCGATGGTCAATGGCATGGCGGTTCTCCTGTTCAGAGCCGGCCGATGGGCCAGCAGATTTCGGTGATGTAGTCGGTCTCGGCGACATCGCCGGGACCGGCCAGATAGCGTTCGCGGACGGGTTCCGCGAGCGCCGAGTCATGTTCGGCGACATAGCTGCCCAGTGCGCCGTAGGTGCGGTCGAAGTCGGTGAACGGACCCAGGTGCACCGCCACCGCGAACCGGCGGGCGGGCAGATCGATCACCGTGCCGAGCGCGGCGCAGCGCTCCCGATCGGCGGGTGCGATCGGCACGAAGGCCACCACCTCACCGCGATCGTTCTCGAAGAACTCCATGGCGTAGGTCGCGCTGCCGGGGCCGTCCGGTGCGATGCCCGCGGCCTCCAATGCCTGGTACAGCGTGCCGAAACTGGTGTCGCACCAGACATCGATGCCGTCGCGGGAGACCACCTCGGCGATCGCGAGCGCGGGAAAGCTGGGGACGGAACGATATTCGACCTTCAGCGGCTCGGCGCCGGGCGGCAACAGCAGCGTCCGCAGCGAGGCCACCACATCACGGGTGCGGGCGAGTTCGGCTTCCATGCGCTCGAGATGTGCGCGCAGTGCGGCATCGCGTGTCCCGCGATCCGGCGCGTCCAGCACCGCTTTGATCTCCGGCACCGGCATATTCAGCTCGCGCAAACGCCGGATCAGATGCGCCCGCTCCACCTGATCGGTCGAATAGAACCGGTACCCGGTGCTCGGATCCACCAGGGCGGGCGGCAGCAATTCGATCTCGTGGTAGTAGCGCAGCGCTTTCACGCTGAGATAGCTGAGCCGGGAGAACTCCCCGATCGGAACCGTCGCTGTCATGCCTTCAGCGAACACTCTCCCACCGGGGGAGAGTCAAGAGCGCCGCGCGGAACGACGACTAGGCTGGGCACCGTTACTTCCCCCGCAGAGAGGACACGCCGTGCAACCCGGTGGAGAGTTCGATATCCAGCAGTTGATGGCCCAGGCGCAGCAGATGCAGGCAGCCGTGATGGCCGCACAGCAGGAGATCGCGGAGTCCGAGGTCGAGGGCGAGGCGGGCGGTGGCCTGGTGCGCGCTCGGATCCGCGCCACCGGTGAGGTGCTGGCGCTGACCATCGATCCCAAGGTGGTCGATCCCGAGGATGTGGACACCCTGCAGGACCTGGTCATCGGCGCGCTCAACGCGGCCATGGAGAATGCCCAGCAGCTGGCCGCCGATCGGCTCGGCCCGCTGGCCGGCGGTCTCGGCGGACCCGGCGGGGCGCTGCCGGGTTTCTGAGCCCGGGCTGCTGAGATAGGCGCTGCCCGGCTGATATGACCGCGTCCGGGTTTCGGGCAGGAATACGGCCGGGCGGTTTCGGCCACGGGAAGGTGGAGGCGTGTACGAGGGTCCGGTTCAGGATCTCATCGACGAGCTGGGCAAACTGCCCGGTGTAGGTCCGAAGAGCGCACAGCGCATCGCGTTTCACCTACTCGGCGTGGAACCGCCGGAGATCGACCGGCTCCAGGCGGCCCTGCAGAAGGTGCGCGACGGAGTGCGTTTCTGTGCCGTCTGCGGCACCGTCTCCGATGGTGAACTGTGCCGGATCTGCTCCGACCCGCGCCGCGATCGCACCATGATCTGCGTGGTCGAGGAGCCCAAGGACGTGCAGGCCATCGAGCGCACCCGCGAATTCCGCGGCCGCTATCACGTCTTGGGCGGAGCCCTGGACCCGTTGTCCGGCATCGGCCCCGATCAGCTCCGCATTCGGGAACTGCTGCAGCGCATCGGCAACCAGGAAGACGGCATCGACGTCAGCGAAGTCATCATCGCCACCGATCCGAACACCGAGGGCGAAGCCACCGCGACCTACCTGGTCCGCATGCTCCGCGATTTTCCCGGCCTCAGCGTCACCCGCCTGGCCTCGGGCCTCCCCATGGGCGGAGACCTCGAATTCGCCGACGAATTGACCCTGGGCCGAGCACTTTCCGGCCGCCGCGCCCTTTAAGGGCGGCGGTTACGAGAGTTGTCTATGTCCATACCGGCGGAGCCAATGCCGCCGGTTGTGGACAGGGAATGTGCTGACTGTTCCTGGGTATATCCGCGCCCGCCCCCGTGGCGTGCAAAGCGACTACCGCGGCCAGCGCGGCGGCTATTCCGGCGAGTACCGCCAGGCTCTTACGCAGCCTCGGAGTCGCTTTCTTCGGGCGTAGCTTCACAGTTCTCTCCTCGCTCGGGGGGAACGGCACCGCAGGAAATTAGTGAAAGGCTAGCGTTCCTTCGGCCGCGCAGACTTAATCTCCCGGGTGCCCAATCCCGAATCGAGACGCTGTTGTTATTCGGCCGCGCACATCGACCGCAGTACCCCGCGCATGATCGGCCACCCGTATTTGGCCGGAGCGAAGGCCATAACCTTGGCGATATTGATCGGCGTCAGCACCGCTGAGCTGGCGATACCGCCGATTCCCGCCGCCATGCTCGCCAGGCTGATGAGCAGGCTCGCGCTGTCCAGTGTCGCGTATGCCAGGTCCCCGGAGTTCTCGATGGAAACATCGGCGAGCGGCACGGTTTCGTGCAGTCGTCCCTGCTGGATATCGAATCCCAGATTGGTGAGGAAGGTCAGCGGCCCGTAATCGATGGCATTGGGAATCGGCCCCAGCTCCTCGACGGGACGCATGACCAGCGGTCCCGCGACGTGATGGTCGCGCAGGAATGCCTGAATCGAATCATGCGCATTGTTCAATGAGTCCCGATCGACCGGCAGATCGGGATGGTTCGCCAGAAACGTACGGGTCCGCTCGAATATCTGCCGGGTGCTGAGACCGCTCGCCGGGCGGCAATCGTCGTTCGCGAGCACCAGTTGATTCGCGAGATCCTCGATATGCGCGGGCACGTCGAAACTCTGATAGATCTCGTCATCGGTGAAGGAGAGATCCAGCGGCGCATAAGAATTGGGCAGATTACAGGTATCGCCGACGCGATCCTGAATAACCCGCGCCATCCGGTGCACGCCCTTGAACATGCCGCCGACCATGCCGCGCAACATATATCCCACGCGCGGAACCATATTCGCGGCCATCTGGGTGGGAATTCGCACGATCCGATTGGAGAGGACGAAGACCTCGATGGCGTCGTTCACGGTGAGTTCGGAGACGGTGACGGTGGTGTCCATCCGCCCGGTGCGCACGGCGTCCAGGCCGTTCACGATGTAGGTGACGATCGGATCGTCGATATCGTCCAGCCGCTGCGCGACGGTGCCGGGATCGACCGGCAGCAGGTTGCGGTGAATTCTGGTGGCGGCCACGGTTTGCCGGAATTCATTCACTTGCTGGTCGTATGCCACCAGCTGTGTCGGCGGTACGACGGTGCGCAGCGCCGAAGCGGCAGCGGTGATGACATTGTCGAAAGTGGGTGCGCCGGTGGCGCAGTCGACATCGCTGACGGTCACCTCGGCGAGCGTGCCGTCCGCGGGCGCGGCCTGCGCCGTGCTGCTGGTCGGGGTGAGTACAGCGACGCCGACCAGGGCGGCGATGGTGCATGCGCCCGCCAGTGGCGTGAATCGAGAGAACTTCATCGGGTCTTCCGTGCTGGGTCCGGGCGCGCCGGAGCGCACCTGGAACGACAAATCGGTTAGGTAAGGTTTACCTCACGATGTCCGATTTGTCGCATGGTTGCTAAACCATTGCCCTGTCTGGTAAGCCCAGCTCAGAAGGTGATGCGCTGCCAATCCAGGGCATCGAAGTTCGACCGATCGCCGAGCGTCCACGACCAGATCAGATCCGCGACGGTCGCCGGATCATCCACTCGCACGGTGAAATGGCGGTCCGGCGAACCGTCCCGGAACTCCACGTCGTAGCGGCCGTTCTCATGCCGATAGGTCTGGATGTAGGTCTGATCGCCGCTCTCCACGATCAGGTACGGCCCGGGCGCGGTGAGTTCGGGCACCCACAGGTGTGCGAGTTCGCTTGTGAGATAGGGGAAATCGCCCGCACCGCCGTGCGAGACCGATACCGGCACCGCACCGGCCGGATCGATCAGCCAGGCCAGCTGCGGATCGTAGAGGGCGTACCCGCGCGGGGTCGCCAGCTCGAAAAGCATTGCGCGCACATGGCCGATGGCGTCATACGGGCTGGAGACGAACAGCGCCTGTCCCATCGCCCCGTCCGCCGCGGGCGCGGCGAGGAAGGCGTCCTCCTCGATGAGCTCACCATTGCGCGCGTCGAGCTCGGCGGCCATCGCGGCCACCGGCTCGGCGGCGGGTTGGCGATCCTGCGCGGTCAGGAACGCGTCGATCTCGGCGGCCGTCGCGGCGACGCCGGAGGGTAGTAGCACGTGGTCGTAGCTCACCTGACCAGGCTAGTAGTCACCCGGCGAGGGTCTGCGGGCCGGTGCTGAACTCGGGCTCGACGCATTCGCAGCCGCCCGCGATATCGGAGCAGTCGGCCAGGTACGGGTGGCGTAGCCGATCGGTATCCGCGCATGCCCAATCGGTGCACTCGGCCGAACCGTCGGCATGTGCGATCAGCGTTCCATGGCAGGAATTCATGCGTCCTCCTTCAACCGTCTGCTCGAAATCCAAGCACCCGGGTCCGACAAGCAGGGGGAGGTCACCGCGTGTCGTCCGATCTGTCGGGAATAAAGCCAGCGTGTCTCGGGCTGGCGTGGTGAACTTGACTATGGGGATTCGGGTTTCCCTCGAACATCGCACCACCTATACCTTCGATCGCCCCGTGCGGATCCATCCGCACGTGGTTCGTTTGCGACCCGCGCCGCATACGCGCACCGCGATCCAGTCGTATTCGATGCACGTCACCCCGGCCGAACACTGGGTGAACTGGCAGCAGGACGCGTTCGGTAACTTCCTGGCGCGCCTGGTGTTTCCGGAACCGGCGCAGGAGTTGTCCATCACCATCGGCCTGATCGCCGATATGGATGTGGTCAACCCCTTCGACTTCTTCGTCGAAGAGGCCGCCGAACACTATCCGTTCACCTACATTCCCGCGCTGGCCGCCGATCTCGAGGCCTATCTGCGCCCGGTCGACGAGGGCGAATCCGGTTCCGGCCCAGGCAAAGCCGTCCTCGACTGGGTCGCCCGGCATCGGCCCGATGACGGACCGCGCACCATCGAATTCCTGATCGGCCTCAATCAGGCGCTGTGCCAGGACGTTCGGTACACCATCCGGCTCGAACCCGGTGTGCAGACACCGGATCACACGTTGGAGACCGGACTCGGCTCCTGCCGCGATTCGGCCTGGCTGCTGGTATCCATTCTGCGCGAATACGGGCTGGCCGCGCGCTTCGTCTCCGGGTACCTCATCCAATTGGCCCAGGATGTACCGTCTTTGGACGGACCCTCGGGACCACCGGCGGACTTCACCGATCTGCACGCCTGGACCGAGGTGTACCTGCCCGGTGCGGGCTGGATCGGCCTGGACCCCACCTCCGGCCTGTTCGCGGGCGAGGGTCACATACCGCTGGCCGCCACCCCGCATCCGGTCTCCTCCGCCCCCATCACCGGTGCGACCGATCCGGTCCAAGCCACCCTCGACTTCACCAATACGGTGCACCGCATTCACGAGGATCCGCGAGTAACGCTGCCCTACAGCGATATTCAATGGGAGCGCATCGCCGCGACCGGCGCCGCCGTGGATGCGCGCATGCACGCCGCGGGCATCGATCTCACCCTCGGCGGCGAACCCACCTTCGTCTCCCTCGACGACCAGACCGGTCCGGAATGGACCACCGACGCCGACGGCCCCCGAAAGCGGGAGCGCGCGGCCGATTTGGCGCAGCGCCTGCGCCGCGTCCACGCCCCGCGCGGCCTCACCCAATACCGCCAGGGCAAGTGGTACCCCGGAGAACCGCTGCCCCGCTGGGAAATCGCGCTGCTCTGGCGCACCGACGGCGAACCCCTGTGGACCCACCCCGAACTGCTCGCCGACCCCTGGCTCTCCCCGCCGATCGCCCAGCTGAACCAGGTCGCGCACCGCTCCGGGACGCGCACCACCGATGAGCAGATCCGGGCAAGCCGCGCGAACGAAGAACGCCGCGCCGCCCTGCTCGGCGAACAGCGCCGCGCCCGCCAGGCGAACGAGGCGCTCGGCGCACCCATCGTGCCGACCCCGCTGCACCTCAGGCCGGATCCCCTTGCTCCGCAGCCGGATAACACTGTTCCCGCACCTCCCGGGACCGATCCCGATGGTGCGCTAGCAGCGCATTCGGCGGACGCGAGTCCCGGCATCGATTCCGCCGCGCCGCAACGCGATAGCGCGGCGAAGCCGCCGGCCGAGGCAGATCCGGAGTCGGCCGAATCGGTCCCGTCCGGGTCCGGCGACCGGGACGTTCCAGATGATGGTTCCGCGGATCTCGATGCCGGTAACGGTGCACGCCATCCGGCCACCGATTCCGATACCGTGCAGCGCGGCAGCACGGAGGCTCCGCGCGCCGGGGCGGGCACGTTCGAATCCGGTGCTGGTCGTGCCGATCCTGCCGCAGGTAACGGTGCACCGCATTCGGCGGCGAATGCGCATCGGGATTCGATGCTGGAACACGATGGGGGAGAGGTTGTCCGGAGCGCTTCGAGCGCCGACGACGGCGTGGATGACGCGCGTGATCTGATCGCGCATGTGGTGGCCGGGCTGGGGCTGCCGCGGTCGCAGGTGCGGGCGGCATATGAGGATCCGCTGCTGCGGATGGCCGCGCACGCGGCGCTGCCCAGTGGCGATCCGGTCGACCGCGAGGACGATCTTGCGCCGGAACGTGATTCGGCACTGGCGCGGCGAGAACTGCTGGCACGACTCGATTCCGGAGTCGGCGCACCGGCGGCGTATGTGCTCTCGCTGTATCGCCGCGCGGACGAGGCGGGCTGGGCCAGTGCGGACTGGCGGCTGCGGCGCGGGCGAATCATATTGACGGAGGGGGATTCTCCCGCCGGACTGCGGTTGCCGCTGGGTTCGGTGTCGTGGCAGGCCCCGCCCGCGCGACCGGAGGCGGATCCGTTCGCACCGCGCCTGCCGCTCGCGGTGGATGAGCCGTCCGCGGTGGTGGAATCGGCCGATCGCGCGCCGATCACCGCGCTGGTGGCGGAGATTCGCGATGATCGGCTGTACGTCTTCCTGCCGCCGGTGACCGAGTTCGGCGCGTTCTGCGATCTGGTGCGCCGCGTCGAGGAGGCGGCGCTGGCCATCGGTCGGCCCGTCGTGCTGGAGGGGTACGGCCCGCCGGTGGATGACCGGCTGCAATCGCTGTCCATCACCCCCGATCCGGGCGTGATCGAGGTGAACGTGCAGCCGACGACGAGTTTCGCCGAACAGTCGACGCTGCTCGAAAACCTCTATGAACAGGCCAGATTGGCGCGCCTGAGCACCGAATCATTCGATGTGGACGGCACCGATCGCGGTACCGGCGGCGGCAATCACATCACGCTGGGCGGGGCCACCCCGGCGCGCTCGCCGATGCTGCGCCGCCCCGATCTGCTGGTGTCGATGCTGCGCTACTGGCAGCGGCATCCCGCACTGTCGTACCTGTTCTCCGGCCGCTTCATCGGCCCCACCTCGCAGGCCCCGCGCGCCGATGAGGGCCGGGTCGAGGCGCTCTACGAAATGGAGATCGCGTTCGCCGAGATCGCCCGCCTGAGTCGCGATTCCACTTCGGGCGTCGGGGGAGCGGGCGGTCACGCGAGATATGACGACGGCGTGCTGTCCGGATCGCAGGGCGCGATCCCGCGCGAGAACGCCGCCGCCCCCTGGGTCGTCGATCGGGCGCTGCGGCATCTGCTCACCGATCTGACCGGAAACACCCATCGCGCCGAATTCTGTATCGACAAGCTGTACAGCCCGGATTCCACGCGCGGGCGGCTCGGGCTGGTGGAGCTGCGCGGATTCGAGATGCCGCCGCATTTCCGGATGGCCATGGTGCAATCGCTGCTGGTGCGGGCGCTGGTGCTGCGATTCTGGGAACAGCCGTACACCGCGCCGCTCATTCGGCACGGGGCGAATCTGCACGGGCGCTATCTGCTGCCGCATTTCCTGGCCGCCGATATCGCCGATGTGGTGGCCGATCTGCGTTCGCACGGTATCGAATTCGATATCAGCTGGCTGGAACCGTTCTCCGAATTCCGCTTCCCCCGATTCGGGACGGTGGTGCTCGGCGATGTGGAAATGGAACTGCGGGGCGCGATCGAACCGTGGAACACCCTCGGTGAGCAGACCACCGCAGCCGGGACCGCGCGCTATGTGGATTCCTCGGTGGAGCGCATGCAGGTGCGGGTGACGGGCGCGGATCGCGGCCGATATGTGGTGACCTGCAATGGTTTCCCGATTCCGCTGATGGCCGCGGGCAAGGCCGACGTGCAGGTCGGCGGGGTGCGGTATCGCGCCTGGCAGCCGCCGGAATCGCTGCATCCGACCATCACCGTGGACGCGCCGCTGACCTTCGACGTGGTGGATCTGGAGACCGGTCTGTCCCGGGGCGGCTGCACCTATCACGTCGCGCATCCGGGCGGCATGTTCTATGCCGGGCCGCCGGTGAACGCGATGGTGGCGCAATCGCGGCGCAACCGGCGCTTCGAACCGGCCGGGCATACCTCCGGCCCGGTCGACATCGCGGATCTGCGTGCCAAAATGGCCATACAGGCCACGGACATCGGCGCGCCTGGGATCCTCGATCTACGCCGGGCGCGCACGGTCTGGGGTAGTGGCGACCGGTAGGCACACGCTGAAAGTG
The DNA here is from genome assembly GCF_042885355.1 of Nocardia sp. NPDC058058. NCBI lineage: Bacteria > Bacillati > Actinomycetota > Actinomycetes > Mycobacteriales > Nocardiaceae > Nocardia > Nocardia sp. NPDC058058. Next base: position 1,117,976 of record NZ_JBHVSA010000002.1, on the reverse strand, counting down.
GTGACGGTGGGAGCTGCCGGGGAGTACGCGAAATACCGTGCGGCGGCAGCCGATACGGGTTCCTTCGACGCCGTCGGCCTGCCCGTCGACGGCTACTACGACGAACTGGTGAACGACGGCGGCCGCCTGCGCCCACTCTGGTCCGAACTCTCCGCCGAATTCCTGGAGCAGGGCCGGGACGGTTTGCACGCCCTGGACGCCCGGGTGCGCCGCCGCATCGAGGACGACGGCATCACCTACACCGATCTCGGCGGCGACGCGAATGAGCCCGCCGCACCGCGACCGTGGCGGCTGGACCCGATTCCGCTGCTGCTGGACGTCGCGGACTGGCAGGGCCTGGAGGCGGGCGTGGTGCAGCGTTCGCGGCTGCTGGACGCGCTGCTCGCCGATGTGTACGGACCGCGCCGCACCCTCACCGCGGGCCTGCTGCCGCCGCAGGTGGTGTTCGGCTACCGCGGCTATATGCGTGCGGCGCACGGGATCTCGCTGCCCGGGCGGCATCAGCTGTTCCTGCACGCCTGCGATATCAGTCGCCGCAGCGATGGCGGCTTCCGGGTGCTGGCCGATTGGGCGCAGGCCCCGTCCGGCGCGGGTTACGCGCTCGCGGACCGGCGGGTGGTGTCCGCGGCCATTCCGGAGGCATTCGAACTGGCCAGCCCGCTGCCGTTGAATCCATTCGTGCGGGCGATGCGCCTGATGCTGGTGGAGGCCGCGCCGCACGGCGCGGCGGAGGAACCGGTCGTGGTGGTGCTGAGCCCCGGCCCGCATTCCGAAACCGCCTTCGATCAGGCGTATCTGGCGTCGGTGCTGGGCTTCCCGCTGGTGGAGAACGCGGACCTGGTGGTGCGCGACGGACGTTTGTGGATGCGTTCACTGGGCACGCTCAAACAGGTGGACGTCGTTTTGCGCCGCGTGGACGCGGAGTTCTCCGATCCGCTGGATCTGCGGCCGGATTCGCGCCTGGGCGTGGTGGGATTGGTCGAGGTGCTGCGGCGCGGTGCGGTCACCGTGGTCAATACGCTCGGCAGCGGACTGCTGGAGAGTCCGGCGCTCGCGGTCTTCCTGCCCGAGCTCTCCCGAGCGCTGCTGGATCAGGAGCTCATCCTGCCGAGTGTCGAAACCTATTGGGGCGGAGACGATTCCCAGCGCACCAAACTGCTCGCCGACCTGCCGCGACTGGTATTGCGCTCCACCGCCGACGATTCCACGGTTTTCGGGTCGCTGCTCACCCGCCCGCAACTCGCCGAATGGCGTGATCGCATCACCGCCGAGGGCTGGAAGTGGGTGGGCCAGGAACCCGCCCGTTTCTCGGTGGCCCCCGCCGTCGCCGGTTCCGGCGAGCTCGCCGCCGCGCCGGTCGCTGTCCGGCTGTTCTCGCTGGCCGGGCGGGTCGGATATCGCGTCATGGCGGGCGGACTCGGCCAACTGCATCAGCGCACCGGCCCCGACGGCATGATCGGCGAGGCCACCGCCAAGGACATCTGGGTCCGCGCCGCCCCCGCCGCCGTACCCGCCGTGGAGATCGCGGAGGAACGCGAACGCCGCGCCCCCGTACTCCCCACCCCGGATGTCATCAGCTCCCCGCGCGTCCTGAACGACCTGTTCTGGATGGGCCGCTACGCCGAACGCGCCGAAGCCGCCGTCCGCCTGCTCGGCGCCACCCACGACCGCTACCAGGACTACCGCTACCGCCCCTGGATGGAGGGCGCCGACGCCATGCCCATCCTCATCGCCGCCCTGGGCCACATGACCGGCACCACCCCACCCCCGCCGAGAAAGACACCGCCGCAATCGGATTCGACCGGCCCGGCATCGGATCGCGTTGGCGCTGATCCGTATCCGGCCGGGCAGCAACAGAATTCGAACGACCAACGGCAGAGCGAAGGCGGCCTGTCGCAGAGTCAAGGTTCGAGCGGGCAGACTCAGGGCTCCGGCGGCCAAGGCCAGAGCCAGAGTTCCGGTGGGCAGAACCAGAGTCAGGGTTTCGGTGGGCAGAGCCAGAGCCAGGGTGGGCAGAGCCAAGGTTCAGGTGGGCAGTGGCAGAGCCAAGGCATGTCGCCGGAGTCGTCCGCGGTGGCGCGGCGGCGGGAGTTCTCCGATCAGCCGACGGTGCCCATCGCGCTGCCGGGCGCTTCGCGGCGCGATCACGGGTATCTGGTGTCGCTGACGGTGGATCGGGAGTTGCCGGGTTCGCTGGCGTTCGCGATCGAGTGCTACGGGAAGGCGGCTCGCGCTGTGCGAGACCAGCTTTCGCCGGATACCTGGATGATTCTCGGCGCCATCGACCGGGCGCTGTCGGAATATCGTGGCGCGCGCGGGGATCGGGGTGCGGCGCTGTCCGCGGTGCATTCGCGTTCGCTCGCCGCGCTGCTGTCGCTGGCCGGGATCGACGCGGAATCCACCGTGCGCGATACCGGCTGGCATGTGATGGATATCGGCCGCAGGCTGGAGCGCGGCCTGGCGCTGTCGTCCCTGCTCGCGGCCGCGCTCACCGATTCCTATCCGGATCCGGTCACCCGGGTGGTGACCGAGGCGGTATTGCAGGCCAGTGTCTCGGCGGTGAGTTATCGCAGGCGGCACGGTGATTCGGTGCGGGTCGCCGCACTCGCGGGCCTGCTGCTTTTCGACGAGGGCAATCCGCGCTCGCTGGCCTATCAGCTCGAACGCCTGGAGGCGGACTTCCTCGCGCTGCCCGCCGCCTCGGGATCCTCGCGCCCGCAACGGCTGTTGACCGATGCTCAGCGAATGCTGCGTCGCGTCGACCCGGCCGATCTGGAGGTCACCGATGGCGCGGGCTGCCGCACCGAACTCGCCGAACTGCTCGACGGTGTGCACCTGCGCCTGCGCAAGATCTCCGAATCCTTCGAGACCACACGGCTTTCGGTGCCGCGCGAGATCCAGCCGCTGTGGGGCTCCACCCGGGTGGTGGAGTGAGGATGCGCCGCTATCGGGTCATGCACAGCACCGTCTACGTGTACTCGGACGCGGTCACCAGTTCCTACGGCCGCGCCTATCTGAGCCCGCGCGAATTCCCGGGCCAGCGTTTGCTCTCGCACGAGATCCGCATCGATCCGGTGCCCTCGGATCGCTCGGTCGGCACCGATGTGTACGGCAACACCACCCTGTATTTCCATGTCACCGCCGATCATCGCCGCCTGGAGGTGACCGGTGAATCGGTGGTCGAGGTGCGCAACCCGCCCGATCCGCCCGCGCCCGCCCCGTGGGAGAAGGCCTGCCCGTCCATCGAAAACGGTCCGCTCGCAGTGGAATTCACGCTCGATCTGAATCCGCCCGAGATCATTCCCGAGGTCGCCGCCTATGCCGCCGAATCGTTTCCGCCCGGCCGCCCGCTGCTCGAGGCCGTCGAGGAACTCACCACCCGCATCTACACCGATTTCACCTACGAATCCGGTTCCACCAATGTCAGCACCCGCGTCGCGGACGTCTTCGCCGATCGGCGCGGCGTCTGCCAGGATTTCGCCCGCCTCGGCATCGCCTGCCTGCGCTCGCTGGGTCTGGCCGCCCGCTATGTGTCCGGTTATCTCGCCACCGATCCGCCGCCCGGTAAGGAACGCATGATCGGCGCGGACGCCACGCACGCCTGGGCCGCGGTCTGGCTGCCGGACGGCAGCGCCGAGGGCCACTGGGTCGATTTCGATCCCACCAACAATCAATTCGCCGATGAACGCTATGTGACCGTGGCCTGGGGCCGCGACTACGCCGACGTGCCACCGGTGCGCGGCATCATCTACACCGACGCCAAGGAGAGCAGCATTCGGGTCTCCGTCGACGTCGCCCCGATAGAGGTGTGACATGCGCGATTTCGCCTGCCCGAACTGCGGTCAGCAATTGGCCTTCGAGAACTCGCTGTGCCTGAGTTGCCGCAGCCCACTGGGTTTCAGCCTGGCCGACCGCACCCTGCTGGTGCTGGCCAAGGATGCCGCCCCCGAAGCTGTGCACAATCATCCACAGGTCGAGGGCATCGACCCCAACCTGGATGGCGTGGTGGACGCCAACACCTTCCGGCTCTGCGACAACCGGCATGTGGCGCAATGCAATTGGCTGGTGCGCGGCTCCGGTCTGTGTGAATCCTGTCGCCTCACCCGCACCCGCCCGTCCGATCAGGACGAGCACTGGCTGCCCGCCTTCGCCGAGGCCGAGGCCGCCAAGCGCCGGCTGCTGGTGGAACTCACCGAACTCGGCCTGCCCATCGTGGACCGGCACGCCGATCCGGAGTTCGGCCTGGCCTTCGATCTGCTCGCCAGCGCCGACCACCAGGTCATGACCGGCCATGAGAACGGTGTCATCACACTGGATCTCGCCGAGGGCGATGACGTGCACCGCGAACAGTTGCGGGTGGAGATGTCCGAGCCCTACCGCACCCTGCTCGGTCACTTCCGGCACGAGATCGGCCACTATTTCTTCCCCGTGCTGGTCACCGATGCCGAGATGGACCGGTCGCGCACCCTGTTCGGCGACCCCTTCGCCGACTATCAGGCGGCCCTGGACAAGCACTACGCCGACGGTCCGCCGCCCGGCTGGGAATCGAGCTACGTTTCCTCGTACGCCACCATGCACCCGGCCGAGGACTGGGCCGAAACCTTCGCCCACTACCTACACATTCGCGACACCCTCGATACCGCCGCCGCGTTCGGCTTCGCCCCGGCGGGCGCGACCATGGACCGTCCGCAGGTGGGCCGCTCCGGTTTCGACCGCATCATCGAACTCTGGCTACCGCTGGCCTGGTCGCTGAACATGGTGAACCGCTCCATGGGCCACCCCGACCTCTACCCGTTCGTACTGGCCGGGCCGGTGCTGGAGAAAATGCGGTTCATTCACGAACTCTGCACCGCCGCTTGATAATTCGCGGTGGCTAGACGCGATGCGCGGTGAGTTCCATGACGGTGTACGCCCCGACGCCGGGCTTGTACGACTCGGGCACCACATTGTCCATCCGCAATCGGAAGACCCCGTCCACGGTGTCATCCACCATGATTCGCCACTCCCAGTCGCCCCCGTAGGTCGCCGACAGTTCGACCTGCGCCCCCGGCCGCGCGGTACCCGTCAGCACCTGCGGTCCGGGCTTCTGATGCCAGGTGTCACTCCACAGCGCCTGTGCGTTCCCGTCCTCGTCCGCGCCCACGACCAACAGTCCCTGCTGCGGTCCGTCCGCCGGATGGCTCCAGGTGTAGCCGATCGACGCCAGATTCCCGCCCGCCCCGAAGGTGACCGTCACGGTCGCGGCGGAGGTTTGCATGGTGTCGGTCGGCATCAGCCGAAAATCGTTCGCGCCGGACCATTGGCCCAGCAGATTCGCCAGCATCGCCATGCGGCCGAGGGTAGCCGCGCACCTGGGTTCCGGCACCGTATTGCCACGCTGTAAACTCGTGATCATCATGCAGCGGGCAAGCCTTCTCCTCGGCCGCCGCGGCGGGGTCTGATACGGACCGGCTCCCGTCGCGGGTGTTCGTCGTGCCGGTCTACCCCATACCTGGGATCCAGCCACACTCTCGGAGATAAATCGCCATGTCACCCGCTGATGCTTTCGTTTCCGGTTCGCGCACGATCAACGTGCCGTCGAAGCCGGCCCCTGCCGACCAGCCCGCCTGGAACACGCAGAAGAACTCCTCCATGCCGACCTTCCGGTACCGGCCGTTCGCGGAGGAGGTCGAGCCCATCTCGGTGCCCGACCGCACCTGGCCCGACAAGATCATCGACCGCGCGCCGTCCTGGTGTGCCGTCGATCTGCGCGACGGCAATCAGGCGCTCATCGATCCGATGAGCCCGGCCCGCAAGCGCCGCATGTTCGATCTGCTGGTGCGGATGGGCTACAAGGAGATCGAGGTCGGCTTCCCCGCCGCCTCGCAGACCGACTTCGACTTCGTCCGCGAGATCATCGAGGACGGCGCGATCCCGGACGATGTCACCATTCAGGTGCTGACCCAGTCCCGCGCCGAACTGATCGAGCGCACCTTCGAGGCGTGCGCGGGCGCACCGCAGGCCATCGTGCACTTCTACAACTCGACCTCGATCCTGCAGCGCCGCGTGGTCTTCCGCGCGGACCGCGAGGCCGTCAAGAAGATCGCCACCGACGCCGCCACGCTGTGCCTGGAGATCGAGAAGAAGTACCCGGACACCCGCTGGCGCTACGAGTACAGCCCCGAGTCGTACACCGGCACCGAGCTGGATTACGCACTGGACGTATGTGATTCGGTATCGGCGATCATCCAGCCGACGCCCGAGAAGCCGCTGATCATCAACCTGCCGGCGACCGTGGAAATGGCGACCCCGAACGTCTACGCCGACTCCATCGAATGGATGAGCCGGAACCTGGCGCGCCGCGATTCCATCGTGCTGTCGCTGCACCCGCACAATGACCGCGGCACCGCGGTGGCCGCCGCCGAACTGGGTTACCAGGCCGGCGCGGATCGCATCGAGGGCTGCCTGTTCGGCAATGGTGAGCGCACCGGCAATGTCTGCCTGGTGACCCTGGGGATGAATCTGTTCTCGCGCGGGGTGGATCCGCAGATCGACTTCAGCAATATCGACGAGATCCGCCGCACGGTCGAATACTGCAACCAGCTGCCCGTCGCCGAGCGGCATCCGTACGGCGGCGACCTGGTCTACACCGCGTTCTCCGGTTCGCATCAGGACGCCATCAACAAGGGTCTGGACGCGATGAAGGCCGCCGCCGACAAGGCGGGCGCGGATGTCGACGACATCGTCTGGGAGGTGCCGTACCTGCCCATCGATCCGAAGGACGTCGGCCGCACGTACGAGGCTGTCATCCGGGTGAATTCGCAGTCCGGCAAGGGCGGCGTGGCCTACATCATGAAGACCGATCACGGGCTGGTGCTGCCGCGCCGCCTGCAGATCGAGTTCTCCCAGGCGGTCCAGAAGATCACCGACGGTGAGGGCGGCGAGGTTACCCCGAAGGCGATGTGGGACGTCTTCTCCGAGGAGTACCTGACCCCGATCGTGCCGCTGGAGCGCATTCGCCAGAAGGTCTCCGCCTCCGAATTGGACGGCGGCGTCGACCATATCGAGGCCGTGGTCAAGGTGGACGGCGTCGAACAGGCCATCTCCGGTGAGGGCAACGGCCCGCTGGCCTCGTTCGTGGACGCGCTGTCCACCATCGGCTATGACGTGCGCGTCCTGGATTACAGCGAGCACGCCATGTCCTCCGGTGATGACGCGCAGGCCGCCGCCTACGTGGAATGCGCCATCGGCGACAAGGTGACCTGGGGCGTCGGCATCGCCACCTCGATCACCACGGCGTCGCTGCGCGCGGTCGTCTCCGCTGTGAACCGCGCCGCGCGCGGCAATTGATCCACATCGATCCACAGTGATGATCCCGCTCCGAGATTCGGGGCGGGATCATCGTTTTGCACGGTGAACTCCCGGTAGCGGCACAGTTGCGCGGGGGTGCGAGGTATTACCAGGCCAGGGTGGGAGAGCGTCGGCAATGCTAGCGTGGAACCGCATTAGCGCCGAGCTCTCTGTTCGAGCTGTCGAGCAGATGGGGGACACGTGACTACGAACGATCAGAATTCGACCGCACAGGCCGCGGCCGGGCTGCCGGTGGACGCCGACGACGTCAAGGACGAGCACGCCGCGTCCGGCGCGGGCGCTCCGGAGCCGGGTAAGGCCGCCGAGGCCGAAGCCAATGGCGAGGGTGAACAGGGTGCGGGCTTCTTCCCGCCGGTTCCGGACTCGATCGAGCAGACCACGGTCTTCCACCCCGATGCTCCCGGACCGTACGGGCCGGGGCAGCCGGGATCCTTCCCGCCCGGACCGGGCGCGCCCGAGGGGCCGAATTCCTTTGCCCCGGGTGGATTCCCGCCGCCCGGACCGTACGGCCAGCCGTACCAGGGCGGCCCGAACGGGCCGTTCGAGGGCCAGGGCCCCTTCGCGGGCGGGCAGTTCCCGCAGGGTCCGCAGCAGGGTTTCCCGCCCACCGGCAACTACCCCGCACCCGATGCCGGACAGTTCGCGCCGCCGCCGAATTCGGCTGCGCCGGGCCAGTTCCCGGGTCCGGACGGCAGCTACGGTGAGGTCCGCGACAACACCCCGTACGGCGAGATCCGGCAGGAAATCGGCAGCGACGGCATGGTTCGCCGGGTGTTTCCCGATCAGCCCGATCCGAGCGGTCAGCACGGGCCGGAGGGTGGCGCACCCGGGCAGTTCGGTCAGCCGGGACAGTTCGCGCCGTCGAATGATCAACCGGGCGGGCCGATCTACAGCTGGTCCCCGCCGCCCGCGCAGGCGCCGCAGCAGCACATGCCGCAGCAGGGTTTCCCGCAGCAGGGCTGGAATGGTCAGCCGCAGCAGGGATTTCCGCAGCAGCAGGGCGGGTTCCAGCAGCAGCCGCCGCCGGGGCATTCGGTCAATGATCTGAATCTGCTGCGCCGGGCGCGACGCGCGCCGCGCAGCGGCTGGCGGCGGGCGGTGCACAAGGCGTCCGGCGGTGTGATCAATCCGGGGGAGTCGCCCGCGGATCTGATGCACGCGCAGCTGGTGGATCGGGTGAATCAGCCGGTGCGCGGCGATTACCGGATCGCGATCCTGTCGCTCAAGGGCGGTGTCGGAAAGACCACCACCACCGTGGGTTTGGGGTCGACCTTCGCCTCCGAGCGCGGTGACCGCGTCATCGCCATCGACGCCAATCCCGACCTGGGCACGCTCGCCCACCGGGTGCCGCGGCAGACTCGCTCCACGGTGCGAAATCTGTTGGAGGACACCCACATCACCCGGTACTCCGACGTGCGCGCACACACTTCCCAGGCGCCGAGCCGACTGGAAGTGCTTGCCAGCGAACAGGATCCGGCGGTGTCGGAGGCGTTCAGCGAGGCCGATTACCGCAAGGCGATCGGCATCCTGCAGCAGTTCTACAACATCATCCTCACCGACTGCGGTACCGGGCTCATGCACTCGGCCATGTCCGGCGTACTGGATATGGCGAGCTCGCTGGTGCTGGTGACCTCACCCGCCATCGACGGCGCGCGCAGCGCCTCGGCGACGCTGGACTGGCTCGATCACCACGGCTACCACAAGCTGGTGGAGCGAACCGTGGTGGTGGTCAACGCATCTCGCAAGGGTTCCTCCACGGTGGATCTGGATCAGCTGCGCAAGCTGTTCCTGGACCGCACCCGCGCGGTACAGGTGGTGCCGTTCGACGATCACCTCGCCGAGGGTGCGGAAATCGACCTGGAACTGGTCTCCAAGCCGACCCGCCGCGCCCTGCTGGAACTGGCCGCCATGGTCGCCGACGACTTCGGCTACCACGCCTCCCAGCGGTTCAACCCGAACAACCAGCACTGAGCCGAAAAGTTCTGCGCCACAGCTGAAAACCGACAACGCCCCGCGACATGTCTGTCGCGGGGCGTTGCGGCGGGTGGGGGGTGTGAGTCGGGGCGTTCCCCCTCGTCATCCCGGCATGCTTTTGGCCGGGATCCACACCCGGCAGTTGCTGCGCCGAAGGTGTGGATCCCGGCCAAATACGCGCCGGGATGACGAGAGGCTGGTCAGCCCGAATGTCGGAGGGCTGTCAGGCGTGCACCAGCGGTGCCAGGGCTCGGCCTGCCAGATCCACGGTGCCGGGCTCGTGGCCGTTGGTGACCAGGTTGACGATGAGGCCGTCGATGCCGTGGTCCAGGACGCGGGCCTGGAGCTGTTCGGCCACCTCGTCGGGGGTGCCGACGAATTGGCGGTCGGCGGGGGACTGCTTCAGCGCCTCCACCGGCATCGAGGACAGGTCCGTAATGCCCATGCGGGCAAGGAGATCCGCCTGCGTCTTGCGGGCGCGGTCGCCGTCCTCGTCGACGATGACGAAGGCCAGATAGCTGGTCTCCAGGGTGTCGCGGGCGCGCCCGGCCTCGTCGAGGCGGGCGTGCAGGGCCTCCAGCTTGCGGGGCAGTTCGGAGGCGTTGCAGATGATATTGAGGTGGTCGGCGAACCGCGCGGCCAGTGCGAACGTCTTCTTCTCGCCGCCGCCGCCGAGCATGATCGGCAGATCGTCGCGCACCCGCGGCTCATTCATGGCGTCCTTGGTCCGATACCACTTGCCGTCGAACGTGGAGTGCTGTCCGCGCAGCATCGGCGTGATGATCTCCAGGGCCTCCTCCAGGCGTTCGAAACGCTGGGTGAAGGTGCCGAAATCGAAGCCGTATGCCTGATGCTCGAGCTCGAACCAGCCCGCGCCGATGCCGAGCACCGCGCGCCCGCTGCTCACCACGTCCAGGGTGGTGACGGTCTTGGCGGTGAGCGCCGGATTGCGGTAGGTATTGCCGGTCACCAAGGCGGACAACTGAATTCGCTCGGTGACCGCGGCCAGACCGGACAGCGTGCTGTACGCCTCCAGCATGGGCTGATCGGGCGTGCCGAGCAGCGGCAGCTGATAGAAGTGATCCATGACGAAGGCGGCGTCGAATCCGGCCGCCTCGGCTTCGCGCGCCTGTGCGGCCACGGCCGCGAACAGCTCGCGCGGCGCTACCCCGTAGCTGAAGTTGGGCATCTGATATCCGAGACGAATGCTCATGCGTTCACGCTATGACCTGGAGTGCACTCCAAGTCAAGCGCCGCACCGAATGTTCATTGGGCCGCAGCGTATTCCCGCGCGCGACAGGCCTAATCGGCGGTGGCGCGGCGGGCGGCCCGCTGGAAGGCCGCCAGGACGGTGGCGACGGCGGGGCGTTTCTCCGCATGTGGGCGGGTAGCCAGATCGTAGAGGCGGGCCGCGCGCACTCCGGCCAGGCGCAGCATCACCACATCGGGGTGCCGGACCGCGTGCCGCGGCATGAGCGCGATGCCGTAGCCCGAGGCGACCAATGCCTCGATCACGGTGAAATCGTTGAGCCGCTGCGCGATTCGCGGCTGGACGCCGGTGACGGTGGCGATCGAGCGCAGTACATCGTCCACCGGGAAGCCGCCGCGCACACTCAACCAGGTCTCATCCGCCAGTTCGGCGGGCACCACCGCGCCCTGCCGCGCCAGCCGGTGCTCCGGCCCCACCACCACATCGATGGGCTCGCGCATGAGCACCCGCGAGGCCACCCGCGCCCCGCCCATCGATGCCGACCGCTCATCGCGATGGGTCAGCACCACGTCGTAATCGGCAAGCAGCCGAGGCACTTCCACCGGCGGCACATCCTCATCGGCCGCCACCATCTCCACCCCGGTCTCCGCCAATTCCGCGAGCACATGCGGCAGCAGCAGCGCCGCCCCGGACGGAAACAGCGCCACCCGCACCTGCCCGCGCGGCGATCCCCGATAGGACGCCATCTCCGCGGCGGCCTTCTCCATCGCCGCCAGCACCTCATCGGCCCGCACGACGAGCGCCCGCCCGGCATCGGTCAACCGCACCCGCCGCCCATCCGGCTCCAGCAGCGCCACCCCGGCCTCCCGCGCCAGCACCTTCAACTGCTGCGATACGGCCGAAGGCGTCATCGACAACGCCTGCGCCACCGCCGCCACCGTCCCCCGATCCGCCAACTCCCGCAGCACCCGCAACCGCTCCACCGACATGAGCGGCCCGCCGCCGCCGACCTCACTCGAATCACCCACGCGCCCAGTATTTTCTGCACCGCCGCCGGGCGAATCAGGCCGACGTCCGGGTGGCCGCAGGCTCGCTGTGCCCGGATTGTCCGCCCCGGCCGGTGCCGCGACGGCCTCCGCCAGGGTCCGGGGTGGGGTACCCGCCGGGAGGTTGCGGGGCCCCATCGTGGTCGGGGTGGTGATGCGGCGCGGGCGGGGGACGGTGCGGGGTGGGGTGGGGTGTTCCGGGTCTTCGGGGTGGTGCATAGATAAGTTCTACTACATCATTGGTGCAGAATTATTCGATTGTTCTTACCTATGGATGGCTTCAGTATTTGCCGCATGACCAATCGTGATCGGCTGCTCGGCCTGGGTGTCGTGGTGCTCTGGGGACTGAATTTCCTGGCCATTCGGGTTGGGCTCGATCACTTCGAGCCGTTCTTCTTCGCCGCCCTGCGGTTCGCGGTGATCGCGGTGCCGGTGCTGATCTTCGTGCCGCGCCCGCAGGTGCCGTGGCGCTGGTTGCTGCTGTACGGGGTGGGGTTCGGGATTCTGCAATTCGCGTTCCTGTTCAGTGCCATGCGAGCCGGAATGCCGACCGGATTGTCGTCGCTGGTGTTGCAGTCCTCCGCGCCGTTCACGGTGCTGCTGGGAGCGGTGTTCCTGCGGGAACGGTTGCGGCCCATGCAATTCGCCGGGATCGCGGTCGCCATGGCGGGGATGGCGGTGATCGGCTGGGATCGATCGCACAGCGCGGCGCTGCTGCCGCTGGTGCTGACGCTGCTGGGCGGATTGGGCTGGGCCTTCGGCAATATCGGATCGCGCATGGCCGCGGCGCATGCCGCGCCCGGCGGTCCGGTGAATCCGCTGCATCTGACGCTGTGGATGACCGTGATCCCGCCGCTGCCCATGTTCGCGCTGTCCGCGCTCGCGGAGGGCCCGACCACCGGTCTGCACGATCTGGCGGCCTCGTTCTCGGCGAGCGGCTGGCCCGCCTATGCCGCGCTGGCGTACATCGTGTTGCTGGGCACCATCGCGGGTTCGGGCCTGTGGACGTATCTGATGAGCCGCTATCCGGCGGGCACGGTCGCCCCGCTGTCGCTCATGGTTCCGGTGGTGGGCATCGCCGCCTCGTGGGCGTTCCTGCACGAGCGTCCGACGGCGGTTTCCCTGCTGGGGGCGGCCATCGTCATCGCGGGCGCGTTCACCGCGACGTCGGCGCGCCCCGGGCAGACTGCGAAGTCTGCGAAGCGAATAGTCCGCATTCGACCGTCAATGTTCAACACAAGGTACGCAAAACAGGACCCAACGGACCAAACCCCGGTTCCCGCTGCCTAGGATTCCCCCAGGCGTGGGAGGTAGGGAATGACTGGACAGCGTTTGTCCGTCACGCGGCGAACGGTGCTGCGTGGCGCGGTCGCGGCTGGTGCTCTGGCGAGCACCGCCGCCACCTTGCGGCCCACTCCCGCGCACGCCGATCCGGGCCGCAGCGTGGCCGTACTGGGCGGCGGTGTCGCAGGTCTCACCGCCGCGCACGAATTGGCCGAACGCGGTTTCGACGTCACGGTGTACGAGCGCCGGGCACTCGGCGGCAAAGCCCGCAGCATCCCGGTGCCGAACAGTGGTCGTGACGGCCGTCCGGAACTCATGGGCGAGCACGGTTTTCGCTTCTTCCCCGGCTTCTACCGGCACATTCCCGACACCATGCGGCGAATCCCGTTCGCGGGCAATGCGAACGGGGTCTGGGACAACCTGGTCGCCGCCCCGGAGGCGCGTTTCTCCCGCCGTGACGCCGATGACGTGATCCTGCCCATGGGTAAGGCCGGGCGCATCTGGGCCACCCCGGACGATTTCCGCGAGACCGTCGGCTCGGCCATCGCCACCAGCACCAAGATGTCCGAGGCGGACGCGCTCTACTTCGCCAATCGACTACTGGTGTTCAACACCAGCTGCGATGCCCGCCGCTACGGCCAGTGGGACAAGATCGCCTGGCGCGAATACGTGGGCGCGGGTCGCCGCTCCACCGAATTCCGCATGCTGCTCTCGCGCACCCTCACCACGCTGCTGGTGGCGGCCAAGGACGATCTGGCCAGCACCCTCACCATCGGCAATATGGGTGAGCAGTTCCTGGGCAATCCCTTCGAAGTCGCGAATGACGGTGCGCTGGACCGGCTGCTGAACGGTTCCACCAACGAGGCGTGGATCGATCCGTGGGTCGCGCGGCTGCGTGAGCTGGGCGTGAAATTCGCGACCGGCGAGGTGCGCGGACTCGAGATCGCGGACGGCAGAATAACTTCCGCGCGCATTGTGGACGGTTCCGGCGCGGCCCGTCAGGTCGAGGCCGACTATTTCATCTCCGCCGTGCCCACCGAGGTCGCCCGCACCCTGTGGACACCCGAAATCCTTTCCCGCCGACCGGAATTGGCGGGCATGAATCAGCTCATGGTGGATTGGATGACCGGTATCCAGTTCTTCCTGAAGAGCGAGACCAATATCGCGCGCGGGCACGCCGCCTACGTGGATTCGCCGTGGTCGCTGACCTCCATTTCGCAGAATCAGTTCTGGAACCGCACCCCGGTGACCGGTATGGGCGACGGCACCGTCAAGGACTGCCTGTCGGTGGACATCTCCGACTGGAACACCCCCGGCATGCTGTACGGCAAGCCCGCCAAGCAATGCACCCACGACGAGATCGCCCGTGAGGTATGGGCGCAGCTCAAGGCGCATCTCAATGATCAGCGCGAACTATTGAGCGATGCCGATCTGCACTCCTGGTTCCTGGATACCGGCATCACCTGGGACGCCGGGGCCAAGCGCAACAGCAATGCCGATCCGCTGCTGATCAATACCGCGGGCTCCTGGGCGCTGCGTCCGGAATCACACACCGCCGATATCGAAAACCTGTTCCTGGCAGGCGATTACGTGCGCACCAATGTGGATCTGGCGACCATGGAGGGCGCGTCCGAGGCCGCGCGCACCGCGGTGAACGCGCTGCTGGACGTCTCCGGTTCCAATGCCCCGCGCTGCCAGCTGTTCAAGCTGTACCGTGCCACCGAGCTGGAACCGTTCCGGCAGTTGGACATCGCCCGCTACAAGGCCGGTCAGACGAATCTCTTCGATATTCCCATGTAGCGACATTCCCTACAATTCACTGGCGGCGCACGGCGGTTCGCGCGTTCAATCGAAGTCATGAGCGAGATCAAGGATCCGGCTGAACTGCGTGAACTCCTGGGCGCTCCGACGCCCCGGGCCGTCGCCAAGGAGCGGGTCGCGCTGCATGAGCGCGATAGGGAGTGGATCTCCCTGTCTCCCTTCGTGGTACTGGCGACCAGTGACGCGGACGGCAATTGCGACGCCTCGCCCAAGGGTGATCCGGCCGGTTTCGTCCGGGTGCTCGACGACACCACCATCGCCATTCCGGAGCGGCCGGGTAATCGCCGCGCGGACGGCTATCTCAATATTCTGAGCAATCCGCGTGTGGGCGTGATCTTCCTGATTCCCGGTCGCGGGGAAACCCTGCGCGTCAACGGTCGCGCGCGCCTGGTGCGCGATGCCCCGTACTTCGACGACATGGTGGTCAAGGGCCATCGCCCGATCCTGGCCGTCGAAGTGGATGTGCAGCAGATCTTCCTGCACTGCGCCAAGGCTTTCCTGCGCAGCGGGCTGTGGAAACCGGAGCAGTGGCCGGTCGACACCCTGCCGAGTCAGGCCCGGCTGGTGAAGGAGTTGCAGCCCGGCACCACCGAAACGCTCGAACAATTGGAGAAGCACTACTCGCACACCTATGAGGAGCTGCTCTACAAGTCCTGAGTGCGGCACACCTCACGCGTGCCGGGTCCATGCCGCCTGCGCATCGGCCCGGTCGCACCAATAAACTCGCGGCGTGGCAGACATTTCGGTACGCGGACAGCTGGCGCTGCGGGCGGCGACGGCGGCGTCATGGGCGTCGCGGCGCGCCGGGCGCGGCAATGGTTCGATGATCGGCGGCCTGATCGCGCTGAAAATCGATCCGACGATCATGACACAATTGGGGCGCGGCCGGCGCACGGTGCTGGTCACCGGCACCAATGGCAAATCGACCACCACCCGCATGACCACCGCCGCGCTACAGACCGTCGGCGCGGTCGCCACCCAGGCGGACGGCGCCAATATGGATGCCGGAATCGTGGCCGCGCTCACCGCGAATCGGGTCGCGCCGCTGGCCGCCATCGAGGTGGATGAACTGCATCTGCCGCATGTGGCCGATGCGCTCGAACCCGCCGCGGTGGTGCTGCTCAATCTGTCCCGCGATCAGCTGGACCGGGTCGGCGAGATCAATATGATCGAGCGCCGCCTGCGCGCCGGTATGGCGCGGCATCCGGACGCGGTGCTGATCGCCAATTGCGATGACGTGCTGGTCACCTCGATCGCCTACGACCATCCGAATGTGGTCTGGGTGGCCGCCGGGAGCGGCTGGGCGGTGGACTCGGCCAGTTGCCCGCGCAGCGGTGAGCCCATCGTGTGGGAGGGCGAGCACTGGTACAGCACCGGCGCGGATTTCAAGCGCCCGGAACCGCAGTGGCGGGTCGACGAGCACGGCATCCACGGTCCGGACGGCCTGGAATTGCCGCTGGCGCTTGCCCTTCCGGGGCGCGCCAATCGCGGTAACGCCACCCAGGCGGTGGCCGCCGCCGTGGCGATGGGGGCCGATCCGCTCGCCGCCGCGAACGCCACCGGCACTGTCACCGAGATCGCGGGCCGCTACCGCACCGTCGAGGTGAACGGGCATAACGCGCGACTGCTGCTGGCCAAGAATCCGGCGGGCTGGCAGGAGGCGCTGTCCATGATCGACTCCGCCGCAACGGGTTTGGTGATCGCGGTGAACGGCCAGGTGCCGGACGGCGAGGATCTGTCCTGGCTCTGGGATGTGCGCTTCGAACATTTCGAGGGCACCCAGGTGGTGGCGGCGGGCGAACGCGCCACCGATCTCGCGGTGCGCCTGACCTACGCGGGTGTCGACCACATCACCGTCGCGGATCCCTTGCGCGCCATCGCATCCTGCCCGCCGGGCAAAGTCGAGGTGCTCGCCAACTACACGGCCTTCCGTGACCTGAACCGCGACCTGGAAGCGAAGGCCCGCGCATGAGCGAATCGACCGTCCGCATCGGCCTGGTGCTGCCCGATGTCATGGGCACCTATGGCGACGGCGGCAATGCGCTGGTGCTGCGTCAGCGTCTGCGCCTGCGCGGCCACGACGCCGAGATCGTCGAAATCAATCTGTCCGATCCGGTTCCGGACTCGCTGGACGTGTACACCCTCGGCGGTGCGGAGGATTCCGCGCAGCGCCTGGCCACCCGGCATCTCCAGCGCTACCCGGGCCTCCAGCAGGCCGCTGGCCGGGGCGCGCCGGTGCTCGCCATCTGCGCCGCCATTCAGGTGCTGGGCCACTGGTACGAGACGTCGTCCGGTGAAAAGGTCGACGGCGTAGGGCTTTTCGACGTGACCACCTCGCCCCAGGACAAGCGCGCCATCGGTGAGGTGGCGACCCAGCCGTTGCTGCCCGGCCTCACCCAGCCCCTGACCGGCTTCGAAAACCACCGCGGCGGAACCAAACTCGGCGGCGACGCGTCCGGTCTGGCCCGCGTCACCAAGGGTGTGGGCAATGGCGTCGGTGACGGCCTCGAGGGTGTGGTGCAGGGCTCGGTGCTGGGCACCTACATGCACGGCCCCGCCCTGGCCCGTAATCCCGAACTCGCCGACTACCTGTTGAAGCAGGCCCTCGGTGTGGACACCCTGGCTCCCCTCGATCTCCCCGAGGTGGACCAGCTCCGTCGCGAACGTCTGCGCGCCTGACCGAACTCCGCCGGCTCACCGGTTTGTGAAACACCACTCCGTCATCGAGGTCGGGGGCTGTACGGCCCCCGCTAGCACGCATTTCCCGCGACACATAGCCGACACGCATGGCGAGTCTTGTGGCTCACCCTGAATGTGTTGAGCGGGCGGCGACCGGCCGGTAGTGTCGCGCGCGGCCTACTTGATGAGGGAGGTGGCCGGTTGCGCAGGCGCGCGGTGTTCAAAGCTGCCGGTATGGCGGCTCTGCTGGCGGGTATGGGATCCGGGGCCGCGATGCGCGGCGCGGGTACCGCCGCGGCGAATCCGATCTGGAACGCGCTCTTCCAGGCGTGGGTCCCGGAAATCTTTGCGCCGCTGCCTGATCCGCCGGAGCACACCGACGCCATCGTGATCGGCTCGGGCTTCGGGGCGGCGGTCACCGCGCTGCGGCTGGCCGAGGCGGGCGTATCCAATACCGTGCTGGAACGCGGTTCGCGCTGGCCGAACGATCCCAATCGGGAGATCTTCACCGGTGACGATCTGCCGGACGGCCGCGGCTTCTGGCATCGCACCAGTTTCACCGGCGTCACCAAGGTGCCGATGACGTTCGCCGATTTCGGCGGCGTGCTCGACGTCACCGAATTCGGCGGCATCGATGTATGGCGCGGTGCGGCGGTCGGCGGTGGCTCGATCGTGTTCACCGGGGCCATGGTCGCGCCGCCGAAGCATCTGTTCGACACGGTGTTCGGCGGTATCGCCGACTACGACGAACTGGACCGGGTCTACTACCCGCGGGTGCGGGACATGCTGCGGCTGAGCCCGATGCCCGCCGATATCTACAACTCGGCCCCGTTCACGCATTCGCGGGTGTGGGATCGGCAGGTGCGGGCGGCGGGTTATCAACCGGTGCCCAATGATTCGATCTTCAACTGGGATGTGCTGCGCGCCGAACTGGCGGGCGCGTCGCGGGCGTCGGCCACGGCCTCGCGCAGCAATCTCGGCAATTCCAATGGCGCGAAGTTCGATCTGAATCAGAACTACCTGCGCTACGCCGAGGCCACCGGGCGCACCGGGATCTTCCCCGGGCATCGGGTGGATTCCATCGGCCAGGACGGCACGGGCAAGTACGTGGTGTCGGTGACCAAACTGGCCCCGACCGGTCAGATACTCGGTACCCGCACACTCACCTGCAACCGCCTGTTCCTGGGCGCGGGTTCGGTCGGCACCTCCGAACTGCTGGTGCGCGCGCAGGCCACCGGCACCCTGCCGAATCTGAACGAGCACATCGGCGACGGCTGGGGCACCAACGGTGATGTGGTGCTGGCGCGCAGCGTCAGCGAGCCGACCACCACCGGTGGCGGCGTGCCCAGCGCCAGCCGCATCCTGGACGAGTCCGGGGTGCCGCTGACGCTCGAAAACTGGTATGTCCCAGGCATTCCGGTGGATACCCTGGCTATCGCCTCGCTCGGCATGGTGCTGGATCCGACCCGGGCGCGCTTCGGCTACGACCGCGCCCGCAATACCGTCGGCCTGAATTGGCCGCGCGCCACCCAGGATCATGTGATCGCGGCGTGCCGGACCGTGGACCGTCGTATCGCGGGCCTGTCGAACTCCTCGGTCGACTATTCGCCGATCGGCTACGACGCCAACGCCGCTTTCACCGCACATCCGCTGGGCGGCGCGGTCTTGGGCCGGGCCACCGATGTGAACGGCCGGGTGCACGGTCACCCCGGCCTGTACGTGATGGACGGGGCGGGCATTCCGGGCAGTACCGCGACGGTCAATCCGTCGCTCACCATCACCGCGCTCGCCGAACGCAATATCGAGTCGATCATTCGCGCGGGCAGATAGCTGGGACGCGGGCTGCGAGGTTGCCCGAGCGTGCGGTGTGCGCGCATCGCGGGCGAGGGCGCAGCCCGAGTCACGCGTTTCGGACCGATCCGGCCGGGGCAATTACGCTGGCGCCAGACCGTTCAGTGAGGAAGGGGTCGGCGTGAGCGAAATCGGCGCACCGGAGGCGGAGAAATTCCCGCCCAAGCCACCCGCCCTGTGGACGGATCTGTTCATGCTCGCGCTGGCCGTGGTGTCGGTGGCGCTGGTGGTCTGGGTGACGTTCTTCCCGGTGTCCGGGCACACCTATCACGCCATCCGGATCGTCGACTACAGCATCTGCGCGATCTTCCTGGCCGAATTCCTGTGGCGCTGGCGGCGGGAGGCGTGGAGCTGGACCTTCCCGTTCATCTACTGGTACGAGGTACTGGGCATGATCCCGGTGACCAGCCCGTTCTTCCGCGGCTTCCGGCTGCTGCGGATCGTGGTGATCGCGGTGCGGGTGGGCCGGGTGGCCGATCGCGCGCTCGGCGAACGCGTCACCGCCGCCGTGGTGAATCGTTCGGTCGGGGTCATCGTCGAGGCGGTGAAGCGGCCGGTCACCATGGCCGTCATCGACGAGGTCGGTGAGGTGCTGCGCACCGGCCACTACGCCCGCAATATCGCGAACGCGCTGGAGGAGAACCGGGGCGAGCTCGATCAGATGATGCTCGAGCTCATTCGCCAGGATCCGCAGTTGGGGCGGGTGCGCTATCTCCCGTTCCACGAGGACATCATTCGCGGTATCGCCGACGCCAGTTTCCGGCTGGTGTTCCAGGTGCTCGCCGATCCGCGCACCGATGAGCTGGTGGCGGATGTGCTGCGCGAGAACATCGATCAGATGCGGACGGCGGTGCGGTCCGGGGTGCGGGTGCCGGAGTCGGTGAATCACCGACTCCCGCAATAGCTTTCACACGCTCACCCGTGTTGTGCGGCCTCGCCGCCGTGTCGTAGGTCATCGCCGCCGTGCCGGATGCGATCACGCGGGTTCGCGTAGCGCACTGTCTCCCAGGCGATCAGCGCCAGCAGCACCGCGCACAACAGTGCCAGCGAACCGAGCGCGGGCAGGGTGGTGGCGAGCGGAATCAGCGCCAGCAGGGCCACAGCGGCCACCACACGCGGTATGAGCAGTTTGTGTGTCGCGTAGTATCGGAAACCCACCAACGCCAGCAGATAGGCCACTGCGCCCCCGTAAAGGGCATACAGCGGAATGCCGTAGAGCTTGTCCTCGAGCGAATGCCCTTGCGCCCCGCCCACATAGCCGAGCACCTTCTTCAAACCCAGTGACATGGCCACGATTCCGGCGATCATCGGGAAGTGCCAGTAGGTGTAGCAGCCGCGGGCGATCTGGATGCGCCGCTCACCGGTCGAGTGCTCCAATTCGTGTTCCACCATCAGCGCCGCCACATCGAAGTACGCCCACCACATGAGCCCCGCGACCGCGAGTCCGAGCAGCGAGCCGAGCGTGATGGCCCAGGAGATCGGCAGTCCGGCCACGCCGACGCCGATGGAGACGATGGATTCGCCGAGCGCGATGATGATGATCAGCCCGTACCGCTCGGCGAAGTGCTTGGCGGAGTTGACCACCCAGTCATTGCCGGAGAAGCCGGTCCACAGCATTTCCCCGGCGAGCGCGGCCAGCCAGAGCAGGATCTGCCAGTCGCCGTGACTGCGCACGCCGAGCAGCAGCAGCACCGCGGCGATGGTGAGCGATCCGGTCGCCCAGCGCACCACCTGTCCGCGCAGTTTCTCGTCCTCGGCGCTGGCCATCCAGAACACCCACAGGTGCACGATGCGCGCGACGAGATACGCGATGACGAATACGAGCGGCCCGTACCAGCCGCCCGGAAGATCGTGGAACGCTTCGGGAATGGTGAGCGCGATGATGAATGCCGCGCCCATGGCCACGAACATGGCGACCCGCGCGATGCCCTCATCGGCCTTGACCACATTGCCGAGCCAGGAGTAGCCGATCCACATCCACCACAGCAGCATGAGGATGACCAGCGCGCGCAGCAGGTTGATCGCGGTGGTCTCGTGGGCGGCGAGATCGGTGACCATGGTGAACGCGAACACGATCACCAGGTCGAAGAAGAGTTCCAGCTGGGTGACGGAGGCGTCCCGCGCCACCGGCATGATTCGCTTTCGTTGCGCACCGGGCATGTTGGACATAGTGCCGGGTTCGCGCCCCGAAGGGCAGTGTCAGTGACGCGTGTTCACCTTCGGCGTCACGCGGTGCCGAAGCCCGGTTCGAGTCGGCCGCCGTAATGCAGCGGCTGGGAGTAGGCCTGGGGTTCGTATCCGGCCTGTTCGACGTACGGGGCTTCCTCGACCTCGCCGAGTCCCTCGATGCCGGTGACCGATTCGACGAAGGAGATGAAGTTCTCGATGGTGGTCTCGCCCTCGCGGCGCGCGGTGCGCTTGAGGAACATGCCCGGCGCGGGAATCGGCAGGTACAGCTCGGTGTGGTACCAGACCTCGGTCCCGCCGTCTTCGGTTTCGGCCAGGTCGAACCAGCCTTGGCCGCCGGCGCCCGCGCTGGATTCGGAGACCTTCCAGGCGACCCGGTTCTCGCTGCAGGTGTACTCGACGACCTGGCGATCGGGGCGGCCCATGAGGGTGGCCGAGACGTAGGCGCGTTTGGGGCGGCCCAGTTTGTCGCGGGTGGCGACCCGGACGTCCTGGTACGACGGGGACCAGTCGGGAAGTTGCTCGACCATGAGCAACGCCTCCATCACCTGATCGGGATCGATGTCGATGATGAAGCGGTGATCAGTCTTAGTGCGCATTCCTACCCTCCAGCTTGGGCACCGATTGTGACCAGCGTCGCTCGCCGAGTCAACTGTGTCGCATACCGCCCGGTCTTGTCTGGTTCGCCGGAATCATGAATTTCACTGTCGCGCAATGGAATCGGAACGTACCCGTGGGTAAGTTCCGTTTACCGAATTGGTGACCCAGGTCACAGCAGGGTCACCGAGCGGGAACCGCTCGTTCCACCGCCATTCGCACCAGCGTCGCGGCCTGTTCCTCGGAGAAGATCCCGGGCAGCGTAAGTCGTTCCAGGATCAGCCAATTGATGGCCAGGTAGAGCAGCAGCACGGAGTCGGCATCGCCCGGCAACTCCGATTCGAGGTGGTTGCGGACGTTGAAATCGATATCCGCGCGCACTCGTTCGGTGAGCACCTGCTGTAGCTCCGGCCGCCGGGTGGCCTCCAGCCGCAACTCCAGCTGGGCGAGATAGCCGGTGCGGAAGCTGGTGATGCGCTCGACGATCTCATTCATCAGTTCGGTGATGGTGTCGCGGTCACGCGGTCCGGTGGTCAATTTCCCCATGGTCTCGGGGCTGGGTTCGAGCCGCTCGTAGAAGCGGTTGCCCACCTGCATCATCAGCTCGTCCCGGTTGGCGAAGTAGTTCGAGGCCGTTCCCGCCGGTACGGCGGCCTCCTTGTCCACCGCCCGGAAGGTGAGTCCGCGCGCCCCTTCGCGGGCGAGCACCTCGATCGCGGCATCGAGTAATGCGTTCCGTCGTTCCGGGTTGGTTCTGACCATTGACACCACTCCATCTGTAGTACTATCTTCGTAACCACTACAGGCAGAGTACAACAATTGAGGCGGTAACCTTGCGACACCTTGTCTACTACGTGGCGGTCTCCATCGACGGCATCATCGCGGGCCCGGGGGGCGAGTTCGACTTCTATCCGGTGGCCGAGGACATGGCCGCCTGGGTCAATGTCCACTACCCCGAAACGGTCCCCACCCTTCTGCGTGAACAAATCGGCATGGCCGTGCATGAGCCCAACAGGCAGTTCGACACCGTGCTCATGGGCCGCGGCACCTACGAACCCGGACTTGCCGCCGGTACCGCCAGTCCCTACGCCCATATGAAGCAGTACGTGTTCTCCAGCTCGCTGGCACAGGCGGACTACCCGGCTGTGGAAATCGTGAACACCGATGCAGTCGAACTGGTGCGACAGCTGAAAAAGGAAGAGGGCAAAGACATTTGGCTCTGCGGTGGCGCGAAGCTGGCGGGTCAGCTGCTCGACGAGATCGATCGGCTGATCATCAAGAGCTACCCGGTGATCGCGGGCGCGGGCGTCCCGCTCTTCGGCGGCGACTTCAGCCCGGCCCGGTTCGACGTAGCGGAACGCCGGGAATTCAGCAATGGCACCCAGA
Organism: Nocardia sp. NPDC058058; assembly: GCF_042885355.1. Taxonomy (NCBI): domain Bacteria; kingdom Bacillati; phylum Actinomycetota; class Actinomycetes; order Mycobacteriales; family Nocardiaceae; genus Nocardia; species Nocardia sp. NPDC058058. Next base: position 1,094,591 of record NZ_JBHVSA010000002.1, on the reverse strand, counting down.
TCAGCTGGTTCGATCGCGCAGCAGCGCGGTGACCCGAGCCGAGGTCTCGTGCAGCCGCTGGAACACATCGAGCAGCACTTCCATCTGCTCATCGCTGTAATCGTTCATCACCTTGCCGAACTCGCGCGCCAAAACCTCGTAGTGCGGCGCGATTTCGTCGATGCGCTCCGGAACGGCGGTGACGATCACCCGTCGCCGATCCAGCTCATCGTGTTCCCGGCGCACATAACCCGCCTTCAACAGCCGATCGATCATCCGCGTGATCGCCCCCGTGGTGAGCCCGGTCCGCTGTGCCAATTCACCCGCCGTCGCGGGTCCGTCCAGCCGCAGCAGATTGAGACACCGCAGGTCGGTGACGTGCAGGCCGAGCTTGTCGGCGATGGCCCCGTGCACCATGACGGCGTCGGTGGCGGTGCGCTGGGCGGCGAGGGTGAGCGCGGCGGCGAGCTCACGGTGTTTTTTCGTCATCCCTTGACAGCATAGTCTGTCCCGCGCAATATCTTACTGAATCAACTACTTACTCAATCAGATATCGATTGATTCAGGGGATGTCATGACCGCTCAGCTCACCGACGAAACCGCCATCCGTTCGCTCTTCGACCGTTCCAACCGGGCGTGGGAGGCGGGGGACGCGCACGCCTATGCCGCCGTGTTCACCGCGGACGCCGACTATGTGAGCTGGTTCGGGCAGCACGTCAGGGGGCGGGAGGCCATCGAGGCGGCGCATGTTCCGGTGTTCGCCAAGTATTTGAAGGGGACGCGTCTGGATGGGGAGATCACCGGGGTGCGTTTCGTCACGCCCGATGTGGCCGTCGTGCACGGGCGGGGCGCGGTGGTGAAGGGCCGGCGGCGGCGGGGTCGCTTCAACACGAAAGTGAATCTTTACGTGGTCGTTCGGGTCGAGGGGGAGTGGGCTTTCGCGGCCTTCCACAACACCAAGTACAGCTGGTTGTTCAATGCTCTTTCGGGAAGCCAAGATTCGGCCCGCGACCGTTCGGCGACCGGCTAGCCGGGAGGTAGCAGGAAAACGTATGGACCTCGGCCGGTAGTCTTGCAGGTCGGTAGCAGCAGTTTGTCGATCTTGGAGGATTCCCGCAGTGGCTCTCGTCGTCCAGAAGTACGGAGGATCCTCGGTCGCCACCGCCGAGCGCATCCGCAGGGTCGCCGAGCGGATCGTCGAGACGAAGAAGCAGGGCCACGATGTCGTGGTCGTCTGCTCCGCGATGGGTGATACGACCGACGAATTATTGGATCTGGCCCAGCAGGTGGCGCCCGCGCCGCCCGCCCGCGAAATGGATATGTTGCTCACCTCGGGTGAGCGCATCTCCAATGCGCTGGTGGCCATGGCCATTCATTCGCTCGGCGCGGAGGCCCGCTCGTTCACCGGTTCCCAGGCCGGTGTCATCACGACCGGTACGCACGGCAACGCCAAGATCATCGATGTGGCTCCGGGCCGGGTGCAGAACGCGCTCGCCGAGGGCACCATCGTGCTGGTCGCGGGTTTCCAGGGTGTGTCCCAGGACAGTAAGGACGTGACCACGCTGGGCCGCGGTGGTTCCGATACCACCGCCGTCGCGCTGGCCGCCGCGCTCAATGCCGATGTGTGCGAGATCTACACCGATGTGGACGGCGTTTTCAGCGCCGACCCGCGCATCGTCGCCGATGCCCAGAAGCTGGACACCGTCTCCTATGAGGAAATGCTGGAGATGGCCGCCTGCGGCTCGAAGGTTCTGATGCTGCGCTGCGTCGAGTACGCGCGCCGCTACAACGTGCCGGTTCATGTGCGCTCGTCGTACACCGATAAGACCGGCACCCTGATTTCCGGATCGATGGAGGACATCCCGTTGGAGCAGGCAATTCTCACGGGCGTCGCGCACGACCGCAGCGAGGCCAAGGTGACCGTGGTCGGCATTCCGGATAAGCCGGGCTACGCCGCCAAGGTGTTCCGGGCCGTCGCCGATGCCGAGATCAATATCGACATGGTGTTGCAGAACATCTCGAAGGTGGAGACGGGTAAGACTGACATCACCTTCACCCTGCCCAAGCTGGACGGCCCGCGCGCGGTCGAACTGCTCACCAAGGCGCAGGGCGATATCGGCTTCTCGCAGGTCGTGTACGACGATTTCGTCGGCAAGGTGTCGCTGGTCGGCGCGGGTATGAAGTCGCATCCGGGCGTGACCGCCACCTTCTGCGAATCGCTCGCGGACGCGGGCATCAATATCGATCTCATCTCCACCTCCGAGATCCGAATCTCGGTGCTGGTCAAGGACACCGACCTGGACGAGGCCGTGCAGGTGCTGCACCGGGCGTTCGATCTGGGCGGCGATGAAGTGGCCGTGGTGCACGGCGGAACGGGGCGCTAGTCATGGGCGTACGCGTGGGTGTTGTCGGCGCGACCGGTCAGGTCGGCGCGGTGATGCGAAAGCTGTTGGAGGAGCGCAACTTCCCCGCCGACGAGGTGCGGTTCTTCGCGTCCGCGCGCTCGGCCGGTAAGACGCTGCCGTTCCGCGGTCAGGACATCGTGGTCGAGGACACCGAGACCGCCGATCCGTCCGGTCTGGATATCGCGCTGTTCTCCGCGGGCGCGACCATGTCCCGGGTGCAGGCCCCGCGTTTCGCGGCGGCCGGTGTCACGGTCATCGACAATTCGTCGGCCTGGCGCAAGGATCCCGAAGTGCCGCTGGTGGTTTCCGAGGTGAACCCGGAGGCGACTCGCAACCTGGTCAAGGGCATCATCGCCAATCCGAACTGCACCACCATGGCCGCCATGCCGGTGCTCAAGGTGCTGCACGATCAGGCGGGTCTACAGCGCCTGATCGTCTCCAGCTACCAGGCGGTGTCGGGCAGCGGTCTGGCGGGCGTCGAGGAACTCGCCACCCAGGTGCGCGCGGTCATCGACGATGCCGAGAAGCTGGTGCACGACGGTTCGGCCGTGGATTTCCCGGCTCCGAACAAGTACGTCGCCCCGATCGCCTTCGATGTGATCCCGCTCGCGGGCGCGCTGGTCGACGACGGCTCGGAGGAGACCGACGAGGATCAGAAGCTGCGCAACGAGTCTCGCAAGATTCTCGGCCTGCCGGAGCTGCTGGTCAGCGGCACCTGCGTGCGCGTGCCGGTCTTCACCGGCCACTCGCTCTCGATCAACGCCGAATTCGCCGAACCGATCTCGGTCGAGACCGCGAAGAAGCTGCTCGCGAACGCTCCCGGCGTCCAGCTGGTGGATGTGCCCACCCCGCTGGCCGCCGCCGGTAAGGACGAATCCCTCGTCGGCCGCATTCGCCAGGATCCGGGCGTCCCGGACGGTCGCGGTCTGGCGCTGTTCATCTCCGGCGACAACCTGCGTAAGGGCGCGGCGCTGAACACCATTCAGATCGCCGAAGTTCTGCTCGCGGACCGCTGAGTCCAAAGCTCCGAAAACGGGCCGTTCGATCCACTACGGATTGAACGGTCCGTTTTTCATATTCTGGCCTTCTTCAGTCGGTCCAGAGTTCCGCGCAGGGTAGTGGTGGAAGTCGATCTATCGAGGAACCATCGGGGGTGGTTGCCGATGTCCCGATGGTGACTTCAATACTGTGCGGACGCAAGTGCGCCGCGAGGCGTTCGGCAATTGCGCGGGCGGCTCGGTAGTCGAGCACCATGCCACCCGGAAAGCGTAGGCGCACATGGACTTCGCGCGTTTGCGGTGCGGCGGTCATGTGCCACCTCTTGTTGTCGGATTGGTGCGACGGGTCCCAAGTAAACGGTAAACACAGAAAAATTGCGGTGCAATAAGAAAAATACATGTTCCATACTGTGCGCCGTAAGCTCGCCCGGCGTGGAATCCTTGTCCGCAGATCCCATCTGGGAAGGAGAAGGGCATGGTAGGTATCGGCGAAACAAGCGGGCGGTGACGGCCGGGAAAGCCGATCAGGCAGAAGGAGTTTGACCCGGTGGCCGAAAGTACCCTAGGGGCACGGGTAGCGGAGTTGCGCCGGCGGCGGGGACTATCGCAGAAAGAGTTGGGCGCGGCAATCAGGCGCTCGGAAAGCTGGGTGTCGCAAGTCGAACGGGATGTACTGCCGGTCGAAAGACTGTCCGTACTCCAGCGACTGGCCGACGTCCTCGGAGTCGCGGTGCGAGACCTGAGACCCGAGGCGGCCGAACCGATGGCCGCCGATCGTGGCGATGGTCATCGAGCCGGATCCGCCGTTTTCGAACAACTGCGACTGTTGCTCACCGGACATCCAGCGCTGGAGCAACTTCTCGGTGACGAGGCCGATCGCGAGTCGGCCGATGAGTTGCCGGGGCTACAGGAACGAGTAGATCTGGCATGGCAGTTGGCGCACGAATCCCGGCTCGTCGAGGTCGGTAGCGCACTGCTGGAACTGATTCCGGATCTCGAACACGCGGCGCGGACCACCTCCGCGAAACGGCCGGAGGTGCTGACACTGCTGTCACGCGCCTATCAGGTGGCCGCCACCGCATTCACCCGTCAGGAGGAAGTGGACGCGGCCTGGGTAGCCGCCGATCGGGCGCTCACCGCGGCCGAGGAATCCGGTGACGCGCTCAGCGTCGTGGCCGGAACCTACCGCATGGCACAGGCTTTCCTGCGACTACAGCGGTTGGAACAGGCCGAGCAGGCGGCCCGGGTCTCGGTGGCGGCGCTCGCGCCGCAGGTCGCCGATCCCGAGCTGTTGCGCCCGGAAGTGTTGTCGCTCTACGGATCTCTGCAGCTCATGCTGGCGGTGATCGCGGCGACCGATGGCAATCGGACCGCCGCGCGCACCGGTCTGGCCGCCGCGCGCACCGCCGCGCAGCGACTCGGTGAGGGCCGCAATGATTTCGACACCGAATTCGGTCCGACCAGTGTGGCCGTGCACGCGGTCGCGGTGGCGGTCGAATTGGGTGACGCGGGTGAGGCGCTCGATACCGCGGCGTCGGTGGACGCCTCGGTGCTCTCACCCGAACGGCAGGCGCGTTTCCTGGTCGACGTGGCTCGCGCGCACGCGCAGCGACGCCAGGCGCAGGACGCGCTGGGGGCCTTGCTCAATGCCGAGCGCTTGGCTCCCGAGCTGGTGCACCATGATCCGCGGGCGCGGGAGGTGGTGCGCGATCTACTCCAGTTCGCGGGTCGCCGACCGGCCGATGATCTGCGTGAACTGGCCGGCCGGGCCGCTGTGACGCCGTAACGCGGATACGAGGATGTTCCGGTGTCCGTGGGTGTGGGGGCCCACGGACACCGGAACAGGGTTCAGCGAATGCCGGGGGTGCGTGGGTCCGGACCCACGCATGCCAGCAGCTGACATCCCGGCGGCGCGTCGCTGAACGGCGGAGCCAGCGGGGTGTTCAAGCAGGACAGCACATTACAGCCCGGGTAGGCGTCCGGGCCGAGGCCGAACACGGCCAGCGCGATATCGGTGTCGAAGTATTTGGAGGCGTCGAAGCGCAGCGGGGGTTCCACGAACTGACCCGGATCGGGGACCGGGCTGTCGTGGAAGGCCGCGAACAGTTCCCGGAAGAACTCGTGCGGAACCTCCATGCCGTACTGCAGGATTCCGCTCGCGCCCTGGTTGGTGTGCACGCCGAACACCCCGGTCCACACCACCATCAGGTCCAGGCTGGGGATGATGAACACGTGCTGCAATCCCAGCCCGGACATGGAATACATGTCCGCGGGCAGGAATTCGGCGTTCTCGGCGCAGTCCGGGCCGATCCAGAACAGGTAGCCGTAGCAGCTGTTGGTGCTCGACGAGCTGGTGGCGCGGTGCAGATAGGCGCTGGAGACGATCTCGCGGTCGTGCCAGCGGCCGTCGTTCGCGGTCAGCATGCCGAGCCGGGACAGATCGTCGGGCGGGATCATCAGGTGCGCGTAGCCGTAGGTGTGCCCGGAGCGGTCCCGGGCCCAGTAGTAGTCGCCGCGCTGTATCCCGATGGGACCGAACAGCTCTCGTTGCGCGAACTCCTGGAGCGGTTCGCCGATGGCCAGTTCGATCACATAGGAGAGCAGGTCGACATTGCGCTGGCTGTAGGAGAATTTGCTGCCGGGTGGATTGTCGAATGGCACCGCGAGCGCCTGTACGGCGCTGAACGGGTCGACCGGAATGACGCCCGTGAGGCCTTCGGTGACGAGTCCGATACGCAGACCGGATGTTTCGGTGAGCAGATTCTCCACGGTGATCGAACGATGTTCGGCATCACCGATTCCCGGCGGGAGATAACGGTCGATGGGCGCGTCGATATCGAGTTTGCCTTGATCCCAGGCGATTCCGGCGAGCAGTGAGACAATGCTCTTGGTGACGCTCCAGACATTCCATGGAATATGTCCGGTTTGAGCGTTTTCCGGCCCCTCGCCGATGAGACAATTATGTCGGAAAACCTGCACATTCAATCGATTTCGGCTTGCCGCGAAGTTCAACGCGTCCCGCAACCGGGCACTGTCCAGCCCGGCCTGTTCCGGGGCAGCTCGTTCGAATTCCCGCCCCTGCGGTTGCTCGCACTGTATTTCCGGCTGCGCCATTTCCGCCGGCTGCGCGTGCGCGAAACCGCCGCCGCAGATCACCAGTGCCATCGCCACCGCGCCGGCCCAACCCCCGCGCTTGCGCAACATGCGTTTCAGGTTATCCGGCGAGCACTGTCCCAGACCCCGAAACGCACAGCAAAACGCCGCCAGGCGGGGGGAGTCCTGGCGGCGTCGCTCGCAGCTGCGCTGCGAAGCAGCGTCGACGCCCAACAAGCGCCTCTCGGCGGGTGGTCGCTCGTAGCGACGGAGGGTGCGGCCCGGGGCTGTTACCGACGCCGACAGTGGTGATCAACCGGGCTGCGGCGGGATCTATTCCGGCTCCGACGGTGTGATCTGCGCTACCCGGCGGGCCGTGCGGGTCCGCCCGGCAAACTATTCGGTGCGCGCTGTCGCCGGGACCGTTTAGCATTCGCAACGAAGACCGAACTTTTCCCGGGGGGAAGCCTTGACCGACGATCCGGTGATCACCGAACTGCTCAGCGTGCTCGAGCAGAACCCCGAGCTGCTCTCGCTGCGGCTGCGGGTGGTCGAACTGCTCGCCGACCGTGAGCGCTACGCGGACGCGCTCACGCACTGCGCCACCGCGCTGGGGCAGGATCCCGGCAATGCGACGGCAATGGCGCTGCTGCAACGCTGTTCGGCCGCGCTCGCGGGTGGGGCGAGTCCCGCGCCGGTCGCGGCCGCACCGGCTGCGGCCACCGCGCCCGAGGCCGCCGCGGCGGCCTCGGAGACGCCGAATGCCCAGCGCGGCAACGGTTTCGACTGGGCCGCCGCCGAAGCCGAGGTCGGCGACATCATCAAACCGGCCTTCGTCGACGACGACGGTGAACCGCTGGTCGTCAACGAGGGCGATGTGGGGCTGTTCGAGAAGCCCAAGCTGTCACTGTCCGAGGTCGGCGGTATGCAGAACGTGAAGGAGCAGCTGGAGCTCTCGCTGCTCGGTCCGCTGCGAAATCCCGAGCTGGCCAAGGCATTCGGCACCAGCGCGCGCGGCGGGCTGCTGCTGTACGGTCCGCCCGGCTGCGGTAAGACCTTCATCGCCTCGGCGGTGGCGGGCGAGCTCGGCGCGAACTTCTACCCGATCGAGATCGCCGACATCCTCGATATCCACCTGGGTGCGAGCGAACGCAATCTGCATCAGATCTTCGAGGTGGCGCGCCGCAACGCGCCCTGCGTGCTGTTCATCGACGAGGTCGACGCGCTCGGCTACAAGCGCAGCCAGATGTCCGGCTCGGCGGGCCTGCGCACCGTGGTGAATCAGCTGCTCACCGAAATGGACTCGGCCACAGGCGATAACGAGGGCGTCTACATCCTGGGCGCGACCAACCACCCCTGGGATATCGACGTCGCGCTGCGCCGCCCCGGCCGCTTCGACCGGATGATCCTGGTGACCCTGCCGGATCCGGAGGCCCGCGTCTCCATCCTGCGGCACCACCTGAAGGACCGTCCCGTCGAGGGCATCGACCTGAAGGCGATAGCCCTGCGCACCGACGGCTTCTCCGGCGCCGACCTGGCCCATATCGCCACCTCCGCAACGCAATTGGCGATGGCCGACTCGCTGCGCGCCGGAGCCGTCCGCCCCATCCGCATGACGGATATCGACCAGGCCATGACCCAGATCCGCCCCAGCACCAACGCCTGGTTCGAATCCGCCCGCAACGTAGTCGAATTCGCCAACAATGACGGCGCCTACGACGAACTCGCCACCTACATGAAGCGCATGAAGCTCCGCTGACCGAACCTGCGGTAGCGGTGGGAAGAGCAAATGGATAGTCGTATCGAACGGGCCGCCGTGCTCGTTCAACTGGGGCGGTCGGAAGCCGCCCGGGAGTTGCTGGCGGAGGTGCTCGCCGGCGAGCCGGAGAGTCTGCCGGCGCTGGCCCTGATGGCCGATATCGAGTATCGGCTCGGTGACTACCAGCGATCGGTTCGATACAGCGGCGACGCGCTGCGATCACTACCCGAGAACGCGTCGCTGTGGCGCTCGCGGGCCGCGGCCTTCTGGATGCTGGGCCGCCGGGCCGCCGCCGAGCCGGACACCGCGCGCCGGTACTACGCCGATGCCCTGGCGAATGCCTTGCGTGCCGTGCAGATCGATGGGGAGGACGTTGCCAGCCTGCGCATTCTCGCGGTGACGCAGGCCGAATCCGATCCGGACACCGCCCTCGAGACGGTAGGGCGCGCACTGGAAATCGATGCCGAGGACGCCGCTCTGCACTCCCTGCATGCCGCGGTGCTATACAGCCTGAAGTCGCGCGGCGCGGAATTCATCGAGCGAGCCCGAGTCGCCTATCACGAATCACTCCGCCTGGAACCGAACAGCGCCGAAGCCCTCTACCACCTCGGCGTCCTCGACTTCGAGCATGGGAATCGACGACAGGCGGCCGAGCGGCTGCATATGGCCGCACGGATCGACCCGTACTACGCGGAGTCGGCGCGGCACTACATCGACCGGATCAAGCACGAGTACCGGGCCGCCGGAGTCACCCTGGTCTACTCCGATACCGGTGCGGCTTCCACCCGAGACCCCGCGTCCGAGCGAGACCCCGTGTCCGAGCCCGACCTCGCGTCCGATCCGGTGCCCGCACCGACTCCGTCGGGACCCACCGGCGAATGGAATGCCGAGGTGCTCGCCGAACTGCGCCGGTTCGACCCGGAGCGCTGGCGTGAGACCACCCCGGAGAGCTTCGACGCGGGAGTGGCGGTGCTGCGTGACCAACTCGCCATCGACCCCCGAAATGCCGCCGCCGCACACGAATTGGCGCTGACCGACTGGTTGTGCGGGCGTCGCCGGGCCGCCCTGGCGCGGTTGCGCAAGGTGGGGCAATGGGATTCGGAGCGAGGGGATTCGGAACGGGCCGAACAGGTGGCGCGACATATCGTGCTGATCGAGTCCGAGACCGAACGGGCCGAGGCCGCGAAAGTGGAGCGGGAGATCGCGGCCGAGGCTGCCAGGGTGCGCGCACAGCAACGAGCCCAGCAGCGCCGCAACAGATCCGGGAAATCGACAACCCGTGAACTGGCGGCCGCCACCAGCTCGCGTCCGCAACGTCGATGGGGCGGAGCGCTACTACTTTTCCCCATACTGCTGTTCGTGCGACTGGTGGCGAGCGGCTGTTCGGCGGATTCGAGCGGTCACCAGCCGCCGACGGTCACGACCACCAGGAATGTGCCGCCCTACAACCTGGCGACCGACCCGGCCTTCATCTCCATGCTGAAGTCCCCGCCGCCGGTGGTGCCCCATGGATAGCCGGATCGAGCGAGCCTGGGTGCTGATCAACCTCGGGCGGCTCGAGTCCGCCCGGGAAATGCTGGCGGAGATGCTGGCCGGGGAGCCGGAGAACGGCCAAGCCCTCGCCGCCATGGCAGACGTGATGTATCAAATGGACGACTTCGAGCGCTCGCTCGGTTACAGCGCGGCGGGGTTGCGGGTGTGGCCGGACAGTTCGTTTCTGTGGCGGAGTCGAGCGCTGGCGTACTGGCGGTTGGGTAGTACCGGAACCAGTAGCCCGGAGGTGTACGGCAAGCGCAATGCCTCCGCGCTCGCCGCCGCGCAGCGCGCTGTGGAACTGGACCCCGACGACATAGACAACCTGCGCATTCTCGCTGTGACGCAGCGCCGTAGCGACCCTGAAGCCGCACTGGCGGCATTGGACCGGGCACTGGAGATCAATTCGGAGATCCCCGAGATCCATCTGGTGCGCGCTATGGTGCTGCGCCAGTTGCGTTGGCGCGAAGACGTTTTGGACGAGCAGGCGGAGGCGTCCTTCAACGAGGTGCTCCGGCTCGATCCGGACAATGCGGCAGCGACCTTCGAGCTGGGGCTGATCGAAAATCGGCGCGGGCAGCTCGAGCGGGCGCTGGAGCGCTTTCATATGTCCGCGCGACTGGATCCCCGTTTCGCGGAGAACGCGCGCACCAATATCGCACGCATCGAGCGGCAGCTGAGCCGGGCCCGAGCCGCGGCGGCCGACTCCGGGGCCCCCGGCGTTACGGCACCGACCAGCCTCGCGCCTACTGCGGAACCTGCTGCGCCGGAGAAGCTTCCGGCGGAGAAACCCACTCGTATCGAACTCGCGCCCACTCAGGAGCCCGAGCCCACCCCGGAACCCGAGCCTGCCGCGGAACCCGAGCATGCCCGCGAGGCCGCGGCGGGCGCTGCTCGGCTGCGCGATCAGCGGCGAGAGGGGTTGCGGTACGAGCAGTCCGGGGCTGCGAGCGATCCGGAGCCGAGAACCGCGACACCGTCGCGGCGCTGGGGTCGATCGGCGCTGCTGTTGATTCCGATTCTGCTGTTCGTGCGGTTGGTGGCGAGTGGTTGTTCGGCGGATGCGAGTGAGCATCAGCCGGTGCGGCCTACCGGGCCCGCGCCGCTGTTTCCGATCACCGATCCGGCGATCAAGTCGGGTCTGCGGTCGTTTCCGTCGGTTGTGTTGGTGCCCCATGGATAGTCGGATCGAGCGGGCTCGGGTGCTGGCCAGTCTGGGGCGGCTGGAGGCGGCGCGGGAGACGTTGGGGGAGGTGCTCGCGGGGGAGCCGGAAGATGTTGTGGCGCTGGCTGATATGGCCAATGTGGTGTTGCGGCTGCGGGATTATTCGCGGGCGGTGGAGTACAGCGCGCTGGCGTTGCGGGGGGATCCGGAGAACACGTTCGCGTGGCGGGTGCGGGCGCTGGGGGAGTTGGGGATGGCTCGCGATGTCGAGCTGGGGCCGGAGGCGGTGGCCGAGCATCGGGAGCGGGCGCGGGTCGCGGCCGAGCAGGCGGTGCGGATCATGCCGGAGAACACCGATAATCTGCGAATCCTGGCTTCCACCAAGCGGGATCGGGATCCGGCGGCGGCCTTGGCGACGTTGGACACCGCGCTGGAAATCGATCCGGACGATGTCAGCGTGCATCTGCTGCGCGGGTTCATTCTGCGCCGAAATATGAAGGGGCGCAACGAACAAGCCGAGGCGGCGTTCCGCGAGGCACTGCGCCTGGATCCGGAGAACGCGGAGGCGCTGTACGAACTCGCGCTCGTCGATATCGATGGCGGTGAACGCGCGCGCGGCGCGGAGCAATTGCGCCGGGTGGCGCTGCTGGACCCGGAGTACGGCTCCGCGGTGCGCGATCACCTGGAGTGGCTCGCCGCCGAGGACGATCGCCTGGTCCAGGCGGCGCGGGCGGCGGAGACCCGGCGGCTGGCGAACCGCCACGCCAGTGCTCCGCAGCCGCAGTTCCTGTACGAGACCACCAAGCAGCAGGCGCGCGGCAAGCGGGTCACCAAGTGGGTGGTCGGGGTGGTGATCTTCCTGATCATCCGGGCCCTCGTCGCGGGTGTTTCGCCCGATTCGAGCAAGACCACGTACACCCCGCCACCCGATCCGGTCGTCCCGTCGTGGGTGCGGTATCCACCGCCGACCCTTCCGTATCGCCCGTTTCCGACCTTCCCGACGGAACTGCTGCGGGAGTGGCCGTCGAACATCCCGCGGCCGAGCTACCCCTATCGGCCGCCGGTGGCCCCGACCACGCCGCCGACCCCGCAGCTGACGGTTCCGCCGGGCGTGAACCCATTCCAGTGATTTCATCTGTGCAGGTAGAGAGGTTATTTTAAGGAAACGGCCAGCTTTTCTTGACTAACTCCAGAAAAGGGAGCAGGGTGAAAAAGAGTTTTCCCCCACCCTGAGGAGGCTTCGAATGACCAAGCCGACGACCACCAATACCGGCACCCCGGTGGTGAGCGACGACGAATCGCTGACCGCCGGCACGCAAGGCCCGATCCTGCTGCACGACCACTATCTGATCGAGAAGCTGGCTCAGTTCAACCGCGAGCGGGTGCCCGAGCGCATCGTGCACGCCAAGGGCGCGGGCGCGTTCGGCGAACTGGTGGTGACCGGCGACGTCAGCCGCTTCACCAAGGCGAAGCTGTTCCAGCCCGGTGCGCGCACCGAATCGCTGGTCCGGTTCTCCACCGTCGCGGGTGAGCAGGGCTCCCCGGACACCTGGCGTGATCCGCGCGGTTTCGCGGTGAAGTTCTACACCCCCGACGGCAATTACGATCTGGTGGGCAATAACACCCCGGTCTTCTTCATCAAGGATCCGATCAAGTTCCCGGACTTCATCCGATCGCAGAAACGCCTGCCCGGCAACGGACTTCGCGATCACAATATGCAGTGGGACTTCTGGACCCTGCGCCCGGAGACCGCGCACCAGGTGACCTGGCTGATGGGCGATCGCGGTGTGCCCAAGTCGTACCGCCATATGAACGGCTACGGTTCGCACACCTACCAGTGGATCAATGCCGCGGGCGAGCGCTTTTGGGTGAAGTACCACTTCAAGACCGATCAGGGCGTGGAGTCGCTGACCCAGGCCGAGGCCGATACCCGCGCGGGCACCGATCCCGATTTCCACCGCCAGGATCTGTGGGAGGCCATCGAGCGCGGCGAATTCCCCAGCTGGACACTGCATGCGCAGGTGATGCCGGTCGCGGACGCCGAGGGCTACCGCTTCAACCCGTTCGATCTGACCAAGATCTGGTCGCATAAGGACTACCCGCTGATCGAAATCGGCAAGTGGACGTTGAACCGCAACCCGGGCAACTACTTCGTCGATATCGAACAGGCCGCCTTCGAGCCCTCGAATGTCGTTCCGGGCATCGGCTTCTCGCCGGACAAGATGCTGCTGGGCCGCGTCTTCGCCTACGCGGACGCGCATCGCTACCGCATCGGCACCAATTACGCGCAGCTGCCGCCGAATCAGCCCAAGGCGGAGGTGAACTCCTACTCCAAGGAGGGCGCGATGCGATACAGCTACAACGACGCGAAAACCCCGGTGTACGCACCGAATTCGTACGGCGGACCGCACGCCGATCCGGACAAGGCCCCCGACGGCGGCCTGTGGGATTTCGAACCGACCATGGTGCACGCGGGCTACATCGAGCATGCCGAGGACGGCGATTTCACCCAGCCGGGCACGCTGGTGCGCGAGGTGCTCGATGACGGTGAGCGAGATCGCCTGGTGTCCAACGTGGTTGGGCATGTGCTGGGCGGAGTGCAGGAGCCGGTGCTGAGCCGCGTCTTCGAGTACTGGAAGAACGTGGACACCGAGCTCGGCAAACGCATCGAAGAGGGTGTGCGCGCCGGGCTGAACAGCTAGCGAGTACATCCGGATCGACCGAAGCGACCGGGCCCGCACCTCGAAAGGTGCGGGCCCGGTGTTGTTTTCGGTGTTGGTCAGCGCAGTAGTGCGTCGGTGAGCGCCGCGGCCGTGTTCCGGTCCAGGGGAGCGTGTCCGATGATGAAGCGATACCAGAACAGCCCGTAGAACTGGTCGAGCAATAGATCCAGGTCCGTGTCCGCGCGCAACTCGCCCCGTTCGACTCCGCGCACGAGCACCTCCCGCGCGACCGCACGCCGTTCCATGGCGAACGTGCGCAGCGATTCCGCGAGGTGTTCGTCCCAGGCGGCCTCGCGCACCAGGGTTCGCAGTGCGGGTCCGGTCGGAACCCGTTGCGCCCCGGCGAAAGTGCTCTCGATGAGCTGGAGCAGATCCTCGCGCAGCGATCCGGTGTCCGGGCGCGCGACATCCTGTTCGGATCTGTCGGTGAGCGCGTCGAGCAGCAGTGCGCCCTTGGACGGCCACCAGCGGTAGACGGTCTGCTTGCCGACGCCCGCCGCCTTCGCGATGGCGTCGATATTCACCTTGGCCCCCTCGGATTCCGCGAGCAGCCGCAGCGCGGCATCCAGAATCGCCTGGTGCGCGGCCTCATTGCGCCGCCGTCCGGTGTGCGGTCGTTCCATGCGCTGCCTCCTGTGACCCAACTCACCGCATTGTCGAGACTAAAAGTCTCGATAACGGCGTTGTCGAGACTGTGAGTCTCGTAATCCTAGACGGGACCACATCCAGAAAGGCATTCGACATGACCACAGCGGATTCGGCCGGCACCGTCCAGCGGGTAGTCGTCATGGGCGGCAGCTCCGGCATCGGCGAGGCCACCGCCACCACCTTCGCCGCGCAGGGAGCCGAGGTCGTCATCACCGGCCGCGCGCAGGACAGGATCGACGCGGCCCTGGTCCGCATCGGCGGCAAGGCGACCGGGTATCGCATGGACGCGACCAGCCCGGCCGATATCGCCGCCTTCTTCGCGCAGTCCGGCCCGATCGATCACCTGGTCATCGCGGTCAGCGGCGCGGCGGGCAGCGGCCCCTTCGCCGAACTGAACCTCGACGATCTGGAAGCGGGTTTCGCGCAGAAGTTCTGGCCGCAGGTGCGCATCCTGAAAGCCGCGCTGCCGCATCTGAATCCGACCGCATCGGTCACCCTCATCACCGCCGCGTCGGCCCGCGCGGCCTTCGCCGGTACGGCGGGCCTGGCGGCGATCAACGGTGCGCTGCAATCGATGGTCCCGCCGCTGGCCGTCGAATTGGCCCCCGTCCGCGTCAACGCGGTCTCCCCGGGTGTCATCGACACCCCGTGGTGGGATCGCGTTCCGGAGGAGCGCCGCCGCGACCTCTTCGACGGCCTGGCCGCCACCACTCCCGTTGGCCGCGTGGGCAATCCGGCGGAACTGGGCCGCGCGGTACACGCCCTGGCCACCAATGGTTTCATCACCGGCGTGGTCCTGGATGTCACCGGCGGGGCCAATCTCCCGACCGGCCGCTAACGGCCCTTGCGCAGTTCCGGGTCGAGTCCGTCGAGAATGCGGCCGACCTGGATATCGAAGGCGCTGCTGCGAATCGCGTGCATATCCACATCGGGTGCGAGGGTCTGTTCGTCGAATTTGAGGTAGCGCCGGTGCAGGGTGGGATACGGCCGGGCGGCGACCTCGGCCGTTGGCATGAGTTTGCGGAACCATTCGACCTCGGTCAGCCCGCTGCGCCGGAAGGTGACCTGCGCGGCGGCCTCGCTCAGTGCCATGCCGATGACGAAGGAGAAGATCACCGTCACCGCGGTATCGGCGTCATCGGGGGTGAATCCGGCGTCCTCCAGCAGGCTGAGCACGGATTCGTTGAGCCGCAGCATATTCGGGGCGAGGTAGAGCAGGCCCATTTCGCCGAGCACCGTGGACAGCCAGGGGTGCCGCAGCATCATCTCGCGCAGGTCCCGGGTGAAGGCGACCATGGCGGGCCGCCAGCCGTCCGGCCCGGCGACCGGCGGGGTGAGCTCACCGAAGACGGCGTCGGTGATGAGCTCCATCAGCTCGTCCTTATTGGCCACGTGGGTGTAGAGCGAGGTGGCCCCCGCGCCGAGGCGAGCGCCGAGCTTGCGCATGCTGAGTGCGTCATTGCCCTCGGCGTCGAGCAGGGCCAGGGCCTCGGCGACGATCTGATCCCGGCTGAGTGCGGGCTGATCGCGGCGGCGACCGCGCGCGGGTTGGCGCGTCCACACCGAGTGGATCGGCTGTTCTGCCTCGCTCATGGCCTCTTCTCCTTCGTCCGCCGGTCAGCATAACCGCTGCTAGAACGCTGTTCGAATCTTGGAACGGTGTGCGGCATTGCGAACAGTGTACGGAGACCGTACAGTGTTCGACAACGCCGCACAGTGTTCGGCGAAAGCTTTTCGAGGGGAAATGAAATGACTGCGAACGATGCGGCCGCCGCGGTGACTTCGCCTGCGGCACAGCGCAACCCGAGGCGCTGGCTGATCCTGATCGTGCTCTGCCTGAGCTCGCTGGTGCTGGTGATCGACAATATGGTGCTCAATGTCGCCATCCCGCAGCTGTCCCGGGATCTGGGCGCGACCACCCAGGACATCCAGTGGGTGCTGGACTCCTACATCCTGGTGTTCGCGGGCCTGCTGCTCACCTCGGGCAGCCTGTCCGACCGCTTCGGGCGCAGGCTGGTGATGGTGATCGGACTGGCGCTGTTCGGGGCGGCCTCGCTGCTGGCCGCGTACGCCACCTCGCCGGAGACGCTGATCGCGGGCCGCGTGGTGATGGGCATCGGCGGCGCGCTCATCATGCCGAGCACACTGTCCATCCTGATCACCGTGTTCGACGAGCAGGAGCGGCCCAAGGCCATTGCCGCCTGGAGCGCGGTGGCCATGGTCGGCATGGTCGGCGGCCCGGTGATGGGTGGCGTACTGCTGAACCACTTCTGGTGGGGTTCGGTCTTCCTGCTGAATGTGCCGATCGCGATCGTCGCCATTCTCGCGGCGCTGGCGCTCATGCCGGAATCCAAGGGGCCGTGGACGACTCCGGATTTCCCGGGCATGGTGCTCTCGATCGTCGGCACCACCGCGCTGGTGTGGACCATTATCGAAATCCCGGCCAAGGGTTTCGCCGGGGTGTGGCCGTCGCTGATCGTCGCCGTGATCGGCTTCTCCGCCTTCGTCATTCGTGAGCTGAAGGCCGAACATCCGATGGTGCCCATGCAGCTGTTCCGCAATCGGGTCTTCACCGGTTCCAGCTTCTCGCTGGTGCTGGTGGTGTTCGCCAATGCCGGTCTGCTGCTCGTACTCACCCAGTACCTGCAATTCGTGCTCGGTTACTCGCCGATCAAGACCGCGGTGGCGTTCACGCCGATGGCGTTGGCGGCCCTGGTATGTCAGGCCATCGGCGCGGGGCTGATCGGCAAGCTCGGCGTCCGCACCGTCACCATCGGCGGCCTGCTGGTGCTGGCGGCGGGTACCGGCGTGCTCACCACGCTCACCGTCGATTCCGGTTTCTGGATGCCCGCGGTCGCCATGGCCCTGGTCGGCGGTGGCGCGGGTCTGGCCATGCCCGCCGCGATCGGCGCGCTGATGGGTGCGGTGCCGCCGGAGCAGGCCGGTGTCGGCTCGGCCCTGAACGACACCATTCAGCAGACCGGTGGTGCGCTGGGTGTGGCTGTGCTGGGCGCGATTCTGGCGAAGTCCTACACCAACGGCATGCCGGAATCGGCTCCGGAATTGGTGCGCGAGAATCTGGCCCCGGCTATCGGCAGCGGTGACGCCGCGATCATCGCCGCGGCGCGCGAAGCCTTCACCAACGCGATGTCGACCACCTTCACCGCCGGTGCGGTCAGCGTCCTGGCCGCCTGCGTGCTCGCGTTTTTCCTGATGCGAGGTGCGAAAGCGGTGAATGCGGAAGGTGTTTCGCCCACCGAGCCGGTGGATGACGAGCTGGTCGACGCCCGCTAGCCGTCGAAACGAGAACTCCGCCCCCGGTGCCAGTCCCGGGGGCGGAGTTCCTTTGTGAAGCAGCCGCCATCAGGACAGCAGCTGCTCGATTCGGGCGGTGCAGAAGCCGGTGATATCCATCTCCGGCGGCAGCTGCACTCGATTCGCCATGCGCAACAGCGGAACCGACAGCAACACGGCCGCCAGGATCTCGTTGAACACCAGGTTGCACACCCGCATCCCGCTGCGCTTTTCGTAGTAGGCGATGGTCTCGTCCCGGCTCGGGGTGCCGGGCAATGGTTCGTGTCCCTCGAAAGTCGAACTGGCCCAGTCCAGGAACAGCAGCCAGGCCAGATCGACCTCGTGATCGCCGAGATGCGCGATCTCCCAGTCGAGGACGCCGGTGACCCGGAAGTCCCCGTCGTACAGGATGTTCGACATCCGGGCATCACCCCAGTTCAGCACGATGTGTTCGGGCTCATAGAGATTGGCCCGCAGGTACGCGATGGCGCGCCGATACGTCTCGGGCTGCGCCCCGGCGGTCGCCCAGCTCAGTGCCGCGTCCAGATAGTTGACGAGCTGCTGCACCGGTTCCGTACCGTGCCGCGGCAACGCCAGGAAATCCAGTCGCATTGCCCGCCAATCCAATCGATGGATATCGGCGATCGTATCGACGCAGCCCCACCACATCCGCGCGCGCTGTTCGGGTGTGGCCTCGAAGTAGTTTCCCGCTACGTGATACGACGGGTAGTCGCTGGGTGCCTCACCGGTGAGCCGGTTCATCACGAAGTACGGGCTGCCGAGATCGGCGTCGCCGCGATCGAGCCACATGGGTGTCGCCACCGGTATGTCGGTGGCGGCCAGGCGTTGCATGACCAGCACCTGGCGCAGCAGATCGTAGTCCGGGAACAGCGACATCTCCGGTGGCCGCCGGAAAACCAGTGGCAGCGTGCCGTTCTCGTCGATGACCTCGAAAAGGTATGTCTCGGTGGCGAAACCGCGATCGGTGCGCTTGAATTCGCGGACCGTGGCAGTGCCGGACACCGGGAAGTTCCGATGCAGCAGCGGTTCCAGGCCCGCCGCCAGCCGGTCGGCGGGCAGTCGAATGGCGTTCACGCTCAGTACCCTTCGTACCCGTACTTCTCATTGCGGCCCATGAAGACCATTTCGACCAGGCCGTATCCGACCTTGCCGTCCGTCTCGACCCGGCAGAAGGTTTCACTCAGCATGCCGACCTGCTTCAGGTCCGCGGTATCGGTGAGGTCGGCGACGAAACTGTCGCTCCATTGCTCCCCCTTCCAGATCCCCGAGGCATAGCCGCGATACAGGTCGTAACCGGCCAGGCCGGGCCAGAAGTCCGAGACCGGGGTGATGGTGAATTCGCGGGTCTTACCGGCCGCGTCCACGATGCTGAACGTGCCGCCGCGGACGATGCGGAAATCGTCGCGGAAGGTGAGCTCGTGCCCCGCGTCGCGTACCGGCTGCGGTTGCGCGTCGGAGTCGAGCGGCGGCAGGACGGTCCCCTCGAAGTGCCAGCGGTGTCCCTCCGGGGTCTCGCGCTGCGCGAAATGCACCAGCTCGTCCTCGAATTGGAAGATGCCCATGTAGTAGAGGACGCCATCCGGTATCTCGTTGGGCTGCAATACGCCGCCGCCTTCGTTGATGGCCCCGCCGCCGCCTCCGTGCCGGGTGCCCCAGGAGTGATCGCGGCCGAACCACCAGGTGGCGGGGTCGATCTCGATTCGTGCCCCCTCGACCTCGAGCCACCCTGAGACGCGGCCGTTCTGGTAGTACCGCCGCGCGTCCTCGCGGACTCGTCCGCGAGTGCGGAAGAAGGCGGGCTCCTGTTCGTAAGCCGGGAATTGGGCGTCGAATTCGAGTTGGAGCCGGATGCCGTGCTCATTGTCGGCGAGGGTGGCACGCACCTTGCGCAGCGGTTCGACGATCTCGTAGGTGAACGGTCCGACCCGCCAGGAGCCGAGGCCGTCGTAGCGGTCGTCGATCTGCCGGGACAGGCGCACGGTATGCGCCTTGTCGCCGATGGTGATCATGGCGTAGGCGTCGATGAGATTGCGGTTGGGGTAGCGCGCCATACCGGTCATGACGCTCACCTCGCCGGTGGTGTCGAAGCCGTACATGACCACGCGTTCGGTCCAGCGCAGATCGCTCTGCTGCACATGGTCGAACGTGGTGGGCAGCTGATGGCAGAGCAGTTCGTCCTGGGGCGTCAACATTGACGGGTGCCTCTCGGTGGTAATTCGAATACGAGGCGCAGCGTATTTGAAAGAAGGTCTGGATGTAACCTCAATCGCAGAAATCGCTTCGACCAGTTGGGAGAACCCCGGTGAGCGCACCGTCGCAGGCCCGCTCCGGCCCCGGCCGCCCCCGCGATCCGCAGCTGGACGCGCAATTGCTGACCGCGACACAGGAACTGCTGGTCAGCGAGGGCTATCAGGCCACCACGATCGCCGCGGTCGCGCGCCGGGCGGGGGTGGTCACCACCTCGATCTACCGCCGCTGGCCGAGTAAGCGGGCACTGGTCGAGGATGCGATCTTCGCGCTCGACGAGTTCAACCATCCGGTCCCGAGCGGTGATCTACGGGCGGATCTGCTCGCCTGGACGCGACTGTTCCTGTCCGCATCGGCGCATCCGGCGGCCCGCTCGGCGATTCCGGGACTGCTCTCGGAGTATCACGACGACCACGACAGCTACCGCCGGCTGCTCGATCGCGGAGAACTGCCGACCCGGGAGGCGCTGGGCGAGTTGCTCGCGGGTGCGGTGACGGCCGGTCAGGCCGATCCCGGATGCGATGCGGACGCGGTGTTCGAACTGCTGCGGGGCGCGACCCTGTTCCGGGCGCTCACGCACGGCACCGACGACGCCGACGTCTTCTGTGCGCAGATCGCCGATGCCCTGGTGGCGGTGGCGGCGACCCCTGCGGGTCAGCGTATGAGGCCGAACCAATAGATCACACAGGCCAACACGAAGACGATCACTGTTTCCATCGTCGGATCCAATCTCCTTGGCGCACTTATCTCCACGATACCGGGTATCAAGATCACCCGGCGGTGGGATTCGAAACGCGGAACCCGCCGATCCTGACACCCCTCGTGGACAGGTTCGGCGGGTTCCAGCGCCCGGCCTGCCGCCCCCTTCGCGGCAGGACATCTGTGGTGGCTTTACCGGTGTGTCCCGGTGTTGCACACAACAATGCGGGGCCGTGCTTGGCACGGCCTTAAGAAGATCTTGCATTCACGAAAAATGCTGGGGCTGAACAGAATTCAGATTTCTCGACCCACCTTCAGGGTGTACGCGAAGGCGGCCGCGGCGGTCAGTGCCAGCAGTAGATAGCCGAGCGTGTAGTCGTGCCGGGAGCTGTAGACCAGGCCCATGACCAAGGGCGGGAAATAGCCGCCCAGTCCGCCCGCCGCACCGACCACGCCGGTCACGGTGCCGACCCGGGCCGGATCCACCAGCTTGGCGATCAGCGCGAACACGCCGCCGGTGCCCAGGCCGAGGAAGAAGGCCATCAGCACCAGGCTGGTGCCGGCCGGAAACTCCTGCGGCGGTTCGAAACTCAGCACCACCGCCATGATCGCGGTGCCCGCGAACGAGATGGCCAGCACCTTGACCGGCCCCAGTTTGTCCGAGAGCGTGCCGCCCAGCGGCCGGGCTAGCACGCCCGCGATGGAGAACCCGGCGGTGCGCAGGCCCGCATCGGACTGCGCGAACTCGTACACATTGCGCAGCACCGTCGGCAGATAGGTGGAGAAGGCCACGAAACCGCCGAACGCCACCGCGTACAGCAGCGAGCCCTGCCAGGTCGCCTTGAGCTTCAACGCCTCTCGAATGCGCGGTAGCGCAGGCTCGGTGGCCGGGCTCCAGTTCGGTGAGTTGCGGCTGAACATCAGCATGATCACGCCCATGATCGCCAGCGCCACGGCCATGATGACGTGGGTGGTGGCGCGGCCGAGGTGATCGACCAGCCGCGGGGTCAGCAGCGCCGAGAGCGCGGTGCCGCCCATGCCCGCACCGAACACGCCGGTGGCGAAGCCGCGCCGGGCCGGTTCGAACCACGCGTTCACGAACGGAACGCCGACCGCGAACGAGGTGCCCGCGATGCCCAGGAAGAAACCCCAGAAGATGAGCGCCCCATAGGAATTCGACCAGCCCACGAAGAGCGTGGGAATGATCGAGATGAAGCAGATGACGGCGAACATGAGCCGCCCGCCGAACTTGTCGGCGAGCACGCCGGCCGGAATGCGGCCGAGCGAGCCGACGAGCACCGGTGTGGCCACCAGCATCGAGGTCTGACCGGGGGACAGACCCAAATCGTCTGTGTAACTACTGGATAGCGGTCCAATCAGGTTCCAGGCCCAGAAGGTGAGGCCGAAAGCCAGTGTAGCGAGCGTGAGGTTTCTCGCATTCATACCGTTTGTCTAGCAGAAACGCCGGTCAAAAGGACTAAATTAGGCCAATTCGGCGCGCCTGATCGACCCCGGCCGGGTCCCCCGCACTATGGCTGCTGTCAAGTTGCGGAATGCCTCAGGAGGCGCATGTGAAGTTGTGGCGATCCCGCTGGTTACGGGCGGCTGTGCTGCCCGTGCTGGTGGGTGCGACAGCGGCGGCCGGGCCGGTGGCCCGGGCCGACGTCATCCCCGAATTACCGCTCATCATCGATGTCAGTACGCCCGCGGACGGGCAGTGCGCCGGTCCGCTGCACGGCACCACCGCCGTGTACTTCCCGACCGGGGTGCCCGCGCACGCCGATGTGGAATGGCGAATTCTCGGCGGCGGACAACCGATTCGCACCGGCATCATCCCGATGAACAGCGATGTGATGACCATCGGCTTCGATATCGGCCAGGACGAACTGCCCGCGGACGGCCGACTACGGGTGGATGCCCGCGCCAGAGTCCCCGGCGGCGCGGCGAGCGGTTACGGCAAGCCCTGGAACCTGCGGGTGGGCCGGGAATGCCGCCCGTTGCACGTGGTCTCGGCCGGTGACGCGGTCACCTGGGGACAGGGGCTGGATCTGGACCGCACCTTCGCGGGCCTGACCGCCCAGACGCTCGGTGATCAGACCGGGCGCGCCACGCGACTACACGACTATTCGGTCTCCGGTGCGGCACTGGACGCCCCCGGCCTGCACACGGGCGCCGGCGACGCCAGCTGCCCCCTGGACACCAAGACCGCCGACGAATCCGGCGCCAATGAACTACCCGATGTGTTCTGCCAATTGGAGCAGGCGGGGGCCGAGGCCCGCGCGCACGGCTACCCGGTGGACCTGGTGCTGCTGGACGGCTGCATCAACGATCTGGATCCGGTCTTCGGCATTCCGGTCGGGGTCACCCCGGGCACCAGGGATCTGACCGCCGCGGTGCGGCGGGAATGCGGCGGCCTCGGAGCCGAGGCGGTGAACCCGGCGGCGGGGGTGCCGTACTTCAGCGGTGCGAAACTCGGATACGGCGGGCGCGGTATGCGCGCGGCCATCGAGAAGGCGCACGCGCTGCCCGGCAATCCGAAGGTACTGGTGTCCAACTACTTCCACGGCGCGGACGCACCGGGCGTGCCGGAGGTGTTGCGCGCACGCTGGTCCGAATTCGTGCGTGCCTCGGCGGAGGCGTTCCGGCAGGCGGCGGCGCAGGCCAATGCCGTCGCGGGGGAGGCGTACGCGGTCGCCGCGGACGGTCTCGCCAGTCAGGACGGTGATCGCAAGCTGTGGATGAATCCGCTCGGCGACGAGGAGATCTCACTGCGCCTGCTGGCCTGTCCGCAACTCACCGATGTGCCGCCGCAGTGCCGGGCGACCGCCATCGCGCACGCGGACCCCGATGGGGCGCGGGAATACGCCAGGGCCTTCCTGCTGAACCCCGCCATGCGCGAATGGTTCGGTGGCGGTGGACCTTCCGGCGACGGCTTCACCGTCTCCCGGACGGCCGGGCCCGCCGGGACCATGGTGGATTTCGACGCCGAACCCGCGGGCGGTGCGATCCGCCAGTACGACTGGTACTTCGGCGACGGCGCGCACATCGTCACCAAGGGCACGGCGGTGTCGCACGCCTACACCGATCCGGGCCCTAATCTGCCGCGGCTGCTGGTGACGGATATGACCGGGCGGCAGAGCGTGTACGAACTCGGCGAACCGATCGTGATCGAGTAGGCGGCAGGCTATTTCAGTGCCGCGGCCAGGTCCGCGATAGCGCCGTCGGTGACCGGATACCCCGGGAAGTAGCAGCACACCCGGGATATCCGGTCACCGAATCGATCGCGGATCCGCGCCGCGCACTGCGCGGGCGTCCCGCTCACGGTGAGCGCGTCGACCATGGGATCGTCGATCAGCTTCGCCATCTCCTGCCAGCGGCCCTGTTTGGACAGCAGGTTCAGTTCCGGTTGCAGATCGGCCCAGCCTTCCACCTCCAGCACCGGGCGATAGGACGGTGTCGAGCCGTAGAAGGAAAGCAGGTTGCGCACCGATTGTCGCGCGGTATCGATCTCCTCGTCCGAATGTCCCATGGCCACAATGGCTTCCGCGATGATCTCGAACGGGCGGTCCGCGCCCGCCAGGCCCCTGTCGATCGCCGGTAGCGTGCGCTCGCGGAAGTGCCGCTCGGTATTGAAGGGCATGACGAGTATGCCGTCCGCCACCCGCGCCGCCATCTCGGTCATGCGCGGGCCGAGCGCGCCGACCAGCACCGGCGGCACACCGTGCGGATTGGGGCCGGGATCGAAGTTCGGCGGCATCAGGGTGTGCTGCCAGAATTCGCCGCGATGGTTCAGGCGTTCCCCGGTCTGCCAGGCGCGCAGGATCTCTCGCACCGCCGCGACGGTATCGCCCATCCGATCCACCGGGCGGGACCAGGTGCTGCCGTAGCGGCGCTCGATATGCGGGCGGATCTGCGAACCCAGTCCGAGCCGGAATCGCCCGCCGGACAACAGCTGTAGGTCATAGGCGGCGTGCGCGAGGTGAATCGGGCTGCGCGGGAACGCGATCGCCACATTGGTCATGAGCCCCAGGCCGGAGTCCGCGGCCAGGGTGAGCGGCAGGAAGACATCGTGCGCGCCCTCGAAGGTGAAGACGCCGTCCACCCCCGCCGCACGCAGTTCCCGTGCGCGCGCAGCGGATTCGGCAACCGGGACGTTCAGCCAGACATCGAGCGGCAGTGGCGGCATCGCATTCCCATCGGTAGTGCACAACGAACTCCGCCCCGGGCGCTGAATCGTCAGTCCCGGGGCGGAGCGGTCACCGCGCGTTGTGGTCGGTGACCGGCGGTTCCGGAACCGTAAGGGAAGTAACAGTTCTTCCGGAACCGCCGTCCTGCTCGGTGCTTACGCGCCGATGAACTCCGCGGCCTTCTCGCCGATGAGGTAGCTCGGTGCGTTGGTGTTGCCGCCGGTGATGCTCGGCATGATCGAGGCGTCCGCGACGCGCAGGCCCTCGATGCCGTTCACCTTGAGCGTCGGATCGACGACCGCGCGCTCGTCCACGCCCATGCGGCAGGTGCCGACCGGGTGGTAGATGGAGTGCACGCGGTTGGGCAGCTCGGCGCGCAGCGCGGTCTCGTCCTGCAGGGCGGGGCCGGGGGCGAGCTCCTCGGACCAGTCACCGGCAATGCT
This sequence comes from Nocardia sp. NPDC058058, assembly GCF_042885355.1. Classification (NCBI taxonomy): domain Bacteria; kingdom Bacillati; phylum Actinomycetota; class Actinomycetes; order Mycobacteriales; family Nocardiaceae; genus Nocardia; species Nocardia sp. NPDC058058. The sequence goes on along the minus strand of NZ_JBHVSA010000002.1, from coordinate 1,069,397 downwards.
CTTGTGCGCCATGATCTCCCGGATCATCCGAATGCCCTCGATGAGGAATTCGGTATCGCGCGGATCGCTCAGGTAGCCCGGATCGATGAGCGGGGAGGCGAACGGATCGTTCGAGGCCAGCTTCAGTTCGCCGCGGCTCTTGGGGTAGATGAGGCTCGGGAAGATGGTGAAGCCGGGACGGCGATCCACCAGGTGCAGCTTGTCCTCATCCTGGTTGGGGATGGGGTAGCTCCACGGCAGGGTGTGGATCTGCATATCCGGGTAGTCGCCCTCGGCGTACTTGGTCTTGACGAAGCCGCACGCTTCGAAGACCGTGCGCCCCATCCAGGAGCTGCCCGGGCGGGCCAGTTCCTGCATGATGCCGCTGGCGAAGTGCGTCGGAATGCCGCGGTGGATGGCCTTTTTGGAGATGAAGGTCATCGGCACGAACAGGTGGTCGTGCAGGTTCTGCCCGACGGGCAGATCGGCGAGCACGTCGATGCCGAGTTCGCGCAGGTGCGCGGCCGGGCCGACGCCGGACAGCATGAGCAGCTGCGCGGAGCCGATGACGCCACCGGAGACGATGACCTCCTTGGCGGCCTTGATGATTCGGCGGGTGCCGTTCTTCTCGGCCAGTTCCACGCCGGTGGCGCGGCCCTTCTCGATCACGACCCGGGTCACGTGCACATGGGTGAGCACGGTCAGGTTGGAGTTCGGCCGATCGGTGATGAAACCGCGCGAAGAGCTGTAGCGCAGACCGTTTTTCACGCTCTGCTGGAAGATCGAGATGCCTTCCTGCGATTCGCCGTTGTAGTCCTCGATGATCGGCGCGCCGAGGGTGTCGGAGGCGGCGACCATGAACTGCTGGGCGATCGGGGTCAGGTCCTGCTGCCGGGTGACCTCGATGGGACCGCCCGCGCCGCGCACCTCGCTCGCGCCGTCCTGCCAGTTCTCCAGGCTCTTGTAGGCGGGGAGCACCTCGTCGTAGCTCCAGCCCGTATTGCCTTCGGCGGCCCAGGAATCGAAGTTGGCCCGGTTGCCGCGCACGTAGAGCATGCCGTTGACGGAGCTGGAGCCGCCGAGCACCTTGCCGCGCGTCATCGGGATCTTGCGATCGTTGGCGTGCTTCTGCGGGATGGAGAACTGCTTCCACGTCACGCGCTTCTTCAGCTGCGGGACGGTGTGCACCATGCTGATCGCGCCGGGCATGGTGACCAGGCGGGTGTTGTCCTTGCGGCCTGCTTCCAACAGGATCACGCTGGCGCCGCGCTCGGCGAGCCGGCCGGCCACGATGGCGCCGGCGCTGCCCGATCCGACGACTACGTAATCGGCCTCGGTTGCGGAGTCCCCGGAGCGCGGAGAAGCGGTCATTCTTCGTTACCTCATCCTTGAGTGTGCCTGCGGTCACTGTAGAACAAGTTCTAGTCTGCGCACAGGGCGGACTTGATGTCCAGCCATGCGGGCGACCTCAGGGGCCGAAAATATGATCATCCCGCACGTGGTAGAACAGGTTCTAGAGATGCTGCGTATTAGCTGGCCTCGTCGGTTGCTGCCGGGGCGGGTTCGGCCCGTCGAAACCATGGTAGGAGCAGCCCGTACGTGGTTCAATTCACATGAAACGCGTTTCAGTTTTGCGATCATGACGGCAATACGCGCGAGGAGGAACAATGACTGTTCCGTCGCTACCGGCAGGTTTCGATTTCACCGATCCGGCGCTGTGGGCTGATCACAGTCCCGCGCAGGAGTTCGCCGCGCTGCGGCGCACCGCACCGGTCTGGTGGAATGCCCAGACGCCCGAACAGGCGGCCCCGTTCACCGACGCGGGATTCTGGGCCATCACCCGGTACGAGGATGTCAAGGAGATATCCCGGAGACCGGAACTCTGGTCCTCGCATGAAAAGGGTTCCATCATCCGGATGCCTGCGGATTCGCTACCGGAACAGCTGGAGCTGTCACGAAACGCGTTGCTGATCAATATGGATCCGCCCAAACACACCAAGATTCGGCGCATCGTCTCGCAGGGCTTCACCCCGCGCGCGGTGGAGGGTTTGCGCAAGGCGCTCACCGAGCGCGCCGCGGCGATCGTCGCGGAGGCGAAGGACACCGGAGGCGGCGATTTCGTCGAGCAGGTGGCCTCCGAGCTTCCGTTGCAGGCCATCGCCGAACTGCTCGGGGTGCCGCAGGATGATCGGCACAAGCTGTTCCACTGGTCCAATCAGCTGTTGAACTTCGATGATCCGGAGTTCGCCGGGGCCAATATGCAGGCCAATGCCGAACTGCTCGGATACGCCTACAACCTGGCCGAACAGCGCCGCGCCTGCCCGATGGACGATATCGTCACGCAGTTGGTGACCGCCGATATCGACGGTGAGGCACTGGGTTCGGACGAATTCGGCTTCTTCGTCATCCTGCTGTCGGTGGCGGGCAATGAAACCACCCGCAATGCCATTACGCACGGGATGAAGGCATTCGTCGACAATCCGGAACAGTGGGAGCTGTACCGGGAAAAGCGCCCGCGCACCGCACCCGATGAAATCGTGCGCTGGGCGACGCCGGTCACCTCATTCCAGCGCACCGCGCTGAGCGATACCGAACTCGGCGGACAGGCGATCAGCGCGGGCGATCGGGTCGGATTGTTCTACAGCTCCGCCAATTTCGACGAAGACGTGTTCCACGATCCGTTCTCGTTCGATGTGCTGCGCGATCCCAATCCGCATGTCGGATTCGGCGGTACCGGTGCGCACTTCTGCGTGGGCGCGAATCTGGCCCGCCTGGAAATCGATCTGATGTTCAATGCCATCGCCGATGTCATGCCGAATATCACCGAGGTCGAACCACCGCAACGGTTGCGCGCGGGGTGGATCAATGGGATCAAACACTGGCCGGTCAACTACGGGTGAGCGGCTGTTCGCGGCGAACCCGTTCTACTATGCGAATGTGACCTCACTTCGCGAAATTCCCGTACAGACCCTGGACGACAAGCCCACCACCCTCGCCGAGCTGGCCGGCGACAAGGTGGTGCTGCTGGTCAACGTGGCCTCCAAATGCGGTCTGACCCCGCAGTACAACGGCCTGGTGGAACTCCAGAACGCCTTCGGCCACCGCGGTTTCACCGTGATCGGCGCGCCGAGTAACCAGTTCATGGGCCAGGAACCCGGCACCGCCGAGGAGATCGCCGAATTCTGTTCCGCCACCTACGGTGTGGACTTCCCGCTGCTGGAGAAGCTGGAGGTGAACGGTGACGGCGCGCACCCCATCTACCGCGAGCTCACTCAGGCCGCCGATGCCGACGGCACCGCCGGTGACGTGCAGTGGAACTTCGAGAAGTTCCTGATCGGCCGCGACGGCTCGGTGCTGGCGCGTATCCGCCCGCGCACCGAGCCCACCGACCCCTCGGTCATCGCGGCGATCGAGAGTGCGGTCTAACGCGTGCGCCTGCGATAACGCACCGCACACGGCTGTTCCAACTGCACGACCATTTTCGAATGGTCGTTGCGGTAGCTGTCCGACGGCTGGGAGAGTTCGAACTCCCAGTCGCGCAGCAGAATCGAGAAAATCGCCTTCAACTGCATGAGGGCGAAGGCCGCGCCGACACAGCGGTGGCGGCCCGCGCCGAACGGGATCCAGGTCCAGCGATTGACCAGATCCTCCTGATTCGGGTCGAGATAGCGGGCCGGATCGAAGGTATCCGGATTCGGGAAATCCGCCGGAATCCGGTTGGAGACAGCGGGTGTCGCCGCCACCAGATCGCCGGGCGCGATGCGATGCCCGCACACCTCGAACTCGTCCTGCGCCACGCGCATCAGGATGATGAGCGGCGGATGCATGCGCAGTACTTCCTTGAGTACCGCTTCCAATCGCGGAATCCGGCGCAGCGCATGGAAACTCACATCCGCGCCGTCGGCGTACAGCTCATCCAGTTCGGCCACCACACTGCCGAGCACTTCCGGATTGCGCAGCAGTTCGATGATCGTCCAGGCGGCGGTGCCGGAGGTGGTGTGATGCCCGGCGAACATCATCGAGATGAAGATCCCGGTGATCTCACTGGCCGAGAACCGGGGGTTGCCCTGCTCGTCCGGCACCGACACCAGCACATCGAGCATGTCCCGATCGTCTTTGCCCCGTGCGGGATTCGCGAGCCTGCCCGCCATGATGTGCCGCACCAGTTTCACCAATTGATGCCGGGCCGCATCGCGGCGGCGGAAGCTCTCGATATCGGCGTTCGGGTCCACGTAGCAGTAGGCGTCGGTGCCGCGCTCCAGCTCGTGATAGAGGTGCGCGAAGCGGTCGTCCAGCTCCTCGCGGAACTTGGTGCCGATGAGACAGGCCGAGGAGGTGTAGATGGTCAGCTCGGCGAAGAATTCGAGCAGATCGATCTCGCCCGCATCACCCCAGGACGCCAGCATGCGATCCACTTCGCGGGCGATGGTGGTGGCGTGCCCGCGCATCTGATCGCCGCGTAACGCGGTGTTGTGCAACATTTCCTTGCGACGTTCCGGCGGTGCGTCGAACACCACGCCCGCGCCGAAGATGGGCTTCATGAACGGATAGGCGGCGGCCTGATCCAGATCCTCGTCACCCGCCCGGAAGAAGAATTCGTTGGCCCGCGCGCCGGACAGCAGGATCACATCCCGGGTGGCGAGTCGGAACGAGCCGATATCACCGCATTCGGCGCGCACCCGCGTCATCAGGGCGATGGGATCGGTCCGGAACTCTTCGAGATGGCCGTGCTCGTGCTCGCCGCCCGAGACCGGCCGGGGTGTGACCGGGGTCATCGGAATACCTCCCGCGCTGGAGTAGACACCTGTCTGGACAGTACTACCGGCGTGCGGGCGCGGCAAGAGATTTCAGTGGGGGATAAACGATTTCGGGAAAAGTGCGGGTGCGGTCGAAGGTCAGCCGCGCAGTGCGTGCAGTGCGGCCTTCTCCAGCCGGTCCGCGATTTCGGCATAGGAGGCGTAACCCATGCCCGCGCGCACCAGTGCGCCCGCGTACAGCAATTCCAGCGTCTCCACCATTTCGAGGTCGCTGTCCGAGCCGAGCGCGTTGATCAGCCGCTGCCGGATCTCGCTGCCGATGCGCAGCCGCAGATGCGCCACATCGGGATCGGTGCCGAGCAGGGCGCTGGTCACCGCACCCGCCAGTGCGGGTTCGTCGGCCACCAGCATGGCGATCTGCCGCAGCACCGCGACCGCCCGCTCGGTGCTGTCCGCATCCGCGAGATCGGGTGCGGGGGTGGCGGCCAGGCGTCGCCAGAACATCTCCGCGACCAGGTGTTCCTTGGACGAGAAGTAGGTGTAGGCGGTGGCGGTGCCCACCCCGGCGGCCGATGCCACCATGCGCACCGTGAGACCCGCGAACCCCTCGCGCGAGAGCACCTCCATCGCCGCCCGGGTGAGCCGGTCGACGGTCTCGGCCTGCTTCTCGGTAAGGCGGCGGCGGGTGGCCTCCATGTTTACGACCGGGCGGTCGGAAAGAGAATCAGACACGTGTCCGGATGCTACTATGGCGCTGCTCTCCGGGCAACTCGCCGATACGCAATCCGTATCAATGCGCGCGCCCCAGAAAGGTTTTCGGATGACTCAGGCCGACATTTCCGCCGACACCGCCGCATTGTTCGCGCTCGCCGAACAGGCCATCGGATTCATGCCGCCGGAAGAAGGCCGCGCGCTGTACGAAGCGGCCCGCGACTACGCGGGTGACGGCGCGATTCTCGAAATCGGCACCTACTGCGGCAAATCCGCGATCTATCTGGGCGCGGCCGCCCGCGAAACCGGTGCCGTCGTCTTCACCGTCGACCACCACGGCGGCTCCGAGGAACATCAGCCGGGCTGGGAATACCACGACCCGACGCTGATCGATCCCGAGACCGGCGTCTTCGACACCTCGACCACGTTCCGCCGCACCATGATTCGAGCGGGCCTCACCGAAACCGTCATCGGCGTCATCGGTTCCTCCGCCACCGCGGCGCGTTTCTGGCGCACCCCGCTGCGCCTGCTGTTCATCGACGGCGGGCACACCGAGGAAGCCGCCCAGCGCGATTACGACAACTGGACGCACTGGGTGGCGGGTGGCGGCCTGCTCGCCATCCACGACGTTTTCCCGGACCCGGCGGACGGCGGGCAGGCCCCGTACCACATCTACCGCCGGGCGCTCGACTCCGGAAAGTTCCGCGAACTGTCCGTCACCGGGTCGCTGCGCATTCTGCAGCGCAACGCCGCCTGCAACTGACCGCCCTCAGTGCGTCGGCGTGGTGGCGCAGGCGCAGTGGCTCGCGGTGATCCGGGTCGGGCGGAGCAGATCGCGGAAGATGTTGTTGGCCGGGGTGGTTCGGGTCAGGGCATCGGCGGCCAGCAGGGTGGCGGCCGCGGTCCAGGTGGTGCGTTCCTCGGGCCAGCGTTTGCCATCGGTGAAGACCAGGCCGGTCCAGTAGGAGCCGTCCGGCTCCCGCAGGTGCTGCATGTTGATGAAGAGCTGGCGGGCCCGGCGGTTGTCGCCCAGGGCATCCAGGGCCAGCACCAGTTCGCACGTCTCCGCGCCGGTGACCCACGGCTGGTCGGAGACGCAGCGGATGCCGAGGGTGGGGACGACGAAATCCTCCCAGCGGGAGGTGATTCGGTCGTAGGCGGTGCGGCCCCGAATCGCGCCGCCGAGGATGGGGTAGTACCAATCCATGGAGTAGCGGCTCTTGTCCAGGAACGCCTCGGGATGGTCGCGCAGGGCATGGCCCAGGCGCAGCGCCGCCACCTCCCAGGAGGGTTGCGGATCGTCGAGCTGATCGGCCAGGGACAGCGCGCAGCGCAGGCTGTGGAAGATGCTGGAGCAGCCGGTGAGCAGGGCTTCGCCGGAGGAGCCGCCGGGGCCCAGGGACCAGTGGATTTCGCCGAATTCGCCCTGTTGCAGGGACAGGACGAAATCGATGGCGGCGCGGACCGTCGGCCACATCTCCCGCGCGAATTCGGAATCGTCCGTGCTGGTGAGGAAGTGCAGGACGCCGGTGGCGATATAGGCGCAGAAATTGGTGTCGGCGTCGGCGTTCTCGATGACGCCCGCGCGGAACTGCATCGGCCAGGAGCCGTCCGCGCGCTGGGTTTTCGCGGACCAGCGATAGGCGTCGCGGGCCTGATCCCACAGGCCCGCGATGGTCAGCGCCATGGCGTTCTCGATGTGGTCCCACGGGTCGGTGTGGCCGCCGGTGAACCAGGGCAGCGCGCCGTCGGATTCCTGGGTGGCCGCGATGGATTCGGCGGTGCGCAGGCAGTCCCGGGCGGACAGGACGCCGGGGACCGCGGGTAGCTCAGCGATGGGCACGGCGGACCGCGGGCTTCGCGAAGTACAGCGCCACGCTCTTGCCGATCAGCGGGTCCAGCAGGCGTTCGGTGGTGCGGGTCAGCTGCGGCGCGGACATCATGTCCCACACCAGCATTCGGTGATACATCGACACCGCGGGATGCCTGTCGTTATTGACGCCCACCGCGCATTTGAGCCACCAGTACGGCGAGTGCAGGGCGTGTGCGTGCGCCCTGTGGATAAATCGCAAACCCCGTGCGGTGATCTTGTCGCGCAATTCGTCGGCGCGGTAGATGCGCACGTGCCCGCCCTCATTGGCGTGATATTCGTCGGACAGCGCCCAGCAGATGCGTTCGGGCAGCCAGCGCGGGACCGTAACGGCCAGTGCGCCACCGGGTTTGAGCACGCGCGCCAGTTCGGCGATGGCCGCGCCGTCCTGCGGAATGTGCTCGAGGATCTCCGAGGCGATCACCACGTCGAATTCGCCGTCACCGTACGGCAGGTCGAGGGCATCACCGCGGACCGTCTCGGCCTTCGCGTACTCGGGCGCTTCGCCCGCCTCCGCCATGGCGTGGAACATGGTGTCCACATCGGCGAGGTCGCTGCCGTTCTGATCGAACGCCACGATGTCGGCGCCGCGCCGATACGCCTCGAAGGAATGCCGTCCGGCCCCGCACCCCACATCGATGACGCGGGTGCCCGGGCCGATGCCCAGGCGGTCGAAGTCGACGGTCAGCATGAAAGGGCCTCCTGATGGCGTGCGATGGCATGTTCGTAGATGGAAACCGTTTGCGCGGCAACGGCTTCCCAGCTGAAGACGGTGAGGGCGCGCTCGCGGCCCGCCCGGCTCAGGCGTTGCCGCTGCGCGGGGGAGTCGAGCAGTGCGCCGAGGGCGCGGGTCAGGTCATCCACATTGCCGGGCTCGACCAGTTCCGCGCAGTCCGCGACCACCTCGGGCAGTGCGCCCGCGCGGCTGGCCACCAGGGGTGTGCCGCTGGCCATGGCTTCCACGGCGGGCAGTGAGAAACCCTCGTACAGCGAAGGGATGCAGGCGATCTCGGCCGAGGCCAGCAGGCGCGCGAGTTCCGCGTCGTCGAGCCCGCTGACGGCGGTGACGATATCGGCGAGACCGAGTTCGGCGATCAATTTCTCGGTCGGGCCGTCCGTCTCCAGCTTGGCGACCAGCCGGAGTTCGAGATCGTGTGTGATTCGCAGGCGGGCAATGGCATTGAGCAGGTGCGCGATGCCCTTGAGCGGTTTGTCGGCACTGGCCACCGCCACTATCCGGCCCGGCACGCGCGGCTCCGCGTGCGGCCGGAAGAGTTCGGTGTCCACGCCGAGCGGCACGGTGCGCACCTGCTCCGGGCGCACCCCGAAGTCCTGGACGATATCGGTCGCCGACGAGGACGAGACCGTGATCAGTTCCGGAATCCGCCGGGCGACCCGCTCCTGCATGCCGAGGAAGCCATACCACCTGCGCACGAACGGTTTTCGCCGCCACGGCGCGGCGGCGAGGTCGACCGCCCGGTCCCGGGTGATCGGATGGTGGATGGTCGCCACCAGCGGCAGGTGCCGGGCGATGTCCAGCAGCCCGTAGCCGAGGCATTGATTATCGTGCACCACATCGAAATCCGCTGTCCGGGAACGCAGTATGCGCGCGGCGCGGGTGCTGAAGGTGCGCGGCTCCGGGAATCCGGCCGTCCACATGGTGGCGACCTCCAGCAGATCGGTGCGATCCCGGATCTCCGACGGTCGCGGCGTGCGGAATGGATCCTCGTCCCGGTACAGGTCCAGGCTCGGCACCTCGGTGAGCCGCACGCGCGGGTCGAGGAGCTCCGGATACGGCTGTCCGGAGAACACCTCGACCTCGTGCCCGAGTTCGGCCAGTCCGCGACTGAGGTACCGGACGTATACCCCTTGTCCGCCGCAGTGGGTTTTGCTGCGATAGGACAGCAGGGCAATACGCACGGGCACACCTTTCCTCGGCCGCAGCGAAATCTACTGGGGGCGTGTGTCTTTCAGGTAACGATCGCTCCGTGCGCGGTCAGGCGTTACGGATCGGCTCGAGTTTGCCCGCCAGCCGTTCCAGATAGGCCAGCACATCGGCCTCCGGCTTGTCCGGCAGTCCGTACAGCACATCGGTCACACCGGCCTCGGCCCAGCGGGCGAGCTTGTCCGCATCGGGCTTGAAGTCCAGCGCCACCACGCGCGGCGCGCCCTCGCGTCCGGCTTCCTTCCAGATCTTCATGAGCAGGGCGGTGGACGCCGAGACATCGGTTTCGGCGGGCGTGGTGATCCAGCCGTCACCGGTCCGCGCGATCCACTTGAAGGTCTTCTCGGTGCCGCCCGCGCCGATCAGCAGCGGAATATGCGGCTGCACCGGCTTGGGCCAGGCCCAGCTCGGCCCGAACGATACGAAATCGCCGGAGTAGCTTGCCTCTTCCTGCGTCCACAGCGCGCGCATGGCCTCGATGTACTCGCGCAGCACCGTGCGCCGCTTATTGCCCGGCACGCCGTGATCGGTGAGTTCATCGGTGTTCCAGCCGAATCCGGCGCCGAGGGTGAGGCGGCCACCGGACAGGTGGTCCAGCGTCGCCAGGGTCTTGGCTAGCGTGATCGGATCGCTTTCGGTGGGAAGCGCCACCGCCGTGGACAATTCGATCCGCGAGGTCACCGCCGCGGCCGTGGCCAGCGAGACCCACGGATCCAATGTCCGGGTGTACCGGTCATCGGGAAGTTCGGAAGTTCCGGTGAGCGGATGCGCCGCATCACGTTTCACCGGAATATGGGTGTGCTCCGGCACGAAGAACGAGTCGAACCCGTTGTCCTCGGCCCCCTTGGCGGCAGCGGCGGGCGTGATCCCGCGATCGCTGGTGAAGAGAACAATACCGAATCGCATGTGCGCCTACCTCTCTCAGTTGCCCTTGGCCGCGGCTACACCCGCGCGCCGTCCGTAGAAACTTCCATCACCCAGCGAACAGCCGCTGGCGTAACCGCCCGCGCAGATGCCCGAGGAGACCCGGCCCGCCGCGAAGAGTCCCGCGATGGGTTCGCCGGAGACGTGCAGCACCCGCGAATCCAGATCGGTGCGCAGTCCACCGAGCGTGAAGCCGCCGGTGTATCCGCGCAGGTCGTACGCGCCGAGCGGAGCGCTGATCGGCTTCACCCACTCGGTCTTCTTGTGCAGGAACGGATCTTCGCCGTGCTCGGCATGCCGGTTGTACAGATCGATGGTGGATTGCAGGGTGCCCGCGGGCAACCCCATCTCACCTTCGAGTTCCTCGATGGTCTCGGCCACCCAGGTCGGCGCGATGCGCAGGAAGCTCATCGAGGATTTGGTCTCGAACGCCGCCTCCAGCGCCGCCTCGTCGATGATCAGGTACGCCTTGTTGTCCTGATCCTGGAGCACCGCCTGACCCATGCGCCCCGGATAGGTGTCCTCGGTGATGAAGCGCTGGCCGTGCCCGTTGACCAGGATGCCGCGCGCGATCACCTGCGGGTCCGCGATCAGCGCGACCTCGGTGGCGTCCATATGCGCCAGATCCGCGCCGAGCGCCTGCGCCACCCGGATGCCGATGCCGTCGTGTTCCTCGACGGTCGCGGCCGGGCGGCCGAGGATCTTGGGCGCGTACTGCTCCACCATCTGGTGGTTGTAGGCGAAGCTGCCGGTCGCCAGCACCACACCGCGTTCGGCGCGCACGAACAGCTCCTTGCCGTACCGCTTGGCGGCGACGCCGACCACGCGCCCGGTCTCGTCGACGATGAGCCGTTGCAGCCGGACATCGAATTCCTGTCGCACACCCAGCTTTTCGGCCTGCTGGGCGAGCGGTTCCATCAGCATGTAGCCGCCGCCCTTCTCACCCAGTTTCTTGTCCCGGGTCCAGGCCAGATGCCCGCGCGGCGCGGGGGTGGCGATGGCGTTGAACGGTGCGGAGTTCTCGCCGCCGGAGAACATCAGGCCCTCGTCGGCGGGCGGCTCATAGGCGGGTTCGCCCCAGAACACCTCGTTGAACGGCACACCATTGGCGACCAGCCAGTCGAAGTGCTCGACACTGCCCCGGCAGTAGTCGTGAATCTTGGCCTTGTCCACGCCCGGCCCGAGCGCGGCGGTCAGGAACTTCTCCATCTCCTCCGGAGTGTCCTCGAACCCGAGCTTGCGTTGCAGCGCCGTACCGCCGCCGAGGTAGATGAACCCGCCGGACAGGGCGGCCGCGCCACCCCATCCGCCGGTGCGTTCCAGCACGAGCACATCGGCCCCGGCCCGGGCCGCCTCGATGGACGCGCACACCCCGGCAATGCCGAAGCCGACGACGACCACTTCGGCTTCGAGATCCCAGGAGCTCACCTCACTGGCCCGGAGTGGTCGCACGGTTGCGGTATCGGCCATGGTCTTGGAATTCCTAACTGGTGGAGGACTATTGCTTCTTGTGTGCCTTGACGGCCTTGCCAACGACGCCGTCGAGGGTGGTGCCCGCGGGCCAGCCCACGTAGTGGCACAGGAACAGCGCGATCTCGTGCAGCTGCTCCTCGTCCAGCTCGTCATTGCGCAGCGCCGCGCCGACCTGGATCTCCGCGATATCGAACAGGCCCTGCGCGGTGACCGCGCCGAGCAGCAGCAGTCGCCGATCGCGCAGGGACAGCCCCGGGCGGGACCAGATATCGGCGAACAGGTGATCCGCGGTGACACCGAAGTGCACGCCCGGACCGTCCTGGAACTCCCAGCCGTACACCTCGCTCATCTTCTTCAGACCGCGTTCTCTGCGTTCATCGGTCATTTCACCACTGCTCCTTTGCGATTGCGCCGCGGCCGACGCCGAGACCGTCACCGAGGCCGCCCAGGGCCTGATCGGCGAGCGGCAGGTCGACGCCGAGCCGGCGGCCGAGATCGAGGGCGAGGGCGAGATCCTTCTCGCCGAGATCACGTACGTGCGTCAGGATCGGGAACCAGAAATCGTCCTGGGCGACCGGTGCGGAGGTGTTGCGCAACATGATCGCGCCCGGACCGCCGGTATGCGAATCGGAATGCCGCACCACCTTGCCGAGTTCGGTGATGTCCAGTCCGGCGGCCTCGGCCAGCCGCTGCGATTCGGCGGCGGCGGTGAAAGCGATGAAGTGAAGCAGGTTGCGCGCCAGCTTCATTCGGGTGCCCGCACCGACCTCGCCCGCGTGCACGATGAGCGAGGCGAAACTGGAGAACGGGCCGCGCACGGTCTGGAAGGCGGTATCGCTACCGCCCACCATGATCGCGAGGCCACCCTTCTGCGCGGCCGGTGCGCCGCCACTGATCGGGGCGTCCACGAATTCCACACCGTGCTCGGCACATTCGGCCGCGAGCTGGATCGCCGTGGTGTCGGAGATGGTCGAGTGCACCGCGATCACGGTGCCCGGCTTCGCGGTGCGCAGCATGCCGTCGGGTCCGGTCACGACCGAGCGCACCTGGGCGTCGTCGAGCACCACCACCGAGATCACCGCGCACCGCTCGGCGACTTCGGCCGCCGATGCCGCGGCCGTCGCACCGCCGTCGACGAAGGGGGTCAGCGCGTCCGCCCGCATATCGCAGACCACCAGCCCGCCCGGCCGGGCGAGCAGCCGTTTGGCCATGGGCGCGCCCATATTGCCCAGGCCGATGAATCCCACCGCGGTATCGCTCATGCTCGGAATACCGTTCCGCCATCGACATTGAGCACCTGGCCGGTGACCCACTTGGCATCGTCGGAGAGCAGGTACAGGCAGGCCCCGACCAGATCCTCCGGCGTGCCCAGCCGCTTGATGGCCGCGCCCTTGACGATCTCGTCCACGAACTGCTCCGGCACGATGGAGCGGGTGGCCTCGGTGTCGATGGGACCGGGCGCGATGGCATTGATGCGAATGTTCGCGCTGCCCAGCTCATGTGCCAGCTGCTGGGTGAGGCTGTTGATGCCCGCCTTGGCCAATCCGTAGAAGCCCGAGTACGTCCACGCGGCGGTGGAGGACTGGTTCACGATCGAGCCGCCGCCCTGTTTGCGCATCGACTTCCACACCGCGCGAGTCATATTCAGCGCGCCGTCCAGATTCACGCCCATGAAATTCTTGTAGTAGTCCCACGGCACGGACAGCAGCAGGTCCAGTTTCATGGTGCCGTAGATGGCGGCGTTGTTGACCAGGTGGTCGATGCGGCCGAACTCGTTGCGGGTGAATTCCGCTACGGCGGCCGCGGATTCGGGGTTCGACACGTCCACTTCGTGGAAGACCGCGGTACCGCCGTCGGCGGTGATGCGCTTGGCGACATCCGTGCCGCGTTCGGTGTTCAGGTCGGCCACAACGACTTTCGCGCCCTCGGCGGCGAGTGCCTTCGCGTACTCCTCGCCGATGCCCTGCGCGGCTCCGGTGACAATGACTGTTCTATCGGTGAATCGGGCCATGACGTGCTCCTTCAGCAGCCGGTCGCGATAAGTTTGGTTTCGAGGTACTCCTCGAATCCGGCAATGCCCATTTCCCGGCCGATGCCGGATTGCTTGTATCCGCCGAAGGGGGCGTCGGCGGAATACCAGATCCCGCCGTTCACGCTCAGGGTGCCGGTGCGCACGCCCTCGACCACGGTGCGGACGCGCTCGGTATCGGTGCCCCATACGGTTCCGGACAGGCCGTAGGGGGAATCGTTGGCCAGGCGCACGGCATCGTCATCGCCGTCGTGCGCGATGATCACCAGCACCGGGCCGAAGATCTCCTCCTGTGCGACGGTCGCCGAATTGGTCAGGCCCGCAATGAGAGTGGGCTCGATGAAATAGCCGGGCCGATCGGGCCGGTTACCGCCGATGACGGTGCCGCCCTCGCTGCGCGCACTGTCCAGGTAGCGTTCGACTGTGCCGCGCTGGCGTTCGGAAATCAGTGGGCCGCAGACGGTTCCGGGCTTGTTCGGATCGCCGGGCCGGATGCCCCGCAAAGCGCGCGTGGCGATCTCGACCGCCTCGTCGTAGCGTTCGCGCGGCACCAGCAGGCGGGTGCTGATGGCGCAGCCCTGTCCGGCGTGCACGCTCACCCCGAAGGCCGCATAGCTCACCGCCGCCGACAGATCCGCGTCATCCAGCACGATGAACGCCGATTTGCCGCCGAGCTCCAGGAACACCTTCTTCAAAGACTGTGCGGCAGCGGTCATCACGGCTTTGCCGGTGCGCGTCGATCCGGTGAACGAGATCATGTCCACGCGCGGATCGGTGACCAGCCGCGACCCCAGGCCATGGTCGTCCGAGGTGACGATATTGATCACCCCGGCCGGAATATCGGTCTCCTCGGCGATGATTCGCCCCACCGCCGCCGCGCACCACGGGGTGTCCGGGGCCGGTTTGAGTACCACCGTGGCCCCCGCCGCCAGCGCCGGGCCGATCTTGGCGAAATTGATCTGATGCGGGAAATTCCACGGGGTGATCGCGCCGACCACGCCGATGGGCTCGCGCCGCAGCGTGCGACTGCTCTTGATGCCCATGGGCGACGCCACGCCGAGATCTGTTTCCCAGGAATAGCTTTCGGCCAGATCGGCGAAGTAGCCGAGATCGGTGATCGGGCCCTCCAGCTGCGGTCCGGCGGTCAGCATGCGGGGCGCGCCGACCTCGGCGATGGTGATCTCGCGCAGGTCCTCGAGATGGGCGCGCAGCGCGTCGCGCAACTGCCGCAGACAGTGCGCGCGGAAGGCCGGATTCCGGGACCAGTCGGTGTCGTCGAAGGCGGTCCGCGCGGCGGCGATGGCGGCATCCATATCGGCGGCATCGGCATTGGCCGCCCAGCCGATTTGCTCCCCGGTCGCCGGATCGAGGTTGCTGAACACACCGGCCCCGCCGGGTACCAGCTTGCCCCCGATCAGCAATTGGGACCCGTCATCTGGAATGAGATTGCTCAGGCTCAACGGTAGCTCCCATGCTGTCCGGACACGTGTACGGACTATAAGTTCGGACCTCGGAAACACGCAAGAACATGTTTCAGTTTGCGAGACTGGTTCCGAGTATCGATTTTCGATTCCCGTTGTCAGCCAGCCCCCGCGCCAGTACTGTACGGACACATGTCCAGCCAGATGTCCCAGGGGTTGGGCGCCGTCCGTCACAGTCGACGAACGTGTTATCGAATACGAGGTGCACAGACCATGACCGCAGCCTCCCTAGAGCCGCTGCTGTTCGACCCGTACGACTACGGCGTCCATGAGGACCCGTACCCGGTCTATCAGCGCCTGCGCGCCGAAGCGCCGCTCTATCACAATCCGACCCTCGACTTCTGGGCCCTGTCCAGGCATGCCGACGTGGCCGCCGGATTCCGTGACAATGTGAATCTCTCCAGCGCCAACGGGGTCTCGCTCGATCCCGCCGCCTGGGGTCCGCACGCGCACCACACCATGTCCTTCCTGGCCATGGACGATCCGCGGCACCTGCGCCTGCGCAAACTCGTGTACCAGGGCTTCACCCCGCGCCGGGTCACCGAGATGGGCGATCGCATTCGCGAGATCACCCTGCAACACCTCGAACCCGCGCTGGCCGCGGGCAGTTTCGACTGGATCGACGATGTCGCGGGCAAACTGCCCATGGATGTCATCTCCGAACTGCTCGGCGTGCCCGAGGCCGACCGCGCCGAACTGCGCCGGCTCGCCGATGTGCTGCTGCATCGCGAAGAAGGCGTGCTCGATGTGCCGGTGCCCGCCATGGAGGCCGCGCTACAGCTGTTCGGCTACTACACCGAGATGGTCGCGCAGCGCCGCAAACAGCGCACCGAGGACCTGACCTCCGCACTGCTGGACGCCGAGGCCGACGGGGACCGGCTCACCGATGAGGAGATCATCGGCTTCATGTTCCTGATGGTGGTCGCGGGCAACGAGACCACCACCAAACTGCTCGGCAACGCATTGCACTGGGCCGGAGTGCATTCCGAGCAGTACGCCAAGGTCGCCGCGCATCCGGATCTGGTCGACGACTGGGTCGAGGAGACACTGCGCTACGACGCGTCGAGCCAGATCCTGGCGCGCACCGCGGCGGTGGATCTCGAGTACTACGGGCGGACCATTCCGCAGGGCTCGAAGGTGCTGCTGCTCATCGGGTCCGCCAATCGCGATACGGCGGCCTTTCACGATCCGGACAGCTATGACATCGACCGTGCCGACAAGGGCGGCCTGATCAGCTTCGGCCGCGGCGTGCACTTCTGCCTCGGCGCGCACCTGGCGCGGCTCGAGGCCGGAATCGTCTTGCGCGAGTTCACCGATCGGGTGCGGTCCTACGACCTGCTGCCCGGCAGCGAACGCGTGCATTCGGTGAACGTGCGCGGCTTCGCGAAATTGCCCGTGACAGTGGAGGTTCGGTAAATGCCAAAGTTCACACCGCATCCGGCGCGGCGGCCGGTCCTGATCGCCGGGGCCTCCTCCGGTATCGGCGCGGCCACCGCAACGGCCCTGGCGGAACTGGGATATCCCGTCGCGCTCGGCGCGCGGCGGGTGGAGATCTGCGAGGAACTCGCCGAGAAGATCCGCGCCGACGGTGGCGAAGCCTTCGCGCACCGGCTCGACGTCTCCGATACCGCCTCGGTGGACGAATTCGTCACCGCCGCCGAAAACGCGCTCGGGCCGATCGAAATCGTGGTTTCCGGAGCCGGCGACCTGGAATTCGCATCCGGTTGGGCAATGGATCCCGACCTCTTCGAATCCCAGGTCCGGGTGCACCTGGTGGGCGCGCAACGACTCGCGCACCGGCTCATCCCCGGCATGATCGAACGGCAGCGCGGCGACTTCGTGGTCATCGGCTCGGACTGCGCCGACCGGGCGCGACCCGGCGTCGGCGCGTACAACGCCGCGAAAATGGGCGTCGAAGCCCTGGCCCGGCAATTGCGCATGGAACTCGAGGGCACCGGCGTGCGCTCCTCCATCGTGCGCCCGGGCCAGACCCTCACCGGAATGGGCATGACCGCCGACCCCGCGGTCATCGGACCCATGCTCGAGGAATGGGTGAAATGGGGTTTCGCCCGGCACCCGCACTTCCTGCGCGCCTCCGATATCGCCGCGGCCATCGTCGCGGTCGTCTCCACCCCGCGCGGCGCGCACCTGGTGCTGGTCGAGGTACAGCCCGAAGCGCCGATCAAAGAGCCTGAGCCGAACAAGAATTCAGGAGAATAGCCATGCGGATCGTCGTCGACATCGATCTGTGCCAGGGGCACGCCGTCTGCCAGGACGAAGCCCCCGGGCTCTTCCGCGTACCCAAACAGGGCCAGGTCGAGATCCTCAGCGCCGACCCCGGCGACGATCTCGAAGCGGCCCGCACCGCCGTCCGCTACTGCCCCACCCAGGCGCTCGCACTCCGTGACGACAGCACGGCCGATTGAAGGAATCATCATGGCCTGGTCCCGCACCGAACTCGACGACATGATCACCCGCTGGGTGGAGGAGAACCGGCGCTGCGAAGCGCTCGGCGACTGGAAACCCCTCGCCGACTTCTACACCCCGGACGCCACCTACGGCTGGAACTACGGGCCCACCCAGGAATTCATGGCCGTCGGGCGCGATGAGATCCGCGATATCGCACTCGGACAGGAGATGTTCGGCCTGGAGGGGTGGACCTACCCCTATCAGGAATTCGTGGTCGACGAGCGCAGCGGCAGCGTCATCGGCTTCTGGAAACAGATCAACGAGAAGACCCGCGCCGACGGACGGCCCTACAGCCCGGAGGGCATCGGTGGCAGCTGGTTCCGGTACGCCGGCGACGGGCAGTGGTCGTGGCAGCGCGACTTCTTCGACTTCGGCAATGTCACAGCGCTTTTCGTGGAGATGATCTCCGGCGGCGTGCTGTCCTCGGGCATGCAGAAGCGGATCGAGCGCTCGGTCTCGGGCGAACCGCTCAAAGGCTGGTATCCGGTCGGACAGGGCCCGGCGTCACTGTGGTGAACAGTCGATACAGCTCGCTGACCCGCGGCGAGCTGGCCATCCTGGTACCCGAACTGCTGCTGTGCGGGCATCTCATCGACCGCTCCGGAATGGCCCACGCCATCGGCGCTTTCGGGCGCGAGGGCATGACCGGGGTGGCCATCGACGAATGGCGGCTGGCCTCACCCATCTACACCCGTCGCATGCGCGCCGCCCTCGGCATCACCGGGGACGGCGTGGTGGCCATCTTCAAGGGCTTCCAGCTCGATATCGGCGCGCCACCGCAATTCATGGATTTCCGCTACCGGGTGGACGATCACGACAACGGCGCGTTCCACCTGGACCACTGCGGCGCGCTCGCCGATGTGGAACCCATGGGGGAGGAGTACGTGGTCGGCATGTGCCACCACATCGAAGACCCCACCTTCGATGCCACGGCACTGGCCACCAATCCCCATGCGCGCGTGCGGCCGCTGCATCGACCGCCCCGGGTACCCGCGGATCGGACGCCGGTCTGCGCCTGGACGGTGACCATCGATCGGTCGCAGCCGCCGTTCGAGGCTCCGGCGGACGCGTTGGCATTGGCCGAAACACGCGCGGCGACTGTGGAATTGGCGGCGATCGAACAGGACGGCGACGGGCGGCACGACTACGCCGGACCACTGCTGAACGATCTCCGATTCACGGACTTCTCCCGATCGGCATTGATCCGGATGGCCGACGAGGTGTGCCTGCAACAGCACCTGCTCACCCTCGGATTCCGCCGAGCGGTCGCCGAACGTTCGGATTCGGCTGTGGCCCTGGGCATCACGCGTAAGCAGTTCATCGGAATCGCCGGAATCACCGCCGAACGCCTGCGCCTCGCGCTCGGGCTCGGCGATGACGCGGCGGCGCTGGCCAAGGTATTGCGACTGCATCCGGCCCTGAATCCGGCGGACTACGTCGACGCCGAGGTGAGCAGCGAAACCCACGGCGGGGAGCGGACGGTGGAGCTGCGGCTCGGCCGCGACTGCGGCGCGGTGGCGGACGGGGCCTGGGCGGCACTGGTCGACGACACCCACCTCGAGGCGCTCAACGCGCTTGCGCGCGGGGTGAATCCGCGTTTCGAGGTCCGGGTGCGAAGCGTCACCGACACCGCGCTGACCGTCGAATTCGGACTGTCCGCCACACCCTTCCGGGAGGCGGGCGAGGTCGCCATCACCCGCTTCAGCACCGGAGCCGACTTCTCCTTCACCGACCGGGGAATCCCCCTGCCGCTCACCGTCCTGTAGAAAGCGAACGCCCATGGCCCGCAACTTCGCCGACCTCTACGAACACTCCGCCGACGCGGTACCCGACCGGCTCGCCGTCATCGAGGGCGAACGCCGGCGCACCTTCGCCGAACTCGACGAGCGCGCCAATCGCCTGGCGCATCACCTGGCCGCCGCCGGGGCCGGACCCGGCACCCATATCGGCTTCCATATGCACAACAGCATCGAAACCCTCGAAACGCTGTTGGGCTGCTTCAAGATTCGCGCGGTACCGATCAATATCAACTACCGGTATCAGGCCGAGGAACTGCGCTACGTCTACGACAACGCCGATCTGGAAATGGTTGTGCACCACCGCTGTTACGCCCCGCTGCTGGAGGCGGTCCGGCCGCAACTGCCGAAACTGCGGCACAGCCTCGTGGTCGAGGACGATCAGGGCGGCGACGGACTGCCCACCCTGTCGCAGTCGTATGAGGAGGCGCTCGAAAACTCCTCCCCGAAAAGGGATTTCGAGGAGCGCAGCGCCGACGACCTGTTCATCATGTACACCGGCGGCACCACCGGACTCCCCAAGGGCGTCATGTGGCGGCAGGAGGACATGTGGCGGGTCCTGGGCGGCGGCATCGACTTCTACACCGGCGAACCGGTACTGGACGAGTACCAGCAGTCCCGCGCGGGCGCGGCGCTGGAGCAGCCGCTGCGCTGGTTCGTGCTGCCGCCGCTGATCCACGCCGCCGCCATGATGCCCACCTTCACCGCACTCTGGTCCGGCAACACCGTGCTGTTCGAACCCCGCTTCGATCCGGCGCGCATCTGGCAGACCGTGGCGCGGGAGCGACCGAACATCCTGGTCATCACCGGTGACGCCATCGCCCGGCCGCTCGTGGACGCCTACCGGGCCGCACCCGTGGACGCCGCCTCGGTGTTCTCCATCGGGTCCGGTGCGGCACAGCTCACCCAGCCCGTGAAAAACGAACTGCTGGAACTGTTTCCGAACACCCTCGTCACCGAATCCATCGGATCCTCCGAAACCGGTTTCGGCGGAATCGGATTCGCGCAGAAGGACGACGATCCGGGACGCGGGCCGCGGGTGAACACCGGACGCGGCGCGCTGGTGGTGGACGATGCCGGGCAACCGGTCGAGCCCGGCGGCCAGGGCTGGCTGGCCAAGACCGGCAATGTGCCGATCGGCTACTACAAGGATCCGGTCAAGACCGACAAGCTGTTTCGCACGGTGGACGGGCAGCGCATGGTCATCACCGATGATCGGGCCCGGGTCGAGGCGGACGGGGCCATCACGCTCATCGGGCGCGGGAACATGGTCATCAACACCGGCGGCGAGAAGGTCTTCCCCGAAGAGGTGGAGGCCG
Source organism: Nocardia sp. NPDC058058 (assembly GCF_042885355.1). Classification (NCBI taxonomy): domain Bacteria; kingdom Bacillati; phylum Actinomycetota; class Actinomycetes; order Mycobacteriales; family Nocardiaceae; genus Nocardia; species Nocardia sp. NPDC058058. Next base: position 1,048,644 of record NZ_JBHVSA010000002.1, on the reverse strand, counting down.
TGGTCAAGGCGCACGAATCGGTATACGACGCCGTCGTGATCGGTATCGCGCACGAGCGCTGGGGACAGCTGGTCGGCGCGGTGGTATCGGCTCCGGCCGGGATCGATTTCTCCGGACTGGAGGATCATGTGCGCGCACATCTGGCCGGATACAAACTGCCCCGGCGCATCTGGGTGACCGAGACCGTGGCGCGCACGCCCAGCGGAAAACCCGACTACCGCTGGGCCAAGGCGTACGCGGAATCCGCCGAGCCCACACACGAGGTGCGATAACCGGTTATGGAACCGAATGCCACGTCAGGGTCCGATCAGCGAGATACCTTGGCCGAATCGATGGCGAATATCACAGGAACCTGTTCTAATTCTGACATGGCAGCGGCGCACACCGTACTCGGTGAACAGGTTCGGATGCCGGTCGAGATCAGGCATGCCGACGCCGCCTCCGCGCTCTTCTTCGCGGATACCGCGGCGGCGCGCGAGCTGCTCGCACCGGCCGGACTGGAACCGGTCACCGTACTGGGCCGGGCGATCCTCTCGCTCGCCTTCGTCCGCTACGTCGACGGAGACCTCGGGCCGTACCACGAATTCGCCTTCTCGCTCATGGCCCGCCAACCCGGGCGCAAGGACAGCACCGGGGCCTACATCCACTGGCTGCCGGTCAACCAGAGCTTCACCTGCGAAGCGGGACAATCGATTTGGGGCTTCCCCAAACTGATGGCCGATATCGACATCACCCCCGTACGCGGCGGACACCTGTGCGATGTGCGCGTGGACGGGGAATTCGTGGTCGGCATGCGGGTCGCGAACGGGCTGCCCATGCCCGGCGGCGCGGGCGGGGCATCCATCGACGCCTACACCCACCGCAATGGAACTCTGCGCCGGACACCGTGGGTGATGAATCCGAGCGGCGTGCGCGGACGGCCCGGCGGCGTACGCGTCGAACTCGGCAACCATCCGATCTCCCAGCAGCTACGCGCCCTCGGCCTGCCCAGGGGTGCGCTCTTCGGCAGCCGGATCGGCTCGCTCGCAATGACTTTCGCCGATGCCACCACCGTTCTGCCGACCCGGGAGGCCCGATGACCCAGACCGCACTCGTCACCGGCGCGGCCAGCGGTATGGGCCGCATCGTCGCCCAGCGGCTCGCCGCGGCTGGCTGGAAGGTCGCGGCCGTCGACCTCAACGCCGACGGGCTGACCGAAACCGCAAGGCGCTCACCGAATATGGCCACCTACACCTGCGATGTCTCCGATACCGAACAGGTGCGCGCGGTGGTGGAGAAGGTGCGCGGCGAACTCGGAACCATCGACCGGCTGGTGCACGCGGCGGGCATGTGCCACGTGCACGCGTCGGCGCTGAATCATGATGTGGCGCAGATCCGCAAGATGATCGACGTCAACTACATCGGCACCGTCAACCTGTGCCAGGCCGTCATCCCGGCCATGAAGCAGGCGCGGACCGGCACCGTCGTGTTGTTCGCCTCCGTCGCGGGCTGGCTGCCCTCACCCGGTATGGCGGGTTACTCCGCCTCCAAATTCGCGGTCATCGGGTTCATCGACAGCCTCGCCTACGAACTCCAGGACAGTGGCGTGCGGCTGCTCGGGCTCTGCCCGCCCATGGTCGAGACCGCCTTCCTGGACAAGGTCCGCGAAGAGAACGAATCGGTGCTGGCCGGAACCGGCGGCATGAGCCCCGAAGGCGTCATCGACGCGCTCGAAAAGGCCCTGGCCAAGCCGAAGAGTCCGCTGTTCGTATTCCCCGGACAGGCGTACCCCTTCTACCTGATGCGGCGATTCCTGCCCGGCGTCATGCGCCGGATAGTGGGCCGCACCGTGAAGCCGACGGATTAACCGTCGCGCGGAAACCGGCTCGTGCTCCGACCGGTGACCGCAATCGGCGCTGGGCGATCGGGGCTCTGCGATCGCCCAGCGCCTCTTCTTCCCCGTGCCGAAGCGGCCCCGCCACCGCAATCGGCCAGCGAATAATCGCTGGCCGGAACCCGCCCCCGCGCGGCACGATAGCTCTTCTGCACTGCTCGGAAACCATTCGAGAAGGGGACGGATGAGCTCGCGCGCGCCCGCGATAAAACTGGTTCTGCGATATTACGGCCGGGAAATGGCCCGGCGAAAACTATTGACCACCGGCGGAATGCTGGGCCCTGCCCTGGGCAGCGTCTGCCAGAGTTACATCGCGCCACTGCTGGTCGCGATCCTGATCGGCCGGGTCGCAAGCACCGGCGACTCCGGCCTACCCACGGTCGGGCCGCTGGTGGCCGCCTTCGCCGGGGTGATCGTGCTGTCGGAAGTGCTGTGGCGCATCGGAATCCACTGCCTCAACCGGCTCGACGCCTACGGCATCGAAAGCCTGTACGTGATCGCCATGGACGAACTGCTGGCCAAGGACGCGGCGTTCTTCCACAACAACTTCGCCGGATCGCTCACCAAGCGGGCCCTGAGCTTCGCCACCCGCTTCGAGCAGTTCGTCGATACCTTCGCGTTCGAAATCTTCTCCGCCGTACTGCCTTTGGGTTTCGCGGCGGTCGTGCTGTGGCGCTACGACCCCATGCTGGTGGTGGTGCTGATCGGCATGATCGCGTTCACCGCGCTGGTGATCGCGCCACTGATCCAACGTCGACAGGCGCTGGTCGACGATCGCGAGGCATCCATCGCACTGGTCTCCGGGCATGTGGCCGACAGCCTGGCCAATATGCAGGTGGTGCGGGCCTTCGCCGCCGAACGCCAAGAGGCCGAGGAACATCGGCGGCGGGTGCTCGATCAACGGCGCAAATCACTGCTGTCCTGGGACTACGCCAACCTGCGCATCGATACCGTGGTGACACCGCTGGTGGCGGTCACCAATGTCGCGGGATTGCTCATCGTGCTCGGGCTCAGCGGCGGGCACGCCTCGGTCACCGCGATCATGGTGGCGTTCACCTACTACTGGAACGCGACCGGGATCATGTTCCGGTTCAACCAGATCTACCGGCGACTGGAGAGCACGCTCACCGAGGCGGCGCAGTTCACCGAAATGCTGCGCACACCACCCACCGTTGTGGACAGCTCGGAGCCGGAAGCCCTGCTGCCCAAGGGTTCCGACGTGCGATTCGAGAGCGTGCACTTCACCCACGCGGGGGCGACGCCACTGTTCACCGGGCTCGATCTCGAGGTGCCCGCCGGATCCAAACTGGGCCTGGTCGGGCGCTCCGGTGGCGGAAAAACCACCCTCACCCAACTGCTGCTGCGCCTGATGGACATCAATGACGGCGTGATTCGCATTGGCGGACAGGACATCTCGAAGCTGAAGCAGAGCGATCTGCGCAGCCAGCTCGCCTATGTGCCGCAGGATCCGGCCATGTTCCACCGCACGCTACGAGAGAACATCCGCTTCGCCCGGCCCGGCGCCACCGAGGCGGAGATCCTGCGCGCCGCCCAGGCCGCGCACGTCACCGAATTCGCCGACGCGCTACCGCAGGGCATGGATACCCTGCTCGGCGAACGCGGCGTGAAACTGTCCGGCGGACAACGGCAGCGGGTCGCGCTCGCGCGCGCCATCCTGCGCGACGCACCCATTCTGCTACTGGACGAAGCCACCAGCGCCCTCGACTCCGAGAGCGAAAAGCTGGTGCAGCAGGCACTCTGGGAGCTGATGGAGGGGCGTACGGCGCTGGTGGTCGCGCACCGTTTGAGCACCGTCGCCGGAATGGACCGGCTCGTGGTGCTCGATCACGGGCGGATCGTCGAGTCCGGCACCCATGAGCAGCTGCTGCACGCGGAAGGAACGTACGCGCAGCTGTGGCGGCATCAATCGGGTGGCTTCCTCGGCGAAGAATTGATCGCCCGGTAGCCTCCGTCATCCCGGCGCGCTTCTTGGCCGGGATCCACACCTACGCAGTGGATCCCGGCCAAACCCACGCCGGGATGACGGGCTACTTGCCTTGGAAGTTCGGCTTGCGCTTCTCGGCGAAGGCGCGCGGGCCCTCCTTCGCGTCCTCGCTGCGGAAGACCGGCAGACCGACCTTCGCGTCGATCTTGAAGGCCTCTTCCTCGTGCAGACCCTCGGTATCGCGGATCACCTTCAGAATCGCCTGAACCGCAAGCGGCCCATTGTTATTGATCAGCTCGGCGATCTCCAGGGCCTTGTCCAGCGCGGTTCCGTCCGGCACCACATGCCCGATCAGGCCGTGCTGCAACGCTTCCGCCGCGGTGATGTGCCGACCGGTCAGCAGCAGTTCCGCCGCCACCGTGTACGGGATCTGGCGCGGCAGCCGCACCGCGGATCCGCCCATCGGGAACAGGCTCCACTTCGCCTCGGAGACACCGAATTTGGCGCTCTCACCGGCAATGCGGATATCGGTGCCCTGCAGGATCTCGGTGCCGCCCGCGATGGCCGGACCCTCGACCGCGGCGATCAGCGGCTTGCTCAGGCGGTAGCCCTTGAGCAGGCCCGGCATCCGGGTCGGATCGAACGCGGCGCCCTCGCCCATGCCGTCGCTCGGGTTACGCTTGGACATGGCCTTGAGGTCCGCGCCCGCGCAGAACGCGCCACCCGCACCGGTCAGGATGCAGCAGCGGATCTCCGGATCACTGTCCACCCGCTCCCACGCCTCGGTCATGATGCTCAGCATCTCGCCGGTGAGCGCGTTCTTGGCGGTGGGGCGATTCATGGTGACGATCAGCGTGCCGCCACGCTTCTCCACGAGAGCATGAGGCTCGGTATTGCTACTTGTTTCAGTGGTGGCTGTCGTCATCGCCGACCTTTCTTTCCGCAGATTCGGGGACGAAACTACCCCGCGCCGTTGTCTTGAACAATAACGTGTTCTAGTTTGGATCGTGGTGACCGCCGTCACGGGCGGCAAGTTATGGGAGATATGCCATGAGTACGAGTACGCAGAGCAAGCTGCCGCCCCGGGTAACGGAATCCTTGATCAACCGGCTCACCGGCATGGTGACCGCGGGCACCGCGGGCGAGGCCCGCGAACCCTTCGACATGATCGAGGTCTACACCGGCGACGTCGTCGGCCAGCTGCCGCAGTCCTCGCCCGAAGACGTCGAGGCCGCCGTCGCCATCGCACGCGCCGCCCAGGTCGAGTGGGCGCGCCGCCCGCTCAAGCAGCGCCTCGAGGTGTTCGAGCGCGCGCACGAGCTGATCCTCACCGAGATCGAGACCATCGCCGATCTCATCCAGATCGGCTGCGGCAAGGCCCGCCGCATGGCCATCGAAGAAGCCTGCGACACCCCGATGGTCATCGCGCACTACCTCAAGACCGCCGAGAAGACCCTGCGCTCCAAGAAGCGCAGCGGACCCATGCCGGTCATCACCAGCTCCACCGAAGAGCACCGCCCCAAGGGCGTCGTCGCGGTCATCGCGCCGTGGAACTTCCCGTTCGCCATCTCCATGTCCGACTCCGCCCCCGCGCTCATGGCGGGCAACGGCCTGATCCTCAAGCCGGACAACAAGACCGCGCTGTGCACCCTGTTCGGCATCGAACTGCTGCACAAGGCGGGACTGCCGCGCGGACTCGTCCAGGTGGTGTGCGGCGGCGGACCGGATGTCGGCCCGACCATCATCGACAACGTCGACTTCGTCATGTTCACCGGCTCCACCAACACCGGGCGCACCATCGGCGCGCAGGCGGGCAGCAACCTCATCGGCTGTTCGCTCGAACTCGGCGGCAAGAACCCGATGATCGTCCTCGACGACGTCAACCTCGACGAATGCATCCCCAGCGCCACCTTCGCCGTCTTCGGCAACACCGGCCAGGCCTGCATGCACATCGAGCGCATCTACGTGCAGGAGCGCGTCCACGACGAGTTCGTGCGCCGATTCGTCACAGCCGCAGAGGAATTGGGTGCGAAGGCCGGAGCCACCTACAACTTCGACCCGGAGATCGGCTCGCTCGTCTCGGTCGAACACATGCAGCGGGTGTCCGCGCACGTCGAAGAGGCCCGCGAGAAGGGCGCGACCGTGGTGACCGGCGGCAAGCCCCGCCCGGACATCGGCCCCGCCTTCTACGAGCCCACCATCCTCACCGGCGTCACCAAGGACATGGAACTCGCCACCAAGGAGACCTTCGGACCCGTCGTTGCCATCTACAAGTTCGGCAGCGACGAAGAAGCCATCCGCCTGGCCAACGACACCGACTACGGCCTGAACGCCAGCGTCTGGGCGGGCGATTTCACCCGCGCCGGACGCATCGCCGAGAAGCTCGAAGCCGGGGCCATCAACATCAACGACGGCTTCGTCACCACCTACGCCGCCAAGGGCACCCCGTCCGGTGGCGTCAAGAGCTCCGGCGTCGGCACCCGCCACGGCGCGGCGGGCATCCTCAAGTACACCGACACCATCAATGTCGGCGTACAGAAGAAGCAGATCCTCGCCGCCCGCGCGGGCATGCCCTACGAGAAGCAGCTCAAGAGCACCCTCATGACGCTGCGCCTCATGAAGAAACTGCATCTGGGCTGAAAACGCCTGCGACACAACGACCCCCTGCCTTCGCGGCAGGGGGTCGTTGCGCGTTCGGAGATAGTCCTCCGGAGCCGGAGCCGGAGCCGGAGCCGGAGCCGGAGCCGAGGGCCGGGGGTCAGGGGCGCTGGGCGCTGACCGACAGCTGGCCGATGCCGATGATGTGGCTGCTCATCGAGAACGAGGCGACGGCCGGGGGAGTGGCGGCGGGCAGATCCATTCTCGGAACGTCCAAGGCCAGCACCGTGATTCGGTAGGTGTGCGCCTTATCGCCGCTCGGCGGGCAGGGGCCCAGGTAGTCCGCCGCGCCCGCATCGTTGGTTCCGGTCACGGCCGTGACCCCGGTGCCGAATTCCGTTGCGGTGGGGGCGATATCCCAGTTGATCCAGTGCCAGAAGCCGCTGCCGGTCGGCGCGTCCTGATCGAACATGGTGACCGCGAAGCTCTTGGCCGCCGCCGGAGCCCCCGACCAGCGCACTCGCGGTGCGTGATTGGCGGCCGTGCACCCGAACGCCCCGGCGAAGTTATCCGCCCCGAACGTGCCGCCCCGCACGTCCGGACTGTTCACCTCGAACGTCGCGGCCCCCGCCGGAGCCACACTCCGCACCGTGACCCCGGCGGCGGTGGGCTGTGCCGCCGGAGCCGATTCGCCGTCCGTCCCGCATGCCGCCACGCTCAGCAGACCGGAGGCGACGACGGCGGCGGACGCGATTCGCGCGATGGTGTTCATGACGATCCTCCAAGATCCGTTGTTTCAACTTCTGAGACAAGCATCTTGGATATTGAGATCGCGGAGAAGGCCGTCCACATCCTGGTATCCCGCGTACCACCCGATCGTCCGTGCTCAACGCCCTGCGCCATGATGGTCCGGTGGACAGAGCGGAATCCGGAGCCGAGTTGGGCTCCTTCCTGCGCGCAATGCGAGAACGACTGACGCCCGAGGCCGCGGGCCTGCCCGGCACCGGTAAACGCCGCACCCCCGGGCTGCGCCGCCAGGAGGTCGCCGAACTCGCGGCCGTCAGCATCGACTGGTACATCCGCCTGGAACAGGGCCGCGCAGTCACGCCGGGAGCCGCCGTCCTGGACGCCATCGCCGCAGCCCTCCAGCTGACCGATTCCGAGCGCTCCCACCTGCACCTGATTGCCCGCGGTTCCCAACCCCCACCGCAGCGCGCCCAGGCCCCGCTGAGCGCCTCCATGCGGGCCATCCTGGACGGAATGCCCCTGCTCCCCGCCTACGCCATGGACTTCCGAGGCGATGTGCTGGCCCGAAACGCCGCGGCCGCAGCCCTTTTCGGCGAAGACTTCCTCCCGGGCGTCAATATCGCCCGCCTCATCTTCCTCGACGAACCCACCCGGGCCACCCAACTCGACTGGCCCAAGGTCGCCCGCGAAACCGTGGGCGACCTCCGCCTCAACCTGGCCCGCAACCCCGAAGACCCCCGCCTGCTCGCCCTCATCACCGAATTGCGCACCGCCAGCCCGGATTTCGCTACCTGGTGGAACGACCACACCGTCCAGGAACGCCACCACGGCCGCAAACGCTTCGCCCACCCCGCCGAAGGCACCCTCACCCTCGACTACGACACCCTGGTAGCCCCCGACACCTCGGCGCACCGCCTCTTCGTCCTCACCCCCGCAAATGCCTTCACAGAGGCCGCATTACGCACCCTCATCACCACCCGGGCCCACCGCCTCGGCACCCACCCGTTGCACCCCGCCGCCAGCTGACCCCGAAACAGCGAAAAGGCCCCGACCGAAGTCAGGGCCTTTCCTGTGTCTCAACCAACACGTCGGGGTGACAGGATTTGAACCTGCGACCTCTTCGTCCCGAACGAAGCGCGCTACCAAGCTGCGCCACACCCCGTGATGTGAACGTGGAGTAGCTTAGCCGATGGGTGGGCCGGATGATAAATCGGCTGGTCAGAGGGGGTAAATGTGGTTGGGGAGCGGGGGTCAGAGGGGGCGGATGGTGGCCAGGATTTTCTTGGCCAGGGTGGCGTCCACCGAGTTGGCCACGCCGGTGTCGGCGGCGATGGTGAAGACGAATGCGCCGTTGTCGCCGGGGAAGGCGAAGGTGTAGATGGAGTAGGTGGAGGCGCAACCGGAGGCCGGGGGCGGGGCATTGCCCTTCGTCTCCAGGTAGACGCCCTGGAGCTGGTTATCGGTGTTGCTGAAGGGTTCCGAGGCGCCGGGGGTGGAACCCGTGGAGGTGGACCAGCCGATCTTGGACATGCGGGTGGCTATATCGGTCGCGGCCTTGGCGGGATCGGTTTCCGTTGACTGACTGAGGAATACGTTGGTGCGGACGTAGTTCGGGCAGTAGTCGACGCCGTCCTGCGCCAGGCCCGCGATGGGAACGGAATCGCCGCCGCTGTTGAAGCTGGTCTGGCCGGTGCGGTCGAGCTTCCAATCCTTCGGAATGTCATATGCCGCACCGTTTTCCGTGATCGTCACCACCTGGTAGCCGGGGATCACCGCGGCGGGCGTTGACGTCTTCGGGGACGTGGTGGGCTTGGGAGAGGTGCTCGGCTTGTTGCCGGAGGGGGTCGTGGTGAGCGCGCTGATCAACGACGGCGTCGTATTCCCGTGTGCCGAAGGATCATTGGAGCCGCGGTTCACCAGCACCACGGTGACCACCGCGCCGATGATCACCAGCACCAGTGCGCCGATACCGGCGAACAACCAGCCCTTGCCCTTACCGCCGCCGGGAGGTTGCTGGCCGTAGCCGGGCGGGCCGTATGGCGGCTGCGGCGGCTGCTGATACGGAGTCGGCCCGGACTGATACGGCGACTGCTGATACGGCTGATTCGGCGCGCTCTGATACGGATTCGGCGCGCTCTGATACGGCTGACCGCCCGTGAACGGCGCGGTCGGGGGCGGCTGCTGCTGCCCCCACGGCTGATGCACCGTCGGATCCGACTGGCCCACACCGTAATTCGGTGCGGGCTGCTGCGGCTGCGCGGGATGCGACTGCCACGGCGAATCAGCGGCGGGCGCGCCCTGCCACCAGTCCGGATCCGGACCCTTCGTTGTCGGATCCTCGTTCGGTTCATTACCACTGGCCACGGCTCACCCCTGACTGACGACTACATACCGCGTTGTATATCGCGGAACGGGTCTATCGCGCGACAGCCTCCGAGGTGGTGCGTCCGCGACCCGACTCCGCCACCGGCTGCTTGGGCGGCGCGCCGACCAAGGTCACCAGCGTCGCCTCCGGACGGCAGCAGAACCGGTACGGCGCCCACGGCGACGTACCCAGCCCGGCCGACACGTGCAGCTGCGTATGCGAACCCCACTGCGACGGACCCTTCACCCGCGAACGGTCGATACCGCAATTGGTCACCAGCGCACCGAAACCCGGAACGCACAGCTGACCGCCGTGGGTGTGACCCGCCATGATCAGGTCGTAGCCGTCCCCGGCGAAACGATCCAGCACCCGCGGCTCCGGCGAATGCGTGAGCCCGATGCTCAAGTCCGCCAACGGATTCGGCGCACCCGCCACGGTGTCGTAGCGATCCCGCTTCAGATGCGGATCATCCACGCCCGCGGTCGAGATCTTCACCCCGGCGACCTCGATATCGCGGCGCACATGCGTCAGATCCAGCCAGCCGCGCTCGGTGAACGCCGCGCGCAGATCCTGCCACGGCAGCGGATCGCCGAAAACGCGCTTGTGATCCTTCTTGAAGTACTTCAGCGGATTCTTCGGCACCGGCGCGAAATAGTCATTCGACCCGAATACGAAAATGCCGGGCCGGCCCAGCAGACCGCCGAGCGCCTGCACCACCGCGGGCACCGACTTCATATGCGAGAGGTTGTCGCCGGTGTTCACCACCAGATCCGGCTCCAGCCGATCCAGCTCCCGCAACCACGCCTGTTTCAACTGCTGACCCGGCATCATGTGCAGGTCGGAGATGTGCAGAACCCGGAGCGAGGGTTTACCCGGCGCCAGCACCGGCAGCGTCGCCTCACGCAGGGTGAAGGCGTTGCGCTCGATCAGCGTGGCGTATCCGACTCCGGCGACGGCGGCCCCTGCGGCTCCCAGAGCGGTACGGCGAAGGGCGACGGTCGAGATTACGGGCATTCGCCCAGAATAGGCGACCCGTTGAAAATGCGTCGAGCCTCGCGGGTGATGAACGGTACCGTGGCGGCCATGTCGGAACTCAAATCGAAGCTGCGTGCCGATCTCACCACCGCCATGAAGGCCAAGGACACGCTGCGCCTGAACACCGTGCGCATGCTGCTCGCCGCCGTCCAGACCGCGGAGGTCGCCGGTACGCAGGCGAAGGAACTCACCGACGCCGAAGTCATCGCCGTCCTGTCCAAGGAGGCGAAGAAGCGCAACGAGGCCGCCGTCGTCTACGAACAGGCCGGCCGCGGTGAACTCGCCGCCACCGAACGCGCCGAAGAACAGATCATCGACGAATACCTGCCCACCCCGCTCACCGACGCCGAGGTGGCCGATATCGCCGACACCGCCATCGCCGACGTCGCCGAACAACTCGGCGAGCGCCCCGGCATGCGCCAAATGGGCCAGGTCATGAAAATCGCCACCGCCCTCGCCGCCGGGCGCGCCGACGGCACCCGAGTCTCCGCGGCGGTCAAAGCCCGCCTCTGACGGCGATACGCGAAAAGCATCAGGGCCCCTCGCCGATTACCGGCGAGGGGCCCTCGAGCGGTTCTTTACCGCGCTAGCGGGGGATCGGGATGGGGATGGGGATCGGGGGGAGTTGCGGCAGACCCGGCAACTGGATCCCCGGCAGGGAGGGCGGGGGAGCGGCGGACGGCAGCGGATGCTGGGTGCCGTCGCTGACGTAGATGGTGATCACCGAACCAGGGATGGCCGAACCATCCGGCGAGATGCTCATCACCGTGCCCTTGTTCGCGCCGGGCGCGGAGGTCACCGAGACCTGGAAACCGGCGGCGGTCAGATTGCCGGTCGCCTCGGCCTGGCTCTGGCCGATCACATCCGGAATCTGTGAATTGTTCGAGCCGCGCACGTACTTGTCATCCAGCGGCGGCAGACTCAGCGGCGGGAACTTGCCGAGCACGTTCTTCATCGCGCCCAGCCACGTCCGCGCCGGTTCATTACCGCCGTACAGGTTTCCGCTGCCGCAATTGCGCAGCGGGTACGAGCAGATCTCGCCCGGAGTCGGGCTGTCGCCGTAGATGTACGCCGAACCCGCGAACGACCCGCTGAACGCCAGGAAGGCCGAGGAGCGGTGCGTTTCGGTGGTTCCCGTCTTGGCGGACAGCGGGAAGTTCCAGCCGACCGAACCGGCCGCACCGGCACCGGTACCGCTGAGCACGTCATGGCTCAGCGCGTTGGCGAGCGTGTTCGCCAGCCCCGGATCGACCACCTGCTCACATGCCTGCTGCGTGAGCGGCACCGGCTTCCCGCTGCGATCCACCACCTCCTTGATGGGGGTGGGCGGGCACCAGCGACCACTGGAGGCCAGTGTCGCGGCCACATTCGACAGCTCCAGCGCGTTCACGCCGACCGGGCCCAGGGTGAAGGAACCGAGGTTCTGATCCTTCACCATGTCCGCCAGGCTCTGATTCCCATGGCCCGAGGTCCCCGGCTGCGCGTAGGAGCGCATACCGAGCCGCACGGCCATATCCACCGTCGGCGTCACGCCCACGGCCTGAATCAGCTTGACGAAGGCCGTATTCGGTGAGGTCGCCAGCGCCTCGGTCACCGACATCGGCGACTTGTAGGCGCCCGCGTTCTTCACGCAGTACGTCTCGGCCGGGCAACCCGGCGTACCGCTGTTACCCATGCCCTTGGCCTGGAAGTTGGCGGGCACGTCCAGCTGTGCGCTGATGCCGAGCCCCTTCTCCATCGCCGCGGCCGTGGTGAAGATCTTGAAAATCGAGCCCGCACCGTCACCGACCAGCGAATACGGCTGCGGCTGCACGGTTTGATGCGCATTGCCGTCGAGTCCGTAGGTGCGGCTCGACGCCATGGCCAGCAGCGGATGCGAATCCTGACCCGGGGCAACCACATTCATCACCGAGGCGATGTCGTCCAGATTCGGGTCCGCGTTCGCGGTCACCGACGCCTTGGTCGAGTTCTGCACATCCGGATCGAGCGTGGTGCGAATCAGGTAGCCGCCCTTGTCGATCTGATCGCGGCTGATCCCGGCATTGGCCAGGTACTGCAGCGCGTAATCGCAGAAGAACCCGCGATCATTGGCCGCGATGCAGCCGCGCGGCAGCCCCTTGGGCTCGGGCAGCACGCCCAGCGGATCGGTCTTGGCCTTGCGGAACTCGTCGGCCCGGCTGGGGATATTCGCGATGAGCGTGTCCAGCACGGTGTTCCGGCGTTCGAGCACGCCCGCCGGGTTGGTGTACGGGTTCAGCTTGGAGCTGGACTGCACCATGCCCGCCAACATGGCGGACTGCACGATGTTCAGATCCTTGGCGTCCACGCCGAAATAGGTCTGGGCGGCGTCCTGGATGCCGTACGACGAATTGCCGAACGGAACCAGGTTCAGATAGCGGGTGAGGATCTCGTCCTTGGTGAGCTGCTTGTCCAGCGTCATCGCCATGCGGATCTCGCGGATCTTGCGGGCGGGCGTGGTCTCGATGGCGGCGCGGCGTTCGGCGTCGGTCTTGGCGACCACGAGCAGCAGATAGTTCTTCACATACTGCTGGTCGATGGTCGAACCACCCTGCTGCACTTCGCCGCCGCTGGTGTTGGTCAGGAAGGCACGGAAGGTGCCCTGCCAGTCCACGCCACCGTGTTCGGCGAAGCGTTTGTCCTCAACGGACACGAGCGAGAGCTTCATGTCGTTGGAGATCTTGTCGCTGGGGACCTCGAATCGGCGCTGCTCGTACAGCCACGCGAACGGCTGCCCGTTGGCGTCGACCATGGTCGACACCGCCGGGACCGCGCCTTCCACCAGTTCGGCGGAGACGTTGTCTACGGCGTCGGCGGCTCGGTTCGAGATATAGCCGAAGCCGCCGGCGAGTGGGAACAGCAGCCCGGCGAGGAGAACGGCGGCCAGGACGCAGCTGCCGGCCAGTCTCGCGAGCGTTCGTGTGATCGGCACGGCCCCTAGCCTAATTGCCCTTTCCGGTGCTTGGCGCTCGCCCGGGCGCGGGGTGTCCATTCGTCTCAAAGATGCCGACTGGCCGGTTTTAGGCAACGAATGCATGGACGGACGTACCAGAAAATCTCAGGACGGTCTTGCGCGAGCGCTACACCACTATCTAGATTGAGAACCCAGTGTGATAGAGCTAACACTCAAAGTGGAATGTGGTGCAGTTCGCAGTGGGGTTGGGTATCTGCGCGCTGCACACGCGATTCTGGAGCGCCGTGACCCGGTGTTCGGACTGCAAAGGGGCACTTAAATGCACATGACTACCCCGATAGCTCGATTGGACGTGGAGCAGGCCGAAGCAAGGATCGCCTGGGTTTCCCAGGCCCGATGCAAGGAAGTGGATCCCGACCAGTTGTTCGTGCGCGGCGCTGCCCAGCGCAAGGCGGCAACCATCTGCCGGCACTGCCCGGTGCTGATGGAATGCGGGGCGGACGCCCTGGACAACCGGGTCGAGTTCGGTGTGTGGGGCGGCATGACCGAACGGCAGCGTCGCGCGCTGCTCAAGCAGCATCCCGAGGTGACCTCCTGGGCGGACTTCTTCCGTGTCCAGCGTACGCAGAAAGTAGCCATGTAATCCGACGTATTCCCATAGGCAGAATGGACCGAGCCCGCGGATGCGGGCTCGGTCCATGTCTGGGGTCGGATCGGGCAGAACAGGCAAATCCTCCAGGGCGATTCAGGGGGGTTGCGCATTCACGCCAGCGATGGCGCAAATAGGTCAGGCAGTCCGGGCGGCTCCCGCTTCGGCCAGCTGATCACCGACCGCGCGCAACGCCTCGATATCGGCGACCTCGAACGGCAATGCCGTCACCGCCGCGATCGGCACCCGCGGGTGCGCGCCCGTGAACCGGTGCAGCAGATGCTGTTCCCGCTTCGCGGTCACCGCCCGCTGCGCGTGAATCCGCAGCACGGCGGCCGCCAGCGCGGCCGGAGTCTCGGATTCGCCGTTCACCGGTGTCTGCGGGGCCAGCTTGTCGGCCGCCACCTGCGCCTGCTCCGCCGAAAGCGAACTCAGCACGGGGTGCGTGCGATTGAGCACCAGCCCTGCCAAAGGCATCTTGTCCGTGGACAACCGGTCCACGAAGAACGACGCCTCCCGCAGCGCGTCCGGTTCCGCCGCCGCCACCACGATGAAATGCGTGCCCGGCCGGGACAGCATGGCGTAGGTGCGATCCGCGCGATCCTGGAATCCGCCGAACATGGACTCCAGCGATTGCAGGAACACCGAGGCGTCCTTGAGCAGCTGACCGCCGACGATCGTGGACACGCCGCGCAGTGCCAGACTCATCGCGCCCGCGACGAGTTTGCCGACGCCGCGGCCCGGCGCCATGATCACGCGGATCATCTTGCCGTTCAAAAAATTGCCGAGACGCTTGGGCGCGTCGAGGAAGTCCAGGGCGTTCCGCGAGGGCGGCGTGTCGACCACGATCAGGTCCCACTCGCGTTTGCTCGCCAGCTGCCCGAGCTTCTCCATTGCCATGTACTCGGACGTGCCGCCGAACGAGGACGCCACGGTCTGATAGATCGGATTGGCGAAGATCTGCTCGGCCTTCTCCGGACTGGTGTGCTCGAGCACCATGTCATCGAAGGTGCGGCGCATATTCAGCATCATGGCGTAGAGCTCGCCCTTGACGCCCTCGCCCAATTCGACCTTCTGCGGGGTGTTTCCGAGATCGCTGACGCCCAGCGATTGCGCGAGCCGGCGGGCCGGGTCGATGGTCAGCACGACCACCTTGCGCCCCGATTCGGCCGCCCGCAGCGCGATGGCCGCGGCGGTGGTGGTCTTGCCGACGCCGCCGGAACCGCAGCACACCACGATGCGCGAGGTCGGATCGGCGAGCATCTTCGAAATGTCCAGGGGGACGGTATTGGCCGGAACGATCATGGTCAGCGGACTCCCTGCGCGCTCAATACTTCGGCCAGCTCGTACAGCCCGCCCAGATCCATACCGTCGGCCAGCGACGGTAGGTACAGCCGCGAGATATCCACCTGCGCCAATTCCTCGGCGCTCTCGTCCTGCGCGTGCAGGCGGGCCGAATGCTCGACGGTCTCGGCGACCAAGCCTTGGAAGTCGGCCTCGGACAGGGTGATTCCGGCCTCGGCGAGTCCGGCGCGCAGCGCGTCGGTGTCGAGTTCGCCCGCGGCGGCCTTCTCGCGCAGCGCCCGCGGCAGATAGCCCTGATTGGCCCGGTTCACGATGACGGTGCCGATATTCAGGTCATTGGCGGTGAGTTCGGCGACCGCGTCCGCGGTCTCCTGCACCGGCAGCGCCTCCAGCAGCGTGACCAGGTGGATCATGGTCTGCGGCGAATGCAGCAGCTTGGATACGCCCTCGGCCTGCGAGGCGATCGGACCGCCGCCGGCGATCTCGGCCATGGCCTGGGTGACGTCCAGGAAGCTGGCGATCCGGCCGGTCGGCGGGGCGTCGATGACGATTTCGTCATATGCCGGTTTACCCGACTTGTCGACGCGCACCGCGCATTCCTTGATCTTGCCGGTCAGGATCACGTCCCGCAGACCCGGCGCGATGGTGGTGACGAATTCGATCGCACCCACCCGGCGCATGGCCCGGCCCGCGAAGCCGAGGTTGTAGAACATGTCGAGGTACTCGAGGAAGGCGTGCTCGACATCCAGGGCCAGCGCCAGCACTTCGCCGCCGCCCTCGGCGGTGGCGATGCGAGTCTCGGTGGGCGGCAACGGCGGCAGATCGAAGAGCTGGGCGATGGACTGTCTGCCCTCGACCTCGACCAGCAGTACGCGGCGGCCCCCCGCCGCGAGTGCCAGCGCCAATGCGGCCGCGACCGTGGACTTCCCGGTGCCGCCCTTCCCGGATACGTAATGCAGGCGGGCTTTGTCCGCCCGCTCCGGCCAACCTGCTTCGACCCCCGGCTCAACCGAAACGGGCACTGCTATCGGTACTCCCACGCTCGCGAGCCTATAACCCGTTCCTGGTTCATGCCCACAAGTGACACCAACTGTCTGATACACCACTCTGGAATTCTCGATTTCCTGATATCGAATGCGCCAGACCAGGGTCCGAGGTATGGGACCACCTGGACCGGGGCTAATCTCACGACCATGAGTGATCTGACCGCGTGGGAGTACGCGACCGTGCCGCTGTTGACGCACGCCACCAAGGCAATCCTCGACCAGTGGGGGTCCGACGGCTGGGAGCTCGTCTCGGTGCTCCCCGGGCCGACCGGTGAGCAGCACGTCGCCTACCTGAAGCGACCCAAGAACTGATGACCGCCGCCACCGCGTGGGCGGAGAACCTGGAGAAGCTGGGCGTCACCGTGCCCGGCGTGGCCGCGCCCGTGGCCTCGTACATTCCGGCCATCCGGACCGGGAACCTGGTCTATACCTCCGGCCAGCTGCCGTTCGTGGACGGACAGCTCACCGTGACCGGCAAGGTCGGCGCGGAGGTCTCCACCGAAGAGGCCGCCGAGGCCGCTCGGCTGTGCGCGCTCAATGCGCTTGCGGCCGTGCATGATCTGGTCGGGCTCGACAATGTGGTGCGCATCGTGAAGGTCGTCGGCTTCGTCGCCTCGGCCCCCGGCTACTCCGATCAGCCGGTCGTCATCAACGGCGCGTCCAACTTCCTCGGCGAGGTCTTCGGCGATGCGGGCGTGCACGCGCGCTCCGCCGTCGGCGTCTCCGAACTCCCGAAGAACACCCCGGTGGAAGTGGAGCTCATCGCCGAAGTGCGCTGAGCGCTTGCTCTTTCGAGGACACGTGGGAAGTGTGGTGCGTCCAACCTGGACCCACCGCACTCCCTGGGTTAGGACAGAAATATGACCCTCACTCATCCCGCGTATGAACAGCTGCGGCAAGTGACTCCGTCCGCCGGTGTGGTGCTGGCCGACAATCCCAGCGGAATGACCTTGCAGGGCACCAACACCTGGCTGCTGCGCGCTCCCGGTAGCGCCGAGTATGTGCTGGTGGACCCGGGTCCCAAGGATCGCAAGCACACCGAGGCGCTGGTGCGCGAGACCGGCGGGAAGATCGCGTTGACGCTGATCACGCATCATCACGCCGATCACACCGGCGGTATCGATCGCCTGGTGAAGGCCACCGGAACCCCGGTGCGCGCCAAGGACTCCCAATTTCTGCACGGCTCCACCGCGGTGCTCGCCGACGGTGAGGTCATCGAGGCGGCCGGACTCCGCATCACCGTGCTGGCAACCCCCGGGCATACCGAGGATTCGGTGAGTTTCCTGGTGGACGGGCCGGACGACGGCGATGCCGCGCTGCTCACCGGCGACACCGTATTGGGCACCGGGACCACGGTGCTGGAATCCCGCGACGGTGCGCTCGCCGACTATCTGAACTCGCTGCAGCGGCTGGCCGAGGCGGCCCCGGCGCGGGTGCTGCTGCCCGCGCACGGCCCGGATCATCCGGATGCCCTGCCGGTCATCGACTTCTACATCAAACATCGCGAGGAGCGCCTGAATCAGGTGCGGGCGGCCCTGGAAGAGCTGGGCCCCAACGCGAAAGCGCTGCAGATCGTCGCGAAGGTCTACGCCGACGTGGACAAGCGCCTCTGGCCCGCCGCGCACAGCTCGGTGCAGGCCCAGCTGGCCTATATCCGCGCCGAGGGCTGAGACGCACGAAGGGACCGGGTCGTCACTTGCGTGGCGGCCCGGTCCCTACGAGTCTCTGTTCCCTGATGTCGCTGCTTACCGCGCGCGGCGGGCCAGGCGCTCCGAGTCGGAGATGAGCACGCTCTTGCCCTCGAGCCGCAGCCAGCCGCGGTGCGCGAAGTCGGCCAGGGCCTTGTTCACGGTTTCGCGAGAGGCGCCGACCAGCTGGGCGATCTCCTCCTGGGTCAGGTCGTGGGTCACGCGCAGCGCGCCCGCTTCCTGGGTGCCGAAGCGCTGTGCGAGCTGCAGCAGCGCCTTGGCGACACGACCGGGCACATCGGTGAAGATGAGGTCGGCCAGGTTGTTGTTGGTGCGGCGCAGACGGCGGGCGAGGACCCGCAGCAACTGCTCGGCGATCTCCGGGCGCTGATCGATCCAGGCCTTGAGGGCGTCCCGATCCATGGTGACCGCGCGGACCTCGGTGACGGTGGTGGCCGTCGAGGTGCGGGGGCCCGGATCGAAGATGGACAGCTCACCGAACATGTCCGACGGGCCCATGATCGTCAGCAGGTTTTCGCGACCATCGGGGGAACGTCGGCCGATCTTCACCTTGCCGGAGGTGATGATGTAGAGCCGGTCGCCCGGTTCACCCTCGTTGAAGATGACATGACCGCGCGGAAAGTCCACGGGCTGAAGTTGTTTGGCGAGGGCGGCCACCGCGGTGGGCTCGACGCCTTGGAAGATGCCTGCTCTGGCGAGGGCCTCGTCCACGAATGTGCTCCTTATGGGAAATGGCTCTGTTCTGGACCGAAGCATTCGGCCGACAGTGCAGTCTACTTTGCAATACGTCCGGGTAGTGATAGACACCACGCGGCGGGGTCATTCTCCGACACGCGGAGTCCGATTACACGACACGCACCGTCGATCTCGCGACACGCAAAGTTCAACTCTAGCGACACGCCGTCGAGCTCACCCATGAAGATCGGAAAATGCTCTCGACCGGCCGAAAAACGGCAGATCGGTCAAAAGCGGAGCGCGTCGGCTCAGCTGGCCTGCGCCACATCCAGACCCTTCGCGGCGGGCCGGGCGCGCCGTGGACGCGCCGCGGCGGCGGGCAATCCCAGTTTGGTGAGGTCACTGACCTCGGCATTCGTGGCTCGATCCAGGTACTGCTGCACCTCCGGATCGGGCTCGAGCAGCTTGCGAAGCCGGTTCTCGACACGTTCCATCACCAATGCGAACAGCATCAGCGCTATCGGAAACAGCACCACAGCGAGTCCTTGCATAGGGAGGAGTAAACACGGCGAAGGTCTCAGATGGAACACGGCGGGTGCGCAGCCCGGTTGATGGGGCTTGCGGGTTACGTAAGGTGGACGCGTGCGTGTCTCGACATCCAGCCAGGTGACTCCCGCCCCTGGCGCAGCTGCGCCTCCTGGCGGGAAAGCGAAGTCGCGCGCCAAGGAAACCCCCACCGGCCTGGTGCGTCGCGCCCGCCGGATGAATCGCACGCTCGCGCTGGCCTTTCCGGACGCACACTGCGAACTCGACTTCACCACGCCCCTCGAATTGGCCGTGGCCACAATCCTTTCCGCGCAGTGCACGGACGTCAGAGTGAACCTGACCACACCCGCGTTGTTCGCCAAGTACCGCAGCGCCCGCGATTACGCCGAAGCCAATCGGGCCGAGATGGAGGAGTACATCCGCCCGACCGGCTTCTACCGCAACAAGACCAATTCGCTGATCGGGTTGGGTCAGGCGCTGGTCGAACGCTACGACGGTGAACTCCCGAACACCCTTGACAAGCTGGTGGAGCTGCCCGGCATCGGACGCAAGACCGCGAACGTCATCCTCGGCAATGCCTTCGGCGTCCCCGGCATCACCGTCGACACGCACTTCGGCCGCCTGGTCCGGCGCTGGCAGTGGACGGACGAAGAAGATCCGGTGAAGGTCGAGCACATCGTCGGCGCGCTCATCGAGCGCAAGGAGTGGACGATGCTCTCGCACCGCGTCATCTTCCACGGCCGCCGCGTCTGCCACGCCCGCAAACCCGCCTGCGGCGCCTGCATCCTCGCCAAGGACTGCCCTTCGTACGGCACCGGCCCCACCGATCCGGCCACCGCCGCCGCCCTGGTCAAAGGCCCGGAAACCGAGCACCTGCTGGAACTGGTGGGGTTGTGAGCCCTGCGGCTCCACCCGAGCACACCGCACGCCCCCGGTCGCACGACACCGCGGGCGAACACGGCCATTCGACCTCCGCTTCCGGCCGGGACTCCGGTCGACTCACCGGAATTCGCGGGATCGGACCGGTCCGCGAGGTCGAGCGGGCGGACCGGAGCCGACGCGGTCGTAGCGGAATTCGCCGACGGGTGAGCTTGATCGCCGTGCTCGCGGCTTTGGTGTTGGCTGTGGCGTCGTGCTCGGGCTCCGGTGGGGGTTCGGCCGGTGGTACCGCCGCGCCCGGCGGCAAACCGGTTTCCGCGAGTGAGCGGGCGCGGGCCGCGCTGGTCGACTGTCCTGCTCCGTCGGGGGCTCCGGTTGCCGACAGTCCGCTGCGTGGACTGACGTTGAACTGCCTCTCCAACGGCAGCCCCATGGATTTGACCGCCGCGTTGGCGGGTAAGCCCGCGCTGCTGAATCTGTGGGCCTACTGGTGCGGGCCGTGTGCGGAGGAACTGCCGCTGCTGCAACAGTTTTCGGATCGGGCATCGGGGTCGATCACGGTCCTGACGGTGCACAGTGACCCGGGGACGGCCAAGGGGCTGGCGCGGTTGACCGGGCTCGGGATTCATCTGCCCGGGGTGGAGGATCCGGATGCCAAGGTGCGCACCGCCGTCGGCGCGCCCGCGGTATTGCCGATCTCGGTGCTGTTGCGCGCGGATGGCTCGGTCGCCAAACTCGTTGTGCGCCCGTTCAAGAGCGTGGACGATATTTCCGATACCGTCGCGGCCGAACTCGGGGTGCGGGCGTGAGGCGGCGAAATAGCCTGTGCGGCTTGGTGGTTGCTGGTGTGGTGGTCGATCTTGGAGTGTGGGCATGAGACTCGAGGTGCCTACGGGCTCCATTCCGGAGTGGTTGCGCGGGGTGGCCGATCACGATCCGGCCGACCCGACCGGGATGAATCCGATTCTGAAGCGGCTCGCCTCCGCCGCCATGCGCGCTCGCGAGGCAGCGGTCCTCGTGCTGTTCAGCGGCGATGAGGCGGCCGATCCGCAGGCACTCGGCGGACTACCCGCCGACGCCGATGTGCTGCTGACCCAGCGCGCGGCGACCATGCGCACGCACAGCGGTCAGGTTGCGTTCCCGGGCGGCGGCGTCGAACCCGGCGATGACGGTCCCATCGGCACCGCACTGCGCGAAGCCCAGGAGGAGACCGGCCTGGATCCGCAGGGCGTCGAGCCGATCGCCGTGCTGCCCAAGATCTTCGTACCGCCGTCGCGCTTCGATGTGACGCCGGTGGTCGCGTACTGGCGCACGCCGGGCGAGGTCGGCGTGGTCAGCGAGAACGAGGCGACCCGCGTGGTGCGGGTGCCGGTCGCGGACCTCATCGATCCGGCGAACAGATTCGTGGTGCGGCATCCACTCGGCTATATGGGTCCGGCGTTCACCGTGGACGGCATGCTGGTGTGGGGCTTCACCGGGGGAGTACTGGCCGGACTGCTCGCGGTCTCCGGTTGGGAACATGAATGGGACCATCACGATGTGCGTGATCTGCAGGCCTCTTTGGCGGCGGTTGGGATGACGTTATGAGTTCTTCGGCCTGGCTCGACCTCGGCATCTTGATTCTGGCGCTGCTGGCGGCCACCTCCGGGTGGCGGCAGGGTGCGGTCGCGTCCGCGCTGGCTTTCCTAGGCGTGGTGCTGGGTGCGGTCGCGGGCATTCTGATCGCCCCGCACATCCTGATCCACCTCAGCGAGGGGCGATCTCGCGTCCTGGTCGGCGTACTGCTGATCGTGGCGCTGGTGATCGTCGGCGAGGTGGCGGGCATGGTGCTGGGCCGGGCCGCGCGCAGCGGTATGCGCGATCCGTTCACTCGCAGCGTGGACAGCGTGGTCGGCGCGGGTCTGCAGATGGCGGCGGTGCTGGCCACCGCGTGGCTGCTGGCGCTGCCGCTGGCGAACTCGTCGCAGCCGGGAATCGCGGCCGCGGTCAAGAACTCTCAGGTCCTGGTGAATGTGGACCATGTCGCGCCGGACTGGCTGCGGCGGGTGCCGAATGAATTCTCCAACCTGCTCAACACCTCCGGGCTGCCGGATGTCATCGGACCGTTCGGGCGCGTCCCGATCGCGGCCGTGGAGCCGCCGGACGCCAGCGTGCTGCAATTGCCGGTGGCGCAATCGCTGCAGTCGAGTGTGCTGCGCATCCGCGGTATCGCGCCGAGTTGCCAACGGCAGCTGGAGGGTTCGGGCTTCGTGGTCGCGCCCGAGCGCGTCATGACCAACGCGCACGTGGTCGCGGGCACCAGCACGGTGAGCGTGGATACCGCGCGTGGCTCGATGGAGGCGCAGGTCGTGCTGTTCGACTCCTCCAAGGACATCGCGGTTTTGGCGGTGCCGGGCCTGAACGCGCCGGTGATCCCGTTGGCTCCCAAGGCCGCGAACTCCGGTGAGTCCGCGATCGTGCTGGGTTACCCGGGTGGCGGTCGCTACACGGCCAGCGCGGCCCGTGTCCGCGAGACCCTGGATCTCAAGGGCCCCAACATCTATCGCGACAACAATGTGCAGCGCGAGGTGTACACGGTGCGCGGTCAGGTCCGCGCGGGTAACTCCGGCGGCCCGCTGGTCGACACCGACGGCAATATCCTCGGCGTGGTCTTCGGCGCGGCCGTCACCGACGACGACACCGGCTACGTGCTCACCCTGGACGAGGTGCGCCCGGAAGTGAATGGCGCTGCCGGAGATTCGACCCCGGTCGGCACCGGCAGCTGCGTCCTGAGCTGAGCCCCGACAGCAGGCGAGCCGCACCGGACATCCGGCGCGGCTCGCCTTCGTCATCCCGGCGCGCTTTTGGCCGGGATCCACACCGGTCGCGCGCATCCCGGCCAAGAACATGCCGGGATGACGGAGGGTTGTCAGGACAGGAGTTTGGCGAGTTCGGCGGTTACGACCGCCGGATTCTCCTGGTGCGCATAGTGTCCCGCGTCCGGGATGGTGATGACGCGGCGCTGCGGGGAGAATTCCTGACCGCGCCGGATGGTGCTGGTCAGGATGTAGCGGTCGCGGTCGCCGTGCATGGACAGCACGGGGATGTGGATCGGTTCGCGCATGGTTTCCATGAATCGCGCACCGTCGGGCCGCCATTGGCTGCGGAAGGCCCAGCGCTGGTATTCCAGCGCACAGTGCGCGGCGCCCGGAATCCGGATGGCGGTGCGCATGCGTTCCGCGGTGTCCGCGAATTCCGGTGTGGCGGACCAGTGTTCACCGGCGTGCTGGCGCAGTAGCCGTTCGATCTCGGCCCCGTTGTCGGCGGTGATGAGGTTCTCCGCGTAGCGCGGGATCTGATAGCGCAGGAAGTTCGGCAGCCAGGTGGCGCGCTGCTTGCCGTCGCGCAGGATGGAGCTCTTGAGCGCCGCCGGATGCGGTGAGCTCATCAGTCCGATGGCGCGCACCACGCGCGGTTGCAATACCGCGGTCGCCCAGCACACCAGTCCGCCCTCGGCGTGGCCGACGAGCGTGGCCTCGGTATGTCCGAGCGCGCGAATGAGTCCGGCGATATCACCGGCGAGCGTCCAGCCGTCATAGCCGCGCGGTGGTTTATCGCTGTCCCCGTAGCCGCGCAGGTCCACCGCGACCGCGCGATACCCCAGTTCGGACAGCGCGGTCAGCTGATGCCGCCACGACCACCAGAAGTCACCGAAGCCGTGCAGCAGCACCACCAGCGGCGTGTCCGGATCCGCGAAGACCACGCCGCTCTCCGGCATGGCCTCGACGACGTGGAAGCGAATGCCGTTGGCGTGCACATCCCGATGGGTCCACGGTCCGTCGTAACGGACAGCGGACGGATCGGGGGGCGATATCGACGACACGCCGAAGGAGACTAATCGAAGGTCTACAGCCGCGGCTTGCCGAGACCCGAGGTGGGTTCCGCCGACTGCTCACCGGAGCCGCTGAAACCGCTGGGCAGCACGGTCTTCACTTCCTTGAGTGATTCGATGGTCTTCTCCGGCGCGCGCAGTTTGCGCACCTTGAGATAGCCGAGCAACCCGAGTGCCGCGGTGGTGACGATCATCAGCAGGAAGACGATGAGGAACGCCAGCCAGCGGTACACCCACACGTCCAGCAGTTCGGCCAGGAAGAAGAAAAAGAAGAAGGAGCTGAACAGCAGAACGGTCAGCGCGCCGATGAAGAAGACGCTGCCCTGCAGGCCCTTCTTGACCTCGCCGGTCACCTCGGCCTTGGCGAGCGCGACTTCGGCGCGCACCAGGGTCGACATCTGTTCGGTCGCGTCACGCACCAGGCTGCCGATGGTCGCCGAGTCGTGTGTATCGACATCGGACAGCGGAATCGAGGTGATGGTGCGGGTGCGGTCCCCGTTTCGCCCGTTACCGCCCTGTGTGAAGCTCAATTGCTCGACCCTTCTCCATGTCCCGGAACTCCCCGGTGTCGCTCACTGTTGTCCTTGCAGTGCCCGCTCGTCACGGCGCGCCTGGTGGGCGCGGCCACGACGCAACAGTAGTGCCGATCCTGCCAGGGAAGCCGCCAAAGACGTCAGCAACACCGCTGCTTTCGCGAGTTCGACCGCGGAGCCGTCGCCGACGTCCGCGAGTGCGAGTTCTGCCACCAAGAGGCTAACGGTGAAGCCGATCGCACCTAGTACCGACAGGGCGAACATGTCCCGATAATCAAGATCGTCGGGCCGCTGGGCGATACCGAGACGTACCGCGAGCCAAGCGAACCCGAAGATGCCGAGGGTTTTACCGGCCAGCAGACCCACGATGATGGCGAGCGAGATCCGGTTGGTGAACAGCTCGGAGAACACCTCGGTATCGAGCTTCACCCCGGAGGCGAACAGCGCGAACAGCGGTACGCAGAGCGCGGCGGAGATGGGCTGGAAGAAGTGTTCGAGCTTTGCCGCGGGCACGCAGTGCTCGTCCTCGTCAGGATCGGGACGCACCCGGGTGAGCAGTCCGAGCGCCACACCCGCGAGCGTCGGGTGAATGCCCGCCTCGTGCAGCGAGTACCAGGCCAGCAGCGCCAGCGGCACGTACAGGAACGGCGTCCCGATGCGCTTCCACTGACCCAGCGACCACACCGCGCAGCACAGGATCGCGATGAGCAGCCACAGCATCTTCAGCGTCGTGGTGAACAGCACCGCGATCAGGATGATGGCGATCAGATCGTCCACCACGGCCAGGCTCAGCAGGAACACCCGCGCCCCCGCCGGAATGCGAGAACCGGTGAGCGCCAGCACCGCCAGCGCGAACGCGATATCGGTGGCGACCGGCACCGCCCAGCCGCGATCCATCCCCTCCACGCCCCAGCCGATGCCGATGGCGATGAGCGCGGGCATCAGCACGCCGCCGAGGGCGGCCACGATGGGCAGGGTGGCGCGTTTGGGATCGGCCAGTTCGCCGACCACCAGTTCGCGTTTGAGTTCCAGTCCCGCGACGAAGAAGAAGATCGCGAGCAGGCCGTCCTTGGTCCAGTCGGCGAGCGTCAGCTCCAAATGCAGTGCGGGGATGTCGAGATGGGTTCCGGTCATGGTGTCGTAGCTCGCGCCCCATGCGGAGTTCACCCACAGCACGGCGGCGGCCGCGGCGATGAGAAGCAGTGCGCCACCGAAGGTTTCGGTCCGGAGATAGCGGGACAATTCGGAGCGCAGCTGAACAATCAAAAGGTGCACCTTTCCGGCAGTACGGTCGACAGAACCTGCGGAATGCGACTCACCGGAGCACGGTCGGCACATACCGCATGCCGACCAGACTTCCCGGCACACCTTACGCAATTCTAACGGTTGATTCCGGACATAAGGACGCGGGTCGCGTCGCACGCATGGCCCGGGACGCACATCGGCCCCATGACCAACCGGTCATGGGGCCGATGCCGTTGTGCGTGAGCGCTTTACGCCTTACCGGCGCGAATCGCCTCGAAAACGTTGGGGTCCACCAGGGTTGAGGTGTCACCCAGTTCGCGTCCCTCGGCCACATCGCGCAGCAGGCGGCGCATGATCTTGCCCGAGCGGGTCTTGGGCAGCTCGGGGACCACGTGGATCTCGCGCGGGCGGGCGATGGGGGAGATCTCGCGGGAGACCTCGGCCTTGAGCTCGGCCACCAGGTCATCCCCGGTGTCCTTGGCTCCCGCGGTCAGGATCACGAACGCGACGATGCCCTGCCCGGTGGTCTCGTCGGACGCGCCGACAACGGCGGCCTCGGCGACGCCGGAGTGCCCGACCAGCGCCGATTCCACCTCGGCCGTGGAGATGCGGTGGCCCGACACGTTCATGACGTCGTCGACGCGGCCCAGCACCCACAGATCGCCGTCGGCATCGAGCTTGGCCCCGTCACCCGCGAAGTACCAGCCCTGGTCGCCGTAGCGCGCCCAGTAGGTCTCCCGGTACCGC
Source organism: Nocardia sp. NPDC058058 (assembly GCF_042885355.1). Lineage (NCBI taxonomy): Bacteria > Bacillati > Actinomycetota > Actinomycetes > Mycobacteriales > Nocardiaceae > Nocardia > Nocardia sp. NPDC058058. The sequence goes on along the minus strand of NZ_JBHVSA010000002.1, from coordinate 1,021,944 downwards.
TCGTTATCGCCCCAGATGCCGCGCAGCATGGACGGCCACGGCTCATCGAGCACCAGGTACCCGTTGGCCTCGGTCTCGCCCAGTACGACCGGCTTGCCCTCCTCGTCCACGACCTTGGCCGAGATGCCCGGCAGCGGGGTCATGGCAGCACCGGGCTTGGCGGCGGTGACGCCCGGCAGCGGCGAGATCATGATGGTGCCGGTCTCGGTCTGCCACCAGGTGTCCACGATGGGAGTCTTGTTGGCGCCCACCACATCCCGGTACCAGCGCCAGGCCTCGGGGTTGATCGGCTCACCGACCGAACCGAGCACGCGCACGCTCGACAGATCGTGCGCGTCGGGAATCTCCCTGCCCCACTTCATGAATGTGCGCACCAGCGTCGGGGCGGTGTAGTAGATCGACACCCCGTACTTCTCGATGATCTGCCAATGCCGGTGCTCGTCAGGGAAATTCGGTGTGCCCTCGTACAGCACGGAGGTCGCGCGATTGGCGAGCGGTCCGTACACGATGTACGAATGTCCGGTCACCCAGCCGATATCGGCGGTGCACCAGTACACGTCCTGGCCGGGCTTGTGGTCGAAGACGTAGTTGTGCGTGTACGACGCCTGCGTGAGGTAGCCGCCGGAGGTGTGCAGGATGCCCTTGGGCTTCCCGGTGGTGCCGGAGGTGTAGAGGATGAACAGCGGATGCTCGGCATCGAACGGCTGCGCCTCGTGCTCGGGCGAGGCGTCGGCGACGGTCTCGTGCCACCACACGTCGCGGCCCGCGGTCATGGGCGTGTCGATCCCGGTGCGGTTGACCACCAGCACCTGCTCGACGCTCGAATTCCCGTCCGCGAGAGCCTCGTCCACCGCTTCCTTGAGCGGGGCGGGCTTACCGCGCCGCCACTGCCCGTCGGTGGTGATGACCAGCCGCGCCCCGGTGTCGTCGATGCGCTGACGCAGCGCGCTGGGCGAGAATCCGGCGAAGACCACCGAATGCGGCAGGCCCAGCCGCGCGCAGGCCAGCATGGCGGCCACGGCCTCGGGCAGCATCGGCATGTAGATGGCGACGCGATCCCCGGCCACGAGTCCGATCGAGGTCAGATAGTTCGCGGCGCGCGACACCTCGGCCAGCAGTTCGGCATAGGTGATGGCGCGCGAATCGCCGGGCTCACCCTCCCAGTGGATGGCGACCTGATCGCCGTGCCCGTCCAGCACATGCCGGTCGACGCAGTTGTAGGCGACGTTCAGCTTGCCGTCCACGAACCATTTGGCGAAGGGCGCGTCATCCCAATCCAGGACACGCGTCCACGGCTGCGCCCAGTGCAGGCGCCGCGCCTGTTCGGCCCAGAACCCTTCGCGATCGGCCGCGGCCCGCTCGTACAGCGCGGCGTCGGCGTTGGCGGAGGCGGCGAACTCAGCGCTCGGTGGATAGGCATCCAGGTGATCGGCGGTGCTTTCGGTCATCTCTCTCTTCTTCTCTCGCGCGTGCCGGCCACGGGGTGACCGCGGCCACGTTCGACCCTAACCGAGTGTGATCTGCGTCGTGCCCGGCTGTCGCCTTCGGTCCCACTCTGTGCATTCGGGACATTCCCACCCGGCGTGTGAATGAACCGTGAACCACCTGGACCGGGCATTGTGCAATGTGTCAGGTAAGGCCCCCCGCGCGAGTCGCTCATGTTGCCGGATTGCTAACAAGGCGAACAATCCCGTTTCGATCCGCTGACACCCGCTGTCCGGACGGTTACTGTCCGTTTCACCCAAGGCGGATCGTGGATGAGCGCTGAAGGACCTCCGGCGCGCGTCACCTTCCCCTCGCCATTTCCGGACACCGGGAGAAATGCGTTGAGAATCAAGACGATAACCGCGGTGGCGGCCGCAGCGTTGATGGCCACGAGCTTCGCGCTGACCGGCTGCTCCTCGGACAGCAGCAGCGGCGATGACCTGGTCAGCGTGAACGCGGCCGAACCGCAGAATCCCCTGGTGCCCACCAACACCAACGAGAACATGGGCGGCCGCGTGGTGGACCGGCTGTGGGCCGGACTCAAGTACTACGACGGCGGCGGCACCCCGCACGACGAGATGGCGCAGTCCATCGAGACCACCGACCGGCAGCATTACAAGATCACCATCAAGCCGGACTGGAAATTCACCGACGGCACCCCGGTCACCGCGAAATCCTTTGTCGACGCCTGGAATTACGGTGCGCTCGGCACCAACGCCCAACTGCAGAACTGGGCGTTCACGCCGATCCTCGGCTACGAGGACGTCGCCGCCACCCCGCCCAAGGCGCAAACCCTGTCCGGTCTGAAGGTCGTCGACGACCACACCTTCACCGTGGAACTGAAGCAGCCGTCCATCGACTTCGAACTCGAGCTCGGCTTCGCGCCGTTCTATCCGCTGCCCGAAGCGGCATACAAGGATATGAAGGCGTACGGCGAGAACCCGATCGGCAACGGCCCGTACAAGTTCGCCAATGCCGGTGCCTGGCAACACAATGTGCAGATCGAGCTGACCCCCAACCCCGATTACAAAGGCGGCCGCCCGGCCAAGAACAAGGGCCTGCGCTTCAAGATGTACGCGAATATGGACACCGCGTACGCCGACCTGCTGCAGGGCAATCTCGATGCGCTGGACGTGATTCCGGATACCGCGCTGGCCACCTACGAACAGGACCTCGGCGACCGCGCCATCCACAAGCCGATCGCGTACAGCCAGCACATCGGCAGTCAGCCGAATCTGGCGCACTTCTCCGGCCCCGAGGGCGTGCTGCGCCGCAAGGCCATCTCGATGGCCATCAACCGGGAACAGATCGCCACCAACATCTTCCACGGCACCCGCGTCCCCACCAAGGATTTCACCGCCTTCACCCTGCCCGGCTTCCGTGACGGACTGCCCGGCTCCGAGGTGCTGAAATTCAATCCGGACGAGGCCAAGAAGCTGTGGGCGCAGGCCGACGCCATCTCGCCGTGGTCGGGGACCTATCAGATCGCCTACAACTCCGACGGTGGCCATCAGGCGTGGATCGAGGCCGTGGCCAACAGCGTCAAGAACACCCTCGGCATCGACGCGGTCGGCGCGCCCTACCCGACGTTCAAGAGCATTCGCGACGAGATCCAGGCCAAGACCATCGGCAAGGCGTTCCGGTACGGCTGGCAGGGCGACTACCCGTCCATGTTCGAATTCCTCACCGCGCTGTACCTGAGCACCTCGGAAACCAATAACGCCGGATACAACAGCCCGGAATTCGACGGACTGCTGAGCAAGGCCCTCGCGGCTCCGACACCGGAGGCGGCGTACGACATCGCGGCGCAGGCGCAGGGCGTGCTGTTCCGGGATATGGCCGATATCCCCGTCTTCGACTACAACGTCGCCGCGGGCCGCTCGGACAAGGTGAAGAAGGCCGACGTCTCCTGGTCGGGACTGTTCGACTTCGAGAACATCGAAAAGTAAACCGCTGCTAGGGAAACGGGTTGCGGTGTGGTGGATTCCACTGCACCGCAACCGCTCCCGCCATTCGATGGAGTGAACCATGGCTTGGTATATCGTGCGGCGGCTGCTCCAGATGATCCCGGTCTTCCTCGGCGCCACGCTGCTCATCTATTCGATGGTCTTCCTGATCCCCGGCGACCCCATCCAGGCGCTGGCCGGTGACCGGCAGATGACCCCGGCGGTGGAGGCGGCGCTGCGTGCCCGCTACCACCTGGATCAGCCTTTCTTCATCCAGTACCTGGAGTACCTGAAAGGCATTGTCACCCTTGACTTCGGCACCTCGTTCTCCGGACGGCCGGTGCGCGACGAGCTGGCCCGGGCCTTCCCGATCACCTTCCGGCTGGCCATCATGGCGGTCTGCATCGAGGCGATCTTCGGCATTACGTTCGGCCTGATCGCCGGACTGCGCAAGGGCAAACTGTTCGACTCCACCATGCTGGTGCTGAGCCTGGTCATCATCGCGGTGCCGATCTTCGTGGTCGGCTTCCTGGCGCAGTATCTGCTCGGCGTGAAATGGGGTATCGCACCGGTGACGGTCGGCGCGAAGGCAGGCTTCACCGATCTGCTGGTGCCCGCCTTCGTACTCGGGTCACTGTCCTTCGCGTACGTGCTGCGATTGACGCGAAACTCGGTGGCGGAGAACATGACCGCCGACTACGTGCGCACCGCCACCGCGAAGGGATTGAGCCGCAGACGCGTCATCGTGGTGCACATCCTGCGCAATTCGATGATCCCGGTGGTGACGTTCCTCGGCACCGATCTGGGCTACCTGATGGGCGGCGCGGTCGTCACCGAGGGCATCTTCAATATCCCGGGTGTGGGCGGCACGCTGTACCAGGCGATCGTGCGCGGCGAACCGCCAACGGTGGTGGCCTTCGTGACCGTGCTCATCGTGATACTGCTGCTGGCGAATCTGCTCGTCGATCTGCTCTACGCCGCCCTCGACCCGAGGATCCGCTATGCCTGAGATCGCGAAAACTCGTGCGGGACAAGAACATTTCGTCGCACCGCCGGACGAGGTCGAGGTGCTGGCCACCGACCGGCTGGACGAATCCGGCGCACCCACCAGCGTCTGGCGCGATGCCTGGCGGCAGCTGCGGCGCAATCCGATCTTCGTCATCGCCGCACTGCTGCTGATCTTCGTGGTGCTGGTCGCGGCCTGGCCGGAACTGTTCACCAACCAGGATCCGCGGTACTGCAACGGCGATTTCAGCATGCACAAGCCGGGCAGCGGACATCCCTTCGGCTTCGACAAACAGGGCTGCGATATCTACGCCCGCACCGTCTACGGGGCCCGGGCGTCGGTGCTGACCGGTATCGGCTCCACCGCGCTGTTCGTGCTCATCGGCGGGACGCTCGGCGCGATCGCCGGATACTATGGCGGACTTTTCGATTCGATCATCTCCCGAATCGCGGAGATCTTCTACGCGCTGCCGCTCATGCTCGCCGCCATCGTGCTCATGCAGATGCTGTCCTCGCGCACCATCTGGACCGTCATGATCACCCTGGCCTCGTTCTCCTGGCCGCAGGCCGCCCGCATCACCCGGGGCGCGGTCATCGAAGCCAAGAACAGCGAATATGTCACGGCGGCAAAAGCATTGGGCGTATCCAGATTCCGGACGCTACTGCGGCACGTACTGCCCAACTCGGCCGGGCCGATGATCGTGGTCAGCACCATCTCGCTCGGCGTCTTCATCGTCACCGAGGCGACGCTGTCCTATCTCGGCGTCGGACTGTCCCGGCAGATCGTGTCCTGGGGATCCGATATCGCGGTGGACCAGAAGGAGATTCGCACCTCCGCCATCCTGTTCTATCCCGCGACCGCGCTCGCGCTGACCGTGCTCAGCTTCATCATGCTCGGTGACGCCGTCCGCGATGCCCTCGATCCCAAGGCCCGGAAGAGGTGACCGATATGGATAAACCACTGCTCGAAGTCCGCGACCTGAACGTGAGCTTCACCTCCGACGGCAAACAGATTCCGGCCGTGCGCGGGGTGAACCTGACCGTGTACCCCGGCCAGACCGTCGCCATCGTGGGCGAATCCGGCTCCGGGAAATCGACCACCGCGCACGCCATCATCGATCTGCTGCCGGGTACCGGGCGAATCACCGACGGCTCCATCGTGTTCGGCGGCAGGGACCTGGCCAAGGTATCCAAACGCGAGATCGTCGGCGTGCGCGGCAAGGGGATCGGGTTCGTCCCGCAGGACCCCATGTCGAACCTCAACCCGGTGTGGAAGGTCGGCTTCCAGATTCGGGAAACGCTGGAGGCCAACGGTATTGCCAAGGGTAAGGCTGCTGAACAGCGTGCCGTGGAGTTGCTCACCGAGGCGGGGATGCCGGACGCCGAGCATCGAGTCAACCAGTATCCGCACGAGTTCTCCGGCGGTATGCGCCAGCGTGCGCTCATTGCCATCGGATTGTCCTGCCGCCCAGAGCTTCTCATCGCGGACGAGCCCACCTCCGCGCTGGATGTGACCGTGCAGCGGCAGATTCTGGACCACCTGGACACCCTCACCAGTGAGCTCGGCACCGCCGTGCTGCTCATCACCCATGACCTCGGGCTTGCCGCTGAACGCGCCGAACACCTGGTGGTCATGTATCGCGGCAGGGTGGTGGAATCCGGTCCGGCGCGACAGATTCTGCGCGAACCGCAGCATCTGTACACCAAGAAGCTGGTGAACTCCGCGCCGTCGTTGGCCTCGCAGCGGCTTTCCTCGGTGCGGCAGCGCGCCGAGGTACGGGCGCAGGCGGTTCAGGTGGCGGGTCAGCTCGCCGAGGCCGATACCGAATTCGCCGGTGCGCCGGACGATGTGCTCACGGTGGAGAACCTCACCAAGGTCTACAAGATCCGCGGCAGCACCCCGTGGAAATCCACCGAACTCGTTGCCGCGGACGATGTCTCGTTCCGGCTGCAACGTGGCACCACCACCGCCATCGTCGGTGAATCGGGCTCCGGCAAATCCACCGTGGCGCAAATGGTTCTGGGCCTGCTCGAGCCAACCTCCGGTCGCGTCACCTTCGACGGCCGCGAGGTCGCCACCCTGAATTCCAAAGCGGCACTTGCCTTCCGCCGCCGCGTCCAACCGGTGTTCCAGGACCCCTACGGCTCCCTCGACCCCATGTACTCCATCTACCGCACCATCGAGGAACCCCTGCGCACGCACGGCATCGGCACCTCGAAGGAACGCGAAGCCACCGTCCGCGACCTGCTGGACAAGGTCTCGCTGCCCGCTTCGGTCATGCGCCGCTACCCCAATGAACTCTCCGGCGGTCAGCGCCAGCGCGTGGCCATCGCCCGCGCCCTGGCCCTGTCCCCGGAGGTCGTCGTGTGCGACGAGGCCGTTTCCGCCCTGGACGTGCTCGTCCAAGCCCAGATCCTGCAACTGCTCAACGAACTCCAAGCCGAACTGGGCCTGTCCTACCTCTTCATCACCCACGACCTGGCCGTGGTCCGCCAGATCGCCGACAACGTCGTCGTCATGCAGTCCGGCAAAGTGGTCGAAGCCGCGCCCACCACCGACGTCTTCGACACCCCGCAATCCCCGTATACGCAACGACTCCTGGATGCCATCCCGGGCCGAGACCTGCTCGTCAGCTGATATGTGACCGCCCAGTAGCCTCGTATCTCGTGACCGATCCGCTACAGCCACTCGTCGAACTGCCCGGTGTGCTCGAGGCCGCCGACAAAGCGCGCGACGCGCTCGCCGAAGTGCACCGGCACCAGGCCAACCGGCGCGGTTGGCCGACGACGGCGGCCGAGGCGGCGGTACGGGCGGCCCGATCCTCGGCGGCCATCGAGGGCGGCACCATCGATCTGCCCGCCGACGGCAATGTCGAGGATCCGATCCTCGCGGGCGCGCTGCGCGTCGGCCAGGCCCTGGACGGCGATGCCCTGCGCACCCTGGTCGGCGTATGGGAACGAGCTCCGCTGCAGGCGCTGGCCCGCCTGCACCTCTTGGCGGCGGCCGACATGGTCGAGGACAAGGAGTTGCTGGGCCGCCCGCGCAATGTGCCCGGCGTGGCCGAGCGGCTGGATCTGCTCGCGCAAACCGTGCAGGCCACCAAGGCCCCCGCACCGGTGATCGCGGCCATCGTGCACGGCGAACTGCTCGCGCTGCGACCGTTCGGAAGCGGTGACGGCATCGTCGCGCGCGCGGCCTCCCGACTGGTGGCGGTGTCCAGCGGGCTGGACCCGCACAGCCTCGGCGTGCCCGAAGTGTTCTGGTTGCGGCGTCGCCAGGCGTACCTGGACGCGGCCGCCGCCTTCGGTATGGGCACCGAATCAGGAGTGGGCGGCTGGGTGATCTTCACCAGCGGCGCGCTGGAAGACGGTGCGCGCGAAGCCCGTTCGATCGCCGATTCGGCGGCGGGCTGAGTCCGGACATCAAAGCGGGCGGCGTAATCGCTTTCGCGATCTCACCGCCCGCATAGCACGGATCGCCTGGTTACCAAGCGTGCTTCTCGGGTTGTGTTTACGGCCTCGGCGAGCTCTCCGGGTCCGGTGCGGAGCGTCCCCGCACAGTTGCGAGGCATTACCGCCGAATCCTCGGATAACGCAGGCCCACAACTACTCGTTGCCCTTTCGCGGCGTGCTCCGCGTGGGTGCCTGGTGTCCGTGCTGGGAGGGATGGGATGGGAAACCGGATCTTCTCTTCCGATCCGATCTTGGCCTTCCGTCCTTCCGTGCGTCCATTGTTACCCTGTGACCGCCCTCACATCAAGACCTGGGGAAACATTCCAAAACTCGGCGTGTCGGGCATTTTTGTGCATTGGCGTTTTCATTCGCACGGCCGCCCGGCCGACTACCGCCGGCGGCGCAGCAGGCGGTAGCTCACCGCGCCCGCCGCCAACGCGCTCAGCGCCACCACGGCACTCGCGGCGACGGTCGTGGTGGAGGGTTGCGGGATGCGCGCCCACAGCGATACCGGGTTCTCGAAGGTCAGCACCGGCCAGCCGCGCGCGACCGACTCCCGGCGCAGCGCCCGGTCCGGATTCACCGCGGTGGGATGCCCGACCGCGCTCAGCATCGGCAGATCGGTCACCGAATCGGAGTAGGCGTAGCACTTGGTGAGGTCGTAACCGTTTGCGGCGGAGAGCTTTTCGATGGCCTCCACCTTGCCCTCGCCATAGCAGTAGAACTCGACGTCGCCGGTGTACTTGTTGTCCCGGACCACCATTCGGGTGGCGGCGAAGTGATCCGCGCCCAGCGCCTGCGCGATCGGGGCCACCATCTCCTCGCCGGACGCCGAGACGATGATCACGTCGTGGCCCCGAATCCGGTGGTCCGCAATGAGATCCGCGGCCTCGGCGTAGATGAGCGGATCCACGATGTCGTGCAGTGTCTCCGCGACCACCGAGCGCACCTGATCCACATCCCAGCCCGCGACCATGCGGGTCAGATGTTCGCGCATGCGCTCCATCTGATCGTGGTCCGCGCCCGAGAGCAGGAACAGGAAATGCGCATAGCTGCTCTCCAGGACGGCACGGCGGCTGAGCAGGCCCTGGTCCAGGAACGGCTTGCTGAAGACGAAGGCGCTCGACCTCGCGATCACCGTCTTGTCGAGATCGAAGAAAGCGGCCACTCGTCCACGTTCGGCTGTCACGGCGTCCAGGATATGTTTCGCGAGTGACGGCCGCGTGTCGCGGTGCGCTCGATGCCGGATATTTCCCCATTTGCCCGGGTTAGCCAGCGGGAAGCGGAGCCGGGTCCACGGGAAAAAGACTCGCCCGGCGGACTTGCAAACCCGGCGGGGCTTGGGTGTAGTATCGCAGATACCTGGACTTGTTCCAGGCGCGTTCAGCCCGACCCCCCGGGGCTGAACCCGACGACCCCAGCCTCCTCCCCCCCCGGCTGGGGTCGTCCTCTATCTCGGGACTGTTTGTCCCACTTGGGTACCCGGGTCTTTATCCACAGCCCGCCGTGTTATCCACAATCGCTATCTCCCCTCTTTCGGCGCGCTCCGCGCTGGGCGACGCTGACCTGCATGGACTCTCATACCGATGACTCGCCACGAGCCCTCGCCCTGCTGTCCGACCCGCGCCTGCGCGAGGAGGTGCGCCGCATCGCGGCCGCCGCCGACCGCCCCCTCGACGAACGCACCGCACCCGTCGCCCGCCACCCCTGGGCCGCCGCACCCGTCATAGTCCTGGACACCCCCGCCGCCCGTTGCTGCATATCCGCCGGATCCACCCGCCGCCCGGGAATCCTCCTGGTGACCGACGGTGAACCGGGTTTGCTCGACTGGCAAACCGCCACCGAACTCGGCGCGGAAAACGTCCTCCCGCTCCCCGCCGCCGCCCCCATCCTCATCACCGCCTTCACCACCGGCAACCAGCCCGGCTCCGCCGACGGAGCGGTAGTCGCCGTGGCCGGAGCCGCAGGTGGTGCCGGTGCCTCAACCCTCGCCGCCGCCATCGCCCTGGCCGGCGCCGCCCGCACCCGTCACACCGGCCATCCCCGCGTCGGCACTACCCATCCACGCCGGATCTCCGCATCACCCCACGCCCCCGGTCGCGATGAGCTGGTCACACGCGCAGGCGCGACCGGCTCGCGGGGCGGCACCTTCGGATCGCGCGGCGGTGCGGATGCCATGCGAGGCAACGCCACTGGCACACAAGATGATGCGTTCGGATCAGATGGAGGCTCGGGTGCGATGTGCGGCGATGCACCTGGAGTGCGAGGCGGTGTGTCCGGATCACCCGCTCGATCGGCATCCACCCGTGGCGAGATATCCGGTGTGCAGGGTGATGTGTTTGCGGGACAAGGTGTTTCGGCCTCGATGCGCAGCGGTTCGGTCTGGGGGCGCGGCGATTTCGTGGCCGGTCGAGAACCCGCGCATACCCTGCTGGTGGATGCCGCTCCTTTCGGCGGCGGGATCGATCTGTTGCTCGGCCTCGAGGGGGTGCCGGGTCTGCGCTGGCCGGATCTGGTGATCGAGGACGGGCGGGTGTCCGCATCGGCCCTGCATGACGCCCTTCCGAGTATCGGTGGCGCGGCGGTGCTGTCCTGTGGAAGAGGGCTCTCCGCAACAGAACTCGCGCCCTCGGCGGTGCGGGCGGTGCTGGACGCGGGCCGGGGTGCGGGCGATCTGGTGGTCTGCGATGTATCCGCCGAACGCGGCCCGCACGCCGAGGAAGTGCTCGATGCGGCGGATCTGGTGGTGCTCGTGGTGCCCGCGCGGTTGCGCGCCATCGCGGCGGCCGAGTCCGCGGCCGCCTATCTGGCGCGGCGAAATCCACACGTGCGCTTGCTGGTTCGTGGACCTTCGCCGGGAGGGCTGCGCGGGCGGGAGATTTCCGAGACCCTGGGCCTGCCGCTGCTCGCCGCGTTGCCCCCGCAGCCGGGTCTGGCCGAACGTCTCGAGCGCGGTGGTCTCACCATCAAGCGGCGTGGCCCATTGCGCACTGCGGCCGATTTGGTGCTGACCGAACTGGGTCACCGTAGTGCGTTGCGGGCCAGTCGAATTGGATCGGCATTGGCGGGAGCTCGGGGATGAGCGCCCTGGTCACGCCCGAACTGCTGGATCGGGTGCGTGAGCGCCTGGCCGATGGCGCGGGTGATCCGGATCCGGCACGGGTGGCGGCCGCCATTCGGGCCGAGGCGGGCGGGGTGCTCGGCGATACCGATTTGCTGCGGGCTCTGCGGCTGTTGCAGACCGAGATGACGGGCGCGGGTGTGCTGGAAACGCTGCTGCATGACCCCGATGTCACCGATGTGCTGGTCACCGCCCCGGATGCGGTCTGGGTGGATCGCGGTCACGGCCTGTGCCGAGCGCCAGTGCGCTTCGAAGACGAGGCGTCGGTACGCAGGCTGGCTCAACGTTTGGCGCTGTCCGCCGGACGCCGGCTCGACGACGCGCAACCGTGGGTGGACGGGAGACTCTCGGGAACCGAAGCGGCCCTGGGAAATTCGTTCGGGGTTCGCCTGCACGCGGTCCTGTCGCCCATAGCGCACGGTGGCACCTGCCTGTCCCTGCGCATACTGCGCCCCGCCTCGCAGGGTCTTGATGCCCTCGCCGCCTCCGGTGCGATCCAGCCAGACGCGAAAGTGCTGCTGGAGAGGATAATTCGAGCCCGACTCGCCTTTCTGGTGATAGGCGGGACCGGAAGCGGAAAGACCACTTTGCTGTCCGGTCTGCTCGCCAAGGTCGATTCGTCCGAACGCATCATCTGCGTCGAGGACGCGGCCGAACTCGCCCCACCCCACCCGCACGTGGTTCGTTTGGTAGCTCGCCCCGCCAATGTTGAAGGCGCGGGCGAGGTGACAGTCCGCGACCTGGTCCGCCAAGCCCTGCGCATGCGCCCCGACCGCATAGTGGTCGGCGAAGTCCGCGGCGCGGAGGTAGTAGACCTCCTCACCGCCTTGAACACCGGCCACGACGGCGGCGCGGGCACCGTCCACGCCAACTCCCCGCGCGAAGTCCCCGCCCGCCTGGAAGCCCTCGCCGCCCTGGGCGGCATGTCCCGCGACGCTCTGCACAGCCAGCTGGCCGCCGCCATCCAAGTAATCCTGCACGTCCACCGCCACCCCGACGGCACCCGCACCCTCCGCGAAATCGGCCTGGTCATCCCCACCCCCACCCGAATCGACATAATCCCGGCCTGGTCCGCCGACCGCCGCCCCACTCCCGCCGCCGTAACCCTAAACGCCCTACTGGACGACAGAACCGCGCTATAGCCCGGGCATCCCGCCCCGCTCGAGCCGCTGACGAAACTGGGAACGCTACCCGGGCCCTTCGGCCTCGGCGAAGGCCCTCCATTCCGGCCTACGCGTCCACATAGCTCATGACCGTGGCGCGACTCATCCAAAAGCTCTCTACTCCAATGCTATTCAGCTCCGCAGTGAAAGGACGAGCTATGACCGCCGCATCGAACGGCCCGGATCGGCACCCTTCCGTTCCGCCACAATCGCAACCCGACTGCTGCACCGACGAGCACTGTCCCATGCGAGATCAACGCTGCGGCAAGCTTTTTCACTGGCGTCACAGCCAGCCGCCCGGCCTACGCCCCGGTTGGCGAATCCGCTGCACCAACCACCGAGCGTCTCCTCCGCCCGCCGCGGGTGGTGATGATCAATGACCGCCCCCGAGTACCACGCTGTTTCGCGTGCCTCACGTGGCGACCGAACGCGACGGCGGGAACAGGTGATTCCACATGAACACCACGCCACCGCGCTCGTGGATCGCGCCGCATCTGTATCGGCGTCGCTGGAGTCCGGTTCGAGTTTCGGGGGAGCGGGGTGGTTCGGACGGTCGCAGGGCCGGGCTACCGGGTCGCGGATCGGCAGAGCCGGCGGTGATGTCTGCCGCCGCGTCGGCGCATCGTTCTCAGGTCCTGGAGGTGGTCGATGACTTCGGTTGTGGGGCACCCTGCTTCGATTCTCGGCTGTATCGCGCTGGCGCTGGTTGTCGCTCCGGAGTCCGCCGCGCGGCGACGGTTCGCGCAAATATTTCGGCGCGACGGCCGGTTTCGCCTGCCTCGGCACGTTACGGCTGGTCGGCTGGCCGCGGTTGCGGCGTTTCCGGTGGTGTTTTTCGTCGGGGTGGGGACTTTGGTTGCCGGGGGCTTGGTTCTGGGGACGCTGGTATTGCGCCGGCGACGGACTCGATCGGATCGGGAGCGGGCGGCCGAGAGTGCGCAGCTGCTGGAGGGGTTGGAGGCCGTGATCGGGGAGCTGCGCATCGGTGCGCATCCCAGTGCGGCGGCGGAGGTCGCGGCGGTCGAGACCACCGGACCGATGGCGCGCGTTTCGCGGTCAGTGCCGCGCGGAGTCGGCTCGGCGGATCCGGCGCGGATGCGTTCCGGCGCACCGCGACCGCTGTACCGGAGGAACTGTCCCGGGTCGCGGATGCGTGGCAGGTCGCGGATCGGCATGGTCTGGCGCTGGCCGAATTGCTCGCGGCGACTCGGCTGGACCTACTGGGCCGCAGACGTTTTCGCGATCGAACCGCAGCTGCTCTGGCCGGAGCCCGTGCCACGGCGGCGGTACTGGCACTACTTCCGCTCCTCGGGATAGCGCTGGGGCAGCTCATGGGGGCCGCGCCCCTGCACGTGCTCTTCGTCTCGTCGGCGGGCGCCTATCTGCTTCCGCTCGGGGCCGCCCTCAGCTGCGCCGGTCTGCTCTGGACGGACGCCATCACGAGAAGGGTTCTGCGATGAGCGCACGGCACAGGAATGGGAGGCGGCCTCGGTCGACTGGCCCGCCGGGGTCTCGCGCGGTGCCGTGTCGTGCGCGGGAGGTGTTGTGGTGAACGCGCTTTCGCTGGCCGGGGTGTTCGCGGCCCTGGCCCTACTGTTCGAGCCGGGCCGGATTGCGGCACGGCGGCGGTTGGCGCGGCTGCGCTCCGGTGCCGGGAGGGATGAACCGCGAGCGCGCCCGACGCGTCGGATTGCCGATCCGCTGGGGACTTCGGGGACGCTGGACCTCTTCGCGGCCTGCCTGCGCGCGGGGCTGCCTGCGGCGGCGGCTGCCGGGGCCGTGGCCGCGGGGGCGGGTGAGCCACTGGGTTCGGTATTGCGGCGGGCGGCGGAACTGCTTGCGCTGGGGGCGGATCCGGTGACCGCGTGGGAGCAGGCGGCCGCCGGGTGCGCGGACGACGGTGTGATGGCGCTGGCCCGGATGGCGCGGCGGTCGGCGCGCTCGGGGGCCGGATTGGCCACGGCGGTGGGCGAATTGGCGGAGCAGCGGCGCGGTGCGGTCGAGGATGCGGCGGCGGCGCGCGCGGAGCGGGCCGGGGTGTTGATCGGGGGTCCGCTCGGACTGTGCTTCCTGCCCGCCTTCGTCTGCCTGGGCATCGTGCCCGTGGTGATCGGGCTGGCGAGTCACGTACTGGGCGGGGGACTGCTGTGAACGGAAACGACTGTGCCGACGCGGAATCGCCGCATCGGAGCGAGGAGAGGAGAGATCGTGCGCACATCCATTCGGGGCCCGGAGTGGGACCTGCGAAACCGGTTGCTGCTGGTCGCGGTTCGCGAGGACGGCATGAGCACCGCCGAATACGCCATCGGCACCATCGCGGCGGCGGCCTTCGGCGCCGTCCTGTACGGGGTGGTGACGGGGGACAGCATCGTCAACGCGCTGACCAAAATCATCGACAGGGCGCTGAACACCTCCGTCAAGTGATCCCGGCGCACAAGCCGTCATCTCGTCGCCGCGCCGGTGCCGAGCAGGGCATGGCGACCATCGAGGCCGCCATCGCCCCGGCGGCGCTGGTCACCGTCCTGGTGCTCTGTAGCGCTGCCCTACTGGCCGTCTCGGCGCAGGTGCGGTGTGTGGACGCCGCTCGGGAGGCGGCGCGCCTGACCGCACGCGGAGCGGCCGCTCAGGCTGTCCCGGCCGCGCGGCGGGTCGCGCCACCGCACGCTGCGATCACCGTCCGCTCCGAGGGCGACCTGGTGGTGGCGGTGGTGGCCGTCCGCGCGCCCCTGCTACCGCTCACCCTGCGGGCGGAGGCGGTGGCGGTCCGGGAGCCGGGGGAGTCACCGTGATCCGGGAAATCGCAGCTTTTCGGCCGAATCAGCAGGGTGAGTCGGGGGGAGTGACGGTGCTCGCAGGTGTGGCGTTGGTCGCTCTATTGAGCCTCACGGTGCTGCTGGCGCAGGTCGGAGTCGCCGTGGTGGGCAGGCATCGGGCGCAGTCCGCGGCCGATCTGGCGGCGCTGGCGGCGGCCGCCGGATTGGCGTCCGGCTCCGAATCGGGATGTGCGCGCGCACGGGAGATCGGTATGCGAATGGGTATGCGCGTGATCGATTGCGCGGTGCGCGAGTGGGATGTGACCGTCACCGTGGAGTCGCGAATGTCGCTGGGTCCACTGGGCACTCGATCGATCAGTGCGAAGGCGCGGGCGGGACCGATGGGACATAGCGACTAATGGCGACTATCTCGTACCGAGCGGTTGGTTAGAGAATGGATGGCGCGGACCACACCGCGTGTCGATCAATGTCGATATTGGATGAAAGTGGTAAGCGAATTGTTTGGATCCCGAGTGCTTTCCTATTCGTTCCAGAAGTCGGAATCGAAAGAATGCACTGGTAAATGCGTGATCGACATTATCGAACGGAGCAATCCTCCAGTTAACAGGATCACATCCCTTTTTATTCGGCTATCGGCCACCTGCCGCGAGACCCGCCCCGGACCGCCCGCGCGGCCCCCGGACACCTCTCAGTTGCCGGATTCCGCCCGGTCGGCGCGATGGCGGTCCGGCCTCGCTCCGGCGACGGAGAGATCACGAAACGGTGTGACCGCCGTCACCTTCGCCGAGCTCGTCCAGCACCGCCGCCAGCAGCCGCGCCGCCCCCGCCTTATCCAGCGGATTATTGCCATTTCCGCACTTCGGAGACTGTACGCAGGACGGGCACCCGCTCGCGCAGCCACAGGATTCGATGGCCGCGAGGGTGGCCCCGAGCCACTGCCGCAGCCGCGCGAACCCGCGCTCGGCGAAGCCCGCACCGCCCGGATGCCCGTCGTAGACGAAGACGGTGGCCAGTCCGGTATCGGCATGTTCGGCGGTCGATACCCCGCCGATATCCCATCGATCGCAGGTCGCGACCAGCGGCAACATGCCGATCGCGGCGTGTTCGGCCGCGTGTAGTGCCCCCGGCGCCCGCTTGGCGTCGATACCGGCGCGGGCCAGCAGCTCCGGGGTGACGGTGTAGAACACCGCCCGGGTCGGCAGCAGCTGTGCGGGCAGGTCCAGCGCCACCATGTCCAGCACCTCGCCGCTGGGGAGTTTGCGCAGGTAGCCGATGACCTGCCGGGTCACCAGCACCCGCCCGAGCGCAATGGTCACCGCCCCGTGCACCTGCTCGTGCAGTACCTCTTCTATCTCGATCGAGGTCACCGCGCGGGCACTGGTGGACCAGCCCGGCGTCTCGGCGCGCACGAGTGCGACGCCCTCCTCCAAATCCAGCTCGTCCACCACGAAACTTTCGCCCTGATGCAGGTGAACGGCCCCTTCGTGCAGGGTCGCCGGTGCTCGCCCGGCATCGGTGGTGCCCAGCATGCGCCCGGATTCGACGTCCACCACGGCGATGGCCGAGCCGATGCCCCCGCGCACGTCGACGGCATCGTGCGGATGTGAGTCCACGGTGCTGAACCAGCGCGCCGACCCATCCCGCCCGGCACCCGCCCGCCGCCGAATCAAACCCTGCTTCGCCAGGTCGGAGAGCAGTTCCCAGGCTTGATAGCCGAGTACCTCGGCATCGGTGAGCGGCTGCTCCATGGCCGCGCACAGCAGATGCGGACCCAATACATAGGGATTGTGCGGATCGGTGATGGTGGCCTCGACGGGCCGTCCGAGCAGCGCTTCGGGGTGATGCACCAAATAGGTGTCCAGCGGGTCGTCCCGGGCGATGAGCAGCACCAATGACCCCTGCGTGCGCCGCCCCGCGCGTCCGGCCTGCTGCCAGAACGAGGCCACCGTGCCCGGATACCCGGCCACCACGACCGCGTCCAGTCCGGCGATGTCCACGCCCAGTTCCAGGGCATTCGTGGTCGCCGCGCCCAGCAGTGACCCCTCCGACAGGGCGGTTTCCAGCGCTCGCCGGTCCTCGGCCAGATATCCGGCCCGGTAGGCGGCGATCCGGCTCGGCAGCGTCGCGTCGACGTCGGCGAGCAGTCGCCGCGTATCCATGGCGATGGCCTCGGCCCCGACCCGGGACCGCACGAAGGTGAGCGTGCGCGCCCCCTCGGCCACCAGATCGGCCATCACCTTGGCCGCCTCGGCGCCGGCCGAACGTCGAACGGCCGCACCATTTTCCCCGGTCACGCCCGCCCCGAGCAGTGGCGGCTCCCAAAGTGCCACGGTCCGCGCCCCCTGCGGCGACCCGTCCTCGGTGACCGCGACGCAGGGCGCTCCGATGAGCCGCGAGGCCGCCTCGGCCGGTTCCGCGGTGGTCGCCGAGCAGAGCACGAAAACCGGATCAGCCCCGTATCGCTCGGCAAGCCGCCGTAGTCGGCGCAGTACCAGCGCCACGTGCGACCCGAATACTCCGCGATAGGTATGGCATTCGTCGACCACGACGTACTTCAACTGCCGCAGCAGCCGCGCCCACCGCTGATGCGACCGCAGCATGCCGACGTGCAGCATGTCCGGATTGGTGAAGACCCAGCGCGCGTTGGCCCGCACCCACTGCCGGATCTCTACCGGGGTATCCCCGTCATAAGGGGCGGGGTGAATCCTCCGAAGTGGGTCCTGACCGGTGAGTTCATTGACCATGCGGAGCTGATCGGCCCCCAGCGCCTTGGTCGGCGACAGATATAGGGCGGTGGCCCGGGGATCCTCCTGCAGTGCGGTGAGTACCGGCAATTGATATGCCAGCGACTTACCGGAGGCCGTCCCGGTCGACACCACCACGTGCCGCCCCTGCGCCGCCAGCTCGGCAGCCCGGACCTGATGTATCCAGGGCCGTTCCACCCCGGTGGCGCACACCGCGGCAACCACGTCGGGGGAGGTCCATTCGGGCCATTCCGTTACCTGAGCCGCACGTGGCGGTAGCTCCGCGACATGGGTGAGACGGGGGTCACCACCCACTGCTCCGGTAAGGACACGATTCAGCAACGATCGACCATAGCTGGGGGAGTTGTCACCCTCCGCGCGGTCCGCGGCGTCGGCGATATTCACGATCGCGGGGTCCTGCTGGGCGAGTGGGGTGCGAAACGTGTGTATGTCTGGTCCTCTACCTGCCATTTCACTACAGAGTAGCGGCCTGTCTCACAGGCGGTTTGCCGGATGCTCGCTCTGTTATCCGGAAGCAAACCTACTTCGAGTACGGATTTGGGCATTACGCCCCTCACCTGCGCATTCGCAAGATCAACTTTTTTGCAAATTGTGGGTAACTCAGCTGTTGAATTGCTCGCGGACATGGTTCACTGGTTCCTGGTCGCAAGCTTCTGTGTTCGAGGGAACGGATCCAAAGTCCAAACCATCAAGCAGGATCGATGTTGCGAACGGTGTACTGATGGCTTTCCTGCAGGGGGAACAGAGTACAGCGGTCTCAACGGACCCGGTGGACGAACCTACTTGTCTACCGTTCCGGTATGGAAAGAGAAGGAACAGAATGGCACAGGGAACTGTGAAGTGGTTCAACGCGGAGAAGGGGTTCGGCTTCATCGCGCCCGAGGACGGCTCCGCTGACGTCTTCGTCCACTACTCCGAGATCCAGGGTTCGGGCTTCCGCACTCTCGAGGAGAACCAGAAGGTCGAGTTCGAGGTCGGTCAGGGCACCAAGGGCCCGCAGGCCACCGGTGTTCGCGCGCTCGGCTGAGCGGGCCAACCCCACAAACCCGTCCCCCACCGCCAGCAGGCGGTGGGGGACGACCCATATCTGCACCCATTACACTCGATCACAACCCGGGGCCATATCGTCGCTGCGACCGAGGCTAAGCCTCTGAACACGGTATAAACGTTGTCGGCAGCGATATAACCAGTCGCAGCCGCTTGCCCCACCCGCGTATCGGCGCGGCCGTGCCGCTGGAATATGAGCAGCGCGGATCGACAGGAAAGGTGTGTTCGCCGGTGGCAACACGAGACCGCGGTGCAGCGCCGAACTCCAAGGCAGCGCCCGACCAGGGCCGCCCCCTGCGTCGTCTCGTGATTGTCGAGTCACCGACGAAGGCCCGGAAAATCGCTCCCTACCTGGGCCGCGGCTATGTGGTCGAGGCATCGGTGGGTCATATTCGGGACCTGCCCAGAGGCGCCGCCGATGTACCCGCCAAATATAAGGGGCAGCAGTGGGCTCGCCTGGGCGTTGATGTCGACAATGACTTCGAGGCCATCTATGTGGTGAGCCCCGATAAGAAGGCCAAGGTCGCGGAGCTGAAAAGCCTGCTGGCCGATGCCGACGAACTTTATCTCGCCACCGACCCCGACCGCGAGGGCGAAGCCATCGCGTGGCATCTGCTGGAAACGCTGAAGCCGAAGGTGCCGGTCCGGCGCATGGTGTTCCACGAGATCACCGAGCCCGCCATCCTCGCGGCGGCCGCCGACACGCGCGAGCTCGATAAGGATTTGGTCGACGCGCAGGAGACCCGGCGCATCCTCGACCGGCTCTACGGTTATGAAGTCTCGCCCGTGCTGTGGAAGAAGGTCATGCCGCGTTTGTCGGCGGGCCGTGTGCAGTCGGTGGCGACGCGCGTCATCGTGCAGCGCGAGCGGGAGCGCATGGCGTTCCGGTCCGCCGAGTACTGGGATATCGCGGCCAAGCTGGACGCGGGCGATCAGGGCGAGGGGAATCCGCGGGTCTTCGGTTCGCGGTTGGTGAGTGTCGACGGCGCTCGCGTGGCGGCCGGTCGTGATTTCGGATCCGACGGGCAGTTGAAGTCCTCGGGTGTCACCGTGCTCGACGCCGGGTACGCGCAGCGGCTCGCCGAATCGCTCACCGGTGTGGATCTCAATGTCACCTCGGTCGAATCGAAGCCGTACACCCGTAAGCCGTACGCGCCGTTCATGACCTCGACGTTGCAGCAGGAGGCCGCGCGCAAGCTGCGTTTCACCTCCGAGCGCACCATGCGGGTCGCGCAGCGACTGTATGAAAACGGCTACATCACCTATATGCGTACCGACTCGACCACGTTGTCGGACACCGCGATTCAGGCCGCGCGGGCGCAGGCGACGCAGCTGTACGGCGCGGAGTACGTGAGCCCGACGCCGCGCCAGTACACCCGCAAGGTGAAGAACGCGCAGGAAGCACACGAGGCGATCCGCCCGTCGGGTGATGTGTTCGTCACCCCGGGGCAGATTCATTCGCGGGTCGACAATGACGAGTTCCGGCTGTACGAGCTGATCTGGCAGCGCACCGTGGCCTCGCAGATGCAGGACGCGCGCGGCACCACCATGACGGTGCGCATCACCGGTATCGCGAATACCGGTGAGGAGTGCGTGTTCTCGTCGTCCGGCCGGACCATCACGTTCGCGGGCTTCCTGAAGGCGTACGTCGAGAGTGTCGACGAGGACGCGGGCGGTCAGTCCGATGACGCGGAATCGCGACTGCCGGTGCTGACCGAGGGTCAGGGCGTGACGGCTGTCGAGCTGCTGCCGGATGGGCACACCACCAATCCGCCCGCGCGTTTCAATGAAGCCTCGTTGATCAAGACGCTGGAAGACCTCGGTATCGGGCGTCCTTCCACCTACGCGTCGATCATCAAGACGATTCTCGATCGCGGGTACGTGTACAAGCGCGGTAACGCGCTGGTGCCGTCGTGGGTGGCGTTCGCGGTGGTCGGTCTGCTGGAGGCGCACTTCGGGCGACTGGTGGATTTCGACTTCACCGCCGCCATGGAGGATGACCTCGACGCCATCGCCGGTGGACGCGAGCAACGCGGAAACTGGTTGTCCAGCTTCTACTTCGGCGGTGAGCACGGCGCCGAGGGTTCGGTGGCGCGCGAGGGCGGCCTGAAGAAGATGGTCGGCGAGCGCCTCGACGGAATCGATGCGCGCGAGGTCAATTCGATCAAGCTGTTCGCCGATGACGAGGGCCGCGATGTGGTCGTGCGGGTCGGCAAGTTCGGTCCGTATCTCGAGCGCATGATCGTCAATCCCGATGACCCGGAAGGGGATTCGATCTCGCAGCGGGCGAACCTGCCCGATGAGCTGCCGCCGGACGAGCTGACCGCCGAGGTTGCCGAGAAGCTCTTCTCGACGCCGCAGGAAGGTCGCTCACTCGGGGTGGATCCCGAGAGCGGGCACGAAATCGTCGCCAAGGAAGGACGTTTCGGTCCGTACGTGACCGAGGTGCTGCCCGCGCCGCCGGAAGAGGCGGAGCCCAAGAAGGGCGCGAAGAAGGCGGAAGCGCCGAAGCCGCGCACCGGATCGCTGTTCAAATCCATGGATTTGGAGAGCATTACGCTCGATGACGCGTTGAAGCTGCTGTCGCTGCCGCGTGTGGTCGGTGCCGATCCGACATCCGGTGATGAGATCACCGCGCAGAACGGTCGCTACGGCCCGTATCTGAAGAAGGGCACCGATTCCCGGTCGCTGACCGGTGAGGATCAGATCTTCACCGTCACTCTGGAAGAGGCGCTGAAGATCTACGCCGAGCCCAAGCGGCGCGGTGGGCAGTCCGCGAGTGCGCCGCCGCTGCGGGAGCTGGGTGTGGACCCGGTGTCGGAGAAGCCGATGGTGATCAAGGACGGCCGGTTCGGGCCGTATGTCACCGACGGTGAGACCAATGCGAGTCTGCGCAAGGGCGATGAGGTGGAGTCCATCACCGATGCGCGCGCCTCGGAGCTGCTGGCGGATCGGCGGGCGCGCGGGCCGGTGAAGAAGGCGGCCAAGAAGACCGCGGCGAAGAAGGCTCCGGCCAAGAAGGCGGCCGCGAAGAAGACCGCCGCGAAGAAGGCGGTCGCGTCCAAGACCACGGTGGTGAAGAAGGCGGCGGCGAAGAAGGCCGCGGCCAAGACCGCCGACGGGGTCACTACCAAAAAGGCTGCGGCGGCCAAGAAAGCTGCGGCGACCAAGTCCTGACGATGATCCTCCGTCCCGGCTCTGAGCTGGGGCGGAGTGAATTTTTCAGGGGCTGTTTCCTGTCGGTGCCCTGCCGTAGCGTGTGGTTCGAACACGCACCGGCGGAAGGGCATTCGATGGCAGTCGATCACGAGCGCGAAGAGTTGATCACCGTATTGGCGAGTCAGCGCGAGCTGTTCCGAATCACCCTGCGGGGTCTCGAGGACGATCAGGCGCGGGAGCGCAGTACGGTCAGCGAGCTGACGCTCGGCGGGCTGCTGCACCACATCATCAATACCGAGCGGCACTGGACGGCCATCCTGGTCGAGCGTGATCCGGAATCCGAATTCGATGTCTCCGGAATGGATTCCGAGTACAAGCTGGGTCCGGACGAGACGGTCGAGGGGCTGCTCGCCGAGTGGGATGTGGTGGCCGAGCAGACCGCGAAGCTGATTCGCGAACTACCCAATCTCGAGGATTCGATTCCGACGCCCACCGCGCCCTGGGCTCCCGAGCGGGTCTGGCTGACGGTCCGGTACATCCTGCTGCACATTCTGCGGGAGATCTCGCAGCACTCCGGGCACGCCGACATCATTCGCGAAGCGCTCGACGGCGCGAACACCACCTACCAGCGCGCGGTCTGAGCTGTCGGCGGTCGACAGTAGTCTGTACGGCGTGGCAGGAGTCTTCGATCGGCTGGTGGGACAGGATGCGGTCGAGTCCGATCTGCGGACCGCCGCGGTGGCGGCCCGGGGCGGGGAGGTCGTTTCGTCCTCGGCCATGACGCATTCGTGGCTGTTCACCGGTCCGCCCGGTTCGGGTCGTTCGGTGGCGGCGCTGTGTTTCGCGGCGGCATTGCAGTGCACCGATCCGGAGGCGCCGGGGTGCGGCCGGTGTCATGCCTGCACCACCACTATGGCCGGAACGCACGGTGATGTGCGGCGCGTGGTGCCGGAGGGCCTGAGCATCGGCACCAAGGAGATGCGCGAGATCGTGCAGGTCGCCTCGCGGCGGCCGAGCACCGGTCGCTGGCAGGTCGTGGTGGTCGAGGATGCCGATCGTTTGACCGAGGCCGCCGGAAACGTGCTGCTCAAGGTGGTCGAGGAGCCGCCCGCCCGCACCGTTTTCCTGCTCTGTGCGCCTTCGGTGGATCCGGAGGACATCTCCATCACGCTGCGCTCGCGCTGCCGTCATGTGCATTTGGCGACGCCGTCGGTGGATTCGATCGCGACGGTGCTGCGCGATCGGGATGGACTTTCCCCGGAGGCCGCCGCCTGGGCCGCCTCGGTCAGTGGCGGTCATGTCGGTCGGGCCCGGCGCTTGGCCACCGATGACGAGGCCCGCGCCCGCCGCAAACGCGCCTTGGCCCTGGTCGCCGCCACCGCGCGGCCCGGCATGGCCTATTCCACCGCCGAGGAATTGGTGAAGTCCGCCGATGACGAGGCGAAGCAGGTCAGCGCCGCCCGCGATGAGAAGGAACGCGACGCCCTCGCGACCGCGCTGGGCGCGGGCGGCACCGGTAAGGGCGCGGCGTCGGCCACCCGCGGTTCCGCCGGTGCGCTCAAGGATTTGGAGAAGCGCCAGAAGTCCCGCGCCACCCGCACCGGCCGTGACGCCCTGGACCGCGCGCTCATCGATGTCGCGGGTATGTACCGCGATGCCCTCGCGGTCCGTTTCGGCGCGGCGAACGCCGATACGAAAACCGGTGTCACCCTCACACATCCGGATATGGCCGACCAGATCCGCGCCCTCGCCACCGACGTCCGCCCCGAGGGCCTGCTCCTGTCCATCCAGGCCGTCCTGGATTGCCGCGAAGCCCTCGAAACCAACGTGAAGCCCCGCTTCGCCGTGGCCGCCATGGTCGCGGGCCTGATAGCCGCCCGCTCCGCATGACCGCGACCACCGATTTTCGGATTCCGGCCATCAGACGATAGACTCGCAGCGCCGGAAGGCACGCCGCCTTAGCTCAGTCGGTAGAGCGCTTCACTCGTAATGAAAAGGTCGGGGGTTCGATTCCCCCAGGCGGCTCCAAACAAGCAGGTGGAGAGCGTTTGTCGCTCTCCACCTGCTTTTGTTTTGTCAGGGTAGGCAGGGTGGCTGGGTGATGGGGTTGCAGCGGCGGCTGTCGTAGTGGGGGTTGCGGTTGGCGGCGGGGGCCGGGGCGTTGCGGTCTTCGGCGCGGCGGTTGTCTCCCGGGGTAGAGGTGTTCGAGCCGGTGGTGTTGCTCGAGGTGGTGGCCTGGGCGGGGGCGGCCAGGGCGGCGGGGACGATCGCCAGCAGGGCGGTGAGGGTGCAGGCCGCGAACAGGGTGCGGGCAGCGGTCGGCGACGGGTGGGTGGACATGCGGGATCTCCTGTGGGTTCGCCGCGATGGGAGGGCGGCGCGGATCTGTTCGGATCGCCGCGTGGGGTGCGCGGTGTAGGAGCCCGTGCGCTGAGCGCGTCAGGTGAGACTTCGGTGGGCGGTGCCGGTGCGTGTCAAACCTCTACCGGTGAAACGAGATTGCGGTGCGGGGCGTTCATATCGGCGATGTTGCGGATCGGTCAGGGCATGGCGGCGGAGCCTCGCGCAGCCCGGTGACATGGCGCAGGCCCCCGCCGCCGTGATCGGGCGGTGGGGGCCTGCTGTTCGGGCCGGGTGAGCTGTTCGGGTCAGGAGACCAGGCCGCGGCCGGTGGTCAGGGGGAGGTCCATGGCGGTGAGGAGGCCGGGGCGGGCCTGAACCAGGGCGGGGATGGCGCTGACCAGGCGGGCCGCGGTGCCCACCACGCCCGCTTCGGCGTGATCGCCGTTGCTGTAGAGCTGGAGGTCCAGCAGGTAGTCGGGGTCGCCCTTGATTTCGACTCGGTAGCAACCCTTTCCGGCTGGCTGGGGCCAGTCGGGGGCGAGGTCGGGGTGTAGGCGGGTGACGTGTTCGAGGGTGAGGATTTCGCGGCCCGCGCGAATGCCGTGGATTTGGAAGCGCAGGGCGGCGGCGGTGCCTGGGGCGATGGTGCGTTTGCCGACGACGAGTTCCTCGGTGGCCGGGAGGCGTTCGTAATGCTGTGTGACGGAATCCAATTCGACGTCGAGGGCGGCGGCGAGCTGGCGGATGACGCTGCCCCAGGCGAGGGTGAGGACGCCGGGTTGCAGCAGCAGGGGCAGGTCGTCCAGCGCGCTGCCGAAGCCCATGATGTCGAACAGGACCTTGGGGTTGTCGTAGGTGGAGTAGTCCATGATCTCCGAGCAGATGACCGCGTCGATGCGCTCGGAACCGCTGGAGAGCAGC
This sequence comes from Nocardia sp. NPDC058058, assembly GCF_042885355.1. Classification (NCBI taxonomy): domain Bacteria; kingdom Bacillati; phylum Actinomycetota; class Actinomycetes; order Mycobacteriales; family Nocardiaceae; genus Nocardia; species Nocardia sp. NPDC058058. Next base: position 996,762 of record NZ_JBHVSA010000002.1, on the reverse strand, counting down.
AGGGGGAGCCAGTCGTTGGCCCAGCCCGGGTCGATGCCGTTCACCCAGAGTGAGGCGTTGCCCGCGTCGGCGGCTTCGATGATCGGGGCGATGGCCTCGTCCGGCAGTGTGCCGTAAGGGAATTGGAGGAAGACGGGGCTGCTGGAGACCACGTTTATGCCCGCGCGCAGGAACATCTTCAGGTCTTCGACGGCTTCCATGAGCCGGTCGTCGGCCATGGCGGTGTGCACGATGCAGTCCGGTTTCAGGGCGATGAGGGCCTGGGCGTCGGTGGTCGCGAGGACACCGGTTTCGGTGTCCAGGCCCGCGAGTTCGCCCGCGTCCCGACCGGCTTTGGCGTCGCTGGACACCCAGACGCCGACCAGGTCCAGTTCGGGGCGGGCGATGATATTGCGGAGTGTGCGGCGGCCGACATTGCCGGTACTCCATTGCACGACACGGTATTTCATGGCTGACTCCGGTTCACAGGTCGGGCAGGCCGAGTTCGAGGTTGGGTGCTTCGATACCGCCGTCGACCTCGAGGATCTTGCCGGTGATGTAGCCGCCCGCGCGCGAGCACAGGAAGACGATGGCGGCGGCGATCTCCCAGGGCTCGCCGAGGCGGCGCAGCGGGGTCGCGCCCTCCATCTTGGCTTTGATTTCCGGTTGCTGCGCAACGACTTCCAGCGCGGAGGTGAGGACGGAGCCGACGGCGATGGCGTTCACCCGCACGCGCGGGGACAGATCCGAGGCGGCCATCCGGGTCCAGTGCGCGAGTGCGGCTTTGGCGGTGCCGTAGGCCAGGAACCCGCGACCGGGTGCGCGGCCCATCATCGAGGAGATGCTGACCACTGATCCGCCGTCGTTCTTCAGCATGTGCGGCAGCGCGGCCTGGGTGAGGGCGTGCGCGGTGGACACATTGAAATGGAAGGCGTCCTCCAGGAATTGCGGGGAGGTGGTGGCGAAGGTGTTCGGCATGGTGCCGCCGACATTGTTGACGACGATATCGAGGCGGCCGAGTTCGGCGGCGGCGGTATCGGCGAAGGCGGTGACGGTGTCGAGGTCGTTCAGATCGCAGGGCACGATCACCGCGCGCCGGCCCAGCGCGCGGATCTTGCCCGCGACGTCCTCGAGCTGCGCGGGGGTGCGGGCGGCGAGGGCGACATCGGCGCCGGCCTCGGCCAGCGCGAGCGCGGTCGCGGCGCCGATACCGCGGCCCGCGCCGGTGACGACGGCGACGCGGCCGTCCAGTCGGAAGGTGTCCAGGATCATCGAGTGCAGTCCTATCGAGTGATGGCAGTCACCCAGAGCTTTAAGAACAAGTGCTTAACTGTCAAGGATGAGTTCTTTATCGGCTGGTGGACGGCTATTCTGCACCTGTGGGAGTGAACGAGGCGCGGGAGCGGATCATCTTCGCGGCCGAGCGATTGATCGCCGAACGCGGGCAGGCGGTGCCGCTGCGCGATATCGCCGCGGCCGCCGGACAGCGGAACAATTCGGCGATCCAGTACCACTTCGGTTCGCGGGACGGACTCATCGAGGCCGTGGTGGAATTGCGACTCGGCGCGCTCGAGGTGCGGCGCTTGGAAATGCTCGCGGAACAGGTCGGCGCGGGTGCGGGGGTGCACGCGCTCTTGGAGGCGCTGGTGCTGCCGATGTTCGAACTCGGGGCCAGCGAGGGCAGTCATCACTACGCGCGCTTCCTGGAACAGATCCACACCCACCCGGCGGTCACCGACGCCTCGAATCTGGAGAGCGACCGCCGCACCTCGGTGCGGGTGATCATGCAGCGGCTCGGCGATGAAATGACCACGCTCGCACCGCGATTGCGGGTGCATCGGCTGCGCGCGCTGCCCACCATGCTGTTCGCGCTACTGGCCGATCATGAGCGGGCGGTGGAGTCGGGCCGGGTCGCGGCGGGGGACACCGGCGCGTGGACCGAGATCATCGACATGCTCGCGGGCGCGCTCACCGCGCCGGTCAGCGAGCGGGCGCCGATTCGCTGAGGCCCACGGTCGGCGGATCGTCGTGTGAGCCGCCGAGTCCGATGGTCGGTGCGTCGTCCGGCGCCGTCCCGGTGCGGTAGTGCACCGGCATGGTGGGCGGCTCCTGATAGTTCGGGTGCAGCGCGTGCGCGGAGATGGTGGCCACGGCGGCGGCCGGATCGGCCGCGTGCGATGCCGCGACCGGGCCGATGACCCGCTGCGCGCCGGCGGGAACGGAAACCGGTGGTGCGGACGGGTCGGTAACCCGGTGGGCGGCAGGCGGAACCGCGCCGGATCGCGGGTTGTCGCCGACCTGGGCGACAGCCGGAACCGGGACGGGGTTCGTGCCCGATGAGCCGGGGCGCTCGCGGCGCTGGAACAGCAGGTACGCGCCGCCGATCGCCGCGATTACGAGCAGTATCAGCAGGCTGTTGGGGAATGAGTAGCCGAAGGTCATGCTGCCCGCTTTGGCGACGATGATGAGGGCGAGCATGCCCGCGGAGGCGGCGGCGCGGGCGATTCTGCCACTGTCGGCCTGGCGCTGGCGCATGTGACCTACCTCCCGCGGATCGAAAACCCTTGCAGGGGAAGCATACCCACGGGTTCGGACTGCGAACCGCACTGTCCGGGGGTGCGAAGTCGCGCGGAATATGGCGGGTTGCGGCGGGCCCGGTTACGGTTGTCTGGTGGAAACCGTGCAGGCGCGTGACGCCGAATCCGCTGCTCACCCCAGGTGGCTGAGTGCCGGATTGCCGCTGCTCGGCGGTGCCGCGGTGGCAGGTGGCTTGGTGCTACTGCACTTTCGCGATCCGCATGAGTCGGGGTCGTATGGGCTCTGCCCGTTCAAGGAAGTGACGGGGTACTGGTGCCCCGGCTGCGGCGGGCTGCGCGGATTGCACAATCTCACCGACGGCCGGGTGCTCGACGCGATTCACAGCAATATCCTGCTGGTGCCGCTGCTGCTGGGATTCCTGGCGTGGTGGGTGACCTGGCTGGTGAGCGGGTTCCGTGGGCGGACGAGCCCGCCGCCGCTACCGCGGGTGCTGCCCAGGACCGCCCTGTGGGTGACGCTGGCCTTTCTCGTCCTATATACGGTGGTCCGCAATACGCCGTGGGGGAGCTGGCTCGCGCCGGTGTGATCGGTCGGCGTGCCTGGCCGAATTACCTCGGGCAAACCGGGCATGCTCTGGCTATGAGTGATTCGCTGAAGGAGCGCGTGCGCGCGAAACTGGTCCGGCAGCTCGATGAGGACGGGCCGCCGGACCCGGATCAGGAAGACGGACGCCAGGTTTCGGTGCGGGACGACCTCGACATCCTCGATGCCGTCGCCGACGACGATCCCTTCGTGGAAGAGCTCGCTCGCCGCTACCTGGTGTTCTAGACCGGCCGCCGGCCCGGATCGCGACCGGCGACCAGCGGCGAACCGAGGGTCAGATCGCGCAGGGGGCCGCGCCGGCGGCCGAGCTGCCGAAGGGGCGGGTTTCGGGGGTGGGGTTCCAGTGGCCCTCGGTCTTGGCGTAGTCCCAGGCGGGACCGTTCTCGACCAGAGCGGCGATGGCGTCGACGAGGCGGTCCACATCGGCGGCGGTGGTGCCCAGGCCGATGCTGGCCCGCACGGCGGCGTCGACGCCGAGACGCGACAGCAGGGGGTGCGCGCAGAAGCGGCCGTCGCGGACGCCGATGCCGTGTTCGGCCGAGAGGTAGGCCGCCACCTGGCCGGGCTCGAACCCGTCGACGGTGAAGGCGACGATGCCGACCGCATCGGCGCTGTCCCGCCAGATGCGCAGGAAGTTCACGCCCGGAACGGTTTTCAGGCCGTAGCGCAGGCGGTGGGTGAGGTACTGCTCATGTTCGAGCAGGGTGGTCTCGTCGAATTCGGCCAGTGCGTCACACGCGGCGGCGAGGGCGGCCACACCCAGCACATTGGGGGAACCGGCCTCGTGGCGCTGCGGGGCGGGAGCCCACTCCACGCTGTCGGCGCTCACCGAACGGACCGCGCCGCCGCCCGCGAGGTACGGCTCGGCGGCATCGAGCCAGTCGCGGCGGCCGACGAGTACACCAGCGCCGAACGGGGCGTACGCCTTGTGACCGGAGAAGGCCAGGTAGTCGATACCGCTGGTCTGGAGATCGATGCGCCGGTGCGGGGCCAGCTGGGCGGCGTCCACCAGTACCCGGGTGCCGCACTGGTGCGCGATCCAGGCCAGCCGCTCCAGCGGGAGCAGTTCCCCGGTCACATTGGACGCACCGGTAATGGCAAGCAGCGCAGCGGGTTTGGTGCACAGTTCGGCGACCACGCGCTGAATGGTCTCCTCGATGGTGTCCGCGATCGGCACCACGCGGCGGCCGTTGCGGGTCCACGGCAGGAAATTGGCGTGGTGTTCGGAATCGAGCACCACGGTGTCACCGGGCACGCAGGAGGCCAGCAGGTTCAGCGCATCGGTGGTGTTGCGGGTGAAGACCACGACCTGATCGTCGGCCGCGTTGAGGAAGCGGGCGACCGAACCGCGAGCGGATTCGTAGCAGTCGGTGGAGACGCGCGAGGCGTATCCCGCACCCCGGTGCACGCTGGCGTAGAACGGCAGCAGATCCTGCACGCGGGTGGTGACCTGCGCCAAAGCCGGTGCGCTGGCGGCATAGTCGAAGTTGGCGTAGCGAATCGTTCCGCCCTGCACGAGCGGTACCTCGAGCTCACAACCGGAAACGGTGGCGAGGGCGGCACAGGTCTGGTCGGCGAAAGCAGTCATCACGAAATCCCATCGGGCAAGGGACACGCGATCAAGGAAAGCAATGATCGAGAGTCCGCGCTTGCCGCGCCCGGTCGGGCGGCGGCCCGGTCGTCACCTGGAGCACCCCACCGCGGAGGAGGGTTGCCGACCAGCTAGCCAGGGCTTGACGCTGGTACTCATGACCTGGTTGAAGAGCTTGCAGAAGATCGCGGTTCTTGTCAACCCCGCCGCGAAAATCATCCGAAAGTTGGATCGGGAGGGCCGAAAAGGTCGAATCGCGAGATCGTTGCTGAAGCGTATGGTCGAAGAGAAAGTTAGGGTATCCAAAGGTGGGCGCCCCGGAGACGTAATTTCGACCGAACGAGGAGCTCGACCATGTTGGACACCGACACCGCCGCGCCGTTCTCGACGCTCATCCGCAGCGCGACCGAACAGCAGCACGCCGAGGCCGAGCACTCCACCTTCATGCGCGATCTGCTGACCGGCGAACTCGGCGTCGAAGCCTTCTACCGCTACACCTCGCAGCTCTGGTTCGTTTACGAGGCGCTCGAAAAGCATTCCGCCGCACTGGCTTCCGATTCGGTCGCGGGACCGTTCGTACAGCCGGGCCTGGCCCGCCTGGCCGCTCTGGAAGCCGATCTGGCCTACCTCGGCGGTGCGAACTGGCGCGATGAACTGACCCCGCTGCCCTCGACCGCCGCCTACGCCGCTCGCATCGAGGAGTGCGCGACCGAATGGTCCGCCGGCTACGTGGTGCACCACTACACCCGCTACCTGGGTGATCTGTCCGGTGGCCAGGTCATTCGCGGTACCGCCGAGAAGCTGTGGAACCTGCCCAAGAAGGGCGACGGCGTGCGCTTCTACGTCTTCGACGACATCTCGAATCCGGCCGCGTTCAAGCGCGAGTACCGGGAGAACCTGGACGGACTGCCCATCGAAGGCGCCGATGTCGAGCGGGTGCTCGACGAGGCTCGCCTGGCGTTCACGATGAACACCGACGTGTTCCGCGAACTGGGCGCGGAATTCAGCGCGCGGAACTGAATCTCTGCCGCTCCGAGGGCCGCCGCACGTTTCTCCTCCGGAACGTCGGCGGCTTTCTCATGTGCGGTGAAAACACTTGCGCCCGTGGGCCGCGGTGGGTTGCCATGGGAGGGTGAGTTTTCCCCTGCTGCTGAGCTTTCTCGGGTTGTGCGTGCTGCTGGCCCTGACCCCCGGTCCGGATACCTTTCTGGTGCTGCGTTTTTCGATGGCCGGGCCGCGTCCGGGGATAGCGGCGGCGGCCGGATCCGCGTTCGGCGGAATCGTCTGGGCGGTGGTGGTCGCGGCGGGGGTGGCGGCGCTGCTGGAGCAGTCGGCCACGGCGTATCGCAGCCTGAAGGTGGTCGGTGGAATCTACCTGCTGTACTTGGGGATTCGGGCGCTCATGGCGCATCGCAGGGGGCTCGCGGACGCGGAGGCGGAATTGGCCGCGCGGGGGTCGCGGGAACGGGCGTCATCGATTCGCTCGGCGTTCGCCGCGGGGTTGCTGTCCTGTATTTTCAACCCGAAGGTCGGGTTGTTCTATCTCGCGGTGCTGCCGCAGTTCCTCACCCAGGTGACGTTCGCGAATACGCTCACCCTGGGCGCGATCGAATCCTCCATCGCCGCAATCGAAATGGTGCTGCTGGCCCTGGCGGCCTCGCGTGCGGTGGAACTGCTGCGCAAGCCGAAGGTGCGGGATCGGCTGGAGCAGGCGAGCGCCGGAATCCTGGCGGCGCTGGGCATCGGCACCGTCGCCTCCGCCGCGGCGTGAGTCAGTCGGCGATCTCGGCGCGGTGGTAGACGCCGTTGTAGTACACCAGCGGGCCGACGGCGGGCGCGTCCTCGGTGTTGTCGTGTACCCGCGTGACCAGGCCGATCACCAGGGTGTGATCGCCGATCGGAATCAGCTGGTGCACGGTGGCGCGCACCCAGATCGGCGTCCCGTGCAGTACCGGTTCGCCGGATTCCAGGGTGGTCCACAGCGATCGGTCGGTGAAACGTTCCTCGGCGCTGCGACTGAACCGCTGCGCCAGATGCTTCTGATGTTCGCCCAGGAAGTGCACCACCACCGATTCCGCCTGGGTCATGGCGGCGATGCTGGACGAGGTCTCGGCGATATTGAACGAGATGAGCGGCGGCTGCGCCGATAGCGAGGCGAACGAGGTCGCAGTGAAACCGACCGGCCCGTCCGGAGACTTGAGCGTGACGATGGTGACGCCCGCCGGATAATGGCGCATGGCGGCGCGATACTGCTGGGCGGTGATGCCGCTCAGGTCGTCGGGCACGTGGAGCTCGGCGCCAGGCGTCGGAGAATCGGTCACCTTCCGAACCTACGTCCACGGCCCGCCGGATATTCCATCCGGTGCGGAAATTGGTGCGAACTCAATCGACGTCGATCGCCAGACCAGCGGTTATTCGAACCAGCTCGCCAAAAGTGGTGCGAAATACCGTGTTCGGATGCCCGCCCGCGGCCCACAGCTCCGCATGCCGGGCGAGCGCTGTATCGATGTAGGTGGGCAGGTTGATCGGATGCCCGACCGGGGCGACCCCGCCCATCGGCTGACCCGTCACCTGCTGCACCATCGCCGCCGGAGCCCGGGTCAGCGTGCCCTCCAGGCGTTCCCCGGTGCGATCCAGATCGACCGTGTGCGCGCCGGACACCAGCAGCAGCACCGGATCGTCGTCGAGCAGGAACAGCAGCGATTTGGTGATCGCCCCGAGTTCCACGCCGAGTGCCTGGGCGGCCTCGGCCGCGGTGTGGGTGGGTTGCGGCTGGGTGAGGATGACCCCGTGATGACCGCGAGCAATCAGTGTGTCGGAAACTTTGGAAGCGACCGGCGGCAGGGACCTGCGCATGGCACCAGAGTAGAGCGATTGCGGTGGATGTGCGGGGGATCAGTATTCGGGATAGCCCTCTTCCGGGCCGAGCATTCGCTCGATGCGTGCTCGCGTGACGCGTTCCAGCTCGATGACGCTGTGCTCCGAAATCGTTTCGCGCGCACACGAATCGAAGGCGTGCTCCAATTCGGCCGCGGAGAGTGCGCGCAGCCCCGCCGCGACGGCGGTGTGCAGGGCGTCGTAGCCGGGGTAGGGGCGGCCGTCGGCGATCTTCTCGGCCCAGCTGACACAGCTGCAGCATTCGTACAGGGCGTGCACGGCGCGCCGGCGGGAACAGGAATTGAAGCGGTCGAGGCCGATTCCATGATGCATCAACACGGGAAACTCCCAGCCCGGAGTGTGGCTTGTGGACCCTGTTAATCGTCCCGTCCGCGAGCCCCCGGAAACCAGTGCGGGACAGCAGATTTAGCACAGGATTTACACCGCCCGCCCGGACCCTCCGCACCCCCGATACGCTGGACCGATGACCGATTGGAAGGCTTTCGAGGTCGAAAGCAAGGACCACATCGCGACGGTTACCCTGACCGGTCCCGGCAAAGGCAATGCCATGGGCCCGGACTTCTGGCGTGAACTGCCGCTCATCTTCCGCGAGCTCGACGCGGATCCGGAGGTGCGGGCCGTCGTGCTCACCGGGTCGGGCAAGCATTTCTCCTACGGGCTGGACCTGCCCGCCATGAGCCCGCTGTTCGGGCCGCTGCTCGCCGATAAGGCGCTCGCGGGACCGCGCACCGACTTCCTGCGGCACGTGCGTGAGATGCAGGCCTCGGTCACCGCGGTCGCGGAGTGCCGCAAGCCGGTCATCGCGGCCGTCTCGGGCTGGTGCATCGGCGGCGGACTCGATCTCATCGCCGCGGCCGATATCCGGCTCGCCAGCGCCGAGGCCAAGTTCAGTCTGCGCGAGGCGAAGGTCGCCATCGTCGCGGATATCGGCTCGCTGCACCGGCTGCCCGGAATCATCGGTGAGGGGCATCTGCGCGAGCTCGCCTACACCGGCAAGGACATCGACGCGGCGCGCGCCGAGAAGATCGGCCTGATCAACGATGTGTTCGCCGATCAGGAAGCGGTGCTGGACGCGGCGTACGCGCTGGCTCGCGAGATCGCCGAGAACCCGCCGCTGGTGGTGCAGGGCATCAAGGATGTGCTGGATCAGCCCAAGGCGGGCAAGGTCGCCGACGGACTGCGCTACGTGTCGGCGTGGAACTCCGCGTTCCTGCCCTCGCACGATCTGACCGAGGCGATTCAGGCGGTCTTCGAGAAGCGCGCACCGAAGTTCGAAGGGAAATAACAACTCTCACCGGCCCCCGCCCGCCTATTGTGGGCGGGGACCGGGAGGTTGGTCATGGCTACATCCGAGGTGAGCGAGTCGACCGGAGAAGGCGGCTTCACCCATCGGCAGATACTGGTGATTCTCAGCGGGCTGCTGCTCGGAATCCTGCTCGCCGCACTGGATCAGACGATCGTGTCGACGGCCATTCGCACCATTGCCGATGACCTGAACGGGTATTCGCTGCAGGTGTGGGCGACGACGGCGTATCTGATCACCGCCACACTGGCTACGCCGCTCTACGGCAAACTCTCGGATATGTACGGCCGCAAGCAGTTCTATCTTGCGGCCATCACTATTTTCCTGGTCGGTTCGCTGCTGTGCGCGTTCGCGCATTCCATGTATCAGCTGGCGGCTTTCCGTGCGATTCAGGGTTTGGGCGCGGGCGGGCTGATGTCGTTGGCGCTCACTATCGTCGGCGATATCGTGAGTCCTCGGGAGCGGGCCAGGTATCAGGGCTATTTTCTGGCGGTATTCGGCACATCGAGCGTGCTCGGGCCGGTGCTGGGCGGATTGTTCGCCGGGCAGGACAGCATTCTCGGCGTATCCGGTTGGCGCTGGGTGTTTCTGGTCAATGTGCCGATCGGACTGTTCACCCTCGCCGTGGTGACCAGGGCATTGCACCTGCCCGCGCGGGAGCGTTCGCGCGATCGCGTCGACTACTGGGGCGCGCTGGTGCTGGCCATCGGCATCACACCCCTGTTGATCGTGGCCGAGCAGGGTCGCGAATGGGGTTGGGGGAGTGGCAGATCGGTGCTCTGCTACGTCATCGGTACGGTCGGGGTGATCGGATTCGTCGCGGTGGAGGCGGCGCTCGGTGATGCGGCGCTGATTCCGCTGCGGATTTTCGAGAATCGCACTTTCGCACTGGGCGTTGTCATTTCGTTCGTGGTGGGCGCGGGCATGTTCGGCGGGATTCTGCTGCTGCCGCAGTATTTGCAGGCGGTGCGCGGTGCCAGTCCGATGATCGGCGGCCTGGAGATGATGCCGATGGTGCTGGGCATGATGATCGGCTCGATCATTTCCGGGCAATTGATCTCACGCACCGGGCGCTACAAGGTGTACACGGTGATCGGCGCGGGCATGATCACGCTGGGCCTGTTCCTGCTGCACTATCTGAAGGCCGATACCGCCTACTGGGTGGTGGTGCTGTTCATGCTGTGCGTGGGGTTCGGGCTGGGGAATCTCATGCAGCCGCTGATCATCGCGCTACAGAATGCGTTGCCGCCCAAGGATATGGGTGTCTCCACGGCCGCCGCGACGTTCTTCCGGCAGATCGGCGGCACGCTCGGCGCGGCGGTATTCCTGTCGGTGCTGTTCACCCGCCTGACCCCGGATATCCGCTCGGAATTGCTCACCGCGGGTAAGGACAGCGAATTCCAGCGGGCGCTGCTCGCCGGTGCGCACGACGGCAATCCGGCGGATATGGCGCTCGCACAGGGACTTCTGAATCACGACACCACGGCCGCGCAGAGCGTGCTCGGTGACAGTTCGGTGATTCAACGCTTGAATCCGGTGCTGGCCAAGCCATTTCAGGTGGGATTCGCGGAATCGCTGTCCACGGTATTCCTGACCACCTCCGGGGTGGCGCTGGTGGCGCTGCTGCTGGTGCTGTTCTGGAAGGAAGTCCCACTGCGAATGACGGTGGGCGGCACGGAAACCGCACCGCCCACCGCATGATTCGGCACCGAGATCAGTGGCCGCCCTGTTCCTTCAGGCGCGCGTACGCCTCGGTGACCAGGGATTCGGCCTTGGCACGGTTGTCCCAGCCCTCGACCTTGACCCACTTGCCGGGCTCCAGGTCCTTGTAGCGCTCGAAGAAGTGCGCGATCTCCTTGCGCTGGAACTCCGGGATGTCCTCGACGTCCTGGATGTGATCCCAGCGCTTGTCCTTGTTCGGGACCGCGACCAGCTTCTCGTCGGTGCCGGCCTCATCGCTCATGATGAGCACGCCGACCGGACGGGCCTCGACCAGCACACCCGGGAACACGGGCTCGGGCAGCAGCACCATGCAATCCAGCGGATCGCCGTCGCCGCCGAGGGTGTTCTCGATGTAGCCGTAGTCGGCCGGGTACATCATCGGCGTGTACAGGTAGCGATCCAGCCGCACCCGGCCGGTCTCGTGGTCTACCTCGTACTTGTTGCGCTGACCCCGGGGGATCTCGATGGTGACGTCGAACTCCACGTCATCTCCTTCTTCGGTGCGGGTATGGCTGCCGACTCGCCAGCTCGTTCGGGGGAACGACTGCGCAACGAGGATAGTGTGATGCGCGGATGCGTGGGTTCGGCAGGGACGGGTATCAGGGAGACGGCGGCAGGTGGCTCGGAACAAGCAGAACATCGGTGGGCTGGAAGCCAAGCGGCGTCGTAAGACCTGGATCCTGGTGGCATCGGTCTTGGTGGTGGTGCTGGGCATCGCCACGGGTGTGGTGTTGACGCTGAAACCGTGGACGGAGGAATTCCGGCACGGGGGCTTGACGATCGCGGACCCGCCGTCACCGGTGAAACCGCTACCGCAGGTGGCGGCCGCTCCGCCGGACGCACCGGCGCCGAGCGCGAACGGTTTGGCCGCCGCGCTCGCACCCGTGGTCGGCAATCCGGATCTGGGGATCTTCGCGGCCTCGGTCTCGGACGCGGACAGCGGCAAGGTGCTGTGGACGACCGATCCGGGCAAGCCGATGATCCCGGCCTCCACGGCCAAGGTGCTGACCACGGCCGCCGCGCTGCTGGCATTGCCGCTGGACCACCGGGTGACCACGCAGGTCGTCACGGGCGCGGCCGCCAATGAGCTGGTGCTGGTCGGCGGCGGCGATCCCACGCTGACCGCGCAGCCGGACGGTAAGGGCTACTACCCGGACGGGCCGAAACTGTCGGATCTGGTGGCGCAGATCAAGTCCTCCGGGCAGAAGCCGGACACGATCGTGGTGGACACCTCGGCGTACGCCGGGTCGACCATGGCGCAGGGCTGGGATCCGGCGGATATCGGCGGCGGATCCATCGCGCCCATCGATCCGGTGATGATCGACGGCGGACGCTTGAATCCGCTGGTCGAGTATTCGCCGCGCACCGCGACCCCCGCGCTCGACGCGGGCCGCAGGCTGGCGAGCGACCTCGGACTCGATCCGGCGAAGGTGCGGCTCGGCAAGGCGGCCGCCGGGGCCACCAAGGTCGCCTCGGTGCAGTCCGCGCCGCTGCGAGATCGGCTGCGCGACATGATGGTTCACTCCGATGACGTGCTGGCCGAGACCATCGGGCGGGAGATCGCCGTCGCGGCGGGTTCGGAGGCGTCGTTCACCGGCACCGTCACCGCCATGGCGACCACCCTGCGCGCCGCCGGATTCGATACGAGCGGCCTGACCCTGCTCGATGCCAGCGGCCTGTCGGTGGACGATCTGATTCCGCCGCGCCTGCTGGACCGCATCGTCACCGTGGCCGCGCTGCCGGGTAGTGGCGAGGGACAAGGCAATTCGGGCGTCACCGCGACCGCGAACACCACGGACCATCCCCTCGCGGGTCTGCTCGACTACCTGCCCGTGGCCGGGGCCACCGGCTCGCTCGCCGAGCGCTACACCAGCCGTGACCGGGCCGGAGCGGGCTGGGTGCGGGCCAAGACCGGAACTCTGGACGTCGCGAGCGCGTTGGTCGGATATGTGCTGGATCGCGATGGGCGCGTACTGACCTTCGCGCTGATGTCCAATCAGCGGCTGCCCGAACAGAGCCGCCCCGCCTTGGACGCCATCGCCGCCGCACTGCGCAACTGTGGCTGCTCCTGACGGGTGGATGACTATGACCGGACCCGAACACCCCGCCGACCGGCCGGGCGCAGAGACAGGTCGTACCGATGAGAAGGCCGTCACGCGTATCGAATTCGCGGACGGCCGTGACGATGGGCAGGCACCGGTGAGCATCGACACCCGTGAGCCGTCACGGCTCAAATCCACGTTGACCGGTTCGGTCGATTGGAGTCTGGCCGCCCGCACCGGGGCCGCGCTGGTGCCGTCCGGGCCGCGTACGTCCCGGTATTCGGCCGAACAGGCCGTGCGTGAGCTCGCCGAGGCCTCCAAACGGGCCGAGGGCCCGGTGCGCGAGGTGAGCGGGCTCATCGACGGGCGGGTGGTGCCGGACGCGCGCGTGGTCGATCGCAAGGGCTGGATCGCCGCCGCCGCGGAATCCATGGGGCAGCTGACCGGAACCGGCGTCGAGGCCGGGGGCAAAGGCAAGTTCGTCGGCAAGCCCGCGGGCGTGCAGGCCGGTGCCATGCTGGCGTTCCTGTCCACCGCGATCCTGGGGCAGTACGACCCGTTCAGCGGACCGGATGGCACGCTGCTGCTGGTCGCGCCGAACATCATGGCGGTGGAGCGCGCATTGGGCGTGCCGCCCAGCGACTTCCGGCTCTGGGTGTGCCTGCACGAGGTCACGCACCGGGTGCAGTTCTCGTCCGCGCCGTGGCTCGCCGAATACATGCAGCGCAATGTGGAGATCCTCGGCGACGCCGGCGAGGAGCCGATGGCGGATATGCTCGGCCGCCTCGTGGCGGCCGTGAAGGAGCGCCGCCGCGGGATCGAGGATCCGGCGGGCGGCATGGTCGGACTGTTGCGCGCCACCCAGGCCGAACCGCAACGCGAGGCGCTGGACCGGCTGCTCATGCTCGGCACGCTGCTCGAAGGCCACGCCGATCATGTGATGGATGCCGTCGGCCCGGCCGTCGTCCCGTCGGTGACCCGCATTCGCGCCGCCTTCGACCAGCGCCGCAAGCGCCCCGCCAATCCGCTGCAGCGACTACTCCGCGCGCTGCTGGGCATGGATGCCAAAGTGGCGCAATATGTTCGGGGCAAGGCTTTCGTCGACGAGGTGGTGCAGACCGTCGGCATGGATCGTTTCAACCACATCTGGACCGATGCCGACACGCTGCCGCGCACCGAGGAGATCGGTGACCCGCAGCGCTGGGTCACCCGCGTACTGGGCTGAGGCGGTCGCGCCGCCCGATCGGCGATCCGACGTGGCGGGCCGGGTAATCCCGCGTCCATGCGACGATCGGGGCGTGAATCCACGGCTACCCGAGACGCGTGCGGCGCTGGAAACGCGCCATGCCGTGCGGGATTGGCTGGGGAAATACGCCCCGGACGGGGTGGTCGCGGTCGGATTGTCCGGTGGCGCGGACTCATTGGCGCTGACCGCCGCAGCGGCGGTCGAAGCCGCCGCCGTGGACGCCTACGTGGTCGACCACGGAGTGCAGGACGGCTCGGCCGAGGTGGCGGCGCGGGCCGCCGCGACGGCCATGGAGCTGGGATGCCGATCCGCGCGCGTGCTCACGGTCCGGGTGGGGACCGAGGGCGGGCTGGAGGCCGCGGCGCGGCGGGCACGATATGCCGCACTCGATCGAGCGCGGTCGGATCTGCCGGTACTGCTCGGGCACACCCTTGATGATCAGGCCGAAACCGTCCTGCTCGGTTTGGCTCGGGGGTCGGGCGGCCGATCGATTCAGGGGATGACCGAGTACGCGGAACCGTGGGGGCGGCCGCTGCTCGGGGTGCGGCGGGCCGTCACCCGGCAGTTGTGCGCCGATCTCGGGGTGCGGCCCTGGGAGGATCCGCACAACAGCTCGCCGGAGTTCACCCGGGTTCGACTGCGCACCGAGGTGCTGCCGCTGCTGGAGGAGGTGCTGGGTGGGGGTGTTGCCCCGGCGCTGGCGCGGACGGCGGCGCAGCTGCGGGAGGACGGGGCGGCCCTGGGTGAGATTGCCGATGAGTTGCTGAAATCCGAGATTGATGGCGCTGCCCTGCGCCTCGAGACGCTCGCCACTGTCGCGCCCGCGCTGCGGCGGCGCGTCATTCGCGCGTGGCTGCTCGCCGGGGGCGCAAAATCATTGACGGACAGCAATTTACGAGCGGTCGAGGCACTGGTCACCGACTGGCGCGGTCAGGGCGGGGTGGCGGTCGGTGGTTCGGTCACCGGGACCAGGTTGGTTGCCGCGCGTGAACGTGGCAGGCTCATACTGGGCTCGGCCCACAGCGGACCCGATCGGGGTCGACATCATCTCTGAAGGGAAACCAGCGGACGTGTACGGGGACGACATCGCGTCGGTGCTGATCAGCGAAGACGAGATCGCGGACAAGGTTCAAGAGCTCGCCGAATTGGTCGCCAAACGTTATCCCGCCGGTGCCCCCGAGGGTGATCTGCTGCTGGTGGGCGTGCTCAAGGGCGCGATCTTCTTCATGACGGATCTGGCCAAGCGGCTGACCGTGCCCACCCAGATGGAGTTCATGGCGGTCTCCTCCTACGGGTCCTCCACCTCCTCTTCGGGCGTGGTGCGGATCATGAAGGATCTGGACAAGGACATCGCCGGGCGCAATGTGCTGATCGTCGAGGACATCATCGACTCCGGTCTGACGCTGTCGTGGCTGCTGCGCAACCTGTCCAGCCGCAATCCGGCCTCGCTGGAGGTGGTGACGTTGCTGCGCAAGCCGGACGCGTTGCGCACCCAGGTGGATGTGATGGCGGTCGGTTTCGACATCCCGAACGAGTTCGTGGTCGGCTACGGCCTGGACTACGCCGAGCGGTACCGCGATCTGCCGTACATCGGCACGCTGGACCCGAAGGTTTACGGGGGATAGATCCCGTCCCACAGCTCTCGTGCGGAGACCGTTCGCCGGATTCGGCGGGCGGTCTCGCTGCTTCTGTGACGAAACTCACGTTAGAGCCGTGGACGCGGTGAGCCGGGTTGCCGGGGCTTGTTGCCGGGGGTCAGCTCTCGGGTCGCGCCGGTCGGCGGGGGTGTGTAGCGTGGTGCGTGTTACTGCTGGTCACATGTCTGTATCAATTTCGGACGTGCGTGTCGGGGGGAATGGCCAGGAATTCGCGGTGCCGGTTACCGGAAAGTTTCGGGCGCGCCCTATGCTGTCTTTAACAAACCTGACGGCTGTTTTCTGACTCAGTTTCAAACTTTTGGGTCGGATACGGCTGGATATTCAAGACCGATTCTGATAGCAAGGGGCTATGGACCCGCATTTGCGCGACCTGCGGTATTTCGTCGCCGTCGCTGAGGAACTGCATTTCACCAACGCCGCCCAGCGGCTGCACATCGCGCAGCCCACGCTGTCCCGGCAGATTCGACAGCTGGAGCGTCAACTCGACGTGGTCCTGTTCGACCGCAATCAGCGCAGTGTCGCACTGACTGTCGCGGGCAAGGAACTGCTGGAGGGTGCGCGCCGCATCCTCGAGCTCTGGGAAGTCACCAATGTCGCGCTGCAGGAGGCGGGTGAGGTGCTGCGCGTCGGCATCCAATCCTCCATCGGCCGCGGCCTGATCACCGATCTGGAGAGCGCCAGCGGGCATCGCCTCGCCCTGCACTCCGCATCCTGGACCGACCCGTCCAGCGGCCTGGCCGGGCGACAGGCGGACCTGGCGCTCATGTGGCTGCCCGTACCCGACACCGGTCGCTACCGGTGGCAGGTGCTGCGCACCGAACCGCGCTGGGTACTGCTGCCGGAGAACCATCCGCTGGCCGGACAGGACACCATCGAATTCGCCGCGCTGGCCGATGAATCCTTCATCGCCATGCCCGCCGAAGCCGGTGCGGCACGCGACTTCTGGCTCGGCGCGGACGCCCGCGGCGGTCGCCAGGCCAAGATCGGCGCGGAAGCGGCCACCGCCGAGGAGCGCCTGGAGGCGGTCTCGCTCGGACTCGGTGTCTGCCTGCTCGCCGAGAACAATGTGCCCATGTACCGCTGGCCCGGCCTGACCGCGCGACCCGTCGCCGGACTCGCGCCGTGCGAATTGGCCGTCGCCTGGCGCGCCGATGACGACCGCCCGACCATCCTCGAGTTCGCCGCCCGCGTGCTCGAAGGCGGATTCGCGGACCGCGAGCCGGTCGCCGCGCAATAGCTCGCATCGGACGGCGGTAGTGGGTCGGAGGCATTGCCGCCGCTGAGCAGCGAAATCGAAAAGGGCGGTCCCGCACCGGGACCGCCCTTTTTCGTGCCTGACGCGGTTGGCGGCTCGCCACCCGGCCGGGTCGAGTCCGGCCGGGGTGCGACCCGACTTCTCGCCGGGGCCTACTCCTTACCCGGCGCGGTGCGCTCCCACGGGCAGGCGGCCTCGAGTTGCGCCGCCAGTTTCAACAGTGTGCTCTCGCTGCCCGGCGGGCCGATGAGCTGCGCGGCCAGCGGGGTGCCGGTGCGCTGGTGCACCCCCATCGGCACCGAGATGGCCGGCCAGCCGACCAGATTCCACAGCGGTGTGAACGGTGAGAAGCGAGCGCTGGCAACGATATTGGCGAGCCATGGCCGCGAGTGCCAGCGGCGTGCGCGGGGCGGCGGGGTGGCCAGGGTCGGGGTGATGGCGACGTCGTAGCGCTCGAAGTAGTCGAGCAGCCGCGCCTCGATGCGGTCCACCTGGGACGCGCGCAGCAGCCCCGATTTCAGCACGAAGCGGCCCAGCGCGATATGCGTGCGAGTGCGGCGCTGCAGCAGTTCCGGATGCGGAACCATGGTCGCCTCGCGGGCGGCGTTGGCCACCCAGCGCAGGCCGAGTGCGAAAGTCGCGCCCTGATAGGGAAGTTCGGACACCCCGATGGTGTGCCCGGCGGTGGACGCGGCGGCCGCGGCCATATCCGCGGCGCCCGCCCAGGCCCGATCCACCCGGGACAGCGGGGTCGGCGCGGCGGTGGCCAGGCCGATGCGCAGTGTCTTGGGCGGATCCAGTTCGGCGAGCGCGGGCCGATCGGCGAGCACCGACAGCATGAGCGCCGCGTCCGCGACAGTGGTTGCCAGCACGCCGTTTTCGGTCATGCCGCCCCAGGAATCGAGTCCCACCTCGGCGGGCACCAGGCCGCGTCCGGGTTTGACCCCGACCACGCCGGAGCAGGCGGCCGGAATGCGCACCGAGCCCAGTCCGTCATTGCCGTGCGCGATGGTCACCATGCCCGCGCCGACCGCCGCGCCCGATCCGCCGGAGGAGCCGCCCGCGCTGAAGCGGGGATTCCAGGGACTGCGGGTAATGCGCTCGGGGGTATCGGTGACGCCCCAGAGCCCGAACTCCGGAACCGTGGTCAGGCCGACGATGACCGCGCCGGCCGAGCGTAGTCGCCGCACCACCGGATGATCCGCGGTCGCGGGCCGATTGCCCCCGGCCAGCGATCCGGCGCGGGTGACCTCGCCGGTGACGTCGATATTGTTCTTCACCGCGACCGGAACCCCGGCCAGCGGCAGTACGTCCAGATCGGGCCGCTCGGCCAGCGCGCGCGCTTCGGCGCGGGCGGCGTCGAAGCGAACCTCGCTGAACGCGTTCACTTTTCGATCTTGTGCGCGAATCCGCGCGAGCACATCGTCCACCATCTGCTCGGCCGTCACCGATCCGTTCTGGACGGCGGAGGCGATCCCGGTGGCGGTGGTCAGATCCAAGGGTGGAAGGATTTCGGGAGTTTCGGGTTCTGCCGCTGCGATGTGCGGCTCCGGCTTCATATCGGCTTTATCGTCGTTCACCACTGCCTCGTTCACCGCTGCGTCGACCGCTAGCGCGGCGCCCTCGTCGTACATGCTGGTGTTCCCCCGTCGCTTCGAGTTCGAAATCGGGTGATCCGCTGTTCAGCCGCAAGTTATCATTCCGGCTATTGCTCAGGGATGATGGTGTCTGGTGTGGCGGATTTTTCCGGTATCGGAAAACCCGTCCATCTATGGATCGTCAGTACGGATTCGAACGGTATCCGTGCCGAGCCAGATGGGTGCGGACATGGTTTCAAGTTCCGAGCGCCGCTCCGGCCGTCACTCGGCCGGAACGGAATTCACTGTGGTCGCGGCGTTCACCGCGGCATGGGGCAGTGCCGCCACGCCGCCGGATATCGCAGCTTTTCTGCCCGACGCAAGCACGCTGCGACGGGACGCGCTGCTGGAGTTGATCCGGGTCGATATGCGCCATCGCTGGCTGCGCCGCCCCGGCGGGCCGGTCCCGGCGCAGGAACGGCACAAACGCCTCACCGACTACTGCGCCGAATTCCCCGAACTCACCGAGCCCGATCTGCCCGCCGGGCTGGTGTACGAGGAGTTCGTCATCCGCAGGCACAGCGGGGAACGGGTGGATCCGCGCGACTGCCTGCGTGAGTATCCGCACCAGGCCGGCGAGTTGCGCGAACTGCTCAATGCCGATGACGAGGATCAGAGCACGCGGCGGGCCGCTCGGGACGACTCCACCCGGGGCGGCACCACCCACGTGCCTTCGGCCGAGTTCACCCGGGCCGCCGATATACTCGACGAATTCACCAGGGGCACAGACTCTTTCGGTGATTCCACGTTCATTCGCGATGGCGAGGACGCCACCCGGGCCGCACCCTTCGACGACGGCGATTCCACCCATCCAGGCATACCGCTCGATATCGACTCCACCCGCGCGGGCGGCCTGCTGGACGGTGATTCCACCCGGGTCCCCGACCAGGGCGAACTCACCCAGCAGGACCCGTCGGCTCGGGACGGCACCCGCGCCACCGGCGGCGGACTCAGCGCCCCCGAAACCGGTGAACTGCTGGACCGGCTCGAAATCGGCCAGCGCATAGACGATTTCGATCTGCTCACCAGTCTCGGCAGCGGTGCGTTCGCGCGCGTGTTCCTGGCCCGGCAACGCTCCCTGCAACGCCTGGTCGCGGTCAAGGTGTCCGCCGATCACGGCACCGAACCGCAGACCCTGGCGCAACTGGACCACGACTACATCGTGCGGGTCTTCGACCAGCGGCTCATCTCCGGTATCCGGACCAGCAGCGGGCGGCGCATGCGGCTGCTCTACATGCAGTTCCTGCCGGGCGGCACCCTGCTCGGGGTGTTGCGCTGGGTGCGCGCCACCCCGGTCGCCGAACGCAGCGGGCAATTGCTGCTCGATGCCGTGGACGCGGCCATGGAGGAGAAGGGTGAGATCCGGCCCACCGACTCCAGTGTGCGCGCCGAGCTCGCCGGACTGAGCTGGCCGGAGACCGTCGCGTGGCTCGGTCGCAGGCTCGCCGAGGCGCTCGACTACGCGGACAGCCACGGGGTGCTGCATCGGGATGTGAAGCCCGCGAACGTGCTGCTCACCGCAGAGGCCGTGCCGAAACTGGCCGACTTCAACATCAGTTTCAGCCGCAATCTCGATGACGCCAGCCCGGTCGCCTACTTCGGCGGATCGCTGTCGTACATGTCGCCCGAACAGTTGGAGGCGTGCCATCCCGGCCGCGCCCGCTCGGCCGCCGAACTCGACACCCGCGCCGATATCTTCTCGCTCGGCGTGGTGCTGTGGGAATTGCTCACCGGTGCGAAACCATTCGATGACTCGACCGCCGGACCCGGCGGCCACGGCGACCACACCACCCTGGAGGCCATGCTGGACCGGCGGCGCGGCGGGGTGGAACAGGTCGCCCTGGAACGCGTCCCCGACGACTGCCCGGCCGCGCTGCGCCGCGTGCTGCTCACCTGCCTTGCCCCCGACCGCGAGGACCGCTGGAGCAGCGGAACCGTTCTGGCCACCCAGTTGGAGATGTGCCTGGACCAGCGCGCCCGCGATCTGGTCGATCCGCCGCCGCACAGCTGGCGACTGCGGTTGCGGCCCTGGCTGATCCCGCTCGTCGCGCTCGCCATCGCGATTCCCAACGTGCTGTCCTCGCTGTACAACATCGTGCACAACAACACCCTGATCATCAGCCACATGTCCGACGCCGCCATGCACACCTTCACCCTCATCACGGCGCTGGTGAACGTGCTGTTCTTCCCGCTCGGGGCGGCGCTGATCATCTATCTGTGCCGGCGGGTGATCGTGGTGCCGCGCGGCCTGCGCAAGGGCAGAACCTACGACGCGGACACGCTACGCCGGGCCAGAGCCGATGTACTGCTTGCGGGAGAACGCATCTCGCTCATCGTCTTCTCGCTGTGGCTGATCAGCGCGATCACCTTCCCGGTCGCCCTGCGCCTGTCCACCGGTGAGATTCCGACCCGGGGCATGGTGCATTTCGTGGTGTCGCTGGTGGTGTGCGGAGCCATCGCGGTCGCGTACCCGTTCTTCCTGGTGACGTTCTTCCTGGTGCGCTGCATCTATCCGATGTTCCTGCGGCACGGCGATATCAGTGCCGAGGACGCGGTGTGGCTGCATCGGCTCGGACACCGCTGCACCACGTACCTGGCGGTCGCGGCGTCGGTGCCGCTGCTGGCCGTCGCGGGCGTGACATTCCTGCCGCCCGAGGACATTCCGCGCGTGATCGTGGCGGTGCGGGTGCTCAGCGTCGGCGGAATCGTGGCATTCGTGGCCGTATACGCCATGTTCCGGGCGCTCGAAGCCGATCTGCAGGCCCTCGAGCGCGTGGTGTCGCCCGGTCATTCCGCTCGCGATACCGGGGAGCCCGTGGGTGCCCGAACGTGAATGAGCATCCGGCGCAGGCGGTTTCCCGCTTCACCGCCGAATGGGAATCCACCTTGCGCGGCGATCGACTCGAACCGCCGGAACTGGACGGCTACGTTCCCGACGGTGAAGCGCTGCAACTCGATGTGCTCACCGCACTGGTGCGGGTGGATATGCGGCAGCGCTGGCGGCGCACCGGTATGGAGAAGCGCATCGCCGACTATCGCACCGAATTCCCGGCTGTCATCCGCAGCTCCGAATTCGCGGATCTGGTGTGCGAGGAATACCTGGTCCGCAGTCGGTACCGGCCGTTGGACGTCGACACCTTCAGCGCCGAATACCCGGAGGTGGCGGGGGAGATCCGCCGGCGCTTCTCGGACGGCATCACCCCCGCACCGCCGCAGGAACTGCCCGAGGGCATCGAAACCGGCCGCCGCCTGGACGATTTCGATCTGCTCACCGATCTCGGCGGGGTGCGGCACAGCCGCATGTTCCTGGCCCGCCAGCGTTCCATGCAGCGACTGGTCGCGGTACGGGTGGAGTTCGGCGCGAACAGCGACAGCCCCACCGTCGCCCAACTCGACCACCACTACATCGTCCGCGTCTACGATCAGCGCCTCATCGCGGGCAACGGCAACCCCCTGCGCCTGCTGTACATGCAGTACCTGCCGGGCGGCAATGCCGCGGGGGTACTCACCCTGCTGCGCGCGCAACCCGGTCCCGCGGCCGGCGGTGAGCTGCTGTTGCGGGCGGTCGACGCCGCGATGGAGGCGCGCGGGGAGATTCGGCCCGCGGATTCCAGTGTGCGGCGCGAGATTTCGGAGTTGAGCTGGCCGGAGACCGTGGCGTGGGTGGGGCGGCGGCTGGCGGCGGCGCTCGATTACGCCGAGCGGCACGGGGTGCTGCATCACGATATTCGGCCGGAGAATGTGCTGTTCACGGCCGAGGGCGTGCCCAAACTCGCGGATTTCGCACTGGGGCCGCTGTATTGGAACGCCGGTATCCCGGGTGCCGGTGGGGTGGCGTCGGATTCGCCCGAGGGTTTGCGCTGGCGATCACCCGAAGCCCTTGCCGCACGGCTGGATCCGGCCGCACCGATGCCGGACGCGCGCAGCGATATCTTCTCCCTCGGCGTGCTGCTGTGGGAAATGCTCACCGGCGCGGCACCATTCGATGATCCCGCGGCGGACGGCATACCCGGGCACGAGGTCGTGACCGCCATGCTGGCGCGGCGGCGCGCGGGGGTGCGACCGGCCGCACTGGCCGCACTGCCCGCGGACACCCCGGCCACGCTGCGCCGCGTCCTGCTGGAATGTCTGGACCCGGATCCGGATCGGCGCTGGCAGAACGGCGTCGAGCTGGCCGGGCAATTGGATCTCTGCCTGGACGCGCGCGCCCGGGACCTGGTCGATCCGCCGCCGAAGAGCTGGCGGTCGCGAGCCAGGAGCTGGCCGGTGCCGATCGCGGCGCTGTGCGTCGGCGTGCCGAACGCGCTCGCCAGCGTCTACAACATCCGGCTGAATCAGAGCCTGATCGTGGATCGGCTGTCAGCGGAAGATCAGGGGCGTTTCGGCACGGTCGCGCTGGTCAACAATGCCATCGCGTTCCCGCTGGCGGCGCTGCTGCTGCTGTGGCTGGCGCGGCGGCCGCTGACGGTCACCTATCGACTCGCCCGCGGGCACCGGTATTCGCCTGCGGCGCTGGCCCGCGCCCGCGCGGACACACTGCTGCTCGGCGAGCGGGCGGTGTGGATACCGTTCCTGATGTGGGTGATCGCGGGCGTGGCCTGGCCGCTGGCGCTGTCCGCGTCCGGGGCGCGGCTGCCACCGCACACCTTCCTGCATTTCTTCACGGCCCAGGTGGTGTGTGCCGCAATCGCTCTCGCGTATCCGTTCTTCCTGATCGCCGGGTATTCGGTGCGGGCGCTGTATCCGCAGTTGCTGGTGCGGGGCGCGGTGGGACCGGCCGATCGGCGACAGCTGCTCGGTTTGGCGCGGCGCAGCAATGTGTATCTGGCGGCGGCCGCGTCGGTGCCGCTGCTCGGTGTCGTGACCGCCACCTTCGTCTCGCGCGAGGACCTGGAATTGGTGATCGTCCCGGTGCGCTGGCTGAGTGTCGGCGGTGTGCTCGCCTTCGCACTCAGCTACTGGTTGTTCCGCCTGCTCGAGGCCGATCTGCGGGCGCTGGTGCGCGCGATTCCGAAAGGCGGCCGATCGCCGGACGATTCCGGGCACGACGGGTAACCGGCGATCCCGCGCGGTCGTCACGAACGATCGCGGCGGCAAGCGGATATCGATCGTCCCGCCGACCTGGCGAGGCGGCAACGATTTTCGGGCCGATTCCGTAGGGTTGGCCGCGTGACCCGCGGCAGTGTCGAAACTTCCCTGGCGGAGCTGGCGTCGCGTATCAGGCAGCGCGCGGATGGACAGGCCGGTCGGTTCGTCCTGGGGATCGCCGGACCACCAGGTGCCGGAAAATCCACCCTCGCACGCGGTGTCCGCGATGAATTGAATCTGGCCGCGGGGACCGCCATCGCGGAGGTCGCGCCGATGGACGGATTCCACCTCACCAATGCGCAATTGCGGGCGCTCGGCGAACTCGCGCGCAAGGGCGAACCGGACACCTTCGATGCCGCCGGATATGTGGACCGGCTCCGCGAACTACGCGAAACCCCACTCGGACAACCGGTTCCGTGGCCCACCTACGATCGCGAGATCCACGAACCGGTACCCGGCGGGGTGATCTTCGACCGGCAGCGCATCATCGTCACCGAGGGCAATTACCTGCTGCTCGACGATCACGGCGCACCCGGCTGGTCCGCCGTGCGGCCCCTGCTCGACGCCACCTGGTACCTCGACGTCCCGCGCCCGGTCATCGAACAGCGCCTGGTGCGCAGGCATATTCGCGGCGGCCGCAGTCCCGAGGCCGCGCGCACCAAGGTCGCCGAGAGTGATCTGCTCAATGCCCGCCTGGTCGAGGGCACCCGGCCCAGCGCCGATCTGGTGCTGCGCAAATTCGGCCGCGCCTACCGCATCGTCTGAGCCATCCAGGCCCGCGTGCCGACCGAGACGCAGGACCGCGAGGCGACCTCGGCCGCATGCGCGAGCGCGATCGGGAACGATTCACCGAGCGTGTGGAAATGGCAGAACGCGCCGTGCAGGATATCGCCCGCGCCGAGCGTATCCACGGCATGCGTTGCGCCGATGGGGATTTCGCCGCGCTCCCCGGGCATGGAGTAGGCGATGGGATCCGCGCCGTGCGTGAGGGCCACCCACGCCGGACCCAGCGCGTGCAGCCGCTCGAAGAGCTCCGCGGGCGCACCTGGTGACACACCGGGCGGGGTGAAGGCCGCCGAACAGATGGCGATATCGATCAGCGGCAGCAGTTCGGTATGCACCGGCCGCCAGCGGCCCGCGTCCAGCACCACCGGGATGCCCCGCTCGCGCGCGGCCGCCGCGATCCGCAGCGACGGTTCGGCGTAATGCCCGTCCACCAGCACCACCGCCACCCCGTAAAGATGCTCGGCGGCCTCGCCGTCGAACGGCGCGTGCACGCGGGAACCGTCCAGCGACACGATGGTTCGCGTCGCCGACCCGGTCGCCACGATGATCGAGGACACCGGCGGCTGCTGTGCACTGTCCGGCGTCAGATCGGTGACGCCTACGCCGTGCTCCTGCAGATCGCCCCGGATGAGTTCCGCCAGTGGATGTTTGCCCAGCGCCGTGACCAGCGTCGGCACCCGCCCGGACAGGTGCGCGTAGGCGACCGCGGCATTGGCGGCCGGACCGCCCGCGCCCAGGAACAACTCATCGGCCTGCGTCTTGCTGTCCTCGGCGGGGTACCGGTCCACCGCATACGCCAGGTCCAGCGTGGACAGTCCGATGAATACCGCTCCGTTGTCGTCCATCAGGTGACGATACGGCGCTACCGTGGTGGAAACGGGGAGGTAAGGCAGGCAATGGAATTGACCAAGGGCGCGAACGCGCCGATCAACACCGACGAGGTGGTCGTCGAGGTCAGCGCGGCCACCGCGGTGGATGTGGCGGCCCTGCTGCTCACCACCACCGGCAAGGTCCGGTCCGACAGCGATTTCATCTTCTACAACCAGCCGGTCGGGCCCGGCGTCACCGCGCAGCCGCCCAACCGCATTCGCGTCACCACCCGGCTGGTACCCGCCGAGATCGACCGGATCGTGGTCACCGCCAGCCTGGACGGCTCCGGACCGCCGAACTGGGGCCGCGCCGGACGGCTCACCATCACCGTCGCCGATCCCGCCGGGCGCAGCACCCTGGCGAGCTTCACACCCACCGATCTGAGCACCGAGACAGCACTCATCGGCGTGGAAATCTATCGGCGACAAGGTGGTTGGAAGGTGCGCGCCGTCGGCCAGGGCTACGCCAACGGACTCGCCGGAATCGCCACCGATTTCGGCATCACCGTCGATGACGCTCCCGCCGCGCAGCAGGGGTACACACCGCCACCGGTCAACTACCCGCCGCCCGCACCGACGACGGTGAATTACCCGCCGCCGGCGCCGAACTATCCGCCGCCGTCGTATTACCCACCGCCGCAGCAGAATCCGTATCCGGCACCGCCGCCGTACCAGCAGGGTGCGCCGCAGCAGCCGTACGCGCCGCAGCCACAGTCCTTCGCACCCCCGCCGCAGCCCAGGTTCGGCGAGGCGACCGTCAGCCTGGACAAGGGCCGAGTCTCGTTGAGCAAGAACGAGACCGTATCGCTCACCAAGACCGGCGCGCCCTCACTCACCCGGGTGAAAATGGCGCTCGGCTGGGATCCGGCCAAGCGCGGCAAGGATATCGACCTCGATGCCTCGGTGGTCGCCTACAACCGGCAGGCCAAGGAATTGGGCAAGGTCTGGTTCGTGAAGCTGTCCGCGTTCAAGGGCGCGATAAAGCATTCCGGCGACAATCTCACCGGTGCGGGCGAGGGCGACGACGAGGTGATCACGGTCGATCTGCCCGCCCTGCCCGCCGATGTGTACGCGCTGCTCTTCACCGTGAATTCCTACTCGGGCCAGAAATTCGACGAAATCGCCCGGGCCTTCTGCCGTTTGGTCGACGATTATTCCGGCGCGGAACTGGTGCGTTTCGAACTGTCCCGCGGTGATCGCCGCACCGGACTTTTCATGTGCATGCTGACCCGCGCACCGCACGGCTGGAATATGACCGCCCTGGGCGAATACGGCGACGGTGCGACGGTTTCCAAGATGATCGATCCCGGAAAGCGTTTCGTACTGGCCACCGTGCACTGATCACGATCGGAAAACGAAACGGGTTGCGGCCGAATTGCTCTCGGCCACAACCCGTTTCGGTTCGACGAAAACTACCCGCGCACCCGCGACTCGTACGCCTTGCGCGCGGCGGAATCGACATCGTCCAGGAACGCGCTCTGCGCACCCAGCGCCCGTCCGAGCCAATCGCCCAGCGCCTCCGGCAGCAGGCCGACCACCTGCGAGATGGCCCCCGCCACCGTGGTCACCCGCACCTTGGACTTCGGCGCCACGATCAACCGGGTGATGGCGTCCGCGATCTCCTCCGGCTCGGCCGGACGCAACAGCTTGGGCGTCGAAACCCCGGACCCCAGTTCGGTTTTGGTGAGCGTCGGCAGCACCGACGAGAACCGCACCCCGGTGCCCCGGTACTCCTCGCGCAGCGTATCGGTGAACCCGAGCACCGCGTGCTTGCTCGCGTTGTAGGTGGCCAGACCCGGAATATGGGTCTCCCCGGCCAGCGAAGCGATATTGATGACGTGCCCCTTACCGCGCGGCAGCATGCGCGCCACCGCCAGCTTGGAACCCAGGATCACGCCGTACACATTGATGTCCAGAATCCGGCGCGTGATCGCGTCCGGCTCGTCCACCAACCGCCCGGCGGGCATGATCCCGGCATTGTTGATCAGCACGTCGATCGGCCCGAGCTGCTGTTCGACCTCGTCGAGGAAGCTCTCGAAGGACTGCTGATCGGTGACGTCCAGCCGCCCGTACACCTCGAAACCCTTCGCGGTGCCGGACTCCTTGACGCTCACCTCGTCGATATCGCCGATGGCGATCTTCGCACCGAGCGCCCGCAGTGCCGTCGCGGTGGCCAGCCCGATACCGCGCGCACCACCGGTGATCACCACGACCTTGCCGGAGATCCCACTGAAGTCGGTCACTTGCCGGTTCCCTTCGCGGTGTCGAACACGGCCTGCACGCTCAACCGGCGCAGCCCGCGCGCACCCGCGGCCCGCATGGCGGCCAGCGAGAAAGCCAGCTTCGTCGGCGAATACGGGAACCACAGCAGCTCTTTGGTCTGCGTCGGCAGGATCGGCTTGGTGATGGCCTGCTGCCGGCAGTACTTGCGCACCCCGTTCGCACCGCCCCAGCGCGCACCCACCCCGGACAGACCCCAGCCGCCCATGGGCAGCGCGAAGCTGAACATGTTCGCGAACACGTCGTTGATATTGACCGCGCCCGCATTCAACTGGCGCGCAATGCGTTCCGCGCGATCCTTGTCACCGCTCCACACCGACGCGGACAGGCCGTAGATCGAATCATTGGCCAGCCGAACGGCTTCCGCCTCATCGGCCACCTTCATCACCGGCACCGTCGGGCCGAAGGTCTCCTCGGTCATACAGCTCATGGAGTGATCGACATCGGCCAGCACGGTCGGCTCGAACAGCGTGCCGACACCGGTGCGCTTACCGCCGGTGAGCACCCGCGCGCCCGCCTTCACGGCCTCGTCGACATGGCGCTGCACGATCCCGGCCTGCGCCTCGTTGGCCAGCGCGCCCATGTCGTACTTGGGTTCGCGGCCGTCCACACCCTGGCGGACCTCCTTGACGGCGGCCGTCAGCTTCTTCAGGAATTCGTCGTAGACCGGCGCTTCCACATAGACGCGCTCGACCGAGATGCACACCTGCCCGGCGTTGAACAGGCCGCCGAAGGCGATACCGTGCGCGGCGCGATCCAGATCGGCGTCGGCGAGCACGATGGCCGGATCCTTACCGCCCAGCTCCAGGCTGTACGGGATCATCCGCTCGGTGCAGGCCGCGGCGATCTTGCGGCCGGTCGGGGTGGAACCGGTGAACTGCACGTAGTCGACGTGGCCGACCACGGCCGCACCCGTCTCGCCCGCACCGGTGACGATGTCGAGCACCGGCGGCGCACCGATCTCACGCCAGCCGCGCACCAGTGCGACCGCCGAAAGCGGGGTCACCTCGGACGGCTTCAGGATGACGGCGGCACCGGCGGCGAGCGCCGGGATCACATCGATCACCGGCATCGCGAGCGGGAAGTTCCACGGCGTGATCACCCCGACCACCGGATACGGCCGGAACACCCGGGTCAGCGATTTCACCCGGGCGAGCGGGCTGTGCGGTGAAGGGTGTTCGTCCGCAAGGAATTTCGCGGCCCGGCGGGCGTAGTACCCGGTCAGGTCGATGGAGAACGCGGGATCGATGAGCGCGTCGATGCGCGCCTTACCGGTCTCGGACTGCAAGGTATCGGCGAGCGCGTCGGTATTGTCGACCAGCCAGTCCTGCAGCTTGAGCAGCCATTCCTTACGCCCGTCCGCGCCGATGGCCTCCCATTCGGGCTGATGCAGGCGCAGCTCGGCCACCTTGGCCGCCACCGTCGCCGCCGAATCGATCGGCACCGTGCCCGCGACCTCGCCGGTGGCCGGATTGCGCACCTCGATCTCGGTCGGAATCACCTGCGCGGCAACCGGTTCCGGCGCGGCGGCGGCGACGGCCGCCGGCTCCACCGCGGCCACGGTCTCCGCCGGTGCGGCGGGCTCGGCCTTGGCGGCCGGTTTCGCGGCCGCCTTCTTGGCGGTGCCGTTGGCGGCGGCCTTACGAGGTGCGGTCTTGCGGGCGGAACCCGCGGCGGGCTCGGTATTGGTCACGATGTGCTCTCCCACGTGCGCTGCATTGCGAACCGGTTCGGCTCCGTGAGCTGTGTGCGACAGCTCACTGAACTATGATCGTGACACAATTTCGCCGGGACATTCTTGGCTTCTGGGCTCAAGGATTCCGGTCGTCTTTGTGCTCTGGAACCAAAGGGGAAGGTCCATCCGTGGCCATTATCGAGACCAGCGAGGCCACCCGGCAGTGGATCGCCGATTTCGTCGCGGAAAACCTGCGCACCGAGAACCTGGAACAGGTGCTCTCCCGGCTGGACAGCGCGATCATCGCCCGCGTCCCCGAACTCCGGGACCGGGATATGCGCCGCGATCTGTCCGCCAGCACCCGCGCGCACGCCTTCGAGGTGCTGAGCGGACTCACCCAGGACCGTTTCGACTATCCGGTGCCCGAACAGGCGCACGCCTTCGCCCGCACCGTCGCCCGGCGCGGCCACGATGTCCGACTGCTGCTGCGTGTCTACCACGTCGGACAGGAGGCGCTGCTCGACTACATGACCGAAATCGTCGGTCAGGGACAGCTGCCCCGGGAGATCGAAAGAGATGTCCTGCTAAGGCTTTTCGACCGTTCCACGCGCTGGATCAGCACCTCGGTCGAGGCGCTCACCGACACCTACACCCTCGAACGCGAGAGCGGCCTGCGCGCCGCCCTGAATCAGCGCGCCGAAATCGTGCGCGCCCTGCTCGACGGCGGCGACCTCGATATCGAACTCGCCTCCGCCCGCCTGGGCTACCGGCTCGCACAACGCCATCTGGCGCTGGTGCTGTGGACCGATGAGGACACCACGCTGACCCCGCCCGACGGCTCGGACGATATCGCCGGACTGCTGGACCGCGTCGCCGCCCGCTGCGCCAGCGCCCTCGGCAACGGCAGCGTCCTGACCGTCCCCTCCGGGGCCTCGGCGCTGTGGGCGTGGATCGGCCTGGACGATGAGCTCCCGGACCCCGCACAGGCCAGCTGGCCCGTCGAAACACCCGTCCGAGTGGCCGCCGGGGTGCCCGCCGCGGGGGTCGCCGGATTCCGCGGCGGGCACCGCGAGGCCATCGCCGCCCGGCAGGTCGCCGAACGCGCCCGGCCCGGCCTACCGGCCGTGGTGCGCTATCCCGAAGTCGAGGTGGCCTATCTGGCCGGAGCCGATGAGACCGCCATGCGGGCGCTCATCGAGCGGGAATTGGGCGCGCTCGCGGCACCCGACGCGCAATCGGCGCGGCTGCGCGAAACGCTGCACGCCTATTTACGCGCCCGCCGCAGTCCGGACGCGGCCGCGAAAATATTGGGCGTACACAAGAACACCGTGCGCTACCGAATTCAGCGCATAGAAGAACTACTCGATCACTCCATCGACCGGCGCGGCCCGCGCTTGGAGATCGCGCTGGACTGCGTGGCCGTCTACGGCGTCTGAATCGACGCCTTCCGCCCGCTCTAGCTCGCGTCCTCATCGCGGGCGGCGGCCTCACGAGCGGCGATCCGGCGCAGCGGGGGTTCATTGTCCGCCGCCACCGGCACCCGCCGGTCCGGCAGCTCGGCCAGCAGCTGCGTGGTGGCGGCCGCGATGGCCTCCACCGCCTTGTCCACGGCCGGTTTGGTAGCGGTCGTCAAGCCCGAGACGCCGCTGATCTTGCGGACGAATTGCTGCGCGGCCGCGTAGATTTCCTGGTCCGTCGCGGGGGGCTCCAGCCCGCGCAGGATGGTGATATTTCTACACATGCCCGAGAGAGTAATGCCGGAATTAGCCGCATGACAGGTGAAGAAACCGGGGCTTGCGCCCGAATCACACTCCGACGGGCTCGAGAAAGCCGCCACACGCGATCGGCGAATACTCGGCCACTCTCAGAGTGATGAAGCAGAATCGTTGGCATGCCCGCCCGCGACGTGCCAACGCTGACGACTTTCCCCTACCCGGAGCTCGACCAGCGCGAGGAAGACCACTGGTCCGGCGCACAGGTCTCCGACGACGAACTTCGCGCTCTGGCGCTCGGCGGTTTCTACTCCGCTCGCTGGGATGCCTTCCACGACGCACTGCTGCTCGGACCCGAACGCGAGCATCCGCTCGGCGACCGCCGGGAACTCGCCATCGACACCCTCACCGGAGCGTGGGGCATCACCGATGGCACCGAGGCCATGGCATCCATGGAGCAACTTCTGGAAGGCATGCATTCACCGCTCTACGCGCTCGTGCATCCACTGGTGATGGCGGGTATCAATTCCCCCGAACGCGATCGCTTCGGCGAGCGGGCGGACCGGCATCGCGCCTTCCTGCGCCAGGTCGGTTCGTTCCGCGGGATGGAGAATCCCGAAGCGCTGGTGCGTGATTACGACATCTGGTCCCAGGCCATCAAACTCGGGCTGACCGAACATCTGGTGCGCCCGCTGCCCACCGATATCCAGGCGTGGGATCTGGCCCGCGTGGTCGCGGTCAGCCGGATGGCGTACACCGCAGGCTATTTCGAGGCCGATGTGGCGTGGGATTACCTCATGCGCGCGCTGCCGCTGGCCCAGCGCAAATACCGCAACTGGCGGCAATTCGGCGATGCCTATCTGGCGGGCTGGACCTACTGGCAGGCGTGCGAGGATCTCGCCGAACTCAAATCCGGCGGGGTGGACCGGCGTATGGAACTGCTGCGCCTGTGGATGCGCCCGACCAGCCCGTGGCGGCGCATCGAACTCCAGCCCGAGACCGAGCCCGAACAGCCTGAGGATTAACGACATTCGGCAGTGGTGCCGAATCCCGGCACCCCGCTGGGGTTCGGGGGTCCCGGGGTCGCGGCCCCGGAACCCCTCAGTCGGGCAGGGACCGCAGGATTCCGCGGCCGTAACGCTGGAATTGCGCGTCGTCGACCATGGCCAGGGAGTGGCGCTCCACCAGCAACTCCCATTCGGAGTAGAGCTTGTGCACGCCCGGATCGGCGGGACCGGCTGCCCCGTCGGCGGATTCCCGTTGAATCGCGAAATTCAGTGCGCCGGTGACCCTTTCGGTATCGGCGCGATCGGTCCCGGTGAAATGCCAGGACAGATTGCCGTCGTTCACCTCGACGCCGTACTCGCCCGGCGCGGTGCCGGAGCCCGCGGCGTCATCGGTGGTGCGCGCCCACAGCAGGGCCGCGATGGGTAGCTCGTGCGCGAACCGCTTACCGGCGCCGAGCGAGACGAAGATCAGCCGGGTGGTGCTGACCGCAAGCAGCCCAGCGCCTTTCGCGGCGGGCGGCTGCGCGTTCACGATCGCGGCCTCGAGCAGATATTCGTCGGCGGTGACATAGCGGTGCAGCGCCGCGACGGCCGGTTTGGCATCGCGCTTGGGCGCCATCCGGCGCACCGCGCGATCCACATCGGCGCGGGCGGGACCGGTACGGCCCCAGGACGGTGCGGGCGGATTCAGGTCGGGGGAAGCCACATCCAGACGCTGGGTGGCCAGGATCTGATTGTTGATCCGCTCGACGATGACGGTGGCCGCGGGCACATCGTGTTCGGCGATGAGCACCGGCAGGGGAGTGCGGTCGGCGGGCACGCCGGTGAGCACGGGGGTGGGATAGCGGAGATAGATCTCGATGACGACGGCGTCATCCGCGCGCCGGTTCAACCGCACCTTGAGGAGTTCGGCGACCGGTACGTCGAGCACGCGCTCGCCGTCCGTTCCCGGCCGCAGCACCGTCAGTCGCCCGTTGCCGTGCCGCACAATCGCTGTGGGTGTCCGTAGCTCGACTATGTCCATACCCCCTGCGCTCTGTTGTGTCGTCGCTCACGATGGGACGACCATGCCATCATTGTGACCACTCGGTCCGACACCAGGGGGTGACCGTCCCGACGTGTTGCCGCAGATGGTCGGGGAACCACCCGCGTTCTTTAGCCGTTTACCTGTTGAACTGCATTAGCTGCCGAACTGCGCGATGTAACGACTCGACCCTACGGGGTAACGTGGCATGTCCGCATCCGTTCGCTGGAACGGGCGCGCCACAAGCATCGCAGGCAAACCGGATACACCCCCCGGAAAGGACTGGCCGCCGGCCGACGCTCTATGACCCGCAAGAATGTGTTCCGCAACCTGGCCATAGTCGCGGGCTTCCTGCTCGTGATCTATCTGGTCAGCATCTTCAGTGATGACACGCGCGGCTGGCAGAAGGTCGACACGTCGGTGGCGCTTTCCCAGCTGCAGAACAAAGACAATGTCGACAACGTTCAGATCGACGACAAAGAACAGCAGCTGCGCATCACGCTGAAGAACGGCAATGATGCGACCAGTGGCGAGAAGAAGATCATCGCCAAGTATCCGGGCGGCGGTGAGATCTCTCAGCAGATCTTCCAGGCCGCGCAGAATTCCGGCGCCAAGGTCAACACCTCGGTGAAACAGGATTCCTGGCTCAGCCAGATCCTGCTCTTCATGCTGCCCATGGTGATTCTGCTGGGCCTGTTCATCTTCGTGATGTCCCGCATGCAGGGCGGTGGCCGCGGCGGCATGATGGGCTTCGGCAAATCCAAGGCCAAACAGCTGTCGAAGGATATGCCCAAGACCACCTTCGCAGATGTGGCCGGCGCCGATGAGGCCGTCGAAGAGCTGTACGAGATCAAGGACTTCCTGCAGAGCCCGGCCCGCTATCAGGCCCTCGGCGCGAAGATCCCCAAGGGCGTGCTGCTGTACGGCCCGCCCGGTACCGGTAAGACGCTGCTGGCCCGTGCGGTCGCGGGTGAGGCGGGCGTCCCGTTCTTCACCATCTCCGGTTCGGACTTCGTGGAGATGTTCGTCGGTGTCGGTGCCTCCCGCGTGCGTGATCTGTTCGATCAGGCCAAGCAGAACAGCCCCTGCATCATCTTCGTCGACGAGATCGACGCGGTCGGCCGCCAGCGCGGCGCCGGCCTCGGCGGTGGCCACGACGAGCGTGAGCAGACGCTGAATCAGCTGCTGGTGGAGATGGACGGTTTCGGTGAGCGCACCGGCGTCATCATCATCGCGGCCACCAACCGTCCGGACATCCTGGATCCGGCGCTGTTGCGCCCGGGCCGTTTCGACCGGCAGATCCCGGTGAGCAATCCGGATCTGGCGGGTCGCCGCGAGATCCTGCGGGTGCACTCGCAGGGCAAGCCGATCGCGACCGACGCCGACCTCGAGGGTCTGGCCAAGCGCACCGTCGGCATGTCCGGCGCGGACCTGGCCAACGTGATCAACGAGGCCGCACTGCTCACCGCGCGTGAGAACGGCACCGTGATTACCGGTGCGTCCCTTGAAGAGTCGGTGGATCGCGTGATCGGCGGCCCGCGCCGCAAGTCCCGCATCATCAGCGAGCACGAGAAGAAGATCACCGCCTACCACGAGGCCGGGCACACCCTGGCCGCGTGGGCGATGCCGGATATCGAGCCCGTCTACAAGGTCACCATCCTGGCCCGCGGCCGCACCGGCGGCCATGCCATGACGGTGCCCGAGGACGACAAGGGCCTGATGACCCGGTCGGAGATGATCGCCCGCCTGGTGATGGCCATGGGTGGTCGCGCGGCCGAGGAACTGGTGTTCCACGAGCCGACCACCGGCGCCTCCTCCGATATCGACCAGGCCACCAAGATCGCCCGTGCCATGGTCACCGAATACGGCATGAGCGCCCGCCTGGGTGCGGTCCGCTACGGCCAGGAGCAGGGCGACCCGTTCCTGGGTCGTTCGATGGGCACCGCATCGGATTATTCGCACGAGGTCGCCCGCGAGATCGACGAGGAGGTGCGCAATCTCATCGAGGCCGCGCACACCGAGGCGTGGGCCGTGCTCAACGACTACCGCGACGAGCTGGACGCCCTGGCGACCGCGCTGCTGGAGCGGGAGACGCTGCACCGCAAGGATCTCGAGGTCGTGCTCGCCACCATTGAAAAGCGGCCGCGCATAACCGCTTTCAATGATTTCGGCGGTCGCACCCCGTCCGATCGCCCGCCGGTGAAGACCCCGCGCGAGCTGGCCACCGAGCGCGGCGAGCCGTGGCCGGAGGAGCCGGTGCGCCCGGTCGTTCCGGTCGGGCAGCCCGCCAACGGCTATCCGGCGGCGGATCCGGCCTACCCGGGCGGACAGCAGTACGGCGGTTATCCCGCACCCGCTCCGGCCGGTTATCCGCTGCCGCAGCCGGGCGGATATCCGCCGCGGCCCGCGGGCACGCACGGTTCACGTCCGGATTACGGCGCTCCCGCCGGATGGTCGGCCCCGGGCTGGCCGCCGCAGGAGGATCAGCCGCAGACGCAGCCGCCACCGCGGCAGGCGTACGGCGGCTGGGCGCCCGCGGGTGGTCAGCGGTACACGCCGCAGCCCCCGCAGCAGCCGGACTACGGGCAACAGCAGCCGGAGGGCCAGCAGCCGCCCGCCGGTGAGGACAACAGTGAGTGGGACGGACCGAACGGTCGCCGCTGACCGAGCCCCGGATAGGCTCATCTGGTTCGCGGCCCGGTTCGGGTCCGGTCCGGTAGGTGCGGGCCCGCGCGACGGGCGGTGACGTACCGCGCGCGGGTGGGTGCATCGACCGCATCGCGTGCGGGTGCACCGCTCGCGGCGGGCGCCACGCCTGGTGACCGGACCCGTACCGGGGGCAGCCGCGTACGCCGCACCCAATTTCCACGTGCGGCAGTTCTCTACAGGAGGTGTCGATTGTCGGCCAACAACCGTGTCGTCTCCGGTCCGATCGCGCTCGACACCGGTCGGCCGTTCGATCAGGACCGCGCAGAGGCCGCCGTTCGCGAATTGCTGCTCGCGGTCGGTGAGAATCCGGATCGTCCCGGTCTCGCCGATACCCCGGCTCGCGTCGCCAGGGCATACAAGGAAATGTTCGCCGGGCTCTACACCGAGCCGGACAAGGTGCTGGACACCACGTTCGACGAGGGGCATCAGGAATTGGTGCTGGTCCGCGATATCCCGATGTACTCGACCTGTGAACACCATCTGGTGGCGTTCCACGGTGTCGCGCACGTCGGTTATATCCCGGGCGCGCACGGTCGCGTGACGGGTTTGTCCAAACTGGCGCGCCTGGTGGATATGTACGCCAAGCGTCCGCAGGTGCAGGAGCGCCTCACCAGCCAGGTCGCCGACGCCCTCATGCGCAAGCTGGATCCGCGCGGCGCGATCGTGGTGGTCGAGGCCGAGCACCTGTGCATGGCGATGCGCGGTATCCGCAAGCCCGGCGCGAGCACCACCACCTCGGCGGTACGCGGCCTGCTGCAGACCAATGCGTCCTCGCGCGCCGAGGCCCTGGACCTCATTCTCCGGAAGTGAGCGCACCGACCATGACCGAAAGCGGTTCGCGGGGGACACAATTGGTGCTGCCTCGTGGGGGCCGCTCATGTGTCGTGATGGGCGTCGTTAACGTCACCGCGGATTCGTTCTCGGACGGCGGCAAGTTCCTGGATGTGGGTGCGGCCGTCGCGCACGGGTGGCGGCTGTACGAGCAGGGCGCGGACATCATCGATATCGGTGGTGAGTCGACCCGTCCCGGCGCGCACCGGGTCTCCCCGGAGACCGAGGCCGCACGCGTCGTCCCGGTGATCCGGGAGCTGGTATCGCTGGGCGTTCCGACCAGCGTGGACACCATGCGCGCGCGGGTGGCCGAGGCCGCCATCGAGGCCGGTGCGTCGGTGGTCAATGACGTCTCCGGCGGTCGCTCCGATACCGATATGGCGAAAGTCGTTGCGGCGGCCGGTGTTCCGTGGATCCTCATGCATTGGCGCGCGGGTGCGAACTATGAGCACACGGGTCCGGCCGAGCATTACGGCGATGTGGTCGCCGAGGTGCTCGCGGAATTGCGCGATCAGGTCGATATGGCCGTCGCCGCCGGTGTCGATCCGGGCCGCCTGGTGCTGGATCCGGGTCTGGGTTTCGCCAAGAACGCGGACCACAATTGGGAATTGCTCGGTGCGCTACCGGAATTCGTGGCGATCGGGCTGCCGATTCTGATCGGCGCCTCCCGTAAGCGTTTTCTTGGTTCGCTGCTGGCCGATGCCGATATCGCGCGTCCCCCCGCCGGTCGCGAAACCGCGACCGCCACCATTTCCGCCCTGACCGCCGAGCACGGCGGCTGGGGTGTGCGCGTACACGATGTGCGCGCCTCGCTGGACGCCATCGCGGTCACCGATGCCTGGCGCAATGCCCGGCGGGCCCGCTCCGGCGGTGTCGTCGACAGGTGGACTTGGACACAGGGAGAACAACTTTGAGCACCGACCGCATCGAATTGCGCGGCCTGCGCGTCTTCGGCCATCACGGCGTCTTCGATTACGAGAAGCGGGACGGCCAGGATTTCGTGGTGGATCTGACCGTGTGGACCGATTTCGCGGCCGCGGCCAAATCCGACGATATCGCCGACACCATCCACTACGGCGAGCTGGCCGATCTGGCGGTGCGGATCGTGGCGGGCGAACCGCGCGATCTGGTCGAGACGGTGGTGTCCGAATTGGCCGACGCGGTGATGGCCGATACGCGAATTCGCGAGGTCGAGGTGGTGTTGCACAAGCCCTCCGCGCCGATTCCGCATAGCTTCGAAGATGTCCGGGTCGTCACGTCCCGTCGGCGCGAACCGGAGGAGGCGTAGCGGTGAGCCGGGTAGTGCTGTCGATCGGATCGAACCTGGGTGATCGGCTGGCGCACCTGCGCGGCGTGATCGAGGCGCTGCGCCCGCGCCTGCTGGCGGTGTCCTCGGTGTACTCCACACCGCCGTGGGGCGGTGTGCCGCAACAGGATTACCTGAACGCGGTGCTGGTGGCCGAGGATCCGGATCTGGAGCCCTCGGATTGGCTGCGGGTGGGTCAGGAGTTGGAGCAGGCCGCCGAGCGGGTGCGCGAGGTGCGCTGGGGCGCACGCACGCTGGATGTGGATATCGTGTGGGCCGCGCAGCGCCGCCGGGACGGTGAGGTGCCCTGCCGCAGTGCCGATCCGACCCTGACGCTGCCGCATCCGCAGGCGCACAATCGGGCTTTCGTGCTGGTGCCGTGGCTGGAGGTGGAGCCCGAGGCCGCGCTGGAGGTGAGCGCCGGTGCGCCGCGATCGCTCCGGGATCTCCTCGATGCCCTGGACGCCACCGAGATCGAGGGTGTGCGCCGCACCGAATTGGCACTGGGATGGCCGGTGTGAAGCCGACTCGCGTCCTCGATCTGTGCATGAATGTGGCGCTGGCGGCGGTGGTCGCCTGGATCGCCACCAATATCGCGTATTCGAGTTTCCCGCCCATCACGGTGTTCTCCGGGGCCTCGCTGCTGCCGGTGGCGGTGCTGGAGGTGGTGCTGGCGTTCGTGATTCGGGCCCGGGTGGAGAACCGGGGGATCGGCGACAGTCCCAGGCAGCTGCATCCGATCACCGCGGCGCGGGCGGTGGCGCTGGCGAAGGCGTCGGCTCAGGTGGGTTCGCTCGTCGGCGGTATCTGGCTGGGGTTCCTGATCTGGCTGCTGCCGCGGGGCTCGGATCTGCGGGCGGCCTCGGCGGACACCCCCGGTGCGGTGGTGGGGCTGGTGGCCGGGCTGCTGCTGGTCGCGGCGGCATTGTGGCTGGAATATTGCTGTCGAGCGCCGATTGATCCGCCCGATGAAGCGGCTACCTCGTAGCAAACATAAAGTCGACGATGATCGGCAAGGTTGAAGCCGGAGTGTCCAGTTCAAGCTATGTTGGTGGCTATGGTTTCACCCTCCCGGAGCAGTGCTTCCCGTCGACGACGTGAAGACGCGGGAAAATTCTTCACCGGTCTGCTGCTTCTCCTCGGTCTGGTTGCCAGTATTTTCCTGGTCTTCAGCGATAACGTCCACATGATCCGTGTGGGCCTGGTCGCGGCGCTGTGGGCGGCCGCCATCGGAGCCCTCGCCGCGACCCGTTATCGCAGGGAGTCGGCTACGGACCGGGCGAAAGTGGGTGACCTGCAAAAGGTCTACCAACTGCAGCTGGAGCGCGAGGTTGCTGCCCGCCGCGAATACGAGCTCGGCGTCGAGTCGCGAGTGCGTAAAGAGGTCGGCGCCGATGCCGAGGAAATGGCCGCATTGCGTGCCGAACTGACGGTATTGCGCGAGAGCCTGCAGCGTCTCTTCGACGGCGATCTGCCCGGTGAACGTCCCGCGCTGCGCGCCGATGCCGTTCGAGTGCAGGAATTGCCGGCCAGCAACGGCAATTCCGGGAATGGGTCGGCGAACGGTAACTGGGAGGACACCGACGCCTGGGATCCGTGGTCCGCACCGGTCGATCCGATCGAACAGGACCTCGGCAGCCGCATCACCCCGGTCTTCGACGCCGACCATCCCGAGCCGCCGGCCTTCGCCAGTCCCTTCGACGATCCGGTGACCGCGGAGACCTCCATCGTCACCGACAGCATCGACCGGCTGCGCGTGCCGCACCATCCGGCCGACCGCAACCGCGACTACGAGCCGCCGCACGATTTCGAGCACCTGCGCCCGTTCGAGGACGACTTCGCCGCCAAACCCGGTGCGCCGCAGGATGATTCCCGCGACGACGTGGATGCCGCGCGTGCGGCCGCCGACGCGCTCCGCTCGGGTTCTGGTGCGGCGCAGCCGATTCCGCACGCGAACAATGGCGCCGCCGCCGAGCGCAAGCACACCGAACCGCTCACCAGCCTGGAACGTGAAGGGCTCGAGCAGGTTCCGTGGTTCGAAACCGACCTGTCGGAGGCGGAGGGTGTGCCGCCACCCGTCACGGGCGGCGCCGCACAATCCGCCGCGCAGCCCGCGTCCGCGGATGGCGACCAGGCGCGGTCCGGTGCGAACGGCGAACAGCCCGCGGCCGAGCAGTCCGGGTCTAACGGCAATCCGCGACTGGCCCCGCCGACCGCGACCGCGCAGCCGATGGGCACCGCGAGTTCGCGTCGCCGCCGCCGCTCGGACGAGGACGCCGACGATGATTCGGGCCGTCGTCTGTCGGTCGCCGAGATCATGGCGAATCTGCGTTCCGAGGGTGGTCGGTAACCGCCTGTAAGACATCCCACAGTCGGTGGCCTCGCCGTATCGAGGCCGATATCCTCGGGCCGTAACGTCCGGTACCCGCAATGCGGGACTGGAACGAACTTCGAGAGGACAAGGGTGACCTCGGACAAGGATGTCTGCGGAACCGATCTTGCGCCTGCACGACTGACGGTGGGAATCGTCTCGGCGGGACGCGTCGGCTCCGCCCTGGGTGCGGTACTCGAGCGTGCCGGGCATGTGGTCTTCGGTGTTTCCGCGATTTCGGACGCCTCGATTCGGCGGGCCGAGACGCGGCTGCCCGATTCCCGCATTCTGCCCGCCGAAGAGGTGGCGGCGCGCAGCGAACTGCTGGTGCTGGCGGTGCCGGACAGCGAATTGGCCGGGCTGGTCGCGGGTTTGGCGACCGCGGGCGTGGTGCGGCCGGGCACCATCGTGGTGCACACCTCCGGTGCGAACGGCATCGCGATCCTGGCCCCGCTCACCGCGCTGGGCGCGCTGCCGCTGGCGATTCATCCGGCCATGACCTTCACCGGCCATGACGAGGACATCGCGCGACTGGCCAATGCCTGCTTCGGCGTGACCGCCGCGGACGATATCGGCTATGCCATCGCGCAGGCGCTGGTGATCGAGATGGGCGGTGAGCCGGTACGGGTCTCGGAGGAGAACCGCACGCTCTATCACGCGGCCCTCGCGCACGGCAGCAATCACCTGGTGACCCTGATCGTGGATGCCGTCGCGGCCCTGCGCGCCGCGCTCGCGGGCCCCGGCCTGCTCGGTCAGCAGCTGGTCGACGACCAGCCCAACGGCCTTGCCGAGCGCATGCTGGCCCCGCTCGCCTCGGCCGCACTGGACAACGCGCTGCGCCGCGGCCCGGCCGCGCTCACCGGCCCGGTGGCTCGTGGCGATGTGCCCGCGGTCGCCGCCCACCTGGCGGCGCTGGAGGATCTGGACCCGCGTATCGCGGCCGGATATCGCGCTCTCGCACTGCGTTCGGCCGAACGCGCCCAGACCAACCCCGCCCTGTTCGATCTGCTGGAAGGACACTGATGGACCCGAAACTGCGTGGTACGTACAAGCGCGGTGAGCTGACCGTGTTGCACGAGCCTGCGGTGGTCACCTCGGTTGCCAAGGCTTTGCGTTCGACGGGTCGCACGGTCGCTCTCGTGCCGACCATGGGGGCACTGCACGAGGGCCACCTGGAGTTGGTGCGGCGGGCCAAGCGCACCAATCAGGTCGTCATCGTGTCCATCTTCGTGAATCCCCTGCAATTCGGTGCGGGCGAGGATCTGGACAAGTACCCGCGCACCCTGGACGCCGATGTGGAGCTGCTCCGCGCCGAGGGTGTGGAGCTGGTGTTCGCGCCCAGCGCCGCCGAGATGTACCCGGAAGGCCCGCGCACCACCGTGCATCCCGGCCCGATCGGCGATGAGCTCGAGGGCGCGGTGCGCCCCGGCCATTTCGCGGGCATGCTGACCGTGGTGGCCAAGCTGTTCCAGATCTGCCGTCCCTCCGAGGCGTTCTTCGGCGAGAAGGATTATCAGCAGCTGACGCTGATCCGGCAGATGGTCCGTGACCTGAATTTCGATCTGAAGATTGTCGCCATTCCCACCGTGCGTGAGCCGGACGGTCTGGCGCTGTCCTCCCGAAACCGATTCCTCGATCCCGCCCAGCGTGAGCTGGCGACCACGCTGTCCGCCGCGCTGGCCGCGGGCGGGCATGCCGCCGGACTTGGCCCGAAAGCCGTATTGGAAGCGGCACATTCGGTACTGTCCACGGTGTCGGGCATTGAACTCGACTACTTGGAGATCCGCGACTCCAATCTCGGTGTGGTGCAGACCAGCGGAAACGCGCGTCTGCTGATCGCCGCCCGAGTGGGCGGCACCCGCCTCATCGACAATCTGCCCGTCACCCTCGGTACGCCCGTCGACGGCAATCCGAACACTCCCTACCGGCCTGCTCAGGCCACAATTCGTTAGAAAGGCAACAGGCGATGTTGCGCACCATGATGAAGTCCAAGATCCACCGTGCCACGGTGACCCATGCCAACCTCCACTACGTCGGCTCGGTGACCGTAGACCAGGACCTGCTCGATGCCGCCGATCTGCTCGAGGGTGAGTTGGTCGCGATTGTCGACATCACCAATGGCGCCCGGCTCGAGACATACATCATCGCGGGTGAGCGCGGTTCCGGCGTGATCGGAATCAATGGCGCCGCCGCCCATCTGGTGAATCCGGGTGATCTGGTGATTCTCATTGCCTACGCACAGCTGAACGAGGCGGAAGTGCGGGAGTACGCGCCCCGCGTGGTATTCGTCGACGAGCGCAATCGCCAGGTGGAGCTGGGTTCGGATCCGGCGCACGCGCCCGAGGGCTCGGACCTGATCTCACCGCGGTCTCTATCCACGAACTGAACGGAGCGTCGGGGACACCCATGCTGCTGACCATCGATGTCCGCAATACCAGCATCGAGCTGGGCCTGTTCTCCGGTAGCGGGGAGCACGCGAAGCTGGTGCGGCAGTGGCGGACCCATACCAATCCGCTGCTGACCGCCGATGAATTCGCGCTCATGGTGCGGGGTTTGATCGGTGCGGACGCGGAGCAGGTTATGGGTGTCTCCGCGCTGTCCACGGTGCCGCCGGTGTTGCGCGAGCTCCGCGAAATGCTGGGCCGCTACTGGGGTCATGTCCCGAACATTGTGGTGGAACCCGGTGTGCGAACCGGTATTCCGTTGCTGGTGGACAATCCCAAGGAGGTGGGCGCGGACCGTATTGTGAACTGTCTGGCGGCCTACCATCGGTACCAATCCCCGGCCATTGTGGTGGATTTCGGTACGGCTATCTGTGTTGATCTGGTGTCCGCCAAGGGAGAATTTCTCGGCGGCATCATCGCGCCCGGTGTGGAGATTTCCACCGAGGCGCTGGTGGAGCGCAGCGCGTTGCGCCGGGCCGAGCTGGCGCGGCCGCGTTCGGTGATCGGTAAGAACAGCATGGAATGCATGCAGTCCGGCGCCGTTTTCGGTTTCGCCGGTATGGTCGACGGCCTGATCGATCGAATTCGCGATGAATTCGACGCCTTCTCCAGCGACGATGTGGCGATCGTGGCGACCGGTGCGACGGCCCCGCTGATCGTGCCGGAGTCCGAGACCATCGAGCATCATGAACCGCATCTGACCCTGGATGGTCTGCGCCTGGTTTACGAGCGCAACCAGCAGCGCAAGGTGCGCCAGCCGTAATGCGTACCCGTCGGTTTGTGACGCAGTCGTTTCCCGGAGCCTCTGTTGCTCCGGTTGGAACGGCTGCTAAGCTCGCCAACGTGTATTTCCGCGTGAGCACCCAGGAGTGTTGTCGAGGCTGATCAGCCTCGGCGTCGTCGAGGCATCGTTTTTGCCCTCGACCGTGCACACACTTCTTGGAGTTTCGCCTCATGCGATCTTCGGTACTTTCCCTTTCCACAGCCGATGCCACCCATGGCGCCTCCCGGCTATTGCCCGAGGTGACCGAGCGGGCCACCGCTTCGGCTCTCCCCACCCGGCTGCGTCCCGCCGACCTGCTGCGTCTCACCGACGAGGGCGCCGAGGACGTACTGGCCGGGCGTTACGATCACCTGCTTCCGGCCGATGGGCTGTGGCCGACCGAAAAGCGCTGGGCGGTAAGACTTCTCGCCGATGACGAGGTCGACCTGTGGCTGATCAGCTGGGTGGCCGATATCGCCACCGAATTGCACGATCACGCCG
Organism: Nocardia sp. NPDC058058; assembly: GCF_042885355.1. Lineage (NCBI taxonomy): Bacteria > Bacillati > Actinomycetota > Actinomycetes > Mycobacteriales > Nocardiaceae > Nocardia > Nocardia sp. NPDC058058. The sequence continues at coordinate 952,924 of NZ_JBHVSA010000002.1, read as the reverse complement.
GTTCGCTCGGTGCGCTGACCGTGCTCTCCGGTGCGCTCTCCGAATTCCGCTGGAACGGTAAGGAATTGCGCCGGCGCGTGCTGTCCGCCGGTGATCAGGCTTCCTTCCCGCTGGGCTGGGTGCACGACGTGGTGCGTGCCCCCGCCGCCGAGGCCGGTATTTCCGGTCCGCTCGATCCGACTTTGAGTGTGCACGCCTATTCCCCGCCGCTGACCGCGATGTCCTATTACGAGGTCACCGGTCACGGCACGCTGCGCCGCACTCGCTCCGTTCTCACCGACCAGCCCGAAGGCGAACTCGAATGACCCACATGACGATCGACGGCATGCTCGCAGAGGCGCGCGAGCGGCTGCGACGCCTGTACCCGGTGGAAATTCCGCAGGCCATCGCCCGCGGTGCGCTGCTGGTGGATATTCGCCCGCAGGCGCAGCGCATGCGGGAGGGCACGCTCCCCGGCGCGCTGGTGATCGAGCGCAATGTCCTGGAATGGCGTCTGGACCCGACCAGTTCGGCGCGCCTCGCGCTGGCCGACGACCACGACCGCGAATGGATCATCGTCTGCTCGGAGGGCTATACCTCCAGCCTCGCCGCCTCATCGCTGCAACAGCTGGGCCTGCGCCGCGCCACCGATCTGGTGGGCGGATACCAGGCGCTCAAGGCCGCCGGACTGCTCATGGTGGCCGCCACCGCACCGCATTTCGAGCGCGAGGTCGTCACCCTCGCGTGGCTCTGAGCCGATCCGCGATTATCGGGGCACAGTTTGCCCGGGCGGCGGAAAAATGGGTTTCCACCGCAGGATAAGCTAAAGCCCCGTGAGCACCCCCACCCCCTCTTCTCCCGCCGGCACCACGTCTCCCGCAGGTCAGAAGCGTTCCGCGACTCCGGTCGTGGAACAGGATGTCCCCGAGCAGATGCGGATTCGCCGCGAGAAGCGGGAGCGGTTGCTGGCCGAAGGCCGTGAGGCTTATCCGGTGGTCATCGACCGCACGCATACCCTCGCCGAAATTCGCGCCGCATATCCCGAACTCGAAGCCGATACCCAAACCGGTCAGGTTGTCGGAGTCGCGGGCCGCGTAATTTTCCAGCGGAATAGCGGAAAACTGTGTTTCGCCACTCTGCAGGAGGGCGACGGCACCAAGTTGCAGGCCATGATCAGCCTCAACGGTGTGGGCGCGGAGTCGCTCGCGGCGTGGAAGTCCGATGTGGATCTGGGCGATTTCGTATTTGTGCACGGCGAGGTGATCGCTTCGCGCACAGGCGAATTGAGCATCATGGCGGATGGCTGGGAGATGGCGGCGAAGTCGCTGCGCCCGCTGCCGGTGGCGCACAAGGAGATGAACGAGGAGTCCCGCGTCCGGCAGCGCTACGTGGACCTGATCGTGCGCCCGGAGGCGCGTGAGATGGCCCGCACCCGCGTGGCCGCGGTGCGCGCGCTGCGAGACGCGTTGGAGCGCAGGGGTTTCCTCGAGGTCGAGACCCCGATGCTGCAGACCATCCACGGCGGCGCGGCGGCGCGCCCGTTCGTCACCCACTCGAATGCGCTGGATCTGGAGTTGTTCCTGCGTATCGCTCCGGAGTTGTTCCTGAAGCGATGTGTGGTCGGCGGTATCGAGAAGGTCTTCGAGATCAACCGGAACTTCCGAAACGAGGGTGCGGACTCCACCCATTCGCCCGAGTTCGCAATGCTGGAAACCTACGAGGCGTACGGCACGTACGACGATTCCGCGAAGATGATGCGGGAATTGATCCAGGAAGTGGCGCAGTCGGTCTACGGCACGCAGGTGGTCACTCTTGCCGATGGCACCGAATACGATCTGTCCGGCGAGTGGACGACCGTCGAGATGTACCCGTCGTTGTCGGAGTCGATCGGTGTGGAGGTCACGCCGGAAACGTCCGTACCGGAATTGCTGGCACTGGCCGAACGAGTCGGTCTGGAAATTCCGCAGGACAAGGGCTATGGCCACGGCAAACTGGTCGAGGAACTCTGGGAGCACGTCTACGGCGACAAGCTGTACGCGCCGACTTTCGTTCGTGACTTCCCGGTCGAGACCTCTCCGCTGACTCGTCAGCATCGGAGCAAGCCCGGGGTTACCGAGAAGTGGGATCTGTACGTGCGCGGGTTCGAACTCGCGACCGGATATTCCGAACTCGTAGATCCGGTGATCCAGCGGGAACGTTTCGAGGATCAGGCGCGTTTGGCCGCCGCGGGCGACGATGAGGCCATGCGGTTGGACGAGGACTTCCTTGCCGCGATGGAGCACGGTATGCCTCCGACGACCGGAACGGGTATGGGAATCGACCGGTTGCTGATGGCCCTGACTGGCTTGGGAATCCGGGAAACGATACTCTTTCCAATTGTGCGTCCAGTAGCTCGCTGAGTTCTCTGGATTGCATTGTCGGTGCCCGTTCTGGGACTATCGAATTCAGCGGTATTCTAGTTTTGGGTAATCGGCCTAACTATGCGGGTCGCACGATTTCGAGAGGACGTTCATCTCATGGCAAAGAAGGTCACCGTTAGCCTGATCGACGATGTCGACGGTGAGTCCATCGCGGACGAGACCATCGAGTTCGCAATCGATGGCGTCTCGTACGAGATCGACTTGTCGACGGCTAATGCGTCCAAGCTGCGGGACGGTCTGGAGGTCTGGGTTGCCAACGCTCGTCGCGTGAGCGGCCGGCGCCGTACCAAGGGCGCTGCCGTCGCTTCGACGGGTCCGAAGAGCCGGGTTTCGATCGATCGTGAACAAAGTGCGGCGATTCGTGAATGGGCGCGCCGGAATGGGCACAAGGTTTCTGCTCGTGGGCGTATCTCCGCGGACATCACGGAGGCTTACAACAAGGCCGCTGCGAAGAACTAGTCGTCTTTGCGACTGCCGTCCGGGTGTTTCGTGCGAGCCCGGGCGGCAGTGGTTTATTCATACGCTTTGCACATAACTCGTATGGGTGCGCCGTGTCCATATCCGTGGCACGATCTTGCTCGTGCCGAGGCGGCACGGCACCATTGAACTGTGCGGACGATGTCACTGGCTGGGTGTAGAGACGAGGTATCGGCGCAGTGACCGCATTTCACGGCTCATTACTGCGGGTCAACGACCACGAGGGCCGTCAGCACGAGTTGATGCTGGCCCCGGATCACCCGCGCGTCACCATAGGCCGTTCCCCGCAGGCCGACCTCTCGCTCTTCTGGGACGTCGAGGTGTCCCGCCTGCACGCGACCGCCGAATATCTGGGCGCGCACTGGACCATCGTGGATGACGGGCTTTCCCGCAACGGCACTTTCGTCAATGGGGACCGCCTGGTCGGACGGCACCGGTTGCAGCCGGGCGATGTGATCCGGATGGGCACCTCGCGGATCGTCTTTCACGACTTCTCCGGCGCCCCAGGCGATGTCACGCAGACCTCCACCGGCGGGCTGCCCACGCTGCGCTCGCTCACCGAAACCCAGCGGGCCGTGCTCATCGCGCTCTGCCGTCCGCTGCGCGGAAATGACGGGTTCGCCTCGCCGTCCTCCAATCAGCAGATCGCCGCGGAGCTTTTCCTGAGCGTGGATGCCATCAAGACGCATTTGCGTGCCCTGTTCGCGAAGTTCGGCGTGGAGGATCTCCCGCAGAACCAGAAGCGCGTGCAATTGGCCAATCTGGCCCTGCGCAGCGGCGTCGTCTCCGAACGGGATCTCTGAACCCGGCGAAACGGCGTCGGTGAATCACGCGAAACGGCATCGTCGAGCGTCTCGAGACGCTCGCTGATGTCCCCGAGCTTCTGGGGTATGTCGCACACTCGCGCCGGACGGTTGACTGGAAGTCGTTGAACAGCCCGGGAATTCCGGGACAAAGACCCAGTCAGGAGACATCTGATGTTTGCGCTTCGTATGGCCGCGCTGGTGGCGGCGACCCTGTCGACCGGCCTCATCGCCGGCCTCTTCTACGGTTACGCGAACTCGGTGATGCCCGCGCTGGGTCAAACCGACGACCGCGTGATCGTCGATGTGATGCAGCGGATCAACGTGATCATCGTCAACCCGCTCTTCATGCTGATCTTCATGGGCACGGTCGGTTTCACCGTGCTGGCGGCGGCGCTGCACCTGGGCAAGGACTCCCGAACCACGCTGCTGTGGATCGGTATCGCCCTGGTGCTCAACGTGATTGCCTTCGCGGTCACCTCGGGATTGAATGTGCCGCTGAACAATCAGCTGGCCGCGGCCGGGGATCCGGCACAGATCGGGGATCTGGCGGCGGTCCGGGCGCAGTTCGAAACCTCTTGGGTGCGTTGGAATATCGTGCGGGCGGTGCTGCACACCCTGGCGTTCCTGGTGCTGACCGGCGCGCTGTTCGTGGCCGGTGTGCAGCACGGTAAGGCGAATGCGACGGCTGCTCCGGCGGGTGCCACGGTCGCGGCCGCTCCGGCCTTCCAGCAGCCGCGGGGCGGGTTCGCCACGCCGATCGCGATGACCCAGCAGCGTGTCGCACCGGTGGCCCAGCAGGGTTTCGCTCCGGTGTCGCAGGGTTTCGCGCCGCTCCCGCAGCAGGCCTACCACCGGCAGTTCTGATCACCCGACCGCAAAACCGGGATCCGATTCGGGTCCCGGTTTTTTGCTGCGCGAGAGAGTGAAACAGGTTTCATAAATTACCCGCCAGTATCCCATCTCGCGTGCTTGTTTTTCGATTACGTTGTCGGAACGCGTTCTAGTTCGGGAGGGAACATGCGTGCTGCGCTACTGCGCCGTTCGCCGGGAAAACTGCTGGCGACGGCATTTCTGGCGATCCTGTCCCTGGGGGTGAGCGGGACGGCCCGCGCCGACCTGCCGGTGGACTACAACTTCTTCGCGGGCATCCCGTACGAACTGGCGAATCCGGGCGGTTCGCTGCCCGGGGCCAACGACTGGTCCTGCAAACCGACTGCGGCACATCCGGATCCGGTGGTGCTGATCCACGGCACCGCGGGCGGCGGGCAGACCAACTGGGGTGCGTACGCCCCGCTGCTGGCCAATGAGGGCTACTGCGTCTACTCCCTCACCTACGGCAGTCTCGATGTGCCGTGGCCGCTTTCGGCCCTCGGCGGGATGAAGCCGATTCCGGAGAGCGCCGCGCAATTGGGCGCGTTCGTGGACCGGGTGCTGGCCGCGACCGGTGCGCCCAAGGTGGACTTCATCGCGCATTCGCAGGGCAATACCGTCGGGAACTACTACATCAAGCGTGCGGGCGGACACGGCAAGGTGGATAAGTTCGTCGCCATCGCACCGCCGTGGCTGGGCCTGTTCGGCGACAGCATGAATATGATCCGCGCCTTCGGTAAGCAGTTGGGCGCGGACGCCGACTCGGTGGACGGCATGATCAGCGCGGGCGTCTGCCTGGCCTGCCCGCAGATGCTCGGTAACTCCTCGTTCGTGAACGCCCTGAACGCCGACGGCATCTACGATCCGACCGTCTCGTATACCAATGTGGCCTCGAATTTCGACGAAGCGGTCTGGCCGTCGGTCGCGCTGGTCCCCGGCCCGAACGTGGTGAACATCCTGGTGCAGAGCGATTGCGCCACCGACTTCTCCGACCACATGGCCATCGCGGGCAGTCGCCGAGTGGCCGCCGATGCGCTGAATGCGCTGGACCCGGCCCATCCCAGGCCCGTGCCGTGCGTGTTCATCCCGCCCTTCACCGGGTAATAGTTCTCTTGTTCGCTGTGGGCGTAGCCGGGACGGAAACGTTCCCGGCTACAGCCCCGTTATGAGGGAATGAGTCGTACTGAGGCCGGTTCGCAATAGGGTGGACGGACGACGTGCGTGACCCCCGCCAACTAGAGTGGAGGCGGGGGATGCAACCCCAGGGCTTCATGGCAGGCTGGCGACCAGAAGGGCAGCACAGGGTCTGAAGCGCCGGATGCCGTAGTAAGCGGAGCAGGAAGTGAGGGAGCGATGTTCGAGAGGTTCACCGACCGCGCACGGCGGGTCGTTGTCCTGGCCCAAGAAGAGGCCCGGATGCTCAACCACAACTACATCGGCACCGAGCACATCCTGCTGGGCCTGATTCACGAAGGTGAGGGCGTCGCAGCGAAGTCGCTGGAGTCGCTGGGCATTTCGCTGGAGGGTGTGCGGTCGCAGGTCGAGGAGATCATCGGACAGGGCCAGCAGGCGCCGTCCGGTCACATCCCCTTCACCCCGCGTGCCAAGAAGGTTCTCGAGCTGTCGCTGCGCGAGGCGCTGCAGCTCGGCCACAACTACATCGGCACCGAGCACATTCTGCTCGGCCTGATTCGCGAAGGCGAAGGCGTCGCGGCTCAGGTGCTGGTCAAGCTGGGCGCGGATCTGAATCGCGTGCGGCAGCAGGTTATTCAGCTGCTGTCGGGATACCAGGGCAAGGAGCCGGTCGAGGGTTCGGGCACGCGCAGTGAGTCGGGCACCCCGTCCACGTCGCTGGTGCTGGATCAGTTCGGCCGCAACCTGACCCAGGCCGCGCTGGAAGGCAAGCTCGACCCGGTCATCGGCCGCTCGAAGGAAATCGAGCGGGTCATGCAGGTGCTGAGCCGCCGTACCAAGAACAACCCGGTCCTGATCGGTGAGCCCGGCGTCGGTAAGACCGCCGTCGTGGAGGGTCTCGCTCAGGCCATCGTCAACGGCGAGGTGCCCGAGACGCTCAAGGACAAGCAGCTGTACACCCTCGACCTGGGTTCCCTGGTCGCGGGCAGCCGCTACCGCGGTGATTTCGAGGAGCGCCTGAAGAAGGTGCTCAAGGAGATCAACACCCGCGGCGACATCATCCTGTTCATCGACGAGCTGCACACCCTGGTGGGTGCGGGCGCGGCCGAGGGCGCCATCGACGCGGCCTCGATCCTCAAGCCCAAGCTGGCTCGCGGTGAACTCCAGACCATCGGCGCGACCACGCTCGACGAGTACCGCAAGTACATCGAGAAGGACGCCGCACTCGAGCGCCGGTTCCAGCCGGTGCAGGTCGGCGAGCCGACGGTCGAGCACACCATCAATATCCTCAAGGGTCTGCGGGACCGCTACGAGGCGCATCACCGGGTGTCCATCACCGATGGCGCGCTGGTCGCCGCCGCGACGCTCGCGGATCGCTACATCAACGATCGGTTCCTGCCGGACAAGGCGATCGACCTCATCGACGAGGCGGGCGCGCGCATGCGCATCCGCCGGATGACCGCACCGCCGGACCTGCGCGAATTCGACGACAAGATCGCCGACGCCCGCCGCGAGAAGGAAAGCGCTATCGACGCGCAGGACTTCGAGAAGGCAGCGCGCCTGCGTGACAAGGAGAAGCAGCTCGTCGCCAAGCGGGCCGAGCGCGAAAAGCAGTGGCGCTCGGGCGATCTGGACGTCGTGGCCGAGGTCGACGATGAGCAGATCGCGGAGGTGCTGGCCAACTGGACCGGTATCCCCGTCTTCAAGCTCACCGAGGAGGAGACCACCCGTCTGCTCCGCATGGAGGATGAGCTGCACAAGCGGATCATCGGGCAAGAGGATGCCGTCCGTGCTGTGTCGAAGGCGATTCGCCGTACCCGCGCCGGTCTGAAGGATCCCAAGCGTCCCTCGGGCTCGTTCATCTTCGCCGGTCCGTCCGGTGTCGGTAAGACCGAGCTCTCGAAGGCGCTGGCCAACTTCCTGTTCGGCGATGACGACGCGCTCATCCAGATCGATATGGGCGAGTTCCACGACCGCTTCACCGCTTCGCGTCTGTTCGGTGCCCCTCCGGGCTACGTCGGCTACGAAGAGGGCGGCCAGCTGACCGAGAAGGTGCGGCGCAAGCCGTTCTCGGTGGTGCTGTTCGACGAGATCGAGAAGGCCCACCAGGAGATCTACAACACCCTGTTGCAGGTCCTCGAGGATGGTCGCCTGACCGACGGTCAGGGTCGCACGGTGGACTTCAAGAACACCGTCCTGATCTTCACCTCGAACCTCGGTACCTCGGATATCTCGAAGGCGGTCGGCCTCGGCTTCGCCCAGAGCAATGCCGAGGGCTCGAACTACGAGCGGATGAAGCTCAAGGTCAACGACGAGCTGAAGAAGCACTTCCGCCCCGAGTTCCTGAACCGCATCGACGATGTCATCGTCTTCCACCAGCTGACCCAGGATCAGATCATCCAGATGGTGGACCTGATGATCGGCCGCGTCGCCAAGCAGCTCAAGAACAAGGATATGGAGATCGAGCTGACCGAACAGGCCAAGAGCCTGCTCGCCAAGCGCGGTTTCGATCCGGTGCTCGGCGCCCGTCCGCTGCGTCGCACCATCCAGCGTGAGATCGAGGACCAGCTGTCGGAGAAGATCCTCTTCGGCGAACTGGGCGCAGGTCAGATCGTGAAGGTGGATGTCGAAGGCTGGGACGGCGAAGGCCAGGGCGAGAACGCGAAGTTCACCTTCGCGGCCCGCGCCAAGCTGACCAAGAAGGAGACCGCCGAGGAGCAGCCGGTGGTCGTCGCAGGAGAGGCCGCCGCCGTCGGCGAGTAGTCTCCCGCGATGAAAATCGCTTGATCGTGAAGCCCCCTCTCACCAATGGTGTGAGGGGGCTTTCGCGTATCGAAGGGACGGCATGCTCACAGATGCTCAGGTGGACGCGTTCATCACCGATGGATTCGTGAAGGTCGAACAGGCCTTCCCGCGCGAGGTGGCCGATGCGGGCCGCGCCTTCCTCTGGCGTGAAACCGGTTGTGATCCGGACGATCCCGCCACCTGGACGCAGCCGGTCATCCGGTTGAACGGGTACGGCGACGAACCGTTCCGGCAGGCCGCCACCGCGCCCGCACTGGCGGAGGCCTGTGATCAGCTGGTGGGCACGGGGCGCTGGGTGCCGCGAAAAGGCATCGGCACCTTCCCCATTCGCTTTCCGAGCGCGGTGGCTCCCGGTGATGACGGCTGGCATATCGACGCCAGTTTCCCGGGCGACGACGATCCGGCCGACTACTTCCGATGGCGAATCAATCTGCGCTCCAAGGGCAGAGCCCTGCTGATGCTCTTCCTGTTCTCCGATATCACCGATGCGGACGCGCCCACCCGGATTCGCGTCGGATCGCACCTGCGGCTGCCGAAAGTGCTGGCCCCCTACGGTGATTCCGGGGTGCCGATGCCGGATCTGCTGGACGCTTACGCCGCGACCGCGGATCTACCGCAGGCGCTGGCGACCGGCCGGGCGGGCGATGTGTACCTGTGCCATCCGTTCCTGGTGCACGCCGCCCAGCCGCATCACGGCCGCACGCCGCGGTTCCTGGCGCAGCCGCCGCTGGAGCTTCGGGAGCCCTGCGTGCTCGACCGACCCGATGGCGCGTATTCGCCCGTGGAACAGGCGATTCGACTCGGTCTGGGTGAGCACTGATCGGTCCGGGGAAGCGCTGATCGTCCCTGGTGAGCGAACGCGTCGGTGTGGTCAGCGGAAGCGGGCCAGGATCGGGGCGAAGCTCTCGGCGAGTTCGCCGGGCACCAGCAGTTCGTCGATGCCGTACTTGTCGCGCAGCTGTTCCAGTGCCGCCGCCGCCTCCGACGGATCGCCGGGAAGCAGTGCGGCGGCGCGGGATTCGCGGAGGTGGTCGATGGTGATGCCGAGGTGGCGGGCGACGTAGAACGGGAGCTGGTCGCCGATGCCGACCAGTTGGAGGCTGAATCCGATGGGCCGGTCGGTGTGGTCGCGGACGGTGGCGGTGCGGATGGCGAGATCGTATTCGGTGCTGGCGGGGTCCACCGCGAGGTGAATGCGGTCGGCGTATTCCGCCGCGGTGGCAAGCATTTTCGGACCGCTCGCGGCGATGACGATGGACGGCGTGGGTTGTACGGTGGCGCGGACGTTTTCGATGGTGTCGATGAGTTGGCGGCGGCGATCGGCAGCGGAACCCCATGGCATACCGAACTTTTCGGCTTCTTTGCTCGCGTCGGGGCGACCGGTGCCCAGGCCCAGTTCGAAGCGGCCGTCGGAAAGCATCTGCAGCGCGGCGGTTTCGCGCGCGGTGACGGCGGGGGTGCGCATCGGTGCGGCGAGCACATTGGGGCGCAGCCGCAGGGTGGTGGTGACGGCGGCCGCCGCGGCCAGCGTCGGGAAGGGCGATGGGGTGTACAGGGTGTCCGGGAGCAGGACGGTGCCGTACCCCTGACGCTCCGCATCCTGAACGGCGCGAACCCATTCCGCGCCGGATCGGGGTGCCATGACGATTCCGAAGTTCATGCTCATGGTTCGAGGATGCGCGTGCGCCCGGGGTGGGCACATCGGTTTGGCGGCGGCCCGGGGACTACGTCTCGAGGCGTAGCGAATGCGGGCCGCCGCGGCCCGGAAACTCGGCGGCGGGGTCGGTTTCGCGGGCGTACGGTGGGCGGGGTCAGTCACCAATTCGGCTCGGGGGAGCGCACCATGACCAATCCTGATCTCACCCTCATCGCGGTTCTGCTGGACCGTTCGGGCTCCATGCAGTCCATCAAATCCGATACCGAGGGCGGTTTCGCGGCCTACTTCGAGCAGCAGCGCGAGGTGCCCAGGCGCATCGAGGTGACGCTGGCGCAGTTCGATACCGAATACGAAGTGGTGTACGCGAATCGGCCACTCGCCCAGGTCCCGCCGCTGGATCTGCAACCGCGCGGTATGACCGCCCTCTACGACGCCGTCGGCAAGCTCATCACCGATGTGGGCGCGGAACTCGCGGCACGTGATGAAGCGAATCGCCCGGGCACGGTCATCGTGGTGGTGATGACGGACGGCCATGAGAATTCCAGCCGGGAGTGGTCGCATACCGCCGTGAAGTCGCTCATCACCCAGCAGCAGGACACCTGGAACTGGAATTTCCTGTTCCTGGGCGCGAATATGGATGCCGTCGCCATCGGCACGGATATGGGTTTCTCGCCCCGCCAGTCCATCACCTACGCCGCCGCCCCGCAGGGTGTGTCCGGCGTCTTCAGGGCCGCCTCCGCCTACTCCGCCCGGTTGCAGGCCCCGCCCGCCCCCGGCAGCTACTCGCCCCGCGAGGAGGGCTTCACCGACGCCGAGCGGGATCAGTCCAACCCCGGCCGCTGAACTACTGCCAGCCGGGGCGGACCATGCCGGATTCATAAGCCATGACCACGAGTTGGGTGCGGTCACGGGCATTGAGTTTCAACAGGATTCGGCTGACGTGGGTGCGGGCGGTGGCGGGGCTCAGATAGAGGCGTTCGGCGATCTCGGCGTTGGTGAGCCCCTCGGCGACCAACGTCATGACTTCGCGTTCGCGATCGGTGAGTTCGGAGAACTGCTGTGCGGGAGCGGGTTTGGCGTGCGTGGCGAATTCGGCGACCAGTCGCCGGGTGACGCTGGGGGACAGCAGCGCATCACCGCCCGCCACCACCCGCACGGCCTTGACCAGATCGGCGGGCTCGGTGTGTTTGACCAGGAATCCGGTCGCGCCCGCCCGCATCGCCTCGAAGACGTACTCGTCGAGTTCGAAGGTGGTCAGCACCACCACCCGCACCTCGGAAAGCTCCGGCGCGGAGACGATTTCGCGGGTGGCGGCGAGGCCGTCGAGGATCGGCATGCGGATATCCATCAGCACCACATCGGGGATGAGTTCGCGGGCCAGGCGCACGGCCTGTTCGCCGTTGCCGGCCTCGCCGACCACCTCGATATCGTCCTGCGCGTCCAGCAGGGCCGCGAAGCCCGCGCGCACCAGCGCCTGGTCGTCGGCGATGAGAACCCGAATGCTCATGAAACCTCCTGCGGCACAGTGAACCTAGGCTGCCGGTTCGGGATGGTTCAGATGGACCGGTAGCCGGGCCTCCACCCGGAAGCCGCCGTCGGCCTTGGGTTCGGCGAGCAGTCGCCCGCCCAGGGCCTTGGCGCGCTCGGTCATTCCGGTGATGCCGTGCCCGCCGGTGTTCACGATGGCGCCGGGTCCACGCGTGGGCCGGGTGTTGTCGACCGCCAGATGCAGCCGGTCGGCCGAATAGCGCACGGTGACAAGCACACTCGCGCCGGGCGCGTGCCGCACCACATTGGTGAGCGATTCCTGCACGATGCGCGCGGCGGCCACGTCGACGACCGACGGCAGTCGTTTGGGCACCCCGGTCACGATGGCACGCACCTCCAGCCCGGTGGCGCGGGCGGGTTGCAGCAGGCTCTCCAGATCGCTGATGACGACCGTCGGCGCGATCGGCGCGGGCACGGTCCCGGTGCCGCCGCGAATGGAACGCAGCAGCGCGTGCACCTCGCCGAGCGCGTCCTTGCTGGCGTCCTTGATCGCGGCCAGCGCGGTCGCGGCCTGTTCGGGCCTGCGATCGATGAGTTCGAGCGCCACCGAGGACTGCACATTGATGAGCGAGAGGCTGTGCGCGAGCACATCGTGCAGTTCCCGCGCGATGGCGAGCCGCTCCTCGCTGACCCGCTGTTCCCGTTCGGCCGCGGCCCGGGCGCGTTCGGCGGCTTCGCGCTCGTGCTGCGCCTGTTCATTGCGGCGCGCCTCCTCGGCCCGCCCGCGTCGCGCGGTGGTGGCGGCCATGCGCTGTCGTAGCCCCTCGGCGATGGCGACGAGGACGACCAGCCAGGCGAGCAGTCCGAACTGCTGCCACGAATTGGTGTCGTAGCCGCGCCAGCCGGGTACCGGCCACACCATCAGCAGATAGCCGACCGGTACGAAACCGTAAGTGCGCCAACGTGGTCCGCGCACCCCGGCGGTGAGGAAGGCCACCACGAGCGCCAGGAACACCGGCCCGTACCCGTAGCCGATGAGCAGGTAGGCGCTGGTGATCGCGAGCACCGCGTAGAACACCGGTTCGGGGTAGCGTCGCCGCACCGTCAGTAGTAGCGGTCCGGCGGCCAATAGCGCGTATCCGAGCAGGTCGAGCCCGCGTGTTCCGGTCTGATGCTCGTTGGCCAGGGTGCCCGCGCCGAGCTGGATCGCGGCGACCACCAGTGCGAGCAGCACATCCCACCGCCGTGCCGCACTCGTCTCCATAGCTGCACGGTAGCGCCGTATCCACCGGTTCGGCACTGTCTCGGGGGTAAATACGTCGCGATACGTACGCCCGATCGCGCTGTGCGGCGGATGTTTCTGCGCAGGTCGCGGCGGATTCTCGTAGTCATGAACGAAGCGATCGCCGAGACCGGCCGGTTGACCAAACGCTACGGCGCGCACACCGCGGTCGATGCCGTGAGCATGAGCGTGCGCCGCGGCGAGATCTACGGATTCCTGGGTCCGAACGGTGCGGGCAAGACCACCACCCTGCGCATGCTGGTCGGTCTGATCCGGCCCACCGAGGGGACCGCGACGGTGCTCGGCAGACCGCCGGGCGATCCCGAAACCCTGCGCCGCATAGGCGTTCTCATCGAAGGCCCGGGCTTCTACCCGTACCTGTCCGGCCGCGACAATCTGCGCGTGCTGGCCAAATATCGCGGTGTCACGCACGACGAGGTGGAGCGATCACTGCACCGGGTCGCTCTCGCCGATCGCGGCAATGACAGATTCCGCACCTATTCGCTCGGTATGAAACAGCGCCTGGGTGTGGCCGCCGCCCTGCTCGGCACCCCTGACCTGCTGATTCTCGATGAGCCCACCAATGGCCTGGATCCCGCCGGGATGGCCGAGATGCGTGAACTCATCACCGGGCTCGCCGCCGACGGGCACACCGTCGTGCTGTCCAGTCACCTGCTCGCCGAAGTGCAGGAGATCTGCGATCGCGTCGGCGTCATCTCCGGCGGGCGGCTGCTCACCGAGGCCACGGTGCGCGAATTGCGCGGCGCGGCATCGCTTTTCCTGCGCGCCGAACCGCTGGATCTGGCTTTCCCGGCGGTGCGCCGGGTGGTGGGGGAGCGTGCCGCACTGCTCACCGCGAACGGCATCAGGGTCGATGCCGGGGTGGCGAAGGCGCCCGCGGTGGCCCGTGCGGTGATCGAGGCGGGCGCGGATCTGCTGGAGCTGCGCACCGATGAAAAGTCCTTGGAAGAAGTGTTTTTCGAGATGACGGAGTCCGCGAAATGAATGACCTGATCGCCAGCGCCCGGGCCGAGATGCTGCGGCTGCGCAAGTGGCCCGCGTTCTGGATCGTGCTCGGCACGTGGATCCTGTTGAACCTCACCTTCGCCTACCTGTTCAACTATCTGGCCTATACGACGGGCGATTCCAGCCGCATGTCGAACGGCCAGCCCCGGGAAGTCCTGCTCCAGCTGATGCTCCCGGCGGCGGTCCCGGAGGTGTTCACCCAGGGCATGGCCATGTTCGGTGGCGCGCTCATGCTGGTGCTGGGTGCACTCGCGGTGGGCAGCGGATACGGCTGGGGAACCTGGAAAACCGTTCTCACCCAAGGGCCTTCGCGGACCGCCGCCGTCGGCGGGGTGGTGGTGAGCCTGGCGGTGACGGTGGTCGCGCTGGTGCTGGTCGCCTTCGTGGTCGATACCGGCGTGGCCGCGCTCATCGCCGCGACGCAGGATCAGTCCCTGGCGCTGCCGTCCGCGAGCCGGATACTGCTCGGAATCGTCTCGGGCTCAGCCATTCTGGGCATGTGGACACTGGCCGGAGCGTTGATCGGCGCGCTCGCCCGCGGTCCGGCGCTGGCCGTCGGCCTGGGTCTGGTGTGGGTGCTGGTGGTGGAGAACCTGCTGCGCGGCGTGGCCGGAATCTTCTCGCCCATCAAGGCTCTCACCGATCATCTGCCGGGCACGGCCGCCGGATCGCTGGCGGGTTCGCTGCGCACCACCACCGGTTCGGGCACCCCGGGCGTGCTGAATATCCTGGGCCGGGGTGAATCCCTGCTCGTGCTGGCCGCCTACGTCGCGGTCTTCGCGGCGGGCACGATCTGGCTGATCCGCCGCCGGGACATGATCTGATCAGTCGGAACCGTTTGTGGCACAACCGATGACGCCGTCCGCGAGCTGTCGCAGGGCGGCGTCGATCTGTGCCGGGGTGAGGCCGCGTTCGCGCTGATGCCGATAGACCTCCGCCGCGAGTGGCGCGAGCAACACATCCACCAGCGATTCCGGTTCCGGCACACCGGCTTCGGTGAGCAGTGACCGCACATGCACCCGCCAGAACTGATACGCGCCGGTCCGGAAGCGCGCACCGCCGGTCTCCGCGCCCAGGATCAGATTGGCGTGGGTGCCGAGTAATTCGAGCATCGCCGTATAGAACGCCGCGAGCCGCGCGGCGGGTGGCGCGCCCGGACCCAAAGGCGGTGCGCCGCGCAGTAATTGCTCCTGGAGTTCGCGTTCGTGCTGATCGAGCAGGGCGACCGCGATGGATCCGGCATCCGGATAGCGCCGATACAGCGTGCCGCGTCCCACCCCGGCGGCCTTGGCGATGTCGTCCATGGTGACGGTGCGCGGATCGCGGGTGGTGAACAGTTCCGCCGCCGCGGCGAGGATCTTGGCCCGGTTGCGCGCGGCATCGGCGCGTTCCGGTGGCGGGGTCGCCTGCGCCGAGTCGAGCAGCGGTAGTTCTGCCGGTTCCATGCGGCCACTGTAACCCCGGAATCGATAAGTGGACAAGCTGTCCGGTTAGCGCTACCGTCGAATCATCAACCGGACACTCTGTCCATTTATGAGGAGAATGGCCATGCCGACCCTGCTGCACATCGATTCCAGCGCCCGCCGCACCTCCATCAGCCGCGAGCTCGGGGCCGCCTTCGCCGACTCCTGGCGCGCCGAACACCCGGACGGGGTCTACGTCCATCGCGATGTCGCCGCCGATCCCATCCCCTTCATCGACGAGGGCTGGACCGAACTCTGCGACCGCGTCCTGGCGCACGGCAGCACCGATCTGGACCACCTCGGAGAACTCGCCGACACCCCCGCCGCGGCCGCCGCCTGGGCGATCGCGGCGCCCCTGCTCGCCGAGATCCGCGCCGCCGACGTGGTGCTCATCGGCACCCCGATGTACAACTACTCGATTCCGGCCAGCCTCAAGGCCTGGCTGGATCAGCTCACCTTCCCGCGAATGTCGCTGGCCCCAGGTCGTTTCGTGGTCGTCACCGCGCGCGGCGGCGCGTACACCCCGGGAGCGCCCAAGGCCGCTTTCGACTATCAGGAGCGTTATCTGCGCGACTTCTTCGCGGGCCATTTCGCCGTGCACGACACGGTTTTCGTCAATGCGGAACTGGTGAACTCCCGGCAGGATCCCGTGCTAGCGCATCTGCGCGAGCAGCATGACGCGTCCTATGCCGCCGCCCTGGAGGCCGCTCGCAGACTCGGCAAGGAGTACTGACATGAACTGGCTCATCCTGGGGCTCGCGGGTCTGGTGGAGATCGCCTGGTCCCAATCCATCAAGCCGACACAGAATTTCACCAAACCGCTGGCCACCCTGATCTGCTTCGTACTCATGGTGATCGCGGTGTACCTGCTGTCCTACGCCATGCGGACGCTGCCGGTCGGCACCGCGTACGCGATCTTCACCGGCATCGGCGCGGTCGGGGCGATCGGCCTGGGCGTGATCGTGCAGCGCGATCCGCTGTCGGCGGGCCGGGTGCTGGCGCTCTCGCTCATCATCGGCGGCATAGTGCTGGCACGGGTGACCAATCCCGAATGAACCGCGGGGCGGACTGTATCGTGCTCCGCCATGGACGTTGCGCCGATCCGGCCTCCCGACCTCTCCGCGCGGCCCTTTTTCCTGGCCGTGGAACGCATTATGTCCGCTTCGCCCGATGAGCTGTATCGCATGGCCACACAGCAATTGGGCCTCTGGTTCGCCGATCCCGGTTCGGTGCTGATGCGCCCCGCGGTGAACGAACCGTTCTTCTTCACCGCGGGCGGCGGACATCCGCACTACGGGCGCTTCCTGCGCCTGCTCCCGGACCGCCTGGTCGAATTGACCTGGGTGACCGGTCCCGGCGGCACCGAAGGCTCCGAAACCGTACTCACGCTGGAACTCTCGGCGCACGGCGCGGGCAGTGCGCTGCTGCTCACGCACGCCGGATTCCCGACCGCCGCGGCCCGCGATCGGCATGAGCGGTCCTGGCCGCAGGTCCTCGAGCAGTGGGATCAGCGAACCCTCGCGGTGAGCTGAAACCGGCGGGGTAGGTTCGAGTCCGTTCTCCCCCTTACTCGAAAGGACAGCGATGCCAACACGTACCGCACGCACCGCCTGGACCGGCGGCCTGCAGGACGGCTCCGGTCAGGTCGAACTCGTCAGCTCCGGCGTCGGCAAGTACGACGTCAGCTTCCCCAAGCGCGCGGCCGATAACGCCGACGGCACCACCAGCCCCGAAGAGCTGATCGCCGCGGCGCACTCCTCCTGCTACTCGATGGCGCTGTCCGGTCAGATCGCCGCCGCCGGCGGCACCCCGGAGAGCCTGGACGTGACCGCCGATGTCACCCTGAGCCCGGACCCGGCCGGTGGTTTTCGCATCTCCAAGATCAAGCTGACCGTGGTCGGGCGCGCCTCCGGCATCGACGCCGACGGTTTCGCGACCGCCGCCGCTGCCGCCAAGGCGGGCTGCCCCATCTCCAAGGCCCTCGCGGGCGTGGATGACATCGAGCTGGACGCCACCTTCGAGTCCTGAGCTCGGACAGCGACTTTCGCCGAACATACGAAAAGGCAGTGCCGGTATCGCACCGGCACTGCCTTTTTCGTTGCTTCGATCCCGAAGGGTGTTACCGCACCACGGCTTCGGCGGTCCGCTCCTTCGACGCGGCGAATTCGGTGAGCGCCGCGAACCCGAGTCCGAGCACCAGCCACAGCGTGCCGGTCTCGGCCAGGGACGCCGCCCGGAACTGCCACAGCAGCGCGGCCGGGAAATCGTCCTTCACCTCGTTGATGCCCGGCAGCAGCACGTAACCGATACCCGCGACGACCACCAGGGCCAGCACCGAACCGATCAGCCGTACGGTGCCGAGCTGACCCCGCAGCAGCTTGAACACGTACACGCTCACGCCGACGGCGGCGAACCCGAGCAGCACCACCGCGACCCACAACCAGGTGCGCTGATTGATGGTGTCCGGATCGCCGACGGCCGGCGGATTGGCCGGGTACTTGAAGAACGGGATGATGACGATGGCCAGCCAGCCGCCACCCGCCAGCGCGAGCGCCAAACGCGGACCGGACAGCGTGGAGTACCTGCGCGCCACATTGGCCACCACGGCCAACAGCGCGCCGATGGCCATGCCGAACAGGCCGAGCGCCAGGAACTGACCGGCCTTCTGACCGGACCGGCTCACCAGCGGCTCTTCCTCGTCACCGTGCGAGTGACCGCTCGCGGCCTGATCGGCCGCCGCGCCGTGCTCGTGGGTATCGGCGGCCTGGGACTGCGATTCCTCGATGGCGATGGCCGCGTTGATCTTCGGTTCACCGACGAAGAAACCGACGGTGGCCGCCAGCAGTCCGGCGATGAGACCGGCCAGCAGACCGCGCAACAGCAGCGTCTTGAGTGAACCGGTCAGCGGCAGTGCTTCGTTCGGCCGGGATTCGGCCGGCGTCTGCGTCTCGGTCAGTGGCACGGGACGCCCAGCAGGTGTCGTCCGTCATGCATGAGCTCGTGCATGTACATGCCGCTGCGCGAGATCGCGCCCTGATCGAAACCGACCAGGTACAGCGTGAGCAGTGCCAGTAGAACGACACCCGCCGAAACGAGCAGCGCGGTGAGCGCGTCGTTCGACCGGGCGGGGCTGTGGACGATTGCCATACGAGTCCTCCTAGGGGATGCCGCGTCCCCGCGAGCTTCGGGTGCGACGGTGCCGGTGTCTGGCTCTCCCTATCGGGATACAGTGGCGCGACCGCCCCGGATTCACACCGGGTTACGCGTCACCGTCGCTTACTTCACCCCGAACTGTGACATCCGTGCTGGCTCTGCGTCAACACGCATGCTGATCAGGCATTCTCAGCAGAAGCTCAGGAGTTCTTGGCGGGCACGTCCAGCACGACCTCGAACTCCAGCAGCGAAGCGCCGGTGGAGACGGGCTGACGGTTCTCCCCGCCCGCGTGTGCCTCCCGCGCCGGGCCGTCCCGCCACGCCTCGAACGATTCGTTCGAATCCCAGTGCGTGACAACGAAATACCGATTGTCACCGGAGACCGGGCGGAGCAGCTGGAAGCCGAGGAAACCGGGGGAGCCCTCGACGGCGTGCGCGCGATGCGCGAACCGCTTCTCCAGCTCGGGGCCCGCGCCCTCGGGAACTTCAATAGCGTTGATCTTGACGACTGCCATGCAGCCGAGGCTACGCCCGCCGCCGGACGGGGCAGTACACCGCCGAATGGTTCGCGCGTCCTAGATTGGTGGCGTGTTGGTTGACGATCACGGCCCGCTGCACGACCAGGGCGGAAGCGGAACCCCAATCCTGTTGCTGCACGGCCTGATGGGCAGTGCGCGCACCTGGAATCGGCAGGTGGACTGGTTGCGCGGGTTCGGGCACGTCTACACCTTCGACGCGGCGGGGCACGGTCGTCCCGCGCCGGCCGAACTCACCACCGAGGCGTTCGTGGCGGATCTCGCGGCCGCGACCGCGGGCATCACCGAACCCATGGTGGTGATCGGACACTCCATGGGCGGACTGCACGGCTGGATGTTCACCGCCGCGCATCCGGATCGGGTGCGCGCCTTGGTCGTCGAGGATATGGCCCCGGATTTCCAGGGCCGCACCGCCGAACACTGGGCCGCGGTGATCGGCGCGTGGCCGCAGCCGTTCCCGAATGACGATGCGGTACTGGAGTTCTTCGGTCCGGTGGCCGGGCGATATTTCCTCGACTCCTTCACCTCCGGACCCGACGGGTATCGCCTGCACGGTGAGGTGGCGACCTTCCGCGATATCTCCGAGGAGTGGGGCACCCGCGATTTCTGGACCCAGTGGAAGTCGATCACCGTGCCCACCCTGCTGATCGAGGGCGAGTACACCATCACCCCGCCCGGGCAGATGCGCGAGATGGCCGCGGTGCATCCGGACGCGCGGCACGTGGTGATCGCGGACGCCGGGCATCTCGTACACGATGATCAACCCGCCGCCTACCGGGCCGAAGTCGAGGCATTCCTGCGTCGCGTACTCGTTTGAGGGCGGGTGCCTTCAGTCTCCGGTGCGGCCCGTCGTATGCTCGGCTCCGACGCAACCCGGAATGAATGGTGACCAACGATGATCGACTTCACGATTCCCGCCGAACTCGCCGCCGAACGCGATCGGGTGCGGCAATTCGTCATCGACAAGATCGTCCCGTACGAGCGCGATCCGCGCCTGACCGCGCACGGCCCCAATGATGAATTGCGCCAGGAGCTGGTCGAACTCGCGCGCGCGGAGAAACTGCTCACCGTGCAGGCCCCCGTCGCACTCGGTGGCCGCGGACTCAGCCATATCGAGCAGGCGGTCATCTACGAGGCGGCGGGCTGGTCCACGCTCGGCCCCGTCGCCATGAACTGCGCCGCACCCGACGAGGGCAATATGTTCCTGCTCTCCAAGGTCGCGAATCAGGAACAGACCGAACGCTTCCTGCAGCCGGTCATCGACGGAGCGCAGCGCTCGGTCTTCGCCATGACCGAACCGGACGGTGCGGGCTCGGACCCGAATCAGCTCACCACCGCCGCCACCTTCGACGGTGAGAACTTCACCGTCAACGGTCGCAAATGGCTGATCACCGGTGCCGACGGCGCGAAGACCTGGATCATCATGGCCCGCCTGGCCGATAACCCGCACCTGCCCGCCGGGCCGACCCTGTTCCTGTGCGACGGCGACGCCCCCGGCATCGTCATCGAACGCATCATGAACACGATGGACCGCAACTATGTCGGCGGCCACGCGGTGGTGCGCTTCGAGAACCTGGTGCTGCCCAGGGAATCCGTACTCGGCGAGACCGGGCAGGCGCTGCGCTACGCCCAGCTGCGCCTGGCCCCCGCCCGGCTCACGCACTGCATGCGCTGGCTGGGCGCGGCCGAACGCGCGCAGTCCATCGCCATCGACTACGCCAAGACCCGCACCGCCTTCGGCAAGCCCATCGGTGAACACCAGGGCGTGTCATTCATGTTGGCGGACAACGAGATCGCGCTGCACCAGTGCCGCCTCACCATCTGGCACGCCTGCTGGCTGATGGATCAGGGCGAGAAGGCCCGGCATGAGAGCTCCATCGCCAAGTCCTACGTCTCCGAGGAACTGTTCAAGGTCACCGACCGCTGCGTCCAGGTGCTCGGCGGCATCGGCATCAGCGATGAGACCGTGGTGGAGATGATCTTCCGCGATATGCGCGCCTTCCGCCTCTACGACGGCCCCACCGAGGTACACAAGTACGCCATCGGCCGCCAGATCTTGCGCGGCTGAGCACGTAAAGGCAGCTCGGACATGGCCCGGGGCGGGCGGGCGTTGCATTAGGATTCCGGGGCATGAGCTCGGAACTGCATGTGGACGTGTCCGACGGGGTCGCTGTGCTCACGCTCAATCGGCCCGCTCAGCAGAACGCGCTCACGCCCGGGATGGCCGCGGCGCTGGGCGCGGCACTGCGGCGCTGCGATACCGAGGACGCCATCGGAGCGGTCGTCATCACCGGCACGCCGCCCGCGTTCTGCGCGGGCGCGGACCTCTCGCTCAAGGCCGGTGAGGTGAACGGGCTCATCGATCCGCCGCCGTTCCGGATTCGCAAACCCGTCATCGCCGCGGTTAACGGGCACGCCGTCGGTATCGGCCTGGAGCTCGCGCTGCAATGCGATCTGCGCTATGTGGCGCGCGATGCGGTGTACGGGCTCAACCAGGTTCGCCGCGGCGCGCTCGCGGGTGGTTACGCGCACTGGACGCTGCCCCGCCTGATCGGCAGTGCGAACGCCGCCGATCTGCTGCTCACCGGGCGCACCTTCGACGGTGACGAGGCGCGGGCGCTCGGCGTCGCCAATTCCTGTCTGCCCGCCACCGAGGTGCTCCCGACCGCGCTCGCGATAGCGCATGACATCGCGCACGGTTCCGCTCCGCTTCCGGTCGCGCTGTCCAAGCGCCTGCTCTGGGAAGCACCCACCATGAGCCCGGAAGCCGTGGGCCGCTTGGAAACCGAACTCAACGACTACGTCGCCAAGAGCGCCGACGGTGGTGAGGGCGTCGCGGCCCTCAAGAACGGCCGCGCGCCCAAATGGTCCGGCACGGTCAGCACCGAATGGCCCGCCTGGGACGCCGTCACCGGCGGAGAATCGCGCCCCGGTCTGGACTGACCCGGATCCGCTTGCGGCTCAACCTGTTCCGATACCGCTCAACCTGTTCCGATACGGCTCAGCCTGTTCCGACACCGCTCAGCCGCGTCCGCCGATGGCCAGCAGCAGGAACAGGATGCCGAAGACGACCATGAGGATGGTCCCGATAATCCCGAGCACGTATCCGACGACGACCTGCACGCGCCCGCCGTACGCGCCGCCGGACGCCTCGATGTCATTGAGCGCCCGCCGCCCCAGCGCCCACGCGACCGGACCCAGCGCGCCACAGCAGAACACGCTGAGCGCTCCCAATAGCAACACCGCCGTCGCATGCTCGTGCTCGGTCGGTGCGCCGATGGGCTGCTGAGGGATCACCACGATCCGATTTTACGTTCAGCACCCGCCCGTGAGCATGCTGACGCGCGGACTTCCCTTGCGCCACTTCACCCGTCACGCCCTCGGATACCGGAAATCCCCGGTCCGAAGTGGACCGGGGATTTCACGAATAGTGTTTTACCGCAGTGTTTTTGGCTCGCGGATCAGGCGCGGCGCTGGCGGGCCAGATCGGCGAGCACCACGCCCGCGGCGACGGAGGCGTTCAACGACTCCACCGGTCCGGCCATGGGGATGCTGATGATGGCGTCGCAGGTCTCGCGGACCAGACGGGACAGGCCCTTGCCCTCGGAGCCGACCACGATGACCGTCGGGGCGGTGCCGTCGAAGGCGTCCAGATCGGTGTCGCCGCCCGCGTCGAGGCCGACGATCTGGTAGCCCTTATCGGCCCAATCCTTCAGTGTGCGAGTCAGATTCGTCGCGCGAGCGACGGGCAGGCGCGCCGCCGCGCCCGCGCTGGTGCGCCACGCCACGGCGGTGACGCTGGCGCTGCGGCGCTGCGGGATCACCACACCCTGACCACCGAACGCGGCGACCGAGCGGATGACCGCACCCAGGTTGCGCGGATCGGTGATGTTGTCCAGCGCCACCAGCATGGCCGGTTCACCGGAGGCGCGCACCCGCTCCACCAGATCGTCCGGATGCGCGTAGCGGTACGGGGGCACCTGCAACGCCAGGCCCTGATGCATGGCGTTGTGGCTCATCTTGTCCAGGTCGGTGCGCGGCAGTTCCAGGATGGTGATGCCGGTGTCGGCGGCGATCTTCACCGCCTCGGTGAGCCGCTCGTCGTTCTCGGTGCCGACGGCGACGTACAGCGCGGTGGCGGGGACCCCGGCGCGCAGGCACTCCACCACGGGGTTGCGGCCGAGCACCAGCTCGGGACCCTCGTTGTCCTTACGCCCGGCGATCGGGCGGGAGGAA
The DNA here is from genome assembly GCF_042885355.1 of Nocardia sp. NPDC058058. Classification (NCBI taxonomy): domain Bacteria; kingdom Bacillati; phylum Actinomycetota; class Actinomycetes; order Mycobacteriales; family Nocardiaceae; genus Nocardia; species Nocardia sp. NPDC058058. Next base: position 929,592 of record NZ_JBHVSA010000002.1, on the reverse strand, counting down.
TTGCGGGCGCGGGCATTGCTGGCCGCCGAGGCCGCCTTGGCCGCGGCCTTGGCGCGCTTGGCCGCGGGATGCTTGGTGCGCTCCACAGCGGGCGGGGTCGCGCCCTTGCCCTCGAGTCCCCGGCGGCGCTTACCGCCCGAGCCGACGACCTGCCCCTTCTTGGTGCCGTCCTTGCGGATCGCACCGCGTCGCTGCGAATTGCCTGCCATTACTTCGCCTTCCGTATTGCGCGGGAAACCCGCGGTCGGCCGGTCACGGGAGAACCCGCTCTCGATCGATCATGCGGGATACCTGCATCCGGTCGGCGCAGCGAACGGCTGCGCCCAAATATCTGTGCCACCCGAGGGCAGCTGTCTGTGCCGCCCGAAAGCAGCGATGTGCCGCCCGAGAGCAGCGATGTGCCGCCCCAGTGCGGTGTGCGACCCGGCTGTGCCGCGTCCTGTCTCGCCTCGAATTTCTCGAGACCCGTCATTCCTTGGTCAAGGCCCATTCCGGTCCGCGCGGAGTGTCGGTGACCTCCACGCCCGCCGCCTTGAGCCGGTCGCGGACCGCATCGGCCGCTCCCCAGTCCTTATCGGCCCGGGCCTGTTGCCGCCGATCCAATTCCGCGCCGATGAGCACGTCCAGAGCCGCGATGGCCGAGGAGGAATCGGCCGGGGCGGCCCAGTGCTCGTCGAGCGGATCCACCCCGAGGATGGCGAGCATGGCCCGCACCTGTCCGGCGTAGTTGCGCGCGGCGTCCAGATCATTGGCGTCGAGCGCCTTGTTGCCCTCGTTCACCACACCGTGAATCTCGGCAAGCGCCTTGGGAACTCCGAGGTCGTCATCGAGGGCATCGGCGAATCCGGCCGTCCAGGTGCCGATCGGCACGGCTCCGGCGCGCTCGCCCACCCGCTGCACGAACGCCTCGATGCGCTGATACGCCGCGGCGGCCTCGGTGAGCGCCTTATCGGAGTACTCGACCATGGACCGGTAGCTCACGCTGCCCAGGTAGTAGCGCAGCTCCACCGGCCGCACCCCGACCCGCTCCAGCACATTCGGCACCGACAGCACATTGCCGAGGGATTTGGACATTTTCTCGCCGCCCATGGTCACCCAGCCGTTGTGCAGCCAGTAGCGGGCGAACCCGTCTCCGGCCGCACGCGACTGCGCGATTTCATTCTCATGGTGCGGGAAAACCAAATCCATTCCGCCGCAATGAATATCGAATTCGGGTCCGAGATAGAACTCGGCCATGGCGGAGCATTCCAAATGCCAGCCCGGTCGCCCCGGACCCCACGGCGACGGCCAGCTCGGCTCACCGGGCTTGGCGGCCTTCCACAGCGTGAAGTCGCGCTGATCCTTCTTACCGGTCCCGGCGCTCTCGCCCTGGTGCACATCGTCGAGCTTGTGCCCGGACAGCTTGCCGTAGTCCGGATAGCTCACCACGTCGAAATAGACATTGCCCTCGGACGGGTAGGCGTGCCCGCGCTCGATGAGCCGCTCCATCATGGTGACCATCTGGGTGATGTGCCCGGTGGCCCGCGGCTCCGCGGACGGCGGCAGCACACCGAGCGTGGCGTAGGCGCGATCGAAGGCGCGCTCGTAGGTGGCGGCCCATTCCCACCACGGGCGGCCGTGTTCGGCGGCCTTGTGCAGAATCTTGTCGTCGATATCGGTGACATTCCGAATGAACGCGACATCGAAACCATTGGCGCTCAACCAGCGTCGCAGCACGTCGAAGGCGACGCCGCTGCGCAGATGTCCGATGTGCGGTTCGCCCTGCACGGTCGCGCCACACAGGTACACCGAAGCGTGGCCGGGGACCAGCGGCGTGAATTCACGCAGGGTCCGCGTCTCGGTGTCGAAAAGGCGCAGAGTCACGACAGAGCATCCTAGCTGTTGGGATGGAGCGGAATTACGGCGGATACGGCTGCTGATTGTCAGGAACGACAACACAGCAGCGCGGTGGCGACCGATGCCACGCCTTCGCCGCGACCGGTCAGACCCAAACCGTCGGTGGTCGTGCCCGATACCGAAATCGGTGCGCCCAGAATTTCTCCGAGCACTTTCTGCGCCTCGGCGCGCCGCGGGCCGATCTTGGGACGATTACCGATTACTTGTACAGCCGCATTGACAATGCTGAACCCGGCCTCATCCAACAGCCGCCGCACTTCCTTCAGCATGGCGGCCCCGGAAACGCCTTCCCATTCCGGGCGGCCGGTGCCGAACACCGCGCCGACATCGCCGAGACCGGCGGCGGACAGCAGTGCGTCGCATAGTGCGTGAGCTGCGACATCGCCATCGGAATGACCTTCGCAACCGCTATCGCCCTCGAACAGCAGACCGGCCATCCAGCAGTCCCGGCCGGGGGCGATCGGGTGCACATCGCTGCCGATGCCCACGCGCATGGAGGTGGGGTCGATCATCGAGTTGTCACCGCCTCCCGCGTTCCGGTCGTCCCGTCCTGGGCCACCAGTGTATTGGCCAGCACCAGGTCCAGGGGTGTGGTGATTTTGAAGGCGAGCGCATCGCCGGGCACGGTACGCACGGTCGCGCCGAGCAATTCGACCAGGCCCGCGTCATCGGTCGCCTGGGTGCCGGTGGCATAGGCCGCGCGCAGCAGCGCCGCCTCGAAGCCCTGCGGAGTCTGGATGGCGCGCAAGCTCGCTCGATCCGGCGTCCCGACCACCGCGCCCGTGGCGTTCACGGCCTTGATGGTGTCGGTGACCGGCAGTGCCGGAATCACGGCCTGTGCGCCCGCGCGCAGCTCATCCACCACCCGGGTGATGAGCGAATGCGGGGTCAGGGCGCGTGCGGCGTCGTGCACGAGTACGAAATCGGCGTCCGGCGCGGCGTTCAGCCCGGCGCGGACCGAATCGGTGCGCTCGGCGCCACCGATCACGACGTGCACCAGGATATTCGAAACGGGGAGTAGTGCGCGGGTCTCGTCGACGAGTTCGGCGGGCACCATAACCACAACTTCATCGACGGACCCGGAATCGATCAGGCCGCTTACAGCGAGTGCGAGCATGGGACTGCCGCCGACTGGAACGAACGCCTTGGGCTTGTTCTCACCCAGGCGCACGCCCATACCGGCGGCAGGGACCAGCGCTACGACACGGCTCGCACCGTGTGACGCGTTCACGATCAGGAAGCCGCGGCGAGAACCTCGTCGAGCAGGGTCTCGGCACGTACATCATCGGTGCCCTCCGCGAGCGCGAGCTCACCGACGAGAATCTGCCGGGCCTTGGCCAGCATGCGCTTCTCACCGGCGGACAGGCCGCGGTCCTGCTCCCGACGCCACAGGTCGCGAACGACCTCGGCCACCTTGTTCACATCGCCGGAGGCGAGCTTCTCGAGGTTGGCCTTGTAACGGCGAGACCAGTTGGTGGGCTCTTCGGTATGCGGTGCGCGGAGCACCTGGAAGACCTTGTCGAGACCTTCCTGGCCGACGACGTCGCGGACGCCGACATACTCTGCGTTCTCTGCGGGAACCCGAACGGTCAGGTCGCCTTGAGCGACCTTCAGGACCAGATACTCCTTTTGTACACCCTTGATGGTGCGGGTTTCGATTGCTTCGATCAGCGCCGCTCCGTGGTGGGGGTAAACGACGGTGTCTCCGACCTTAAAAATCATGTGTCCCGTGCCCCTTTCGATGTTCACAGTTTAACATGCGACTCGGTAACGGCGCGATCAACGGTGCAGGTCAGAGCCACAACCAACCGGCGGTGGGGGTTGACAACCGCGGAAGTGTGTGCATCTTGTTGTGGCATAACGGGATACCGCTCAGTTGCGTTGGAACGCGAATGCGCGAGCGCTCTCCGCATACGCGACTTTCCGTATAGCCGCCCCCTCGAGGGGGCGTGGGAACACACGCATTACTCTTCTGGACTACTACTCTGCATAGTGGAGTGAGACCGGTCGACATGGAGGAACAACCCGTGACTGCCCTGAAAGCCACCACCGCGTCCAAGACGCGCCGGCGTGCCATGACGGTTGCCGCACTCGCCGCGGGCGCGGTGCTCGCGCTGACGGGTTGCGGCGCCGGTCAGATCTCGCAGACCGCCCACCAGGTCGCCGCCGTCAACGGCAACAGCGCCAATGTCGGCAAGGTCGCGCTGCGCGATGTGCGTTTCCTGCTGCCGCAGACCGAGGAATACGACAACGCCAAGGGCGGCAAGGCCGTGCTGGCGTTCAGCGCCGCCAACCTCGGCGAGGCCACCCCGGACGAGCTGGTCAGCGTGACCACCGAGCTGGGCACGGTGAAGATCGGCGGCAAGGCCGAGATCAAGCCGCAGACCACCCTGGTCGCGGACCTCGCCAAGAAGGAAGCCGCCCCGGCTGCCGGGCACGATTCGCACGGCACCGAGACCGCGAGCGATAACAAGGCCACCACCACCGACCCGGACGCGCACCCGCTGCTCGTCGAGGTCACCGGGCTGACCAAGGATGTCACCCCCGGCCTGACCTACCCGGTCACCTTCATCTTCAAGGAAGCGGGCACCGTCGTGGTGAACGTTCCGGTCGATGCCGGGCCGAACAATCCGCGTCCCGAGCCGGTGAACAACGAGACCAAGTCCGAGACCAAGTCCGGGCACTGAGTTTCGGCTCGAATTCGCTTGAACCGCACCCGCTTCGGAATTCCGGAGCGGGTGCGGTCGTATTCGGGCACGGAAATATCCGAGCCGATGCACGCCGGGCGTGTCGATGCGGAACGGATTCGCGTCGCTTTACCGACGACTCGAATGGACTCCGCGTGGCGTGAGTTTCTGTCGGGGGCGGTTATTAGGCTGCGCGCGTGGCCAAGGTGAAAACCGTGTATCGGTGCGCTGATTGCGCGAATGAGCTCGCCAAATGGGTGGGACGCTGCCCGGCGTGCGAAGCCTGGGGAACGGTCGAGGAGGTGGCGGCCTCGGCGGCGGCGACCGTGCCGGGGCGGCGGGCCATGTTGCCGAGTACGGCGGCCACGCCCATTTCGAGTATCGATTCCAAGACCACGTTCGCGCGCACCACCGGGGTGTCCGAATTGGACCGGGTGCTCGGCGGCGGCATCGTGCCCGGATCGGTGGTGCTGCTGTCCGGCGAGCCGGGCGTCGGGAAGTCGACGCTGTTGCTCGAGGTGGCGCATCGGTGGGCGCGGGCGCGCGATGAGATCGCGCTGTACGTGACGGCGGAGGAATCGGCGGGCCAGGTGCGCTTGCGCGCGGACCGCACGGGCGCGGTGCACGAAAAGGTGTATCTGGCGGCCGAATCCGATCTGGCCACGATTCTGGGCCATGTCGAGCAGGTGCGGCCGTCGCTGCTGGTGGTCGACTCGGTGCAGACCATGCTGGCCGCGGATGTGGACGGGGTGATCGGCGGCGTCACCCAGGTGCGCTCGGTGACGGCGGCACTCACCTCGCTGGCCAAGGCGAGCGGGATCGCGGTGCTGCTGGTCGGGCACGTCACCAAGGATGGTTCGGTGGCGGGACCGCGCACGCTCGAGCATCTGGTCGATGTGGTGTTGCAGTTCGAGGGGGACAAGCATTCGACGCTGCGCATGGTGCGCGGCATCAAGAATCGGTTCGGCAGTACCGACGAGGTCGGCTGTTTCGAGATGCGCGAGGCCGGAATCGCCTGTGTGGACGATCCTTCCGGGCTGTTCCTGCATCATCGGGGGTCGGCGGTGCCGGGGACCGCGGTCACCGTCGCCATGGACGGTAAGCGGCCGATGCTCGGCGAGGTGCAGGGTCTCACCGTTGACACCCAGGTGCCCGCACCGCGACGCGCCGTGAGCGGGCTGGACTACAACCGCGTTTCCATGGTCCTGGCTGTCCTGCAGAGCCGCTGCGGGGTCTATGTGGGTAAGCAGGACGTCTACGCGGCCACCGTAGGCGGTATGCGGCTCACCGAGCCCGCAGCGGATCTCGCTGTCGCGCTTGCCATTGCGAGCGCCAGTCAGGACAAGGCATTGCGGCCGGGCATGGTGGTGCTCGGCGAGGTCGGTTTGGCGGGGGAGGTGCGGCAGGTGACGGGGGTGACGCGCCGCCTCGCCGAGGCGGAACGGCTGGGGTTCACCGAAGCTCTGGTACCGACCGGTGTGGATCGTGCGGGTCGCACCATCAAGGTGCACGAGGTCGCGGATCTCAGTGCGGCGCTTGCCGCCTGCGGGCTGCGGCATCCGCGCCGCAAGGCCAAGGCGGGCGGCGACGAGGACTGACACGGTACGCCGGTTGCGCGCGCGGGACCGACTCGAATGCGGGCCGGGCCGGAACCCGTTCCGCTCCAACAGCGAAGGCCGGACCTCCTTGGAGGTCCGGCCTTCGTGCTGAAAAACGCTGGGTGTCAGGCGATATTGAACGGCTCCGGTGAGCTGCGCACCGAACCCAATTGGGCCACAACGGTGTACGGGCCGGAGGGCACCGGGACGCGATCCCCGGCGCAGCCGGGCTGGGAGCTGGAACCGGACCAGGTGACGGTGAACGCCGCCTGCTGCCCGGGCATCAGGTTGCGCATATCGGGGGTGCCGTCCGGATAGCAGTCGGTGCTGGCCCACAGGCGGCGCTGACCGTCCAGCGATTGCACCGACACCAGTTGCAGGCCCGAACCCATATCGCGTTCGCACGCCGAACTGGAGATATTGGTGATGACGATGCCGAATACCGGCTGCTCACCCGTCTTGTAGGTGGGTTGTCCGACATTGACCTTCACGGCCAGCGACTGATCCGAGCACTGCCCGGCTCCGGCGACCGGCGCGGCGCTGCCGCTGACCGGAGCCGCGGACGGCTTGGCCGAACTCGGATCGGCGGCACCCGAACTGCTCCCGGCGGGCTTGTTGGTCGCACCGGGAGCGGAGGTGGGGGCTTTGGCGTCGGCTTTCTTCTCATCGCCGCTGCCACCGCGCAATAGCGCGAAGCCCACCCAGAGCACCAGTAGCAGCGCGATCGCGATCGCGCCTATGGCGACCAGGCGACGGCGCCAGTAGATTTCCGGCGGCAGTGGTCCATTCGGTTCCAGCACGCTGTCAACGGTAAGGGCACCGTCGGGTGTGTCCGCGCCAGGGTCTCGGCGTGTCGGAGGTGAAAGAGCCTACGGGGCAGGTACATTTCGCCGCCCCGGGCAGGCGACCAGCTCAGACCACCTCGCCGATATTGCCGATCACGCGATGCAGTTTGATCTGGCCTTCTTCGAGGTTGTAGGTGACGCAGGCGATGGCGCACTCGCCGGTGGCCACGCGCTGGGAGATGATCATCGAGCGCTGCATGAGCAGGCGGGCGGTCTCCTCGACGTGCCTGGCCTCCAGCTCGTCGACCGATTCGAGTCCTTCGCGGCGGCCGATCAGAATGGACGGCGTGACGCGTTCGACCACACTGCGAATGAAGCCGCCGGGCACATTGCCGTGGTCCAGGGCGTCGATGGTGGCGCGGACGGCGCCGCAGCTGTCGTGGCCGAGCACCACGATGAGCGGAACCTTCAGCACCTCCACGCCGTATTCGATGGAGCCGAGCACCGAGGAGTCCACCACGTGACCGGCGGTGCGCACCACGAACAGATCGCCGAGGCCCTGATCGAAGATGATCTCGGCGGCGACGCGGGAGTCGCCGCAACCGAACAGAATCGCGCCGGGCTGCTGGCCGCCGACGAGTCTGGCCCGGTCCGCCGCCCCCTGGCTAGGATGCTGCAACGTACCGTCGACGAAGCGTTCATTGCCTTCGCGGAGGGCCTTCCAGGCACTGATCGGGTTGTTATGCGGCATGTGTCTCATTTTCCATACGGAAGCGGTTACCGGCGAGTCCGGAACGTTACGGTCCGGCAACTGACAACCGACCGGTCGACCGCTCAGCTTGTGAGCGGGGGATAAGGGAACGAATGACGATAGACAGCGACACCCTCATCGACTGGTACCGGGAAACTGCCCGGGACCTGCCGTGGCGACGGCCCGAGGTGACGGCCTGGCACATTCTGATGAGCGAGATCATGCTGCAGCAGACGCCCGTCGTGCGTGTGGAGCCGATCTGGCGTGAATGGGTGGCGCGCTGGCCGGTGCCCTCCGCCATGGCGGCCGCGCCGCAGGGAGATGTGTTGCGCGCCTGGGGAAAACTCGGCTATCCGCGCCGGGCGCTGCGGTTGCACGAGTGCTCGCGGGTGCTCGCGGAGCAGTACGGCGATGAGGTGCCGACCGATGTCGATGTACTGCTGAGCCTGCCCGGTATCGGTGATTACACCGCGCGCGCCATCGCCTGCTTCGCCTACGGTCAGCGAGTTCCCGTGGTGGACACCAATGTTCGACGCGTTGTCGCTCGCGCCGTGCACGGTCGCGCCGATGCGGGCAATCCGGCCAGCCGCGATCTGCGCGAGACCGAAGCCCTGCTGCCCGCATCCGTACCGCGCGCGGCCGTATTCTCCGCCGCTCTCATGGAATTGGGCGCGACCGTGTGCACGGCCCGCACCCCGGACTGCTCCCGCTGCCCGCTCCCCACCTGCGCGTGGGTCACCGCGGGCCGTCCCGCCTCCGAGATCGTCCGGCGCACACAGAAATTCGAGGGCACCGACCGGCAGGCCCGCGGCCGTCTCCTGGACGTGCTGCGTGACGCGACCGGCCCGGTCGAGCGAATCCGCCTGGATATGGCCTGGACTCGCGATATCGGCCAGCGCGACCGCGCCCTGGATTCGCTCCTCATCGACGGTCTCATCGAGCAGACCGCCGACGGCCTGTTCGCGCTCGCCGGCGAAGGCGGAGCCGCGTAGGCGGACGAGAACGTGCGCGACCATTTCCGGACGGGACGAGGGGACGTCGTCCGGAAATGGTCGCGGCACAGCACGATCTGCCACCCCTCATGTGGCAGATCGAGAATGGTCGCCAGAGGTCAGGCGGCTACGAGTTCGCGGCGGCGAGTTCTGGTGCGGGAGCCGATGATTCGGCACACCAGGTAGATGGTGAACGAGATCGTGGTGACGAAGGTGGACACCGGGACGCCGGGCGCGAGGGACAGCAGGATGCCGCCCACCGCGGCGGTTTCCGCGAACACGATCGCGAGGATGGTGGCGCGCACCGGGCTCGCGGTGACCTGCGCCGCGGCGGCCGCCGGGGTGATGAGCAGCGCCAGCACCAGTAGCGCGCCGACGATTTGCACGCCGAAGGCGGCGGTGATGCCGAGCAGTACGGCGAACACGATCGAGAGCGCCCGCACCGGAACCCCGCGCGCCACCGCCACTTCCGGGTCGGAGCTGGCGAACAGCAGCGGCCGGTACACGGCCGCGAGCACGATCAGCACGCCGACCGTGCAGGTCGCGAGCAGTGTCAGCCCGTTGTAGCCGACGCTCACCACCTGTCCGGTGAGCAGCGAGAACTTCGATCCCGCGCGCTCGGGTCCGAGCCACAGGAACAGCACCGACAGGCCGAGGCCGAACGATAGCACCACCGCAATAACCGAATCCCGTTCGCGCGCACGCGAACCCAGCACCCCGAACAGCACGGCCGCGACCACCGATCCGGCGATCGCCCCGAATCCCACGCCGACCCCGGCGAGCAGCGCCGCCGCCGCACCGGTGAGCGACAGCTCGCTCGTCCCGTGCACCGCGAACGACATCTGCCTACTGATGATCAGCGGGCCGATCGCACCCGCGAGCAGCCCGAGCAGCGCGGCCGCCAGCACCGCCTGCTGCACGAAGTCGTACCCGAGCAGATGCGCGGTGGTGGAGAAGTCGAACATCTTCGAGAAGACGCCGGAGAGTTTGTCGATCATGCGGATACTCCGTCCGTCTTGTCGTCGCTGCCGTGGCAGTGGCCGCCCGCTTCGCCCAGTGCGTCCATGACGTCGCCGGTGCCGACCACCACGAGGCGGCCGCGGACGCGCAGCACGTCGACCTGGGTGCGGTAGAGCTCGGAGAGGACTTCGGAGGTCATTACCTCGTCGGGGGTGCCGATCCGGAATTTGCCGTCGACCAGGTACAGGACTCGATCCACCAAGGGGAGGATGGGGTTGATCTCGTGGGTGACGAATAGGACGGCGGTGTCGTGGGTGCGGCGGCGCTTGTCGATGAGTTCGGAGACCAGGCGCTGGTTGGCCAGGTCCAGGGAGAGCAGCGGTTCGTCGCAGAGCAGCACGCTCGGGTCGCCCGCGAGGGCCTGCGCTACGCGTAGTCGCTGCTGCTCACCGCCGGAGAGGGCGTCGATGGGGGCGTATGCATACTTCTGCGCGCCGACGTCCGCGATCGCCTGCGCCACTTTGCGTTTGCGCTCCTTGCGGCCGCGCCAGCCCAGGCCCCAGCGGTGGCCGTCCACGCCGAGGCCGACCAGGTCGACGCCGCGCAGCTGCACCCCGGCGTCCATGGTCTTCTGCTGGGGTACGTAACCGATATCCGAATTGCCCAGTCGGGCGGGGGAACCCGCGATCTCGGCGGTGCCGTCGGACAGTGCCACCTGACCGAGCAGCATCTTCAGCAGCGAGGTCTTGCCCGAGCCGTTGGGGCCGAGCACCGCGATGAATTCGCCCGGCGCGACTTCCAGATCCAGGCCCTGCCATAGCGTGCGCGCCCCGTATGCCAGCCGCGCGTTCGTCAGCCGCACTGCCGGAACGGGCTGGGCGGCGGGAGCGGCGCTCGCGCGCGGCTCCGGGGCGGCGCTGTGGCCGGCGTGTGCGCCGGGTAGCAGGCAGTCGGAATCCGCTGTGGTGGTGCGGGTTTCGAAGGCGGGTTCGGTTTTCATGGTGATGCTCCCGGCTGCGGAGGTGGGAGAACCCCCGGGCGCGGGGTGCGCGGCGGGGGTTTGCTGGGCGACCCGGCCGCTGGCTGCGGCCGGGGCTCCCAGGGGTAATGCTTTGGCGGCGGGCATGATTCCGTGATCTAGGACAGTGCGGTGGACAGGGATTGGGCGTTGCGGGTCATCCAGCCGATGTAATCCAGGCCCTGCGGCAGGGTTTCGGTGACCTCGACGACGGTGATGCCCGCGGACTGCGCGGTGGCGCGCATATCCTTGGTGGTCTTGTCCTCGGTCTGGATGTTGTAGACCAGGGCGCGAACCTTCTTGCCGGACAGCAGGTCCCGGACCGCGGCGACATCGGCGGGGGAGGGGTCGGTGCCCTGTTCGATGGCTTCCTGGAAGGAGTGCGGGGTGCGGTCGTCGGCCTTGGCGGCGAGCAGCATGTAGTAGGCCAGCGGCTCGGTCTGCACCACGGGCTGATTCGGGTGCTCGGCGGCGATCTTGGCGGTAATGGCTTCTATCCCGGTCAGTTTCGCGGTGAAGGCGGCGGCGCGATCGGTGTAGTCCTGCTTGTGCGCGGGATCGATCTGGCCCAGGCTCTCGGCGATGTGCTCGGCGACATGGCCCGCGGCGTGCACATCGTAGAAGACGTGTTCGTTGCCGTGCTCGTGATCGTGGCCCGCGGTCTCCTTGGCGGGAGTGGCCGCGCCGTGCGAGTCCTCGCCCGCGATGTCGACCGCGTTCACGGTGCGCTTGTTCTTGCCGGAGATGGCCTTGTCGATGAATTCGTCGTAGCCGCCGCCGTTGTAGACGATGAGGCTGGCATCGCTGATCTGCGCGGCCTGCACGGCGGTGACCTCGTACGAGTGCGGGTCGGCCGCCGGATCGCTGATCAGGGATTCGACCTTGGCGTCGGGTCCGGCGACGGTCTTGGCGATATCGCCCCAGACATTGGTGGAGGCGACCACGGTCACCCCGGAATCATTCTTCGACGATCCGCAGGCGGTCAGGGTGGCCACGGTGGCCAGTCCCGCGGCGAACACGGCGAATCCTTTTGCAAAGCTTCTGGTCACGCGGGAACTCCTGGAACGCTTATCTGAAACGAAAACGATTGCCAATAAAATGTAGCGCAAGTGCCCGGCGCTGCCTAAATCCGACCGGTAGGTGTGGTAGGCGACACACGGGGGCTACGCCCCGGCACCCCCCGGAGGTGGGGAGGGGCCAGCCCCAAACCCCCGCGCTGCCGCGACCGCGCTGCCGCGACCGACCCGCCGCAATCGCCTCGGAGCCTCGACACACCCCCTGTTCGCGGCCTCAGCCCCACCCACCAACGAACTCGGCCCCCGCGAACTGTTGTTCGCGGGGGCCGATTCTTGTTTTGCTCTGTTCGAGCGGAGAACTACGTCAGTGCGGCTACCGGCTGCGAGAGGAGTTGGGCGCAGCGCAGCAGGCCGAGGTGGCTGTAGGCCTGGGGGTGGTTGCCGAGCGAGCGTTCGGCGACCGGGTCGTACTCCTCGGAGAGCAGGCCGGTGGGGCCCGCGACGTCGACGAGTTGGGCGAAGAGCGCCTCGGCGTCTTCGCGCTTGCCGATGAGGAGGTAGGCCTCGACGAGCCAGGCGGCGCAGAGGTGGAAGCCACCTTCGCCGCCGGGCAGGCCGTCATCGTGGTGGTAGCGGTAAACGGTTGAGCCGCTGCGCAATTCGGCTTCGGTCGCGACGACGGTGGCGGCGAACCGGGGGTCGGAGGGGTCGATCAGACCGCTCAGGCCGATGTGCAGGGTGGCGGCGTCGAGGTCGGTGCCCTCGTAGGCCGCGGTGTAGGACTGGACCTCTTCGCTCCAGCCTTCGACCTTGACCTCGGCCGCGATGGTGTCGCGGAGCTTCTCCCAGCCGGGTTCGACGGTGCGGCCGAACTGGCGGGCGAGGGTGATCGCCCGGTCGGCGGTGAGCCAGCCCATGACCTTGGAGTACACGTGGTGCCGCGGGTTGCCGCGGATCTCCCAGATGCCGTGGTCGGGTTCGCGCCAGCGCCGCTGTACGGCGGAGACCATGGCGTGCACCAGATCCCAGTCCGCGTCCGGCAGGGCCTTGGCCGGATCGGTGATGCCCTTGCGTTCGCGGGCGTGCGCGAGCTGTGAGATGAGGTCGACGATCGGCCCGAACACGTCGAGCTGCACCTGCATGTTCGCCGCGTTGCCGACTCGAACCGGCCGGGATCCGGCATAGCCGGGCAGCTGGTCGATGACGGCCTCGGGCGGCAGGGTTTCGCCGTAGAGCGTGTAGAGCGGGTGCAGCCGTTCGGGTCCGGGGATGGTCTCCAGCACCCGGTGCACCCAGGCGAGCAGTTCCTCGGCTTCGCCGACGGAGCCCAGCGATACCAGTGCGGACGCGGTGAGTGAGGCGTCGCGCAGCCAGCAGTACCGGTAGTCCCAGTTGCGCACGCCGCCGATGTCCTCGGGCAGCGAGGTGGTGGCCGCCGCCAGGATCGATCCGGAGGGGGCGTGCACGAGTCCGCGCAGGGTGAGCGCGGAGCGCTTCATGAGATCCGGCTTGAGCGGCGGAAGCTCCAGTGCCCCTGCCCATTCCGACCAGTACCGTTCGGCTTCGCGCCGCCGGTCCGCCTCGGGTGTCATGCAGGGTGCGAGATCGGAGGTGCCGCAGCGCATTTCGAGCACGATCGGACCCTGTCGCGGGTCCACGACGGCGCGGGCGGTGTGGTGATTGCCCTCGTCGATGATCACCCATTCCACGCCCGGGGAGCGCAGGACGAGTGGATCGTTGGTGCCCTGCACCCGCAGTCCGGAGTTATCGCGCACGATGCGCACCGGCACCTGACCGAATTCCGGTCGCGGTGCGAAGGTGATGACCGCCTTCGCGTCACCGGTGATGACACGGGTGAGGTCGGTCCGCACCGCGGCTACGTCGTGCGGCAGGTAGTCCACCACTTGCAGACTGGCCCACCGGGTTTCGACGGTCATGGTGCCGTCGATGTAGCGCTGGGACAGCGGCAGTCCGGCCCGTTCGGGCTGGATGGTGAAGTGTCCCGCGCCGGGTCCGCCGAGCAGGTGCGCGAACACCGCCGCCGAATCAGGCTCGGGATGGCACAACCAGGTGATGGTGCCGTCCGGGGTGACCAGTGCCTTGGATCGAGGGCTGGCCAACATGGTCAGCCGTTCGATTCGAGGGGCGGAGGCTCCTGCCAGCCAGGTGCGCCGCTCCTCGAGCAGGAAGGCGAGGGCCTTGGAGACGTCCTCGGTGCTGGAAACCCGGAATTTGGCGAGGCTTTCGCCGTCGCCGACCTTGATGCCGACGTCCGGTCCGGACAGGCGTTTGAAGGCCTTCTCATCGGTGACGTCATCACCGATGAACACTGCCGCGGACGCGCCCTGCTGGTGCCGGACGATGTCCAGCGCCGCGCCCTTATCGGTTTCGACGACCGCGAGCTCGATGACTTCCTTGCCCTCGGTGGTCTGCACGCCGACCCAGCTGGACGGGCCCTGGCGGACCTGAACCACTGCGCGGCGGCCTATTTCGGGGCTGGCGTTGCGCACGTGCAGCGCGACGCTGGCCGGTTTGATCTCGACGGTCGCGCCGGGGTTGTCCTGCGCGATCTGGGTCAGCGTCGACTGCACTTCCTGCAGTAGCTGTTTGGCGTCGTTATCGATGGCGTGCACGAAGCCGACATCGAATTCGGAACCGTGGCTTCCGATCAACTGCACCTCGACGGGCAGCCGGGAGAGAGCCGCGAGATCTCGCAGCGCTCGTCCGGAAATGACGGCGGCGGTGGTACCGGTCAGGCCGGAGAGTGCGCGCAGCGCATTCACCGACTCCCTATGGGGATAGGCCTTCGCGGGGTCGTCAACGATGGGTGCGATCGTCCCGTCGTAGTCCGAAGCGACCAGCAGCCGTGGCACTCGGGCGACAGCCGCCAACGCACGGCGAAGTTCCAGTGGCAAATCCTGTGCGCTCACGCATCCAACCTAGTGATCGGAGGAGATTTTTCAGGGCGAGCCAGACTCTACTGGGTCTTGATTGCCCGCTCGTTCTGACGGTGATACATAGCGTTTACAAGACACTTGCCTCCGGTTCACCATATGTCCGATTTCCGCTCGGGCAGTACGGCTTCGGTGCCTGTGACCTGTGACGTTGTGGTTGAACGCGAAAGGGCCGGATCGTCTCGAAAAGACGACCGGCCCGGATGCATCCGTGCGAAAGCCCGGAGTGCGTTTACCGCGTGCTACCCCCGGCGCTGGGAGTAAACCCGGAGAAATCTCACTTGTCGCCGATCAGCAGATCCACTGTGAGCTCCAGTCGTTCGGTGACATCGGTGGCCGACGCGCGGCGGGTGAGCCAGGCGACCAGATTCGACAGCCACACATCGCTTATCACGCGGGCGATGGCGAGCTGGCGCTCATCGGGCACCTCGTCGGACAGCGCGCGGGCGAAGAAGCGGTCCATCACCTTGCCGACCCGATCCACCTCGGCGGCCGCGGACGCGTCGGCGAACATGAACGCTCGCGTCATGGCCTCGGTGAGCAGCGGATCGCGCTGCATGGCCCGGGTGATCTGGGTGAGCATGAGGTGCATGCGCTCGCGCGGATCGCCGCCGGGCAGCGGCTTGCGGCGGCTCTCCAGCTGTTCGAATTCGCGAGCCAGGGCCGAGACGAGCAGGTGCACCTTGGACGGGAAGTACCGGTACAGGGTGCCGACGGCGACATCGGCGCGCTCGGCGACCGCGCGCATCTGGACGGCGTCGTAGCCGCCCTTGGAGGCCAGCGCGAGGGTGGCGTCGAGAATGCGTTTGCGCCGGTCGCGCTGTGCAGCCGAGCTCAGATCCTCCTCGCTGAGGGTGGTGACGGGCGCACTGCGCCCGGTGCCCACAGGCGCGGTGCCCGCAGCGGCGCCATCGGCGGACTGCGATCGGGAGGGACTGGCCATCGGTTGAAAGTCCTTTCCTGCACGAATCGTTCGATTCATCCCGGCTACGAGTTCGTACCGCGTTCGGGCGGCGCTTGACTTACGCCCGGCTCGAACATTAGAACATGTTCTAGGAGTGGAAGTCACCCCGGAAAGGCGGTACGTGGTGTGACCATAGCCACCACTGACGAGCATAAAGCCGTCCAGGAGTCCATGCGCGGGTGGGCGGCAGCGGTGCGCCCAATTGCAACAATGCGTTCCGGTGGGTCGGATTTCTGGCGCGAATACTGGTCGCGCCTCGCCGATCTCGGGATATTCCGGGTCGCGGTCCCGGAAGAGGCCGGCGGTGCGGGCTGTTCCGTCGGAGATCTGGCCGTGCTGGTGGAGCAGGCGGCACATGATCTCGTAGGCGGACCCGTACTTTCGACGGCCCTCGCCGGCCTCGTTGCCGGAGAGATGCTCGACGAGAATACGCCGTGCGGTATTGCGCTCGGTGGCGAAATCGCGATATCGGTCGGCGAATCCGGGGCAATTCTGTCCGGTGAGTGGGACTCGGTTCTCGGTGCCGCGCCGGGCACCGCGGTGCTGGTCCCGGTCGTCGACGGTGAGCGCCACCTGTGGTGCCTGATCGACGCCGATGCGGCGGGCCTGCGGGTGGAGCCGCTGCCCACCATCGATCAGACCGTCCCGCTCGCCCGGGTGGTGTGCGCGGAAGTCGTTGTCGCACCGGAACATTTGTTCGCGCCCACGCAATCCGTGCTCGATATCGCCGCCACGCTGATTGCCGCCGAGGCCGCCGGTATTGCCGGATGGTGTTTGGAAACCGCCACCGAATACGCGAAGGTTCGCGAACAATTCGGGCGCAAGATCGGCGAATTCCAAGCGGTCAAACATATTTGCGCGTGGATGCTGTGCCGGGCCGAGCAGATTCGCGCGGTGGCGGCCGATGCCGCGGCCGCGGTTGATGCTGAGACGAACGAACTTCCGCTCGCGGCGGCGGTGGCGTTGTCGATCGCGCTGGACGCCGCGGTGGAAACCGCCAAGGACTGCATTCAGGTGCTGGGTGGAATCGGTTTCACCTGGGAGCACGACGCGCATCTGTATTTGCGCCGGGCGACGGCCATGCGGCAGTTGCTGGGTGGTTCCGCGCGCTGGCGTGCCCGGGTCACCGAATTGACGTTGCAGGGTGTGCGCCGCACGGTCGGCCTCGATCTCGGCACCGCTTCCGGTGGGGCCGAGGGCGAACCCAATTGGGACGCAGTCGGATTGACCGCGGCCGAGGCCGCGGTGCTGGCCGCGGACCTGGCCAAGATCGCCGCCCTGCCCGAGGCCGAACAGCGCGACGCGCTCGCCGGGTCCGGACTGCTGGCCTCGCATTGGCCGGTGCCGTACGGACGCGGCGCGGGTCCGATCCAGCGCACCTGGATCGATGACCAGATCCGCAAGGCGGGCATCACGCTGCCCGAGCTGGCCATCGCCAACTGGGCGATTCCGACTCTGCTGCAATGGGGTTCGCCCGAGCAGATCGAGCGCTACGCGCTGCCGACGCTGACCGGTGAGGTCATCTGGTGCCAGCTGTTCTCCGAGCCGGAGGCCGGTTCCGATCTGGCCGCGCTGCGCACGGTGGCCGAGCGGGTCGAGGGCGGCTGGAAGCTGCGCGGTCAGAAGGTGTGGACCTCGCTGGCGGACAAGGCGACCTGGGGCATCTGCCTGGCGCGCACCGATCCGGCCGCGCCCAAGCACAAGGGCATCAGCTACTTCCTGGTCGATATGAAGAGCGCGGGCATCGATATCCGCCCGCTGGTCGAGATCACCGGTGAGGCGCGGTTCAACGAGGTCTTCCTGGACGATGTGTTCGTCCCGGACGACTGCCTGGTCGGTGCGCTGGAGAACGGCTGGAAGATCGCCCGCTCGACGCTGTCGGCCGAGCGGGTCGCCATGGGCGGCAAGGGAATCGGCGATGAGTTGGAGGCGTTGATCGCCGCCGCGCCCACCGCCGGACCCGGTGCGGAATTGGTCGCGGATCGCCTCGGCGGACTCGTCGCCGAATCGATCGCTGGAACATTGCTTGATGCACGTGCGGCGCAGAAACTGCTGTCCGGTGGAGATCCCGGTCCGCAGAGCAGCGTGCGCAAACTGGTCGGTGTCAGACACCGGCAGGCAGTCGCCGAATTTGCCGTGGAAGTGGCTGGCGCGGCGGGTGCTTTGGAAACCGATGTGGTGAAAGAATTCCTGCTCACACGCTGTTTGTCCATTGCGGGCGGTACCGAGCAGATTCTGTTGACCGTCGCCGGTGAACGAATTCTCGGGCTGCCACGCGAATCGCACGGTTAGCCCACACCTCAACCGGGAGTAATGAATTGGACTTCACGCGGGACGAGAGCCAGGATGCTGTCGCCGAGGTTGTTGTAAGTTTGCTGGAGCGCGAAAGCGCACGCGATATCGCGCTCTGGCCGATCTTCGCGGGCAGTGGACTGCTCGCGGTGCCCCTACCCGAGCGGTTCGGCGGTGACGATATGGGTCTGCTGGAGGTTTCCGCCATGCTGACCGAACTCGCCACCGACGCCGTGCAGATTCCAGCACTCAGCACGCTGGCCTTCGGCGTACTGCCGCTACTGGCCATCGGGGTACCGGATGCGGTGGCGCAGAAGGTATTTCCGGCCGTCGCCGAGGGTGCGGTGCTCACCGCCGCACTGCACGAGACGGGCGCGCCGTTCACCGTGAAGCCCGAGACCACCGCGGTCGCGGACGGGGCCACCGTCCGCGTCACGGGCCACAAGATCGCGGTGCCCTACGCGGACACCGCGCGCTGGATTC
The DNA here is from genome assembly GCF_042885355.1 of Nocardia sp. NPDC058058. NCBI lineage: Bacteria > Bacillati > Actinomycetota > Actinomycetes > Mycobacteriales > Nocardiaceae > Nocardia > Nocardia sp. NPDC058058. The sequence goes on along the minus strand of NZ_JBHVSA010000002.1, from coordinate 911,196 downwards.
TGGTGCCGACCGATTCCGGTATCGCGATCGTCGACGGTGACGCGCCGGGCATCACCAAGACCGCGAACCCGACTTCCGATGGCGTGCCGGAGTTTTCGCTGCGCCTGGACGGCGTGGAGATTCCCGCCGAGCAGCTGCTGTCCGGCGGCATCGCCGATCTGCATCGCTTCGCGCTGGCCGGAATCGGCTCGGTGGCGGACGGTCTGCTCAAGGGCGTGATCGCGCTGACCGCCGAACATGTGCGCACCCGCGAGCAGTTCGGCCGTCCGCTGGCCGAATTCCAGGCCGTGGCCCAGCAGATCGCCGATGTGTACGTGGTCTCGCGGACCCTGCACGCGGCGGCGGCATCGGCCAATTGGGCGCTCGCGCAGGCTGTGTCCTTCTCCCGGGAGGGAGCGGACAACGCCGAACACCTGGACCGCACCGAAGACGATCTGGATGTACTCGCCTACACGGTGGCATCGGAGCTGCCGGCGGCCATGCAGAAGTGTCATCACCTGCACGGTGGTCTCGGCGTCGATATCACCCATCCACTGCACCGCTACTACTCACAGGCCAAGGACATCGCGCGCTGGCTGGGCGGCGAATCGTTCCGGCTGGACCGTTTGGGAGCCAGATGTTCATCGAACTGACCGCTGAGCAGCGCCGGCTGCGGGATGAATTGCGTTCGTATTTCACCGGTCTCGTGACTCCCGAAGAGGAGGCCGAGATGCTGGTGAACCGGCACGGTGATGCCTACCGCACGGTCGTCAAGCGCATGGGCGCGGACGGCAAGCTGGGCGTCGGCTGGCCGAAGGAGTACGGCGGGCAGGGTTTCGGGCCGCTGGAACAGCAGATCTTCTACAACGAGGCGGTGCGCGCCGACGTACCCGTCCCGCTGGTGACGCTGCTGACCGTCGGCCCGGCCCTGCAGTCGTACGGCACCGATGAGCAGAAGCAGAAGTTCCTGCCCGGAATCCTCACCGGCGACATCCATTTCGCCATCGGCTACTCCGAACCGGATGCCGGAACCGACCTGGCGGCGCTGCGCACCAGCGCCGTGCAGGACGCCGGCGGTGACTGGATCGTCAACGGGCAGAAGATCTTCACCACCGGAGCGCACGAGGCCGATTACATCTGGCTGGCCGTGCGCACCGGCACGGTGGAATCGCGGCACCGCGGCATCACCATCCTGATCATGGACACCAAGGATCCGGGCTACTCCTGGACCCCGATCATCACCGCCGACGGTGCGCACCACACCAACGCCACCTACTTCGACAATGTGCGCGTGCCCGCGAGCATGGTCGTCGGCGAGGTGGACAAGGGCTGGAAGCTCATCACCACCCAGCTCAATCACGAGCGGGTCAGCCTGGGCCCGTCCGGCAAGATCGAACAGCTCTACACCCGGGTCCGCGAATGGGCGCACAAGCAGGGCGTGCTGGGCGAGATCGAGGTGCGCCGGTCGCTGGGTCGCCTGCATGCCATGGTGCGGCTCAACGAACTGCTGAACTGGCAGGTGGCGTCCAATATGGAACGCCCCGACGCCGATCCGGCCGATGTGATCGCCGACGCTTCGGCGACCAAGGTGTACTCCACCGAGGCGCTGCAGGAGGCCGGACGGCTGGCCGAGGAGATCGTGGGCCGCTACGGCGATCCCGCCGATCCGGCGACCGCGGAACTGCTGGTGTGGCTGGACCGCCGCACCAAGCAGAACCTGGTGGTCACCTTCGGCGGCGGCGTCAACGAAGTCATGCGCGAGCTCATCGCCCAAATGGGCCTGCGGCTACCCCGCGTGCCGCGCTAGTAAGAAGGAATTCGACAGTGACGCAAAGCTTCACGGCCGACGAGATCCGCGCGGCCGGGGAAAAGATCAAGGAGGCGGGGCAGTCGTCCCCGCGCCTGGCCCGCGATCCGGTGAACCAGCCCATGATCAACAACTGGGTGGAGGCCATCGGGGACGCCAACCCGATCTATGTCGACGAGGCCGCCGCGATCGCCGCCGGACATCCCGGCATCGTCGCACCGCCCGCCATGGCGCAGGTGTGGACCATGTTGGGGCTCAACGGGACCCGCCCCGCGGACGACCCGATGACGGTCACCAACGAGCTGCTCGACGCGGCCGGGTTCACCTCGGTGGTCGGCACCAACTGCGATCAGGTGTACCACCGCTACCTCGAGGTCGGCGAGCAGGTCACCGTGCGTTCCTCGCTGGATTCCCTGGTGGGGCCCAAGCGTACGGGTCTGGGCGAGGGCTGGTTCGCCACCTACCGCACGAATTGGTATGTGGGCGAAGAGCTCGTCACCGAGATGCTCTTCCGCATCCTGAAGTTCGCGCCCGGCACCGGTGCCGCGCCCAAGGCCGACCCGGCGGCGGATCTCGCCAAGCGGGTCAAGCCGGTGGTCTCGCACGACACCCAATTCTTCTGGGACGGAACCAAACTCGGCGAGCTGCGGATTCAGCGGCGGCCCGACGGCACGCTCCAGCACCCGCCGGTACCCGCCATCTGGCAGGACAAGGCCAAGGAAACCGAGTACGTCGTGGCCTCCGGGCGCGGCACCGTCTTCAGTTTCGTCGTGCACCACGCCCCGAAGGTGCCCGGCCGGGCGCTGCCGTTCGTGGTCGCGCTGGTCGAACTGGAGGAGGGTGTGCGCATGCTCGGTGAGCTGCGCGGTATCGATCCCGCCGACGTCGCCATCGGTCAGGCCGTCGAGGTCGGTTTCGAGGCCCTCGATGACGACAACACCGTGCCCTATTGGAAGGCTGTGTCATGACCTCCACCGTGGAACTTGCCGCAGTGCAGGTCGGAACGACGTTGCCGGAGTTGGTGATTCTCGCCGACACCACCTTCATCGTGTCCTCGGCGCTGGCCACCCGGGATTTCCAGGACGTGCACCACGATCCGGCGCTGGCGGTGGAGCGCGGCTCCAAGACCATCTTCGCCAATATCCTCACCGATACCGGTGTGGTGCAGCGCTTCGTCACCGACTGGGCCGGTCCGGCCGCTCGGGTGAAGTCCATCTCGCTGCGCCTGGGCGTGCCGCTGTACTCCGGTGACACCCTCACGCTGTCCGGCACGGTATCGGCCGTGCAGGGCACCGAAATCACCATCGACGTGGTCGGCAAGGACAGCCTGGGCGACCACATCACGGCGAAAGCCGTTATCTCGCTTCAGGAGGCACGCGCGTGACCGGTCTGAGTGGCCGCGCCGCCATCGTAGGCATCGGCGCCACCGACTTCTCCAAGGATTCCGGCCGCAGTGAACTGCGCCTGGCCGCCGAGGCGGTCACCGCCGCGCTCGCCGACGCCGGACTCACCCCCGCCGATGTGGACGGCCTGACGACCTTCACCATGGACACCAATACCCAGGCCGCCGTGGCCCGGGCCGCCGGTATCCCGAGCCTGAAGTTCTTCAGCAATATCCCGTTCGGCGGCGGCGCGGCGGCCGCGACGGTGCAGCAGGCGGCCATGGCCGTGGCGACCGGTGTCGCGGATGTCGTTGTGGCGTACCGCGCTTTCAACGAGCGCTCGGGTCACCGCTTCGGTCAGTTCTCCACCCAGCTGGCGGGCAATGCCACCTCCTCGGGTGTGGACAACGCGTTCTCGTACACGCACGGCCTGGGCACCCCGGCCGCGCAGGTGGCCATGGTCGCGCGCCGCTATATGCACGTATACGGCGCCACCAGTGCGGATTTCGGCACCATCGCGGTGACCGATCGCAAGCACGCCGCGGTGAATCCGAACGCGCACTTCTACGGTAAGCCGATCACCCTCGAGGAGCATCAGGCTTCCCGCTGGATCGCGGAGCCGCTGCATCTGCTCGACTGCTGCCAGGAGACCGACGGCGGTGTGGCGATCGTGGTCACCAGTGCCGAACGGGCCAAGGATCTTCCGAACAAGCCCGCCGTGATCGTCGGCGCGGCACAGGGTTCCGGCGCTGATCAGTACGTCATGACCAGTTACTACCGCGATGCCATGACCGGGCTGCCGGAAATGGGCCTGGTCGGCGATCAGCTGTGGGCCCAAAGCGGTTTGCGCCCGGAGGATATGCAGGCCGCCATCCTCTACGACCACTTCACCCCGTTCGTGCTCATGCAGCTCGAGGAACTGGGTTTCTGCGGTCGCGGTGAGGCCAAGGACTTCATCAGGGACGGTGCGCTGGAGGTCGGCGGGCGACTGCCGCTGAACACGCACGGCGGTCAGCTCGGTGAGGCGTACATCCACGGGATGAACGGCATCGCCGAGGGCGTGCGCCAGATTCGCGGCACCTCGGTGAATCAGGTCGCGGGCCTGAGCAATATCGTCGTGACCGCCGGCACCGGCGTCCCGACCTCGGGTCTGGTGCTCAGCTCCAACTGATCCCGTTTCGTCGAATGCCCGGGTGAGATCCGTTCTCGCCCGGGCATTTCGCGTCTTCGGGTTACTTCCGGTGGAACACCCGATAGAGGTTGAAGTCATAGCCCCAGCCGTAGGTCTTGGGGGTCAGGAAACGCGGCTCGTCCGGATTCCACCAGCGCGCCTTCGCTCGCTCCCAGGTCGGTCGCCGCCAGTCATAGGGCATGCCCAGGAAGGTGCCCTGTGGTTCGGGCGGTGTCTTGTCGGTGCGCTCCGGTTCCGTCATAGGGCCAGGTTACGGCCATTTTCCGAGTGAGGGGTTGCGCGCCGCGAAAGAGTGAGTGTACAGTCACTCACATGACCAAGCGCGGAGTTACCCTCTCCACCTCGGACGTTCGCCGGGAAGCCGTTCTCGACGCGGCCATCGTGGAGTTCGCCCGGACCGGGTACCACGGCACGCCGATCACCACCGTCGCCACGGCGGCGGGGATATCGACGGCCTACGTGTTCAAGCTCTTCCCGAGCAAGGTCGAATTGTTCGTCGCGGCACTGGATCGGTGCTTCGAACTGGTGGAGCGTTCGCTCGCCACGGGTGCGGCCCGGGCGGGGGAGGGTGATCCCGAGCGGATCCTCTACGAAATGGGCGGGGCCTACGCCGAACTCATCTCGAACAAGAGTCTGCTCATGCTCCAGGTGCACGCGCAGTCCGCGACCGATATCGCCGATATCGCCGAGGCGCTGCGACGGGGTCTGGCCCGGGTCACCGACTATGCCAAATCACGTTCGGGCGCAACCGATCCCGAGGTGCAGAAGTTCATCGCCTACGGGCAGCTGTGCCATCTGATCACCACGCTGGGGCTGGACGGGCACGAGGGCGGCTGGGCCGCGATCCTCAATCTCGGCATCCGGCACCCGGGCTGATTTCTCGGGCCTCCCGAACGGGAGGCTTTTCATTTGACCATCGAGTGACTGAGCGGTCACTCACCAGCTGAGAGAAGAAGATTATGTCGATCACCGCCACCGAGATCGTCCTGCCCGGCACCGTCGAGCCCGAGGGTCTGCGCACCACCCATCGCGAACTGGCCGCGCCGCGGGCGGGCCAGGCGCTCATCGAGGTCGAGGCCACCGGCGTCTCGTTCGCCGAACAGCAGATGCGCCGCGGTAAGTACTACGACCAACCCGCCTTCCCCTTCGTGCCCGGTTACGACCTGGTCGGCACGGTTCGCGAGGTCGGCTCGGCGGCCGACGCCGGACTGATCGGCAAGCGGGTCGCCGCGTTGACCAAGGTCGGCGGCTGGGCCAGCCACGTGCTGCTGGACAGCGCCGATCTGGTCGAGGTCCCCGCCGAACTCCCGGCCGACGCCGCCGAAACCTTCGTGGTCAACGGCATCACCGCCTGGCAGATGCTGCACCGGGGCGCGAAAGTGCAAGCGGGACAGACCATCCTGGTGCACGGCGCGAACGGCGGCGTCGGCTCCACGCTGGTCCAGCTGGCCCTGGCCGCCGGCGTGAACGTGATCGGCACCGCCTCGGCCCGCAATGCCGACCAGGTCAGGGCGCTCGGTGCGATCCCGGTCGACTACCGCGGCGATGTGGTCGCCCAGGTGCGCGCGCTCGCACCGAACGGCGTCGACGCGGTCTTCGACCACGTCGGTGGTCCCGGCATCGTGGACTCCTTCAACCTGCTCGCCCCCGGCGGCACCCTGATGGCCTACGGCACCGCCTCCACCAAGGACGACACCGGCAACTCCCGGCTTCCGGTGCTGAAGCTGTTCGCCCGCCTGATGCTCTGGAATGTGCTGCCCAACAAGCGCGGCGCGCACTTCTACAACATCTGGGCCGGACAGCGCCGCGCGGGCGCGTTCCGGGCCAAGCTGGCCGCCGATCTGACCGCGGTCTTCGGCCTCGCCGCCAAGGGTGAGTTGCACCCGCAGATCGCCGCCCGCTTCCCACTGGCCCGGGCCGCCGAGGCGCTGACCCTCGCCGAATCCCGCACGGTCACCGGCAAGGTCGTACTGCTCCCGCAGCGATGACCCGCCCATCCGAACCCCGGCCCGGGCGTACGTTGGGGGGACGTATGTTCGGGAAGGGGATCGGCCATGTTGCAGGATCGAATGAAAGAGCTTCCGGCGGTGGATCATTCGCTGGTCTACGGTGCTCCGTTGCAGACCGCGGATGGGTCGACCATCATCACCGTGACCGGGACCTCGGGGTTCTTCCGGCCTCGTCCCAGGCCGTTGGGGGTATTCGTGGTGCACGCGGGTGAGGTGAAGTGGGAGCCCGTGGAGGATGACGGGCGGATCGCGTTGATCGGGGTGCTGACCGGGTTCGTGGCGGCGGCGTTCGCGACCGCCGCGATGGTGAAGCGCCCGCCGTGGCCGGATGTGCGCATCACGCAGCAGAACTGAAACATCCTGTGCGAGTGGTCACCTTCGGCTCCACTCGGCCGCGATTCCCTCTATAGATATAGAGGAAAGTGATTCGGGCGCAGGAGGTTGCCGTGCAGACCAGCGATATCGTTCTCGACCACGATCAGCGGCTGGCCGCCGATCGACTCGACGAGATTGCCGCGCGGGTGGGGAAGCGGTGGCATCGGCCGCGCGGGCTGTACCTGTACGGCGGTCCGGGACGCGGCAAGACCATGCTGATGGATCGGTTCTTCGCCGCCGTCCCCTCGGAAAGCAAGCGGCGCTTCCACTTCCACAGCTTCTTCGCGCAGCTCAACGCGGGCATCCACGAGCACGGCGGTATCGATGCCGCCGCCGCGGCCCTGCTCGGTGACGCCCGGCTGATCTGCTTCGACGAATTCCACGTGCACGACGCGGGTGATGCCCGGCTGGTGGCACGGCTGCTCGATCTGCTGTTCGCCCGGCACATCACGCTCGTGGTCACCTCGAACTACCCGCCGCGGGAGCTGCTGCCGAATCCGCTGTGGCACCCCATGTTCGTGCCCACCATCGACCGCATCCTGGAACACCTCGATGTGCTCTCGGTGAACGGTCCGCAGGACTACCGGCGGCTCGGCACCAGGCACACCGGATTCGCCGCCGGGCGGTACGTGGTGGGGGAGTGCTCGATCACCGGGCGCGCGGAGGTTCCGATCGCACACCGCCTGATGCACGCGCGCGCCGCCGAAAACGGAGAGCTGACGGTCGATTTCGCCGAGCTGTGCGGAATCCCGGTGTCGGCGGCCGATTTCCTGGAGCTGGCGGGGCGGTTCCGGCGCTGGACCCTGTGCGATGTCCCGCCGCTGGATTCGGTGCCGCCGGACTGGGTGATGCGGCTGGTGAATCTGGTCGACGTGCTCTACGACGCCGATCTGGAACTGTCCGTGTACGCCCGGGTTCCGCTCGCCGATATGGGTGCTGACGTGGCCCGGGTGCCCGATCTCTATCGCACGCTGAGCCGCCTGGGCGAGCTCTCGGTACCGGCGCGCGACGCGGTGGCGACGCTCGGGTGAACACGTCGACTTGATCGACGGGAACGGTTCATGTGCCGTCTACGCGGAAGGGTGCGTGCGTTGCAAGTGACTTCTTACCGTGCATTCAGGAGGCAGCACCGAACCGGAGGGGACCGATGCGAATCCGCGAGCAGGCCAAGGGCACAGCGCCTCGCCACCCGAGCATCCCCGGCGGCCGATTGCGCGTGCTGGTGGTCGCCGAATCCTTCCTTCCCCAGGTCAACGGCGTCACCAACTCGGTGCGGCGGGTGCTCGATCACCTCGCCGCCAAGGGGCACGAAGCAGTTCTGATGGCCCCGACGGGTCCGGCCAAGTACGCCGGATTCCGGGTGCACGTGGTGCGCGGGGCGCGCCTGCCGTTCTATCGTGACTTCCGGATCGGGCTGGAGACGCGGCGCCGATTGCGCAAGGTCATGCGGGAATTCGAGCCCGATGTCGTGCATATCGCCTCGCCCGCGACGCTGGGATATCAGGCGGCCCGGGTGGCCGGGGAGCTCGGCGTGCCGACGGTCGCCATCTATCAGACCGATCTTGTGGGTTTTGCCGAACGCTATGACCTGCCCGGTGGTGTGCGCACCATGACGGCGCTGACCCGGCGCATCCATCTGCAGGTCGATCGCACGCTCGCGCCGTCCACCGCAAGCCTGCGGCAACTCGAGCTGATGGGTGTGCCGGGTCTGGCGCGCTGGCCGCGCGGGGTCGATCTGGAGCAGTTCGGCCCGTTCCGGCGCTCCGCCGAGCTGCGAAAGCGGCTGGCCCCCAACGGGGAACTGCTCATCGGCTATATCGGCCGCCTGGCTCCGGAGAAGGAGCTCGAACTGCTCGCGCATCTGCTGCCGCTGCCGAATGTGCGCCTGGTCATCGTCGGCGGCGGTCCGGAGGAGAAGCGCCTGCGAAAGTTGTTGCCGGGCGCGGCTTTCCTGGGCGTGCTGCACGGCGAGGAACTCGGCGCGGCCTACGCCTCGCTGGATGTGTTCGTGCACACCGGACGTCACGAAACCTATTGCCAGGCAGCGCAGGAGGCCCTCGCCTCCGCCGTGCCGGTGGTCGCGCCGCGCTCCGGCGGCCCCATCGACGTGGTCGCGCCCGGCGCCGGATTCCTTTATCCCCCGGGCGATGCCGAGGCTTTGACAGCCCTGGTTCGCCGTCTCGTCGACGATGCCGAGTTGCGCGCGCAGACCGCGCAGACCGCTCAGCGCAGCGTGCGCGACCGCTCCTGGGCGGCCGTGAACGATCTGCTGATTCGCCACTACCGCGAAGTGATCGCGGAACGCCGCCGACTGCCAGGCGATGGCGACCTCCGCAGCCCGCTCTCCAAGGAGGCATCCTGATGCTGCGCATCTCCGTCATCGGCACCGGTTATCTCGGTGCCACGCACGCCGCGGGCATGGCCGAACTCGGCTTCGAAGTGCTCGGGGTGGACAACAATCCGGCCAAGGCGGCCGCGCTCTCGGCGGGGCGGGTGCCCTTCCACGAGCCCGGACTGCCGGAATTGCTTGCCGGACATGTGGAATCCGGCAGGCTGCGGTTCGGCACCTCGCTGGTGGCGGCCGCCCGGTTCGCCGATGTCCATTTCCTCTGTGTCGGAACGCCGCCCGGAACCAACGGCGCGGCGGACCTGTCCCAGTTGTACGGGGCCATCGAGGGTTTGGTGCCGCATCTGACCCGCAATTGCCTGATCGTGGGCAAGTCGACGGTGCCGGTCGGCACCGCCGAGGCGCTCACCGCCCGCATCGCCGAGCTGACCCCGGACGGCATCTCGGTGGATCTGGCCTGGAATCCGGAGTTCCTGCGCGAGGGTCACGCGGTGCACGACACGCTCAGCCCGAATCGGCTGGTGTTCGGCGTCACCACGCCGGACGCGGAATGGGCGCTGCGCCAGGTGTATTCGACCCCGATCGCGGGTGGCTCACCGGTGGTGATCACCAATCTGCCGACCGCCGAGTTGATCAAGGTCTCCGCGAATGCCTTTCTGGCGACCAAGATCTCGTTCATCAATGCCATGGCCGAACTGTGCGAGCTCACCGGCGCGGATGTGACGCTGCTGGCGGACGCGCTCGGGCACGACGATCGGATCGGCCGCAAATTCCTCGGCGCCGGACTGGGTTACGGCGGCGGCTGTCTGCCCAAGGATGTGCGCGCGCTCATCGCCCGCGCCGGTGAACTGGGCGCGGCCGAGACCGTGGACTTCCTGCGCGATATCGACACCATCAACCTGCGTCGTCGCGAGCGGGTGGTGCGCGAGACCCTGGATCTGCTGCACGCCACCGGTTCCCATCGGGTGGGCATCCTCGGCATCGCCTTCAAACCACTGTCCGACGATGTACGCGATTCGCCCGCGCTCGATGTGGCGGTGCGGCTGCAGGCCGCCGGTGTGCAGGTCACCGCGTTCGATCCGGCGGCCACCGTCCCGGCGCGCGCGGTCGCCCCGCAGCTGATCTACGCGGCCACCGCGGCGGCCGCGCTGCACGAGGCCGATGTGGTGCTGCACCTCACCGAGTGGAGCGAGTTCAGGGACCTTGATCCGGTCTTCCTGCGCACGGTGGCGCGCGGCTGCACCCTGATCGATGCCCGCAATACCCTCGATCCGGAACCGTGGCTGGCGGCCGGGTGGGATTTCCGGGCGCTGGGCCGTCTGGTCGAATCCCGGAATCCGGTGGCGCGACCGGAATCCCGGGCACCGCTGAGTGCCGCCGCGCCGGAGCCGTTGCGCCCGGGTGCGTTGCGCGGCTCCCGGCGGGGCGTGGAAGCACCTGCCACACTGGCGGATTCGGCGCTGACCCGATTGCGTGCCCGGGTGCGCCGTTCGGCCTGACACCCCCGTCATCCCGGCGCGCCTTTGGCCGGGATCCACACGGTCCAGGCATCACAGCCCGGTGTGGATCCCGGCCAAGAGCATGCCGGGATGACGAGGAGACCTCGGGCTCGATCGATTCAGTGCGGTTTGTTATGGGTCATAAAGCTGGTTTGTCCGGCTTGCGACCTGGGGACGTGCGGTGCGGTTGCCGAACCTCGAGCGCGAATATATTCGGGATTCGCATGTAATCGGTGTTTCGCAATTCCCCCCAACCGGACCTACCGGCATGTAACTATGTGCCTGATTTGCAGGACTCTGGTTAGGGGTACACGTGACTGGGGTGGGGACGCTGGTATCGCGGGTGATCGGCTTGATCGCCCTGCTGATGCTCGCCGTTTTCGCGCTGCGCGGCTACATCCCCGGCACCGGCGGACCGTCCGCGCCGGGTGCGCCGTCGGCGGTGACGCTGGCGCTCATGCCGGTATTGCTGCTGGTCTCGGTGGTCATCCTGGCCGCGGGTGTGATCAATAGTCAGCACCGGCTGCCACTTTCGATGCCCGAACTGGATCCGGATCGCGAGCGCGAACGCACCGGACTGCCCCGGCTCGGACTGCTGGTGCTGGTCGCGCTGGCCGCCATCGCGCTGGTCGCCACCGCGGTGCTGTCCATCTACCTGGTCGGTCCCGGCCGCAAAGAGCCAGCGGATCAGACGTTTTCGACCCAGCCGCCCACCTCCGGCGCGACCCAGCCGGTCGACACCCTGTCGCCGCCACCGGAAGCGCTGTCCGATCCGCCGCTCAGCGGCACCGTGCTGGTGCTGGTGGCCGTCGGCGCGGTCGCGCTGGTGCTGGTCGCCATGACCGGTCTGGTGGTGGTCGCGGTCGGCTCCACGCGCCGCCCGGAACCGAAGATCGCCGGTATCGCGCCCAGTACGCCGGAAGAGGCGGTCTCACTGGCCAAGGTGGCGGAAATGGGCCTGGCGGCCATGATCGCGCCCGGTCAGGATCCGCGCACCGCCATCATCGCCTGCTATGTCGCCATGGAACGCGGTCTGGCACAGGCGCGGGAGGTGGCGCCGCTGGCCTCGGACACCCCCTCGGAGGTGCTGGCGCGCGCCTTCGATCGCGGCTTCCTGCACGATGCCTCCGCACGAGAGTTGGTGGCGCTCTTCGAGGAAGCCCGGTTCAGTCCGCACTCCATGCTGGAGTGGCAGCGCATGCGGGCCGAACAGCTGCTGCGCATCGTCTTGGCCGATCTACAGGGACAGGCGGAAACCGCATGAACCGGATAGCGATAGTGGTCGGCGGCCTGCTGCTGGCGGGCCTGTTCGAAATGCTCGCGCTGCACAACGATCGCACCACCGTGCTCCCGATAGCCGCCATTCCGGTGGCCGGGGCGCTGGGACTGCTGGTCTGGTCGCTGCTGGACCGGGCCCGCCGGTACCAGCCGGCCAGTCCGGAAGATCACGAGATCGACAATGGCCCAGCGGAAATGCTCAATCGCTGGCAGGCTCGGGCACAGATGCTGGCCGATCGGTCCGAGGGCAGCCGCGCGGACTGGGACCGGCATCTGCGGCCGCTGCTCGCGAAGGAGTTCGAACTGACCAGTGGCCATCGGATGGCCAAGAACCGGCGCGCCACCGAGACCGCCGGGCAGTTGCAGTTCGGACCCGAACTGTGGCGCTGGGTGGATCCCGCCAATTCGGCGCTGCGTGACCAGACGAATCCGGCACCCGGCCGACCGGCGCTGGATGAGATCCTGCGCCGCCTCCAGAACATGTGAACGGGTTTTTCGATATGCGAGTACTGATATGACCTCACCGATGGACGTGACCGTCAAGCGCACCGATGCCGTGCTGCGGGAGATGTCCCGGGTGGTGGTGGGCAAGCGGGATGAACTGCAGCTGATCATGATCGCCGTGCTGTCCGGCGGGCACATCCTCATCGAGGATCTGCCCGGACTGGGCAAGACGCTCATCGCCCGCTCGTTCGCGACGGCGCTGGGCCTGAACTTCACCCGCGTGCAGTTCACCCCGGACCTGCTGCCCGCGGACCTCATCGGCTCCACCATCTACGATATGCATTCGGGCCGGTTCACCTTCCGGCGCGGCCCGGTCTTCACCAATATGCTGCTGGCCGACGAGATCAACCGCACCCCGCCCAAGACTCAGGCCGCGCTTTTGGAGGCGATGGCCGAGGGCCAGGTGTCGATCGACGGGGAAACCTTCCCGCTGCCACAGCCTTTCGTGGTCATGGCGACCGACAATCCGATCGAGTACGAGGGCACCTATCCGCTGCCCGAAGCCCAATTGGACCGCTTCGCACTGCAATTGCGGCTCGGCTATCTCTCCGAGACCGATGAGATGCAGATGATCCGCCGCAGGCTGGAGCGCGGTTCGCAGCCCGCTCAGATCGGCCAGGTGGTCGACTCCGAGGGCCTGATGGAAATGCGCCAATCCGTGGAGTTCGTGACCGTGCACCCCGATGTGGTCGGCTACGTCGTCTCCCTGGCCGCCGCCACCCGCAGCCACCCACAGGTCGAGGTCGGCGCCAGCCCCCGAGCCGAACTCGACCTGGTCCAAATGGCCCGCGCCAGAGCCCTTCTCAACGGCCGCGACTACGTGGTACCCGAGGACGTCAAGGCCCTGGCCATCCCCGCCATGGCGCACCGCATCACGCTGCGCCCCGAAATGTGGGTCCGCCGCATCCGCGGCGAGGACGTCATCGCCGAACTGCTGCGCCGCCTCCCGGTACCCCGCGCCAACCAGGCATGAGCGATCGCGTAGGCCGAACATGAACTCCCACCCCGCATTACACACCGTGCGCCGTGCGGCACCACCCCGGACGCCGGGCCCCACGGTCGCCCCGGCAGGGCTTCCCACCCTCGTCATCCCGGCATGGCCTGGTTGGCGCGTATGAAGCATCGGGATGAGAGTGCGGCCTCCTCGACCGAATTGCGGTGGCGGCCCGCGCCGTTGGTGTTCATGCTGGCGGTGGTGTCGGTGCCCGCGCTGGTGGCGGCGATCGTATTGGGGCAGTGGCAGTTGGTGGTGTTCGCCGCGCCCATGCTCGGGGTGCTGGCGACCGCGCCGTTGCAGTTGTCGCGCACCAGGATTCAGGTGGACGGGGTCGGGGTGCTGCGCTGCTTCGAGACCGAGGAAGTGGTGTTGACCGCGGCCGCGTTCGTGGAGAGCGGACACGCGTTGCTGCGCATGCATTCTCAGCGGGTGGCCGGGATGGACACCCAGGTGGAGGAGGCGTTCGATTCCGGGGCCGCGCCCGCCGGGATGCGCATCGCGCTGTCCGCGCCGCGCTGGGGCCGGTATCCGATCCCGGTGCGGGTGACGGCATTGAGTCCGGCGGGCCTGGCGGTGGCTTCGGTGCAGCTGCCCGCGGGGGACGTGTACGTCTATCCGATCACCGATCCGCAGCGAATGCGATTGCCGCGCACCGAACTTCCGGAGCGCATCGGCACGCATCTCACCCGCAGGCACGGTCCGGGCGTTGAGTTCGCCGATGTGCGCGCGTACGCCCCGGGTGATCAGCTGCGCACCGTGAACTGGGCGGTCAGCGCCCGGCGCGGGCGCTTGTTCGTGACCGAGCGCTTCACCAACCGCGCGGCGGATGTGGTTGTGCTGGTGGACACCTCGCTACAGGCCCCGGGCCCGGCCTCGGAGTCGCTGGAGCTCTCGGTGCGCGGCGCGGCGCAGGTGGCGCAGTCGGCGCTGCAGGCCGGTGACCGGACAGCCGTTGTCTGCCTGGGCCGTTCACCGCGCTGGCTGCGCCCGGATATCGGCCGCCGCCAGTTCTATCGCATCGTCGACACCGTGCTCGATGTGGGCGATGAGCATATCGCCACCCAGGGGTCGCTGGCCCCGCACGCGGGCGTGCCGATCGGCGCGGTGGTGGTCGCCTTCTCCACGCTGCTGGACACTCAATTCGCCCTGGCGCTCATCGATCTGCGCAAGCGCGGGCACGTCGTGGTGGTGGTGGACGTGCTGCGCGGCCCGCCGTTCTCCGATGGCCTGGATTCCACCCTGGCGCGCATGTGGCAGCTGGAGCGCACCTCCATGTACCGCGATATGAGCACGGTCGGCGTGGATATCGTGCCGTGGCCCGAGGACGCGCGCCTGGATCAGATCATGCGCCTGCTGCCCCAGCAGCGCCGAACCGTGCGGGTGCGCCGATGACCAGATTCCTCGCGGTGCTGTCCGGTTTGCTGCTCGCGCTGGGTGTCGCCCTGGTGTTGCCGTGGGCGGCGATTCCGACGCTGGCGTTCGCGATCGCGGGCTGGCGGTGGCGGGTGAGCGCGGTCGGCGCGGTGCTGGCCGCGTTGGCCGTACTCGCCTTCGTCGAGACCGGCGCCCTGGTTGCCGGGGCGATCGGCCTGGTCGCCACCACCTACCTGCTCAATACCGCGACGGTATCGGCACCGGTGGGGGTGGTGCCCACCACCATCCCCTCGGTGGCGGGCGCCCTGATCTTCACGGTGGCCGCCGGAACGGCGACGTTATTGCCTGCGGGCTTGTCCTGGATTCCGATCGCGGCGCCGATAGCGGTGATCCTGCTGTACGCCTTGATCATTCGAGGACTGGTGGACGAACGTTCCGGCGGGTGAGGGTTACTGCAGGGCCGGCGGCATCCGCGTCGGCTTGATGCGTCCGGCGTCGACGAGGGCGCGGAAGGCCGCACCCTTGCGATCGCATTCGCCGACCACGCAGCGGCGGTGCTGCTGCATGGTGCGGTGCGCCTCGGTCACATCGAGTTCGTGATCGGGGGCGCCGTGCGACCAGACGGAGGTGGACAGGACGGGATCGGCGGATACGGTGTGCTCGTTGCTGATTCGCTCGCGTATCCGATCCACCGACAGTCTGTCCGGATCGCGATGCGGTTGATGCAGGCTCACGAACGTGACGGCCATGATCGTGAGCATTGCCAGGGTGGCTGTGAACACCTGCCAGCCGGCCATTGGTTCACCTTCTCCATGTCTATCGGTTGTATCGGTGTGTATCAGGGGTAGTTCGCTAGATATTCACCATAAGACCGGAGCGGTCCATCGGGCCAGTACTTCATAGGTCAGAAACAGCCGAATTTCGGCCTATAACAGCAACTTACCGACCGGTTCCGGCCCGAAGTACGCCGAGAGTTTGCGAAGATTTTCCTGTGACCGACGGCCAGGCGCAGTTGCGTTCCATAACCAGTGCGGCACTGCTGGTCGAATTCGCGTCGGGACGGGGGATACCCACGCCTGCGCTGTTGCGCGGCACCGGAATTCGCGAAGGCGACCTGCTCGACTCCACCGCCGAGATCACGCTCGGGCAGGAATTGGCCCTGATGCGCAATGTGGTGGCCGAGGTCGGCGATGAACCCGGTATGGGTTTGATGGCGGGCCTGCTGTGCCATCCGCCCAGCTTGGGGGTGCTGGGCTTCGCGCTGATGAGCTGTCCGACCGTGCGCGACGCGGTCGGTTTGGCGCTGCGGTACGCGGATCTGTCCTTCACCGTGGCCCGGCATCACCTGGTCATAGACGGCGCCGATGTCTCAATTGTCCGGGACGACAGCGGAGTTCCGCGCGAGGTGCGGCGCTTCGCGGTGGAGCGCGATGTGGCGGCCATCTGGACCATCCAGCAGGATGTACTGCCCATGCGGCCGCCCATCACCCGGGTGGCGGTGGCCTTTCCGCCGCATCCGGTCTACGAGATGTTCGGGGCCATGCTCGGGGTGGAGGACGTGGTTTTCAATGCCGCGCGCTCGGCGGTGACCGGTCCGGCCGATATTCAGAGTCTGCAACTGCCGCAGGCGAATTCGGCCACGGCGCGGTTCTA
This sequence comes from Nocardia sp. NPDC058058, assembly GCF_042885355.1. Lineage (NCBI taxonomy): Bacteria > Bacillati > Actinomycetota > Actinomycetes > Mycobacteriales > Nocardiaceae > Nocardia > Nocardia sp. NPDC058058. The sequence continues at coordinate 894,800 of NZ_JBHVSA010000002.1, read as the reverse complement.
CGAGCAGCAGTGCGCCGATCTCATGCAGCGCCGCCGCAGCCGGGTCGGGATCAGCGGGCGGGTGCGGCAGCTGCTCATCAGCCGCGGCGGTATCGCCGATCAATCCCGCATCGCGGCCGAACTCGATCTGAGCGTTCGCACCCTGCGCCGCCGCCTCGCCGATGAGGGCACCACCTTCCGGGAGCTGACCACCGAGACCATCGGACTGCTCGCGGAGGAGCTGCTCATCACCGGAATGACGGTGGAGCAGGCCGCGATTCGGCTCGGCTACGCCAGCGTATCCGCGTTCACCTCGGCCTTTCGCGCCTGGAAGGGGCAGTCGCCCGGGCAGTTCGCGCGCGAGAACCGCGGGCGCGTGTCCCGGGCGAGCTGACGCTGTATCGGGAGCGCCGAACGCTGTATCGGGAGAGCCGAACCCGATATCAGGGGTGAGCTGAACGCTACGGCTCGCGCGGGTGCGAATCGGGCGAAGGCCCCGGCGCCCGACCCTCGAATGCACTATGGCGATTGAAAAATTCCGATCGCCCGGAATTCTTACGGTGACCCAAATCAGCAAGGGCCGCGACCGAAAATCGGTAGCGGCCCGGCTGTTTCGGGGGGTTTACGCGGTGTGCGTCAGCACCACATCGGCCAGCACCGGGGCGTCATCGCGCTCCACCACGGTCGCGGCGATGAGCAGTTCGCCGTCGGTCTCCCAGATCCGGGTGCGCAGCGTCTCGCCCGGGTAGAGAACTCCGGCGAAACGGGCACGGAATCCGGTGACGCGGGCGGCATCCGAGCCCAGCGCGGTATCGGTCGCGGTCTTGAGGACCAGGCCGTACGTGCACAGGCCGTGCAGAATCGGGTTGGGGAATCCGGCATTTCGCGCGAACTCCGGATCCGAGTGCAGCGGATTGCGGTCACCGCACATGCGGTACAGCAGCGCCTGCTGCGGCAGCGTCGGTGTCAGCACATCGAAATCCGGTGCGCGGTCCGGGAGTTCGGCCTTGGCCGATGGGCCACGATCGCCGCCGAAGCCGCCCTCGCCCTTGGCGAAGATGGAAGAGCGCGCGGTCCACAGCAATTCGCCGTCCGAGCTGGTGGCGGTGTGCTCCTGCCAGATCACCGCGGCCGAGCCCTTGTCCCAGATCTCGCTGATCCGGCGCTCGAAAACCGCCTTGCCCGAGGCCGGAATCGGCCGGTGCACCACGATTTCCTGGCTGCCGTGCACAACCTTCGCGAGGTCGATGTCAACACCCGGGAACTGCACCTTGGGTGGCTCGGTTTCGTGGAAAAACGGTGCGACGGTTGCGAAAGAGGGCAGAACTTGCGGATTGCGGTCATCCAGGTACCGAAGTTCGGCCGGTTCCGTCCAGCGCTCGCCCGCGCCCAGCGCCAGGTTGTACAGCTGTACATCCGACGGGGTCCAGCTGAAGTCGACGGACGGCAGCACCGCGCCGAGCGCGATATTCGGATCGATGGGCATTACTACTCCTCGTGAGATCGGTGGGCATAGACCCATCGGGTCCGATACTCCGGTGCACGGGCCGCGCGCGGCAAGCGGCGCGCCCGCTCGCCGGGACAGCTACCCCGGTGACATTTCAGTGTGTGATGCCCGCCGCGCCACCGGGCAGGGGGTTCCGGCGGTGCGACGGGCAGGGGGTGGGTTGGGCGCGGGTACGACGTGACCCGACTCGCGCCCAACCCGTCCTGAACTGGGTTGGGACAGTTCAGGAGTTCTGGTCGGCCGTCACGGCCGCGCCGTTCTTCGCCTTGGCGGCGATATCGAGCGCGGCGAGATAGCCGAAGGTGATCGCGGGTCCGATGGTCGCGCCGGGACCGGCGTAGGTGTGACCCATGACGGGGGAGGAGGTATTGCCCGCCGCGTAGAGGCCCTCGATGACGGTGCTGTCCTCGCGGAGCACGCGGCCGTCGTTATCGGTGACCAGGCCGCCCTTGGTGCCGAGGTCGCCCGGGTACATGCGGACACCGTAGAACGGGCCGACCTCGAGCTTGTTCAGGCAGGGGTTCGGCTTGATGGTCGGATCGCCGTAGTACCGGTCGTAGGCGCTCTTTCCGCGCTGGAAGTCCTCGTCGACGCCGCTGTCCACGAACCCGTTGAAGCGTTCCACGGTCGCGGTCAGGCTATCGGCGGGCACGCCCAGCTTCTCGGCGAGTTCGGCCAAGGTCGGCGCCACGACGATGTTGTCGTTTTCCATCCAGCGGGACGGAAAACGCTGACCGGGCTGCAGACCAGCGAAGATGTAGCGACTCCGGTAGCGCTGGTCGAAAACCAGCCACGAGGGCACGTTCTCGCCCGGACCATCACCCTGCCCGTATTCGCCGCCGTACATGGTGTGCACAGCCTCGACGTAAGGAGCGGACTCATTACCGAATCGCTTGCCTTCGTCGTTGACGATGATGCATCCCGGCAGATTGCGCTCGGCGAGTGCGAACCACGGCTTGCCCTGGCCCTTGAGCGTGGTGGGACCCCACCAGGCGTCTTCCATGAAGTCAACGGCCGCACCGGCTTCCAGGCCCGCGCGGATGGCGTCGCCGGTATTGGCGGCCGCACCGGTGGTCCATTCGGTGGTGATGGGTTCACGCTGGTACTTGTGCCGCATATCGGCGTTGTGCTCGAAGCCGCCCGCGCCCAGGATGACGCCGTACTTGGCGTTGAAGCGGACGGTCTCGCCGTTCTGCTCGGCCTCGACGCCGGTGACGACACCGTTCTCGATGACCAGTCCGGTGAGCGGAGTGTTCAGCAGCACAGGCACATTCGCGTCCAGCAGGCCCTTGCGCATACCGGCGATGATCGCCTGGCCCATGCCGACGAGCGCCTTGCCGGTGACTTTGCCCCAGGCCCAGCGGGTTCCGACGCGCAGCACGGTGGCGAAGCCGATGGGATGGCGGCGCAGCAGGTTCAGCTTCTTGTAATCCGCCTGCAGGATAACGACATTCAGCGGAGCCTTGGAGTAGGGCGGTTCCAGGTTGAAGCGTTCGGCGCCGAGGATCTTGAGGTTCAGCGGCTTGGGTTCGCAGGAGCGGCCGTCCGCCTTGCCGCCCGGTGCCTCCGGGTAGTAGTCGGAGTAGCCCGGTACCCACTTCATCTTCAGTGCGGAGTGGTCCAGCACGAAGTCGAAAGCTTCCGCGCCGCGGTCGATATAGGTATCGATCTTGTCGGCGGGCACCACGTCGCCGATGATGCTGCGCAGGTAGGTGCGCGCTTCCTCGCGGTCGTCGGGGCGTCCCGACGCCTTGAGCGCCTTATTGCCCGGAATCCAGACACCACCGCCCGAGCGGGCGGTGGATCCGCCGTAATGCGCGGCTTTCTCGATGAGCACCACGCGCAGACCGCGGTGTGCGGCGGTGAGGGCGGCGGTCATACCGGCGGCACCGCTGCCGACCACCACCACGTCGTAATCCCGATCAGTCATGTAGAACACGTTATAGAATCAATCCTGGTTTGGTCTATGTTGGTCTGGCAGGTGGGACTGCTGAGGCGATTTACTTCACAAAAACTCGTTTCAGTTTCTAGTCTCGTAACTGCTTGGCCATCACCTGGCCCCCCTGATGGAAGGAACACAGCGTGCTGACCGACGCGCTTCGTAAGGAACTCGCGGACGAACTCGCCGTCGCAGAACGGGACCGTATCGCGCTCGACCCGCTGGTCGCGCGGCATCCCGACATCGACGTGGTCGATGCCTACGAGATCCAACTGATCAATATGCGTCGGCGGTTCGCGGGCGGGGCCAAGGTGGTGGGTCACAAGGTGGGCCTGTCCTCCAAGGCCATGCAGCAGATGATGGGCGTGGACGAACCCGACTACGGACATCTCCTCGAGGAGATGGAGGTCTTCGAAGACGTTCCGGTCGACACCGCCAAGTTCCTGTACCCGCGCGTCGAGGTCGAGGTCGGCTTCATTCTGGGCGCGGATCTGCCGGGCGAGGACTGCACCGAGGAAGACGTGCTGAAGGCCACCGTCGCCTACGCGCCCTCCATCGAGTTGATCGACACCCGCATCAAGGACTGGAAGATCGGCCTGTGTGACACCATCGCCGATAACGCCTCCTCGGCCGGATTCGTCCTCGGCAAGCAGCGCGTGGCCCCGGATCAGTTGGACATCAAGGCAATCGACGCCGTGCTGACCCGCAATGGCGAGGTCATCGCCGAGGGCCGCTCCGACGCCGTGCTCGGCGACCCCACCATCGCGGTGGCGTGGCTGGCCCGCAAGGTCGCCCAGTTCGGCGTGCGCCTCAAGGCCGGAGACATCATCCTGCCGGGCTCCTGCACCCGTGCCATCGACGCCCGTCCGGGTGACGAGTTCATCGCCGAGTTCACCGGACTCGGCTCCGTCCACCTGTCTTTCAGCTGAGCTCACCGAAGTAGGAGAAAGCCGTGACCGCAAGCAAAGTCACCGCCGCGATCGTCGGGTCCGGCAATATCAGCACCGATCTGCTGTACAAGCTGCTGCGTTCGGACAAGATCGAGCCGCGCTGGATGGTCGGCATCGACCCGGAGTCCGAGGGCCTCAAGCGCGCTCGCGGCCTGGGCCTCGAGACCTCCCCCGAGGGCGCGGATTGGCTGCTCGCCCTTGACGAGAAGCCCGATCTGCTGTTCGAGGCCACCTCGGCGTACGTGCACCGGGCTTACGCGCCGAAGTACGAGGCCGCGGGTATCCGCGCGGTCGACCTCACCCCCGCGGCCGTCGGCCCCGCCGTCATTCCGCCGGTGAACCTGGACTCGCTGCGCGATGCCATGAACGTCAACATGATCACCTGTGGTGGCCAGGCGACGATTCCGATGGTCAACGCGGTCTCCCGGGTCGTTCCGGTGTCCTACGCCGAGATCGTGGCCTCGGTTTCCTCGGTGTCGGCCGGTCCCGGCACTCGCGCGAATATCGACGAGTTCACCAAGACCACCTCCAACGGCGTGGTGAGCATCGGCGGTGCCGAGCGTGGCAAGGCGATCATCATTCTGAACCCGGCCGAGCCGCCGATGATCATGCGCGACACCATCTTCTGCGCGATTCCCGAGGACGCCGACCGCGATGCGATCAGCGAGTCGATCTTCCGCATGGAGAAGTCCATCCAGGAATACGTGCCCGGTTATCGTCTGCTCAACGATCCGCAGTTCGACGAGCCCTCGCTGGTCTCCGGTGGCCTGGCGAAGGTCTCGATCTTCGTCGAGGTCGAGGGCGCGGGCGACTTCCTGCCGCCGTACGCGGGCAACCTGGACATCATGACGGCTGCGGCCACCAAGGTCGGCGACGTGCTGGCCGATCAGATCCTCTCGGCTCGGGTGTAAGGGAGAACTCAACCATGAGCAATGTGCTGAAGCCCTTCTCGGGCGAACTCGATGTGCGCGTCACGGACACCTCGCTCCGCGACGGCTCGCATCACAAGCGCCACCAGTTCACCGTCACCGAGGTCCGCGATATCGTCGGCGCCCTCGATGCCTCCGGCGTGCCGGTCATCGAGGTCACCCACGGCGACGGCCTCGCCGGTTCCTCGTTCAACTACGGTTTCTCCAAAACCCCTGAGCAGGAACTGATCAAGGCCGCCGCGGAGACCGCCAAACAGGCCAAGATCGCCTTCCTCATGCTGCCCGGAGTGGGCGTCAAGGAAGACATCAAGATCTCGCAGGACAACGGCGCGTCCATCTGCCGCATCGCCACGCACTGCACGGAGGCCGATGTCTCCATCCAGCACTTCGGTTACGCACGGGATCTGGGTCTCGAGACCGTCGGCTTCCTCATGATGGCGCACTCCACCACCCCGGAGCTGCTCGCCAAGCAGGCGCGCATCATGGCCGATGCGGGCTGCCAGTGCGTCTACGTCGTCGACTCCGCCGGTGCCCTTGTGCTGGAACAGGTTTCGGATCGCGTGTCCGCGCTGGTCGCCGAGCTCGGCGATGACGCGCAGGTCGGTTTCCACGGCCACGAGAACCTGGGCCTGGCCGTCGCGAACTCGGTGTACGCGGTGCGCGCCGGCGCCACCCAGATCGACGGTTCGGCGCGCCGCTTCGGCGCGGGCGCGGGCAACCTGCCCGTCGAGGCCTTCATCGGCGTCTGTGACAAGCTCGGCGTCAAGACCGGCGTCGACTTCTTCGCCATCACCGACGCGGCGGAAGACGTTGTGCGCCCGGCCATGCCGAGCGAATGCCTGCTGGACCGCCAGGCCCTGATGATGGGTTACGCGGGCGTCTACTCGTCCTTCCTGCGGCACGCGGAGCGCCAGGCCGAGCGCTACGGCGTCTCCGCCGCCGAAATGCTGGTGCGCGCGGGCAAGCGCAAGCTGGTCGGCGGCCAGGAAGACCAGCTCATCGATATCGCCCTGGAACTCCAGCGCGAGCAGGCGGCGGTCACCGCCTGATCCGCTGGCATAACGAACTGGGCCGCAACCACTTTCGGTTGCGGCCCAGTTCGTCGTTCACGCACCGCTCAACCGCGCAGTCAAGGAACGGCGACCGCCAGTGTCGCGTATCCGAGCGCCGCGAATACGTCATCGGCTTCCAAATCGGGATGATCGCCGAGAATCTCCTCGACCGACACCCCCGCCGCGAGCAGCTCGAGCACCAGCTCCACGGGATAGCGCATCCCTCGAATCACCGCCCTGCCACCGCAGACGGCCGGATCGAAGGTAATCCGCTCCTGATAGGACATGCCCCGAATTCTAGGGTCGCACCCTAACCGAACTCTGTGGTTGCGGTGATCCCACCCTATGACTTGTCCTCTACTGTCAACCCATGACCGACATCGTCCTCTACGGAGCCGACTGGTGCGGCGACTGCCGCCGAGCGAAAACCTGGCTCCGCGAAAACCACATCCCCTTCACCGAGATGGACGTCGAACACGACGACACCGCCCGCGAAAAGGCCATCGCCCTCGCCAACGGCCGCAAGAACATCCCCGTAGTGGTCTTCCCCAACGGCACAGTCCTCATCGAACCCACCAACGCCGACCTCGCGGCAGCCCTCGCGGATTAGCGTCGCGGCTGGTAGCGGCCATTGGCAGGAAAGTGCCAATGCTGGCGAACCGGTGTTCCCGGGGCTGATGATGGGGGTATGCGGCAGCAGAGTGTGAATGTGCCGGGGGTTGTCCGGATTCGGCCCAGTGGGGATCTGGGTGGGGATGTGCGGCGGTTGTTGCGTGGGGTGCGGAGTGAGGCCGTGGTGGCGGTGTCGGGGTCGCTGCGGGGGGAGCGGCATTATGTGTTGGGGCACAGTGCTGTTCGGCAGTTGACCGGGGCCGGGAAGCGGGTTCGGGTGTTGTATTCGCCGGACTTCTTGGAGTCTCGGGATCGGTTGCCGTTGCTGGCGGATTCGGCGGTGGGGCCGGTTATTCGGGTGTCCAGCACCGGGTTTCGCAATGCGCTGATCATCGATCGGCGGGCGGCGGTGCTGTGGAGCGGGGTGGGGGCGGTGGATCCGTATGTGGTGCTGGTGCGGGATCCGGTGTTGATCGGGACCATTCATCAGTTCGCGACCATGACGTGGGAGGCGGCGGCCCGGGTCGAAGGGCGCAGGGAGATCGGGCAGCCGAGCTTCGACGACAGGTCGCTGGCGGTGCTGGATGCGCTCGCGCAGGGGGTCAAGGATGAGGTCGCGGCGCGGGAGTTGGGGGTGTCGCTGCGAACCTATCGGCGGGTTGTCGCGGATCTGATGGTGCGGCTCGAGGTCGGTACGCGTTTCCAGGTGGGGGTGCGGGCGGCTCAGCTGGGGCTGATCTCGCTGGACTAGGGTGAGACTTGTGGATAAATAGTCGAGATTTTCAGCTATTCATCGTCTTGTTCGATCCGCATAACGTTGTCCTCGTTCGGTTCGCCGGAGTGGCCGGAGACCAGCGGTAGAGGGAGAAGACGATGCGGGCGGTAATTCAGGAATCCTTCGGCGGACCCGAGGTGCTGAAGGTGGTCGAGATCGCGAAGCCGGAACTGCTGTCGGGTGAGGTGCTGGTCCGGGTGCGGGCCAGTGCGGTGAACCCGGTGGATGTGGCGGTACGGTCGGGGGCGTTCCCGTTGTTGGGGCAGCCGCCGTTCGGGGTGGGCTGGGATATCTCAGGGGTGGTCGAGGCCGCCGGACCGGGAGCCCGGTACGAGGTCGGTGACGAGGTGTACGGGATGCCGTTCTTCCCTCGTGCCGCGACCGGATACGCCGAATACGTGGCCACGCCTTCGCGGCAGGTGGCTCGTAAGCCCAAGTCGCTCAGTCATGTTGAGGCGGCCGCGCTGCCGTTGGCCGCGCTGACCGCGTGGCAGGGGTTGGTGGACCGGGCGGGCGTCAAGGCGGGGGATCGGGTGCTGATTCACCGGGCCGCCGGTGGCGTCGGGCATCTGGCGGTGCAGATCGCCAAGGCGCGGGGTGCGTATGTGATCGCGCTGGCCAGCGCCGAGAAGCACGATTATGTACTCGGTCTCGGTGCCGATGAGGTAATCGACTACCGCACAACCAATTTCACCGAAGCGGTCGAGGACATCGACATCGTGTTCGATTCGGTCGCCGATGGCGCGCGATCGCTGACGGTGTTGAAGCCGGGCGGGGTGCTGGTGAGTATCCTCGAGCACCCGAACGCCGAACTGGCGGCGACGGTGCAGGCGGCCGGGCGGCGCTTCGCGGGCGTCTCGGTGGAGCCGGATTACGCCGCGCTGGAAGCGATCGCGGAACTCGTCGACGCGGGCAAGCTGCGCCCCACCGTCGCCGAAACCCTGCCGCTGGCGGATGCGGGCAAGGCGCACGAGATCGTCGCCGAAGGTCGCACGGTGGGCAAGATCGTGCTCACGGTCGACTGAGGATGTCCCGGACCATCGTCCGTCGAATAATGAACCCGGAGCTCGATGCGGAATCGGGCTCCGAACCGAAGGAGAACGGCATGGATGTGCTGAGCGAGGCGCTGGCCTCCATGCGAACCGGTGCGCCGAATTCGGTGCGCACCGAGGGCCGCGCCCCGTGGGGTCTGGCTCTGCCGGAGACCGCGGGCGCGGGATTCCATGTGGTGCTGCACGGTTCGTGCTGGATCTACCCCACCGCGCACAGCACCGAACCGATCGCGCTCGGCACCGGCGATGTGGTGTTCGTGCGGGACGGTTCCGGGCATGTGCTCGCCGACCATCCCGATACCCCGGCCGCGGTATCGCGTCCCGATCAGTACACCGGCCGTCCGCCGATCGGCGCGGTGCGGATCGGCGGGGATGGTCCGGTGACCAGCCTGCTCTGCGGCAACTATCACCTGGACGGGCAGCGCCCGCATCCACTGCTGCGGCAGCTGCCCGAGTTCATCCATCTGCCCGCCCGGGACGGCCGGCACCCCGAATTGGCCGCCGCCGTAACACTTTTGCGCGCCGAGCTGGATAATCCGCGGCTCGGCTCGCACGGTATCGTGCCCGCACTCATCGATTCGCTGCTGCTGTACATCCTGCGCGCCTGGGTGGAGGAGCGGCCCCGCTCGGAAGCGGTGGGATGGGCTGCGGCCCTGCGTGATCCGGCCGTCGCCCCGGCACTGGCCGCCATGCACGACGATCCGGCCGCGGCCTGGACCGTGCAATCGCTGGCCGATGCGTCCGGCCTGTCCCGCGCCGCGTTCGCCCGCAAATTCAACACCATGGTCGGCGAGCCCCCGCTGGCCTACCTGACCCGCTGGCGGCTCACCACCGCCGCGCGCCTGCTTCGCGAGGACGATCTGCCGATGGATCGGGTCGCCGCCCGCGCGGGCTACAGCTCGGAGTTCGCCTTCGGTAAGGCGTTCAAGCGCGAATACGGTGTAGCCCCTGGGCAATACCGCCGGCAAGCGCGTGCCGCGGCGTGAATTCCCCAGCTGTGCACAACTTATCCACAATGCACAGCGCCCCTGTGGATGAATTCCACAGGGGCGCTTGCGCTGTCGACTCAGCTCACAACCAGGTATCGAGCGTGGTGGTGGTGAGGAAGTGCTCCAGGTCCGCACGCCAGGGCGCGGGCACGGTCTTCTCCGGCTCGATGGCCGTGTACTGCCCGCGGTAGAAGAGCAGGGGCCTGCCGGAATCGGTGGATTCCGACAGGGCCTGCACGCGGCCGATCACGATGTAGTGATCACCGCCGTCGACGACCTGATCCACAGTGCACTGGATCGTGGCCAGGGCGTCGTCGAGCACCGGCAGCTCCAGAGCGGAAGTGCTCCAGGGAACTCCGGCGAACTTGTCCGGTTCGCGCGAGCCGAAGCGCGCGCACACCGATTGCTGTTCCTCGGCGAGGATATTGACGCAGAACTTGCCGTTGGCCTCGATGGCCGCCCACGATTTGGACGCCTTGGTGGGGCAGAACACGATCAGGGGCGGATCCAGGGACAGTGCGGCGAACGACTGGCAGGCGAACCCGATCGGCGCGCTGTCCCCGTCGAAGGTGGTGATGACGGTGATGCCGGTGCAGAACTGCCCCAGCACATTCCGGAATTGCCGTGCGTCGATCTCGGGCTGATCGTCCGTCGTTGTCATGGCCGCCTCTTCGCTTACTTGAATCCGACGGTGAAGTCGTGACCCCACAGGCTCACCGCGGTGGATTCCCGCGCGATCCAGGACTCGTCCTCGACTTCCAAACCCTCGCAGCCGAATTCGATATCGAATCCGCCCGGTGTCTTCATATAGAACGAGAGCATCTTGTCATTGATATGCCGTCCCAGCGAGGCCGACATCTTCACCTTGCGCCGCTTGGCGCGATCCAGGCACATGCCGACGTCGTCGGAATTCTCCACCTCGACCATCAGGTGCACGATGCCGGTCGGGTTGGGCATGGGCAGGAACGCCAGCGCGTGATGGCGCGGGTTGCAGCCGTAGAACCGCAGCCAGGCCGGTTCGCCGTCGGCGGGGCGGCCGAGCATCTGCGGATGCAGCTTCATCGAGTCGCGCAGCCGGAAGCCCAGTACGTCCTGGTAGAAGACCTGCGCCGCGGCATCGTCGTCACAGGTGAGCACGACGTGGCCCAAACCCTGTTCGGCGGTGACGAACTTGTGCCCGTACGGGCTGATGAAACGCCGCGCCAGGTACTGCGAGCCGTGGAACGCCTCCAGCACATTGCCGGACGGATCCTGGAACGAGATCAGCGCCTCGACGCGACGGTCGGCGACCTCCTCCTTGGTGCCCTCGCGGAACGCCACCCCGGCCTTGGAGAGCTTCTCCCGAAGCACCTGCAGTGCGGGGCCGTCGGTCACCTCCCAGCCGGAAACCTGAAGCCGGTCAACGTCGCTCGGCACGATCACCAGGCGCGCCGGGAAATCATCCATGCGCAGGTAGAGGGCGTCCGGATCGGGTCCGGTGCCCTCCATCATGCCGAGCACCTTGAGCCCGTACTCACGCCAGGCCGCCATATCGGTGGCCCCGATGCGCATGTATCCGAGTGCTCGAATGCTCATGCTCACTTCTCCTTGACGCCGAGCAGGAAGTCGGTTGCCAGGCGGTTGAATTCGTCGAACTTCTCCAGCTGCGCCCAATGTCCGCAGCCGCCGAATACATGCAATTGCACGCGCGGCACCATCTTCAGCGCTACGAGCGCGCCGTCGATCGGGTTCACCCGATCCTCGCGGCCCCAGATCATCAGCACCGGCTGGCGCAGTTTGAACGCGTCACGCCAGATCATGCCCTTGGCGAAGTCGGCTCCGGCGAAGGAGCGTCCCATCGCGCGGGTGGCTTCCAATGATTCGGGCTTGCTGGCGGATTCGAAGCGCGCGTCGATGAGTTCCGGCGTGATCAGCTTCTGGTCGAAGACCATGATCCGCAGGAACGCCTCGAGGTTCTCGCGCGTCGGCTCGTAGTTGAACTTCGACAGCAGCTTGACGCCCTCGGTGGGGTCCGGCGCGAACAGGTTGGTGGACAACCCACCCGGACCCATCAGCACCAGTTTGCCCGCGCGATCGGGGTAGTCCAGCGCGAACCGGGTGGCCGCGCCGCCGCCGAGCGAATTGCCGAGCAGGTGCACGCGTTCGGTGATGCCGAGGGTATCGAGGAGATCCTTCAGCGCCGAGGACGAGTGCACGAAGTACTGCGGGTGCTCGGTCGGCTTATCGGACAGCCCGAAGCCGGGCTGATCGACGGCCAGCACGTGGAAGTCCCGCGCCAGCACCGGAATGTTCTTGGCGAAGTTCGACCACGACGACGCACCGGGACCACCGCCGTGCAGCAGCACGATGGTGGGGCCGTTGCCGACGCCCGCCTCGTGATAGTGCAGCTTCAGGTCGGGGCGGACCTGCGCGTACTTCGAGGTCGACTCGAAGGTGATGTCTTCAACAGTGGTCATGGACTACACCATCGTGTCGGTGATCGGCAGCCCGAACGCGTGCGTGCCGTACATGACGTAGGCGCGCTCGGCGTCATTGGCCGCGTGCACCCGCCCGGCGTGCGCGTCACGCCAGAAGCGCTGCAGCGGAGTGCCATTGGCGAGCGCGGTGGCGCCCGAGGCCTCGAACAGCTTGTCGATGGAGGCGACGGCCCGGCCGGTGGCGCGCACCTGGTCGCGACGGGCGCGAGCGCGCACATCGAACGGAACGTCTTCGCCGCGAAGCAGATACGCGTATTCGTCCGCGACATTGCCGGACAGCTGACGCCAGGCGGCGTCGATATCGCTGGCGGCCTCGGCGATGCGCACCTTGCCGAACGGATCGTCCTTGGCGTTCTCACCGGCGTAGGCCGCGCGCACGCGCTTGCCCTGATGCTCCACGTGCGCCTCGTACGCGCCGTAGGCCATGCCGACGATCGGGGTGGAGATGGTGGTGGGGTGGATGGTGCCCCACGGCATCTTGTACACCGGGTCGGTATTCTGCTCCAGGCCAGGCGATTTCAGCTCGCCCATGGCGCGGAAGCTGAGGAACCGGTGCTTGGGTACGAAGACATTCTCCACCACGATGGTGTTGGAGCCGGTACCGCGCAGGCCGACCACGTTCCAGACATCCTTGATGTCGTATTCGCTGCGCGGGATCAGGAAGCTGCCGAAGTCGACCGGCTTGCCGTTCTTGATCACCGGGCCGCCGACGACCACCCAGTCCGCGTGGCCGGAGCCGGAAGACCAAGCCCAGGAACCGTTCACGGTGTAGCCCGAGGCGTCCTCGGTGACCACGCCGGCGCCCATGGGCGCATAGGAGGAGGAGATGCGGACGTCGGTGTTCTCGCCCCAGACCTCTTCCTGCGCACGCTGATCGAACAGCGCCAGGTGCCAGTTGTGCACGCCGATGATGCCCGCGACCCAGCCGGTGGAGCCACAGGCGCTGGCGATCTTGCGGACGGTGTCGTAGAAGACGACGGGGTCGGCGGCGTAGCCGCCCCACTGCTTGGGCTGCAGCAGCTTGAAGAATCCGGCGGTCTGCAGGTCCTTGATGGACTCCTCGGGGATCTGCCGGAGATCCTCGGCCTGCTGGGCCCGCTCGCGGAGAGTGGGCAGCAGGGCTTCGACCCGCTCAACTACTTCTTGCGTCATCGCGCCAGTTGCTCCTGCCTGGTGAATCGGGCGGTTCTCGTTTGTCTCTGAGACTAGAACACGTTCTTATTTCTGTCGAGAACAGGTGGCCGCTATATGCCACGCGCGCGCGTTGTTCGCCTCACGAGGCGTTTTGTCCATTGATTGGACGAACAACTGGCGTGAAGCGCCGCATTTTTGTAACGTGTTCTAGTACTTCCAGAGGAGGATCACGATGTCAACAACCCCACCGGGGCCCCGTGGGAAGGTTCGCGAGATCGATGTGGGTGCGATGCCCACCCGCTACGCCCGGGGCTGGCATTGCCTGGGACTCGCCAGCACCTTCCGTGATGGCAAGCCGCACTCGGTTCAGGCCTTCGGTACCAAGCTGGTCGTCTTCATGGACAGCAAGGGCGATCTGAAGATCCTCGACGGCTACTGCCGGCACCTCGGCGGTGACCTGTCCATGGGTGAGGTCAAGGGCGATTCCATCGCCTGCCCGTTCCACGATTGGCGCTGGGGCGGCGACGGCAAGTGCACGGGCATTCCCTATGCCCGGCGCGTACCGCCGCTGGCTCGCACCCGTTCGTGGACCGCGCTCGAGCGCAATGGTCAGCTGTTCGTCTGGCATGACCACGAGGGCAGCAAGCCCACCGACGAGGTGACGATCCCGTACATCGACGGGCCGTTCCAGGATAAAGACGGCAATGCTCTCGAGGAGCTGTCCGGCGACTGGACCCCGTGGACCTGGCACTCGATGCTCATCGAGGGCGCCAACTGCCGCGAGATCATCGACAACGTCGTGGATATGGCGCACTTCTTCTATATCCACTACGCCTTCCCGACGTACTTCAAGAACGTCCTCGAGGGTCACGTCGCGACGCAGTTCCTGGAAACCAAGGGGCGCCCCGATATCGGCGCGGCCGCCGAGGCCGGGATCGATTCGCTGCTCAAGTCCGAGGCGTCCTACTTCGGTCCGTCGTACATGATCAATCCGCTGCTGAACAGCTACAGCGGTTTCGAGGTCAAGACGGTGCTGATCAACTGCCACTACCCGGTCACGCAGGATTCGTTCGTGCTGCAGTGGGGTGTCACGCTGGAGAAGCCCAAGGGCCTGCCCGACGAGCAGGCCGCGGGCTTCGCGCGCAAGATGACCGACGGCGTCTCCGAGGGCTTCCTGCAGGACGTCGAGATCTGGAAGCACAAGTCCAAGATCGACAATCCGCTCCTCACCGAGGAGGACGGCCCGGTCTACCAGCTGCGCCGCTGGTACGACCAGTTCTACGTGGACGTCGCGGATATCGATCCGAAGTCGCAGCAGCGCTTCGAATTCGAGGTCGACACCACCAAGGCCAATGAGGCCTGGGGCATCGAGGTCGAAGAGAACATGCGCCGCAAGCGCGAAGCCGCCGAAGCCGCAGCGGCTTCCGAGGAGGCGAGCGTCTGATGACCGCCTGGGCGAAAGCACCCGATTTCGCGGACCGTCCGGAGCGGCGGGCGCAGGTGCGCGCCCAGACGGTGCTGGACAAAGAGCATTACATGGAATCCGGGATGACACCGATCGCGTGTGCGTCCTGCGGCACCGAGGTGCTGGTGCGCAAGCACAGCAGCAACCAGAAAACCGTGCAGTGGACGGTCAATCCGGCCGAACACTGCCCGGTATTCCGCAAGATGGCCGAGGCCGGTCCGACCTTCGGCAAACCGGATTCCTGCCCGAACCTCGAGAAGACCATCGACCACGCCGTGGCCGAGGGCCTGCTCGAAATAGACGACTAGTCCAGACGGAAGTCGGCGAAGTCGAAACCCGGTGCGACGACACAACTCACCAGCACGTAGTCGTCGCCCGCCGGGCGGGCGGCCTGGCTCACGCCGCCGGGGATAACCGCCTGGGGCCGCTGCCCCTGCTCGACATCGGGTCCGAGGACGATCTCCTCGCCCCCGATGTTCAGCAGCAGCGGGCCGCCCCGATGCCAGAACCAGATCTCGTCCGAACGCACCGTATGCGGTGCGGATTTCTCACCGGGCAGCAGCAGGAAATAGATGGCCGTCGCGCTGGAGCGCGGGCCGCCATAGCCTTCGGGCTCGAATTCGACCGCGCTGCGCCAGGTCTCGCGATACCAGCCGCCCTCGGGATGCGGCGACATATCCAATTCTTCCGCCAGCTTGGGCCTTTCGATGCTCATGGCCTCCACAGTAGGTTCGGCCGCCGGGTATCGCGGACCGGCTGCGCTGACGAGGTGGTTGATTCTATCCTCGATTAGGTGAAAGGGTAGGCAAACCTTAGCCGCCGAATAGCCGTGTGAATCGAGGACGACGTTGCAGCTGTCCAGGCGTCAGATGTTCCAGGCGGGTGGAGGACTCGGTGTACTCGCACTGCTCGCGGCCTGCGGAGGGAATGACTCCGTCGGGTCCGGGGAGGCGTCCGGGCCGCCCCGGCGCGGCGGCACCCTGCGGGTCGGCGCGCTCGGCCGGACCGGGGCGATCACCCGGGATCCGCACGGGTCGCAGGCCAATGAGAGCGACTATCTGATTCTCAGCCTGCGATACGACACCCTGACCGTGCCCGGCGACAAACCCGTCACCAAACCGCGGCTGGCGGCGTCCTGGCAGTCCTCGGCCGACCTGAAGACCTGGCGGTTCACGCTCGCGCCCGGTGCGAAATTCCACGACGGCAGACCGGTCACCGCCGACGATGTCGTGTATTCGCTACGGCGGCTGCGCAATACGCCCGCCGGAGCCTCCCGGCTACCCGGCGTGCGGGCCGAGAGCATCACCGCCGACGGGCCGGGCACCGTCGTGCTCGTCTCGGACTACCCGAATGCCGACTTGCCGTTGCTGACCCGGCTCACCACCTTCGTGGTGCCCGCCGGAACCACCGATATCGAGAATGCCCCGGGCACCGGGCCTTTCAAGCTGGAATGGTTCCGCGGCGGCAATGCCCGGCTGGTCCGCAATCCCGACTGGTACGGCGGCGAGGTGTATCTCGACGCCATCGAGGTGAGCATTTTCGAGAGCCCGCAGGCCATGTCCACGGCATTGCTCGCCGGGCAGATCGACCTGGCCTCCAACGTGGGCGCGGTGGCGGCGCGGACCGCCAAGGACCGCAAGGATATTCGCACCCAGCGCCGTGCGAACGATATGGCCATGCCGATCGTCATGCGCACCGCGGCGGGCAGCCCCTACGCCGATCCCCGGGTCCGGGAGGCACTGCGCCTGGCGGTGGATCGGAAAGCCATGGTGGCACAGGCACTTTCGGGCTACGGCAGCATCGCCAACGATATTCTCGGCACCGGGGACCCGGACTACGCCCGCGATATCCCGCAACGCGCTCGCGACCTGGATCGAGCGAAATCGCTACTCGCCCAGGCGGGTTTCGACACCGGCAAGACCTACCAGCTGTACACCACCGAGGACATCTCCGGTCTGGCCGAATCCGCGGCCCTGTTCGCCACCCAGGTCCGCGAGGCGGGCGTCAAGATCGACGTGGTGAAACAGGAATCCGGCGCCTTCTGGGATTCCACCTGGCTGCACGGCGACCTCTACACCGGCTACTGGGGCACCAACGACTCCGTGCTGTTCTTCGCCAGCAAGACCATGGTCACCGGCAGCGGCCAGAACGAAACCGCCTGGAGCGAACCCGAATTCGACGCCGCCTACCAGCGCGCCGTCTCCACCGCCGACCCCGCCGCCCGCACCACCCTGCTGCATACCCTGCAACAACTCGAATACGACCGCTCCGGCTACCTCCTCTGGGGCATGGCCGACGGCATCGACCTGGCCCGCACCCCCGTCCAGGGCCTCCCCACCCTCCCCGGCTACGGCCGAGTCCAACTCGAACGCACATGGCTGGCGGGCTGAACCCCACCCGGCCGACCGCCGCCGCCGCACAGCCGTCGGACGCGGCACCAACGTCGCCACTTCCGACCGGCGACGAAGCCCTCGGCGGGACAGCGTCCGCCGCCCAGTCGGCACGCACGTCGCCAGTCACACCCGCTGATGAGATACCCGGCGGGAAGGCGTCGTTCGACGACCCGACCACCGTGAGCGGCAACCCGCCCGACGCCGTGGTTCCGGCATGGGCACCGGGCGACTCGGCCTCCGATCGACCGACAGGCCGTGACCGATCGGAGTCCGAGCACGACCAAGTCGACGGGCAGCCGTCGCGAGAGAGCGCGAGCGACGGGAGTCGGCGGCCGCTCACGCCGATCGGGCGATCGAGGCTGGCAACCACCTGGCGGCTGGTGTCGGGCTTCGCGATCGTGGTGCTGAAACGGGCTGTGCTGCTCGGGATTCTGCTCGCCGTGGTGTTCGTGGCGGTAGACCTGTTGCCCGGGGATGCGGCTCGGGCGACGGCGGCACGGGGGGAGAGTGCCGCCGATGTGGCGCGGCGACGGGTTGAGTTGGGGCTGGATCGGCCGGTGCTGGAACGGTTCTGGGAGTGGATGAGCGGGTTGCCGCGCGGGGACCTCGGGGTTTCGGCGCGAGGTGTGCCGGTGCGGGAATTGGTGTCCGGGGCGTTTCCGAACACGCTGTTGCTGGGTGGGCTGGCGCTGGCGTTGACGGCGGTGTGCTCGCTCGCGCTCGCGGGTTGGGCGGCACTGCGGCCCGGGGGATGGGTGGATCGGGTGGTATCCGGCACGGCGACAGCGGTTTTGGCATTGCCGGAGTTCGTGGTGGCCATCGCGCTGGTGGCGGTGCTGTCACTGTGGACGGGATGGCTGCCCGCCGTCACCATCGCGGGATCCGATGGCGCGCCCGCGTCCTGGGACATGCTGGTGCTGCCCGTGCTGGCGCTGGCCATTCCGCAGACGGGATGGAATGTGCGAATCGCGCGGGCCACCCTCGCCGATGAGGCTCGCGAGCCGCATGTGGAAGCCGCTGTCCTGGACGGGCTCTCACCCGGGCGGGTGCTGCTGCGGCATGTGCTGCCGGGGGCGCTGCCCGCCATCGTGGCCGGTCTCGCCACCTCGACCGGCATGCTGCTGGGCGGTGCGGTCGCCGTCGAGGTCGTCTTCAACTATCCGGGCATCGGGTCGGTGCTCGCTTCCGCCGCGACCGATCGTGACGCACCCCTGGTCGCCGGGGTGACGGCGCTGACCGGTGCGGTCATCACCGTTGTATTGCTGATCGCGGATATCACCCGCGATGTTCTGGCGGGAGGCCGTCGATGAGCGGCGGGCCACGGGCATCGGCCCGGCACGGCAGCAATCAGCCGGGCATCGGCGAGAGGTACCGGCCATGAGACGAAGACTGCTCTCCGGCACAGCGATTCGACTGTTGCCCGCGCTGCTGCTGATCGTGCTCGCGCTGGTGGGACCCGTGCTGGCCCCGCATGCCATCGATACGCCGGTAACGGGACCGTATGCCGAACCTGGTGCGGGTGCGGCGCTCGGCGGGGATCTGCTGGGGCGTGATGTGCTCAGCCGATTGCTCAGTGGCGGGCGCGAACTCGTGGTGTCCGCACTGGTGGCTGCGGCCCTGGTGACCGCGATCTCGGCGGTGCTGGGTGCGCTGGGTGCGCTGCGCCCCGGGATCGGGCGGGTGATCGACCGCACCGCCGATCTGCTCATGCTGTTGCCCGCGGTGCTCGGCCTGCTGCTCATCGCACTGGCCTGGCGAGACGGTGGCCGGTACACGATCGTGCTCGCAGCGGTCCTGCTCGGCGTGCCCTACGCGGTGCGCCTGGTCGCCGGTGCGGCCGCCCCCATCGCCGCGTCCGGCTATGTGGAAGCCGCCGCCGCGGGCGGTGAACGCCTGGGCCACCTGATCTTCCGCGAGGTGCTCCCCAACCTCCGCGCCACCCTGCTGGCCCTGTTCGGCCTCCGCTTCGTAGCCGCCACCTACCTGGTGGCCACCGCCGGATTCCTCCAAATCGGCCCGCACCCACCCGCCGCCGACTGGGCCCTGATGATCCGCGAGAACGGCCCCGGCATCATGCTCAACCCCTGGTCGGTGGTAGCCCCCGGCCTCCTGATCGGCCTGCTCGCCATGAGCGTCAACCTGGCCGCCGCCGCTCTCACACCCCAACACGGCCGAAAAGCGGTGCGCCCATGACGACTTCCCGGCTGAGTCCACAGCAGGTTTCCAAGTACGGTCGCGCGATCGGCGCCGGCCACACATCGCGGCGTGACCGCAACAGTGCGTCTGTGACCAGCGGGGGCCGGGACGCCGACCCGGGCGTGATGGTGCATCCCCGCATGGAACACCGGCCGAAGCAGTCGCCGAAAAGGGCCGCACCGGTGGTGTATCCCGGATACACGACGCCGTTCTTTCGAAAGGCGGTGCGTTGGTGACGAATTCGAGCCCCATGGTGCGGGTCGATGGCTTGTCGGTGGCGGTCGACGGGGGATTCCTGTTGCGCGAGGCGAGTTTCGAGGCCGGGGCGGGGCGATTGGTCGCGCTCGTCGGGGCGTCCGGGGCGGGCAAGACCACGTTGTTGCGCAGTCTGACCGGACTGCTGCCGCCCGGTTCGGCGCGGGTAGCGGGAACTGTCGAGGTGCTCGGTCATGACATCTTTGCCGCCGATGATCGGGGACTGCGTGAATTGCGGCGTACCCGAATGGCGTTCGTGGGGCAGGACCCGGGGTCCGGACTGAATCCGCGAATGAAGGTCCGCAGCCTCATCCGTGAGCTCGCCGTCGATCCCGCCGAACTTCCCACCTTGCTCGCCGAGGTCCAACTCCCCGCCGAACCCGTGTTCACCGCGCGGCGACCCGGTGCGCTCTCCGGTGGCCAGCAGCGCCGGGTCGCGCTCGCCCGCGCCCTGGCCCGGCACCCGGATCTGCTCCTACTGGACGAGCCGACGGCGGGGCTGCACCCGACCCTCCGTGACGAAATAGGCGACCTGCTGGTCCATCTCGCCCGGACCCGCGGCCTCACCATCGTTTTCGCCTGCCACGATCCGGAGCTGGTGGCCCGTATCGCCGACGATGTCGTCGACCTGAACCCGGGTGCATCCCAGGCCGCGCCGAGCACGCCGCTGTTGGAAACCGCATCCCTCGCCTCGCTATCCGCGAGTGGTCCGGAACCGTCGGATCCCGGACCTGCGACGGCAGCGGGGGCCACGCCGACCGACGGGCGGATATACGCCGTGCGAGCGGGTATGTTCGCGGACGCGGAACCCGTTGTGGCGGAGCGGGAGCCGCTGCTCTCGGTGCGTGGGGTGGTAGTCGAGTTCCCGGGAGGCCCGCGTGTGCTGCACGATGTCGACCTGGTGGTTGCGGCAGGGTCCGCGGTTGGTGTCGTGGGTCCTTCCGGGTCGGGGAAGACCAGCTTGGCGCGGGCCGTCGTGGGGTTGCAGGGAGCGAGTTCGGGAAGCATCGCTTTGGACGGCCTCGCCCTTCGGCCGCAGTGGCAGCGGCGGAATCGGGAGCAGCGCAGGCGGATTCAGTTGGTACCGCAGAATCCTCTGGGTGCGTTGAATCCGAGTCGCACCGTGGGGGAGACGCTGGCGCGGCCCTTGCGGTTGCATCGGCGCTCCGGGTCGGTGGCGGCGCGGGTGGCCGAATTGCTGGAGCAGGTCGAGCTGGAATCCGGTTTCGCGCAACGGTATCCGCATGAATTGTCCGGTGGGCAGCGGCAGCGGGTGTCCATCGCGCGGGCGTTGGCGGCGGAGCCGGAGGTGCTGATCTGCGATGAGATCACCTCCGCGCTGGACCGCAACACCGCCGCCGCGATCATGGACTTGCTGGCCGGGCTGCGCGAAGAGCGCGGTGTGGCGCTGGTGCTCATCGCGCACGACCTGGAGTTGATAGCCGAACGCACCGAGTCGGTTACCGTGCTGGATAGCGGTCGGGTCGTGGAATCGGGCAGCACCGCAACGGTTTTCGCTGCGCCCGCGCATGCGGCCACCAGGGCGCTATTCGGGGGCGCGACGGTCGCGGGCCGCTGAGCTGTCACGGGCGCCCGCAGCGTGCCGGGGCGCTCGGATCGGTTGCCGGTTTCCCGTCAGCTGAAAGGGGATTCGGGTCGTTCCTCGCGGACGCCGTCCACCCAGATGTCGACCTTCTCGTTGTAGAAGCTGGCGAAGCCCGCGATCTTCTGGCTCTCCGCGGTGGGGGTGCGGTAGATCCAGACGATGTCGCGGTAGATGTCCTCGCCGAGTTTCACGCTCCAGTATTCGGCGTTGCCCTTGTACGGGCAGAGCGTTTCGGTGTCGGAGTCCTCGAGTAGATCCAGGCGAATATCGGTGAGCGGCAGGTAGTAGCGCGCGGGGAGGCCGGTCTCGAAGAGGATGCGCGGGTTGCGGGATTCGGCCACGGTCTGCCCGTCGATCTCGACGCGGATATGCCGGGAGCTGGAGAGGATGTCCACCCGGTGGAAGGGGTCGCGGGGATGGCCGTAGATGGGCTCGTCCTCTTCGAACCAGGCATCCATGGCCGTCGGTTCGAGCCGGACCAGGTCCTGTAGCTCGGGGGTGGGGGAGTCGAGGTAGCGCACGGCCGCGCCCGGGGCGGTATGACCGTCGGCGATGACATCGAAGCCGACAGGTGTACCGAGGTGGTTCGCGGTGCGGGTGTCGCCGGTCGGCTCGAGCTTGACCCGCAGTTCATCGGCCGGGAAGTAGTAGGTGGGGAAGTAATTGTGCTCCCACACCAGCCTGGACTCGATGGTGTCGACGGCCAGCTGACCGCCCAGATAGACGCGTACTCGTTTGGCACACGGCAGCACGCGCACCTGATCCGTCTTCGTTTCGGACATACCTCCCGACGGTACTCCGGGGCGGAAGGAGCAGGCCCGCTATGGTGTTCGGGCAACATTCGAGCAATAACCTGAAGGCGGCCAGATGTCGGAAACGCTCAGCACCGAGCAGCAGGGACTGCGGACCGGGCTGCGCCGCCGCCACATGACCATGCTCGCCATCGGCGGCGCGATCGGCGCGGGCCTGTTCGTCGGTAGCGGTTCGGTGATCGGCACCGCCGGCCCGGCCGCCATCCTGTCCTACGCCGCCGCCGGACTGCTCGTGCTCTGCGTCATGCGGGCCCTCGGCGAAATGGTGGTCGTCCGCCCGGTCGCGGGCTCGCTCGCCGAATACGCGCGCATGTCGATGGGCCCGTTCGCCGGATTCACCATCGGCTGGCTGTACTGGTACCTCTACGTCATCCTGGTCGGCGCGGAAGCCGTCGCGGGCGCGGCCATCCTCGCGAACTGGATCGATCTGCCGCAGTGGGTGCTCTCGGCCGCACTGCTGACCCTGATGACCGCCGTCAATCTGGTCTCGGTGAAATCGTTCGGCGAGTTCGAATTCTGGTTCGCCTCGATCAAGGTCGTGGCCATCGTGCTGTTCCTGGTGATCGGCGCGGCCTGGGTCTTCGGCCTCTGGCCGGACGCCGAGAGCGGTTTCGGCAACCTCACCGCATTCGGCGGTTTCGCACCCAATGGCATTACCGGCATCTTCTCCGCCATCGTCATCGTCATGTTCGCCTTCGGCGGCACCGAGATCGTGACGGTCGCGGCCGCCGAATCGAAGGAGCCCGGCCAGGCCGTGGCGCGGGCCACCAATAACGTGCTGTGGCGCGTCGGCCTCTTCTACGTGGCCTCGATCTTCCTGGTCGTGACCATCCTGCCGTGGAACGACGCCCACGTACTACAGAGCCCGTTCGTCAGCGCCCTGGACCATATGGGCATTCCCGCCGCGGGCACCATCATGCAGGTCGTCATCCTGACAGCCGTTCTCTCCGTTCTGAATTCGGCCATCTACGTTTCCTCCCGGATGCTGTATGTCCTCACCCGCGACGGTGACGCCCCCGCCGCCCTGGTCAAGGTCAACAGCCGCGGCGTCCCTTCGCGGGCAGTGCTGCTCGGCACGGTCGCGGCGTGGGGCGCGGTCATCGCCTCCTACGTCTCGCCCGACCAGGTCTTCACGTTCCTGGTGAACTCCATCGGCGTCGTCCTGGCCTTCGTCTACGTGGCGATCATGCTCTCCCAGTTGCGTTTACGCGCCCGCCTGCGCCGCGAGGACCCCTCCGCGCTCACCTATCGCATGTGGGGCTACCCCTACATCTCCTGGGCCGTGATCGTCGCCATCCTGGCGGTCTTCGTCGCTATGGCCACCAATCCGGATCAGCGAAACCAATTGCTGGCCTCCACAATCAGCCTCCTGGCGGTGGCCGCCCTGTACCCGCTCCGCAAACGCTTCGGCAAGAAGCCGCCCGTTCACGAAGTGGAAGTGCTGCGGCACTGAGTATTCCGGGGCCTACTCGATGGGCTCCAGCAGCACGGCCGTGCCGTAGGCCGCCACCTCGCTCATGGTGTTGGCGATCTCATTGCAGTCGAAGCGCATGGCGATCACCGCGTTCGCGCCGAAGTACATGGCGTGCTGGCACATTCGCATGACCGCCTCGTGGCGCGACTGATAGAGCAGCTGCGTGTATTCGTGGATCTCGCCGCCGCCCAGCGCGCGGAATCCCGCGCTGAAGTTCGCGCCCAAACCACGACTGCGAACGGTCAGGCCCGCCACCTCGCCGAAGACCCGCACGACTTTGCTGCCGGGTACGTCGTTCATGGTGGAGACCAGGATCGGGAACTGCGGCGCGGGCTGCTGCTGCGGCGGTTGCTGCATGCCCTGCTGGTACGGCTGCTGACCCTGCTGCGGGTGGGGAAACTGCTGTTGGGGCGGCATGGGCTGATTCATGATCGGATCGTACGACGGCCGCGCGCGCTCCCGGAGGGTGCGAGATGAAAGGTTCACCTGGCGGCAAGAAAAAGGGGAGCACGCGGTCGAGCGTGCTCCCCGTGGCGTTCGCGCCGACTACGCCGGGCGGGCCAGCGGACGGGCCGGGGTGCCGAAGAGCTGGGCGTCACCGTGGGCGCGCTTGAAGAACAGGTGCGCGTCGTGCTCCCAGGTGATGGCGATGCCGCCGTGCAGCTGAACGGTTTCCGACACCACCGAGTTGAGCGTGGTGGTGGCGTGGATGCGGGCCGAGGCGACGTCGATGGCTTCGGCGGTGCCGTTCGCCAGCTCCGATATGGCCAGGTAGGCGACCGAGCGGGTGGATTCCACCAGCACGTACATATCGGCCATGCGGTGCTTGAGGGCCTGGAAGCTGCCGATCGGGCGGCCGAACTGCACGCGGGATTTGCTGTACTCGACCGTCATGTCGAGGCAGCGCTCGGCCGCGCCGAGCTGTTCTGCGGTGACCGCGGCCCAGGCGATTTCGCGCAGGCGCGGCAGATCGACCGTGCCCAGCGCACGCGCCGGGGCAGAGGCGAACTCGATGGTCGTCAGGCGGCGGGTCGGGTCCATGGTGGGGACGACCGTGCGGGTGACGCCCTCGGCGGCGCCGTCGACCTCGTAGAGGCCGTCGGCGGTGAGCACCAGCAGGGTCTCCGCGTATGCGCCGTCCAGCACGTAATGCGCGGTGCCGGAGACGGTTTCGCCCTCGGCACGGACGCCGAAGGCGTCCCAGCCGGACGGTCCGGCCCAGCACAGCGCCAGGGTGCGCACACCCTCGGCGACCTCGGGCAGCAGCCGCTCATTGGCCTCGGCGTCGCCCGCCAGCAGCAGCGCCTGTACACCGAGCACGGCGGAACCGAGCATCGGCGGCGCGGACAGCGTACGACCCAATTCCTCGACCACCAGCAGGGATTCGACCAGGCCGACGCCGACGCCGCCGAACTCCTCCGGAATGGCGAGCGCCGCGACGCCCACCTGCTCGCACAGCAGCTTCCACAGCTGCTCGTCATAGCCACGCTCGGCCTCCAGCCCGCGCCGCATGGCCGCGCTGTCACCGTGCTTGGCCAGCACCGCGCGCACGGTCCCGGCGAGTTCCTGCTGCTCAGCCGTAATGCTCATGCGTCGGCTCCCATCGTGTCGAGCTGTCGTTGAAGGTGATTCACGCCGCCGCACCGTCGCGCAAGGCGGTCGCGATGCGGGTGCGGTGGAAAGCCGGTGTGCCCCAGGCGGAACGGAGCGCGGTGACCTTGGTCAACCACAGCGACAGATCGCATTCGGCGGTGTAACCGATCGCGCCGTGCACCTGGAGGGCGATGCGGGCCGCCTGGTACGCCGCCTCACCGCAGGCCAGTTTGGCCGCGGAGATATCGCGAGCGCGCACGGTGGCGTCCGCTCCGGCCTCCAGGGTGAGGGCGGCACGGTAGAGCAGCGGCTGCGCCATCTCCAGCCCGATCGAGACATTGGCCAGGTGATGCTTGATGGCCTGGTACTGGCCGATCGGCTTGCCGAACTGCTGGCGCTGCTTGACGTACTCGACGCTGGTGTCGAGCAGTGCGCGACCCGCGCCGAGCAACTGCGCGGCAGTGGCCAGCGCGGCGGTGTCGAAGGCCAGATCGATTGCGGCGCCGACGCCTTCGCCCTCGGCGAGCACCGTGTCGGCGGTCACCGGGAAGAGGCGGCGGGCGGCGTCGACGGATTTGGCCTGCTCGCCCGCGACGGCGATGGAAACCCGATCACCCTCGGCGAGCAGCACCAGATCGGCGATATCGGCGTCGAGCGCCACCGGGGTGCCGGATGCGGCGAGCGCGCTGGCTCCCGACGTGGATCCCGTGCCGGGGGCGATGGCGAGGGTGCCCAGCTTCGCGCCCTCGGCGAACTGCGGCAGCCATTCCGCCGCCGCGGCCGCATCCGGAAGCGCCTGCAGCAGTGCGGGAATCGCGGCGGCGGTCTCCACCAGCGGTCCCGGCGCGGCGGCCCGGCCGATCTCGGTGAAGGCCACGATCAACTCGACCGGCCCCGCGCCGAAGCCGCCGTTGTCCTCGGTGATGGTCAGGCCCAGCGCACCGGCTTCGGCGAGCTGTCCGAGCAGCGCCTTCCCGGACGCGGAATCGCCCGCGCCCCAGGCGCGTACGACGCCGGGCGTCTTGGCCGCCTCGCCCATTTTGCGCAGGCTGGCGGCGAAATCGATCTGTTCAGCGGTAAGTGCGAATCGCATGTCGTCCTCCGGGTGACTAGCGCGGCAGCCCGAGCAGGCGTTCGGCGATGATATTGCGCTGGATCTCGTTGGTACCGGCGTAGATCGGGCCCGCCAGCGAGAACAGGAACCCGTCGGTCCAGGCCGATTCCTGTTCGGCGGCCGCGCCGTGCAGTTCCAATGCGGTCTCGTGCATGGCGATATCGAGGTCGGACCAGAAGACCTTGTTCACCGAGGATTCCGCGCCCAGCTGACCGCCGTCGGCGAGCCGGGTGACGGTGGCCCAGGTGTTCAGGCGGTACGCCTCCGCGCCGACCCAGGCGTCGACGACCTGATCGCGCAGGGCGGTATCGGATTCGTCGGCGACGGTGCGCCACAGGTCGATCAGCTTATCTGCGGTGGCATTGAACCGGCCGGGGGAGCGCAGTGACAGCCCGCGCTCATTGCTGGAGGTCGCCATGGCGACCTTCCAGCCGTTATTGGCCTCACCGATCACATCGGCGTCCGGCACGAACACATTGTCGAGGAAGATCTCCGCGAACCCGGGCTCGCCGTCCAGCTGCGGAATCGGCCGCACCGTAATGCCTTCGGCGGTCAGCGGGAACATCAGATAGGTGAGTCCCTTGTGCCGCTGCGCTTCCGGATCGGAGCGGAACAACCCGAATCCCCAGTCCGCGAACGAGGCCCGCGAACTCCAGGTCTTCTGGCCGTTGAGAATCCAGCCGCCCTCGGTGCGCTTGGCACTGGAGCGGATGCCCGCCAGATCGCTACCGGCCTCCGGCTCCGACCAGGCCTGCGCCCAGATGTCATCCGCGCGAGCCATTCTCGGCAGGATTCGGGCCAGCTGCTCCGGCGAACCGTGCTCGAACAGCGTCGGCGCGAGCAGGAAGATGCCGTTCTGCGAAACGCGGCCGGGTGCTCCGGAGGCGTAGTACTCCTCCTCGAAGACCACCCATTCGGTCAGCGACGCGTCCCGGCCGCCGTATTCGGCGGGCCAGGCGACACAGGACAACCGGGCCTGCGCCAGCTTGGCCTCCCACGCCCGGTGCGCCTCGAAGCCCTCCTTGGTGTCCATCGACGGCAGTGGCGTCGCGGGCACGTTGGCGGCCAGGAACTCCCGCACCTCGGCGCGGAATACCTCTGTCTTGGCGTCGAATTCGAGATCCACTTACTTCGCCCCGTTCTTCTCTGCGGCATCTGTGGTTGTGGCGGTGGCCTTCATGGACTTGGCGTTCATCCCGCCGAGTGAGTCCGCGCCGACCTCGGCATTGTGTGCGTGCGCGAAGTGATGCAGCCCGAACACCGAATCCATGCCCGCGCGCATACCCATCAGGTCCTCGCACTGGTTGACGGCCTTCTTGGTCAGCGCCAGCCCGAATTGCGGCATGGCCGAGATCTTCTCGGCCAGCGCGAAGGTCTCGGTCTCCAGATCCTCGCGCGCCACAACGCGATTCACCATGCCCCACTCGTAAGCCTGTGCGGCGGTGAAGCGGTCGCCGGTGAACAGGATCTCCTTGGCCCGGCGCGGGCCGAGCACCCACGGATGCGCGAAGTACTCGACACCCGGAATACCCATGCGCACCACCGGATCGGAGAAGAACGCGTCCTCCGAGGCGACGATCATGTCGCATGACCAGGCCAGCATCAGCGCACCCGCGATGCACGCGCCCTGCACCATGGCGATGGTCGGCTTGGGGATCTCCCGCCAGCGCCGGCACATACCCAGGTAGACCTCGGACTCGCGGGCGAACCGCTGATCGCCGCCGGGCCGGTCGGTGTGGTCCCACCACAGCGCGGCCTGGTTCTCGTACTTGATGTGGTGATCGCGCCCCGGCGTGCCGATATCGTGTCCGGCGCTGAAATGCTTTCCGGCCCCGGCCAATACGATCACCTTGACCTCGGCGTCCTCGACCGCGCGCACGAAGGCGGCATCGAGCGCGTAGGTCATGACCGAGTTCTGCGCGTTGCGGTAGTCCGGTCGATTCAGCGTGACGACCGCGACCGGCCCCCGCTTCTCGTAGAGGACGACCTCGCCCTCATCGGGAATGGGCCCCGGATCAACACTGTCGTGGGCGCTCACGCCTTCTCCTCACGTAGTTGCCGCTTGAGGACCTTGCCCGCGGCGCTGTAGGGCAGCTGATCGCGGAACTCGACGAACCGCGGAACCTTGAAATTGGCGAGCAGCGTCCTGGCATGCGCCAGTACGTCTTCGACGCTCAGCTCGGCCCCGGGCTTGCGCACCACATAGACCTTGCCGACCTCGCCCATGCGCTCGTCCGGCACACCGATGACCGCGGTCTCGGCGACCCCGTTCAACCGCGCCATGGCCTGCTCCACCTCGGCGGGATACACATTGAAGCCGCCGGAGATGTACATGTCCTTGAGCCGGTCGGTGATCTTCACGTAGCCGCGCTCGTCGATCACCGCGACATCGCCGGTGTGCAGCCAGCCGTCCCGGTCGATGGTGTCCGCGGTGGCCTGCGCGTCATCGAGGTAGCCGACCATGATCTGCGAACTGCGCAGCAGCAGTTCGCCATTGTCGGCGAGGTTGACCTCGAAGCCGTCGATGGCGCGACCGCAGGTATTGGCGATGGTCTCGGCCGAATCCTCCGGACGGCACATGAGGCCGAAGCCGCCGGATTCGGTCTGCCCGTACGCGGTCAGCACCACATCGAAACGCAGTTCATCGCGCATCCGCTCGATGAGCACGACCGGCACGGTGGCCGCGCCGGTGACCGCGACCCGCAGCGTGGACAGCTCCGCATCGGCGCGCGCCGGATGCTCGAGAATGGTCTGGAAGATGGTCGGCGGCCCGGTCAGCACGCTGATCCGCTCATCGTGGATCAACCGCATGGTCTCGGGCACATCGAAGGTGGCCTGCGGAATGATGTGCGCGCCGGTGACCAGCGCGGCGAGAATGCCCGCCTTGTAACCGAAGCTGTGGAAGAACGGCGGCACCACGAGGTAGTTGTCCGCGCTGTTCAGGGTGGCGCAGTCGGCCCAGGCCCGGGCGCTGGTGAGCGCCTTACCGTGCGAGATCAGCACGCCCTTGCTGCGCCCGGTGGTGCCGGAGGTGAACAGGATGTCCGAAAGATCCTCCGCCCGAATCGATTCCGCGCGCGCGATGGCGTCCTCGAGGCTGACCGCCTCGGCCAGCTTCGGCAGTTCGGACCAGGCGATGGCGTTCTCGACGGTCTCTTCCCGCTCAGCGGGAATGACTATGACGGTCTCGATGGCCAATTCCGGTGCGTCCGCGCGCAGTTCGGCGAGCCGGTCGCGACCCAGGAAGGTACCCACGATGAACAGCGCCTTGGCCTCCACCCGGCCGAGCACATCGGCGGCCTCATCGGCCACGTACCGCGTGTTCAGCGGCACGATCACCGCGCCCACATAGTGGGTGGCCAGCACCGCGGTCACCCAGTGATGCGTGTTCGGAGCCCAGATGCCGATCTTGTCGCCGCGCTGCACACCGCGTGCGATCAGTACGCGCGCGGTCTCACGGACCGAGTCGAGCAGTTGTGCCCAGCTCAATCGCACGGCACCGTCGGACACGGCGGGTGCGGAACCGTGTGCGTTCGCGGCGGCGTGCAGCGCGAGCGGAGTGGTCTGCGGTGGGGATGTCACGGCGTCTCCGAGCGTCCGGGAATGGGTCTAACAAAGCAAGTGCTTGGTAGGTTACTCTACGGAGGTGAGCATGATCCAGACCCCCGAACCGGCCAGTGGGAACACCTCCCGCGAGGACGCCGCATTCCGCACCGAAGTGCGGGAATGGCTGGCCGAGAACCTGAACGGACAGTTCCGCGAACTGCGCGGTCTGGGTGGTCCCGGGCGCGAGCACGAGGCTTTCGAGGAGCGTCTCGAATGGGACCGCGCCCTCGCCGCCGCCGGACTGACCTGCCTGGGCTGGCCCAAGGAATGGGGCGGCCGCGACGCCACCCTCGCGCAGCAGGTCATCTTCCACGAGGAATACGCCAAAGCGGACGCACCCAGCCGCGTCTCGCACCTGGGTGAGGAACTGCTCGGCCCGACCGTGCTGGCCTTCGGCACCGAGGAGCAGAAGCGCCGCTTCCTGCCCGGTATTCGCAATGTCACCGAACTCTGGTGCCAGGGCTACTCCGAACCCGGCGCGGGCTCCGATCTCGCCGCGGTGAGCACCTCGGCGTACCTGGACGGCGACGAATGGTCCATCACCGGACAGAAGGTGTGGACCTCGCTCGCGCACCTGTCCGACTGGTGCTTCGTGGTCGCGCGCACCGAGAAGGGTTCGACCCGCCATCACGGCCTGTCCTACCTCCTGGTGCCGATGAAGCAGCCCGGCGTCGAGGTGCGACCGATCATCCAGCTCACCGGGACCGCGGAATTCAACGAGGTCTACTTCGACAATGCCCGCACCGCCGCCGATCTGGTGGTGGGCGCGCCCGGCGACGGCTGGAAGGTCGCCATGGGCACGCTCACCTTCGAGCGCGGCATCTCCACGGTCGGTCAGCAGATCCGGTACGCCCGCGAACTCGCCGACCTCGAGGCCGTCGCCCGTAAGAACGGCGCACTCGAAAACGCCGTCATCGCAGACCGTTTCGACAGGGCGTGGGTCGGACTGCGGGTGCTGCGCGCGCACGTGCTGCGCACCCTGGAGTCGGGTCACGACGGCGCGACCGTCGATGCCCGCACCGCCGCCGGATCGGCCTCGGTGACCAAACTGCTGTGGGCCAACTGGCATCGCGATCTCGGTGAGCTCGCCATGGACGTACTCGGTGCGCCCGGCCTGATCGCCGATGCCGAGGGCGATGACCTCAATGCCTGGCAGCGGCTCTTCCTCTTCACTCGCGCGGACACCATTTACGGCGGTTCGAACGAGGTGCAGCGCAACATCATCTCCGAGCGTGTGCTCGGACTTCCCCGAGAGGCTCGTCCGTGACCGACCTGTCCATCGCTCCTGAAATCACCCCGGGCCACAACCTGCTGGCCGGGAAGGTCGCGGTCGTGACCGCCGCCGCCGGAACCGGCATCGGTTCGGCCACTGCGCGCCGCCTGCTGTCCGAGGGCGCGGACGTCGTGGTCTCCGACTGGCACGAGCGTCGCCTGAAGGAGACCGAGGAAGCGCTCCAGGCCGAATTCCCGGACCGCCGAGTCGCTTCCGTGCCCTGCGATGTCAGCTCGACCGAACAGGTCGATCAGCTCATCACCGGTGCGGTCGCCGCGTTCGGGCGCATCGACGTGATGGTCAACAATGCCGGACTAGGTGGTGAGACCCCCGTCGTCGATATGACCGACGAGCAGTGGGACA
Organism: Nocardia sp. NPDC058058; assembly: GCF_042885355.1. Classification (NCBI taxonomy): domain Bacteria; kingdom Bacillati; phylum Actinomycetota; class Actinomycetes; order Mycobacteriales; family Nocardiaceae; genus Nocardia; species Nocardia sp. NPDC058058. The sequence continues at coordinate 863,255 of NZ_JBHVSA010000002.1, read as the reverse complement.
AGGTCATCGACATCACCCTGAACGGCACGTTCCGCGCTACTCGGGCCGCGCTCAAGTACTTCCGCGAAGCGGGCCACGGCGGCGTCATCGTGAACAACGCCAGCGTGCTCGGCTGGCGCGCCCAGCACGGGCAGGCGCACTACGCCGCCGCCAAGGCGGGCGTGATGGCGCTGACCCGCTGCTCGGCCGTCGAGGCCGCCGAATACGGCGTGCGCATCAATGCCGTCGCGCCGAGCATCGCCCGGCACGCGTTCCTGGACAAGGTCACCTCGGGTGATCTGCTCGATCGCCTGGCCGCCGGTGAGGCCTTCGGCCGCGCGGCGGAGCCGTGGGAGGTGGCCGCCACCATCGCCATGCTGGCCAGCGATTACACCACCTACCTGACGGGTGAAGTGGTTTCCATTTCCAGCCAGCGTGCCTGATTAGGCGCGGTGCTTCCGATTTCGGTTGAACGCAACCAATTCGGATATCCGGGGTGATGTGGAAAGCCGTGTCACCCGGTTGCGGTATTTCTCCCCGGCGCGCCCAGGTATGGGCGCGCCGGTGCGTTTTTCGGGGTCTGAACGCTGCCCGAATTATCGGCGGCGCAAAATGGCTGGGGCGCAGATGGTGTCGTTGTGCAATCCTGGTTTAGGCCGGTTCCGCATAGTCGAAGGGCGCGACCCATGGGTCCGGATCGCCGACAACAACAAGCCACAGAAGAACCCAATCCCGAGGAACTCGAGTTGGTGCGCGAGGTGGTTCTCGCGCGCCGCCGACTCGACAATGTGGTTATGGCCGCGCTCACCCTGGGCGCGGAATTACTCGACCACGATTCCGAACGCGCCACCGCCATGCGCGCGGCGCAGATACTCGAACAGCATGCCGTCGACGAGGGCGAGATCCTGCGGGATCCACGAGCCGCCCTGCGCCGGGACCTGATCCGCGATCGGGAGCGAGCCCGCCGCATCGGCCTGGCCCGCGAATCCTGGCATCCGCTGTCCGAGGCCGAACAACACCGCCGAAAACAGACCGAGCTCCTGCGCGAAGTGCGCTCCGACCTACTCGAGGTGGTGCGCACCTGCGGCCGCGTGCACTACGACCGCACCACCTTCGCCGACGGCATAGCCAAGGGCCTGTGCGCCGCCACCGACAAACTCGTCGAACACGCGGATATGGAGACATACCGCGCCTGGCAACGCGGCATGGTCCTGAAAATCACCGAGGAACCCGCCCACGACGACATACCGGCCCGCGTCATGGCAACTGTGGACGCGGGTCCGGGCCTCGAACCCCTCACCGTCGAATGGGACAGCCCCGAACGAAGATTGGCCCTCGTAGCCCGCATGGCCCGCGCCGGAATCTCCCCGATAATCATCTGCGACCGATTATTGGCCGACCTGTCGGTCTCCTCGCCGCTGCGATACTCCGTGAGATAAACCCGGACTCGACCAAGCAAATGCTTGGTTGTATATTGGGGATCGTGACCCCACCCCAGGAGCCTTCGAAGTCGGCACGTCGTAGCGAGTTGCTCGGCCTGGCGGCCAGCCTGTTCGCCGAACGAGGTCTGCGCGCCACCACGGTTCGCGATATCGCCGACGCCGCGGGGATTCTATCCGGGAGTCTCTACCACCACTTCGATTCCAAAGAAGCGATGGTGGACGAAATTCTGCGCGGGTTCCTCGACGACCTCTTCGGCCGCTACCGCGAGATCGTCGGTTCCGGCCTGAGCGCGCGCGACACCCTCGAAGCCCTGGTGATCGCGTCCTACGAATCGTTCGACCAGTGGCACGCCGCCGTCGCCATTTACCAGGCCGAGGCCAAACGACTCAGCGGCACACCACGATTCGAATATATCGACGAGTACAACCGCGAGTTCCGCGAACTCTGGTACCAGGTACTCACCAATGGCGTTGCCGACGGCAGTTTCCGCCCGGAAATGGATATCGAACTGGCCTACCGGTTCCTGCGCGACACCGTATGGGTCTCGGTGCGCTGGTACCAGCCCGGCGGCCGGATCACCGTCGACAACCTCGCCAAGCAATACCTGACCATCGTGCTCGACGGGCTCACCAGCCCCGACGCGCGGTAGTCCCACCGCCACAGGCTTTCCCCGAGCCACAGCACAGCCCGCAGTCAGCAGTAGGAGCAGATCATGTCAGCACCGTCCCGCCGCCAGTATTCGCCCATGCGTGAGGCGTATGTGATCGATTCCGTGCGTACCCCGGTGGGCAAGCGGGGCGGTTCGCTCGCCGCCGTGCACCCGGCCGATCTGGGTGCGGCGGCGCTGCGCGGACTGATGGGCCGCACCGATCTCGATCCGGTGGCCGTGGACGATGTGGTGTTCGGCTGCTGCGACACCGTCGGCCCGCAGGCCGGAAATATCGCTCGCACTTCATGGTTGGCGGCGGGTTACCCCGAATCGGTGCCCGGTGTGACCGTGGACCGGCAGTGCGGTTCCTCGCAGCAGGCCATCACCTTCGGCGCGCAGGCCATCATGTCCGGCACGTCGGAAATCATTGTGGCGGGCGGCATTCAGAATATGAGCGCCATCCCGATCTCGGCGGCCATGCTCGCGGGCCAGGCCTACGGCTTCGAATCCCCGTTCGTGGGCGCGCAGGGCTGGGATCACCGCTACGGCACCGGTGAAGTGTCGCAGTTCAATTCGGCGCACATGATCGCCGAGAAGTGGGACATCTCCCGGGTGGACATGGAGGAGTGGGCGCTGCGCAGCAATGAGCGCGCCCGCAAGGCCATCGTCGACGGCCGCTTCGATCGCGAGATCGTGCCGGTCGGCGATTTCTGGATCGACGAGTGCCCGCGCGAGACCACCATGGAGAAGATGGCCGGGCTCAAGCCGCTCGCCGAGGGCAGCCGCGTCACCGCCGCGCTCGCCAGCCAGATCTCCGACGGCGCGGCCGCCACCCTGCTCGCCTCGGATTGGGCGGTGCAGGAGTACGGGCTCACCCCGCGCGCCCGCATCCACCATGTCAGCGCGCGCGGAGCCGATCCGATCTACATGCTCACCGCGCCGATCCCGGCCACCAAGTGGGCGCTGGAGAAGACCGGCCTGACCATCGACGATATGGACGTCATCGAGATCAACGAGGCGTTCGCCTCGGTGGTGCTGGCCTGGATCAAGGAGACCGGCGCCAACCCGGACAAGGTCAATGTCAACGGCGGCGCGATCGCCCTTGGGCATCCGCTCGGCGCGACCGGCGCGAAACTGTTCGCCTCGCTGCTCAATGAGCTGGAGCGGGTGAACGGGCGCTACGGCCTGCTCACCATCTGCGAGGGTGGCGGCACCGCCAATGTCACCATCATCGAACGCCTGAGCTGACACATCCGCCCGGGCTCGATCGATAGTCCTGTTGCGTAACGAAAGCGATGCGGACGCGGCATTCTCGAGGATTCACACCGGAGAATCGGGATAGTCGAAGAACGAGCCCGGCGCACCCGCCGGGCCGGGCGGATCGGCGCGGATATGAACGAGAACCTGCCGAGACGGGGGTTCCTACTCGGGACTCTCGGTGCGGTGGGTTTCGGCCTGATGGCGAAGGCGGCGGCCGCGCCGTCGCCGCTGCCACCGCCGCCCGTTCCGATTCCACCGTTGCCCGCACCGGTTTTCACACCGCTCAACTATCACTCGCCCGTGTTGCAACCGTTCGTGGACGAGCTGCCGATACCCGAGACGCGAGCGGCCGCAGGGGAATTGGCGGCCGTCTCCGGAATTCATCGGTACCACCGGGATCTACCGGAAACGCGCAGTTGGGGTTTCGGGCGGGAGGTGCTCGGGCCGAATCTGGAGGCCCGACGGGATCGGTTGGCGCGCATCGCGTTCCGCAATGAACTCGGCACCCATGTGCTTGCCCCGCATGTGGATCTGACCATGCACGGGGTCACCGAGCTGGATCGCACCGATCCGCGATTCACCGTACATCTGCACGGCGGGGCGAACGCGCCCGATGACGACGGGCATCCGCTCATCGCCTGGCGCAATGGCGGCGGACCCACCTTCAGCTACGCGAATCGGCAAGAGGCCGCCACACTCTGGTACCACGATCACGCGATGGGCATCACGCGATTGAACATTCAGGCCGGACTGGCCGGAATGTATTACCTGCGGGACGAATTCGATACCGGTCGCGCGGACAATCCGCTCGGGTTGCCCAGCGGTGAGTTCGAGCTGCCGCTGATCGTGCAGGACCGGACCTTCAATGCCGACGGCAGTCTGCAACCCATGGTCGGCACCTATATTCCGCAGGGGTTCAATCAATCCGGGCAGGTCGGGGATGTGGCCTGCGTGAACGGAATGGCGTGGCCGCGGCTTCGGGTGCGGCGCACGCTGTATCGATTCCGGCTGTTGAACGGATCCAATTCGCGCCCATACATTTTCGAATTCTCCAACGGCATGCCGTGCTGGGTGATCGGCACGGATCTGGGGCTGCTGGACGCGCCCGTGCCGACACCGTCCGTTCGGGTGAGCCCGGGGGAGCGGGTGGATCTGCTGGTCGATTTCAGTGCCTTCGGTGACGGGGCGACCGTCGACCTGATCAATACCGCCCGAAATGACTTGGGCAACACCGTTTTCATGGTGCCGGAGCTGAAGCCCATCATGCGGTTCGCCGCGGACGGTGCCGGGCCGGCCGCCGCGATCCCGGCGCGACTGCGCGGCGGTGTGGGGCTGCCCGATCCGCTGCCGCCGCCGGGGCCACCGGAATCCGTCCGCACGGTGACCCTCATCGGGCTCAATGACGATGCGCGGGCGGCGGCGGTGTTCCCGACCCTGATGTCGCTCAATAATCTCGCGTTCCTGAGCGACGATGTCGATACGGCCATGGCGGGGGCGGTCGAACAGTGGGACATCGTCAATACGACACCGTTCGACCATCCCATCCACCTGCATCTGGCGCGGATGCGGGTGATCGGCCGCCAGCCCATCCTGACCTCGGCCTACTGGTTCGCCAATCTGCCGCCCGCGTTCGGCACCCGATGGGCCCCATCGGCCGATGCCTACGCCATCGGACCGCAACAGGGGCCGCCGCCTTGGGAATTCGGCTGGAAGGACACCGTCGAATGCCCCACCGACACCATCACCAGGGTGCTGGTGCACTGGCCCGCGGTGGATGAACTGGGCTTCGACCCGGACGTCGCGCTGACCGTCCCGCCCGGGGCCGAAGCCATCGCGCCCATGGAAATGACCGGCATGGACCATGTTTCGGATGCCGCCGAGATTCGCGGCTATGTCTGGCACTGCCACAATCTCGACCACGCCGATCACGACATGATGCAGCGCATTCGCGTCATGCCGTGACGGTGCGCCGCCGCTCGGCGATATCGCGCTGCGTCTTCGCCTTTATCTCCGTGAGCAATTCGAGCTCGGGCAGGTCGGACCATTCCGCGCCGAACAGGCGCGGCAGATCGTGATAGTGCACCACGCATTCGTCGACACCGGCCGCGCGGCAGGCGTCGATCAGCTCGGCCGAAAGGTATCCGGCCACCGACAGTTCCACGCCGCGCCGCTCGGTTACCTTGCGTGCCAATGTGATCGCGGACATCAGGCCGCCGGTGGGTGCTACGCCCCGGGCGCGCAGCCGGGCGTCGACGAGCGAGGACAGATCGTTCACCCCGATCAGCGCGTGCTGTACGCCCGCGTCGATGAGGCGATCCAATTGCAATAGCGCCGAAGGGGTTTCGATCATGGAGCCGATGCGCAACCCGGCCGCGCGTTCGCGGATCTCCGCCACCGCCCACTCCACCTCTTCGGGATCGGTCACGAAGGGCAGCAGCACCCCGAGACCGTCGTCCGCCGCGGCCACCCCGGTGATCTCCGCGCGGAAGTGCTCCGGAAACCGCCGCGCCCGCCGGATGCCGCGCATGCCGAGCAGCGGGAAGGTCTCATCGTCGACGACCTCCTCCACCCCCGCGAGCACATTCGCCTCGATCGTGGTGACCTCGGTGAACCGATACCAAACCGGTTGTCCCGCAGCTTGATCCACCACCTCGCGCAGATACGGAGTCAACAGCTCGCGCACCGATTCCATCCCCGGATACCGACCCGCCCGCCGGAACACGTACTCCCCGCGCACCAGACCCACCCCGGCGAACTTCCCCGTCAGCCGCGAGTCCAGCCGCTCCCCACTCAATGCCACGCTGATTCGCATCCGAAAAACCCTACGGCGTGTTGGGGTGCGAAGCTCGCCGAGCCGATGCGCACCGCCCCTTCCCGGCCTACCGTGGTGATCATGTCCAGGTCAGGGGAGGGCCGCTTCGAGGAGATAGCGCGCAAGGCCCGGCGCGTACAACAGTCCGTCGAACTCATCCGCGCCACCGCATCCACACCGGATGTGCGCATCGAGGTCACCGCCGACGGCCGCATCACCGCCCTGCGCCTAGCCGATCAAGCCCTGGCCCAAGCCATTTCGGCCACGCACGATCTAGCGCACCGGAAAGCGTTGGCGCAGGCGGCCGAACAGCGTGGCGAACTGATCCACGATCCGGCCGTAGCCGCCCTGCTGCGCCGAATCCTCCAGGCCGCGCCGCCCGTCGCTGCCGGTTGTGCTGAGTCGGCGGGAGTGAGTCCCGAAGCCGTCGGGTACTTGCCGCCCGGCGCATTGAAAGGGGCTGACGGGCAAGGGAACCGCGGCAGTGCGTGGGCGTGGTCCGATCCGGGTGCAGCGGGGGCCGGCACCTTCGCGCGCAATGGCGGCCCCGACCTCGACTCGGCGCGCAGGCAGGACGACTCAGCGGCCGGGGGCGGCCGGGGCGACCGTCCGGTGGATGAGCGGCCGGATGCCAATCCCTACGCCCTGCCCCGGGCGGTGGCGCGGCGATACGGGCTGAGATAGGGCTGCGGTGGGACCGCGCGCGGGCGCGTGTGGTGTCAGCTGGGGATTTGCTCGGATTACTATTTGCCCGAATTGGTTTCCGGCCTCGGTAGAAAGCGGGCTGTTCATGGATTTGGGTGTCCGCTGGCGCGTGCACGGGGACGGGCGCACGCCCGCGCCGGGTGCGGTGGTCCGGCCCGATGAGCGTTTGTCCTGGCCGCGGACCTTGGGGCTGGGCGCACAGCATGTGGTCGCCATGTTCGGGGCCAGTTTCGTGGCCCCGATCCTGATGGGGCTGGACCCGAATCTCGCGATCATGATGTCCGGGGTGGCCACGGCGATCTTCCTGCTGGCCACCAAGGGGCGGGTGCCGAGTTATCTCGGATGCTCGCTGTCGTTCGTGGGTGTGGCGGCGGTCATTCGGGCGCAGGGCGGCGATAGCGCGACGGTTACCGGGGCCTGCCTCGCGGTCGGCGCGGTGCTGTTTCTCATCGGTCTGGCGGTGCAGCGGTTCGGGGCGCGCATCATTCACGCGGCCATGCCGCCGGTGGTCACCGGCGCGGTGGTCATGCTCATCGGTTTCAATCTCGCGCCGGTGACCGCGTCCACCTACTGGCCGCAGGATCAGTGGACGGCGCTGCTGGTCATGCTGTTCACCGGGCTCGCGGTGGTGGCGCTGCGCGGATTCTTCTCGCGCATCGCGATTTTCCTGGGCCTGGTGTTCGGCTACGTCTTCTCCTGGCTGCTGGACCGGGTGTTCGGCAAGATCCACTCCGCCGACGGCACCGGCGCGGTCACCGATCACTGGCGACTGGACCTATCCGGTGTCGCGCACGCGGATTGGATCGGCCTGCCGCAGCTGCACGCGCCCTCGTTCGAATGGTCGGCCGTGCTGGTCGCGCTACCCGTGATGATCGCGCTGGTCGCGGAGAACGCCGGGCATGTGAAGGCCGTCGGCGAGATGACCGGCGATAACTTGGACGACAAGCTGGGTACCGCCATCGCCGCCGACGGTGCGGCCTCGATGCTGTCCACCGCGGTCGGCGGACCGCCCAACACCACCTATTCGGAGAATATCGGCGTCATGGCCGCCACCCGCGTTTACTCGACCGCCGCCTATTGGGCCGCTGCCGGTTTCGCGCTGCTGTTCGGCCTGTGCCCGAAATTCGGTGCGGTGGTCGCGGCCATTCCGGGCGGTGTGCTGGGCGGCATCACCGTCATCCTGTACGGCATGATCGGCCTGCTGGGCGCACAGATCTGGACCAATGCCGGTGTGGATCTTCGCAATCCGCTCAATCTGGTGCCCGCGGCCGCCGGTCTCATCATCGGCATCGGCAATGTGAGCATGAAATTCACCGATACCTTCACGCTCAGCGGCATCGCCCTGGGCACGCTCGTGGTGATCACCGGGTATCACGTGCTGCGCCTGCTCGCCCCCGCGCATTACAAGCAGGAGCCGCTATTGGACGAGGGCACCTCGTCCTACGACGAATAACTCACTGCGCCTTACCCAGCCACCGTCGCGACACATGCTGGGTCTGCGCCTCGGCGATCGCCACCGCGGGCCGGGGCGCGGGCGGCGGCGGAGCCGTGCGCGCATCATGCGAGATCCGGATCAGTAGCGCCACGATGATGTAGTTCGCCAGCAGCGACGATCCGCCATACGACATGAACGGCGTGGTCAGACCGGTCAGCGGAATCAGTTTGGTCACCCCGCCCACCACCACGAACAACTGCCAGCCGATGGAGAACGCCAGCCCGCCGCCGAGCAGTTTGCCGAACGCGTCCCTCGTGGCGAGCGCCGCCACGAAACCGCGCACGGTCAGGATCGCGAAAACCGAGATGACCGCGGCCAATCCGATCAGCCCGAGTTCCTCGCCGATGGTCGAGATGATGAAGTCGGTCTTGGCGAACGGCACCTCCTGCGGCCGCCCCGCCCCGATCCCGGTGCCGAGCAGTCCGCCGGTCGCCATGCCGAACAGCGCCTGCGAAATCTGATATCCGGAGGTGTAATACGTGGCGAACGGGTCCTGCCACACCTCCACGCGCACCCGCACGTGCGGGAACGCCATATACGCGATGGTCGCGCCCACCGCGAACATGCTGAACCCGATGACCAGCCAGGACACCCGATCGGTGGCGATATAGATCATGGCCAGCACGGTCCCGAACACCAGCAGCGAGAAGCCCAGATTCTTCTCGTACATGAGCACCAGCAGTGACATGGCCGTCACCAGCAGCAGCGGGCCCAGATCGCGCAGTCGCGGGAAGGTCATGCCCAGGAATTGATGCCCCGCCGTGGTGAACAGCTCCCGATTCGCGACCAGGAACGAGGCCACGAAGATCAGCAGCAGCACCTTCGCGAACTCACCGGGCTGAATCGAGAAGCCGTGCAGCAGAATCCAGCTCTTACCGCCGTTGACCTCGCTGTACTGCGAGGGCAGCAGCGCCGGGATGAGCAGCGCGCCCAGGCCCGCGAGCCCGCAGGTGTAGCCGTATTCGGCGGGCCGGGTGTGATCGCGCACCACCAGCAGTACCCCCGCGAAGAGCACGATTCCGATTCCGGTCCAGATCAATTGGTGCGCGGCATCGCTGGATTGCGCACCGTTCTCCAGCGGATTCTCATGGTCGAGCCGATCGATGAGCACCAGGCCCAGCCCGTTCAACAGCACCACGCAGGGCAGCAGCACCGGATCTGCGCTGGGCGCCCAACGGCGCACCGCCAGATGCGCTGCCAGGGTGAGCCCGGCGAAGATGCCGAGCGTGCTGATGGTGGTCGCGCCGCTTCCGGCCGAGGCCGACAGGATCAATGCCGCGAGTGCGGTAATGGCTACCGCACCGGCGCAGAGCGCCGCTTCCGCGCCCCGGAAGGCACGCCCGGGCGAGCCGGCCGCATGCGAACTCTGCCGAAACCTGTTCACGCCCAACAGTAACGCGGTCGGTCAGGTGCGCGCAGCGAGTAGGTCGTTCCGGGCGGCGTCCGCGCCGACTCCGGCGCGGGTGCGGTAGCGGATGAGCAACCAGAGCAGCAGTGCCTCGGCCAGCGCGGTGAAAACGGTCAGGAACTGACTGAAATAACTGGCCATTACATTGACCACGGTCAGCGAGATGACACTGGACCAGATGCCCAGGCGCACACCGAGTTCCTCGCGTCCGCGCAGCCACAGCACCGCGCCCACCGCGCAGCCGACACCGACCAGTATTTCGGCCACCGCGGCAATACCCAGGCCGGACAGCGACTTCCAGCCGCGATGCTGCGAAACGTCCAGCAGATGATCGAGTTCGGTCCACGGCATATGGCGGCCGGAGATGATGACGACCGCGAGCACCAGGTGCACCAGCGTCCACACCGCGTGGCCGAGCAGCACGACGATCAAGACGATGCGGAGCAGCGGTAGCGGCAGCAGATGGCGTTCCAGCCATTCCAGCCTGGCCTCGCGGCGAATCTGTGGTTCGGGCCGGGTGTCCGGATGCGCGGTGTTCAGATAGCTGGTCAGCGCGTCCGCGAGCTTGCACAGATCGGGGCTGAAACCGGTGCGGTCCACGGACTTCAGCTCGGTGAGCAGGGTGGTGCGCTCATCGGGGCTCATCCGGCCGCCGGTGAGCTGGCCGATCGCCACCGTCACCTCGCCGAGTACGAGCAGCGGCGGGCGATGGCGGTGCCGCGCGGCGAACAGGGCCACCGCGGTGATCAGCAGAAACGCCAGGTAGATGATGGGCGCGGCGAGCGGGAAGAAGTAGTTGTTGTCGGTGGTGATGAACTTGCCGACCTCGTCGATGAACAGTCCCAGCCCGACGCCCGCCAGCGCAGCCGCGGTGGTCAGGGACGATCTCGAGGAGGTGAGCAGCAGCATCAGGCAGGCGATCACCAGCAGCAACCCGCCGAACAGCGCGTGCGCGATGTGATAGGTGCTGCCACCGATCTTCGGATAGCCCGCCGCCATCAGATACAGCCGGGTGATCACCACCGTCACGCCGAAGCAGACGGCCATGACGGTCACCAACCGGCCTGCCTCGGGACGCCATCGTATTCTTGTCACCCGCGTGCCGAACACCCGAACAACGATGGCACAGAACGCGGTTGTGCGTTCAGCGTCGGCGGAACCGCTGACTCAATTGCGGATCGTTCTCCCACCACAGGCCGGTGCTCGGCGGTGCGTCCGCCGGTTGCCCGGGTGCATCGGTGCGGTTCGCGGGTGCTTCGGCCTGTGCGGCGACCGCATCGAGTTCGGCGTCGACCTGGTCGGCCTTGCGTTTCTCGTCATCGGACCAGGCCCGCATGAGCATGAGCGCGAACGGGATGCCGAGCACATCGCCGAGCAGCCACAGAATGCCCGCGCCCGCGGTCTGATCCATGCGTTGACTCGGCCCCCAGGTGCGGCCGACCTCCGCGTAATAACCGGCCGCGAGAATCGGACCCAGCCACACCACGATGCCGAGAATGCCGTCCGCGAGCGATTCGACCACCGTGATCAGCAGCGATACCGCCTGCGAGTACCGGCGCGGCACCGGGTCCGCCTGTAGGCGCGAATAGAAATACAGGAACCCGATGCCCACCAAGGCGATTCGCGTCACCGCGTCGAGCACGCCGTTCCGCAGCACCGCCTCGTACCAGGGGGAGAAGTACAGCAGCCACGGCGTCAACAGCATCGCGGCCGACGGGACCAGCGGAAACGTCAGCCCGGTCACCAAGCGGCTGTTCAGGATTCGATCCATTCGCGCTCGCCCGGTGTCCCCGAGCGCGCCGCGCAGCACCGTCAACGGCGTCCCCGCCGCCAAACCGAATGCCACCAGATAGAGCAGCAGCAGGGTCTGCAACGCCCGCACCCAGAACAGGGTGTCCGAGTACACCCCGAGCGCGCCGACCCCGGTGTACAGCCACAGCGCGAGCCCGACGACACCGAAACAGATGGCCCGCCCCCGAACCGGAAGCTCCGCGCCTTTACGCCGTGCCGCCATCCAAGCCAGCAGATACCCGGCCCCGATGACCGCGGTGATCACCACCGTCGAGGTATCCCACCGCCAAGCCGTCAGCAGTGAACTCACGGTCAGCGGCGTTTCGATACCAAGCACGATCGCCAGTATCCGCTTGCTCGGAAATCACACCACCCCGGTGCCCCGGGACGGCTCAGCGCAGGGTCTTGTGGGTTTCGCCGTGTGACTGTTCGCAGTGCGATTCGGTATCGCGGCCCAGGGTGAGCAGACCCGACTGGGCGTGGTCGACCTGGAGGGTGGCGTGGTCGATGTGGTACTCGTGCGACAGGAAGTGGGCGAGGTCCTCGCGGACGGCGTGGCAGTCGTGGCCGGGTTCCACCAGGACGTGCGCGGACAGCGCGGGGGAGCCCGAGGTGATCTCCCAGATGTGCAGGTCGTGCACCTCGACCACGTGATCGCGTCCGGCCATGGCCGCGCCGATCACGGTGGGGTCCAGGTTCTCCGGTGCGGCCTCGAGGAAGATGCGGCTGGAGGCGCGGACCAGGCTGATACCGGCCTTCACCATGAGCACGACCACGATCAGGGTGGCGATGACGTCGGCCTGCACCCAGCCGGTGAACATGATGATCGCGCCCGCGATGGCGGTGGCGATGAAACCGTAGAGGTCGGTGAGCAGGTGCTGGAACGCGCCTTCGACATTCAGGCTGGTGCGATTGGCCCGGCTGATCATGACCGTGGCGATCAGATTCACCACCACACCGATGAGCGCGGTGACGAGCACCAATCCGCCGGTGACCTCGGGCGGATCCAGCAGTCGCCGAATCGCCTCGAAGGTGAGCCAGGCCGCCAGCACCAGCAGCGTCGCGCCGTTGGCCATGGCGGACAGGATCTCGACCCGTTTCCAGCCGAAGGTCATGCGCCCGGCGGCGGGCCGGGCGGCGAGTTGAATTGCCCAGAGCGCCAGCACGATCGCGGCGGCATCGGTCAGCATGTGCGCCGCGTCCGAGAGCAGGGCCAGCGATCCGGAGATCACGCCGACCACGACCTCACCGGCCATATAGGCGACGATCAGTGCGAGCGCGCCGGCGAGCCAGCGTTTATCGCTGTCCGCGGTCGCTCCGTGCGTATGTCCGGCGCCGTGGGAATGGCCGTGCTCATGCCCGTGGTTGTGCCCTGCACCCATGTCGATCTCCCTTCATCCTGACCGCAGGCGATCATATGCACGCATCACTATGTATGCAAGATTAACGATCTCCAACTTCGGCGATACCCGCCGTCATCAGGTGTATTCGGTGACCAGGGTTACCCGGCGGCGGCGGATTCGGGCAGTGCCGCGGCGGCGGTGTGCGGCAGGCGCAGCACACTCCAGGAATCGTCCGGCGTGTACGCGGGATGCCGCGAGGCCTCCGGATCGGCGGCCAATCCCTCGACCCGGGTCAGCTGCTCCGGCCCCGCCGGAATGATCTCGGTGTACCGATAGTGCAGATGTCCATGGAAGAGCACGGCGGGCCGCAATCGCTCCACCACCCGCTGAATCCGGTCCTGATTGGGAAAGCATTCCGGCTTGTTCTTGCGATTGAACTTCGGTTGCGTGGCTCGCGGCTTATCGTGCGTCAGCAGTACGTCCACGGTTGAATCATGTTCGGCGAGAAGCGATTCCAACTCATCGTCGGTCATCTCCTCTTCCGGGAACCAGAGCGATCCGGCCGTCAGCGGCCGCCTGCTCGACCCGTAGGCCCGCCGTTTGGCCGCCTGCTCCTCCTTGCGGCCCTCCCGGGCCAGCCGCCACCCCTTATCGGTGGACCGGGCCCCGCCGAACGCCGCGAAAACGGTGTCCTCCCACACCCATCTATGCCCCCGGGGCGCGTACCGCACATGCTTGCGGCACACCAGAAAACCGTCCTCATCGCGCCGATCCCCGTACAGCTCCAGCACCAGCGACGACTTGTCGTGATTCCCGTCCAGGAAGTAGACGGTCACCCCCGCCCGCTTGGCCGCCTTGTTCACCACATCGAAATACCGCCGCCCCGACGGCATATGCTCCCAGGCTCCGAAATCCCCGACCCCGAACACCTTCGAGCACCCCAACTCCACCGCCATCCGCACGACAGTCAGCGCATGCGCCGTGTTCCCATGCAAATCACCGACAATCAGGACATTCCCCATCGCCCCATAGTCCCAGCCCACCCCCCATCCGGCACTCCCATTTCCCCGCGCGCCGCCCGGACGCAACAGGGCCGCCCCTGGGCGAGAGGTTCCAGGGACGGCCCGTGCGCGCGGTGGGTAAACCGCGCTACGGATCCGAGGTCGATCGGATCCGTGAGGTGCGCGGCCGATCGTGTCGGGCCGCGCAGTATGCGGCGCCGCGGCTGACAGGCCGCGGCGCTGGTGGGGGAACGGTGATCAGGCGGAGGTTTCCGCCTCGGTGACGCGGAAGGCGGCGAGCGCGTCGATGCGGGTGATCGCGTCGGCGACGATGCGGTCGATCAGTTCCTGGACCGTGGGCAGGTCCTCGATGATGCCCGCCACCTGACCGGAGGCCAGCACACCGGCGTGGGTGTTGCCTTCCACCAGACCGGCTTTGAGCAGCATCGGCGTATTGGCGGCCATGATCACCTGGGACCAGGTGAGGTCCTTGTGCTTGCGCATGGCGAGACCGTCTTTGACGATGGTCGACCATTTCATGCCGGTCATGCCCTTGAACTTCAACGCGTTCGACGCGGCTGCGGCGAAACCGCGCGCCTTGCCGGAGTGCTCCAGCTTCTGCACCAGTTCGGTATTGAGCACGCGGTGCGGCATGCCGTCCACCTTCGTGGAAACGACCGTGTCCTGGAGGCCGCGGGTCAGGTACTCGCGCTTGACCGCCTCGGGCACGCTGCTCTCCTGGGTGAGCAGGAAGCGGGTGCCCATGGCGACACCGGCCGCACCGTACGAGAGCGCGGCGGCCAGACCGCGACCGTCGAAGAAGCCGCCACCGGCGATGACCGGAATGTCGACGGCGTCCAGGACGGACGGCAGCAGCAGCGTGGTCGCGACCGAGCCGGTGTGGCCACCGCCCTCACCGCCCTGCACGATCACCGCGTCCGCGCCCCAGGAGGCGACCTTCACCGCGTGCTTGGCCGCGCCGATGGACGGAACCACCACCACGCCATTGTCTTTGAGCCGCGCGATGAGTTCCTTCTTGGGCGCGAGCGCGAAGGAGGCGACCTTCACGCCCTCGCGGATCATCAGTTCGCAGCGTTCGGCGGCATCGAAGCCATCGGCGCGGATGTTCACGCCGAACGGCTTGTCGGTCTGCGATTTGGTCTTGGCGATGGCCACTTCGAGTTCTTCGAAGGTCATGGTGGCCGAGGCCAGAATGCCCAGCCCGCCCGCATTGGCGGTGGCCGAGACCAGGCTCGGTCCGGCGACCCAGCCCATACCGGTCTGCACGATCGGATGCTCGATGCCGACCAACTCGGTCAGCGGCGTCTTCAACCGAGCGGTCATGCCGTCACTTCCTTCTCGCGGAAGCCTTTGGGGTCCAGCACGGTTCGAATGATCCGCAGCTCTTCCTCGGTGGGCAGGCGGGTTTCGCCCGCCTCGGCCAGACCCGCGATCTCGAACGAGGTGTTCTCGGCGACCTCATCGGCGGTGACGCCGGGGTGCAGCGAGAGCGCGCGCAGGGTGTGATCCGGGCCGTTGAAGTCGAAGACGCCGAGGTTCGAGACCACGCGGTGCAGGTGGTGGAACCGGTAGGCCGGATTCTCGGGATCGATCTTGTCGTAACCGATTCCGGAGACGATATCGACGGCGTCCACGAACACCCGCTTATTGTGCTTGGGCACGAAGTAGCTGGTGGCGTGGTTGATGGTGTTGCCCGGTGCACCGCGCACACCGAACATCTGCCGCGAAGGCTGTTGCAGCGGACCGAAAGCCGACAGGTTCTGATTGCCGTGCTTGTCGATCTGGTTCGCGCCCATCACCACATGGCGACGGCCGGAGGCGACGACGTCGAAGACCTTGGAGAACGGAATCCAGCCCTCGATCGGGGCCTTGCCGCCGATCGGCGGAACCTCGGCGAAGAACAGCGCCTCACCGTCGGACAGCAGCAGATCCGGCTCGAAGGTGAGCCGCGCCAGCCGCGCGCCGATGGTGGTGACGGTGGACATCGGGCTGGCCATGATCTCGCCCGCGCCGCGGAAGATTTCGGCGGAGGCGACGACGCAGATCTCGGCCCGAGTGATCGTGGTGGTGTCGGTCATTACTTCTGCTCCTCGGCGAAAGCACGGACGGCGGCCTGGTATTCGTCCTCGGACACATCCAGGTAGGTCGCCTTGAACTCCGCCCACGATTCGGGCGTCTTGGCGGCCTCGACATAGTGCCGCTGGAACTTCTCATCGCGGCCGTAGCTGCCGGAGAAGGTGAAGTGCGCGCCACCGGGGGCCTCGACCACACCGTCGACCATCATGCGATTGAGGATGATCGACTGCTGCGGAACGGCTTTCACCAGTTCATCGGTCTCGACGAGGCGATCCACCGACAGGTAGCGGCGCTCGGCCGCGAGGGAGTACAGATCGTCGAAGTACGGGTCGACGCCGGTGTACGCGGCATTGCCGTGCTTATCGCCCAGATCCAGGTGCACGAAAGAGGCATCCAGGTTCAAAGCGGGCATGGCGATGAGGGTTTCGCTGCGGCCGTCGGCATCGGCGTAGGGGGACTGCACGGTCTTCAGCTCGCCCTCCCAGAAGTCGACCACGGCCGAACCCAGTCCGGCGCGAATCGGCAGGAACGGCAGACGCGCCGCGGCGGCCTGCAAGCCGCACTTGACCATGCCCTCGTCCATCTCGCGCACGGTGATCTCGCCACCGGTGCGCGCCTTGGCGAACCACGGATCGTAGAACGGCGCGGAGTCCAGGGATACGAAGCCGTAGTACGCCTTTCGGACCTTTCCGGCCGAGCACAGCAGGCCCAGATCCGGTCCGCCGTAGGTGACGACCGTCAAATCCGTTATGTCCGAACGCAGAATCGCACGCACGAAGGCCAGCGGCTTGCGCCGGGAGCCCCAGCCGCCGATGCCGATGGTCATACCGCTGCGGAGTTCGCCGACAACTTCGTCGAGGCTCATCCTCTTGTCGCGCATGGGTTCTTACGCCCCCTTCTTCTGTGCTGAATTCTTTTGGGCGGCCAGGTCGTCGTCGAACCGGGCACGAATCTCATCGGCGACACCGGCGAGGTTGAGCTCCATGGTGAAGCCCTGCTCGAACCGGTAGGACTTGTGCACGTCCTGCACGTCGATACCGTTCAGCGCCTTCTTGGCGGCGCGAATGACGCGGCCGTCCTTATTGGCGATGTTCTTGGCGACTTCCATTGCGGCGGCGTCGAGTTCGGCGCGCGGCACCACCTTGAACACCGAACCGTAGTGGTGCAGCTGCTGCGCGGTGAGCGTGCCCGCGGTGTAGAACATGGTGCGCATCAGGTGCTGGGGGACCAGGCGCGAGAGGTGGGTGGCCGCACCGAGCGCGCCGCGGTCGACCTCGGGGAGGCCGAAGGTCGCGTCGTCGGAGGCGATGATGACATCGGAATTGCCGACCAGGCCGATGCCGCCGCCGAGGCAGAAGCCGTTGACCGCGGTGACGACCGGAACTTCACAGTCGTAGATGGCGGCGAACGCGGCGAAGCAGCCGTGGTTGGCGCGGATGAGGGCGGTATGCCCGGTGTCCGCGTTCATCTCCTTGATATCGACGCCCGCGTTGAAGCCGCGGCCCTCGGCGCGCAGCACCACGACCCGGGTTTCCGGGTTGCGGCCCGCCTCGCGGACGGCGTCGGCAAGTGCGAACCAGCCGTCGGAAGGCAGGGCGTTGACCGGGGCGTAGTCGACAGTGACGACTTCCACGCCTTCGGTTTCGGTGTGACGGATGATCCCCATCGCAAGTCCCATCGTTGGCAAAACAAGCAAGTGCTTGGTAGGTTAGCACGGTGGCAATCGAAGTGAACCTCTCCGGCTCCGTCGTCTTGGTCACCGGCGGCGTGCGAGGAGTCGGGGCCGGCATCAGCCGGGTATTCCTGGACGCCGGCGCGACCGTGGTGGCCTGTGCGCGGCGGCCCGCCGACAACCCCGTCGAGAGCAATGGGCGGGGTATCGACTTCCTGCCCTGCGATGTGCGCGATCCGGATTCGGTGCGCGAACTCGTCGACGCCATCGTGGCGAAATACGGGCGGCTGGACACCGTGGTCAATAACGCGGGCGGTGCGCCGTTCGCCTTGGCGGCCGATGCCAGCCCGAACTTCCACTCCAAGATCATTCAGCTGAATCTGCTTGCGCCGCTGCTTGTCTCGCAGGTCGCCAACGATGTGATGCAGCGCCAGGAGACGGGCGGCTCCATCGTCATGATCTCCAGCGTCTCCGGCCATCGCCCCTCGCCCGGCACCGCCGCCTACGGTGCGGCCAAAGCCGGTGTGGACAGCCTGGTGTCCTCGCTCGCGGTGGAATGGGCCCCGAAGGTCCGGATGAACTCGGTCGTCTGCGGCCTGGTCAATACCGAATCCTCGCATCTGCACTACGGCGACGAGGACGGTATCGCCGCGGTCAGCGGCACGGTTCCCATGCAGCGCATGGCAAGCCCCGAGGACATCGGCCGTACCGCCGCCTTCCTGGCCTCCCCGCTGGCCGGCTACGTCACCGGCAGCGCCCTGCTCGTCCACGGCGGCGGCGAGAAGCCCGCTTTCCTACAGGCGTCCACGGCAGACGTTCCCGCGGTTACCGGCCACTAGGCGATTTGGCCGCCGAACCCCCAACTTCATTCCACTTACTCTCAGCGAGGTATTCGATATGACCGAGAAAATCTGCGACGGCCGCGTCGTCATCGTGACCGGTGCGGGCCAGGGCATCGGCCGGGCGCACGCGCTGGCGTTCGCCGCCGCCGGAGCCAAGGTCGTGGTGAACGATCTGGGTGCGGAGCTCGACGGCACCCCCAAGCCGGATTCCGGTGCGGCCAAGGTGGTCGAGGAGATTCGCGCCGCCGGTGGCGAAGCCGTGGTGAACGGTGACGACGTCTCGGATTGGGAGGGCGCGCGCCGCCTGGTCGCCACCGCCATCGAAACCTTCGGCGGTCTCGATGTGCTGGTCAACAATGCCGGAATCGTGCGCGACCGCATGCTGGTCAACCTCGGTGAGGACGAATGGGACGCCGTCATCAAGGTGCATCTCAAGGGTCATTTCGCCCCGATGCGGCACGCGGCCGAGTACTGGCGCAATGAGTCCAAGGCCGGTCGGCAGCCCGAGGCGCGCGTGATCAACACCAGTTCCGGCGCCGGTCTGCTCGGCTCGGTCGGCCAGGGCAACTATTCGGCTGCCAAGGCGGGCATCGCCGGTCTGACCATCACCGCCGCCGCCGAATTCGCGCGCTACGGCATCACCGTGAACGCGATCGCCCCGGCCGCGCGCACCCGCATGACCGAGACCGTTTTCGCCGAGACCATGGCCGCGCCCGAGGACGGCGGTTTCGACGCCATGGCCCCGGAAAACGTTTCCCCGCTGGTGGTTTGGCTGGGCAGCGCGGATTCCGCCGGTGTCACCGGCCGCATGTTCGAGGTCGAGGCGGGCAAGGTGACGGTCGCCGACGGCTGGCGGCACGGCGTCTCGGTCGATCGTGGCGCGCGCTGGGAGCCCGCCGAGCTCGGCCCCGCGGTCCGCGACCTGCTGTCCAAGGCCACCACCCCGGAGCCGGTCTACGGCGCCTGATCGTCGCCCGCGACTTCCGGCCGGCCCGGACGGGCCACCCGTCGCGAAATCGGTTGTCGCATTTGAATTGAAGAGCAATGCGCAGGGCCACCCCCGAACCATGTTTCGGGGGTGGCCCTGTGTGTTTTGTATCACAGCAACCGTTTTGGCTGTTAGGGGTACTAAAAGGTTGCTGCCTTGTTGGTCTTGAATGTCCAAATTTGCCCGCTGGAAATGCGGTTTCGGCGGTGCCTGTGGGGCGTGAGAGCAGGCCTGGGAAACCTGTTACCAGCCAATTACGCTGGGGCGCTTGTTGATATTCGGGACGCCGGGGCGAAGGCAGGCGTACGGTTTGGACCGTCCCCTAATGGGCTCGTGAGTTGTGCGGGGTGATGCGATGGCTTGTACGATGGCCGCGTTCCGCAAAGGTCCGGCAATCGGGGCAGCCGGACAGAGGTGTACCGCTCCGCAGTACTGGAGCAAGCCGACTGCGCAGTATTGATGAGGGGATGGCTCTCGCATGATCATTGGTCGTGCATTGCGCTTGGTGGCAGTGATCGCCGCTGTCGCCGGGTCCGCGCTGCTCGGGCCGGTGCCCGCAGGAGCGCAACCGGGCATCGACCTGGAGCCCGCACCGGGGGCGGGCAATAGTCCGGTCGCGGGTGGCCAGAGTCCGGTCGCGGGTGGCCAGGACCCCCAGAATGTCGCGGTTCCGGCGACTCCGGTCGCCGGGCCGCAGGATCTGCTCGCCGTAATTCTCGGTCTCGGAACAGGTTCCGCCGCGGTGGGCTCCGCGGGAGCCGGTTCGGCCGCGGTCGGCTCGGCGGGAACCGGATCAACCGGATTGGGCGTGCTGCTCGGCGGCACCGGATCGGCGCTGGGCGGCACCGGTTCGGCGGCCGTGGGCTCCGCCGGTGCGGGTACCGGTTCCGCCGCACTCGGACTCGGAGCGACCGGCTCCGCCGCGGTGGGTTCGGCGGCCGCCGGTACCGGTTCGGCCGCGCTGGGTCTCGGCGCCTCGGGTTCCGCCGCCGCTGGAACAGGTTCTGCCGCAGTGGGTTCCGCCGGTATCGGCACCGGCTCCGCACTCGGTCTCGGCTCCGCCGCGGTGGGCTCCGCGGGCGCGGGCCTGCTCGCGACATTGCTCGGTACCGGTTCGGCCGCGGTCGGTTCGGCGGCGGTCGGCTCCGCTGCCGTCGGCTCGGCCGGTATCGGTGCGCTCTGCACCGGTTCGGCGGCGGTCGGTTCCGCTGGAATAGGTTCGGCCGCAGTCGGTTCCGCCACCGGCGGGGGATCGGGCGTCGGTTCGGCTGCCGTCGGCGCTGGTTCGGCCGGAGCAGGTTCCGCCGCACTGGGTTCGGCGGCGGTGGGCTCCGCCGGCGTCGGTTCGGCGGCCGTCTGTGCTTCGCCACTGTTGTTGCTGCTGCTCCCGCCGCCATCGGCGCCGGCGGCTCCGGTTGTCCCACTGGAGATTCCGTCCGCGCCGAGCGTGCCCGCGCCGCAGATTGTCGCACCGGTGCTCGCGCCCGCGATCCCCGCGCCGGAGGTCGCGCCCGCGCCCGCAGCACCACCGCCGCCACCGGCCCCGGCCCCGGCTCCCGTTCTGGCACAACCGAATCCGGAGGTGAAACCGACGTCGGCGAACGCACCGCTGCCACCGGTGAAACTGCTGTCGGTGATCGGCGGCCTGATCGCGCTCGGTCTGGCGGGCGCGGGTTCGGGTGCGGTGAGTTTCCAGAGCGCTTCGGCGGCACAGGCGCGGGTCGACGCCGCGCGGGCCGCGTTCTTCGGACCGAGGGTGTGAGCACATGACCGAGAGCCGGGCGCATAGCATCGGGTCCTACCGCCGGGTGGCGGCGGCGGTGGACGCGGTGTGCGCGGTGGCCGCCGATTTCGACGCCACCAATCTGGACGAGGTGGTGCTGGCCATCTCCGCCGAGCGCCGCCGCATGATCGAAATCGCCAGTGCCCAACTGGGTCCGGGCGTCTGCGGTCAGCGCCGCAGTTATCCGGACAAGGATGTGATCGTGCTGGCCGAGGCTCTGCCCAGCCGCGAGCACACCCTCGCGCACGAACTCGGGCATATCGTCTTCGACCATCCCGGCGAGGCGGCCACCGAGGTGGTGCTGGAGGCGAGCGACGATCTCATCGCGTACATGCTCAGCCAGCGCGCACATCAGAAGATCGTGGAACTCGGCGAGGACGAGCAGTGTGAATGGGAGGCGGAGACCTTCGCCTCCATGCTCATGACCCGCCTGCGCGTGTTCAACAGCCGAGGCGCAGGCGTCTCGGTCCTTCGATTCGATGAGGCACTCGGATGACCTTCTGGTTGACAGCGCTCCTCATTTGGATGGCCGCCGGTGCCAGAGTTGGGCGGGTGCTCGTCAAGCCCGCCACCACGGCGCGGGTGGCGATCATCATCGCGGTGGCCTCGGTGGCGCTGGCGGCGACCGTCTCGGTGCCGGAAATCGGTGTGGCGGTTGATCATCTGCTGCCCAACGGGGTGCACGGCAGTTGGTTCTCCGATCGGCTCACCACCGCGGCCTGGATTCTGTTCGGCACC
Organism: Nocardia sp. NPDC058058; assembly: GCF_042885355.1. Taxonomy (NCBI): domain Bacteria; kingdom Bacillati; phylum Actinomycetota; class Actinomycetes; order Mycobacteriales; family Nocardiaceae; genus Nocardia; species Nocardia sp. NPDC058058. The sequence continues at coordinate 841,249 of NZ_JBHVSA010000002.1, read as the reverse complement.
TCGACCTCGGTGGTGGCGGCCGCCGCGTGGCCGGTGGTGTCGCGGGTGAATCTGCGGCAGATCGCCTGGATCATCTACGCGGGCGGCATTTCGGCCATGACGCTCACCCTGCTGTGGTCGATCACCTTCGGCTGGGTGATCGTGGCGCTGGAATGCCTGTTCATCGTGATCACCGGGGTGCGCAATCTGGACTGGACCGCGCTCGGCCGCGGTATCGCGCTCTACTGCGTTGGCACGCTGGTGGTCGGCGTGCTGGCCGCGCTGGCGGTGCGCCGCGAACTCATGCATCAGCCGATGGCGAAACCGGCGGCGGGCGACTGGTTCTGGCCGGTGTGGCAGTTGGCGAGCCTGCTCATCGCGGTCGGCGCGGTCTGGATCGTGATCGAGCTGTGGGCGCGAGCGCGCCTGCTGCTGAAGCAGATTCGCACCCTGCACCGGGTACTCATCGCGCGTTTCCCCGAGGTGGTCGCCAAGGACCAGACCGGTTCGGCCACCCAGTTGAAGGCATCGGACCAGGTCGCGCAGGTGATGGACGCGCTGTACCTGCAATCCGGCGGTGGTATGGAACTGCCCGCGGCGGGCATCCCGCCCGAAGCCGTCACCGAACGCGCGGAACGGGTGGCCGAGTGGGCCCGAAATCCGTTCGGCGACGTACTGATCGATGGTCGCTGGATCGCACCGCCCGAGGGCGTCGGCCCGCGCGGCTGGGTGCAGGCGATTGCCCGCGCCTATGAGGCGAACGCCACCGCATCGACCACGAGCCGGGCCGCCGCCGAGCGCTGAGTATTGAGTTCCGAATAGAAACGGCCCCCCGTGCCATGCACGGGAGGCCGTTCTGTGTTGTCTGTTGTCTTAGTTGCGCCAATGGCATATTGGCGTCACCGAATTGCTGGGGGCGGGGGATCGCGGCGACCGAATTGTCGCTTTTCTGTGCACAGAGCACAAAGAGTTTGTGCATCAGCACATAAGAATTTATGCACACAGCACAATAGGGCGCTTGTCGCAGATGGTGCATTGGGGGCGAAACGCTCACATCACACAAAACGACATAGTGCACAAGTCGCCCGGCTCTATCTCGGCCCCCGTGATGTGGGCAGGGAAATGCCAGGATTGTGCATAACGCACCAGCGCAGAGACCTACGCCACTTGGCCCCAAGCGCAATGGGACCGGTGCAACACTCTTCAGCCGGCTGAATGGCTCCACGATGAACGGCGCTGCCCTGCAAGCAGCGCCGTCATCACACCGTGTTCAGGCACCCTGCAGTACCTGATCGGGCGCGGAGCAGTTCCCTACCGGGCCACCCCGGTGCGACCTCCGAGACGGCCGCGCCGAGTTGCCCCGGTAGAGAACCTATTCCGTGCCGTCCGGAGGAATTTCGGGCAGCCCTTCGCTGGCCCGCAACTTCTCCGCCATGGAGGTGAGGAGGTTCTGAGATTCTTCGGAGAGGTCGAACGCCCTACTCGACAAACGACGAAGTCCATAGCCCTGCAGCTGGGACAGCAGTTCGAGATCGTGATCGATCTTGGCCGCATAGATGTCGTTGAAGAAGTAGTCCGGTTTCACCTTGAAGAACTTCGCCAGCGCGGCCACCGTCTCATCTGAGGGGTTGGTCCGCTGTCCCGACCGCAACTGCGAGAGATACGGTTTCGAGATCGGATGGCCGGAGGCCGTGAGCGCCGCCGCCACCTCTGCATTGGTGTGCGGCTTACGCCCCGGGGGATGCACGGTTTCGAACAGCTTGTTCAGCCGCGCCGCGAAATCAGCCATTGTGAGCCGCCCAATTCCCTTCGCTGTACTAACAGTCGTTATCTCGGATACGTATCATTGATATTAGCGGCTCAGTAACTGAAAACCTACGCCTGATCCGCGATTTCCTTGAAGCTTCTAGGCGGTGATCCGGTGAACCGGCTGTGGCTTGGGTGTTTGCGGGCCAGCGCCACCGTTCTTGCGGAGGGCTTAAGAGTCCCGGTTCTGGCCCGTCGCGAAGGTCTTCCACGACGGGCCGTCGGTAACCCTAAGATAGCTGACATCTCATCTTCTTGTCTGTACCCGAGTTTGTGTGGCGTACGCCACGTTTCACGACAAGTGGGATGAACGTTCAACCTCGCCCGAAAATGATTGAAGTGACGACTAAGTGACTAGATCCGCTCGATGATCGTGCCCGTCGCGAGCGCGCCGCCACAGCACATCAGGATCATCGCGGTCTGCTTGTCGGACCGTTCCAACTCGTGCAAAGCCGTTGTGATGAGCCGGGTTCCGGTGCTGCCGACCGGATGTCCGATGGCGATCGCGCCGCCGTTGACGTTCACCCGATCCAGATCCGGCTTGTGCACCGAGGCCCACGACAGCACCACGGACGCGAATGCCTCGTTGATTTCGAACAGATCGATATCGCCGATGCTCATTCCGCTGCGCTCCAGCAGGCGCTCGCACGCCTGAACCGGTCCGTCCAGGTGGAATTCGGGCTCACCGCCCACCAGGCACTGCGAGATGATGCGCGCGCGGGGACGCAAACCCGCTCGCTCAGCGGCCTTTTCGTCCATCAGCAGCACCGCGGAGGCGCCGTCGGAGATCTGCGAGGAGGAGCCCGCGGTGTGAATTCCGCCCTCCAGCACCGGCTTCAGCTTCGCCAGGCCCTCGCGGGTGGTGGCGCGCAGACCCTGATCGCGGCTGATGTCCGCGGTCTCGCCGGTGAGGTTGCCTTCCTTATCGACCTGCGGCGCACCGACAATGGTGAGCACCTCGCGGTCGAACCGGCCCTGCTCCCACGCCTGCGCGGCCAGACGCTGTGAGCGCTCGCCCCATTCGTCGGTGTCATCGCGAGTGATGCCGCGCCGCTTGGCAATTCGCTCGGCGGCGGTGAACTGGTCGGGCATGTCGATATCCCACGACGCCGGGCGGCGCGGTCCCGCGTGCGTTCCGACGTTGGCGCCCAACGGAACATGGCTCATGGACTCCAGGCCGCAGGCCATGCCGACATCGATCGCGCCGGTGGCGATCAGGCCCGCGACCAGGCCGGTGGCCTGCTGCGCCGAGCCGCACTGATTGTCGATGGTGACCGCACCGGACTGCCAGGGCAATCCGGCGTGCAGCCAAGCGGTTCTGGTGACATTGTTGGACTGTTCGCCCACCTGCATCACGCAGCCGCCGATGACCTGCTCCACCAGAGCCGGATCCAACTCGGCCCGCTCCAGCAGGCCCTTCTGCGCCGCTCCCAGGAGTTCGGCGGCATGCAGTCCGGCCAGCCAGCCGTTGCGCTTGCCGATGGGTGTGCGCGCGGCTTCGACGATGACGGGTGTACCCACGATGGTCTTCCTTCCGGATCAGAACTGGAACAAGTTCTCTACAAGTAATGTAAGTCAGTTTCGGTTCCTTCCCTAGTCTTACCGCCTGTGCTTGAATATCGGTAGAACGTGTTTCAGTTAGTCAAAGGAGACAGCTGGTGGTGGCAGCCAATACCGCAGACGCCCAAGCCCGGCCCAACGTGCCGGACGGGTTCGACATCACCGACCCGGAGATGTGGCAGCAGCGAGTCCCGGCGGAGGAACTCGCCGAACTCCGCGAGGCCGCGCCGATCTGGTGGAATCCCAAGTCTCCCGAGACCGGCGGTTTCCAGGACGACGGCTTCTGGGTCATCAGCAAGCATGCCGACGTGAAAACCGTCTCGCGCCGCGATGACGTGTTCTCCACCTTCGAGAACACCGCCATCCCGCGCTTCCAGGACAGCATCACCCGCGAGCAGATCGAACTGCAGCGCTTCGTCCTGCTGAACAAGGACGCCCCGGAGCACACCAAGCTCCGCAAGATCATCTCCAAGGGCTTCACCCCGCGCGTGATCAACGGCCTGCGCGCGGAGCTGACCGCGCGCGCCGAATCCATCGTGCAGGCCGCGGTCGCGACCGGCGCCGGTGACTTCGTGGAGCAGGTGGCGGCCGAGCTGCCGCTGCAGGCCATCGCCGAATTGATCGGTGTGCCACAGGAAGACCGCATGAAGCTCTTCAAGTGGTCCAACGATATGACCAGCTACGACGATCCGGACAGCGATGCCGACCCGGTGGTCGCCTCCACCGAGATCCTGGGCTACTCGTACCAAATGGCCGAAGCCCGCCGGGCCTGCCCGGCCGATGACATCGTCACCGAACTCATCAACGCCGATGTCGACGGTGACGCGCTGCTGCCAGAGGAATTCGGCTTCTTCGTCATGGTGCTGGCGGTGGCCGGTAACGAGACCACCCGCAATGCCACCACGCACGGGATGATCGCGTTCCTGGAGAACCCGGAGCAGTGGGAGCTCTTCAAGAAGGAGCGCCCCAAGACCGCCGTGGACGAGATCATCCGCTGGGCCACCCCGGTCAGCAGCTTCCAGCGCACCGCGCTCGAGGATGTGGAAGTCGGTGGCGTGGAGATCAAGAAGGGTCAGCGCGTGGTGCTGTCCTACCGCTCGGCCAACTTCGACGAGGAGGTGTTCGACGATCCGAACACCTTCAATATCCTGCGTGATCCCAACCCGCACCTGTCCTTCGGCGGCACCGGCGCGCACTACTGCGTCGGCGCGAACCTGGCGCGGCTGGAGATCGAGATCATCTTCAACGCCATCGCGGATTACATGCCGGACATCAGCGGCCTCGGCGATCCGCAGCGCCTGCGCTCGGGTTGGCTGAACGGGGTCAAGGAGTTCCAGGTCGACTACGGCACCAAGTCCGGTGGCGGCTGCCCGGTCGCGCACTAGCGCGAAAAACGCTGACCTGCCCTGCCTCTCACAACTCAGGGTAGTAGGAAAGGAGCGGGAGACTGGATTCCAGTCTCCCGCTCCTTTGTGATTCCCTGACGGGGCCTGTTGTCCCTAAACGGGTTTCATGGTTTTCATGGCGCGCTCGGTCTCCCAGAACGCACGCAGCGCGGCGATCTTGCCGTCGGATTCCACCCGGTAGGTGAAAACGCCTTCGGCATCGATGGTCTGGCCGCCCAGCGTGGTGCGGATGCGGCCGGTGTAGACCACCTCGCTGCCGCAGGCGAACGAATCGTCGAAGAGGAATTCGATGGAGTCGGTCTGCGCGATCGCCTTGTCCCAGAACGCCGCGATGGCCTCCGGCCCACGATGACCCTTACCTTCGGGATCGAAGAAGGACGGTCCGACCGGATCCTCCACGATGCCGTCCGGCGCGAACAGCGCGACCCAGGCGTCCTTGTCCTTGGCGCGCACCGCGGCCTGCGATGCCCGCCCGGCTACCCGGGCGGGATGGTTGTCATCGCTCACGGCTGCTCGCTCCCGACCACCCACATCGAGAAGTATTGCGAGCCACCGCCGTACGCGTGCCCGAACGCCTTGCGCGCGTTCTCCACCTGGTAGTCCCCGGCCCGGCCCATGACCTGCTTGGCGGCCTCGGCGAAGCGGATCATGCCGGAGGCGCCGATCGGGTTGGAGGACAGCACGCCGCCGGACGGATTCACGGGAAGCTTTCCGCCGATGGCGGTTTCGCCCGCGTCGGTGAGCTTCCAGCCCTCGCCCTCGGGCATGAAGCCCAGGTTCTCCAGCCACATGGGCTCGAACCACGAGAAGGGGACGTAGATTTCGGCCGCGTCGATCTCTTCGAGCGGGTTGGTGATGCCGGCCTGCTTCCACAGCGCGGCGGCCGCGGCCTGACCGGCCTTGGGATTCACCTGATCGCGCCCGGCGTAGGCGAGCGGTTCGGTGCGCATGGCGGTGCCGTGAATCCAGGCGACCTTCTTGCCGCGGGCTTCCACGGCCTTGGCCGAGGCCTCGTCACCGATGACGATGGCGCACGCGCCGTCCGAGGACGGGCAGGTCTCGTCGAAACGAATGGGGTCCCACAGCATTTGGGACGCCATCACCGATTCCATGGTGATATCGGCCTGCTTGAGATGCGCGAACGGATTCTTCGCGCCATTGCGGCGATCCTTCACCGCGACCATGGCGCCGATGTGCAGCGGCGCGTTGGCGCGGCGAATGTAGGCGCGCACGTGCGGGGCGAAGTAACCGCCCGCGCCCGCGCCGACCGGCATGGTGAACGGAACCGGATTCGACAGCGCCCACATGGCATTGGACTCGGACTGCTTCTCCCAGGACAGTGCGAGCACCTTGCCGTGCACGCCCGCCTGCACGTGGCTGGCCGCCACGACGCCGGTGGAGCCGCCGACCGAACCGGCGGTGTGCACGCGCAGCAGCGGTTTTCCGGTGGCGCCCAAGGCATCGGAGAGGAACAGCTCCGGCATCATGGAGCCCTCGAAGAAGTCGGGGGCCTTACCGATGACGACGGCGTCGATATCGGCCATGGTCAGCTCGGAGTCGATGAGCGCGCGGTCGATGGCCTCGCGCAGCATGCCCGCCATGGACACATCGGACCGCTTGGTCACGTGATGGGTCTGGCCGGTGCCGAGTACGGCGGCAGGATTGGTCATGAGCGCGCCTCCAGGGTGGCAACGAGGTTCTGCTGCAGCGCGGGACCGCTACTGGCATGCGCCAGTGCGCTATTCGCGTTGCCGTTGAAGATTTCGGTGGCGGCGAAACCGATGCGCTCCAGCCCGGCCGCGAACATCGGATTGCCGGACAGCGCGCCGCCGGACGGATTGATCCGGGTATTGCCGTTCAGGCCCAGCGCCTGCGCGAGGATGAGTTCCTCGTGGCTGAACTGCGCGTGCAGCTCGGCGATATCGAATTCACCGGATCCGCTACCGATCGCGGCCTTGGCGGCACGCGAAGTCGATTGCGAGACAGTAAGATCGCGCGCACCCAGGATGGGGGTGTCGATGTAATGCGCGATACCGGTGAGCCAGGCCGGACGCTCCCGCAGTTCCCGTGCCTTGTCGCCGACGGCCAGCACCACCGCGGCCGCGCCATCGGTGATGGGCGCGATGTCGTGGGCGCGGAACGGATTCGCCACATACTCCGCGGCCAAAAGCTTTTCGACATCGGATTCGGTGCGCGCGGTGGCGCTGCCGCCCTTGGCCGCGGCATGCACGGCATTGCGTGCGGCCACCTCGGCCATATCGCGCTCGGTCCAGCGACCGGCGTCGATACCGGCGCGAGCCTGCAAACCGGCCATCGATACCGCGTCCGGGCCCAGCGGGGCCACCAGGTACGGATCGGTCTGCAGGGTCAGCACCTGGCGCAGCGTGCCCGCCGAGGCCTTGCCGAAGCCGTAGACCAGCGCGGTCTCGGCCTGTCCGGTGCGCAGTTTCACCCACGCCTCGTACAGCGCCCAGGCCGCGTCCATCTCGACGTGCGATTCGTTGATCGGCGGCACCGCGCCGATGGAGTCGATCGCCGAGATGAACGAGAAGGCGCGTCCGGCAAGGTAATCCGAGGAGCCCGAGCACCAGAAGTCGATATCGGACTTGGTGATGCCGAGCTGGGCGTAGAGCTCGGTGAAGCATGGCGCGAGCATTTCCACGCCATTGGTGGTGCCGAAGGTCTCCGGCACGTGCGGCGCATGGGCGAATCCCACCACCGCGATGTCAGTAACGTTGCCGCTCAAGGTAATTCAGCGCCTCTCTACAGGTGGTGCGCGAACGAGTCGTATTCGGCGTCGGGCTCGCCGGTGGGCCGGAAGTGATCGATATTGGCCATCGACAGGCCCCACTCCTCGCGCGGCTTCCACACGGCCTCGACCCGCATGCCCATCCGCACATCGCTCGCCTCCACGCCGAGCACCAGGTGCAGGAACGGGATGTCGGTGCCGTCGAGCAGCACATACGCGGCCACGTACGGGGGCTTGAGGCGCTGACCCATGAACGGCACGTTCACGATGCAGAACGTGGTGACGATGCCCTTGTCGGACACCTCGACGAAATCGTTGGTCGGCTCGCCGGTGCGCGGGTCCGCGCCACGCGGCGGGAAGTACACCTTGCCGTCCAGCTGGGCGCGCGCGCCGAGCAGCTTGCCCTCGGTCAGCCCCTTCAGGAAGACCGCTTCCTGCGGTGCGGCGGTGTGCTTGAACGACAGGTCGATCGGCGTGATGATGCCCGTCACCGGCTCGGCGTCAGCGCCGGAATCGGCGGGCGCGGTGGAGGTCTCACCCGGTTCGAACGCCACGATGTCGTGGATATCGCCGGTCCGCTCGGCGGCCCAGCGCGCCCGCACCCGCATACCGGTGGACATATCGGCCGCGGTGGCCACATCCACGGCGTGCAGCAGGGCGGTGTCGGCGCCGTCCAGCTTGATGAGCGCGTAGGCGAACGGGCGGTCGAAGGGCTGACCGGAGACCGGTTCGGCCACCCAGCTCCACGACTGCACGGTGCCCACATCGGCCACGTCGACGAATTCGGACAGGGCATCCGCGGTGATCGGATCGAATTCCGCGGGCGGCACGAGTACGCGCCCATCGGAACCGCGCACGCCGACGACCCGTCCGGCACGCAATCCGGTGAGGAAGCGTCCGATGGTCGGTCCGGTGGAGCGGGTGTAGTCGAACTTCATCACCAGCGGTGCTGCGAGTACTTCGGTGTTCCCCAGAGTCACGCGATCGAGTAGAACAGGTTCTAATGATGGTGGCAAGAGCCCACATGGGAAGGGAACGGGACATGCGCTTTGGGTTGCAACTCGGATACTGGGGCGCGCAGCCGCCCGCCAATACCGCGGAGTTGGTGGCGGCCGCCGAGGAGACCGGATTCGACGCCGTCTTCACCGCCGAATCCTGGGGTTCGGACGCCTACACGCCACTCGCCTGGCTCGGCCCGAGCACCAGCCGCGTGCGCCTGGGCACCTCGGTGGTGCAGATGTCCGCGCGCACCCCGACCGCCACCGCCATGGCCGCGCTGACCCTGGATCACCTCAGCGGCGGCCGGCACATCCTCGGACTCGGCGTCTCCGGACCGCAGGTGGTCGAGGGCTGGTACGGACAGTCGTTTGCCAAACCGTTGCAGCGCACCCGCGAATACGTCTCGGTGATCCGCCAGGTGCTCGAGCGCGAGGGCAAGGTGACCAACGACGGCCCGAGCTATCCGCTGCCCTACAACGGCGCGAACGCCACCGGATTCGGCAAGCCGCTCAAGTCGATCACGCATCCGCTGCGCAAGGATCTGCCCATCTGGCTGGGTGCGGAAGGTCCGAAGAACGTCGCGCTGACCGCCGAGATCGCGGACGGCTGGCTGGCCATCTACTACACCCCCCGCCTGGCCGATATGTACAACGAGTGGCTGGACGAGGGTTTCGCGCGCGCGGGTGCCCGGCGTTCGCGGGAGGACTTCGAAATCGCCGCGACGGCGCAGGTCATCCTGACCGACGACACCAAGGCCGAACTCGATCGGCTGCGGCCGTTCCTGGCGCTGTATATCGGCGGCATGGGCGCGGAGGACATGAACTTCCACGCCGAGGTCTACCGCCGCATGGGGTACGGCGAACAGGTCGAGGAGATCACCCGGCTGTTCCGCACCGGCCGCAAAGACGAAGCGGCGGCGGCGGTTCCGGACGAGCTGATCCTGGACACCACGATCATCGGTGATGAGGCGCATGTGCGCGAACAGTTGAAGGTGTGGGAGAAGGCGGGTGTCACCATGCTGCTCGTCGGCGTGCACAGCGTCGAGCAGTTCGAGCGCCTGAAGCCGTTCATCGAGTCGTAGAACCAGTTCTAGATTGGCGAACCGCCCGCCGCGCCCCGCTCGGGGCCGCGGCCGGGCGGTTTCCCATTTGTCCTATTCCTTTTAGGCATCCCGGGCCGGTAGGCTGTGGCGGGGGCCACATGGATTTGTCCAGTGAGCGGGAAATCGCACCTTGCAACTCGCGAGAACACGTTCTATTTTCATCCTGTGAGCTACAACATAGCGGACCTTGTCGAGCACGCCATCGATCTGATGCCGGAGCGGGTAGCTCTGGTCGACAACGATAGGGAATTCACCTACGCCGAGTTCGAGAAGCGTTGCAACCAGCTGGGCCATTACCTGCAGGAACAGGGCGTCAAGCCCGGTGACAAGGTGGGCATCTACGCGCGTAACACCATTGAGGCCGTCGAGGCCATGGTGGCGATCTTCAAGATCCGCGCGGTGGTCATCAACGTGAACTACCGGTACGTCGAGAACGAGTTGCAGTACATCTTCGAGAACTCGGACATGGTCGCGCTCATCGCCGAACGTCGCTACAGCGAGCGGATCGGCAATGTGCTGCCCCGGGTTCCGGCCATCAAGACCGTGCTGACCATCGAGGACGGCACCGATCTGCCCGCTCCCGCGGGTGCGGTCGAATACGAGACGGCCCTGTCGGGCAGCTCGGATGTACGCGACTTCGGCGATCGTTCGGCCGATGACATCTTCATGCTCTACACCGGCGGCACCACCGGCCTGCCCAAGGGCGTCATGTGGCGGCACGAGGACTGGTGGCGCGTGCTCGGCGGCGGCATCAACTTCGTCACCGGCGTTGCCATCGAGGACGAATGGCAGCAGGCCAAGGTCGGCGCGGGCAACGGGCAGCTGAACCGCTTCCCCATTCCGCCGCTGATCCACGGTGGTTCGCAGACCGCGGTGTTCCACAGCCTCTTCGACGGCGGCAAGGCCGTCATGCTGCCCGAGTTCAGCGGGCACGGCGTCTGGCAGGCCATCGACAAGCACAACATCAACCTGATCTTCATCACCGGTGACGCCATGGCGCGGCCGATGTTGGACGCGCTGAAGGCGGGCAATCCGGAAACCGGTGAGCCGTACCAGCATTCGCAGCTGTGGGCGCTGGCCTCGAGCGCGGCGCTGTTCTCGCCCGCGCTCAAGGACGAGTACCTCGAGTTGCTCACCACCACCATGATCACCGACTCCATCGGCTCCTCGGAGACCGGTTTCGGCGGCCTGTCGGTGGCCAGCAAGGGCGCCACCCACACCGGCGGCCCGCGCGTGAAGATCGACGCCTCCACCAAGGTCATCGATGACGAGGGCAATGAGATCGAGGCGGGCTCGGGTAAGACCGGCCTGATCGCGCGCACCGGGCACATCCCGCTGGGCTACTACAACGACCCGGTCAAGACCGCGGCTACGTTCAAGGAGTACAACGGGATTCGCTACTCCATCCCGGGCGATTTCGCCCGGGTGGAGGAGGACGGCAGCGTCACCATGCTCGGGCGTGGTTCGGTGTCCATCAACTCCGGCGGCGAGAAGATCTACCCCGAAGAGGTCGAGGGCGCGCTCAAGGCGCATCCGGAGATCTTCGACGCGCTCGTGGTCGGCGTGCCGGACGAGCGCTGGGGACAGCGCGTCGTGGCGGTCGTGCAGTGCCGCAGCGAGAATCGGCCCACCCTGGAGGATCTGCGCCCGGTGCTGACGCAGGAGATCTCCTCCTACAAGATGCCGCGCAGCCTGTGGTACGTGGACGAGATCAAGCGCTCGCCCGCGGGCAAGCCCGATTACAAGTGGGCGCAGGCGCAGACCGAGGCCCGCGAGGCGGACAACCACGCGCACGCCCCGAGCACCAAGTAATCACCCCGCCGCGGTAGCCGCGAGTTACTGCTGAGGCTCCTGCGCCCGCCTGTTGCGAAACAGGCGGGCGCAGGCAATTTCGGGGTGTTCTTCTTGTCGGTGCCCTGTGCCAGAGTGATGGTCATGAGCGAGACAGGCGGCGGATCCACCACGATCACCGACGATGTACTGCGGTCCTTCGAAGGTCATCGGCGTGAGTTGTGCGCCTACGCCTATCGAATGCTCGGGTCGTCGTTCGAGGCCGAGGACGCGGTGCAGGAGACCTTCACGCGCGCGTGGAAGTCGTACGACTCCTTCGAGGGTCGTTCCAGCGTGCGCTCCTGGCTTTACAAGATCACCACCAATGTCTGTCTGGACATGCTCGACGGTCCACAGCGCCGTGCGCGGCCGATGGATCTCACCGGTGCCAGCACCCCCGATACCCCGCTGCCGCCGCCGGAGCCGGATTACGTATGGGTGGAACCGATTCCGAACGGCCTGGCCTTCGGTGCGGACCCGGCCGAGGCCGCCAGCACCAAGGACACGCTGCGCCTGGCCTTCGTGGCCGCGGTTCAGCATCTGCCCGCCACCCAGCGCGCCATCCTGATCATGCGCGAGGTACTGCGCTTCTCCGCCAATGAAACCGCGGACATGCTCAATGTCTCCCCGGCCTCGGTGAACAGCGCGCTACAGCGCGCCCGCGCCACCATGACCAAGGCGCAGGAGGTGTCCACCGTTTCGGACGTCTTCGACGAATCCGATGAGCGCCAGCGCAAACTCGTCGACGATTTCGTGGCCGCGTTCGAGTCCTATGACATGGCCGCGCTCACCGAACTGCTCAAAGCCGATGTGGCACTGTCCATGCCGCCGTTCTCGCTGTGGATCTCCGGTCCCGAGAATGTCGCGCAGTTCATGCTCACGACGGGTTCGGCGTGCCGCGATTCGCGGATGATCCCGCTGGGCGCGAACGGTATGCCCGCCTTCGGCCACTACAAGCCGAGCGCGGACGAGCCCGGTGTCTGGGTGCCGTGGTCCATCACGGTGCTGGAACTGGACGGCGACCGCATCGCGGGTCTCAACTTCTTCTTGGATACCGACCGCTTGTTCCCGCTTTTCGGACTTGCGCCGGAACTGCGGTAGAACTGTTCTCCGTCGCCGCGTAGGTGGATGCGCCGGGGTGGTCCGGCGTGAACGCGACGACATGCGTGAACGGCCCGCTGGGAGAAATCCCGGCGGGCCGTTCGCATTTCGGAGTCGCGCGGTGCGAGCGCTGCGAGATGGCAGTGTCAGGGCGCGGCGGGGTAGGCCATGTGGAAGGGCTCCCACTGGTGGCCGTCCGGGTCGAGGAAGGTGCGGCCGTGCATGCCGACCTGGGCTTCCTGGGCGCGCTTGTCCGCGTTGACCTCCTCGGTGCCGCCGGAGGCGAGGGCGGCCTCCACCAGGGTGTCGACTTCCTCCGGACTGTTGAGGGAGATGGCGTAGAGGGCATTCACCGTGGCACCGGGATCGCCGGCGGGCCGGGTGCTGAAGGTGGTGAAGAAGTCCCGGGTCAGCAGCATGGCGCAGATATTGTCGTCGATGACGATGCAGGCGGCGTTCTCGTCGGTGAAGTCCTGATTGACCTTCCAGCCCAGCGCCTCGTAGAAATTCTTGGATCGCTCCAGGTCGGCTACGGGGAGATTGATGAAGATCATCTTGCTGGCCATGGTGATTCGTCCTCTCATCCGCAAACGCCTTGCGGGTCCAATGGGGTCATTGGTGAGGACGAGACGCGGGTGGAAAACTCATCGGTGCGCTGGCACTGTGGTCTGTGACACATCATTTGTCGATCGGGAAGTCGGCGACCCGCCCAGCGTGACAGAGTGGCGGGCAGGAGGTGCCTGATGAAGCACAGCTACCTGGTTGCCCTCACCGGCAGCGGCGGAACCGTACCGCCGGAGCTCGGTGTGGTGCGCAGGCTGGTCGAGCGTGGGCATCGGGTCACCGTGCTCGCCGAGGAATCGCTGGCCACGGCGGTGACGGCCACCGGCGCGCGGCTCAGATCGCGCGCGGGCAGCGGGTTCGCCCGCGATACCGCCGCCGAAATCGATTCCGAGCGACCGGATCTGGTGCTCGCCTCCTATTTCGCGTTCGGGGCCATGGTGGCCGCGCAGGCGCGGGAAATACCGTTCATGGCGCTCATACCGGGCATCTACCCGCTGCCGGTGGAGGGCGGGCCGCCGCCCGGCACCGGATTCGGCCGTGCCGGGGGACCGGTGGGGCGCTGGCGGGACCGCCTGGTCGGGTCCATGGTGCAGCGGCGCTGGGATCAGGAACTGCTGCCGCAATTGAACGCGCTGCGCGCGGATTTCGGGCTGGAGCGGCTCGCGCACTATCAGGATCAGGTGCAGCTGGCGCATCGACAGCTCGTATTGTCCAGTGAGGCTTTCGATTTCGCGGCACAGCGGCCGGACGCGGTGCGCTATGTCGGACCCATTCTGGATGATCCGATCTGGGCGCGCGACGCCGAATGGACCGTGCCGGAGGGCAGTGAGCCGCTGGTACTCGTCTCGCTCTCCAGCACCGATCAGGGTCAGGGCGAATGCCTGCAGCGCATTGCCGACGCACTGGGCAAGCTGCCGGTGCGCGGTGTCATGACCACCGGTCCGGCTGTGCCCGTCACCGCGGTCTGCGCGCCGCCGAATGTCACCGTGCTGCCCGCGGGCCCCCATCACGAACTCATGCGGCACGCCAGCCTGGTGATAACCCACGGCGGGCACGGCACGCTGCTCAAGTCCTTCGCCGCCGACCTACCCGTGGTGCTGCTGCCGCACGGCCGCGATCACGCCGACAATGCCGCCCGGGTGCGCGCGCACCACGCCGGAGTCGCGCTGCCCCGCACCGCGACTCCGCAACAGATCGCCACCGCCGTCCGCAAGGCGCTGCGCACACCCGCGCACTACCGGGCCGCCGCCGAACTCGGCCGGGTGCTGCGCCGTGATGCCATGAGCGATCTGCTGATGAACGAACTCGAGCCCGCGGCCGATCACCCCGACCCGATCTTCGCCGCGAGCGCGTCCACCCGCGCGGGTCACTGGCACCCCGACTCCAACCACGAACTCGAATCCTGAGCGTTTTCCGGCGGGTATGCGCGGTTGATCCGGTTTACGGTGATCGGCATGGATTACCTGGCCCTGCTCTGCGCGAAGCTCACCGAATTCGGCGATCTCATCACGCCGGACACCGACCTCGCCACCCCGGTGCCGACCTGCGGTGACTGGACGTTCTACGACCTCGCCGATCACCTGGGCCAGGGCAATCTGTGGGTGGTGACCGCCGTGACCGAGTTACGCGGTGACCACCAGGGCGATCCGGCTCCGAAAGACGCTGTCGCGCTGCGCGAATGGTATGACGAGACCGCCGACGCCATCGCCGCGTCGCTGTCCGCCGATCCCGAGAACGAGGCGTGGACCTTCACCCGGAGTATGCCTCGCACGGTCGGCTTCTGGCGTCGCCGCCGCGCCCTGGAAACCCTGATGCACCTGTGGGACGGCCAGAACGCCTTCGGCAAAGCCGTCCCCTTCGACACCGACCTGGCCGTGGACGGCATCAACGAGGTCTTCGAACTCTTCGCCCCGCGCATGATCCAGCGCGGCCTCGCCACCGAACCCGAAGTGGCCCTGCGCCTGTGCGCCACCGACACCCCGGAGAGCTGGATCTACGGCCCGGGTGAACCGGTCGCCGAAATCGCCGCTCCCGCTTCGGATCTGCTGCTCGCCCTCTGGCAGCGCCTGCCCGCCTCCGACCCGGCCCTGACCTGGGCCGGCGACCGCATCGCGGGCGAGCGTGTGCTCGCGGGGCCGCTCGTGCCCTGACCCGTGTGGCGGGGGTGCTTACAGAAAAGGGCGGCGGCACCGGAAGGTGCCGCCGCCCTGGATCTTTCGGTGCGGGCGGATGCGCCCGCGCGTCGATCAGCTGGCCGGGGCGGCGAGGATGCCGCCGAGGGCGCGCAGGTGATCGGTCGCGCCGCCCAGGGCGAATTCATTGTGCTTGGCGGCGGTGAAGTACTGGTTCACGATGTGGTCGCGGTCGATGCCGACGCCGCCGTGTACGTGTACCACGGTGTGCGCGACGCGGTGGCCCGCGTCGGCGGCCCAGAACTTGGCGGTGTGGATCTCGGCGGTGGCGGGCAGGCCCTCGGCGAGCAGCCAGGCGGCCTGCTGCACCGCGAGGCGCACGCCCTGGATGTCGATGTAGGCATCCGAAAGCCGTTGCGCCACAGCCTGGAAGCTGCCGATCTTGCGGTTGAACTGTTCGCGCTCGCGGGCGTAGTCGGCGACCAGCTCGAGGCCCTTCTCGACGACGCCGAGCTGGGTGGCGGCCAGGCCGAGCCAGGCGCGCTCCAGCAGCCAGTTCAGGATGTCCGCGCCCTGCTCCAGGGTGCCGACCAATTCCGCCGGGGTGGCGGTGAATTCGACCTCGGCCTCGGGGGAGCGGTCGGTGACGATCTGGTCCTCGACGCGCACCGAGGCGTGCGCGGGATCGACCAGGAAGACGGCGGGGGAGCCATCCACGCTGGCGGACACCAGGATTCGCGCCGCCTGGCGCGCGAACGGCACGGTGGTCTTGAACCCGGTGAGCTGCCAGCCGCCGTTGTCCGCGGCGGTGGTGACCGGCTTGGCGAGTTCCCAGTTGCGCTCTTCGCTCAGCGCGGCGGTGAGGATGAGCTCACCGCTCGCGGCCTGCGTGGCCAGCGCCCGCTGGGCATCGGAGCCGAATTGCGCGAGCGCGCCCGCGCCCAGCACGATCGACCACAGGTAGGGCACGGCCGCGACGGATTTGCCGAGTTCGCGCAGGATGGAGCTCTGTTCGAGCACGCCGAAGTCGCTGCCGCCCACCGCTTCCGGCAGGGCCGCGGCCAGCACGCCGGTCTCGGCCAGTGAGCCCCACAGTGATTCGTCGAAGCGCACGGTCGGGTTCCCGGCCGCGTCATTGTTCCGGTCGAGTTCGCGCAGCCGGTCGGCGGTGACGAGCTTGCCGGTGACCTCGGCGGTGAGGCGGGCCAGATCCTGCTGCGCCTCGGTAAGGGTGAAATCCATGATGGTTACCTAGGTTTCGATTAGCGCGCGGCGGCGGGCTGCTTGAGGGCGGTCATGGCGATGATGTCACGCTGCACCTCGTTGGTGCCGCCGCCGAAGGTCAGGATCAGGCAGGCGCGGTGCATGCGCTCCAGGCGTCCGCGCAGCTGCGATCCGGCGGAGTCCTGACGCAGGTAGGCTTGCGGGCCGAGGATTTCCATCAGCGCGCGGTAGGCCTCGGTGGCCAGTTCGGTGCCGTACACCTTGGTCGCGGAGGCGTCCCACGGCCGCGGTGCGGCATCGCCGCCCTGGTCGGCGCGCGAGGCGATCTCCCAGTTGGTGAGCTTGAGGTATTCCACCTTGGAGTGGATGCGCGCCAGCGCGATCTGCACCCATTCCTGGTCGATGACGCGGGAACCGTTGGCGGTCTTGGTATTCCGCGCCCATTCCAGGGTCTGCGCGACGGCCAGCGCCAACGGCGCGGCGGAGGTCAGCGCGACGCGCTCGTGATTGAGCTGGTTGGTGACCAGTGACCAGCCGCCGTTCTCCGGCCCCACCATGTCGGAATGCTTGATCCGCACATCCTGGTAGTAGGTGGCGGAGGTGTCCGGTCCGGCCATGGTGTGCACCGGCGTCCAGGAGAAGCCTTCAGCATCGGTCGGCATGATGAACATCGAAATGCCCTTGTGCTTCTTGGCATTCGGATCGGTGCGGGCCGCGAGCCAGACGTAGTCGGCATACGCGATGAGCGAGGTCCACATCTTCTGTCCGTTGACGATCCACTCGTCACCGTCGCGCACCGCGGAGGTGCGCAGCGACGCGAGGTCGGTGCCCGCACCCGGCTCGGAGTAGCCGATGGCGAAGTGCAGCTGTCCGGCGGCGATCTTGGGCAGGAAGAACTTCTTCTGCTCCTCGGTGCCGTAATGCATGATGGTCGGCGCGACGGAGTTGATGGTCAGGAACGGCACCGGGGCGCCCGCGATGGCGGCCTCATCGGTGAAGATCAGTTGATCCATGGTGGAGCGGTCCTGGCCGCCGTACTGCTTGGGCCAGCCCAGGGCGAGCCAGCCGTCGCGGCCCATCTCCTCGACGACCTCGCGGTAGACATTGCCCTCGCCGTACTCGCCGGTCGTGGCCGACAGCGCCGCGCGGCGTTCGGGAGTGATCAAACGGGCGAAATACTCACGCAGTTCAGCGCGCAGCTGTTCCTGTTGCGGCGTGTATGCGATCCGCATAGCGATACCTCTAGCTTCGTTTCCGGGTTGAGCCGATCATTGCACAGCAGGTGAAACATGTTCCAGTATTAGGTCGTGTAAGGACGCACTTCCTACCCCAGCCGGGGTGGGGGTTGTTAGGCTCGGCGCACTGTTTTGGCAAAGGAGTTGGCTATGAAGGTCACTGTTGATCTCGACCAGTGCGAGGCGAACGGTATCTGTGTCGGAATCGCCCCCGACGTCTTTGAACTCGATGATGACGACGTTCTGCACATCGTCGGCGCGGAGGTTCCGGCCGGTGATGAGGAAGATGTGCGCACCGCGGTCGCGCAGTGCCCCAAGGCCGCGCTGAAGCTGCTCTGAACCCAGCCTTGCTCGCCGGGTGTAACACGTTCTAGAGTCGGCCCGGTGAGCGAAACTGATGTGAACCTTGCCGGCCGAGTGGCCATCGTCACCGGCGCGGGCGCCGGGCTGGGCCGGGCCGAAGCCTTGGAGCTGGCCCGGGCCGGCGCGTCGGTCATAGTGAACGACCTTGCCGAAAACGACGCGGTCAGCGCAACCCTCGCGGACATTCGCGCACTCGGCGCCAAGGCCGAATTCGTGGCCGGCAGCATTGCCGAATCGGCCACCGCCGATGCCTTGATCAGCACCGCCGAGCAGACCTTCGGCGGCCTGGACATCGTGGTGAACAATGCCGGGATCACCCGGGACAAGATGCTTTTCAACATGTCCGACGCGGATTTCGACGCGGTCGTCGCGGTTCATCTGCGCGGGCATTTCCTTTTGACCCGTAATGCGGGCGCGTACTGGCGGGCCAAGTCCAAGGAGGCGGGTGCGCCGGTCTACGGCAGCATCATCAACACCTCGTCGGAGGCCGGTCTGCTCGGTCCCGCCGGACAGGCCAATTACGGTGCGGCCAAAGCGGGTATCACCGCGCTGACGCTGTCGGCCTCGCGAGCGCTCGCCAATTTCGGTGTGCGCGCCAATGCGATCGCCCCTCGTGCGCGCACCTCCATGACGGAGAACGTCTTCTCGGCCGCGCCCGAAGAGGGTCCGGATCCGCTCTCGCCCGATCATGTGGCCCGCCTGGTGGCCTACCTGGCCTCGCCCGCGGCCGCCGCGATCAGCGGTCAGCTGTTCGTCGTCTACGGCCCGATGGTGGCGCTGATGGCGGCTCCCATTGTGGAACAGCGTTTCGACGCCGAGGGCGAATGGACCCGCGAGGGCCTGGCGGCGACACTTGGCGGCTATTTTGCCGAACGTCCCTCGGGCGCCACGTTTTCCGCGTCGGCGCTGATGGATCTCGGTTAGTCCACCCTTTGTACCGGTAGCGGGGGGTTTCTCCCCCCGTTTCCAGGTTGATCACGCGATCGATCGTTGGTAGGAATGGGAATCAACTATGTGTGGCGCCTCACAAAGGTTCCACGTTCATGATGGTAGACCTGGGGTGAACATGTTCTCGGAACTGGACATCAGTTCAGAAAGACTCCCAGTTCAAAACCGTCGAAACCTTCCGAAGCCGTACTGGAACGTGTTCTAATCTTCGGACGGGACCGAGATCACATTCAGATCTCGGAAGCTATAGCTAGGCAGGGGCAGGAGGAATCGCGGGAATGAATGATGTCCTCGCCGTACCGTTACGGGCGGTCGGAGGGTTCTTCGAACTCGCCGGCGCTGTCGCCCGCGCTGTGGTGCGGCCACCGTTTCAGCGACGGGAATTCATCGACCAGTCCTGGTTCGTCGCCAGGGTTTCCATCGTCCCGACCCTATTGGTCGCAATTCCGTTCACCGTCCTGGTGAGCTTCACGCTGAACATTCTGCTCCGCGAGATCGGCGCGGCCGACCTTTCCGGGGCGGGCGCGGCATTCGGCACCATCACCCAGGTCGGCCCCATGGTCACCGTGCTCATCGTGGCCGGTGCGGGCGCGACCGCCATCTGCGCGGATCTGGGCGCGCGCACCATTCGCGAAGAGATCGACGCGATGAAGGTGCTCGGCATCGATCCGATCCAGCGCCTGGTCGTCCCGCGCGTGCTGGCATCGATGTTCGTGGCGTTCCTGCTCAACGGCCTGGTCTCCACCATCGGGATCCTGGGCGGTTTTCTCTTCTCGGTCTTCCTGCAGGGTGTCAACCCGGGCGCGTTCGTCAACGGCCTGACGCTGCTGACGCATCTGCCCGAGCTCGTCATCTCCGAAGTCAAGGCCACGCTGTTCGGCCTCGTCGCCGGATTGGTCGCCTGCTACCTGGGTCTGAACGTCAAGGGCGGCCCCAAATCCGTCGGCGACGCCGTGAACCAGACCGTCGTTTTCGCCTTCATGGCGCTGTTCGTTATCAACGTGGTCGTAACCGCCGTTGGCATCAAGTTCACGGCGCGGTGATCAGATGGCGTTCGTGATCCAATCTCGTTTTCCGAAGGTATCCAAACGCTTTCGGCGCTTTACCGAGGGACTCGACTCGGTCGGTAAGCATGCGGTGTTCTACGGGCGGTCCATCGCGTCCGTTCCGAAGGCACTGATCCACTACCGCACCGAGACCATTCGCCTGATCGCCGAGATCTCCATGGGCACAGGCGCTTTGGCCGTTATCGGCGGCACCGTCGTGATCGTCGGCTTCCTCACCCTGGCCGCCGGTGGCACCATCGCCGTGCAGGGCTACAGCTCGCTCGGCAATATCGGCGTCGAGGCGCTGACCGGCTTCTTCTCCGCCTTCATCAACGTTCGTATTGCGGCGCCGGTGATTTCGGGCATCGGCCTGGCGGCGACACTGGGCGCGGGCACCACCGCGCAGCTGGGCGCCATGCGCGTCTCGGAGGAGATCGATGCCCTGGAGGTGATGGCCATCCGGCCGGTCCCCTTCCTGGTGGGCACCCGGATTCTGGCGGGCATCATCGCGATCATCCCGCTGTACTCGCTGGCGGTCATCGCCTCGTTCATCGCGAGTCGCTTTGCGACCGTGGTGATCTACGGCCAGTCGGCCGGTGTGTACGACCATTACTTCTCGACCTTCCTGATTCCCAGTGACATCCTCTGGTCGTTCGCGCAGGCGATCTTCATGGCCATGGCCGTCATGCTGATCCACACCTACTACGGCTATCACGCCGCGGGCGGTCCGGTCGGCGTCGGTGTCGCGGTGGGTAATGCGGTGCGGGCCTCGCTGATCGCGGTGGTTATGGTGACACTGCTGATCTCCCTTGCCATTTACGGCACCACCGGCAACTTCCATCTCTCCGGGTAGGGCGGACATGGCGCAAACACTGGACCCGGTAGCGAGCCCGATCGGCTCGCCGTTCGTCCAAAAACCAACATCCACACGGTATTCCGAACAGGGCTGGTTCATCCGCCTGTGCGGCGCCGGAATGGTGCTGACCATCGTCGCCGTCGTGGTGATCTGCCTGGTCAGCTTCGCGGGCGGCTTCCAGGACACCGTGAAGGTGACCGTCGCCGCGCCGCGCAGCGGCCTGGTGCTCGATACCGACGCCAAGGTGAAGCTCCGCGGTGTGGAAATCGGCCGGGTGGAAGGCGTGACCAATACCGCCGACGGCGCGAATATCCAACTCGCCATCGATCCGGATAAATTGAAAATGGTGCCGTCCAATGCCGTGGTGGACATTCGTTCCACCACCGTGTTCGGCGCGAAATACATCAATTTCGAAGAGCCGCAGCAGCCTTCGGGTGAATCATTGCGTCCGGGTGCGGTCGTGCACGCCGGTGCGGTCACCGTGGAATTCAATACGCTGTTCCAGCATCTCAACCAGGTACTGGACAAGGTCGCGCCGGAGAAACTGAACGCGACGCTGACCGCGCTGGGCACCGCCCTGCAGGGTCGCGGCGACAAGCTGGGGCAGTTGCTGGTGAACAGCGACGACATGCTCAAGGAAATCAATCCGAGCCTGCCCGATCTACAACGCGACCTGGCGACCTCGGTCGGGGTCACCAATCTGTACGCCGATACCGCGCCGGATCTGTTGCGCACCACCGGCAATATGACCGTCACGGGCAAGACCATCGTCGACGAGACGAGCAATTTCGACGCGGTGCTGTTGAACCTCATCGGTTTGGCCGACACCACCGGCGGCGTGCTCGGCCAGAACGAGCGCTCGCTCATCGACTCGCTGAACCTGTTGCGCCCCACCACCGATCTGCTGCACGAGTACAAGTCGGCGCTGTACTGCCTGGTCGTCGGCTCGGCCGATGCCCTGCCCGTCGGCAATCGCATTTTCGGCGGTGACGGCCCGTACGTGACGCTGAACGCGAGCTTCATGCCCGGCGGCACCCCGTACGAGTACCCGAAGGATCTGCCGAAGGTGAACGCCACCGGTGGCCCGCACTGCGAGAACATTCTCGATCGGGTGCCGGGCAGCCACTCCAACTATCTCGTCACCGACACCACCGAGGGCGAGGTGTGGACCCCGCCGACCTCCACCTACCTCAACGGCCCCAGGGTGTTCCAACTCCTGTTCGCCGGACTTCCGGGGGTGCCCAACCCATGAGCATCAAACCGCATGCGAGCTCCGTGAAACTGGGGATCTTCACCCTGGTCATGGTGCTGGTCCTGGCCGGGCTGGGGGTCATCTTCAGCCAGATGCGCTTCTCGCGCTCGACCGGATACCACGCGATCTTCACCAGTTCGTCCGGCGTGCTGCCGGGTTCGAAGGTGCGCATCGCCGGTGTGCCGGTGGGTTCGGTGTCGCGGGTGACCGTCGGCAAGGATCATCTGGCGCACGTCGACTTCGATATCGACAACCAGTACCACGTGTATTCCGGCACCCAGGCCGCGATCCGCTACGAGAACCTCGTCGGTGACCGCTACCTGGAACTGATGGAGGGCCCCGGCACCGCGCAGCCGCTGCGCAAGGGCGCCACCATCGGTGTCGAGCACACCAAGCCCGCACTGGATCTGGATATGTTGCTCGGCGGCTTCAAACCGCTGCTGCGCGGCCTGAATCCGCAGCAGGTGAACGATCTGACCGGTGCGCTGCTGCAGGTGTTCCAGGGCCAGGGCGGCACGCTGGTATCGCTGCTGAACAGCGGTGGCTCCTTCGCCAAGACGCTGGCGGACCGCGACGCGTTGATCGGCAGTGTCATCGAGAACCTGAAGACGGTGCTGGCCACCATCGATGACAAGGACAAGGACTTCGGCACCACGCTGAACGAATTGCAGCGCCTGATCAGCGGTTTGGCCGCGGACAAGGATCCGATCGGCGACGCGCTGCCCCGATTGGCCGGGGCCACCGGTGATCTCACCGAGCTGCTGCAGGTGGTGCGGCCGGATCTGAAGGCGAATGTGTCGGAGCTGGGCCGGTTGTCGGCGAATCTCGACGCCAACGAGGACCAGGTTCAGTTCGTCATGAACCTGTTGCCCGAGACGTACAAGAAGCTGATTCGAATCGGTTCCTACGGTTCGTTCCTGAATATGTACATCTGCGGCGCGAACTTCCTCATCGACGCACCGGACGGCGGGACCCAGCTGCTCAAGATGCCGGGTATGCAGACCACCGGAAGGTGTGCCAGCTGATGGATCAAGAACGTTCCCCGCTGATCAATATCGGCGTCGTCGGCATCGTGCTCGCGGTGACGGTATGCCTGTCGTCATTGCAGTTCGACCGACTGCCGTTCGTGCGGTCCGGCGCCGACTACAACGCCTACTTCGCCGATGCCGGCGGACTGCTGCCGGGAGATCCGGTGCAGGTCGCGGGCGTGCGCTCGGGCCGGGTCGACAAGGTGTCGCTGGACGGGGCGAAGGTCAAGGTGCATTTCACGCTCGATGAATCGATCGTGCTCGGCACCAAATCGTCGGCCGCCATCAAGACCAATACGATGCTGGGCCGCAAATCGCTCGAGGTGACCCCCGCGGGTGACGGTGTCATCAAGGCGGACAATCCGATTCCGCTGGAGCGCACCACGTCCCCGTACTCGCTCAATGACGCGCTCGGCGATCTGGCCACCACGGTGCAGGGCCTGGACACCGATCAGGTGAACAAGACCCTGGACACGCTCTCGGAGGCGTTCACCGATACGCCCGCACCGCTGCGGTCCGCGCTGGACGGCGTCACCGCGCTCTCGCGCAGCCTGAACGCCCGGGACAAGGCGCTGACCGAACTGCTCTCGCACGCCCAGGGCGTCACCAAGGTGCTCGGAGACCGTGCCGGACAGCTCAATACGCTGCTGCTCGACGGCAACAGCCTGCTCGGCGAGCTCAACAATCGCCGGACCGCGCTGAGCCAGCTGATCGTGTACGTCAACGGTCTGGCCCAGCAGCTTTCGGGCTTCGTCACCGATAACGAAGCCCAGATGAAGCCGACTCTGGACAAACTGAATTCGGTGCTGGCGCTGTTGCAGAAGAACAAGGACAACATCGGCAAGGCGCTCGATGAACTCGGCCCGTTCGAGGCCGCGCTCGGTGAGCAGGTCGGCAGTGGCCCGTACTTCCAGTCCTATGTGTCCAATGTGGAGAGCAAGCCGATCCGTGCGCTGATCGACGCGATGGTGTGGCCGGACCATCTGCCCGAGTCGTTGCAGAGCTACCTCGACGGTGGCATCTCGCTGGTGCCGACACCGAAGGAGCCGCCGAAGTGAACGCGATTCGCAAACTGCCGAACTGGACGCGGTTCGTCGCCGCCGGTGTGGTGCTGGTCCTGGTGGGCTGGCTGGTCTACGGGTTCGTGGCCGATATCGGCAAGAAGCACATCACCGCGTACTTCCCCGCCACCAACGGGTTGTACGTCGGCGATGAGGTCCGGGTGCTCGGTGTGAAGGTCGGCAAGATCGACTCCATCGAACCGGGCAAGGATCGGGTGACCGCCAAGATCACCGTCGATCGGGGCATCGATATCCCGGCCGACGCCAAGGCCGTCATCATCTCGCCCTCGCTGGTCTCGGCACGTTTCGTTCAGCTCGCGCCCGCCTACACCGGCGGCGCGAAAATGGCTGACGGAGCATCGATTCCGGTCGAGCGCACTGCGGTTCCGGTGGAATGGGACGACATCAAGTCCGAGCTGACCAAACTGTCCGTCGCCCTCGGACCGGTCGGTGAGGACAAGCAGGGTTCCTTCGGCCGGGCCATCGACACCGCCGCGGCGAACCTCGGCAACGGCAATGCGCAGGCGTTCCGGGACACCCTCAAGGAGCTGTCCAGCACGCTGAATACGTTGTCGGACGGTCGAACCGATCTCTTCGGGACGATTCGCAATCTGCAGCAGCTGGTCGATGTGCTGTCCAAGTCCAACGATCAGATCGTGCAGTTCGGCGGCCGGTTGGCCTCGGTCTCCTCGGTGCTGGCGAATGTATCCGGCGATCTCGGTGCGGGACTGGACAATCTGGATACCGCGGTCGTCGATGTGAAGCGCTTCCTGGACGAGCACGGCGGCGGGCTCACCGAAAGCGTGCAGCGCCTCGCGGACGCCACCCAGGTGCTCGCCGACAAGAAGGATGACCTGGAGAAGATCATGCACTCCGGGCCGACCGCGCTGGTGAACTTCTACCAGCTGTACAAGCCGGCCCAGGGCACCCTGACGGGTGCGGTCTCCGCACCGAACTTCGCCAATCCGGTCCAATTCCTGTGCGGTATCGCCGAATCCATGGATGAGCTCGATTCGCAGAAGAGCACGGATCTGTGCAAGCAGTATCTGGGCCCGGTACTGAACTCGCTGATCATGAATTACCCGCCGCTGCTGCTCAATCCGGCGACCCTGCAGAACGCCTTCCCCAACCAGCTCACCTACAGCACCCCGGATCTGGCGGGCCAGGGCGGCGGCACTCCCGCGGCCGACGCGCCCAAGAACCTCACCGATCTGATGCTGCCCGGAGGAGGACGATGATGTATCGCCGACGGATTCGTATCGCCGGCGTCGCGGTCGGCCTGGTCGCACTGCTCGGCGCGAGCGGCTGTGAATGGGACGGGCTGAACTCGGTGTCCATGCCCGGCGCGCAGGGTACCGGTGAAGGCGCCTGGAAAGTGCGCATTCAAATGCCGAATGTCACCATGCTGACCCGCAATTCGCCGGTCAAGGTGAACGACGTGCCGGTCGGCACGGTCACCGATATCAAGGTCGAGGGCTGGCACGCGCTGGTCACGGTCGGCCTCGACAAGGGCGTGCAGCTGCCCGCCAACGCCATCGCGCGCATCGGGCAGACCAGTCTGCTCGGCAGTAATCACCTGGAGCTCGCCCCGCCGAAAGATGTTCCGGCGCAGGGGGAGCTGAAGGACGGGGATCTCATTCCGCTGGACCGAGCGGGGGCCTACCCGACCACCGAGCAGACGCTGTCGGCGCTGTCGGTGGTGCTCAACGGCGGCGGTATCTCCCAGGTGGAGACCATTACCCATGAGCTGAACGCCACCTTTACCGGCCGCACCGATGCCATCCGGGATCTGCTGCCGCAGTTGAATCAATTGACCACCAACCTCGACAAGCAGACCGGTGACATCATCGCCGCGATGGGCGGGCTGGACCGGTTCGCCGGGGTGCTGTCCAATCAGAAGGATCAGCTCGCCAGCGCCATCACCGAGATCCACCCGGCTCTGACCGTGCTGGCGGATCGTCGCGAGAACATCACCAAAACCCTTACGGCGCTTGGTGGTCTGAGCGATATCGTGCAGCGGATCATCGACGGCGGCGGCGACAGCCTGAAGGCCGACCTCGCCAACCTCGCACCGGTGCTGCAGACGCTGGCCGATACCGGCGATAAGCTCGCCACCTCGCTGGAATGGCTGCTCACCTTCCCGTTCCCGATCCGGAATATCGACAAGGTGATCAAGGGTGACTACATGAACCTGGTGATCACCGCGGATATCACCAAGGCTCGGCTGGATTCCAACTTCCTCACCGGCTCACCGCTGGGCGGGGCGTTCGGCGGCGCGCAGGCGACGCTCGGCGTCGGTGTGCCGCCCACCGCGATGGGCAAGGGTGATCCGATGACCGATCCGCTGAACCCACAACCGGCCGCGCCGGTGCCGAGTATCGCTGGGCTGCCGCCCATTCCGGGCTTGCCCGCGATTCCCGGTTTGACGGTGCCCAGTACGCAGGAAGGCGGGGGCCGGTGAAGCTCACCAAGTTCGTCAAGGTTCAGCTGTCCATCTTCTCGGTGCTGACGGTCATCGGCCTGGTGGTCATGGCGGGCAGCTATGTGCACCTGCCCGCCATGTTCGGCATCGGAAGATACGCCGTCACAGTCAAATTGGCGGCCACGGGCGGTCTCTACCAGACCGGCAACGTGTCCTATCGCGGTACGAACGTCGGCAAGGTGGAGTCGGTGAACCTGACCCCGCAGGGGGTCGACGCCAAGCTGTCCATCAACAGCGACTACAAGATTCCGGCCGATGTCACCGCCTATGTGAAGAGCGTGTCGGCGATCGGTGAGCAGTACGTCGATCTGGTGCCGTCCGATGCGCCCAAAGGTGGGAATCTGCACGATGGTTCGGTGATTCCGGTCGAGCAGACCAAACTGCCGCAGGATGTGGGCAGCATGCTCGATCAGGCGGATCGGCTGCTGAACTCGGTCGCGGACACCAAGCTGCAAGAGGTCATCAACGCCGCGTTCACCGCCTTCAACGGTGCGGGACCGGATCTGCAGCGCTTCATCGATTCGGCGTCACTGCTCGTGCAGGAAGCCAAGGACAACACCGGGCAAACCAAGGATCTGCTGGAGAAGCTGGGTCCGCTGCTGGACACCCAGGTTCAGTCCGATGACTCCATCCGGAGCTGGACCAAGGATCTGGCCACCCTCACCGACCAACTGCGCCAGCATGATCCGGCGCTGCGCTCGGTGCTGCAGCACACGCCGTCGGCCGCGCAGAAGGCCAACCAGACCTTCCAGGATCTACAGCCGACCCTGCCGCTGCTGCTGGCGAACATGGTCACCGTCGGACAGGTCGGTGTCACCTATCACGCCGGTATCGAACAGATTCTGGTCGTCTACCCGCCGCTGCTCTCGGCGCTGCTGACCGCGATCCGCGGGCCGACCCAATATGGCGCTATGGTCGACTTCATGCTCGGCCTCAATGATCCCCCGGGATGCACCACCGGCTTCCTGTCACCGGATCAGCGCAGGTCACCGGCGGATACATCCAAGATCGACACCCCGGACAACATGTACTGCAAGGTGGCGCAGAACGCCCGCGAGGCAGTACGCGGCATCCGCAACACACCCTGTGCGGAGTTCCCGGGCAAGCGCGCTCCGAGCCCGGAGCTGTGCCGCGACCCGAACGGCTACCAGCCCCTCGGCGATAACCCGCCCTTCGGCGCGCCGAACCCGGTGGACAACAGCGGGCGACCGCTCAACAACCTGTTGGGCAACCAGCCGTCCGCCTTCATAACCCATAGTGACCAGGGCTCCGGGACGTTCCTCGGACCCGACGGCCGGACCTACCGGCGGGGGGATATCGGCGCTGACGGCTCCAGTACAGTGCCCTCAAGTTGGCAGCAGATGCTCGAGGAGCAACAACGATGAGCAATACCACGGCAACCAGCGGCCGTTCGCGGCGGCGGGCCATGCGACAGGCGGGTCCGCCTGTCGAGGACGGCCAGCCGGCCACGACGGAA
Organism: Nocardia sp. NPDC058058; assembly: GCF_042885355.1. NCBI lineage: Bacteria > Bacillati > Actinomycetota > Actinomycetes > Mycobacteriales > Nocardiaceae > Nocardia > Nocardia sp. NPDC058058. The sequence continues at coordinate 813,049 of NZ_JBHVSA010000002.1, read as the reverse complement.
ACCTCCATTTCGGCCCCGGCGAAACCCGCCGGACCGAGCCCGCTCGCGAAGGCCGAACCGGCGGTGCCGGTTACGGCCGAACCGGGCGCGGCGGAGGCCGCTGTTGCCGTGGATACCGCGGTCGCAGCGGACTCCGCGGTCGCGGCGAAGTCGGAGCCGGTCGTGTTCGCGAAGGCGGACTCGGCCCCGGCGGCCGATGCCGATGTGCGCGCCGAGGCGAGCGATCAGGAATCGGAACCGAAGGCCCGCAGCCGGTTTCGCTCCCTCGATCGCCTGACTCTGGCCGCCGCGGCGGTCGCGATCATCTCCGCGCTCCTGCTGGCCGGATCCGGTGGCGTTTTCTTCTATCACAAGCATCAGGCCAATGCCCTGCATGAACGCCGCGCCGAATACATCCAGGTCGCTCGGCAGGCCGTGATCAACCTGTCCACCATCAAGGACGGCACGGCCGATCAGGACATCGACCGTATTCTCTCGGTGGTCTCCGGTGACCTCAAGGCCGAGTACGCGCAGAACCGGGATCTGTACAAGCAGATCTTCCAGCAGATCAAGGTGCAGTCCAATGGCACCGTGCTCGCCGCCGCCATCGAGGACGAGGGTCCGGATTCGGCGCACGTGCTGGTGCTCGGACAGCAGACGGTCACCAACGCGGCCAGCAATCAGCCGCAACTGAAGGACTACCGCTTCCGGGTGACCGTGAAGAAGGACGGGAACGGCACCGTGACCGCCTCGAAACTGGAGTTCGTGGCATGAAATTCGATAGGCGCACCATCCTCATAGCCGCCGCCGCGATCCTGTTCGTCGCCGCCGCGGTCGTCGGCTCGCTGACCGGTTACGGCTACTGGTCCGATGTGCAGGCCGAGAAGGCCCGCACCGACGCCGTTGCCGCCGCCCGGCACACCGTTGAGACGATGTCCTCCTACCAGTTCGAGAACATCGACACCGAAATGCCCAAGGCCGCCGACAATATGGACGGCGACCTGCGCGACACCTACCTGAAGTTGATCGCGCAGACGGTCATCCCGACCGCCAAGGAGAAGAAGATCAACGTCCAGGCCACGGTGCAGGCCTCCGGGGTCATCTCCACCACCCGCGACAGCGCCACCGTCCTGGTCTTCATGAATTCGGTGACCACCAGCGAAAGCCTGCCGCAGGGCACCATCACCTCGTCGCGCCTGCGCGTCGACCTGACCAAGCACGGCTCACATTGGCTGGCAACGGAAGTCAAGCCGGTCTAGTTCGTCCGCATCACGTCATCTCCTCCGGGGCGCTGCGATTCGCAGTGCCCCGGAGTTGTCTTTTTTGCGACATACGTTGTGTCGCAACAGAATTCGCGAGACATCTGAACGAGAACTTGTTACAGTAAATCCATCGTGGAGGGGAGCCACATGGACTACGACGTAGTGATCGTAGGGGCGGGACCTGCTGGATGTGCGGCCGCAATTCAATTGGGGCGCAGCGGATTTCGTGTCGCAATTTTGGAAAAGCACCGTGGTGCAAGGGAGTATAAACGCCTGTGCACGCACTCTATTCGATCCAGTGCCGTACCCGCGCTGACGCGACTCGGGCTGCGGGATCGGCTGATCGAGGCGGGCGCGGTGCCCGTCATCGACAATCATTGGACCCGATTCGGCTGGCTGGCCGATCCGGGCGGTGCGGACCGGCCGCCGCACGGCTACAACATTCGCCGGGAGACCCTCGACCCGATAGTCCGCGAACGCGCGGCCGAGACGCCGGGCGTGGATTTGCTACTCGGCGCGAAGGCGGTTGAGCTCACCTGCTCGGATGATGGTCGGGTCAACGGCGTGAGATTCTCCGATAATGGTGTGTCACAACACTATTCGTGCAGAGTTGTGATCGGTGCGGACGGCCGCGCATCCCGCGTCGCGGAACTCGGCGGCCTGGACGCCACACTCTCACCGAATCGCCGCTTCATCTATTGGGCGTACTTCATCGGTGTGCCGATCCCGCCGGGCCGCGAACTGCGCACCTGGTTGCTCGAGCCGGATGTCCTGTCCGTCACGCTCAATGACGGCGGTGTGGTCGGGGTCGGCGGCTTGTTCGACAAGGACCGGCTGGAGCTGTTCGACCAGGATCGGGCCGGGGCGCTGCTTCGCATGTTCGAGGGTGTTCCGGACGCACCGGATTTCTCCGCGGCGACCCGGATCAGCGAGGTGATCGGCGCCCGCGACTATCCGAGCATCACGCGCGCTCGAATCGCCGCTCCCGGTGTGGTTCTCATCGGGGATGCCGCCATGGTCACCGATCCGCTGGTGGGGACGGGCTGCGGGTGGGCATTCCAATCCGCGGAGTGGTTGTGCGATGCCATCACCGCACCGCTGCGCCGCGGGGACGATCGGGCGCTGGACGCCGCACTGCGGGGATATCAGCGAAAACACAAGGTGCGGTTGCTTTTTCATCAGCACGCCGCCATCGACTTCAGTCGCCGGCGCGAATTCTTCTGGCTGCTCGCACTCTTCTACGCCGCGGCGACCGCCGATCAGGAGGTCGCCGAGCGCTTCTTCGCGGTCGGCACCCGCAATCGCTCACCACTGGCTCTGCTCACGCCGGCGATGCTGTTCCGGGTCGCCATGATTCGACTACGTCATCTCGGGGGACGACATGATCACCACATCGGGGCGCGGGCACTGCACGCGCACGGCTGATCCGGGCGGCTGGAGCGCCGCCGACATTCCAGACCTGTCGGGCCGCACCTTCGTCGTCACCGGCGGCAACGGTGGCATCGGGGCGGCCACCACGACCGCGCTGATATCGCATGGGGCACAGGTGATCATCGCCTGTCGCGATACCGGCAAGGCCGATGCGCTGGCCCGGACGCTGGGTGCGCTGGCCCGGGTGCGGCGGCTGGATCTGGCCGATCTGGCATCGGTGCGCGCATTCGTCGACGATTGCGGACCGGTCGATACGGTCATCGCCAATGCCGGGATATCGACCGTGCCCAAGCGGCTCACCGCGACCGGTATCGAATCGCATTTCGCGACCAACCATCTCGGGCATTTCGCGCTGATCACCGGGTTGCTCGACCGGATCGCCGATCGAGTGGTCGTGGTATCCAGCATGACCTATCGGTTCACCGGACTGCTGCACCTGGGCGGACTCGATGTCGATGATCCGGGTTTCAGCGCCCGGCGGTATTCGCCGTTCGGGGCCTACTGTCAGTCCAAGCTGGCGAATCTGCTGTTCGCGCATGAATTGCGGCGGCGGCTGGCGGCGGCGAGCTCGCCCGTGCGGGTGATCGCCGTGCATCCCGGGATCTGTACGACAACGGTCGGCATGCATACCGGAACCCGGTCCGGCGATCTCGCCTGGGATCTGATCACTCGGGTCGTCGGGCAGTCTCCGGAGATGGGTGCACTGCCCGCGCTGTTCGGTGCGACGGCGCTCGACCTGCCCGGCGGGGCGTTCGTCGTACCCGGCGGGCCATTGGGGGTGCGCGGCCATCCGGTGGTTTCCCGGACCGCCGCCACCGCCCGGAACGATGAACTGGCACAACAACTATGGCGGCGATCAGTGGAGCTGGTCGACTTCGCCCACGCGGCTGAACCAGCGTAGGGGCTGAAAAACCACCGTACCGCGAACGGATCGCATCCGATCCCTTCGCGCGATGACCCACGCCCAAAAAGCGAAACGGAGTTACTTCATATGTCTGCCGATGCCAAGCTGCGCGCCTACCTGGAGCGGGTGACCGCCGAATTGCGCACCACCAGAACGCGATTGCACGAACTGGAGGAGTCCCGTTCGGAACCCATCGCCATCGTCGGGATGGCATGCCGCTTCCCGGAAGGAATCGACACCCCGGAAAAGCTCTGGGACACAGCGGTATCCGGGCGCGAGGTGCTCGGTCCATACCCCACCGATCGTGGCTGGGAGCTGGACAACCTGTTCGATGACGACGCCTCCCTGCGAGGTAAGACCTATTCCCGGTACGGATCGTTCATCCGGAACGCGGCGGACTTCGACGCCGCCTTCTTCGGCATGTCGCCCAGGGAAGCCCGGGTCACCGACCCGCAGCATCGGCTGCTTCTCGAAACCTCCTGGGAAGCCATCGAATCCGCGAAGATCGATCCCGCCTCGCTGGTGGGCAGCGATACCGCCGTCTTCATGGGTGCGATCGTCGACGAGTACGGCGACCGCCTGCGCGCACCCAGCGGCAGCATGGGCGAATACGAGGGCCAGGTCATGCTGGGCAATTCGCGCGGTGTGCTCTCCGGCCGCATCTCCTACACCCTCGGTCTCGAGGGCCCGGCCGTCACCATCGACACCGCGTGCTCGTCCTCGCTGGTGGCATTGCATCTCGGGGTGCAGGCGCTGCGCACCGGACAGAGTTCGCTGGTGCTCGCCGGCGGTGCGACGGTGATGTCCACCCTGGCCTTCGTCCTCGAGTTCTCGCGCATGAGCGGCCTGGCTCCGGACGGCCGGAGCAAGGCGTTCGCCGCGTCGGCCGACGGTATGGGAGTCGGCGAGGGCGTCGGAGTGATTGTGCTGGAACGGCTTTCCGATGCCGAGCGGCTGGGGCACAACATTCTCGCGGTGATCAGGGGCTCGGCGATAAATCAGGACGGTGCCTCCAATGGCCTGACCGCGCCCAGCGGCCAGGCGCAGCAGAAGCTGATCCAGCGCGCGCTCCTCGACGCGCGGCTCACCGCCGCCGACGTAGATGTCGTCGAGGCGCACGGCACCGGAACCGCGCTCGGCGATCCGATCGAGGCCGGGGCGCTGGTCAATACTTACGGCCGGGCACATACCGCCGATCGGCCGTTGCTGCTGGGTTCGATCAAGTCGAATATCGGGCATTCACAGGGCGCTGCCGGGATGGCCGGTGTGATCAAAATGGTCTACGCCATGCGGCACGGACTATTGCCGCGCACCCTGCACGCCGACCCACTGACAGATCTCGTGGACTGGTCCGCAGCGAATGTTCAAGTCCTTCAGGAGAATCTGTCGTGGATCGGTAATGCGGACGCCCCGCGACGGGCGGCCGTGTCGTCGTTCGGCGTGAGCGGAACCAATGCGCACGTGATTCTCGAAGCCGCACCGCGACCCGTACCCGCCGATGAGCGGTCCGGCGACACCGCACCCGGGGTGCTGCCCTGGGTGCTGTCGGCCAAGACCGCGACCGGCGTCGCCGGTCAGGCTCGGCAGCTGCGCCAATTCCTCTCGGAACGGCCCGAATTGGCACCGGGCGACCTCGCTCGCTCCCTGGCCACCACCCGCACGAGTTTCGATCATCGCGCCGCGTTCATCGCCGATGGCAGCGATGCGGTGCTCGCCTGCCTGGATGCCATCGCGGACGGGCTCCCGCATCCGGCGGTGAGCTCGAATCGGGCCGCTGAGCGCCGCGTGGTGTTCGTCTTCCCGGGCCAGGGTTCGCAATGGGTCGACATGGGCCGCGAATTACTGGATACCGCGCCGGTATTCGCCGATCGCATGGCCGAGTGCGCCAAGGCGCTCGCGCCATTCACCGACTGGGAGTTACTGGCCGCGATCCGCGGTGAGGAGGGCGCGCCGGGCCTGGATCGCGTCGATGTCGTGCAGCCCGCGCTGTTCTCGATCATGGTCTCGCTGGCCGCGCTGTGGCAGTCGCTGGGGGTGGAACCGGCGGCGGTCATCGGCCACTCCCAGGGGGAGATCGCGGCGCTGTGCGTGGCCGGAGCGCTCTCGCTCGAGGCGGCCGCCGAGGTGGTCGCGGTGCGCAGTCGCGCCCTGGCGGCGGTGGCGGGCACCGGCACCATGGCCGCGCTCGCCGTCGGAGCGGAGCGAGCTCGCGCCCTCATCGCGGACTATCCGGACACCGTCACCGTTGCCGCGCGCAACGGCCCCCGCGCCACCGTGATCGCCGGTGCGATCGCGGATGTCGAGCGGATCGTGGCGCGCTGTACCGCGGACGGCATCGACGCCCGGCGCATCGATGTCGACTACGCCTCGCACTCCGCGCAGATGGAGGAGCTGCGGCCGCGGCTCACCGAGCTGACCCGGATCACCGCGGGGGAGTTGGAGACCGAATTCTTCTCCGCACTGCTCGGCCGCCGCGCCGACGTCAGCGAGATCGGCGGCGATTACTGGTTCGAGAACCTGCGTCGCCCGGTCGAATTCGAGGGAGCGGTGCGTGCGGCCCTGACGGCGGGCTACGACACCTTCGTGGAGGTGAGTCCGCATCCGGTGCTGTTGCTCGCGGTCGAATCCATCGCGGAGGACGCCGGAACGGAGGTGTGCACCGGCGGCACCATTCGGCGCGGTGACGGGGGAACGGCGCGATTCCTGCAGTCCGCCGGTCAGCTGTACTGTGCCGGTGTCCGCGTGGATTGGGCCCGATTCTTCGCCGAGTTGCCCGGCGGCACCGTGTCACTGCCGACATACGCGTTCGAGCGCAAACGGTTCTGGGTGGATCCGCCGCGAATCGCCGGTGCGGCGCCGGGAGTCGAGCCGATCGACCATCCGATGCTGACGGGGGCCGCTCGCATCGCCGGATCCGATGAGCGGGTGTACTTCGGCTCGGTGTCGACGCGAACGCACCCCTGGCTCGCCGATCACGCCGTTCAGGACCGAATTCTGCTACCGGGCACGGTATTTCTCGAACTCGCGGCATTCGTCGGGGGACACCTCGGCGGCCTGGACGTGGACGAGCTCACCGTGGTCGCACCGCTCGTGCTCGCCGACGCCGTCGCGGCGCAGGTGCAGATCGTGGTCGGCGGCCCGGACGAGGCCCGCCGGAAGATCTCCATCCACTCGCGCGGCGTCGACACCGAGGAGCCGGATCGCTGGGTGGCACACGCCTCGGGTTATCTCGGCGGCGGACCGCGACGAGCGCCGGATACGGCGGCGGACCAGATCGCCTGGCCGCCAACCGACGCGCAAACGGTCGACAGTGCCGAGTTGTACGACGAGCTGGCCGCGCGCGGCTACCACTATGGCCCCGCGTTCCGCGGTGTACAGCGCCTGTGGACCACCCCGGACGGATTCGCCGCCGAGATCGAATGCCCTGCCGCCCTGGCGGATTCGGTGCACTCCTTCGTGATTCATCCGGCGCTGCTCGATGCCGGACTGCACGGCTTCGCCGCGCGGGAGACCACCACCGGCAAACTGGTGCTGCCGTTCTCCTGGCAGGGTGTCACCTTCGGCGAGGTGCGATCGGGACGCCTGCGAGTCCACGTGACCTTCACCGCCGAACTACAGGCACGCATCGTGGTTCGGGACGGGCACGGTGCGCGCATCGGATCCATCGAAGGTCTGACGGTCCGGGAACTCACCGAAACGGCCGAAGCGCCGACGGCGGTGGACGACTGCCTCTTCACCCCGGTGTGGGCGCGCATGCCGCAGCCGCCAGTGCTCGCCCCGGCGGAGCAGCCGGTAGCCGCAGTACTGCTCGGCGCGCGAGGCGTCGAAATCGATTCCGCGACAGTGGATGTGATCGCATCCCTGGACGACTTCCGGGATATCGAGCCGGCCTTGGCCACCGATTCGGCGCGCCCGGTACGGCTGCTGATACTGGCGCTGCCGACCCCGGCCGACTCCGCGCCGGACAGCGACGCCATCGGCGATGTGCTGTCCGTCCTCAACACCTGGATCGCCTCGAACGCCCTGCCGCGGGCTCGGATGCTGGTGCTCACCCGCGCCGCGGTTCGCGCCGTGCCCGCCGATACGGTACATCCGCTCGCGGTCGCGCGCTCTGCCCTGATCCGCTCGGTGCAACTCGAAAACCCGGACCGCATAACGGTTGTCGACCTCGACGACGACGCGGCTCTGGAAAAAGCCGTCGCGCTGGCGATCGCCGGTGATATCCCGGAGGCGGCGGTTCGGCGCGGCGCTGTGCTGGTACCGCGTCTGGCCAGGGCGGCCACGGCACGCGACCGGCAGCTGACCCTGCCCGCGACGAACGGCTGGCGGATCGCCCCGGGCAGCGACGGTGTGGTGGAGAACCTCCTCATCGAGGAATCCGGACTCGGTGCGGATACCGAACTCGCCCCGGACGAAGTGCTGATCGGCGTGCGCGCGACCGGACTCAACTTCCGGGATGTGCTCATCGCGCTGAACGTCTACGAGGGGCCGGGCCGCCGCATCGGCAACGAATGCGCCGGCGATGTGCTCGCCGTCGGCTCGCAGGTCACCGAATTCCAGCCCGGTGACCGGGTTTTCGGCCGGGTGGCCGATTCGCTCGCGGATCTCGCGCTTGCGCATCGCAGTGAACTCGCCACCGTGCCCGCGCACTGGTCGTACGCCGAGGCGGCGTCGGTGCCGATCACCTACGGCTCCGCGTATCACGCGGTCGTGAATATGGCGGGGCTGCAACCTGGGGAGCGAATCCTCATCCACTCCGCCGCCAGCGGCGTGGGCATGGCCGCCGTGGGTTTGGCGCGGATGCTCGGGGCCGAGGTGTTCGCCACCGCGAGTCCACAGAAGTTCGAAGTACTCACCGAGCTCGGCATTCCGGCCGATCATCTCTGCTCCTCCCGCGACGCCGGTTTCGCGGAGGCGTTCCGGGAGGTGCTGGGCGACAGCGGTTTCGACGTCGCCATCGATGCCTTCGCGGGCCCGCTGGTGGACGCGACGTTGCGACTGATGGCGCCGGGTGGACGGTTCATCGAGATCGGCCGCGCCGATATCCGCGATCCGGAGAGCGTGGCCCGCGAGTACGACGGTGTCAGGTACCAGATATTCGATCTGTTCGGCCTGACGCCGCAACAGGTGCGGGAGCGGCTCGGACACATCGTCGAGCTCGTCGTTTCCGGTCGGTGGCCGTTGATTCCGGTGCGTTCGTGGGATATTCGCGAACTGCCCGACGCCTTCAAGATCATCGGAGACGGGCTGCACGTCGGCAAGAACGTCGTCTCGCTCCCGCGCCCGGTCACCGGCCGGGGCACCGTGTTGATCACCGGCGGTCTCGGTATGGCGGGCGCGCACACCGCCCGGCATCTGGTCCGGGAACGAGGCGTCGAACACCTGCTGCTGGTCTCCCGAAGCGGTGTGAACGCCCCCGGCGCAACCGAACTCGTGCGAGAGCTGAGCGACCTCGGCGCCTCGGTGCGGATCGCCGCCTGCGATATCGCCGATCAGGATGCCCTATCGGCCCTGCTCGCCACCATCCCGGCCGAACATCCGCTCACCGGTGTCGTGCACGCCGCCGGTGTGCTGCGCGACGGCATCGCCGCCTCGCTCACCTCGGAGGATGTTCGAACGGTGTTCGCGCCCAAGGCCATCGGTGCGTGGCAGCTGCATCGGCTGACCGAACACCTCGACCTGGACTACTTCGTGCTGTTCTCCTCGGTCGCGGGCGTACTCGGTAATGCGGGTCAGGCGAACTACGCCGCCGCCAACGGCTACCTGGACGGGTTGGCCCGGCTGCGGCGCACCCGTGGACTGCCGGTGACCTCGATCGCTTGGGGTCTCTGGAGCGAGGCCAGCACCATGACCGCGGATGTGGTCACCGACGACGCCGCGCGGCTGAAGCGGCTCGGCATCCTCGGTATGTCGGCCGCGGACGCACTCGATCTGTTCGACCTTGCGCTCGCGGGATCCGATCCCACCCCGGTGGCATCGCGATTCGATCGAGCCAGATTGCGCTCACCGCTCTTCCGCAGGGACGGCGCGCCCGCGACCACGGCCGCGGGCGCGAACGGCCGAGCGCCACAGCGCAATGACGAATTCCGCAGCGCGCTCGCCGCCACCGCGCCCAAACAGCGGGCGCAGACCGCGCTGACCGCGGTGCGCCGGGAAATCGCGGCGACCCTCGGTCTGGAATCCGGTAACGAGGTCGATCCGGACACCGCGTTCCGCGGGCTCGGCTTCGATTCGCTCACGGCCGTCGAACTGCGCAACCGGGTCAACACGCTCACCGGACTGCGACTGCCCACCACCGTGGTCTTCGACAATCCGACACCCCGCGCCCTGGCCGCCGCCATTGTCGAGGAATTGGCCGGTGAGCTACGCGATGCGATCGATGACGAACTGCGCGCGCTCATCGAGCGGGTGCGGGAACTGACCGGATCCGATCGTCTCACCGATGACCGCCGCACCCGGTTCGGAGCCGAACTCGGCGACGTACTGCGCGAACTACAGGGAGACGAAAACGAGTCGGCGGGAGCCGATCTCACCGAGCTGTCGAATGACGAGCTGTACGAAGCGATCGATCGCGAGCTCGAACTGGGGAGGAATCGAGAATGACCGATATTCGGCAGATCGATGTGGGAACACCGCAGCGGAGGTTCGCGCGCGGGTGGCACTGTCTTGGGCGCGCCGCGGAATTCCGCGACGGAAAGCCGCACGCGATCGACGCCTTCGGTACGCGTTTGGTGGTCTTCGGTGACAGCGCCGGGAAATTGCACGTGCTCGACGGCTACTGCCGTCATATGGGCGCGGACCTCTCGCGCGGCGCGATAAAAGGGGATGCGATCGCGTGCCCGTTCCACGACTGGCGGTGGAGCGGTGACGGGCGCTGCGCCGCCATCCCCTATGCGAAACATGTACCGCCGCTTGCCAAGACGCGATCCTGGCCCGCGATCATCAAGGGCGAACTGCTGCTGGTCTGGCACGACCACGAGGGCATGGCACCGCCCGCATCCGCCGCGATACCCGATATCGCGGAGCTGTCCGAGGGCGAGTGGACCGAATGGACCTGGGACGAGATCCGCATCGATGGTGCGCAGCCCCGCGAAATGCTCGACAACCTGGTGGATTTCGCGCATTTCTTCTATCTGCACTACAGCATCCCGGACTACTTCCGCACCGTGTTCGCCGACGATCGCGCCACGCAATATCTGCGCATGCGTGGGCGCAAGGATCACGGCCCGGGCAGTGAACACGACGGCGATATGTCCATCGACTCCGAGGCGCGGTACCACGGACCCGCCTACATGGTGAACCTGCAGCACTACGACTACAGCGGACTGAAACTCGAATCCATCGGGATATTCACGCACTACCCGATAGACGAGAATTCCTTTCTGCTGCAATGGGGTACCTCGGTGCGCCGGCCACCCGGATTCGACGAACGGGTGGCGGGATTGATCGCGCACCGACTGCAGGACGCCACCACGCGCGGCTTCCTGCAGGACGTCGAGGTCTGGAGCAATAAGACCCGCATCGACAATCCGCTGCTCTGTGATACCGACGGCCCGGTCTATCAGCTGCGGCGCTGGTACGAGCAATTCTTCGTCGACGTCGCCGATATCCGGCCCGATATGACAACCCGCTTCGAGTTCGAGGTCGACACCAGTTGGGCCACGGCGCGCTGGGAGCACGAGGTGGCGACGAACATCGCCCGCTCGAACGACGAAATCGACTACGCCACAAGCGAATCCACGAGGTAGCCATGCACGACGCCGTTATCGTCTCCGCCGTCCGTACACCATTCACCCGCGCCTTCTCCGGCGCGCTGTCCCAGAGTTCGGAATTCGACCTGGCCAAGGCCGTCATGCGCGGGGCCATCGAGGGGCCGGGACTGCTCCCGGAAACCATCGACGAGATCGCCATGGGGGAGGTCTATCAAGGGGGCGGTTGCATCGCGCGGTATTCCGCCCTGGATCTCGGATTGCCCGTCGACACACCGGGTATCGCCATCGGCGCGTTCTGCTCCTCCGGCATGGTGGCCATTCACCACGCGGTGGCCGCGGTGCGATCCGGTATGAAGCGCTGTGTCATCGCCGGTGGGGTCACCTCGGTATCCATCTCGGCGGATCCGAACACCGCGCCGAAGGCGTTCTCGCCCAGCCATCCCGGCTCCACCGGGGAACCCGCCTCCGACCTCACCTTCAATCTGGGCGAGATGACCGCCCGCAAACTCGGCGTGACCAGGGACAATATCGACGAATGGGCGTACCGCGCGCACAGCACCGCGGTCAGGGCCATCGATACCGGCCTGTTCGCCGGTGAACACGTACCGGTCGAGACCGACGGCCGCGTCATCTCCGACACCCCCGACGAATTGCCGCGCCGGGATCTGACACCGGAGACGCTGGCGGAGTTGGAGCCCGTGCTGGGCCCGGGCCACACGGTCACCGTCGGCAATCAGACCGGCCTGACCGATGGTGCCGCGGCACTCGCCGTGTGCTCGCGCGCCTACGCCGCCGAATACGGATTACGGCCGCTGGCCACCATTCGCGGCTGGGCGAATGTGGGCGCGGAACCGAACGAGGCGATGAACGCCGCGCTCACCGCGGCCCGGCGGAGTATGCAGGTCGCGGGGCTGCGCACCGATGCCGTCACCCGGTTCGAGATCCACGATTCCTTCGCGGTGCTCGGTCTGGCCTTCGAACGTGCGCTGGATCTGGATCGCGAGCGGTTGAACGTGCTCGGCGGCGGGCTCGCGCTCGGCCATCCCTTCGCGGCCTCCGGCGCGCGCGTTGCCACCACGCTGGTGCATTCACTGCGCCGGGACGGCGGCGGCACCGGCGTCGGGGTGATTCTCGGGGCGGGCGGCATCGCCACCGCCCTGGCTCTGGAAGTGCATGCGGCATAGGACCTTTGGGAGAATCTGATGACACGGGACACCGAATCCGCGCCGCTCGCCGCCGCGCTGACCGCCGACGAGCTGGTCGAGGCCATACCGGAGCTGATCGCGAACGTCAGCACCCGGCTCAGCGCGTCCTCGGACATGCTGCGGGACTGGTCGCGAGCATGGTTGCGCGCCTGGAACACCTACGACGCCGACGCCGCACTGGCGCTGGTGACACCGGATTTCGAATATCTGGACCCGTCCATGTTCGGCGACGCGATCGTCGGCCGTGCGGCCTTCCGCGACTTCCTCGACATGATGTGGCACGCGTTCCCCGATATGGCGATGGAAATCCCCGCCACGCCCTACGTTCCGCTGACCGGAACCGGACTGGCCGTGCCCTGGCGGCTGACCGGCACCTTCACCGGGGAACTGCGGGCGAGCCCCGAGCTGACGATCGCCGCGACCGGCCGAGCCTTCGACATCCACGGCATCGACCTCTACACCTACCGCGACGGACTGCTCAGCCAGTGGACCAGCGTCGCCGACCAGCTCGATCTCGCCCGGCAACTGGGTTTGATACCGGACCCGCACAGCCGCCAGGTCCGCTACGCGCTGCGGGCGCAACGACTGGTCGCGCCGCTGTTCACGGCAAGGCGGAAGCGGTGACGCCACACCGGGATCCGGACCCGGCGGCGGAGTTCTACAGCACTCGGCGGCCGATTCGCACTGCGGGCCGCAAGGCCCTGGTCGCCATCGCCAGTCGCCGCTGGTCCGCGATCTTCTTCCGGCAGCTGCAACCGCGCATGGATCGCGGCGTGTACCGGCTCACCCGGGGCCGGTACAGCACGATGACGCTGTTCACCGGACTGCTGCTCACCGTCACTGGGCGGCGCACCGGCCGGTCGCGTTCGGTACCGCTGCTGTACATCGAGCACGACGGCCGCATCTACGTCACCGGATCCAATGGGGGACAGGACAATCACCCGGAGTGGACGGCCAACCTGCTTGCCGATCCGATGGCCTCGATCACGCTGCGCGGTCGTCGCGTCGCGGTCCGCGCCCGGCTGCTCGAAGGGGATGAGCGAGACCGCGTCTGGCCGGTGCTCACCGCGATCTGGCCCCCGTACGACGTCCACACCGCGCGCAGCGGGCGCACCCTGCGCGTCTTCGAACTCGAACAACTCGGGAGCGCGCAATGACCGCACCTTCGACCGAATCGATCGCCGCCCGGGACTTTCCGGCCCGGTTCTACCGCGACCCGGCCTGGTCCAGGGCCATGGCCGCACCACTGCAGCGGTTCATCAGGGGACATAGCGAGCCCGGACCCGCGGACTGGGACCTGGTCGCGGACGCCCTGATGCGCGCGGACCCGCTCGGCGACGCCCTCGCGGACGCCATCAAGTCCCGTGCGGTGAGCATGGGGCAATTCCGTGCGGCCCTGGCGGATTCGGGACCGATTCCGGAGTCCGCACCGGAACCGTTGCGCCGCTTCCTCACCGCGCTCGAACGCCGGCCGGACTGGGTTGACGACAAACTGCTCGAACGCGGTGCGACCGTCGTAAGGCAGTGCGGCAGAAACGGAATCGACGTCATCACGATCGGGCTGCTGAGCGGCTATCGGGCCTCGGCCACCACCGATATCCTGGTGCGCACCGGCGGCCTGCGCGGCTCCGGAACCGCGCGGCGCATCGGCGAGACAGCCACCTGGTGGTGGGAGTGCATCCAGCCCGGCGGCATGGGCAGAGATCGGCCCGGCTGGCAACTGACCGCGCACGTGCGGCTCATGCACGCGATGGTGAACCGGCACTACGAGACCCGGGACGACTGGGATGAAAGCGCCTGGGGCAAACCGATAAATCAGGCCGATCTGGCGGGCACCTACCATCTGTTCTGCACCTCGTTTCTGCTCATGCTGCGACTGCTCGGCAAGCGGATCGATACCGCCGACGGCTACGCGGTCATGCATCTGTGGCGGTACGTCGGCTGGCTGACCGGCGTCGACGAGGAGCTGCTCGGCCTCGATGAACAGCACGCGCGCACCCTGCTCTTCCACCTCACACTGGCAACTCCGGCGGGGGACGCCAACTCCGCACTGCTGGCCGATTCGCTGGTCGAATCCCGGAAGCTGCTGAATTTCGAATCGCGTCCGGCGCTGCGGCGAACATACGAGTATCAGCGGTTCCGCAGCCTGGCCGCGTTCTATCTGGGCCGGACCGGAATGCGGGAACTGGGGCTCCGTTCGGCCATCCCGTGGTATCCGGCACTGCGGGGACCGCGGAATGCTCTGGTCTGCGCGTTCTTTCGCGTGCTGCCGGGTGGGGACGCCGTGCTGACCCGGATCGGTGAATACGAATTGCGTGGCGTCATGCGGGAGTACTGGGGGCGGGACAGCCCCGGGCTCTCGGACGCACCCGGAAGCCCGTGAAAGGCGAGGCACCGGAAACGACTGCGGCCCAGCTCTTCGGGAGAAGAGCTGGGCCGCAGGGTATTTCGGGGAGTCAGCCCCGGCGTACGCCCGGGTCCACGTCGTCGTCGGTGAGCAGGGCGCTGCCCGCTACCCGGTCCTGGGCCAGGGCGTCCAGGAACGCTCGGGCCCAGCGGTCCACGTCGTGGGTGAGGACCTGGCGGCGCAGGGAGCGCATGCGGCGGCGGCGGGTGTCGCGGTCGTCCTCGATGGCTGCGAGGAGGGCTTCCTTGACGCTTTCCAGGTCGTGCGGGTTGCAGAGGTAGGCCTGGCGTAATTCGGCTGCGGCGCCGGTGAATTCGCTCAGCACCAGGGCGCCGTTGAGGCCGCCCTGGCAGGCCACGTACTCCTTGGCGACCAGGTTCATGCCGTCGCGGAGCGGGGTGACCACCATGACATCGGCGGCCACGAAGAAGGAGACGAGTTCCTCGCGCGGGATGGGGCGGTGCAGGTAGTGCACCACCGGGTAGCCCACCCGGGCGTATTCGCCGTTGATGCGGCCCACCTGGCGTTCGATATCGCCGCGCATCTGGATGTAGGAATCCACCCGTTCGCGGCTCGGTGTGGCCAGCTGCACCATTACCGTGTCGGCGGGATCGATGCGGCCCTCGTGCAGCAGCTCCTCCAGCGCCGCGAGCCGGATATCGATGCCCTTGGTGTAGTCCAGGCGGTCCACACCCAGCAGGATGGTTTTCGGATTACCTAGTTCCGCACGGATTTTCGAGGCGCGTTCGCGCACATTGCGGCGGCGCGAATACTCGTCCAACTCGGTGGAGGTGATGGAGATCGGGAACGCGCCCACCCGCACGGTGCGGAAACCCACCTGCACCACACCGAGTTTCGAGCGCACGCCCACGTTGCCGCGCGAAGTCGGTTGTCCGGCAAGCCTTCTGGCCAGGTACAGGAAGTTCTGCGCACCGCCCGGCAGATGGAAGCCGATCAGATCCGCGCCCAGCAGACCCTCGACGATCTCTGTGCGCCAAGGCATTTGCATGAACAGCTCGACCGGCGGGAACGGAATGTGCAGGAAGAAGCCGATGGTCAGATCCGGGCGCAGCATGCGCAGCATCTTGGGCACCAGCTGCAACTGGTAATCCTGCACCCAGACCGTCGCGCCCTCGGCGGCCACCTTCGCGGTGTACTCGGCGAAACGCCGATTCACCTGCACATACGCCTGCCACCAATTCCGGTCGTAGACCGGGCGCACGATCACATCGTGGTACAGCGGCCACAGCGTGGCATTGGAGAAACCCTCGTAGTAATCGGCGACCTCGTCGGAGGACAGCGGTACCGGATGCAGTTCCAGACCGTCCTCGACGATCGGATCGAGTTCCACATCGGGGACGCCGGCCCAGCCGACCCAGGCGCCCTTGTTGTTTCGCAGCACCGGCTCCAGCGCGGTCACCAGACCGCCGGGGCTGCGCTTCCAGCGGGTGGTGCCGTCCGGCAGTTTCTCGAGGTCGACCGGTAGCCGATTGGCGACGACGACGAAACCTGAACCGGCGCTATCCGGGTTCACTTCTCATTCGCTCCGCGTAAGGGGACCGATGCCCAGCATCGAGAGCAACATGCGGCATTCGTCGGCATCGGTGGCGTACGCGGCCACGACACGCTGTGCCTGACGGGCTGTCTCGTCGGCGAGTGGTTCCAGATCGTCGTCCGCGATGTCGTTTGCGCTGCTCTTCGCGGCCATAATCATGTCCTCTCGGGGAGTCTGCTCAGCTTGCGAGGCCCCCATCCTATCCGGAGCGTTCGAACGATCCCTGTCGTGCGTGTACAGCGAGCCCGAAACGCAATACGCATTACGGACGATTCACCTGCGGACCGTACGGGCGGATACGCCTGCCTTACGGTGGTGACAGGAACTGTTGCGCAATTTTGATGAAGGGGTCGTAGTAATGCCGTTGGCCACGGTGCACGGAATCTCGCTGAACTACCAGGTCAAGGGGTCCGGACCGCTGGTCGTCATGATCATGGGGACGGGCAGCGGCGGTCGCGTGTGGGAACTGCACCAGGTGCCCGCGCTGGTCGCGGCCGGCTACCGGGTGTGCACCTTCGACAATCGCGGCATCGCGCCGTCCTACGAGGCCGCGCAGGGCATGACCATCGACGAACTGGTGCGCGACACCGCCGGGCTCATCGAATTCCTCGGTGAGGGACCGGCATTGGTGGTCGGCACCTCCATGGGCGCGCGCGTCGCCCAGGAACTCGCCCTGGCCCGCCCCGACCTGGTGCGCAAGGCCGTATTCATGGCCGGGCACGCCCGCCTGGACCAGCTGCAGAAGACCCTCTCGCTGGGCGAACACGAACTCGACGCCTCCGGGGTGCGGCTGCCCGCCAAGTACGAGGCCGCCATCACCGCCCTGATGAATCTGTCCCCGGCCACCCTCGCCGACACCCACGCCGCCCGGGACTGGCTCGACCTGTTCGAATTCACCGGCGGACCGGCCACCCCCGGTGTGCGCGCCCAGCGCCGCATGGACCATGATTTCGACCGCACCGCCGCCTACCGGGGTATTACCGTGCCCTGTCTGTCGGTCGGCTTCGCGGACGATCGGATGATCCCGCCGTACCTGTCCCGCGAGGTCGCGGAGGCCATTCCGGGCGCCCGCTATCAGGAGATCCCGGACGCCGGGCACTTCGGCTACCTGGAACGACCCGAGGCCGTGAACAAGATCCTGCTGGAATTCTTCGCGGGCTGAAGGTAACCGCCCAGCCGTAACGCGACCCTTGCTAGGGTCGAATCAACGTCGGGGGCTCGTCCTTGCGCTGTGGTGCCAACCCAGTGCCAAGATGATCCGTCAGCGTTCCTGTACAAGCGCCAGTATCCAGTGAGGTGAAATGAGCACCAATCCTTTCGACGACGAAGACGGCCGGTTCTTCGTCCTGGTCAACGATGAGGAACAGCACTCCCTGTGGCCGGCCTTCGCCGAGGTTCCGGCGGGGTGGCGGGTCGTGTTCGGTGAGGATTCGCGCGCCGCGTGCGTCGAATACGTCGAGAAGAACTGGACGGATATGCGTCCCAAGAGCCTGCGCGATGCCATGGCCGCCGATGATGCGGCACGTCAGGCGGCGCAGTCCTGACATCGAGCGGTTGACCCGGTACTGCACAGGAACGTCCTGAATGCGGCCTGTGGCGCCACAAGCGCCACGGTCGTATTCGGTGCAGCTCCATGAGGTATCGCTCAACCGGGTGACCGGCTTTTTCCGCGCAGCCGGCCCACCTGGTTATGATGGGCACCGCCTTCCGCCTCCTTAGCTCAGTGGTAGAGCACTCGCCTTGTAAGCGAAAGGTCGTCAGTTCAATCCTGACAGGGGGCTCTGTTCCGCCTCCCCGCGACTTCGGTCGTGGGGAGGCGGCTTTTTTGTTCATATCGCTCCCAGGAAACTCCCAGGGTTGGTACAGCGAACTCCCGGGCCCGGGCAGCAGTATGAGGTCATGACAGGTGTGCCCGGGAACCGCGAAGCCGAAGCCAGAGTGCTGGTTGTCGATGATGAGCCGATGATCGTCGAGCTGCTCTCGGTGAGTCTGCGGTATCAGGGGTTCGAGGTGGCGAGCGCCGGGAGTGGCACCGAGGGGCTGGATCGGGCTCGGGTGTTCCGGCCGGACGCGCTCATCGTCGATGTGATGATGCCCGGAATGGATGGCTTCGGGTTGCTGCGGCGGCTGCGGGCGGACGGGATCGACGCGCCCGTGCTGTTCCTGACCGCGCGGGACGAGGTCGAGGACAAGATCACCGGATTGACCTTGGGCGCAGACGATTACGTGACCAAGCCGTTCAGCCTCGAGGAAGTGGTGGCGCGACTGCGGGTGATTCTGCGGCGGGCCGGGCGGGCCGCGCCGGAGACCAAATCCTCGCGGCTGCGATTCGCCGATATCGAACTCGACGATGACACCCACGAGGTGTGGAAGGCGGGGGATCCGGTGCCGTTGTCGCCCACCGAATTCACCCTGCTGCGGTATTTCATGGTCAATGCCGGGACCGTGCTGAGCAAGCCGCGGATCCTGGATCACGTGTGGCGCTACGACTTCGGCGGTGAGGTGGGCGTGGTGGAGACCTATGTGTCGTACCTGCGCAAGAAGGTCGACACCGGGCCGGATCGGCTCATCCACACCCTGCGCGGGGTCGGCTACGTCATGCGGGAGCCGCATCGCCGGTCGGCCGCGAAGTGAGCCCACGCGCCCGGTTGTCGGATCGGCTCGCCGCGATACCGCTGCGGACCACCCTCGCCCTGGCGCTGGTGTCGCTCGCCGGAATCGGCCTGCTGGTCTCCGGGATCGCGGTGACCACGCTCATGCGCAATGTGCTCATCGATCGCATCGACCGGCAGCTGAGCGAGGCCGCGCACAGTTGGGCCGCGCCCGGTGCGAATCGGCCCGAGACACTGCCCGCGCCGCCCGCGGGCCGCGAACGCCCGGCCGATCTGCTCTATGTGCGCGTACAGGATTCGACCGGCAAGCTCACCCTGCACCTCGATGTCGGCACCGGGCAGCCCGCGATCCCCGACGGCCTGGGCAGGCATGCGGTCACCGTGGGATCGGTCGGCGACTCGTCGGAGAAATGGCGGGTGCTGCGCATCGTCAACCAGAACGGCACCAGCACGGTCGGACTGCGGATGGATCAGACCCGCACCATTCTGGACCGGCTGATCCTGTTGCAGGCCGTGATCGGCGCGCTCGTGCTGGCGGCGCTGGCGTTCTGCGCGCGCCTGGTGGTGCGGCGCAGTCTGCGACCGCTCGAGGAGGTCGAACGGACCGCCGCCGCCATCGCGGGCGGGGATCTGCATCAGCGAGTTCCGGTGCGCGGCAACGATACCGAGGTGGATCGGCTGTCGCAGTCGCTGAACACCATGCTCACCCAGATTCAGCAGGCGTTCGCCGCCACCGAGGCGTCCGAGGAAGCCGCATTGCGCTCCGAGGCCAAGATGCGGCAGTTCGTCGCCGATGCCAGCCATGAATTGCGCACGCCGCTGACCACCATCAAGGGCTTCTCCGAGCTGTACCGGCAGGGCGCGATCACCGAACCCGAAATGCTGATGGATCGCATCGAACGCGAATCCAAGCGGATGGGACTGCTGGTCGAGGACCTGCTCATGCTGGCCCGGCTGGACGCGCAGCGGCCGGTGGAACGACGGCCGGTGGATCTGCTGACGCTCGCCAGCGATGCGGTGCACAATGCCCGCGCGCTGGCGGCGGTGCAGCAGGGGGACGGGCCGGTGCGGTCCGTCGATCTGGAAATCCGTTCCGGCTCAGGCACATTGGAGATCGAGGGGGATGAGACCCGGTTGCGGCAGATCCTGGGCAACCTGGTGAACAACGCGCTCGTGCACACCCCGCCCGAGGCGGCGGTGACCGTACGGCTCACGCCGGGCGAGGACGATGTGCTGCTGGAGGTGGCAGATACCGGGCCGGGGCTCGCGCCGGAACAGGCCGAGCGGGTGTTCGAACGCTTCTATCGCACCGACAGCTCACGCAGTCGGGTCAGCGGCGGCACCGGATTGGGGCTCTCGATCGTGCAGGCACTGGTCACCGCGCACGGTGGCGAGGTGTCGGTGACCAGTGCGCAGGGTGAAGGGACGACCTTCAGCGTGCGACTGCCGCGAACCGGTCAGTCCGGGACATTGGCGCTGTAGCCCAGATCGCGCAGCGCCTGCTTGATCTTGGCCTGCGCCTCGTCCAGCGATTCCTTGCTCGGCTCCGGATCCGCGGCGGTGATATCGAAATCACCCAGCTCGAACGCCGGGAACACGTGCAGGTGCAGATGCGGCACCTCCAGCCCGGCGATCAGCAGACCCGCGCGCGGGGCATCCCACGCCGCCCGCACCGCCCGGCCGATCTTCTGCGCGACGCCCGTCATCCGCGACATGGTCTCCGGATCCAGGTCCTGCCACTGGTCGATCTCCTTGCGCGGCACCACCAGCGTGTGCCCCTGCGTCACCGGCGCGATCGTGAGGAAGGCGACGAATTCATCGTCCTCCCAGACGAATCGGCCCGGCAGCTGACCTTCGATGATCAATGAGAAAACAGAAGCCATGCCCGGCAGATTACGCGCGCCCGGTGACCAGCGCCCGCGCGCTCCGGCTGCCCGGCACCCGGGCTCACGCGGATTGCGACCGCCACGGCGGCCGACCCGTGTTCGAGGTGGTGGCCGAACTATTGCGTACTGCGGGCGAACTTCGGGCGCATCGTGCGTGAACCGGGCGGTGGCGGTCGGCGGGCACGCTTTAAGCTGTCTGCCGTGCGCGTACTCGTCATCGGTTCCGGAGCCCGTGAACATGCCCTCGCCCTGGCCCTGCGCCGGGACCCGGCGGTGACCGCGGTGGCGGTCGCGCCCGGGAACGCGGGCATTGCCCAGCATGTGGATGTGCGGCCCGTCGACCCCAGTTCGGGGGAGGAAGTGGCCGCGCTCGCGCGGGAACTGACGGCGGATCTGGTGGTGATCGGGCCCGAGGTGCCGCTGGTGCTCGGCGTCGCCGACGCGGTGCGGGCCGCCGGGATTCCGGCCTTCGGGCCGTCCGCGGCCGCCGCGCGGATCGAAGGGTCCAAGGCCTTCGCCAAGGACGTGATGAACGCGGCGGGCGTGCGCACCGCGCACAGCGAGATCGTCGATCATCCGGGTGAGCTGGACGCGGCGCTGGATCGCTTCGGGCCGACCTGGGTCGTCAAGGATGACGGGCTGGCCGCGGGCAAGGGCGTGGTGGTGACCGCCGATCGGTCCGTCGCGCGCGAGCACGGGGCCGAACTGCTGGAGAACGGGCATCCGGTACTGCTGGAATCCTTCCTGGACGGGCCGGAAGTATCGCTGTTCTGCCTGGTCGACGGCGAGAACGTGGTGCCGCTGCTGCCCGCGCAGGATCACAAGCGCGTCGGCGACGGGGATACCGGGCCGAACACCGGTGGCATGGGCGCGTACACACCGCTGCCGTGGCTCAGCGATGAGACCTTGCAGGCCATCGTCGACGATGTGGTGAAACCCGTTGCGGCCGAAATGGTCCGGCGCGGGGTGCCGTTCAGCGGACTGCTGTACGCCGGGCTCGCGGTCGGATCGGCCGGACCCGCCGTCATCGAATTCAATTGCCGCTTCGGCGATCCCGAGACCCAGGCCGTGCTGACCATGCTGGACAGCCCGCTCGGCGAACTGCTGTTCGCCACCGCCACCGGCACCCTCGGCGACGTCGAGGCCCCGCGCTGGAAGGACGGCGCGGCCGTCACCGTGGTGCTCGCCGCCGAGAACTACCCGGGCCGCCCGCGTTCCGGCGATGTCATCACCGGCGCCGAATCCTCCGGCACCGGAACCACTTCCGAGGTCATGCACGCGGGAACCGCACTGCGCGAAGACGGTTCGATCGTCTCCGCCGGTGGCCGCGTGCTCTCCATCGTCGGCCAGGGAGCGGACCTGTCCGAGGCCCGCAAGAACGCCTACGACCGCCTCGCCGGAATCAAGCTGCCCGGCGGCCACTTCCGCACCGATATCGCCCTCGCCGCGGTCGAAGGCCGCATCACCGTCCCCACCCCCGTGGTCTGACCAACGCGATTTCGTTTCCGCCCCGGGGTTCGGGGCGGAAGGGCTTTCTTACCGCTCCCTGATCGGCCAATGAGAATTCCTCGCGCCCTTGCGGTTTCGCAAGGGCGCGATCGTATTTTCCGCCCTGGGTCAGTTCAGGGAGATGCCGCGCTGGGCGAGCCAGGCCTGGGGGTCGACGTGCTGGCCGTTGATGATGATCTCGAAATGCAGGTGCGGGCCGGTGGAATCGCCGCGGTTGCCGATGCGGGCGATCTGCATGCCCGCCGGGACGCGTTCGCCGACCGAGACGAAGAAGTCGTACATGTGGCCGTACACCGAGATGCTGCCGTCATCGTGCCGGATGCGCACCCACAGCCCGAATCCCTGTGCGGGACCGGCGTCGATGACCGTGCCCGCCGCCACCGCGTAGATCGGTGAGCCCAGCGGTGCGGCGATATCGATGCCCGCGTGGAAGGTGCCCCAGCGCGCCCCGAATCCGGAGGTGAACGCGCCCACCGCGGGCAGTACGAACCCGCCGATGCTCGGCATCACGAATCCGGGCGGCAGCGTGCCCTGCGGTGCGGGCCCGGTTATCCACGGCTGTTGTTCCCCGGCGACCGCCGCCGCGGCCTCGGCCTTGGCGCGATCCAGGGTCGCTCGCGCGGCGGCGGCCACCACCGCCGATTCGCGCAACCGCTCACCGTTGTTGATGGCGTCCAGATACCGTTTGGCGGTCTGCCCGGAGGTGTGCACCTGCAGCGGATTCGCCACCGGAACCCGCAGCGCCACACCGGGTTCCACCGCCGTGTCATACGAGACCAGCCCGATCCCGCTGTCCGCCGCGGCGAACACCAGCACCGCGACCACCCCGCCGATCAACACCCGATGCTTGATCGCCCAGGCTCGAGCCACCGGCGCCTGCCGCCGCACTTCGCCCCGACCCCGCTCCACCAGCTCATCGAACTCGGCCCGCGATCGCGGCCGCCGCCCCCAGAATTCGAGCGCCCGCTCCCGAACCACCGGCACCTGCTCGCGCGCCCGGCCCAGCCCCTGCGCTCCGGCCCGCACCCCGCGAGCCACGCCCGCCCGCACGAATGCCGTACCGCGCCCGGGCGTATCGAGCCGCATCCGCACCCCCGGCATGAAACTGTCCACCCCGGCCCGGAACCCGCGTTCACCCGACTCGTGTCCGGTCGCTTCCGCGTCGTCGGCGCCTTCCGCCAGGTTCAGTGCGGCATCGGATTCGGCACCCGTCTCCCCGGTCGGCTCATCACGTGCGCCGTGCGGGTCCTGGCTCGCCGCAGGCCGATCCGCGTCCGCATGGCCGTTTCGCTCGCCTGAGCTCTCTGCCTCAGGTGCGTGGGAGCCCACCTCGGCGCTGTCCGTTTTGTCGGTTGCCGGGGGTGAACCGGCGGGGTGGTGTGCCGCCGAGTCCTCCTCGGCGGTGGTCGGTCCCCCCTGCATGTGTGCCTCCTCAGGCATTCCGGCGGCCATTGCGGGACAGGCGGGGGAGCGGGTGCTCTACCGTCTGTCGAGTGCGTATCGAATCTCGCCGGTCGACCATTCCACCTTTCTACGTGATGGATGTCTGGAAGGCAGCAGCTGAACGAGCCAGAACTCACGGGGATGTGCTGGTGCTGGCGGCCGGACAGCCGTCAACGCCCGCTCCGCGCGCGGTTTTGCGTGCGACCGAACAGGCCCTGAATTCCGAATTGCTGGGTTATACCGAGACATTCGGGATTCTGCCGTTGCGGGAGGCCATCGCGGCGCATCACCGGGACACCTACGGGGTCACCGTGAGCGCCGATGATGTGGTGGTGACGACCGGGTCGTCCGGTGCTTTCACACTGATTTTCCTGGCGGCCTTCGATGCCGGGGACACGGTTGTGGTGGCTCGGCCCGGATATCCGGCGTACCGGAACACCCTCACGGCACTGGGTTGCGAGGTGATCGAACTGGATTGCGGTCCGGAGACCCGATTCCAGCCGACCGTCGCCATGCTGGAGGCGCTGCCCGAACCGCCCGCAGGGCTGATCGTGGCGAGCCCGGCCAATCCGACCGGAACCATGATCGCGCCCGCCGAATTGGCCGCGCTGGCGCGCTGGTGCGATGACCACGGCACCCTGCTCATCTCGGACGAGATCTATCACGGCATCGTCTACGACACAGAGTTGTCCACAAGCACGGAACCGACTTCCTCCGCCTGGGAGACCTCGCGAGAATCCATCGTCATCGGCTCGGTGTCCAAGTACTTCTCCATGACCGGCTGGCGGCTCGGCTGGATGCTGGTCCCCGAGGGCATGCGCCCCGCGCTGCAACGCCTCGCCTCGAATATGACCGTCTGCCCGCCCGCTATTTCGCAGTACGCGGCCGTGCACGCGTTCGGCGCGGAGGCCAAGGCCGAACTCGACGGTCATGTGGCCCGCTATGCCGCGAATCGGCAGCTGCTGCTGTCCGGTCTGCCGAAGCTCGGCATCACCGAGTTGGCTCCGGCCGATGGCGCGTTCTACGCCTACGCGAATATCGCGCATCTGACCGATGATTCGATGCGCTGGTGCACCGAAGTACTGGACCGGACGGGTGTCGCGCTTGCCCCCGGCATCGACTTCGACACCGTGAACGGTGTTCATACCGTGCGGTTCTCGTTCGCCGGCGCGGGCGCCGATATCGAAGAAGCACTCGACCGGTTGGGACGCTATCTGGCCTGAACGGACCTCCGGGAGCGTCGTTCCTAGGGAATCACCACAGATCGCACAGATTCGGCACAGATGAACCTATGAGGACTGGCACGATTGCATCCGTGACCACTGCGACGACTCCGAAAGGCGAACGGCGTCGCCAAGCGCTGGTTTGTGCCGCCGCCGAGCTATTGCTCGAAGGCGGTTTCGAAGCGGTCCGGCATCGCTCGGTGGCTACCCGCGCGGAACTGCCGCTCGCGTCCACCACGTACTACTTCGAATCGCTGGAGGATCTGATCGCGCGCGCGGTCGAGTTCTCCGGCAATGCCGAATTGGACGCCATGCGCCGCCGGGTCGGCGAGGTGACCCATCGCCGCCGCGGTGCGGACGCCACCGTGGATCTGGTGCTGGATCTGCTCATCGGCTCCGAGCACGCCGACGCGGACGCGCGCGGTCAGCTCATCGCCCGCTACGAGCGTTCGGTGGCCTCGGCCCGCCACCCCGAACTACGCGAGGTCCAGCTCCGACTACGCGCTCAGCTCGATGAACTGCTCGCCGACGTCCTACGCCGCTCGGATCGCATAGTCCGCCCCGAGCAGGCCCGCCGATTGGTCGCGGTCGTCGACGGCGCGGTGGTGACCGCCCTCGGCGAAGCCGATCCGCAACCCCGCCGCCTGGCCCGCGGCGCACTGCTGGAAGTGATCGATATCGTCGCTCCGCCTACGTAATCCGGCCCTGGGCCATACTGCGGCGAATGGGTTCGTGACCAGCCCGTAAAATCGCTTCACGTGACCTTTGTGCCGAACGTCCTCGCCACCCGCTATGCCAGCCCTGATCTCGTGCGCCTCTGGTCGCCCGAGAACAAGATCGTGCTGGAGCGGCGGCTGTGGCTGGAGGTGCTGCGGGCGCAGACCGAGCTGGGCATCGAGGTGCCCGCCGGGGTGGTCGAGGATTACGAGCGCGTGGTGGATCAGGTCGATCTGGCCTCGATCGCCGAGCGCGAGCGGGTCACCCGGCACGATGTGAAGGCGCGCATCGAGGAATTCAACGCGCTCGCCGGACATGAGCACGTGCACAAGGGCATGACCTCGCGCGATCTCACCGAGAATGTCGAGCAGTTGCAGATCCGGCTCTCGCTCGAGCACGTGTACGGGCACGGCGTCGCCATCGCGGCCCGGCTGGCCGAGCGCGCCGCCGAGTACCAGTCGCTGGTCATGGCCGGTCGTTCGCACAATGTCGCCGCGCAGGCCACCACCCTCGGCAAGCGTTTCGCCTCGGCCGCCGATGAGCTGCTGATCGCGCTGACCCGCCTGCGCGAGTTGATCGATCGCTACCCGCTGCGCGGTATCAAGGGCCCGATGGGCACCGCGCAGGACATGCTGGATCTGCTCGACGGCGATGCGGGCAAGCTCGCGCAGCTGGAGCAGAAGGTGGCGCATCACCTCGGTTTCAAGAACGTCTTCACCAGTGTCGGCCAGGTGTACCCGCGCTCGCTGGATCACGATGTGCTCTCCACGCTGGTCCAGATCGGTGCGGGCCCTTCGTCTTTCGCGCACACCATCCGCCTGATGGCCGGGCACGAACTGGTGACCGAGGGTTTCCAGAAGGGCCAGGTCGGCTCGTCGGCCATGCCGCACAAGATGAACACCCGCTCCGCCGAGCGCGTGAACGGCCTGCAGGTGATCCTGCGCGGCTACGGTTCCATGGCCGCCGAGCTGGCGGGCGCGCAGTGGAACGAGGGCGATGTGTTCTGCTCGGTGGTGCGCCGCGTCGCGCTGCCGGATGCCTTCTTCGCGGTCGACGGCATGATGGAGACCTTCCTGACCATCCTGGCCGAATTCGGCGCGTACCCGGCGGTCATCGATCGGGAGCTGAATCGCTACCTGCCGTTCCTGGCCACCACCCGCCTGCTGATCGCCGCCGTACGGGCCGGTGTGGGCCGTGAGACCGCGCACGAGGTCATCAAGGAGCACGCGGTGGCCGTGGCGCTGGCGATGCGGGAAAAGGGCCAGGAGCCCGATCTGCTGGACCGCCTGGCCGCCGATGACCGGATGCCGCTGGACCGCGCGGCCCTGGATGCCGCGCTGGCGGATCGTTCGGCCTTCATCGGCGCGGCCGAGGCGCAGACCGCGGAGGTCATCGCGCAGGTGCAGAAGCTGGTGTCGGCCAATCCGGAGGCGGCGCGCTACACCCCGGCCCCGATTCTGTAGCAGCACAAGCTTTTCGGCCCCGGCGTGCGGTGCGCGCCGGGGCCGAGCTGTTTTCGCGGCGGGTTCGCGTGGCAGGCTGCCGGGCATGAATCCGTACACGATCTTCTCCGAAATCATCGCGGGCACCGCGCCCTCCAGCATGGTGTACGAGGATCCGGAAGTTGTTGCCTTCATGGACATTCGGCCCGTGACGCCCGGTCATCTGCTGGTGATTCCGCGGGTGCCGGCGCGCAGTCTGGCGGAGCTGGATCCGGCGCTGGGCGGCAAGCTCTTTCAGGTGGGTCAGCGGCTGGCGGCCGCGCTGCGCGAGTCCGAGGTGAACTGCGACGGCGTGAATTTCTTCCTCGCGGACGGCGTGACGGCGGGCCAGGAGGTCTTTCACGTGCATCTGCATGTGATTCCGCGTACACCGGGCGATGGTTTCGGCCTGCGCGCGCGAGCGACTTCTCCGCAGCGCGCCGACCTGGATTACCTGGCGGGATCGATTCGGGGCGCATTGCAGCGAAACCCTGGTATTTCATAGCTGAAGCGCATTACCATATCCGAACCGATTGGTTTGCCAAGGACACGCCATAGACCGAATATTCCTCGCGCCCACCGGCACTCGAGTTACGTTGGAACGCGATTGTGGTGGGCTGATGGAGGTGGGGCCATGCGTAGAAGTGTCGTTGCCGCAGCGGTTTTCGCATTCGCCGTGGGTTTGCTGAGTCCGGTGCTGGCGCCACCGGCAACCGCCCGCGCGGCGCAGGTGATCCGCGTCGACGATCTGAACGCCACCCGCTCCGCGTTATTCATCGATTCCCCCGCCATGGGCCGCACGATTCAGGTGCAGGTATTGCATCCGGCCGGTGGCGGCGCACGTTCCAGCTATTACCTGCTGGACGGTCTGGACCCCGGCGCGAGCCAGAGCACCTGGACCAATGCCACCGACGCCGAACCCTTCTTCCGGGGCAAGAACGTCAATGTGGTGCTGCCCATGGGCGGGCAGGCCAGTTACTACACCGATTGGGCCGCCGACGATCCGCGTTTCGGCCGGTATCGCTGGGAAACCTTTCTGACACAAGAACTTCCGCCGATCATCGACGATTATTTCGCCGGTAACGGGGTGAACGCCATCGGCGGGCTCTCGATGGGCGGCGTCGCGGCTTTCGTGCTCGCCGTGCGGCATCCGGAGCTGTACCGCGCGGTCGCCGGGTACAGCGCCTGCCCGGATCTCACCATCGCGCAGGGCGCGATCCTGTTCTCCATCGCGAATCGGGGTGGGAATCCGTTCAATATGTGGGGCGGTCCGGGCGACGGCGCGTGGGCGTCGCACAATCCGGCGCTGCTCACCGAGCGGTTGCGCGGTAAGACCATCTACCTGTCCACCGGCACCGGCCTGCCCGGCCCGCACGAGCTGGAGATCAAACCGCAGCTGCCGGAGAACATCTTCTTCGGCGGGCCGATCGAACTCGGCGTGAACGCCTGCGTGAACTCGTTCGCGGCGCATCTGAAGGATATGAATATCCCCGCGCAGGTGGATTACAGCCCGGTGGGCACGCATTCGTGGTCGTACTGGCAGGACACGCTGCACGAATCCTGGCCCACCATCGGCCCGGCGATCGGCGCCTGAATCACTTTCCCGGACGGTTGAATTCGCCGTCCTTGGCCCCGGCGACGAAGGCGCGCCATTCGCCGGGGGTGAAGATCAGTACCGGCCCGTCCGGATTGCGGGAATCCCGCAGGCCGATATTTCCGCTGGCCAGGAAGGCTATTTCGACGCCGTCGGCACTGTCGTCGCCGCGCCGCCAGACGGCGTCGGCTTCGATCTCACGGTTCTTGGCCGTGTCGGGCGATGAGATGGACTCGGCTTCCACTTCGGACTCCCGGATGCGGTGACGTTGCGGGTACTGGTCGGTGATGTAGATCGCACTCATAATGCCAGTGTTTGCGGAGCGGTCGGATCGGATATTCCATTCTGTGTCTGCAGAAGGAGGTATGTGGTGCGCACGCCATGGTCAGCACAGCGAGCAGCTCCCCTCTCCGACAGCTGTGATGTGGTGCCGGAGAGATTCAATGCCGAACTGGCACAGAGCATCCTGAGTGTGCATAGAAGTTGCCCGACCGATCAGTGCGCCCGGCGCAAGGCGGCGGTCTTCTATTTGTACGACCACACTCGCCATGTGGTCACGGCGCGCACGCGCCGGCGCTAGCTCAGCGGCGCAGTACGCGCCGGAGCAGGAGAGCGAACAGTACGAACGCGGTCGCCGCGGCCGCGATGAGGGCGAAACCGGCAGGTACGCCCAGGAAGTCGACCGCTTCGGAGCGGTGGATGACCTGCCGGTAATCCCTGTCCGCGGGGGCGTCCGCGAAGGTGAAATCGTGGGCGATCCGCGCGGGATCGGTGATGTTCACGGACAACTCGGTGAGGTAGTCGTGTCCGGCGGCGCTCAGTTGCCGCAGGTCCGCGTCCCGCGGATCGCTGATCCGGCCCGCGAAGTCCACGGCGACCGCCTGGGATTCGGCATCGGGGTCGGTGCGCTGCACGCGATGCGGGCCGAGCACGTACAGATGCACCAGCTGATGCGTGGTGGCCGCACTCGACATCCGCATGGGATAGACCGGGTGCGCGGCCGCGAAGTTCAAGCGCACCGGATCGAGATTGCCCGCCAGTGGAACCGAACTGGTGAGCCGCATGGCCACGAATGACCAGTGTTCGTCCAGATACGGCCGCATGGTGGCGATCACCTCGGGTTTCATCTCATACCCGTTGTCGCCCAGCCACTGCTGAATCCCGGTGATATCGCCGCCGGTGAGCGTGGTGGCCTCGACCGGGCCGAGCTGCACCCGGTCCAGCACCGTCGGTGCGCCGCCGGTGGGCGCGGACGCCGAAACCGCGCCGTCCCGGCCGCTGTCGGCCTTGAACCAGTCCCGGTCGGTGACGTATTCGGGAGCGGTCAGCCGGGCCAGTTCGCTGAAGGTTCCGGCATCGCCCGCGCTGACGGTCGCGGGTGCGGGTGTGGGCACGATGAGCGCGGCCTTGTCGCCGCCGCTCTGCAAGCCGAGCCGCATGATGATCGTCTCGCGCTGCCCGTCCCAGCCGAGCAGCGCGGTCTCCCCGTTCACCCGGGCGGTGACCCCGCCCGGTGTCGCGATGCCGCCGCACGCGCACGCGGAAGCCGGTGCGGCCAAACCCATTCCCCCCGCACCCGCCACGGTGGCGACCACCGCGAGCAGGCGCGCCGCATTACGCAACAGCATGGGGGCAGCGTACGCACGCGCGAGGGTTCCCGCCTCGGACTTTTCGCCTCGCCGATCGCCGTGCGCGTGCTCGTCGGCGCGGCGCGAGCACGATTAGCTACCGGTCGGCGGCCGGGTCCGGGTTCGCACCACTAACGTTGTCCCCATGGCTCTGGACAGCAGTGGTAGCGCGATAACGAATTCCGGCCCGGTGACCGCGCCGATCGCCAAGCGGGTGCCGAGCGAACGCGTGCATCACGGCGATGTCTTCGTCGACGAGTACGAGTGGCTGCGGGATAAGAAGGATCCCGAGGTCATCGCGTACCTGGAGGCGGAGAACGCCTACACCGACGCACAGACCGAGAAGCTGCGGCCGCTGCGCGAGAAGCTCTTCGACGAGATCAAGGCGCGCACGCAGGAGACCGATCTGTCGCTGCCCACCCGCATGGGCGGCTACTGGTATTACTCGCGCACCTTCGAGGGCAAGCAGTACGGGGTGTCCTGCCGCTGCCCGATCCTGGACCAGGACGACTGGAATCCGCCCAAGCTGGCGGCCGGGGTCGAGATTCCGGGCGAGGAGGTGCTGCTCGATGTCAATGAGCTGGCGCAGGGGCGCGAATTCTTCTCGCTCGGGGCGTCATCGCTGAGCGATGCCGGTGATCTGCTCGCCTATTCGGTCGATACCGAGGGCGATGAGCGCTATGAGCTGCGCATCAAGAATCTGCGCACCGGGGAGCTGCTGCCCGAGCGGATCGAGGGCATCGCGGCCGGGGCGACCTGGTCGCTGGACGGCACGCACATCTTCTATCAGACCGTGGATGACGCCTGGCGCGCCGACAGCGTGTGGCGGCATCGGCTCGGCACCGACCGCGAGGCCGATGTGCGGGTGTTCCACGAGCCCGATGAGGCGTTCTCGGTCGGCGTCGGCGCGAGTCATTCCAAGCGCTATCTGGTCATCGGTTCCGGCTCCAAGATCACCAGTGAGGAATGGATCCTGGAGTCGGACAATCCGGAAGGCGAATTCCGGGTGGTGCTGCCGCGCCGCGAGGGCATCGAATACGGCACCGAGCACGCCGTCATCGGTGGTCAGGACAAGCTGCTCATCCTGCACAACGATGTGGTGGACGGGGTGAAGGCGGTGAACTTCGTGCTCGCGGTCGCCCCGCTGGACGATCCCGCCGATATGACGCTGCTCATCCCGCATCGCGATGATGTGCGGCTGGAGGGCATCGACGCCTTCTCCGACAAGCTGGTGCTGAGCTACCGCCGCGAGGCGCTGCCGCGAATCGCGGTGTGGCCGTTGACCGCCGACGGTTTCGGCGAGCTCAAGGACATCGATTTCGATCTGGCGCTGTTCTCCGCCGGACTGGGCGGCAATCCCGAATGGGAACAGCCCATGCTGCGCATCGGGGTCAGCTCGTTCATCACCCCGGTGCAGGTGTTCGACTACACGCACGAGACCGGCGAGATGATCCTGCGCAAGGAGCAGGTGGTGCTCGGCGACTACACCGCCGATGACTATGTGCAGCAGCGGGAGTGGGCGATCGCCGCGGACGGCACCCGGGTGCCGATCTCGCTGGTGCAGCGCAAGGACGCGCCCGCGGGCCCGAAGCCGTTGCTGCTCTACGGATATGGCTCCTACGAGGCCGCCATCGATCCGGGTTTCTCGGTGGCGCGGCTGTCGCTGCTGGATCGCGGCATGGTGTTCGCGGTGGCGCATGTGCGCGGCGGCGGTGAGCTGGGGCGGCTCTGGTACGAAGAGGGCAAGACGCTCACCAAGAAGAACACCTTCACCGATTTCATCTCCGTCGCACAGCATTTGGTGGATACCGGGGTGACCGCGCCGGATCGGCTGGCGGCCGACGGCGGCAGTGCGGGCGGTCTGCTCATGGGCGCGGTGGCGAATATGGCGCCGGAGCTGTTCACCGGCATCCTGACCAATGTGCCGTTCGTGGATCCGCTCACCACGGTGCTGGATCCGTCGCTGCCGCTCACCGTCACCGAATGGGACGAGTGGGGTAATCCCTTGGCGGACAAGCAGGTCTACGACTACATGAAGACCTACGCGCCGTACGAGAACGTCGAAGCCAAGGATTACCCGGCCATTCTGGCCACCACCGGTCTCAATGACACCCGGGTGTTCTACGTCGAACCGGCCAAGTGGGTCGCGAAATTGCGCGCGATCAAGACCGGGCATTCGCAGTTGCTGCTCAAGACCGATATGACCTCGGGCCACGGCGGTGTCAGCGGGCGCTATGAGAAGTGGAAGGAAGTCGCCTTCGAATACGCCTGGCTCCTCGACACCGTCGGCTTGGCCGACGCCTGATCGGGCAAGAGGTTCGGGGACCGAGTCCCCGAACCCCTTGCCGGGGTTAAGCGTTGGTGAGGTGGGAGCGATCGGCGCTGGGGCCCAGCGCCTTCGCCTTCACCTCGTCGGAGGGAACCCAGGAGGGTTTCTTCATGCGTTCGATGATCAGCGGGATGGCGCTGAAGATGACCGCGCCCGCAGCGACCAATCCGATATAGCTGGCCTTGTTGCCGATGGGCAGCTGTGACGGCGGTACGAACGCCAGCACGAACGCGAAAGCCACCGCCAGGAAACCGATTCCGGCGAAGAGCCACATGCCGAACGTGCCGCCGGGAATCTTGAAGGCGCGCGGCAGATCCGGCTGGGTGTAGCGCAGCCGGATGGCGGCGGCGTACATGAACATGTAGATGATCAGGTACAGGCTCACCGCCATCGCCGAGATCAGGAAGAACGCCGAGCTGACATCGTCCATGAACAGGTAGATCGAGGACAGCGCGGTCACGATCACGCCCTGGATGATCAGGATATTGACCTGTACGCCACGGTTGTTCACCTTTTGCAGCACCGGCGGCAGCATGCCGTCGTGCGCGGTGGCGAGCACACCGCGACTCGGTCCCATGATCCAGGCGAGCACGCCCGCGAGCGCACCGTAGGCGATCAGCGCGGAAAGGATGCGCACCGGCCAGCTGGAGTGGATCATCTCGGTGAACGCGATGGTGAAGGCGTCGAAGACACCGGTATTCAGGTCGATCTTGTCGTAGGCCACGATGCCCGCCACCGCGAGCGCGCCCAGGGTGAAGATGCCGAACGCCACCGCCGCCGCGATCATGATGGCGGCCGGATACCCCTTGGACGGATTCTTCAGCTCGGTGGAGTGCACGCCCTGCGATTCCACCCCGGCGAAGTTCAGCAGAATGCCGGCCAGGAACGAAAGTCCGGACAGCCCAGCGATATACGGGAAGAACCGGGGCGAGTCATGCCCGTCGTGCGCAACGGTCACCGCGTCATCGGTGGTGTGCTGCCAGCCGATATCGTGCCCGCTGGCGATCCACCAGATGAACACCGCCACCAGGATGATGCCCGGCAGCGCGGTGCCCGCAAGGAATCCGGCGCGGGTCACCTTCAGCGCGAACTGATTGCTGACGAACGCGACCGCGGTGCACAGCCAGAACGCGCAGATCGCGAAAATGCCGACGTAGACATGGTTTTGGGCGATATCGGGCCGATCGAAGGCGAAGGCCACGCCCGCGGCGGCGAAGCTCATGCCGGTCGGATAGAACACGATCACCTGAATCCAGGACAGGAAGATGATCCAGAAGCCGACCTTCTTGCCGAACGCGCCGCTGATCCAGGCGTACAGGCCACCGGTCTTGTTCGCGTACATGCTGCCGAGTTCGGCGGCGACCAGTCCGGCCGGAATCAGGAACAGCACGGTGGAGAAGCCGATGTAGAAGAACATCGTCATCTCTTCCTTGGCCATCATGGGCAGGCCGCGCAGACTGGTGACAATCGATGCGGCGGTGGTGAATCCGAGCGCGGAGACGGTCAGGTATTTGACCGGGGTCGCCCGATGCGCACCGCCGCTCACTTCTTGCCCTTGCCCTTACCGGCGGACTTGCCCTCGGTGGATTTGGACTCGGTGGGATGCGTCGCGGCATCCTTGGAAGACACCGCGGCGGTGGCATTGTGGGTGAATCCGCCCGCTTCCTCGCGGGTCAGCGAGGTGGTCAGCGGGTGCGCGTTCAACTGCTTGAGGCAGCGCTTCAGATCGGCGATGAGCAGATCGCCCATATCGAGGGTGAAGCCGTGCCGCAGCACCGCGCGCATGATGGTCTCGTCATCGCGGTTGGCGGGCAGCGGATAGGCGGCGATCAGCCAGCCGCGGCTGCGCAGCCGGTCGGACAGGTCGTAGAGGTTGAAGTTGCGCTCGCCCGTCAATTTCCACGAGACGGCGGTGATACCGCGCTGCGGATCGCCGTCGTGGATCATCTCGAACAGTCCGGTGTCGACCAGTCCGGCCGCGAGATGCTGTGCGGCGCGGTAGATCTCGGTCTGCACCTTGGCATATCCGGTGTGCCCCAGGCGAATGAACTCGTAGTACTGGGTGATGATCTGGCCACCCGGCCGGGAGAAATTGAGATTGAAGGTGGCCATGCTGCCGCCGAGGTAATCGACATTGAAGATGAGTTCCTTGGGCAGATCCGACGGCGTGCGCCAGATCGCCCAGCCCGCGCCCAGCGGGGCGAGCCCGGTCTTGTGACCGGAGGCGTTGATGGACTTCACGCGCGGTAACCGGAAGTCCCACACCACTTCCGGCGCGCAGAACGGCGCCAGGAACCCACCGCTGGCGGCATCGACGTGAATGGGGATGTCGAGTCCGGTCTTCTCCTCGAGGTCGTCGAGCGCTCTGCTGATCCCGGCGACATCCTCGAACAGCCCGGTGAAGGTCTGCCCGAAGGTGGGCACCACCATGATGGTGTTCTCATCGCAGTAGGCGGCGATATCGTCCGGATGCATGGTGAGCCGGTCCCCGCGCAGCGGAATCTGCCGGATCTCCACATCGAAGTAGCGGGCGAATTTCTCCCAGCACACCTGCACCGGACCGCAGACGAAATTGGGGATGCCGGTGCCACCGCGCTTGCGCCAGCGGAACTTCGCGGCCAGTCCGCCCAGCATGGCGGCCTCGCTGGAACCGGTGGTGGAGGTGCCGAGCGTGGTCATGGCCTCGGGGGAGTGCCACAGGTCGGCGATCATGCGCACGCAGCGCTGTTCGAGTTCCGCGGTCTGCGGGTATTCGTCCTTGTCGACGATGTTCTTGTCGAGCGATTCGTTCATCAGCCGCCGCGCCTGGTCATCGACCCAGGTGGTGCAGAAGGTGGCCAGGTTCATGCGGGAAACGCCGTCGAGCATGAGTTCGTCGTGCACGAGTTCGTATGCCACCTGCGGGAACATGCCGCGGGCCGGGAATCCGGCCTTCGGTGCGCCGCGGTGCAGGCCTGGCATGGCGAACAGGTCCTCGGATGCCGGATCTCCGGTCATTGCGCCTCCACGGTAGGTGCCGTTTCGTAATCAATGAGAGATAGCTGAGCGGTTACTATTCGGCAGCATGGACTACCAGAATGTCATAGAGCAGGTGATGTCCACCACAGCGCCACACGTGGGAGAAGGCGCGGTCGCCGACTACATTCCGGGTCTTGCGAATGTCGATCCCAAACAGTTCGGCTTCGCCGTAGCGACCACGCACGGTGAGGTGCACACCGCCGGTGACGTCGATGTTCCCTTTGCCATCGAGAGTATTTCGAAGGTTTTCGCGCTGGCGCTGGTGTTGGCGCGCAAGGACACCGCGCTCTGGCGGCGGGTGCGGCGGGAGCCGTCCGGCACTCCGTTCAATGACCTCATCGAACTCGAGGTGGAAATGGGGATTCCGCGCAATCCCTATATCAACCCCGGCGCGATAGTGGTAGCTGATCAATTGCTGCAAGACACCGGCGATGCCGTGGAGGCCATGCGCAGCCTGCTGCGCGCCGAAACCGGGAATCCGGTGCTTTCGGTGGACAGCGTCATCGCCGAATCCGAATTGCGCTCCGGCGACCGCAATCGGGCCATGGCCTATCTGATGGCCAGCTTCGGCAATATGCGCAATCCGGTGGAACTCGCGCTCGACCACTACTTCCGGCAGTGCTCGTTCAGCATCACCTGCGCCGAACTGGCCAAGGCCGGACTGCTCATCGCCCGGCACGGCCTGCGCGCCGACGGCACCCGGCTGCTCGCGCGCGAGGACGCCCGGCATATCACCGCGCTCATGACCACCTGCGGAACCTATGACGCCGCAGGCGAATTCGCCTACGAGGTGGGATTGCCGGTCAAGAGCGGCGTCGGCGGTGGACTGCTCGCGGTGGTGCCCGGCACCTGCGCGGTCGCGGCCTGGGGGCCGGGCCTGGACTCCAAGGGCAACTCGGTCACCGGGCGCATCGCGTTGAACGCCTTCGCCCAGGCCACCGGATTCTCGGTGTTCTGATGACCGAACCCGCTGTCGTGACCAAACCCGCTGTCGCCAAATACATGTCGTGGGTGACCCTGGCGCTGATGACCACCAGTTCGGTGGCGAGCCTGCGGGCCTCGCCGACCATGGCGGTCTACGGGCTGGCGTGCGTATTCCTGTATCTCATTCCGGCCGTGCTGTTTCTGCTGCCGACCGCGTTCGTGGCGGCCGAGCTGGCCTCGGGCTGGACCGGCGGGGTCTACAAATGGGTCGGCGAGGGTATTTCGCAGCCCGCCGGATTCCTCGCGGTGTGGTGCCAGTTCGCCATGACCATCTTCTACTACCCGAGCCTGCTCGCCTATGTGGCAAGCACTTTCGCGTACATCATCGATCCGTCGCTGGCCGCCAACGGCACCTACGTGGCCATCGTCATCATCACCATCTACTGGGTCGCGGTGTACGTCTCCTCGCAGGGCACCAAAACCGTTGCGGGACTGTCGAGTATGGGATTGATCATCGGGACGCTGATTCCCGGCGTGCTGCTGGTGGCGCTGGGCTTCGTCTTCCTCGGGCAGGGCAATCCCTCGGCCGCGCCGATGGATTTCGAACACCTCTTCCCGGCCTGGACCGGGCTGGCCAGCCTGGTGCTCATCGTCAACAACTTCCTGTCCTACGCGGGTATGGAGATGAACGCCGTACACGTATCCGCGCTGAAGGATCCGGGCCGCGAATACCCCAGGGCAATGGCGATGGCGGTGGGGCTGGTGCTGCTCATCTTCATCGTGCCCGCGCTGGTGATCAGCTGGGTGGTGCCCGCCGAGAATCTGAGCCTGACCGCCGGTGTCATGCAGGCGTTCGACGGGTTCTTCCACCACTTCCACATCGGCTGGCTGACCCCGGTGCTGGGCGTCATGCTGGTGGCGGCCGCGCTCGGCGGCATGCTCACCTGGCTGGCCGGACCCTCCAAGGGGCTGCTGCTCATCGGGCGTCAGGAGGGGTATCTGCCGCCGATCCTGACGCGGCTGAACAAGCATGGCGTACAACAGAACATGCTGGTGGCGCAGGGCATCGTGACCACGCTGCTGGCGCTGCTGTACGCGTTCATTCCCGATGTCTCCAGCGCCTACTGGATTCTCTCGGTGATCACCACGCAGGTGTACCTGATCATGTACGTGCTCATGTTCATCGCCGCGATTCGCTTGCGCCGCAATAAAGCCGATCATCCGCGCGGGTATCGCGCGCCCGCGCTCGTCGCGCTGTGCGGGCTGGGCACCGCGTCCTCGGTGGCGGCGTTCCTGATCGGATTCGTACCGCCCTCGCAGTACGGCAGCGGCAACGCGTTCAGCTATTTCCTGATCGTCGGGCTCGGCATGGGCATTGTCGGACTGCTGATTCCGTACCTGTTCCTGCGCCTGCGCAAACCCGGCTGGAAACTCGCCACACCCGAGGAGGCGCTGACATGACCTTCGACCACGGTGCGTCCGATGCCGCGCGGCGCATCGTCTACTGGTCGGTGGCCTTGGTGCTGGTGGCCATCGCCGTCGCGGGGGTGGTCATCTTCCGGGAGGACCGGGATACCGATATCGCGCTGCGGCGCGCTCAGGTGTTGCAAACCCGGCTCATCTCAGCGGGTTTGGCCGCCCCCGATCCGCGGGTGATCGCCGATTCGCTCGGTGAGGACGGCGGACTGGTCTGCCAGGATCCCGGATCACCGCTGATCAAGGCGCGATACCAGGCGTCCATCAGCAATGGGGCCGCCGGACCCGGGAGCCGTCCGGTGATCGGGGATCGCGATGTCTACACCGCCACCGCGCTGGCCATCGAAACGTATCGTCCGGACCAGCTTTCGAAATACCTGGAGGAGACCGGCACGCTGCGCAAGGGTGACACGGTACATCCGGACCCCGGGAACCGATGACAGGAGAGGCCATGACCGAAGACGCCCTGCGGGCGGCCGTCAAAGATTTGATGCCGCGCGCCAAAACCGATCTGACCGAGCTGGTTTCGTACAGGTCCGTCTATGACGAGCGGCAGTTCCCCATCGAGGAGTGTCATAAAGCCGCGCAGTGGGTGGCCGATGCCTTCGCCGCCGAGGGGCTCACCGATGTCGGCCTGCACGAGACGCCGGACGGCAGCAAGGCGGTCATCGCGCGCTATCCGGCTCCGGCCGGTGCGCCGACCATCCTGCTGTACTGCCATTACGACGTGCAGCCGCCGCTCGGCGATGACGCCTGGGAGACCCCGGTCTGGGAGCTCACCGAGAAGAACGGCCGCTGGTACGGGCGCGGCAGCGCCGACTGCAAGGGCAATATCGTCACGCACCTCACGGCGCTGCGCGCGCTGCGAGAAGTGGTGGGGGACAAGTTCCCCGTCGGGCTGACCCTGATCGCGGAGGGGTCGGAGGAACAGGGCACCGGCGGCCTGGAAGCCTTCGTGCCGAAGAACGCCGATCTGCTGCGCGCGGACACCCTGCTCATCTGCGACTGCGGCAATTTCGCGGTCGGCGTGCCCACCTTCACGCAAACCCTGCGCGGCAATGTGAATGTGGTCGTCACCGTCGAAACACTGGAAAGCTCAATGCATTCGGGGATGTTCGGCGGGGCCGCGCCCGATGCGCTCGGCGCGCTCATCCACCTGCTGTCCACGCTGCGTGATGCGAAGGGCAACACTACGGTCGCCGGGCTCACCAATGATCAGAAGTGGGATGGCGCAACATATTCGGATGAGGCGTTCCGTTCCGATGCGGGTGTGCTGGACGGCGTCGACGTGCTCGGCGACGGCACCGTCTCCGATATGCTCTGGGCCCGACCGGCTCTCACCGTCCTGGGTATGGACGTCCCGCCCGTCGTCGGCTCCGCGGCGGCCATTCAGGCCAAGGTCCGCGCCCGGCTCAACCTGCGCATCCCGCCCGGCACCGATCCGCAGCAGGCGCTGAAAGCCCTTACCGCGCACCTGGAATCGAATGTCCCCTGGCATGCGAAGGTCACCGTTGAGACCGAGGCCATCGGTTCCCCCTTCGTAGGCAGCACCCACGGTCCCGCCCGCACCGCCATGGAAGCCGCCTTCGCCGCTTCCTACGGCCGCCCCGCCACCACGTCCGGCCAAGGCGGCTCCATCCCGCTCTGCAATGTCTTCGCCGACACCTACCCGGACGCGGAGATCATGCTCATGGGTGTCGAAGAGCCGAAATGCCTGATCCACGCCCCGAACGAAAGCGTCGACCCCACCGAAATCGAGCACATGGCGCTGGCGGAAGCCCTGTTCCTGGCGTCCTACGCGAAGTAACCCGGGCCACAATTACATATTGACAGTCAGCGTTGATTTGTAACATGCTTACCCGACTTTTGCGGTCATGAGGAGAGAGGTGCGCCGATGACCGAACATGCCCGGGTGGCAGTGGAACTGGTGCGGGACAGCAGTCAATTCAAGTGGTACGTGATCCCGCTACTGCTGGTGGTCGTCTACATCTACGCGACCGAGGTGGAACGCCGGAACTGGAATGTGCTCTTCGCGGGAATCGCGCTGTGGGGCATGGACCTGTTCAACGAGATCTGGAATTCGCTGGTCTTCCACGGCACCGGTCGTGCGCCCGTATGGGGCACGACCGGGCCGACCGCGTACCAGTTGCTGATCGGGCTCAATATCGAGATCGGCTTCATGTTCGCCATCATGGGCGTCGCGGCGGCGAAGATGCTGCCGCCCAAGGAGACCCGGATCTTCGGACTGCCCAACCGGCCGATCCTGATCGCGATCAATTCCGCGGCCGCAGTCGGGGTCGAGGTCCTGCTGAACAGGGCGGGCGTGCTCAGCTGGGAATGGTCCTGGTGGCAGGCCAGTTTCCCCTTCCTGATCTGGTTGATCGGATACGTACCGTTCTTCACGGCCTGCTTCTACGTGCACGATCTACCGACGGTGCGGCGCAAGGCAATCGCGGTCGGCGTGATCCTCGGTATCGACGCCGTGGCCCTGATCGTCTTCGGTGCGCTGGGCTGGCTGTGATGACTTCTCACAAACTCGCGGCGTCGGCGCGCGGTGCGCGCGCCGGTGTGCTAACCGTCATCTCCGGAGTCGTATTCGCCTGTGTCGCAGTGCATCCCGTGGCCGCGGCCGAACCCGGAGGCTGTGTGCTGATCGGTACCGTGGGCACCCCGGAATTCGGTGTGGACCCGAGTACCGCTGGGCTGGAAAGCTTTCCGCTCTCCGACGGCGTGCTGCCGGAGCGCGTGGACTTCCGTACCGCCACCGAGACCTTCAATCGACGCTGGTCCTTCATGGTTCGCGACGGCGGGATATTCGTGAAAGAGGCTGCTACCCAGGGCGGCTGGCGTTCGCTACCGCTGCCGGGCTGTCTCGCGGGGCAGGTCGCGGGCGTCTCCGCCGATGACGACGAGGTCATGGCGGTGGATCGGGCGGGCCGGTTCTACACCCTGGATCACGCGCTGAGCGCGCCGAAGGACTGGAACTGGAGCACCCGATACGGCACGCCGCTGTGGACCGGGCCCGGTAATGCGTTGCCGCCGGGCACGATCGACT
This sequence comes from Nocardia sp. NPDC058058, assembly GCF_042885355.1. NCBI lineage: Bacteria > Bacillati > Actinomycetota > Actinomycetes > Mycobacteriales > Nocardiaceae > Nocardia > Nocardia sp. NPDC058058. The sequence goes on along the minus strand of NZ_JBHVSA010000002.1, from coordinate 771,699 downwards.
GGACCTGGTCGGTGCTCTCGCCCAATGAGGATCACGTCTGGCGGGATACCGCGGGCAATGCGCATCCGGTGGGCGGGGCGAAGGTCTCGCACGTCTACGCGCTGACCGACGGCGGTACCCGGATTCGCTATATCGATCCGTGGCTGCCGGTCGATCACAGCTATGAGATGGCGCTGCCGCCCCGGTTCCGCGCGGTGGCGCTGTCCACCAGCGGTTCCACCACGCTCATCGTGGACCGGGACGGCGATATGTACACGCGGCTCTACGATTTCGACATCTCCGGCGCGGACAAGGTGTTCTTCCGGTACTCGTACGAGGATCAGCGCGGGCTGCCCGAAGCGCCGGATATGGTGAGCGAGCGCGTCGATCCGCACTACGCGGCGATTCAGCTGCCCGCGCCGTCGTGGGTGCGCCAGCCGAAGGTGCCGGGCGTGATCACCGACCGTATCTCCATTCACAAGACCGGTATCGGCTCCGATGCCCGGGAACTGCGGGTCGAGGGTGTGGACGGTGGCCGGAATGGTTACTGGACAAAGCAACTCACCGATGCGCAATGGACGTTCACGGTCACCGATCAACCGCTCGGCGGGCAGCGGCTGACGAATTCGGCCGATGATCGCGGGGTGGACCCGTCCATTCCGGTCTCGCCGTACAGCTATGCGGGCGGTATCGCCGGTGCCACCGCGACCGTCGAATCCTTCGATGTGGCAAGCACTCCCACCCCGCTGCGGCTGGAATTCGCCGACGGCAACCGGCTGGAGTTGATTCTGCATACCGTGGACGGGTTGCGTCAGAGCCCGCAGCGGCCGGGGATCAGCGCGCAGCCGCGACATTTCGACGGCACCGTGGAGGTTCCAGCGGAGGTCTTGAATTCCCTTGCCGCGCAGCCCGCGTCGATTCGTGAATTCCTCACCGAGCGGCTCGGCGGTCGGCGGTTCAGCGATACCGGGGTGGATATCTCGGAAAGCGAATTCCGGATCGACACACTCGGCACGCTGAACCGCAAGCCCTAGAAAATTGGGGCGGGCGTCCTAGAATTCGGCGTGGTCCTCGGCCTGGATCACCTTGAATTCGGTATTGGCGGGGCCCATTTCGGCGAGGCGGCCGAAATAGATGCCCTGCGCGGCCGGATCGATGATGCCGTAGTGAATGGGGAAGGCGGTCGTCGGATTCACCGCGCGCAGGTAATCCACCGTCTCACTGATCCGCATCCAGGGCGCGACCGCCGGAATGGCAAGCACGCCCACCGGCACCGGCGGCACCCACAGCGAATCGCCGGGATGCACCAGCTGCGCCGGATCGTCCGGGGTGCCCAGCTGGAAGACGGTGTTGTCGATGACCGGGATCTCCGGATGGATCACCGCATGCCTGCCGCCGCCACCGGTGACCTGGAGATCCTTGACCTTCAATACATTTCCCGCGTGCACGGCTTCCCACGGCTCACCGCGCTGCTGCGCGGTCTGCGGATCGCTCAGCAATCGCGCCTGCGGGTTGGCGTCGATGAGCGCCTCGATGCGATTCGGGCAGATGTGATCGGGATGCTGATGCGTGACGGCGATCGCGTCCAGCCCGGTGATCCCCTCGAACCCGTGCGAGAACGTACCGGGATCGAACAGGATCTTCGCGCCGTTCAGCTCGACCAGGATGCAGGAATGACCGAAATGGGCAATGCGCATGAAGCCAACGGTAGTCCCGCGCACGGGCATGCACCACGCGCCCGTAGTACTGCCGGTGTGGATCCCGGCCAAAAGCGCGCCGGGATGACGGGTGGGGGTTCACGCCGGGATGGTGGTGGGGTTTGCGAGGGGCTGTTGTGGCGTGGGCCACGGAGGTTCCACCCGGCGGTGGGCGTCATGGGCGCGCCAACTAGTCTGATCAGCGAAACCCCCGCTCGGCCGCACTGTGTGGAACATGGTCGTCCGGGCCCGCCCCACCAGCTGAGGAGCAACGCGTGGCACGTGTCGTGGTCGAGGTGATGCCGAAGGCCGAAATCCTGGATCCGCAGGGTCAGGCCATTGTCGGGGCGCTGGGCCGCCTGGGCCACCCGGGCATCTCGGAGGTGCGGCAGGGCAAGCGATTCGAGCTCGAGGTCGCCGATGACGTGAGCGAGTCCGAGCTCGAGCAGATCGCCGAATCGCTGCTGGCCAACACCGTCATCGAGGACTGGAAGGTCGTCCGGCTGTGACCGCCCGCATCGGTGTCATCACCTTTCCGGGCACCCTGGACGATGTCGACGCCGCGCGCGCGGTGAAGCTCGCCGGCGCCGAGGCCGTGAGCCTGTGGCACGGCGACGCCGACCTCAAGGGCGTCGACGCGGTCATCGTGCCCGGCGGCTTCTCCTACGGCGACTACCTGCGCACCGGCGCCATCGCCCGGTTCGCGCCGGTGATGGAGAAGGTCATCGAGGCAGCCGGACAGGGTCTGCCCACGCTCGGCATCTGCAATGGCTTCCAGATCCTGTGCGAGGCCGGACTGCTGCCGGGTGTGCTCACCCGCAACGAGGGCCTGCATTTCATCTGCCGCGATGAGTGGCTGACCGTCGAGGCCGCGAACACCGCGTGGACCTCCCGGTATGAGCCCGGCGCGCAGATCCTGGTGCCGCTCAAGTCCGGTGAGGGCCGCTACCAGGCCTCCGCGCAGGTGCTGGACGAGCTGGAAGGCGAGGGCCGCGTGGTCTTCCGCTACTCCGGCGACAATCCGAACGGTTCGCAGCGCGGTATCGCGGGCATCAGCTCCGCCAATGGCCGCGTGGTCGGCCTGATGCCGCATCCGGAGCACGCCACCGAGGCGCTCACCGGTCCCAGCGATGACGGGCTGGGCATGTTCCTGTCCGTGCTGGACGCGCTGGTCTCGGCCTAGGTCGAATAGCCTCGGCCTAGGCCGAATAGCCGTACAACGCCCGCACCGTCGATGACGGTGCGGGCGTTGCCGTTTCGGGGTGGCTCACGCGCAGATGCGGTCCAGCACTTCGAAGCGCACGCCCTCGGCGCGGGCGATATAGCTCGGATACAGCACCTGGTTGCCGTCGAAACCGATTGTGCCGGTGGGTGTTTCGAGTGTCCCCAGCGCCGCCACCGTTTCGTGCAGCCGCCGCACATCCAATGATCCGGCGGCCTTGGCCATGGCATACAGCGTGCGGATCGCCTCGTACTCGGTATTGCTGAAATTGGTGAGCTCGGGCGCGAACTCACCGTGCAACCGCCGATACCGTTCGGCGCGTTCGCGGTGCACGGGACCGTTCACGAAGAAGCTCGACGGCACATACAGATTCCGGTTGGCGCTCGTTCCGCCCGCCAGCAGCACATTGTCATCGACCGCGGGACTCACCCGTAATTGCCGTTCATCGCGCCCGATTCGGGCGAATTGTCGGTTAAAGCGCGCCACATCCGCGCCCACCAGCAACACGATCACCCCGTCCGCCCGATCCAGCCGCGGATCGGTCAGAAACTCCCCGAAATCCGCGCCGAACGGGACGAATTTCTCCAGCGGTACGAACTCCTCCAGCGACAGCGTGCCGCGCTCGGCCAACTCCGACCGCACCCGCTCGGCCGTACGCCGCGGCCACACATAGTCATTGCCGATGATCGCCCACCGCCGCGCCCCGAACTCGCGTCGCAACCAGCGCAGCGCGGGCAGCAACTGCCGCCCCGGATCCGACCCGACCAGGAACAATCCCTCCGGGGACTCCGCCACCCCCTCGTGATCGGTCGCGAACAGATACGGCACCCGCCCCGCGCTCACCCGCGCCACCGCCCCGCGCACCGCCGAGGTGTGCCAGCCGGTGATGGCGTGCACCATTCCGGTCGCCAGCAGCGCGGAAACCTCCTGCGCCACATCGCCCGGTTCACGCCCGCCGTCAATGTGCGTGGCCCGCAATTCCCGCCCGAGAATTCCTGTCCCGCTGTTGATTTCTTCCACGGCCAAAGAAATGGCCGCCTCGCAGGAGGGCGCGAAGATACCGCCCGGACCCTGCTGCGGCACTATGTTCAGGATCTCGATACTGTTCTCGGGACTCCCGCGGAACGAGGTCATCGGATACCCTCTCCTCGTTCAAGTGAATTTGACGGGCGGGAATATGGCGACAATTCTAGGTGGGATTTCCACACTGCACGGCGCACTGCGGGCCGCGGAACGCAGTTGGCTTCGTCACCTCGACGCCGCACTGTGTGCCAGGCGGCTGACCGCCGACCAATGGTGCATGCTGACCAATCTCTCGTCCGACACGGGCATCACCATGAGCGAACTGGCCGCCCGCGCGCAACTTCCGCCCTCCTCCGCCACCCGGCACGCCGACCATCTGGCCGAACGCGGACTCATCTTCCGGGTCGCCGCAGCCGATGACCGCCGCCGCATTCTCATCGGACTCAGCCGCCGCGGCGCGGAACTGGTCGACGAGGTGCGCGCCGAGGAGATGCGCGCCGAATCCGAGCTACGCAACCGCCTCGGCGGCGGCGACTACCTGGAACTGCTGCGCCTGCTGGAGCGCGTCTCGGACGTGCCGTTCCCGCAGTAGCGCTCATTCTCGAAATCCTCTATTTACCAGCCCAATCCGGAGACCGGGTAGTACCGGCCTGCCCGCCACACCGATGGGGCGTGCGGATAGGGCGGCCGTCGGCGGAAACTGAATAGTCAATGCTTAGGATCGCAGGCATGCCCGTTGCCGAGACCACCGCGACCGCCGCCGGACTGTGCGAATTCATCGACGCCTCCCCGTCACCGTTCCACGTCTGCCGCACCGTTGCCGCCGAACTCGACGACCACGGCTTCACCCGGTTATCGGAATCCGCGCCCTGGCCGTCGAGTAGCGCCGGGCGCTACTACGTGGTGCGCGGCGGCTCACTGGTCGCGTGGTCCGATGGCGGACCGGGCGCGCCCAGCGGATTCCGCACCGGGCAGGCCACCCCGTTCCGGGTCGTCGGCGCGCATACCGACAGTCCGAACCTGCGGGTGAAACAGCATCCGGATACCGCTGTCGCGGGCTGGCAGATGGTCGGACTGGAACCGTACGGCGGGGCGCTGCTCAACTCCTGGTTGGATCGCGACCTCGGCATCTCCGGGCGACTCTCGGTGCGTGACGGAAATGTGGTGCGGGAGCGGCTGATTCGCATCGACGAGCCCATTCTGCGGGTGCCGCAGCTGGCCATCCACCTGTCCGAGGATCGGCGCGGGGTGACCCTGGATCCGCAGCGGCATGTGAACGCGGTGTGGGGGATCGGCGGGGAGCCGCGCTCGTTCATGGCGTTCATCGCCGAACGCTCCGGCATCGAACCGAGCGCGGTGCTCGGCTGGGAACTCATGACGCACGATCTGGTGCCGTCCCGGCTCATCGGACGGGATCTGGATCTGGTCAGCGCACCGCGACTGGACAATCAGGGCACCTGCTATTCCGGACTGCGCGCCTTCCTGGCCGCGGTCGCCGAACCCGGCGCGGCGGTGCCGGTGCTGGCCATGTTCGATCACGAAGAGGTCGGCAGCCAATCCGATCGTGGTGCCCAATCCGGGCTGCTGCCAACGGTTTTGGAGCGCATCGTGCTGACGCGCGGCGGCGGGCGCGCCGAATATCTGGCCGCCATCGCCGGATCCGTCTGCGCCAGTGGCGATATGGCGCACGCCACCCATCCGAACTACCCGGACCGGCACGAACCCATGCACCGCATCGAGGTGAACGGCGGACCGGTGCTCAAGGTCAACCAGAACCTGCGCTACGCCACCGATGCCGCGGGCGCGGGCGCGTTCGCCCTGGCCAGCGCGCAGGCCGGGGTACCGCTCCAGCGCTACGTGCATCGCGCCGACCTGCCCTGCGGTTCCACCATCGGCCCGATGACCGCCGCCCGCACCGGTATGCCCACCGTCGATGTCGGCGCACCCCAGCTCGCCATGCACTCGGCGCGCGAAATGATGGGCGCGGCAGACATTCCCGCGTACGCGGCGGCGCTGGCGGCCTTCCTTACTCCGGAGGCTCCGCGCTAGGCGGCGTCGACCTTCCGGTCGCTCGGCTCCGGGTGATACCTGAGCGCGGCGACGATGAACAGTCCGAGGGTGAACAGCACGTAGCTGCTGCCGATGATCTGCTGCCACCACGCCCAGGTGAGTTCGCGGTCATGGTCGTGCGGCAGCAGCCACTGCGGGCCGATCGCGAACAGGATCACCGCGAACCCGGTGGCGCCCAGGAACCATTTATTGCGTTGACCATTGGCGATCGCATCGGCCACCACCAGCAGCACCGGTGCGATCCACACCCAGTGATGCGACCAGGACACCGGCGAAACCAGCAGCACCGCACCGGCGTTCACCATCAGCGCGGCGGCGTTCGCGCCCACCGAGATGAGCCGCTTCATCCAGATCGCCGCCAGCGCGATCGCCAGCACCGAGAGCACGATCCAGATCAGCGTCGCCGCCGAACTCGAGACGCCCAACCGGTACGCGAAGCCCTTGAGTGACTGATTGCCCGCGTACCAGGGCGGCCCGATCCGCCCGGTATCGGCGAGCGTGTGGAACCAGTACTCCACCGAATCACTCGGGAACAGCGCGAATCCCACCGCCACCGCGCCGATGGTGGACAGCACCAGCGTCGCCGCGCCCTTCCAATCCTTGCGGAGCAGGAAGTACAGCAGATACCCGCCGGGCGTCAGCTTCACCGACACCGCGATGCCGATCAGCATGCCGCGCGGCCAGAACGGCTTGCGCGCCAGGCAGTCCAGCGTGATCGCGGCCATCAGCACCAGATTGATCTGCCCGAACCCGTAGGTCTGCCGAATCGGCTCGGACAGCTGCAATATCGACACCGCGCCGATCACGATGGTCAGCCGCGTCACCCACGCCAGGTTCGGCCGCAGCCGATCCAGCACCACCCACAGCGTGATGCCCAGGGAGAGAATCGAGACGATCAGCACCGCCCACTCGGACAGCAGCAGCGGCATCAGCGCCAGCGGTGCGAAGAACAGCGCCGCCAGCGGTGGATAGGTGAACGGCAACCCCAGCCCATAGACGGGCGGCATGGGTCCGTACAAATCCTTGTCGTCCAACCACGCCCGCGCACCGTTCCGATACACCTGCAAATCGATGTACCCGTGCCAGAAGTGCGCCAGCAGGCTGACAACGGCCGACACCGCGAACAACAAAACCGCGATGGCCAGCAGCCGAACCTGCTGCTGCGTCAATGCCGAGTCCTTGGATGAGGGCACAGGCTTCTCCGCGGGATCCGCAAGCCCGGATCGTTCGTTCACCGGGACAGACTAGCTGGGAGGTTCGCTTCGACCGCCTCGCCACCCGAAGGCACGGGCCTTGCGGAAAATGTGCTGCCGAGCACAACTCCAGGTGGGCGAAAGTGGTGATAACAGGGCAACTAGACTCTGACCAGTATCTCGCCGAAATCCAGCCATGCCGGTTCTCAGTTCTGACATGCCCGGCCGAAAGGACTCTGGTTTCCCCGTGACCAGCCACGTCGATACCGTCAGCGCCGCCGCGGCCAGCCCGGATACTGCGCAGCCCTATAAGGAACTCGGCCTCAAGGATGACGAGTACGCGCGTATCAAGGAGATTCTCGGCCGGCGGCCGACGGATGCCGAGCTCGCCATGTACTCGGTGATGTGGTCCGAGCACTGCTCGTACAAGTCCTCCAAGGTGCACCTGCGCTACTTCGGCGAGACCACCACCGAGGAGATGCGTTCCAGCATGCTCGCGGGCATCGGCGAGAACGCCGGTGTGGTGGATATCGGTGACGGCTGGGCGGTCACCTTCAAGGTGGAATCGCATAACCATCCCTCGTACGTCGAGCCCTACCAGGGCGCTGCCACCGGTGTCGGCGGCATCGTCCGCGACATCATGGCCATGGGCGCGCGCCCGATCGCGGTGATGGATCAGCTGCGCTTCGGTGCGGCCGACCACCCGGACACCCGTCGCGTGGTCGACGGTGTGGTGCGCGGCGTCGGCGGTTACGGCAACTCGCTCGGCCTGCCCAATGTCGGCGGCGAGACCGTGTTCGATGCCTCCTACCAGGGCAATCCGCTCGTCAACGCGCTGTGCGCGGGCGTCATGCGGGTCGAGGACCTGAAGCTGGCCTTCGCCTCCGGTGAGGGCAACAAGATCATTCTGTTCGGCGCGCGCACCGGCCTCGACGGCATCGGCGGCGTCTCCGTGCTGGCCTCGGACACCTTCTCCGGTGACGAATCCGGTTCCGGCCGTAAGAAACTCCCCAGCGTGCAGGTCGGCGACCCGTTCACCGAGAAGGTGCTCATCGAGTGCTGTCTCGAGCTGTACCACTCCGGTGTCGTTGTCGGCATCCAGGACCTGGGCGGCGCGGGCCTGTCCTGCGCCACCTCCGAACTGGCCGCGGCCGGTTCCGGCGGTATGCACATCGAACTCGATCAGGTGCCGCTGCGCGCCGCGAATATGTCTCCCGCCGAGATCCTTTCGAGCGAATCGCAGGAGCGCATGTGCGCCGTGGTCGCGCCCGAGAATGTGGATCGCTTCATGGCGATCTGCAAGAAGTGGGACACCACCGCCACCGTCATCGGTGAGGTCACCGATGGTGAGCGCCTCGAAATCACCTGGCACGGCGAGGTTGTCGTGGACGTGCCGCCGCGCACCGTCGCCCACCACGGCCCGGTGTACGAGCGCCCCGTGCAGCGTCCCGCCGATCAGGACGCGCTCATCGCGAATTCGACTGCCGCGCTGAACCGCCCGAAGACCGGCGACGAACTGCGCGCCACCGTGCTGAAGATGCTGGCCAGCCCGCAGCTGTGCTCGCGCAAGTGGATCACCGAACAGTACGACCGCTATGTGCGCGGCAACACCGTGCTCGCCGAGCACGCCGACGCCGGTGTCATTCGCATCGACGAGGAGTCCGGCCGCGGTATCGCGCTGGCCACCGACGCCTCGGGCCGCTACACCAAGCTGGACCCGTACACCGGCGCGCAGCTCGCGCTGGCCGAGGCGTTCCGCAATGTCGCCACCACCGGTGCCACCCCCAAGGCCGTCACCAACTGCCTGAACTTCGGTTCCCCCGAGGATCCGGGCGTCATGTGGCAGTTCCAGCAGGCGGTCCGCGGTCTCGCGGACGGCTGTGTGGCCCTTGGTATTCCGGTCACCGGCGGTAATGTCTCGTTCTACAACCAGACCGGCCAGACCGCCATCCTGCCCACCCCCGTGGTCGGCGTGCTCGGCGTCATCGACGATGTGCACCGCCGCATCCCGACCGGCCTGGGCCTGGAGCCCGGCGAGACCCTCATCCTGCTCGGCGAGACCCATGACGAGCTGGACGGTTCCATCTGGTCGCAGGTGGAGCACGATCACCTCGGCGGCGTGCCGCCCAAGGTCGACTTCGCCCGCGAGCAGCTGCTCGCGGAAATCCTCACCGCGGGTTCGCGCGACGGCATGATCAGCGCCGCGCACGACCTGTCCGAGGGTGGTCTGGCGCAGACCGTCATCGAAGCCGCGCTGGCCGGTGAAACCGGTTGCCGCATCCTGCTTCCCGAGGGCACCGACCCGTTCGTGCAGCTGTTCTCCGAATCCGCCGGACGCGTGCTGGTCGCCGTCCCGCGCTCGGAGGAGACCCGCTTCACCAAGATGTGCACCGCGCGCGAGCTGCCCTGGACCCGCATCGGCGTCGTCGATCAGGGTTCGGACGCGGTCGAGGTGCAGGGCCAGTTCACCATTACCCTGGCCGACCTGCGCACCGCCTTCGAGGGCACGCTGCCCGCACTGTTCGGCCACTTCGAACACTGACCCAGCGCACGTAACGCGAACACCGAAGCACCCCGCCGGACCCGGACCCCTCGAACAACCGGGTCGGGCGGGGTGCTTTCGTATTCGCGCGGGTCGGGACTCACGACACGACCTTGAACGGATCATGTTCGGCCATCAGCTTTTCCATCCGAGCCTCATCGATGCGCTGATGCACCTTGGTCGACTCATGCTGATCGCGAACCACTTTCGCGAGCGTGAAACTGCTGCTCACCAGGAACAGCATGGACATCAGCAGGAAACCGCGCTGCCAGAAGTCCAGGGGAAGATTGGCGATGCCGATACCCATTGCGGTGAAACTGATTCCGAAAGCGATGACAGCCTGAGCCAGAAAAGCCATGGTGCTCTTGGTCTGTGCGCTGGGGTTGCTCATGCCGTCGAGTCTGTCGAGACAGCTCTGCCGCGCCACGCGTACAACTACTCGAGTGGCGTGCGTAGTAGCAACACGCCGCCGGAATGGTGGCTCTCACAGCCGTGAATCCACGGATTCCGAACCGCGCCGTCCATAATTGACGGGTGTTCGACCCCGCCGAGACGCTCCGGCGGCTGCGCCTGCGCGCCGCCGTGCTGACTCGGCGTGGCTGGGGGCGGCGGGCCGCACGCGTCGCCAAGCGGGCCGAGGATGTCGTCGATCTCAATCACACCGGGCTGGTGGTGGCGACGCTGTTCTTCGCGTGGTCGCTCACGCCGTCGCTGGTGCCGCGCGATTGGCTGTTCCAGGGGTTGATCTCCGGGCTCAACGCCGCCGCCGGATACGGGCTCGGCTGCGTACTGCAGTGGTTGTTCCACAAGTGGATTCGGCCGCGGCTGAGGATCGAGACGCCGCCGGAATGGGTGCGGTACGTGGTGAAGGTGGCCGTGGTGCTCACCTGTGCGCTGGTGGCCGCGTACATGCTGGTCATGTCCGCGGACTGGCAGCGCGAGATCACCGGGCTGATGAATATGGAGGGCACCACGCGTGCCGCCTATCTGCGCACCGGCGGGCTGAGCGTCGCGGTCGGCGCGCTGGTGGTGGCGGTATTCCGGACGCTGCGGGAAGCCGTGCGGTTCATCGGGCGGCAATTGAGCCGGTGGGTGCGGATACCGCCCAAACTCGCGCCCGCCACCGGGGCGCTGCTGTTGTTCGTGCTGATCATCACGCTGTTCAACGGTGTCGCCACGCGGGCGTTCTTCGCGGTCGCCAACTCGGCGTTCAGTGTGCGCAACGACAAGATGACGCCGTACGCGGTGCAGCCGACGCGGCCCGAACGGTCCGGCAGCCCACAGTCGTTGGCGAAATGGGAGACGCTCGGATCGGAGGGGCGCTGGTTCGTCTCGCACGGACCCGATCCCATGCTGATCAGCGCCGCCACCGGAAAGCCCGCGCGCCAGCCGATTCGGGCCTACGTGGGATTGCAGTCCGCGAACGCGGACACCACCGAGGAGGACCTGGCGGTCGCGGAATTGCAGCGCACCGGGGCCTTCGATCGCAAGGTGCTGGTCATCATCACCACCACCGGCACCGGCTGGGTGAACTCGATGAGCGCGGCCGCGATCGAGTACATGTACGGCGGCGACACCGCGATTCTGGCCTCGCAGTACTCGTACCTGCCCAGCGTGCTGTCCTTCCTGGCGGACCGCGAGAAGGTGGCGGTGGCGGGACGCAAGATGTTCGACGCCGTGTACGCGGCATGGTCGGCGCGGCCGCCGGAAGCGCGACCCAAACTCCTCGTGTACGGCGAGAGCCTGGGCTCACAGGGTTCGGAATCGGCCTTCGACGGCCTGGCCGATCTGCGCTCGAAGGTCGACGGCGCGCTCTGGGTCGGCCCGCCCAATTCCAATCGCCTGTGGGAGCAATTCAATTCGCGCCGTGATCCGGGCACCCGCGAGGTCGACCCCATCTACGCCGACGGCCTCACCGTCCGATTCGCCGCCACCGCCGCCGATCTGGAGAAACCCTCCCCGGACTGGCGGCACCCGCGCATCGCCTACCTCATGCACCCGTCCGACCCCATCGTCTGGTGGTCCTCGGATCTCATCTTCTCCCAACCGGATTGGCTCTCCGAACCCCGAGGCGCGGATGTCTCCTCCCAAATGCGCTGGTGGCCCTTCGTCACCTTCTGGCAGGTGGCGGCCGACCTGACCAACGCCCAGGGCGTCAGCGACGGCCACGGCCACCGCTACGGCTCCCTCGTTCTGGACGGCTGGGCCGCCATCGCCGCCCCACCCGGCTGGACCCCCGAACTCTCCGAAAAGATCCGCACCCAAATAGAACTCGCCGAGGATTACGAGCGAGCGGTGAAATAGTGCGCCGCCGCTCCCGGGAGCTCGGCGTCCGGACCCCTGTCGGGCCGGTGCCACCCGCGACCACCTCGATCATCGATGCGGCCCGGCGCGGTGCGGTCGCCGAACGTGCCGCACTGCCGAAAGCTATTGCCGCCATGGCTCTTCCGCTGCTCTGGAGCAATCGCGTACTGCCTGCGCTCGGACTGGATGTGCGCGGGCGCACCGCCGCCAATACCGGCTTCGCGCTGGCCTACGCGTTCGCGTTCCGGGGTAGGCCGGGGTGGGTTTCGGCGGGCGGAGTGCGCGCGGGCGCGGCAGCCGGCGGGGTGGTGCTCGCCGGTTACGTTGTGGGACTGGCGATTCCGCGAATTCGGCGGGAACTGGCCGGAGCCGCCCATCGCGGGCCCGCCGTATCCACCGCCGAATGGGCGGGGTTGCACATCCCCGGTGGCACGGTGTTCGCCGAGGAACTGGTGTATCGCGCCACCCTGACCCCGCTGCTGGAGCGGAGCCTCGGTGCGGGCGGAACATGGCTGGGCGCACTGACTTTCGGGCTGTCGCACATTCGCGCGGCACGCTCCGCCGCCGATCCGATCCTCGGCACGGTGGCCGCCACCGGGCTGGCAGGTGCGCTGTTCGATCTCCTCTACCGTCGCACCGGCAGCGCCACCGCCCCGGCGCTGTTGCACTTCGCCATCAACGGCGGCGGTGCGCTCGCACCGTTCGCGGCCCGCCGGCTTACTCCGCCGCCGAGTTCCTGAGCGACAACTCTCTCGGTCATCCCGTTCGAAAGCGCGCTGGGATGACGGCGGGGTTCGTGTCGGTGGGCGGCGGTAACCTCGCTTGCGTGGCTGGACGTGGAGCGGTGAATCCGGGGGAGGTCAGGGCGGCGGTGACCGTCGTGGGGGAGTGGTTGCGCGATGAGTCGGTCGCGGCTCCGTCGCGGACCGAGTTGGCGGCGGCTGTGCGGGGGACGGCGCGGTCGCTGGCGGCGGATGCGCCGGGTGGGGCGGTGGAGGTGCGGGTGCCGCCGTTCGTGGCGGTGCAATGCATCGAGGGGTTGCGGCATACCCGGGGGACGCCGCCGAATGTGGTCGAGACCGATGCGCGCACTTGGCTATTGCTGGCTACCGGACTGTTGGGGTTCGAGGAGGCGGTGGAGTCGGGGGTGCTCACGGCATCCGGATCGCGTGCCGCCGAAGTGGCGCGCTGGCTACCCGTCGTACCGCTCTGAAAGTTACGCCGCCGCAGCGGGTTTGCGTTCCAGGCCCTTGCGGTCGTAGAAGCGGGTGATGGCGAGGCCGAAGACCAGGCCCAGCAGCAGGCCCAGGGCGGCCATCCAGCAGCCTCGGGACAGGCCCGCTGCGGCGCTGCCGTCGAAGTAGAGGATGGAGCGGGTGCCCAGGAAGACCTGGTGCATGGGCTCGAAACTCGACAGCCAGCCGAAGTATTTGGGGGTGGCCTCGATCGGGACGGTGCCGCCGGAGGAGGGCAGGCCCAGGATGATGAAGACGATCAGGTTGACGATCAGGCCCGCGGTGCCGACGGCCGCCAGCACCGAGGTGCAGGTGACGCCGACGGCGGTGATGACGAACGCGCCGTAGAGGAACAGCAGGAACGGGCGGTCGATCGGCATGCCCAGCGCCTCGCCGATACCGAGCAGTGCGGCCGAGACCGTCACCGACATGACCACTACCGCAGACCATTTCAACAGCAGCGTGCGCACCCGGGAGATCGGCGTGCGCGGATAGTGCACGTACCACGGACCCCATTCGGTGGGCAGGAAGCCCAGCGCCGAATCGAGCAGCTGATGGATGATCATCGCCCCGACCATGCCGACCAACAGCAGGAGCAGGCTGTAGAAGAACGCGGTCAAACCCTCACCCGAACCGCCGGGCAGCGGATGGAATTGCTGCGTAACGATATCCAGCGGATTGGTCAGGGTGACCATGGTGGCCGCGGTCAATTCCGGTGCGGGCGGCCCGCCGGGCGCGGGTGTCAGCGTCGTCTTGACCTGTTCGGTCAACTGCTTACCGACCTGCGCGTTCACCTGCGTGAGTGCCTGCGCCCCGAACTTCTGCACGATGGCCGTGGTGAACGCCCCGGTGCGCGGATTCGTTTGCAGGGTGATGGTCGGCCGGGTGATATCCCCGGGCACCACACTGCCGACGCCGAGAATGCCGAGCCGCTTGGAGAAATCGCTCGGAATGATGATGGTGCCGTACACCTTCGCCGACTGCATCTGCAGCTGCGCCTCGTTGATGCCGAGCACGCGCAGATCGATCTTGTCCGTGGGCACCGCCTGTTGCAGCCCGGCCGCGACCTGATCACCGAAGTTCACATGCTTGGTCGCACCGCCGGTGCTCAGATCATCGCCGACATCCTGATTCACCAGCGCGATCGGAAAATCGTGCAGATTCTTCTCGGGATCGACGATGTAATCGAGGTACATCACACCGAGCAGCGAGGCCAGCAGCGTGACCACCACGATCGGAAACGCCCACCTGAAAGGGCTCAAACGACGGGTAGGACTGGACTCCGAAACCTCGGTGCTCGCCACGCCCGAACGCTAACAGCAAAGCCGTCGCGATGCGGGTTATCCCAGCGGTGGGTTGCGCTGTGGTTACCAGTACTATGGGTCCTGCCCCCCGCCCGCCGAACAGGGAGCAAACACGGTGACCCTGCCCCCCGCCGACACCACCCTCGATGAGCCCGAAAACGAACCCCGCGAAGAGTGCGGAGTGTTCGGTGTCTGGGCGCCAGGCGAGGATGTGGCCAAGCTCACGTACTACGGACTTTACGCGCTGCAGCATCGCGGGCAGGAGGCAGCCGGCATCGCCGTCTCCGACGGTTCGCAAGTGCTGGTCTTCAAGGATCTGGGCTTGGTGAGCCAGGTTTTCGATGAGCAGACGCTCGCCGCCATGCCCGGCCACGTCGCCGTCGGCCACTGTCGCTACTCCACCACCGGGTCCACGACCTGGGAGAACGCCCAACCGATCTTCCGCACCACCGCTGTGGGTTCCGGAATCGCGCTGGGCCACAATGGAAATCTGGTCAACACCGCCGAATTGAGTTCTCGCGCAAGGGAACTGGGCCTGATCAATGGCCGGGTCGCGGGCAATATGGCCGCCACCTCCGATTCCGATGTGATGACCGCGCTGCTCGCGCACGCCGCCGCCGACAAGAGCATCGAGCAGGCCGCGCTGGAGCTGCTGCCGACCCTGCGCGGCGCCTTCTGCCTCACCTTCATGGATGAGCACACGCTGTACGCCGCGCGCGATCCGCACGGTGTGCGCCCGCTCTGTCTGGGCCGCCTGGATCGTGGCTGGGTGGTCGCCAGCGAGACCGCCGCCCTCGATATCGTCGGCGCCTCCTTCGTGCGCGAGATCGAGCCGGGCGAACTGCTGGCGATCGACGCCGACGGTGTGCGCTCGTTGCGGTTCGCCAACCCGACCCCCAAGGGTTGCGTCTTCGAAATGGTGTACCTGGCCCGTCCGGACAGCACCATCTCCGGTCGCTCGGTGCACGGCACTCGCGTGGAGATCGGCCGCCGCCTGGCGCTCGAGCATCCCGTCGAGGCCGATCTGGTCATCCCGGTGCCGGAGTCCGGCACCCCCGCCGCCGTCGGTTACGCGCAGGGTTCGGGCGTGCCGTACGGGCAGGGCCTGATGAAGAACGCCTATGTCGGGCGCACCTTCATCCAGCCCAGCCAGACCATCCGCCAGCTCGGCATCCGGCTCAAGCTGAATCCGCTGCGCGATGTGATCCGCGGTAAGCGACTAATCGTGGTGGACGACTCCATCGTGCGCGGCAACACCCAGCGCGCCCTGATTCGAATGCTGCGCGAGGCAGGCGCTTTGGAGATCCACGTGCGGATCGCCTCGCCGCCGGTCAAGTGGCCGTGCTTCTACGGCATCGACTTCGCCTCGCGCGCGGAGCTGATCGCCAATGGAGCCGGGCCCGACGGCATCGAGGGCACCAGCATGGATGACATGGTGGAGGGCGTGCGCCGCTCCATCGGCGCGGACAGCCTCGGGTACATCTCCTTGGACGCCATGGTCGCCGCCACCGAACAGCCGCGTTCGCGCCTGTGTTGCGCCTGCTTCGACGGCGACTACCCGATTCCGCTGCCCACCGAGGCGGCCATCGGCAAGAACCTGCTCGAGAGTGTGCTCACCGGCGCCTCCGAGGCGGAGTTGCTGGCCGACAACGCGAATGCGAGCGCACTGAGCCGCCCGTAATCCCCGGTATTCGAAACCCCGTGCCCGTCCGCGATATTCGCGGGCGGGCACGGGGTTTTCTCGTGCATGGCGCGCGCTCATAGCGCACTCGTAGCGCGGCTGCCGCGCGTCGAGTCCGCACCGGGCTCCCGGGCCGCCCCGCGCCCCTGCGCGACATTGCTCGCGAATTGCTCTGTCGCAGTTGAGACATCGGCCTGGTCGGGCATATGAGGCAAAAGTGATTAATTTGTTCGTATTCGCAACATTCCGGTTATAACCGGTCGATACTGTCCGCAGCCAAACGAAGTCCACCGCGGCGCGGCGGGGTCGCGACCCGGCCCACGCGCCGCGTGAGAAAGCAGGGCGGTATGCGCGCGAAAAGTATTGCGGCGGTGGGGCTGGCGGGCCTCACCATGCTCGCCGCGGCGGGATGCGGTTCCGGGCGAACCGGAGGGGACAGCGGGGACGCGGGACTGGTGGTGGGCACCACCGACAAGATCTTCTCCCTGGACCCGGCCGCCGCCTACGACAACGGATCACTGCTGGTGGAGACGCAGGTCTACCAGTTCCTGCTGAATACCCCACCGGGGGAGGCGGTTCCGAAACCGGACGCCGCGGAGAAGTGCGGATTCAGCACCCCGACGGTGTTCACCTGCACCCTCAAGAAGGATCTGAAGTTCGCCAACGGCAATCCGCTCACCGCGAACAGCGTGAAGTTCTCCTTCGACCGAATGCTCAAGATCAACGACCCCAACGGTCCGGCCTCGCTGCTCGGCAATCTGGACCACACCGACGTCGTCGATCCGACCACGGTCAACTTCACCCTCAAGGTCGCCAACGATCAGACCTTCGCCGCCATCCTGCCCACCCAGGCCGGACCCATCGTCGACGAGAAGGTGTTCCCCGCGGACAAACTCCTCGACGACGACGCGGTGTGGAAGGCCAAGCCGTTCTCCGGGCCGTACACCATCACCAGCTACGACAAGAACAAACTCGTTGCCTACCAGGCGAATCCGGACTACAACGGCGTGCTGGGCAAGCCCAAGACCGACCGCGTCTCCACCAAGTACTTCGCCGGGTCGGAGAACATGCGCCTGGACGTGCAGAACGGTGATATCGACGTGGCCTGGCGCTCGCTCGCGCCCACCGATATCGAGTCACTGCGCAAGAACGACAAGGTGACCGTGAAGGAGGGCCCCGGCGGCGAACTGCGCTACATCATCTTCAACATGAACACCATGCCGGGCGCCACCCCGGCGGCGAAGCTCGCGGTGCGCAAGGCGCTCGCCTCCTCGATCGATCGTGAGGCGCTCTCCACCGGCGTGTACAAGGGCACCTACGCCCCCGCGTATTCCTCTGTGCCGCAGGGTGTTCCGGGAGCCACCGAACCGTTCAAGGAAATCTACGGCGAGAAGCCGAACAAGACCGCCGCGGCCAAATTCCTCGCCGACGCGGGCCTGCCGACCCCGGTCGAGCTGAATATCCAGTACAACACCGATCACTACGGCAGCACCTCGTCCGAGGAGTACGCCGCGCTCAAGAGCCAGCTCGAGGCCAGCGGACTGTTCAAGGTGAATCTGCAATCCACCGAATGGGTTTCGTATCAGAAGGAACGCGTCAAGGACACCTACGCGATCTTCCAGTTCGGCTGGTTCCCGGACTACCCGGACGCCGACGACTACCTGACCCCGTTCTTCGGGACCAATAACTTCCTGCAATCGCATTTCGAGGATCCGCGCATCAACGCCGAACTGCTGGCCGAGGTGACCGAACCCGACAATGCCAAGCGCATGGCGGCGCTGGCCACCGTACAGCGTTCGCTCGCAGCGGATTTCATTCCGATCCTGCCGCTGCTGTCCGGTAAGCAGATCGCCGTCTCGGGCAAGAACGTACAGGGCGTGGAGAACACCCTCGACCCGTCGTTCAAGTTCCGGTTCGGAGTGCTCAGCAAGTGATCTCTGGTCAACTGCTGCGGTACCTCGGGGTACGGCTGCTGCTGATCATCCCCACCACCTGGATCCTGGTGACAGTCGTATTCTTCCTGATGCGGGTGGTGGGCGATCCGATCACGGCGGCGCTCGGCGGGCGCCTGCCCGCCGATCAACTGGCGGCGCGCAAACACGCCGCCGGGCTGGATCGGCCCATCCTGACCCAGTACTGGGAGTACATCAGCAGACTCCTGCACGGGGATTTCGGCCGCTCCCAGGACAATCGGGCCATCACCGAGATCGTCACCCACTACGGTGCTGCCACCCTCGAACTCGTCTTCTGGTCACTGCTGGTGGCATTCGCGGTCGGCGTCCCGCTGGGCCGCTTCGCCGCCACCCGCCGTGACACGGCCGCCGACGCCGGATTGCGACTGTTCGCGATCCTGGCCTACGCGGCCCCGGTGTTCTTCGTCGGCCTGCTGCTGAAGCTGATCTTCTCCGTGAAACTGGGCTGGCTGCCCGCCTCCGGGCGCGCCAGCACCAATGTGGAACTGGCACTACAGCATGTCTCACCGAAGACCAATGTCCTGTTCATCGACGCCATTCTGTACGGCGATCCCGGATACCTGCTCGATGTGCTCAAACACACCGTGCTGCCCGCGATCGCGCTCGGACTGCTCACCGCGGGAGTCTTCCTGCGCCTGGTGCGGATCAACCTGATCCAGACCCTGCGCAGCGACTACGTGGATGCCGCCCGGGCCCGGGGGCTGTCGTCGCGAGTGGTCACGCGGCGGCACGCCTTCCGCAATGCGCTCATTCCCGTCGTGACGGTAATGGGCATGTACATCGCGTCCATGCTCGGCGGCGCGGTACTCACCGAGCGCACCTTCGATTGGAAGGGGCTCGGCTATCAACTCACCGAATATCTGACCCAGCGCGATTTCGTTGCGGTGCAAGGCATTGTGACGTTCCTGGCGCTGGTGGTGGCGGTCATGAGTTTCCTGGTCGATGTGATCGTCGCGCTGATCGACCCGAGAGTGAGGTTCTGATGACCGCTCCGGAAGTGGTGACCGACCCGGCCGTCGCCCCGCTCACTGTGAGGGGGAGCAGGCGCGGTCTGCCGGGACTGCGCCTGTTCAGCCTGACGCACGGATTCCAGCGCGCCACACTGATATTGGGGCTCGCACTGATCGCGGTATTCCTGTTCGCGGCGGTGTTCGCACCACTGATCGCACCCTACGGATTGGCCCAGAACGCTTCGGACGGCGTCGATTTCGTGCGCCAGCAGGCGCCGTCCGCCGAGCATTGGCTGGGCACCTCGGTGCGCGGCGAGGACGTGTTCTCCCGCGTGCTGTACGGCGCGCGCACCGCGCTGTACGTCATCGGCGTATCGCTGGTGCTCTCGCTGTTCGTCGGCGTCCCACTGGGTTTGATCTCCGGATATATCGGTCGCTGGGTGGACCGCGTACTGGTGCTGTTCATGGACGCCATGTACGCGTTCCCCACCCTGCTGCTCGCCATCGTGGTCTCGATCATGGTGGCGGGCGGCAACTCCAGCAAGCTCGGCGGCGTACTGTCCGCCGCCATCGCCATCACGGTTATCTTTGTGCCGCAATACTTTCGAGTGGTGCGCAATGCCACCGTCGCGGTCAAGAACGAACCGTACGTGGACGCCGCGCGGGTGAGCGGGGCGTCCACCGGTCGCATTCTCTACCGGCACATCTTCGCCAATGTCACCCAGTCGCTGCCGGTGATCATCACGCTCAACGGCGCGGAAGCCATTCTCACCCTGGCCGGACTCGGCTTCCTCGGCTTCGGCATCGAACCCACCCAGGCCGCCGAATGGGGTTTCGACCTCAACAAGGCGCTCCAGGATGTGCCCAACGGCATCTGGTGGACCGGCGTATTCCCCGGCGCCGCAATCGTTCTCGTGGTGCTGGGAATGACGCTGGTCGGCGAGAGCCTCAATGAAGTCCTGAACCCGCTGCTGCGCACCCGCCGCGGCGTGGACGCCGCCGCACCGGAACCGGAGGCCGCCGATGCCTGAACAACCCGACCCCGGCGTCCCCGCCGAGCCCGAAAAGCGCAGTGCCGAGCCCGAAAAGCGCAGTCCCGCACTGTCCGTCGACGGACTGTCGGTCACCTTCGCCACCGACGCCGGGGCCGTGCACGCGGTCGCCAATGTCTCCTACCGGGTGTACCCGGGCGAAGTTCTCGCCGTCGTGGGCGAATCCGGCTCCGGGAAATCGGTCAGCTCGCGCACCGCGATCGGGCTGCTGCCGGCCACCGCACGGGTGAGCGGCACCGTCACCCTGGGCAGCGCCGAGATCACCAGGATGAGCGAACGCCAGCTCACCGCACTGCGCGGCGGCGATATCGCCATGGTGTTCCAGGAACCCGGCTCCGCGCTGGATCCGCTCTTCACCGCCGGGTACCAGATCATGGAAGCGCTACGCGCGCACAGCGATATGAGCCGCGTCGCCGCCCGCACCCGAGCCGTCGATCTGCTGCGGCTGGTCGGACTGCCCGAACCCGAACGCCGCGTCAACTACTACCCGCATCAGCTCTCCGGCGGTCAGAAACAACGCGTCATGATCGCCATCGCCATCGCCTGCGAACCCAAGGTGATCATCGCCGACGAACCCACCACCGCCCTCGATGTGACGGTGCAGGCCGAAATCCTGGAACTGCTGCGCGATCTCCGCGACCGCATCGGCAGCGCCATCGTCCTGATCACGCACAACATGGGTGTTGTCGCGGATATGGCCGACCGTGTTGTCGTCATGCGCGCCGGGCGCGTCGTCGAACAGGCTTCCGTCGACGACCTTTTCGCCAACCCCACCCGGGAGTACACGCGCGCATTGCTGGCGGCGGTGCCCCATCTCGGGGCGTCCACGCGCGTGGCTCCGGTGGTCGCCGAACCCCGCGACTCCGCCGCGCCCGCCACGATGCCGGTGCTGGAGGTCACCGACCTGACCGTGGAGTTCTCCAGCGGTCTGCGCCGCGCCGCGTTCAGGGCGGTGCAGGGGGTGAGCTTCAGCATCGCGCGCGGCGAAACCCTCGGCCTGGTGGGCGAATCCGGATCCGGCAAATCGACCATCGGTCGCTGCGCCGCCGGATTGCAGCGCGCCACAGGAGGATCCGTGCGCGTACTCGGCTCCGAACTGACCGGACTCTCCGAACGCCGGCTTCGACCCCTGCGCCGCCGCCTCGGCTTCGTCTTCCAGGACCCGGCCACCTCCCTCAACCCGCGCCTGACCGTCGGCGACTGTGTGGCCGAACCATTGGTCGTGCACCGCACCGCCAAGGGCGCGGCCATGCGCGATCGAGTCCGCAAACTCCTCGATGACGTCCAACTCCCCGAGGGCACCGAAAAGCGCTACCCGCACGAACTTTCCGGCGGCCAGCGCCAGCGCGTCAGCCTGGCCCGCGCCCTCGTCCTCAATCCGGATCTCCTCATAGCGGACGAACCGACAAGTGCCCTGGACGTTTCCGTCCAAGCCAAAGTCCTCGAACTCTTCGCCGAGCTACAGCGCGAATGCGGCTGGGCCTGCCTGTTCATCAGTCACGATCTCGCCGTCGTCGACCAGCTCGCCGACAATGTCGCGGTCCTGTGCAACGGCGAAGTGGTCGAGCAGGGCCCCCGCGACGACATCCTGCGCAATCCCGCCCAGGACTACACCCGTCGCCTGGTGGCGGCGGTTCCGGTCCCGGACCCGCAGGAGCAGCGCCGTCGCAGAGTGGAAAGGCAGCGGCTGATTTCGTGAGGTGCGGTTAAGTCTGGAAGCTCGGCGGATTGTCTGCTATGAGGGGAGGTCGGACGTCCTGCGATCGACTCCGGTACCGTGAGCAGGCATCTATCCGTCCGATTCGGCTTGGAGCTTTCCCCGACAATGACTGAACAGACACCCAGTGGCGCCGGTGCTTCCTACGCGGCAGCCGGAGTGGATATCGAAGCTGGCGACCGCGCAGTAGAGCTGTTCGCACCGCTGGCCAAGAAGGCTTCCCGGCCCGAGGTACAGGGTGGAATCGGCGGATTCGCTGGTCTGTTCGCACTCAAGTCCGGGTACAAGGAGCCGCTGCTGGCTTCCTCCACCGACGGCGTCGGCACCAAGATCGCCATCGCGCAGGCCATGGACAAGCACGACACCGTCGGCCTGGACCTGGTCGCCATGGTCGTCGACGACCTGGTCGTCTGCGGCGCCGAACCGCTGTTCCTGCAGGACTACATCGCCGTCGGCAAGGTCGTGCCCGAGCGCGTCGCCCAGATCGTCGGCGGTATCGCCGAGGGCTGCATCCTGGCCGGCTGCGCCCTGCTCGGTGGCGAGACCGCCGAACACCCGGGTCTGATGGGTGCGGACGATTACGACATCTCCGGCACCGGCGTCGGTGTCGTCGAGGCCGACGCCGTGCTCGGCCCCGACCGCGTCCGCCCCGGCGACGTAATCATCGGCATGGGCGCCTCGGGCCTGCACTCCAACGGCTACTCGCTGGCCCGCAAGGTGCTGCTGGACATCGACCGCATGCAGCTGTCCGGGCACGTCGAGGAATTCGGCCGCACCCTGGGTGAGGAACTGCTCGAGCCCACCCGCATCTACGCCAAGGACTGCCTGGCCCTGATCGCCGAAACCGATGTGCGCACCTTCTCGCACGTCACCGGCGGCGGCCTGGCCAACAACCTGGCCCGCGTGCTCCCGGCCGGACTGGTCGCCGAACTGGACCGCGGCACCTGGAGCCCGGCCCCGGTCTTCAAGCTGATCGCACAGCGCGGCCGCGTCGAGCGCGCCGAAATGGAGAAGACCTTCAATATGGGCGTCGGCATGGTCGCCGTGGTGGCCCCCGAGGACGCGGACCGCGCCCTCGCGGTGCTGACCGCCCGCCACATCGACTGCTGGACCCTCGGCACGGTCAAGAAGGCCAAGGACGCCGACGCCCCGCGCGCGGTGCTGCTGGGCGACCACCCGCGCTTCTAGCCACAACGACACACGGCCCCGGTTACTCCATGGAGTAACCGGGGCCGTGCTGTATGTCTGGAATGTCGTGCAGTATGTCTGAATTGCCGGATATCGTTGCGGCCCGCCACCTTCGGAGCACCGAGTAGCCCGGAATACCGCACACGTGAATTCCGGTGTGCCGGTACAGAACACACATCGGCGTCCCGCCCTGACGGAGGGGACGCTGCCGTGTCATCACATCTTCGATGTCGCCGAAGACTCGGTGCACATCAACGTGCCAATGGGGAGGCCATCACGGCCTCCCCTTGGTGCGTCGACAATCCGAGTCAGCGGCGCCAGTCGTCGTAGTCGTCTTCGTCCCAGCTCGACTGCGAATCTTTCGCGTCGTGCTCGTCGGAAAGCACACCACTCCGCGGCAAGTCGGAGGGACTCCCTCCCAGCTCCTTTTGCAGGCTCTGGAAGTCGGTCGGCGTCGAGCTGTACTTGAGCTCGCGCGCCACCTTGGTCTGCTTTGCCTTAGCCCGGCCACGGCCCATGGCTGACCCCCTCGCGTCACTGCGGGGCGGCCTGGGGTGGTTTGGCGGCCCCGTTCGAATTAATAATCTTCCTGACAGACACTTTAGCGTGTGTCCGGCGGTCTCGCTTCCAGGAGTGGGTGAGAAACCGTCGAAGTGCCCCCGGAGACCACCGCGGCAGGCCGTCCGGGACCGTCGGAATCGAGGGCGCGCGAGGGGGCGCGGCGGTTAGAGCACCCCCGGAACAGCTCGGATGACACCCACCCGGGCACCGCCGCCGAACACCGCCGGGGCCGCCAATTCCGCGTGCTCGTCGGTCCATTCGATACCCATACGCTGCAACAGCGCGAGCGTGAGCGGCAATCGAGCGCGATCCGCGCCGTCATCGATCTTGTACGCGAAGGCCGAACCATCCGGCAGCGCGCCCGCGTGCACACCGTCCGCGCCGATCTTGCAGACCAGTCCGGGAGTCGCGGTCATGACGCGAAAATCTGGTCCGTCCGTGCCGGAAATCACTCGCGGATGCGAACGGATCGCATCCGCCACCCGGCGCTCCGGGCTATTTTCCGGCGCGGTGGCCAATTTCGCGTAGGCGCGAGCCAGATTCACCAGTGACACCGGCACGATCGGCAGACCGCAACCGTCGATGCCCAGATCCGTCTCCGGCTCACCGGTGACATCGATGATCGTGGCCAGCACCGCCTGCTGCAGCGGATGCGCGATATCGAGGTAGCCGGTGGTCGGCCAGTCATTGATGCGGCAGGTCGCGAGCATGGCGGCATGCTTGCCCGAGCAATTCATGAAAATCCGGCGGGCCGCTTTACCGCGCTCACTACCGGCCAGCGCCTGCGCGCGGGCCTGCTCCTCGAACGGCAGATCGGGCGGGCACTCCAGCTCGTCCTCGGTGAAACCGAAACGATCCAGCAGCCGCTGGACGAGCTCCACATGATCGGGCTCACCGAAATGCGAGGCCGTCGAGATCGCCAGCTCGGCGCCGTCGATCGGTTCGAAACCATTGCGCAGCAGGGTGAGTGCCTGCATCGGCTTATTGGTCGACCGCGGGAAGATCGGGCCGTGCACCGCGCCCACCTGCACCAGCGGCTCGCCGTCCGGGGCCAGCACCACCGCGGAACCGCGGTGCACGCATTCGCGGAAACCGGAGCGCACCACCTCGACCAGATCCGCGTTCACGCCCGGAACACCCGGTGCGCTCATCCTCGAGCCCCCTTCTCTGCCGCAGCCGATACCGCCTGTCGTCCGGGGTCCGCCGCCGCGGTGGTCCGGTCCGGATGCCGCGCATCCGTTTTCGACGCGCCGTCCGCGGCGGCCTGCTGTGCCGCGCGCATTTGTGCCGCGCGCGCGGCGTTCTCGTGGCGGCGGCGATGCCGTTCGATCTGCATGCGCACATCGTCGGAGATGGTCGGCTCGGATTCCAGCAGCAACTCCAGGCGGGTCATATCCGCGCCGGTGAACAGATCCCGGACGGTGACCCCGTGCGCGGGGGTGTGCAGCACCCGCACCTCATCGCCCGCACCGATCGCACCCTCGGTCAGGACGCGGAAGTACGCGCCCGTATTCGATTGCGCGGTGAACCTTTTCACCCACTGCTGCTCACCGGACCAGTGCTGGAAGGTCGCGCACGGCACGCGCGGCGCGGACACCTCCAGCACGGTGTCGCCGATCGCCCAGCGCGCGCCCAGCACCGCATCGCTCACCGGCAGACCGGCGATGCGCAGGTTCTCACCGAACCAGCCCGCCGCCAGCTCGCGCTCGAGTTCGGCGGACCAGCCCCGCGCGTCCTCCTCGGCGTAGGCGTACACGGCCTGATGTACGCCGCCGTGATGGTCGACATCGCACACGTGATCGCCGTCCAGTCCGAGCGCGCGCACCGGAACCCGGTGCGGCACCGGACGTTTGTCGATGGCCGTGCGCCCCACCCGGCCCGGCACCTCGAGTTCCTCGTGCAGGACGCAGACCGCGAGCACCCGGCCCGGTGCGGCGGCATCGCTGCTCATCGGCCGCGGAGCTTTTCGACGGCGAGCCGGCCGGCCTGCGGTTCGTCATGAGCGGGAACGGAATCCGGGTCGATGGCGGCGGCGGTGGGGCCCGCCGCCAGCGGAGTGTCCGCGGGGACATTGCGTTTCACCAATGCCAGCGCGATCGGGCCGAGTTCGTAGTGGTCCACCACGGTGCCCAGCACGCCCACCGCGCGACCGGCGGCGGTCACCGCGTCGCCGGGGACGGGGCGGTCGTCGGCGGAGCCGTCCAGGTGCAGCAGCACCAGATTGCGCGGCGGCTTACCGAGATTGTGAACGCGGGCCACGGTTTCCTGGCCGCGATAGCAACCCTTGTTCAGGTGCACCGCGCCGTGCTCGGCGATACCGCCGACCCAGTTCGCCTCGTGCGGGATCGTGCGGTCATCGGTGTCGATGCCGATGCGCGGGCGCAGGGACGCCACGCGCAGGGCTTCGAAGGTCCAGGAACCGGCGGCCTCCACGCCCGCCGCGCGCAGCCGCGTCCACCAGGAGGCGAGGTCGGCGCGGGGGACGATCAGGTCGAAGGAGTCGGCGGTGGGCCAGGGCATGCGGCGCAGGAAACCGCCGCCGGGCAGCGCCACGGCCCGATAGATCTCGGGAAGGCTTGCGATGCCCAGAGTTTCGGTGAGGTCCGCCACGCGCGGGCCGAACAGGCTCAGCATCGGGTGCTCGGGGGCCGCCTCGGGCTTGGCGTCCGCCCAGAAGACCATCTTCTGCAGGAAGGCGAGCAGATCGGGGCCGCGGGCGGCCTCGGTGTCGATCCACACCGTGCCGTCCAATTCGGTGAGCACGAAGTGGTGCAGTACGCGGCCGTTCAGATCCAGGTCCAGATCCTCGGCGGACTCGCCGTCGCGCAGTTCGGCCACGGCCTGACTGGAGATGGTGTTGAGCCAGCTCAACCGCTCTTTACCGGTAATGCTCAGCACGAACCGATGGGATCTATCCACTATCGCGGCGCGCTGTACGGCGGCGCGCTGCTCGCCCAGCGGATCCCCGTAATGCCACGCGACCGCCGCATCCGGTGATTCGGGCGGCCCCGCGACAGCCCCTGGAACCTGAAGAATCGGACTGGGTGCTACCTCGAAGGACACCCCACCACACTAGCGGTGCCGAATTTCGGCCGTCGTCTGCGCTTACGGGACTGTGATCTGTATTGCCGGGTTGGCGAGTTCTGCGGCGTCGTTATCACTCCGTGACAGGGGTCTCTGCCCTAGGCTCGGGCGCATGGTGGAACGGGTTCTGGTGACTCTTGACGGCGCGATCCGGGATCCGGACGCGCCGCTTCTGTATGCGGACGATATCGGGGCCCTGCGCGGCGACGGGATCTTCGAGACGGTGCTGGTGCGGGGTGGTGTGGCCTGCGCGCTGGAATTGCACCTGGCTCGGCTGCGCCGTTCGGCCGAGGCCCTCGAACTGCCTGTCCCGGATCTGGACGCGTGGCGCTTCGCGGTGGAGCTGGCGGCCGAGGAATGGGGGAGCGCCGAGGAGGGCATGCTGCGCATGGTCCTCACCCGCGGGCGTGACAGCGATCACGGTAGCGGAGTTGGCAAACAATCAGCTACCGCGAGCGGGGTGCTTGCCGGATCCGAACCCGCCACCACCGGTTACGTTTTGGTCGTCCCCGTGCAGGAGCGGGTGAAAGCCGCGCGCGCCGAGGGT
The DNA here is from genome assembly GCF_042885355.1 of Nocardia sp. NPDC058058. Lineage (NCBI taxonomy): Bacteria > Bacillati > Actinomycetota > Actinomycetes > Mycobacteriales > Nocardiaceae > Nocardia > Nocardia sp. NPDC058058. The sequence continues at coordinate 744,377 of NZ_JBHVSA010000002.1, read as the reverse complement.
GTTTCGGTCATCACGCTGTCCCGGGGCATCTCCATCGATCTCGCCCAGGCCGCGCCCTGGCAGCTGCTGGGGGCCAAAACCCTTTCGTACGCAACGAATATGGCCGCGCTGCGCTTCGCCCGGCGCATGGAGGCCGACGATGTGATCTTCACCAGCACCGAACACCGCGTGCTGGAGGGTCCGCGTTCGACAGTGGTTGTGGCGCGCGAGAATCAGCTGATCACACCGCCCGCGCGCAATGGCGTACTGCCCGGCACCACGCAGCGGGCGCTGTTCACCCAGGCGGAGAAGGCGGGCTGGGACTGCCGCTACGAACCGCTGTTCACCGCGGATCTGATCACCGCCGACAGTGTCTGGATGCTGTCCAGCGTGACCCTGGCCGCGCGGGTGAAATCCCTGGACGGGCTGCGCATGTCGGCCCCGGACAATGCCCCGGAGATCGCCACGCTGGTGGATCGGGGTATCGCGCTGCCGGGCAGTGTCTCGGACTGGTAGTCCGGTCGGAAAGTCCGTTTGCATGATGAGCGCCACGTTTACGCGGCGCTGATCAGGGCCGAAGTCGGCCCGGGTATCACATTCCAGCAAATTCCTGGCGACTGTGGCGCGGCGCATGTTGATCTGAACGGCGTAAGGCGTAATCTTCGGTACTACGTCATGTCGTAGATCGGCTGGAGGTCGGATGAGCGTCGTTGATTTAGCGCGCTGGCAGTTCGGAATCACCACCGTCTATCACTTCATCTTCGTGCCCCTGACCATCGGACTCGCGCCGCTGGTGGCGGGCATGCAGACCGCATGGGTGATTACGGGCAAAGAGCATTGGTACCGCCTCACCAAATTCTTCGGGAAGCTCTTCCTGATCAACTTCGCCCTCGGCGTCGCCACCGGCATCGTGCAGGAATTCCAATTCGGCATGGCCTGGAGCGAATACTCCCGCTTCGTCGGCGACGTCTTCGGCGCACCGCTGGCCATGGAGGCGCTGGTCGCCTTCTTCCTGGAATCCACCTTCCTCGGACTGTGGATCTTCGGCTGGACCCGGCTGCCGAAAAAGGTGCACCTGGCCACCATCTGGCTGGTCGCCATCGGCGTGAACGCCTCGGCGTACTTCATCGTTGCCGCCAACTCGTTCATGCAGCACCCGGTCGGCGCGGAATACAACCCGGAGACCAAACGTGCTGAGCTGACCAGCATTTGGGCGCTCATCACCAACAACACCACGCTCGCGGCATTCCCGCACGTGGTCGCGGGCGCGTTCCTGACCTCCGGCACCTTCGTCGCCGGTATCGCCGGCTGGTGGATGGTGCGGCGCGTGCGACAGGGCCAGATCGCAAGCGACACAGCACCTGTCGAGGAGGCTCGCACCATGTGGCGGCCCGCCGCGCGCATGGGGCTGTACGTGGTGCTGGTGGCCTCGGTCGCACTCGTGTTCACCGGTGACATCCAGGGCAAGCTGATGTTCAAACAGCAGCCCATGAAGATGGCGTCCGCGGAATCGTTGTGCCACACCGAAACCGATCCGGACTTCTCCGTCCTGACCGTCGGCACACACAACAACTGCGACAGCGTGGACCACCTCATCGAGGTGCCGGGTGTGCTGCCGTACCTGGCCGAAGGCAAATTCAGCGGCGTCACCCTCGAGGGCGTCAAGGATCTCCAGGTCTCGTACAACGAGAAGTACGGGATCGGCGACTACCGGCCCAACCTGTTCGTCACCTACTGGACCTTCCGCGCCATGATCGGCTTCCTGGCGGGCTCACTGCTGTTGGCGCTGGCCGGATTCTGGGTCACCAGGCGCGGGCGGGTACCGGACGCGAAATGGTTCTCCTGGCTGTCGCTGATCGCCATCACCACCCCGTTCCTGGGCAATATCTCCGGCTGGATCTTCACCGAGATGGGCCGCCAGCCCTGGGTCGTCGCACCCAATCCGACCGGTGACCCGCACATTCGAATGACGGTGCAGCAGGGCGTCTCCGGCGTCACCGCGGGCACCATCGTCACCTCGCTCGTCGTCTTCACCCTGCTCTACGGTCTGCTCGCGGTCGCCTGGTTCTACCTCATGCGCCGCTACGTGGTCGCGGGACCGGAGGAACCGGCCCCCACGGACACCGGGCCGCGCATGACCGGGGACACCGTCGACAAGCTTTCCTTCGCCTACTAGGAGCCGAGGATGAGTCTCCCTGAATTCTGGTTTCTACTGATCGCGGTGCTCTTCACCGGCTACTTCGTGCTGGAGGGCTTCGACTACGGGGTCGGCATGCTCATGCCGATCCTCGGTAAGGGCTCCGAAGTGCGAAAGCGCGTGGTGCTCAACACCATCGGACCGGTATGGGACGGCAACGAGGTGTGGCTGCTCACCGCCGGTGGCGCCATGTTCGCGGCCTTCCCGGAGTGGTACGCCAGCCTGTTCTCCGGGTTCTACCTGGCACTGCTGCTCATTCTGGTCGGACTGATCGCCCGCGCCTGCGCCATCGAATGGCGCAGCAAGATCAACGATGACAAATGGCGGGTCTGGTGCGATATCGGCATCGGACTGGGCTCCTGGATTCCCGCTCTCGCATGGGGATTGGCGTTCGCCAATATCGTGCGCGGCGTGAAACTCAACGAGCACAGGCAGATCGGCGGCAACCTGCTCGACCTGCTGAACCCGTACGCGTTGCTCGGCGGGCTCACCACCCTGCTGCTGTTCATGCTGCACGGTGCGCTGTTCATCGCGCTCAAGACCGGCAACGAGGTGCGTGACGACGCGCAGGCGCTGATCCGGAAGTTGTTCGTGCCCACCGCCGTTGTGGTCGCCGCCTTCGGGATCTGGACTCAGCTCGCCTACGGCAAGGGCTGGACCTGGATTCCGCTGGTGCTCGCTGTGGTCGGACTGCTGATCGCGGGCTTCGCCGCCACCCAGGGCCGGGACGGGTGGGCCTTCACGGGTACCGCCCTGACCATCGTGGGCGCCACCGCGCTGCTGTTCGGATCGCTGTTCCCGAATGTGCTGCCCTCCACCATCGATGCCGCGTTCAGCCTCACCGTGGACGGACGCGACGGGACCGTCTCGGCCTCCTCCACGCACTACACGCTCGTGGTGATGAGCTGGGTCGCGGTCGCCATGGTGCCGGTGGTGCTGATCTACCAGGGCTGGACCTACTGGGTGTTCCGCCAGCGGCTCACCGTGGAGCAGATCCCGGCACCGATCGGCCTGCCCCTGGAATCCGCGCCCAAGGTCTAGCCGAACCGCTCTCGAAAGACGGAATGAACCGATGGCACGACCGGTAGACCCGCGCCTGTGGCGGTACGCCCGCTCGGCACGCACATATCTCGCGCTGAGCGTCGGGCTCTCGCTGACGACCACGATCTGCATCGTGATCGCGGCGCTCGCCCTGGCGCGGGTCCTCGCCGGAGTCATCACCGATCCGGGACGGCGTGACATCGGTTCCTGGACAACCGAACTGGTGATCTTCGCCGCCGCGGTGCTGTGCCGGGTCACCGCCACCTGGTGGCAGTCCCGGCTCGCACACCGCGCCGGGGCGCAGGTCGTCGCCGAACTCGAAACCGCCGTGCTCACCGCCGGTGCGCACCTGCCGCCCCGCGAATTGGAGCGCCGCCGAACCGAATTGGCGGTCGTGATCGGCAACGGGCTCAGCGGCCTGCGCGCCTACCTCGCGGGATACCTGCCCGCCCTGCTGCTTTCCCTGCTCGTCCCACCGATCGTGCTCACCGTGATCGTCCTGCACGACTGGATCTCCGGCGCGATCATCCTGGTCACCCTGCCCCTCATCCCGATCTTCATGATCCTGATCGGCCTGCTCACCCAGGGCCGCGCCCAGGACACCCTGGTCGCCACCACCCGCCTGTCGGATCAACTTCTCGACCTCTTCGCGGGCATGCCCACCCTGCGCGCCCTCGGTCGCGAAACCGGGCGCACCACAGCCGCTTCCGAAGCGGCCACGACACCGGCGACCGCGCTGCCTGATCGCGCGACGATGCAGCACCGGGTCCGCGAACTCGGCGACGCCCTGCACAAGCGCACCATGTCCGCGTTGCGCATGGCCTTCCTGTCCTCGATGGTCCTGGAATCCCTCGCCACCCTGTGCGTGGCGCTGGTGGCAGTCTCCATCGGCCTGCGCCTGGTCTTCGGCGATATGGGTCTCTACGCCGGACTCCTGGCCCTGATCCTGGCCCCCGAGGTCTACCTCCCCATTCGCGCCGTCGGCGAACGCTTCCACGCCGCCCAGGACGGAATGGCCGCCGCCGAAAAGGCTTTCGCGATCCTCGAACCCGACGACCGCGCGCCGAACGAATCCGGAACTGTCTCCGATGGGCTGACGGGAGCAGTCGGCGGGCGCGCCGCGCGCCCTGCCCCCACGCCGAGCAGCGTGGACGCGCACCCGGTCGCCGCAACTGCGACTGCGCGAGAGCTGCACGGCCGCATCGAAATTCGGGACGTCTCCATCGCCGCCCGGCAGGGCGCGGCCCCGGACGCGCTGTCCGCGATCCTGCTTCCCGGCGAGGTCACGGTACTCACCGGACCGAACGGCAGCGGAAAATCGACTGCCCTGCAAGCCATCCTGGGCCTCATCGCCTCCGACTCGGGCAACGTCCTCATCGACGGCACCCCCATCGCCGCCATGGACCCCGACCACTGGTGGTCCCACCTCGCCTGGCTACCCCAGCGCCCCGTCCTGGTCCCCGGCACTCTGCGCGCCAACCTCGACCTCCTCGGCCCACCCGCCAGCCAAGCCCGCCTCGAAGCCGCCTGCCATGCAACCGGATTCGACACGGTCCTCGCCGACCTCCCGGACGGCTGGAACACCCTGGTAGGCACCGGCGGCACCGGCCTCTCCCTGGGTCAGCGCCAACGCCTGGCCCTGACCCGGACCCTCGCCGCCGACCGCCAGATCCTCCTCCTCGACGAACCCACCGCCCACCTCGACCCGGAAGCCGAAGAGCGCGTGCTAGCCGCCCTTGTGGCGCGCGCCCGCGCTGGAGCCACCGTCGTGATCGTCGCCCATCGTCCCTCGATCCTGACCATCGCCGACCATGTGGTGGCGGTGCGCGCGACCGGGGCCGCGCCCGTTCTCGTCGATCCGCAGCACGCGCCCCGGCATGGAGTGAACCCACCGCACGACGTGCCGGGCAATCCGGTGGACCGAATCGGTGCGGCGGGCTCCGAAACCGTCGCGCGGCAGGACTTCTCGGGCGGGAGGCGGAAAGCCGCCGGTTCTGTGGGCACGGGGTTGGTTGATGCGGAGGTGGGGGTGCGATGAGGGACGCGTTTGCCGACATTCGGCGGATACGGGGATTGCTGGAGCTGTCCAAAGGGCGGCTGGCGTTGTCCATCGTCTGGGGCGTGGCCGCACTGGGGAGCGGGCTGGGGCTCGCCGCGCTGGCCGCGTGGTTGATTGCCCGTGCTTGGCAGATGCCGCCGGTGCTGGACCTGAGTATTGCGGTGGTGACCGTTCGGGCGCTCGGCATTTCGCGCGGGGTCGCGCGATACCTGGAGCGGCTGGCCACGCACGATGTGGCGCTGCGATCCATGAGTCTCGCGCGCACCACCACGTATCGCACGCTCGCGGCCGCCGATATCTGGCGGCCGCGCCGGACGGGGACCGCCGAAACACAAGAGCGCGATGGGGATCCGACTCGATTGCGGCGGGGGGAGCTGCTGGGGCGGGTCGGGAGCGATATCGATGATCTGGGTGCGGTGGTGGTGCGGGCGTTCGTGCCGATCGCGGTCGCGGTGATTCTGTCCGCGCTCGCGGTGCTGCTGATCGGGTTCGTTTCGATTCCGGCGGCGGTGATTCTGGCTGTGGCGCTGGGGATTTCCGGGGTGGTCGCGCCGTGGATGTCGGCGCGGGCCGCTCGGGAGGCCGAGGTGGCGGTGCGAGCGGATCGGACGGAGTTCACGGCCGAGGCGCTCACGGTGCTGGATCACGCGCCCGAATTGCGGGTCGCGGGAAGGCTTTCCGGTGCAGTCGACAGTGCCGTGCGGGCCGGGCAGCGGGCCGTCGCCGCCGAGGATCGGGCCGCCGCGCGCAGTGCCTGGTCGGCGGCGGTGCTGCCACTGTCGATCGGGGTGAGTGTGCTTGGTGCGCTGCTGATCGGGATCGTGCTGTACGGGACCGGACCGGCATTGGCCACCAAGGGTTTTCAGGTCATTCCAGGGGGCGGGATCACACCCATGGCGTTCGCGGTGCTGGTGCTCGTTCCGCTGTCGGCGTTCGAGGCGGTCGCGGTGCTGCCCGGGGCCGCGCAGGCGCTCACCAATGGCCGGGCCGCGCTGCACCGGCTGGCGCGCCTGGAACAGGGCGAATCAGCGCCCGTGGCAATGGCTCTGCCACCGCTGCCGGCGGGCCGCAGGATTGCCGTCACGGGGCCGAGCGGGGCGGGTAAGACCACCTTGCTCATGTCGTGGGCGGGGCTGTTCGATACACCCCGGCCCGGGGTGACGTTCTTCGCCGAGGACGCGCACATCTTCGGGACGACCGTGCTGGAGAATCTGCGAGTCGCGCGCGGCGATATCACCGCCGCCGAAGCCGAGGACGCGCTGCGAGCCGTCGGCGCGGGGGAGTGGCTGGACGCGCTGCCCGACGGTGTGGACACCGATCTCGTGGGTGGCGCGGCCGCCGTATCAGGTGGTCAGCGCCGCCGGATACTGCTGGCTCGCGCCCTGCTCTCCCCGGCCGAGGTACTGCTGCTGGACGAGCCGACCGAACATCTGGAGGCCGAGGCCGGAGCGGACCTGCTGCGCCGCCTGCTCGACCGGGACAGCGGCCTGGTCGACCCGGAGCGCACGGTTGTGGTTGTCACACATCAGCTTCCGGCGGACCAGCGCGCGGACACGATCGTGCAAGTCGGCGCGAATGCAACCGTATCGATCCATCGCCTTATTCCGGCAAACCAGCATTGACCTGCGATTTCGCAGTCCGAGAAAATACGTTGCCGCTTACAGCGGAGCCGACTACTTTCGTCAGTACACAGGAAGGAGGTGGTTCGAATAATGAGTAATTCGAGGACGCGTGAGGTGGCTGCCAGCTAGGCGCCTCCGCTGCAACGGATTCTCGTAGCGCGAGCGCTGAGCGAATCCCAGGCAGTCACCCGGCCCCTGAGTCTCAGATCTTGTCCGATCTGGATCGCGTGAGTTGCATCCGCGATAAGACTCAGGGGTCGTTCTCGTCCGCCTCTCCGCGACTTTTTCCGGTCACCGGGCGCGGAGTAACTCAACTCCCGGACCGGCGGTTGGGTCTCCATCTCGTTCCGGGGGTACCCCAGGAGTTACCCTCGCCTCGCGAGATCACCAATTACGTTGGGAATCAACCCACGTAGCGCTGTAAACGCGCGGACAGCCGCGGCTCCAGTGCCCCGTCCGGAGCGATGCGCTCCTCGACGTAGCCCAGATCGCCGCCCTCGACGATGCCGTAGAGCCGCTTGGCTCCGCCGACCACGACGCCCGACTGGCTGCGAATCACCACATCGGTGGCGAGCTCCCAGGACGACTGGGTCAGCGCCTGGCCGTAGAACAGTTCGACGATGCCGGTGGAATGCGTCAGCAGCAGTTCGAGCACCTCGTCGTCACCGTCGATGCCGACGCGCCAGAAACCGCTCTCGCGCAGATCCGGCCCGGCGTATTCGCCCTCGGTGTCGATGACCCAGGAACGCGCTTCCCAGGTGAGGTAGTCGCCGCCGTCGTGCGAGACGATGATCTGCTGACCGAAGCGGTAGTCGCCGGTCTCGGGATCATTGCCCTCGCCCTCACCGCGCCACACGCCCACCAGGGGCAGCAGCGCGAGCATGGAGGAACTCAGGTCCGGACCCAGGCGCAGATTGGCGGTGTCGATCGGGAGCGGCAGACCATCCAGCGACGGGATGTTCGTCACACCGGTGACCTTGGCGCGCTCGGCGGCCTCGGCCACAGCCTGATCGCCGCTGCGGCGTACCGCATCGGCAGGTGTACTGGCTGTTCCGTTTTCGACGTTCTCGCTCGCCGAATCGGTCACGACTCGGTGAACAGCCGGTAGAGGACGTACAGACCGAACCAGGCGATCAGCACGGAGACGAGAACCAGCAGAATCTCGAAGGTAAGCACCACGCTCCGGAGTCTAATAGCACCGGATCGGCGACGCGAAAACGGCCCTTGCCGAAACGCGGACGCGCACATGAAAAACGGCCCCGGGAAGCGAATCCCGGGGCCGTTTCAGGTTTTTCGAGGCGGCCTTACTTGGCGACGGTGACGTCCACGTTGTGGATGCCGTTGCCCTCGGGCGCGATCTCGGTGGTGCCGTTGCCGGACGCCGACAGCGCGCGGATGGTCCACGAGCCCGGCGCGGCGAAGAAGCGGAAATCGCCGGTGCCCGAGGCCACGACCTCGGCGGTGAAATCGCCGTTGCCGTCCAGCAGGCGCACGAACGCGCCACCGACGGTCTGGCCGTCAGCGGTCAGGACGCGGCCGGTGATGACCGTCTCCTTCTCGACATCGACGCCGGCCGGAATGGCCTGTCCCTGGGTAGGTGCTGCACACATATTTCTTACGCTCCCAACTCGATCGGTGCACCGACGAGGGAGCCGTACTCGGTCCAGCTCCCGTCGTAGTTCTTGACGTTCTTGTGGCCCAGCAGCTCCTGCAGCACGAACCAGGTGTGCGAGGAACGCTCGCCGATGCGGCAGTAGGCGATGGTCTCCTTCTCGCCGTCCAGACCGGCCTCCTTGTAGATGGAGGCGAGCTCGTCATCGGACTTGAAGGTGCCGTCCTCGTTCGCGGCCTTGGACCACGGCACGTTGATGGCGCCGGGGATGTGGCCGGGACGCTGCGACTGCTCCTGCGGCAGGTGGGCCGGGGCCAGGATCTTGCCGGAGAACTCGTCGGGCGAGCGCACGTCGACCAGGTTCTTGGTGCCGATGGCCTGGATGGCCTCGTCACGGAAGGCGCGGATGGTCAGATCCTGCTCGGACGCCTTGTAGGCGGTCGCCGGGCGCACCTTGACATCCTTGACCAGCGGGCGGCCGTCCAGCTCCCACTTCTTGCGGCCACCGTCGAGCAGCTTCACGTCCTGGTGGCCGTAGAGCTTGAAGTACCAGTACGCGTACGCCGCGAACCAGTTGTTGTTGCCGCCGTACAGCACCACCGTGTCATCGTTGCCGATGCCGCGCGCCGACAGCAGATCCGAGAACTGCTCGCGGTTCACGAAATCGCGACGGACCTGATCCTGCAGGTCCTTCTTCCAGTCGAGCCGGACAGCGCCCTCGATATGCCCCAGGTCGTACGCCGAGGTGTCCTCGTCGACCTCTACGAGGACGACTCCGGGGGTGTTCAGGTTCTCTTCGACCCAGTCTGCGGAGACCAGGACATCGGAGCGAGCCATGTTGTTCCTTTCGGGGGTGGTGCCGGGTCAGGCGGTGGGAGTAGGGGTGGTCGGCGCGGTCTTGAACCGCGAGACGAGGGGATAGATCTTGCAGCCCAGGCAGATTCCGAAGGCCGCGTTCAGGAAGGCCGCGAACAGCGCGAAACCGGTGAAGATGGTGCCCGCCACGGTGGAGCCGAGCACGAAACCGAGCACGCCCAGCACCGCGAAGATCAGGCCGACGAGTTGCGCGAACCGAAGCGGCGCAACGGGTTCCAGCTCGGCGGGCGGGCCGACGCGGGGTGCGACGACCTTGCCGTAGATCAGCCCGTACGGGCTGCGCCGCGGACCGTTGGCCGCGCCGAGCGCGAAGACCACGGCCTGCGCCGCCAGTAGCACCGCGGCGGCGGGCACCGAGAACGCCGAGATGATCAGCACGAGCGCCAGTACGGCGGTGGTGATCCAGGCGGCGAAACGCGGGCCGCGAACATCTACCTGCCCGGCGGGCGGGCTGGTGGGATTGGGGTTCGACATGTGCGTACTCCTGCGCGATGAGGTCTATTGGTCATTTCGCCGGAGGATCGGAGATCACTCATACGGCGGACACACCCGGTCGGCGCGAGGATTGGGGCGAACGAAAGGCCGACCGGCTAGCGGCACAGGCAGCAACAACCACCGAGCCGGCACAGGTCTACCGTGCGGCGTCGGGTGAGCATCAGCTCGCGGTTGGATTGCACGAGAGGGAGTTTACCCAATTTTCGGGGGAAATTGGACCCCGGGTCCGTAATGCTGGTCACTCGGATGTTCCCGAAACCGACAAAGACCCCAGTGAGCTGCGCAAATCCGCAGATTTAGGAACACCGGCGATCCGGAATTTTTCCTGTCCGGTGGCGTCCAAGATGAAAGTCGTCGGTAGCGAGAGCACATTGAGCTCGCGAGCAAGATTGGGATTCGCGTCGATATCGAGCTCCAGATCCAGCGGCGGCGCGGGGGTGTCGGCCAGCTCCGCGACCACGCTCGCCACCACCCGGCGCACGGCCGCGCACGGGCCGCACCAATCCGCGGAGAAATGCAGCACCGTGGGACGGCCGTCGATCACACCCGCGGCGGTCAGCAGCTCGGCGCGCGCGGATTTCGGGGCCGGCGCGATCTCCCGCACTCGACCCTCGTTGCGGCGCACCAGGATTCCGATGCCCGCGGCGGCGACCAAGGCGACGGCCAGCACTCCCAAGGCGATCATGGCTGTTGTAAACGATCCAGATCGACGGTGATATTCCGGCCGCGACCCTCGACCACGATCTGTCCGCCGCTGGCCTCGACCTTGGTCGGGCGGATACCGAACGGCAGATCACGGGTATCGATGGTGCGGGTGAACAGCGCCAGCACCCGGGGCTTATCGCTCTCGGGCGTCACCGGTGCGGGCGATGAGGCGACATCGCCCTGATTGGCCGCGCCGACACCGCGATAGATATCGGTGGCGGTGATCCGCACCTGATCGCCGACCAGGCGCAGATCCGCGAGCACGCTCACCGTCTCGCCGCTGGTGCGGGTGCCCGGGACGACGGGAGCGTCGGCATCGGGCAGTGGAATCGTGCCGGTCAGGATGATCGCCCCGGCGGTGGTCATACCCGAACCGCCGGAACCGCCGGTGCCGTCGGATTTATCGGCGGGCGGGCCGAACACCTGCAGATCCGGAATCTTGAACAGTCGGCCCAGTTCGACCGGTTCGATGCGCATGCGCGCCTCGGCCTGATCCACCGGCACCGAGCGCACCTTGCCGTTGATCAGATCGCGCAGTGACATGTGCACATCGCGCAGATTGGCCTCGACCATGATCTCGCCCGGAATATCGGGCCGCATGGCGCGGGCGCGAATGTCGACGTTCTTGAAATCGTCGTTCAATGCCTGTTCCACGAAGGGGAATCCGTGGAAGGTGACCTCCGGGTCGGCGCCGAGGTTCGATCCGTCCCGGAGCATGCGCGAGACCTGGTACTCCGAATACGCGGCAACTCCGAAGTCGAGTACGACGGCCAGCCCTGCCAGACAGAGCAGCCCGATGATCACCCGACGAAAAGCCATAGCTGCACCTTAATAGGGTCCGGCGAACGGGATCGCGCCAGCGCGGCCTATCCCGTTATCGGGAAGCGATGCGTTTCATCCCACATTGTGAGGTGATCGGGTGTGAGATTGAGATAGCCGAGGCGGGATACGCTGCCCGGATTGCGTGGCTATCGGTTCGGACACGCTAATGTAGCAACCGACTTACCTGTGATAACCAGCATGAGGTCGTGGCGTACAGAGCGGTTGCCACGCACATGCCAGATGGGATGGAGGGCCCCCATGGAGCTGCTCCTGCTGACCTCCGACCCCAACCCCGAGGCGGTACTGCCGTCCTTGGCGCTGCTGCCACACCACGTGCGGCCCGCGCCGACCGAGGTGGCGTCCCTGCTCGAGGCCGGTTCCGCCGATGTGGCGCTGGTCGATGCCCGCACCGATCTGGCCGCCGCGCGCGGCCTGTGTCGTTTGCTGGGCAGCACCGGTTCGTCGGTGCCGGTGGTGGCCGTGCTCACCGAGGGTGGGCTGGTCGCCGTGAACGCGGACTGGGGGCTGGACGACATCCTGCTGCCCGGCACCGGTCCGGCCGAACTGGATGCCCGGCTTCGACTATTGGTCGCGCGCAACGGCGGGGTGGCGAGCCCGGAGAACACGGGCAAGATCACCCTGGGTGAGTTGGTGATCGACGAGGGCACCTATACCGCGCGGTTGCGCGGCCGCCCGCTCGATCTCACCTATAAGGAATTCGAGCTGCTGAAATACCTTGCGCAGCATGCCGGTCGGGTCTTCACCCGCGCGCAGCTGCTGCAGGAGGTGTGGGGCTACGACTTCTTCGGCGGCACCCGCACCGTCGACGTGCACGTGCGACGCCTGCGCGCCAAGCTGGGCAGCGAATACGAATCGCTGATCGGCACGGTCCGCAATGTCGGTTACAAGGCGGTGCGTCCCGCGCGCTCCTCCGGCGGCAAGGGAGAGACCCCGGTCAACTTCCCCGAGTCCGACGGGACCGACGACTCCGAATTGACCTCGGCGAACGGCACTTTCTGATGATTTCCTACACCGATCGGCTGCCCCTCGAGACCGCCGAGCAGGTGCGGGGAGTACTGGAACGGGCCACCGCCGCGGACGGGGTTGCCCCGGTGTCCGAACAGGCGGTGCTCTCGCTGGGGACCGATGGCCCGGCGCGGCATCTGGTCGAGCGGTGGGATGACGAGGTCGGCGGATACGCCAATGTGGTTCCGGCCCACGGTGAGCATCCGGCCATGGCGGAGGTCGCGGTCGATCCGCGGTTCCGCCGGCAGGGTCTGGGCGCGAGTCTGGTGGCCGGTGCGCTGGAGTCCGGCGGGCCCGGCGCGCGGGTCTGGGCGCATGGGAATCTGCCCGCCGCGCAGGCCGTCGCGCAGCGCCTCGGATTGGTTGTGGCGCGCGAACTCTGGCAGATGCGCCGTGATTTGGCTAACTCAGAGCTACCGGAACTGTCGATTCCGGAGGGTCTGGAAGTGCGGACCTACGCGGGACCTTCCGACGACGCCGAGATCCTGCGCGTCAACAATGCCGCCTTCAGTTGGCATCCGGAACAGGGCGGCTGGACCGAGCGCGATATCGCCGCCCGCCGCGCGGAGTCCTGGTTCGATCCGGCGGGGCTGTTCCTGGCCTTCGATCCGGCCGAGCCGGATCGCATCCTCGGTTTCCATTGGACCAAGGTGCATTTCGATGAGACCCCCGCGATCGGTGAGGTCTACGTCGTCGGCGTCGATCCGAAAGCGCAGGGGCGCGGCCTCGGCCGCCTGCTCACCCTGGCCGGTCTGCGTCATCTGCGCGAGCGCGGTCTCGGCGCGGTGCTGCTCTACACCGAGGCCGACAACACCGCCGCGGTCAATACCTATACGAAGCTCGGTTTCACCCCCGCGCATATCGATGTGGCTTACACCACGGCGTCCTGACTGCACTTCGTCCCGCTGAGCGGGGCCGTGGGCAACGATGCGGCAAATGTCACATATCGTGCAGCGGAATCGCGCCGGGTTGTTCATCTGGCGTTCACCTACCCAGGTCCAACTGGCCACCGATGGCACTTACGTTGCTTGTGGGCAGCACTCAGCTGCCCGGTGCGCTAGTTCGCAGCGAACAGCCGCCACATGTGCCCGTCCGACCGTTGAGGGGTTGGGCGTGCAAACCGTGATTCGCGGAGGAACCAAGTGAATCTCAAGCGCAGCAGCGCCTTGATCGGTGTGCTGGCAGCGGCCGGCGCCATGACGCTGACCGCCTGTGGCAGCGACGACAACTCCGCCCAGACGGGCAACGTCGCCAAGATCGACGTCGCCTGCGGCGGCAAGACCGCTCTCAAGGCCAGCGGCTCGTCCGCTCAGAAGAACGCGATGGACCGCTTCGTCGCCGCCTACGAGGGCAACTGCTCCGGCGCCAAGCTGGACTACACCTCGTCGGGCTCCGGCGCCGGTGTGAACGAATTCATCGGTGGCCAGACCGATTTCGCGGGCTCCGACTCGCCGCTGGACGCCAAGAAGGGTGAGACCGACAAGGCCGCCGCCCGCTGTGGCAGCCCGGCCTGGAACCTGCCGACCGTCTTCGGCCCCATCGCCGTCACCTACAACGTGCCCGGCGTGACCGACCTGGTGCTGGACGCCCCGACCCTGGCCAAGATCTTCAACGGCCAGATCACCACCTGGGATGACGCCCACATCAAGGCGCTCAACACCGGTAAGGCCGACAAGCTGACCTCGGACAAGATCGCGGTCCTGTTCCGCTCGGACGAGTCCGGCACCACCGACAACTTCCAGAAGTACCTGGACTCCGCGTCGGACGGCGCCTGGGGCAAGGGTGCGGGCAAGGCGTTCGCCGGCGGCGTCGGCGAGGGTGCGAAGGGCAACGAGGGCACCTCGGCCGCCATCAAGTCCACCCCGTTCTCGATCACCTACAACGAGTGGGCGTTCGCGAAGTCGCAGAGCCTGTCGGTGGCGCGCATCCTGACCACCGCCACCTCGAACGACCCGAAGCCGGTCGAGCTGACCTCCGCGACCGCCGGTAAGGCGATCGACAGCGTCAAGATCTCCGGCCAGGGCAACGACCTGGTGCTGGACAACAGCTCGATCTACAAGCCCACCACCGGTGGCGCCTACCCGATCATGCTGGCCACCTACGAGATCGTCTGCTCGAAGTACAGCGACGCCGACACCGCCAAGGCTGTCAAGGCGTTCCTGACCTCGGCCGTCGGCAACGGTCAGAACGGTCTCGCGGATGCCGGCTACGTGCCGATCCCGGACGCGTTCAAGACCAAGCTGACCACCGCGATCGCCGCCATTTCCTGATCGACTGATCGCCATCGACTGATCGAAGAAGCACCATGACCGTGCACGACGAAACAGCCTCGGCGGGCCTGTCGGTGACGACCGACCCGCGCGAGGACCGTGCCCAGCTGCCGGGGGATACTGCGCTCATGCCGACCGAACCCAGCACCAAGCCGGCCGCGGGGCGTAAGGCCCCGACGAAGTACGGGGCGGAGTTCATATTCCGTTCGGCGGCCACCACCGCCGGTGGAGTGATCGTCGCGGCCATCGCGTTGATCGCGCTGTTCCTGCTGGTTCGCGCGGTGCCCTCGGTGCTGGCGAACAAGGCGAACTTCTTCACCAGCTCCGAGTTCAACACCTCGAACGCGGACAATCTGCGCTTCGGCATCAAGGACCTGTTCATGGTCACGGTGCTGAGCGCGGTGATGGCGCTGGTGATCGCCGTGCCCATCGGCGTCGGGATCGCGTTGTTCCTGACGCAGTACGCGCCCAAGGCGCTGGCCCGGCCGTTCTCCACGGTCGTCGACCTGCTCGCCGCGGTGCCTTCGATCGTCTTCGGTCTCTGGGGCGTGCTGGTGCTGGCTCCGAAAATCGAGCCGCTCCAGCGCTTCCTGAACGAACATCTGGGCTGGTTCTTCCTGTTCTCGGACGGGAATCTCAGCACCTACGCGGGCACCATCTTCACCGCCGGTGTGGTGCTGGCGGTGATGATCCTGCCGATCATCACCTCGGTGAGCCGCGAGGTGTTCGGCCTGACCCCGCTCTCGCACATCGAGGCGGCGCAGGCGCTCGGGGCCACCAAGTGGGAGGTCGTGCGCATGACGGTGCTGCCGTACGGCCGCTCCGGTGTGATCGCGGGCTCCATGCTCGGCCTGGGCCGTGCGCTCGGTGAGACCATCGCCGTGCTCGTGGTGCTGCGCACCTCGGCCAAGGCGGGCGGCTGGTCGCTGTTCGACGGCGGCTACACCTTCGCCTCCAAGATCGCTTCCGCCGCTTCGGAATTCAGCTCCAAGCTGCCGACCGGCGCCTATATCGCCGCCGGTTTCGTGTTGTTCGCACTGACCTTCGTGGTCAACGCGCTCGCTCGGCTCGTCGCAGGCGGGAAGGTGAACGGATGACCACCACACTCGACAAGCCGATCAAGGCGCCGACCTTCCGGCATGTCAGCACCGGCCGCCGCATCAAGAACGGGCTGGCCACCGGCATCGTCTGGGGTTGCTTCGCCATCGCGCTGGTGCCGCTGCTGTGGGTGCTGTACACCGTCATCGAAAGAGGCTGGGACGCGGTCGCTTCCATCGACTGGTGGACCAAGTCTCAGAAGGGCGTACTGCCCGAGCAGTACGCGGGCGGTGTCTACCACGCCATCTACGGCACCATCGTGCAGTCCGCCATGGCGGCGATAATCGCTGTGCCGCTGGGCATCATGGCCGCCATCTACCTGGTGGAATACGGTCGCGGCTGGCTGGCCAAGACCACCACCTTCATGGTCGACATCCTCGCGGGTGTGCCCTCGATCGTGGCCGCGCTGTTCATCTTCGCGCTGTGGATCGCCACTTTCGGTGCGCCGCAGAGTGCTTTCGCGGTGGCGCTGGCGCTGGTGCTGCTCATGCTGCCGGTGGTGGTGCGCAGTACCGAGGAGATGCTCAAGCTGGTTCCCGACGAATTGCGGGAAGCCTCATACGCTCTCGGCATTCCGAAGTGGAAAACCATTCTGCGCATTGTGGTTCCGACCGCGGCGCCCGGCATGATCTCCGGCATCCTGCTCTCGATCGCCCGCGTCATGGGTGAGACCGCGCCGGTGCTGGTGCTGGTCGGCTACTCGAAGTCGATCAACCAGAACCTGTTCGACGGCAATATGGCCTCGCTGCCGCTGATGATCTACCAGGAGCTGGCGAACCCGGAACCCGCCGGACGCGCCCGGGTGTGGGGCGCGGCCCTGACCCTGATCCTGATCATCGCGCTGCTGTACCTCGCCGCTGCGGCGGTCAACAAGCTGCTGACGCGGAACCGATAGAGGAACGGAAAAGACTGATGGCCAAGCGGATCGACGTCAAAGATCTGAATATCTACTACGGCAAGTTCCACGCGGTCTCCGATGTTTCGCTGACCGTGCTGCCGCGCAGCGTGACCGCCTTCATCGGCCCGTCCGGCTGCGGTAAGTCCACCGTGCTGCGTGCGCTGAACCGCATGCACGAGGTGACCCCGAGCGCTCGCGTCGAAGGCGCGGTGCTGCTCGACGGTGAGGACATCTACGGCGCCACCATCGATCCGGTGGGCGTGCGGCGCACCATCGGCATGGTGTTCCAGCGGCCGAACCCGTTCCCCACCATGTCCATTCGCGACAATGTGGTGGCCGGGCTCAAGCTGCAGGGCGTGCGCGGTAAGAAGGAGCTCGAAGAGGTCGCCGAGCGTTCGCTGCGCGGCGCCAACCTCTGGAACGAGGTCAAGGACCGGCTCGACAAGCCCGGCGGCGGCCTCTCCGGTGGTCAGCAGCAGCGTCTGTGCATCGCCCGCGCGATCGCCATCTCGCCCGACGTGCTGCTCATGGATGAGCCCTGCTCGGCGCTGGACCCCATCTCCACGCTCGCGATCGAGGATCTGATCTCCGAGCTGAAGAAGGAGTTCACCATCGTCATCGTCACGCACAACATGCAGCAGGCCGCCCGCGTGAGCGACCAGACCGCCTTCTTCAACCTCGAGGCCCAGGGCAAGCCCGGCAAGCTCATCGAGATCGACGAGACGGAGAAGATCTTCTCCAACCCGTCCCAGAAGTCCACCGAGGACTACATCTCCGGTCGCTTCGGCTAAAGCTCTCTCTGCAGGTCTCGTGGCCCCGTTCCTGTCGGAACGGGGCCACAGGCATAAATGGGGTGGGTGGATGTCCAGCCCCAATTCGACGGGGCCACCGGCGCGAATGGGGCGGTTGTCGTTCCGTCTTGGGCTGCTGTCCTCGTTGATCGGATGTGTTGCCGCCCCCATTCCGCAAGGAACGGGGGCGGCTTTTGTTTTGCGCGCGGTAGCGCGGTGTGTGCTGCGTCATATGGGGCGCGGAGGATTGTGTGCAACTGTGAGTTACATCTAGTCTGGGTTGGTAAACCGATCGGTCTAGTTGGAGGTGTGGGGTGACTGTTTCAATGGCGAGCCGGGGAACCGCTGCCGGGGAATTGGGTAGGCGGGCGCGAATAGCGGCGCTGGTCGCGATCTGCCTGGCGGAACTGCTCGTGGTGCTGGACAACACGCTGGTGAATGTGGCGCTGCCGTCGATGGCGGTGCAGCTGCAGGCCGATATGAGCGGGCTGCAGTGGATCGTGGACGCGTTCACGCTGGCGTTCTCGGGCCTGCTGCTCGCCATGGGTCATCTCGGCGACCGGTACGGGCGGCGCAAGTTCATGATCATCGGCCTGACCGGTGTGGCGGCCATGTCGGCGGCGGGCGCCCTGTCCTCGGGGCTGGGGCAGGTCATCGCCGCCCGCGCGGGGATGGGCGTGTTCGCGGCCGTGGTCTTCCCGGCGACGCTGGCCCTGCTGATCAATATCTTCACCAATCCGCGCGAGCGCGCCGCGGCAATCGCGGCCTGGACCGCCATGGCCGGTATCGCCGTCGCCATCGGCCCGACGGTCGGCGGCTGGCTGCTGCAGTACTTCTCCTGGCATTCGGTGTTCTGGATCAATGTGCCGGTGGCGCTGGTGGCCATCGCCGCGGTGCTGATCACGGTGCCGGAATCGCGTGCGGCACATGTGGACAAGCTCGATCGCGTCGGCATCGTGCTGTCCCTGGCGGGTGTGACGGCGCTGGTGTGGTCGATCATCGAGGCCCCCAAGCACGGCTGGCTGTCCGCGCAAAGCCTTGCGGGATACCTGCTTTCGATCATCGCGCTGGCGGTGTTCGTGGGCTGGGAGCTGCGGGTGGCGACACCGGTGCTGAATATGCGGCTGTTCCGCAACCGCCGTTTCGCGCTGCCGTCGCTGGCGATCACCGTCTCCTACTTCGCCGCGTTCGGCTTCCTGTTCCTGATCACCCAGTACTTCCAGGGCGTGAAGGAACTGACGCCGCTCGAATTCGGCATCCACTCACTGCCTTTCGCGATCGCCGTCGGTTTCGGCGCACCGATCGCGACCATGCTGGCGCAGCGGTTCGGCACCACCGCCATGGTGGTGGGCGGCCTGCTGATCCTGGCGGCCGCCATGTACCTGGCGGGCCGCACCACCGTCGATACCGCGTATGTGGGACCGGTGGTGGTGTCCATGATCCTGATGGGCCTGGGATTCGCGGTGGTTCAGGGCCCGGCGACCGAATCCATCATGGGCTCGGTGCCTTTGGAGGAGGCGGGCGCGGGTTCGGCGGTCAACGACACCACCCGTGAGGTGGGCGGAGCGCTCGGTGTCGCACTGCTGGGTTCGATCATGACTTCGGTGTACACGCACAATGTCGGCGGCAAGATCGCCGCGATCCCCGGCCAGATCATGACCCCGCAGCAGAAGGAGCTGGCGAGCAATACGCCCATCAGCGTCCTGGAGATCGTCAAGGCTCCCGTGAATCCGCTACTGGCACAGGCGAAGATGGATCTCGTGCACGCCATGAAGGTGGCGGCCCTGGATGGCGCGACAGCCGCCTCCTACGTCGCGGTGGGCACCTTGGTCGTGGCCGCCCTCATCGTCGCCGTGGCGCTGCCCTGGAAGCCGGAACGCGGCCCCTCGGTCCTGCTCGGCTGGCGCGAAACCGAGCCCGCCGCAGCGGAATCCGCGGAACAGCAGTCCTGACACAACTCAGCGCCCGCACCGTGTCATGTGCGGGCGCTGACCTGTGGTCTCGAGGCAGGTGTAAGGGGTTTCAGGGGCTTGCCCCTGAGAGCCTACGAGAGTTGTCAGATGCTTTCTTTTTCCGAATCCGGGTCCGGCGGGAGTACACCGGTCACCAGGAACACCACGCGACGCCCGATCTCGACGGCGTGGTCGGCGAAGCGCTCGTAGTAGCGGCCCAGCAGCGCCACGTCCACGGCGGCGGCAACGCCGAACTGCCAGTCGCGGTCCATGATCAGCGTGAAGATGTGCTTGCGCAGATCATCCATCGCCTCGTCGTCATCGGTGAGCCGGGCGGCCCGCTCGGGATCGCGGGTTTCCAGCACCTCCTTGGCGGTGGCGCCCATCTTGACGGCGATGCGGCCCATTTCGGCGAAGTAGCTGTTGACGGCCTCGGGCACGGCGTGGTTGGGGAAGCGCCGGCGGGTCATCTTGGCGACGTGCAGGGCGAGCGCGCCCATCCGGTTCACGTCGGCGACGATCTGGATGGCGCTGACGACCTGTCGCAAATCACCCGCAACGGGAGCCTGCAGGGCGAGCAGCGCGAACGCCTTCTCCTCGGCCAGCTGGATCATCTCGGCGATGCGGTCGTATTCGGTGATCACCTGCTCCGCGAGCTCGAGATCGGCATTGAGCAGCGAGTTGGTGGCCCGCTCCATCGCCGATCCGGCGAGGCCGGCCATGCCACCGAGCAGATCGGCTAGCTCGGCCATTTGTTCGTTGTAGATGACACGCATGAGTCAAGACACTAGTGGTACCCGCTGACCAAGTCACCAACGGTGGGTGAATCATCGGTGCCGGTCGGTCACCGCACGTCCAGGCGGTGCCGACGACGCTACTTGCAGGTGTCGTCGGCGGCGTTGACGTGTTCCAGATCCGACGGCAGTGTGACCGGAGCCGCACTCGCCCCGCCGGAGTCGGTGGGTGCGTCGGCCAGCGGCTGACCGAACGCGGTGGGCGTTTTCACGCTACCCGCGTAGTCGGATCCGAGCACGACTTCGACAATGCTGCCGAGTCCGGTCGCGGGCTCCAGGCTCGCGCCCGGCAACGAGCTGGCGACGGTGGCGGCGGCCGCCTCGTGTCCGCTGGAGTAGCGCACGATGGTCTTGGCGGCGGTGCCGTCGGCGTAATTGCCGGTGCTGTAGATCTGGAAACCCTGGTTCGCGAGTTTCGTTGCGGCCGTGGAGGCCACGCCCGAGACGCCGGAGCCGTTGGACACCTGCAATGACACCGTGGACGGATCGACCGCGGTCAGTTTCGGCTTGGCGGCCGGGGCCTCGCTGGTGGTGGTGGCCGGATCGGTCTTCTTCTCACCGGGCAGCGGCTGATCGTCGATGACCGCGCGGAAGATGGCCTTGATATCGGATTCGCGCGGAATCTCATTGCCGTAGGACGTGGTTCCCGCCGTCGGCGCGGTCAGGAAGGTGATCGCGCCGGCCTGCATCTTCTGCATGGACCGGCCGAGCATGAGCAGATCCTTGGTGGTGACGTTGTCCATGAACGAGTGCTGCGCGAACGCGTTGATGAACCCGTTCAGCTTGCCCGGATCGAACAGCACCTTGCTGGACAGCGCCCCGCGCAGCAGCGAGGACAGGAAGCGCTGCTGCCGGTTGATGCGGTCGTAGTCGCTGCGTTCCTCGCCGACCACGTGCCGGGCGCGCACGTAATCGAGTGCGGTGGAACCGTTCACGACCTGCTTGCCGGGGGTGGTGAGCACGGTGCCGAGGATTTCGTCGACCAGTGGTTTGGTGGTGCAGACCTCGACGCCGCCGATGGTGTCCACCATGGTTTCGAAGCCCGCGAAGTCGATGCCGACGAAGTGGTTGATCTTCAGGCCGGACATTTTCTGGATGACCTTGGTCAGGCATTTCGGCCCGCCGAGCGCGTACACGGCATTGAGCTTGTCGCCGATGGCGGACGGGAAGCTCTCACCGGTGTAGGAGCCCTTGTCGTTGTTCCAGCCTTCGCAGACCGGACGGGTGACGTCCAGATCGCGCGGGAAGGAGACCGCGACCACGCGCTGCCGGTTGGCGGGAATGTTCACCAGCATCACGGTGTCCGAGCGCGCGCCTTCGGCATCGTCGGTATTGCCCGCGCCCAGTTGGGAATTCGCGCCCGCGCGGGTGTCGGTGCCGACGATGAGGAAGTTCTCGTCGCCGTATTGTGCGTCGGCGTCGACGACATCGGGGGAGTCGTTGTCGAGCGCGGAGACCTGGGTGAAGTTGCTGTCCTTGGCTTTGAGGTAGCTCCAGCCGCCGCCGGTGATGAGCATGGCCACCACGGCGAACAGCGCGAGCGCGCTGCGCCCGGCCAGGTGCAGTCGGCGATTGCGGCGACGGCGGCCGGGGGAGAGCGGTTTCGGGCCGACCGCGGTGGGCAGTGCGGTGGTCGGATAGTCGGCGGGGGATTCCACCGGGGCGGGGGCGCGCAGTTTCTTGCTCTTGCGGGCCCGGGGCGGTTCGGTGACCGCGGGTAGTTCCTCGGTGACGGGATCGGCGGTCGGATCGATCCGGCCGTTCGCGCCTCGGCGCGCGTTATCGGCCGGTGTGGCGACGCGGCGTAAACCGTCGGCGGCATTGGCGTTGGGCGCTACCGCGCGCTGAGATCCGGTGCCGCCCGGTGCGTTCGGGGGTACGGCGCGCTGTGCGCCGGTGCCGCCGGGCGCGGCCGGTGCGCCGCCCTGCGGATTCGGCCGTACGGTGCGGCTCGAACCGGTGGCGTCGGCGCCGTGCCGGGAACCGTTGGGGGCGGCCGGATCCGGGGTGGCGGGGTAGCGCGCGCCGGTGTCGCCGTTGGCGCCGCGCTGAGAACCGTTGGGGGCGGGGGGTTCCCGCCGGGTGGCGGGTTCGGCGGCATGCTGCTGTGCGTCGTCATCGTCCTTACGGCGGCGACGGCGGGATTTGCGTTCGCTGTCGACGCGTTCGACGAGGTCCTGCACCGAGATGGGCGCGGAGCCGGTGTCCGGATTGTCTTTGTGCCGAGACCGCCGGGAGGCGCGAGGTTGGGCGTCGTCGTCCGCGGGATAGCGCTCCCACGGGGCGCGACCTCCGGGCCGTGGCGTACGCCCGTACCGATCGTCACCCACCAACGAACCTCACTTTGCTTTTCGATGCCGACCGCCATGATAACGATTCCGCCACGGTCGACCACTCGAACGCCGATCGACCGCGTGTACCGCACTCCGCCGTAATTCCGCCGCGCCCGGTTTCCGCGACTCGCAATTCGGCGAGTCGACCGCAGCGGCGGCGCTGCGAGCATGTCGCGGAATTCTGCCAGGGACCGGGCGATCCATTCGGAAACGCGGCGTCCGACTCGGCGGGCGTTACGACATCGCAGCGCGGGGCGGGTCGTTCCGCACCGGGCGATATCGTCGCCGCATCGGGTGGTCGCCGGTGTCTCCGAGCGCCTTGGACAGGCGTTCGGGCCGGTCGGACGGGTTCAGCCGCCGCTGTGCATGACGTCCGCGGCGCAGGGGACGGTGGGATCCTCGGGATCGTCGAGCCAGCCGTCGGGCAGCGCGACCTTGCCGGGTGAGCCCTGGCGACCGCGCGGGCCTTCGGCGTCCTTGGGGAATGGCGCATTCACGTCGAGCTGCCCGATCAGGTCGTTCAGCTGATTCATGCTGCCGACGGTCGCGAAGCCGCGGCGCAGATCGCCGCCGATCGGGAAGCCCATCAGATACCAGGCCATGTGCTTGCGGATATCGCGCATGGCCTTGTCCTCGCCATCGTGCGCGACGAGCAGTTCGGTGTGCCGCCGCAGGATTTCCCCGACCCGGCCCAGATTCGGCGGCGTCGGCAGCGGTTCACCGCGCAGCGCGGCCTGGAGTTCGGCGAAAAGCCAAGGGCGGCCGAGGCATCCGCGTCCGACGACGACGCCGTCGCAGCCGGTTTCGGCCATCATGCGCAGGGCGTCGTCGGCGCTGAAGATATCGCCGTTGCCGAGCACCGGAATGGTGGTGACGGCTTCCTTGAGCCGCGCGATGGCGGTCCAGTCGGCCTCACCGGAGTAGCGCTGCGCGGCGGTCCGGGCGTGCAGCGCGACCGCGGCCGCGCCTTCGGCCTCGGCGATCCGCCCGGTGTCGAGGAAGGTGTGGTGCTCATCGTCGATCCCGATCCGGAATTTCACCGTGATCGGCACCCCGGCGGGTTCGGCCGCCGACACCATCGCCTTCACGATGTCCTGGAACAGCCGCCGTTTGTACGGCAGCGCCGCCCCGCCGCCGAGCCGGGTCACCTTCGGCACCGGGCAGCCGAGATTCAGATCGATGTGATCCGCCCACCCCTCGCCGACGATGACCTTCACGGCCTCCCCGACGGTCTTGGGATCGACGGCATAGAGCTGCATCGAGCGCGGGCTCTCGTCCGCTCCGAACGACATCATGTGCAGCGTCTTCTCATTACGCTCCACCACCGCGCGGGCGGTGATCATCTCGCACACGTAAATGGAAGTGGCACTACCGAATTCCCGGCACAGCGTCCGGAAGGCCACATTGGTGATTCCCGCCATCGGCGCCAGCACGACCGCCGGATCGACCGGATACGGTCCGATCCGCAGCGTGGACTTGGAGGCTTCGATCGAGGTCGTCACGCCCACCAGTCTCTCACCCACCCCCGCGTGCCCCGGATCACATCCCCCGCAAGCGGGCTCTGACAAGCTGAACGGCCCCTTCGCGACTGAGCGTCGCGAAGGGGCCGGAAGTGATGCGGTGAGCCTAGCCGCGGGGTGTGGGGGCGGAGCCCCCACTGCGCCTCACAGGCTCGCCATTGCCTTTTCGGCCTTGGCGGCTTCGCGGGCGAGCATGCGGTCGCGCTGCTCCTCGAACTTGATGACGTCCTTGCCGAGCTTCTCCAGGAACAGGCCGAGGCGTTCGCGAGTCTCCTCGCCGCGGGCGGTGAAGTCGTCGCGTTCGAAGATGCGCCACTTCTTCAGGACCGGGTTGACGACCTCTTCGAGGTGCTGGCGCAGATCGTAGATGCCGTGCTTGGCCATCAGCACGCCGTTGCGGCGGAAATTGGGCATACCCGCGCCGGGCATCTGGAAGTTCTCCAGGATGAGGGTGATGGCGTCGAGGGTCTGATCCGGCGAAAGATCAAGCGCCGCATTGCACATGTTGCGGTAGAAGATCATGTGCAGGTTCTCGTCGGCGGCGATGCGCTGCAGCATGCGGTCGGCGATGGGGTCGTCGCAGACGCGTCCGGTGTTGCGGTGCGAGACGCGGGTGGCGAGTTCCTGGAAGGTCACGTAGGCGACCGAGTACAGGAATCCGGCGTCGTCCTGGTTGACCTGTGCGGGGGAGGCGAATCCGTTGGTCATGTGGATCATGCGCGCCTCTTCGAGCGCGACCGGGTCGACGCCACGGCTGACCACGAGGTAGTCGCGCATGACGATGCCGTGCCGGTTCTCTTCCGCGGTCCAGCGGCCGACCCAGGTGCCCCAGGCGCCGTCCTGGGAGAAGTTCTCGGCGATCTCCCGGTGGTAGGACGGGAGGTTGTCCTCGGTGAGCAGGTTGGTGATCATGGCGGCCTTGGCGAGCTCGCTCAGCCTGGACTGCGACGGATCCCAGTCCTGGCCGCCCATGGCGGCGAAGTTGCGGCCCTCGTCCCACGGCACGTAGTCGTGCGGGTGCCATTCCTTGGCCAGGGAGAGGTGCCGATCTACGTTCTCCGCGGCAACCGGCTCCAACTCCGTCAGTAGCTCGAGTTGAGTCAGATCCTTTGCCATGTATATGCCCTTCGTATCGCGATCAAGC
Source organism: Nocardia sp. NPDC058058 (assembly GCF_042885355.1). Taxonomy (NCBI): domain Bacteria; kingdom Bacillati; phylum Actinomycetota; class Actinomycetes; order Mycobacteriales; family Nocardiaceae; genus Nocardia; species Nocardia sp. NPDC058058. Next base: position 719,143 of record NZ_JBHVSA010000002.1, on the reverse strand, counting down.
TGTCTACCCTCGCCGGCCTGCCGCCGCGGCCCATACCTTACGGCACCGTATGGTGATGTGAAACTCATGCGAGTGCCATTGCGGGGTCAGTGAGAGATGTCATATGACAACGGCCCACGGCGCCCTGTCTATCGCCGTGAGCCGCAGTTCGTTAGCCGCACATCGTGTCTGGATGCGAACTCACTTCTTGCCGAGCAGTCCGCCCAGCACATTGCCGAGCACACTGCCGGCGTTCTGGCCGACGGCCTTGCCGAGGATGTCCCCGAGTCCGCCACCGCCCTTACCGCCGGTGGCGCCGCCGAGCAGGCTGCCGAGGATGTCGCCGATACCGCCGCTACCTGCGGCCGCGGTCTCGCCGCCACCGGTGGCCGCGCCGCCACCGCCCATTGCCTTCTTACCAAGGTAGGCCAAGACGATGGGGGCGAGCAGGGGGAGGAGTTTGGCCATCAGGTCCTGGGCGTTGCCGCCGCCGACGTTTCCGAGGGCGCTGATGACGGTGTTCTTGTCGGAACCGAATGTCTGGTCGACGATTTGGCTGCCGTTGTCGACGTCGACCTTGTCGATGTCGACGCCGCCGTCGAGTAGTCCGTGCGGCTGGTTGGCGACTTCGCCTTCCAGATTGAGGCCCTCATCGGGGTTGCCGGCCTGTGCCTGGAATCCGCCGAGGAGGACAGGAATGGCCGCGTTGATAGCTGTGGTGGCGGTCGCCTCGTCGACTCCGAGCTTGTCGGCGATCTGTGCGACGGGCACGTTGGAGAGCAGGTCATCGAAGGAAGTCATGAACTCCGCCTGTGGTGTTGGCATCCCGGAAAAGCCCTACGGGGGTCACGGTAGGCGAAATCCGGACAGATTGCCACGGATTCGCCGAGTGGCGAGGGGCCCGAAATGAGTATCCCGGACCCCTCGGCAACTGTGTCCCATATGGGACAAACTGTGCCCCCAGCAGGGCTCGAACCTGCGACCTGCGGATTAAAAGTCCGTAGCTCTACCAACTGAGCTATAGGGGCGCGGTCGATCACTTTAGTAGGTTGACCCCGCAAGTGTTAAATGAGTATCCAATTGTGTGCTGCCGGACGGCATTTGCGCTGGTCACGGCGGTTGGCCCCGCGTGTGTCGGTGGTGTCGCCGGGCGCTGCGGGCGGGTCGGTCCGCGTGGACGGGTGTCCGGCGCGCGGTGCGCGAGTGACCGGTTCGCGGGGATGTCGTGTCGTGGTCGGGTGACCGGGTGCGCCAAAGGGGTGACTGAATGTGCCGATCCCCCAGTTTCGGGGGCACCGGGGTGGGGTGCGCGGAGCACGATGAGGGGCTGTGAGGGTGCGGACCGGTCGGTGGGGATTGATGGCGGCGCGGGCGGGGGCGGACCGCGTGCCGGGGTGGGGCGCGCGGGCGGCGCGAGGGGTGCGGCCCAGCTGCGTCCGAGTCGTGCGGGCGCACGCCGGAACCGGCGCTGTACAGCCATTGGGCAATCGCGTTGACACGCAGATTGTTTCGTTGCGCCTGATTGTGAATATCATCCAATGGTGATGTGTGGCAAGCATTTTGGGGAGTGGGGAGGGAGCCGGGCCGATTCGGCGCCCCGGCGGCGGCGCCGCCGTGCGGGCGATGCCGGGCGGGCCGGAGTGGGCGGTGCGGTCGTGGCCGAATACCGAACGTTCTTGGGATATGCGCGAATTCAGCTTTCCGGACCATTCACCCAGCGGTTAGCTGGGGAATTGCGGTTTTCGATAGGGGGCACGCTGGCTAACTGACTCTCCGGTACACCTCACGCAGGGTGCGCATTCCGGGTACGGTGACCGACTGGTGAATTCCTGAAGAACCGGGATTGCCCCGGTAGCACGGGATTCGGCTTATCGTTGATATGCCCGAATGGGTTGCGAACGGTTCCGATCGATCGTGGCTCCAACAGATCAGGCTGCGGGAGGCGGTTCCAGACGACTAGAACGCCCGGGTGCGCACCCCCTGCGGCGCACCCGGGCGGGAAAAACTATACCAGTTGGTGTGTTTCAAGTTTTTCGCGCTTTTTCGTACCAAAAGTTTGGTAATTCGGGCGAAGCCCGTTTTGAAGTATTTGAAAGACACGTAACTTTGCGTCGAGGGCGCTTTGTGGAACACCACGGGGTAGCCAGCGGCGGTAGCTAGCTTCGGAGGCGTTTCGAGCATGGCACGGCAGCAAGAGCGGGCCCGCCGGACACGCGCGGCGATCATACGGTCCGCCGCCGTTGAGTTCGGGAAGAGCGGCTATGCCGCTGCATCGCTCAACCGCATATTGGAAGGTTCACGCGCGACCAAGGGCGCCATGTACTTTCACTTCGACTCCAAGGAGGACCTGGCTCGCGCGGTCTTGGAAGCGGCAGTCGACCGCTACCGCGCGTCCACCGAAAGATGGCTCGGCAGAGGGGATCTCGGACCCCTGGATGTCCTGCACGGCATGATCGACGAGATCGCGCTGCGGCTGGAGAACGACATCATCATCCAGGCCGAGTTCCGGCTCATCATCGAACCGGAGTTCTATCGCGATATCCAGGCCGGTGGTGGCCGCATCCTGGGGCGGTCCATCCGGCTGCTCGCGGTGCGCGCCACCGAGCACAAGCAATTGCGCGGTGACGCCGATCCGGACCGCTTCACCCGCACCCTGGCGGCGGCCCTGGCGGGTCAGCGCTATATCGCCGATGTGCTGGGCGGTCCGGTCGATCTGCGCTCCCGGTTCACCGAGGCGCTCGAGATGATCGTGGAAGCCACCGCGACGCCCGAGTGGACCGAGGAGTTCCGGCGCGTGGGCTGGCGGGTCTCCGCCCGACTGGAAGATCTCAATTTGACGGTTTGACCAGCAGATTTGGGATTACGGCAGATGCTGTCATAAGCTATCTCCGCTCCCAACGGAAGCCGTTGAGTGTAAACGGTCCAGAGAAATCTGGCGGGCCCCCTTCGTCTAGCGGCCTAGGACGCCGCCCTTTCAAGGCGGTAGCGCGGGTTCGAATCCCGTAGGGGGTACAACAGTGGCAACACTGTTGTAGTGGAGCAAGCAAGGCCCTGTGGCGCAGTTGGTTAGCGCGCCGCCCTGTCACGGCGGAGGTCGCGGGTTCGAGTCCCGTCAGGGTCGCAAGACTTATCTTGGCATTCGATACCGGGTGCTTCGGCCAGGTAGCTCAGTTGGTACGAGCGTCCGCCTGAAAAGCGGAAGGTCGCCGGTTCGATCCCGGCTCTGGCCACAACGACAAAGGTCGCACCTCCGGGTGCGGCCTTTTTTGTGTCGCACCCCTGATAGATCATCTACGGGTGAGATCACCAACGGGGGCGACCGGCGCGCGACGCCGGCCGAATCGCATTCACTCTCTGCGCCAACCGAATACGCGCCGCGTCCGCATCCGCCGCGCCAGCCGGGCGTTCTTCGGCTGGGGCGGCTGGTCGAAGCTGGCGGCCATGGTCACCACCATCGCCGCACTGGGGGCACTCTGGTTCACCAACCAATCGCTCAGGGCGACAAGCGAACAGGCAGGCCTGGCACGTCAGACCGCCGTCACCGATCGGTTCGCGAAAGCCGTCGAGCAGCTGGGCAACAGCAGTCTCGAGATCCGGCTGGGTGGAATCAACCTGCTGCGCAAGCTCTCCGAGGACTCCGAGCCGGATCGCACGCCAATCGTGCAGATGCTGGTCGCGTTCGTGCGCAGCCATGCGCCGAATAGGCCCGAATGCGGTGTGGGAGACAAGGAACCCGATATCGACGTGCAGACGGCGCTGACCGTGATCGGCAACCGCGACGACGCTCATACCGAGCGCATCGATCTGTCGAATACGTGTTTGGCGAGGGCGAATCTGGCGGGTGCGAACCTTCGGAAGTCGATCCTGAAACAGGCCAACCTGACCCGCGCGCTGCTGGTCGAGACTGACCTGCGGGAGTCCGTGTTCATCGACTCCACCCTCGATACCGCCGTGATGTCCAGGACGGACCTCCGCGATGCCGCATTCCAAGGCGGCTCGATGCGGTCCGTGGCATTCGTTGGGGCCAAGCTGAACAGGGCCTCGTTCGAATCGGTCGATATGCGCGAGGACTCGCTGGGCAGTGCTGAATTGCCAGGTGCCCAGTTCCTCCGGGCCGATCTGCGGGGCGCGAGGATCGGCAACATTTTCAAGACTGTCGGACCGTCCGGCCCCGATCTGATGACTTCGGATGCGGAGCAGGTGGGCGGGGCGGGCTTCATGTTCGTGCGGTTCGACGCGAACACGACCTGGCCGGAGGGCACCTTGCCGGAGCCGCTGCCGTTCCATGAGTCGGAGCCGCGGTACGCGTATTTCTGCCCCACATACCTCGTGAAGCCCTGCTGACTCGGATTTCGCGTGTTCCCGGCCGGCCGTCCTGATCTTGGTGCCATGCTGGTGGCATGGCTGATGAAGACAACCAGTGGTACTACTGCATCGATCATCACCGCGCGGAGCAGGGTAAGCAGTGCTGGGTGGGTGGCCGGATGGGCCCGTATCCCGATAAGGCCACTGCCGAAAGGGCTTTGGAGATCGCGAAGGCGCGGAACAAGGCCGCGGACGCCGACGACGACTGAGGACGGCTCGCTGGACTGGCCGCTCGGGCCTATGCGCTCACGTGTACCTCAGGTACATCAACTAAAGTTCCGTGAGCAGAATCGACGTTGTGCCCACCCGTGCCGGGGGCGCGTACGGGCGAGAATCGAGCGGGAGGGCGAGTCTTGAAGGTTACCGTTGTGGTGCCGACCTACAACGAGCGGGAGAATCTTCCGGTGGCGGTGGAGCGACTCACCGCACTACCGGTGGCCGACCTGCACGTGCTGGTGGTGGATGACAATTCACCCGATGGCACCGGTGAGGTGGCCGACAAGCTGGCGGTGGACCTGCCCAATGTGGTGAGCGTGCTGCACCGCACCGAGAAGGACGGTCTGGGCCGCGCCTACATCGCGGGTATCACCAAGGCGCTCGATGAGGGCGCTGACGTGGTGATCCAGATGGACGCCGATCTCTCGCATCCCGCCGAGGTGATTCCGGCCATGCTGGAGAAGCTGGAGACCACGGACGCGGGCGTCGTGCTCGGATCCCGCTATGTGCCCGGCGGTTCCACCGCCGAGGAGTGGAAGTGGCATCGCAAGGCGCTTTCCGCCTGGGCCAACTTCTACGTGAATCTGATTCTGCGCCTGGGCGTCAAGGACGCCACCGCCGGTTTCAAGGCGTGGAAGGCCGATACGCTGCGCGCCATCGATGTGTCCTCGATCAAGAGCAACGGTTACTCGTTCCAGGTCGAGATGAACTATCGGACGGTCAAGAAGGGCATCGCGATCGCCGAGGTGCCGATCCGCTTCGAGGAGCGCACCAAGGGCGCGTCCAAGATGACGTTGAAGGTGCAGCTGGAGTCGGCGCTGATGCCGTGGAAGCTGTTGTTCGGCAAGGCGGTCTAGTCCGGCCAGTGCAGCAGGGTGTCCACGAACTGCTGACGGACACCCGCCACTTCGTCGTCCATATGCGCCGGATCCCAGTCGCCGACGTCGATGGGCGGCAGTACGGCCACATCCACGACGCCCTTGCGCACGACCGCCGAATTGCGCCAGGCGATTTCGCCGGCGTTGCGGATCACCACGGGGATGATCGGCACCCCGGCTTGGATGGCGATGTGGAACGCGCCCTTCTTGAAGGGCCCCACGCGCGGCGTGAGCGAGCGGGTGCCCTCCGGGGCGATGACGACCGACAGTCCGCCCCTGAGGGTTTCGACGACGGGTTCCAGGGCGGCGCGGGCGGCGGCGCTGTCCCCGCGGTTGATGAAGGTGACCTCCACGAACCGCATGAGCGGTCCGAACAGCGGATTGTTGGCGACTTCCCGTTTGGCGATGCCGGTGAACCCGTCGCCGAGCACTTCGGCGATGACCACGATGTCGAACTGGCTCTGATGGTTGAAGATGAACACGGCGGGCCGTGGCGCACGGGCGTTTTCGGCCCCGGCCACGCGAACGCGCACACCGGTGCCGCGCAATGTGGAGTCGGCGGCGACGGTCAGCATGGAATCGGCCATCTGCCTGCGCTGTTTGGTGTGCGCCTTGGCGGCGATGCCGAACAGCGCGCCGCCCACGAGTGCGCCGAATCCGGAGAGGGTGCGCGCGTAGTCGGTGGCCGTGGGTGCCTGCCGGGGCCGGAAATGCAGTACCGGCCAGCTCTTCTCGGCGGCTTCCAGCACCACTCGCGGGTCCGGGTTGACCGCGACCGGATGTCCGGCCAGCTGGAGTAGTGGCAGGTCGGCGGCGCTGTCGGCGTATACCCGGCTCTGGGCGAGGTCGATGCCGCGGGTCGCGGCGAACCTGCGCACGGCGTCGGCTTTGCCATTGCGCCACAGTGGTTTTCCGTCGACGTGCCCGGTGAGCACCCCGTCCTGTACCGCCATGGTGGTGCACAGCACGTTCGGGATGCCGAGTTCCTCGGCGACCGGTTGCACCTGATACCTGGTCAGCGAGCTGACGAGCAGCAGTGTGTGCCCGGCGGTTTCGTGTTCGCGCACCAGTCGCCAGGCCTCGGGGTAGAGGTGTCCGTGCACGGTCCTGTGGAACAGTCGCGCGCCGAGTTCCTCGAGTTCGGTTTCGGGGACGCCGGCCCAGGTGTGCATGGCCTGCTGCAGGAAGCGCTCGTATTCGCCTTCGCTGCGCGCGCCGCGGATGCTGCCGAGCAGGACGGCGCTGACGGCGTTCTCGCCGCCGCGGCGGATGAGGCGTTTCACGACGGCGGGCGGATTGAATCCGCTGACCACGGTGCCGCCGAAGTCGAAGATCGCGGCCACGCCCGGCCCCTGCGGCTCGGAGCGGATCTCGGCCACCGCCTCGTCCAGATCCATTGTGCCGATGGGTTGTTCGATGATGCCGACGCCCGGGGCCAGCAGTTCGCCGCCGGAGGCCCGGTGCGTCATAGCGCTTCCAGCCGGTTGGACGGGTCGAGGGTGGCGGCGCGGGAGATGCGGGCGCTGATATCGCGCAGTTCGGCGGCGAATCGGGTGCGCCGATCGATCAGTTCGGCCGGATCGTCGCCTTCCAGCAGGCCGTGATTGTCGGCGAGTTTGAGTGCGCTGCCGAACAATTCGGAGGATACCGATTCGGGGCTGTGCAATCGCTGTTGCAACAGCATCTGTTTGCCCACCTGCAGACATTCGTCGGTGAACGTCTTCTTGTCGATGGTGACGGCGGGATCGCGCGCGGCCAGGCGTTCGGCCACCACGAGTTGTGCGTCGAAGAAGGATCGCAGTACCCGGTGCGCCATCATGAAACCGGATTCTGCCAGGTGCGCAAGGATTTCCGAGCCCACCGTGCCCGCGGCGGTGCGGCGATGCCACTCCGGATCCACTCGCAGCATTTCTGCGGTGAGCTGGCTGGTGAACTCCGCGCGTTCGGGGAAGAAGAATTCGAATTTGAGCAGGTCGCGCAGTCGGTAGGCGGCTTCCCAGCCCACGCGCAACTGATCGCCCTCGGGTGCTTCGACGGCGGTGAGAATCGCCAGTTCCAGGATGGCGCGATTGGCGAACCAGTGCACGGCGCTGTTGCGGTAGAAGGCGGCCTCCAGGTGCGCGCCCGCGCCGATCGAGTACACCGGTTGCAGGCCACCGCGATACACGGTGACGACCTTGGCGACGGCGAGCTGTTCCAGCACCACGGCCAGGCCGTGATCATCGCGCAGGGTCTCCAGTTCACCGCGCGGCAGCGCCCGGTTCTCGATGTAGGTCAGTACCGGCGAGATGGCTTTGCCCAGTTCATCGCGGGTGAGCGCGCGTTCGTGCACGCCGAGCAGCACCAGCGTGGTGAGAGCGTTGACGGTGATCGGGGTGACCTCGTTGATGCCGACGGCCACCTCGAAGGCGAGCTTCTGCACCGCCTTGTGTTCCAGGTCGTCCAGCTCCGGTTCGGCCTGCGCCGCATGGATTTTCAGCGGGTCACCGTGTGCGGCCAGCCGGTCGCGCGCGGACAGCGGACTGCCGAAGCGAATGTAGACGTGTCCGGCGGAATGCTGTTGATTGCGAACATAACGAGCCAGCCAGGCCAGTCCCTCGGCCTGTTTGATGCCGCCGGTCTGTTCATCCGCGATGGCTCCGATTTCATTGAGCCGCTCGTAGGTGATCGATACGGGAATGAGCATCACATCGTCGATGCGCGAGGAACGCAATGCCGCCGCAAGATAATTCAGCAATCCATAGCGGGGCGGCCGGAGTTTACCGGTGCGGGTGCGCCCGCCTTCGAAATACCATTCGAGATTGAATCGTTTGGCGAGTAGATACGCGAAGTATTCTTCGACGACCGCTTTATATACTTCGTCATCACCGAAACTGCGCCGGATGAATACGGTTCCGGTGCGCCGGGCAATGGGTCCGATCGGCCAGAATTTCAGGTTTGCCCCGCCGACCACATGATTGGGCGGAAAGTCATTGCGCGCCAGAATATCCCCGAGCACGAAGGCGTCCACATAGGAGCGGTGCGAGGGCAGGAAGACCAATGGATACCGGCGATTGAGCGCGCGCAGCCGGTCCAATCCGATGGGATCGTCGTCCACTTTCCAGGTGGAGGCGTGCACCGGGCGCATGGCCTGGGTGAAGAGATCGGACACCAGACGGCTCTGGGCGGCGACGAGTTCGCGCAGTGCCTTCTCCGCGCGCCGGTATACCTCGCGCGGTGCGGTATCGGCCTGTTCGGCGATGGCGTCGAGGCGGCGCAGGAATTCGGGGGAGTCCAGGATCTCCTCGACCACCAGGCGCGGCACCTTGTAGCGGTCGCCGATGACGGCGCGTTCGGCACGTTCGAGGGCGACGGTGCCCGCGCGCACGATGGCGCGCGCGAAGGATTCCGGTGCGCCGATGGAACCCGGATTGTTGGCGCGCAGCTCGCTCAGCCGGGCGGGCGCGCCGGTGAGCACCAGATGCCGATCGGGTGCCTTGGTGACCAGTCGCCGCTGCATGAAGCGATTGGGCTTGCGCGGATTGGTGAGGGTGATGAGGTCGCCGAAACTGGTGCGCCGCACGCCATCTCGTTCGGGCGGCAGCCACAGTACGCGTACCGGAACCACCAGTGGATCGTCATGCCGCCCGACCAGGCGGGTGGTGACGGCGTCGGCGTCCAGGTCCAATTGGGTGACGGGCGCGGCGGTGCCGTATTCCTGGGCGATGCCGCCCTCGGCGAGCCAATTGCCGATGAGTTCGCGTTCGACCCGGCCGGCGGCGTCGACGAGCGCCACCACCGACCCGGGGGTGATGGCGGCCTCCGGGAGCCGACTGTCGTGATCGAGCATCTGTAGTTACCTCCGCACGTATGCCGCCGCAATCCATTGAAGCCGAAAGCGGGGCCGCGGGGTTGCGGACCGACCAATTCCCCGATCGTGCTGCGGGTTTCGGTGAGTGTGACGGAGGTCGTCTGCCGGGGTTGACCATTTGAAGGAAGGTAATGCTAACCTCCCTCAATAAGTTAGGTAAGCATAACCTTGGAGGACTGGTGGCGGCCACGGACGAACGGGTACGGCTCGACGAAGAGCAGCGATGGGGCGAGCACGTCACCGATCCGGTGGCAGCGGTCGCCGCACTGGCCGCGGCGGATCGCTTCGGCGAATACGTGGTGTACGAGCGCCCCGGTGCATGGGTGTTCGCGGCCGATCCGATCGGCGGTGTCGAACTCGACGCCGACGAACTGCGGGTGAGCTGGGACGGCGAGACGACTTCCGGTGCGTGGGAAGGCAGTCCGGCGCAAGCCGTCGACCGCGCCCTGGCCGGCATTCCGCTGGGACGGCGAAACGCCTACGGCTGGATCGGATTCGAATTCTGCGCCTGGTCGCTCGGTGCGACCGCGCATGTGCACCCGCGGGCCACGCTGGCGCACTTGATGATTCCGCGTATCGAGGTGCGCATCGACGCCTCCGGCGTGCGGGTCGCCGGTGCGACCCCCGCCGAGACAGCCGATATCCACGAACTCATCGCCGCGGCCCAGGGCAGTGCGCTGCCGGTCGCGCATCCGGTCGATGTGACCATCGATCCGACCGGGTACGCCGACCGGGTGGCGGCGGGCGTCGCCGAGATCCACGACGGCAAGTATCAGAAGGTGATCCTGTCGCGGAAGGTGGATCTGCCCTTCGCGGTGAACATTCCGGACTCCTACCGGCTGGGCCGGATGAACAACACCCCGGCGCGCTCGTTCCTGCTGCGCCTGGGTGGTCTGGAAGCGGCGGGCTTCAGCCCGGAGCTGGTGGCCTCGGTCGACGGTGATCGCATCGTCACCACCGAACCCCTGGCGGGCACCCGTGCCTTCGGCCGCGGTGACGCGGTGGACTCCGCCGCCCGCGCCGACCTGATCAGCGATCCGAAAGAGATTGTCGAGCATGCGATCTCGGTGCAGACCTCGTTCGCCGAGATCGCCGCGGTCGCCGAACCCGATACCACCGCGGTCTCGGATTTCATGGCGGTGCGCGAACGCGGCAGCGTGCAGCACCTGGCCTCCACGGTCAAGGGCCGCCTCGCCGCGGACCGCAGCCCGTGGGACGCGCTGGAAACCCTCTTCCCGTCGGTGACCGCGTCGGGCATCCCGAAGGCGGCGGGCGTGGACGCGGTGTTCCGTCTCGACCACGACGCGCGCGGCCTGTATTCCGGTGCCGTGGTGACGATTTCCCCCGATGGCGCGCTCGAGGCCACCCTGGTGCTGCGCGCGGTCTACCAGACCGGCTCCGGCGCCTGGCTGCGTGCGGGCGCGGGCGTGGTGGGCCAGTCGCGTCCCGAACGCGAATTCGAGGAGACCTGCGAAAAGCTCGGCAGCGTCGCGCCCTACGTGGTGCGCGCCTGACCGAATGACAGTGGGGCCGCATCGCCGGCCTCCCGAAACGTGGTGTGTGCGAAAGCCTCGGATGACATGACGCACGCGTGGTCCGCGTAACGCGGTGGCGCGCATGCTCATCAGGTGATGTGCGACATCGTGGAACGTGGTGTGCGCGTGGCTCATCCAAGGCGCGGCGGGGTCGCTGCGCACACCACTCATCGAGCGGGAACTCATGGCAAGTGACGGTGCCGTGGGTTCCCGCTCGAAGTGTTTCAGTCCGGGTGCACTGTGAAGTCGACGCCGGTGAGCCGTTCGGCCAGCTCCCAGAGTTGGGCGGCGACCTTCTCATCGTGCGAGGCGGCATTGGAGCTGACCCGGACCGGATGCCCGCTCCAGTTGAAGTGCGCCGGACCGTAGTAGCCCGCGGGTTCCGCTTCGGGTGCGGTGGCGGCGAAAAGTGTTGGCAGCGCGCCCATATCGGCATTCTGCGCGATCAGGCGGTTACCCAGGTCGATGATCTGCTCCAGCAGATTCTGGGTTTTGGAGTTGATCTCGGTGGCGGCGTATCCGGGATGCGCGGCCAGCGCGAGCTTGGCCGATCCGGCCGCCAGCAGCCGGCGCTGTAGTTCGTAGGTGAACATCAGCACCGCGAGTTTGGTCTGCGCGTAGGCTTTGAAGCGGGAGTACGCGCGGCGTTCCCAGTTCAGGTCCTCCAGATCGATGCGGCCGATGTAGTGCGTGATGCTGGAGACGTTCACCACGCGTTCGGAGATGCGGTCCAGCAGTAGGCCGGTGAGCGCGAAGTGGCCGAGAAAGTTTGTGCCGATCTGTGTTTCGAAGCCGTCGGCGGTGTGGCCGTACGGCACCGCCATCACACCGGCGTTGTTGATCAGCCCGTGCGCGTGGTCGACGGTATCGGCGAAGGCGCGCACCGAGGTCAGATCGGCGAGGTCCAGCACCCGGATCTGGGTCTTGCCCCGAATCGTCTTGGCGACCTCGTGCGCCTTGATCTCATTGCGGCAGGCCATGATCACCAGCGCGCCCGCCTCGGCGAGACCGCGTGCGGTGGACGCGCCCAGCCCGCTGGTCGCACCGGTCACGATGTAGGTCTTACCGGTCAGGTCCGGGATATTCGACGTATTCCACCCACCCATAGACGAACCCTATGATGCTCGTGCTCGCATGTCCTGCGGAAACGCGGTGACGAAGTGCACATGCCCAATGCGCCCGATCTCCGGTGCCCCGGGTGCGGCCGATTCGAATCCATGCTCCCGCGCACGCGAGCCGAACTGCTCGCGTGCGCCGAAGAACGGATGACGCCGGGGCTCAGTGAGCCTCGCGCAATGCCTTCTTGTCGATCTTGCCGACTGCCGTGATGGGCAGGATGTCGGTCTGCCGCAGCACATCCGGCAGTTTGTAGGTGGCCAGTCCGCGGTCGGTCAGGAAGCTCTTGATCTCGGCGAGGGTCGGCATGGCCGCCTCGACAACCAGTACGGCACAGACTCTTTCGCCGAGCACGTCATCGGGCAGTCCGACGGCGGCGGCGTGCCGGACGCCGGGATAGGCGAGCAGATGCTCCTCGAGCTCATCGCAGGAGATGTTCTCGCCGCCGCGGTTGATGACGTCCTTGATGCGGCCCGAAACCATCAGGTGTCCGCTGGGCAGGCGCCGCACCAGATCACCGCTGCGGTAGAAACCGTCTGGGGTGAAGGCGCGCGAATTATGTTCCGGCGCACGGTAGTAACCGCGCAGCGTGTACGGCCCGCGGGTGAGCAGCTCGCCCTCCTCGCCGTCGGGCACATCATTGCCCTCGGCATCCACGACGCGCACCTCGTCGGCGGGGGAGAGCGGTCGCCCCTGCGTGGTGCAGACGATCTCGTCGGAATCCTCGAAGCGGGTGTAGTTGAGCAGGCCCTCCGCCATGCCGAACACCTGCTGGAGCCGAACATCCAACGCGGGCTGCACTTCTCGCGCATTGACCTCCGCCAGGCGCGCGCCGCCGACCTGGAGCAGGCGCAGGCTGGTGAGATCGGCCTCCTCCCATTCCACTGCCGCGGTCCACAATTGGGCCAGCGGCGGCACCACCGCGGTGACCGTCACGCCGTGCCGTTCGATGGCGGCGAAGGCGTGCTCCGGGCTCGGGTCGGTGACGAACACCATGCCACCGCCGGTGGCGATGGTGCCCAGAATGCCGGGGCAGCTCAGCGGAAAGTTGTGCGCCACGGGCAATGTCGCGAGGTACACGTCCTCGGGGCGCAGTTCGCACACCGCGGCGCTGGCGGTCGCGTTGTAGAAGTAGTCGTCGTGCGTGCGCGCGATCAGCTTGGGCAGACCGGTGGTGCCGCCCGAGACCAGCATGAGCGCGATATCGGTGGCGTCGACCTCCGGCAGCGCACCGCCCGGGGTGGGCACCGAATGCAGATCGGTGAACGCGCCCGGATCGCCGAGCACCAGCACATGCCGCAGCGTCGGCACGGCGGCGCACACCTGATGGGCCAGCGCGCGATAGTCGAAATCGCCTGCCTTGTCGGCGATCACGTACGCGACCGCACCCGAGAGCCGGGTGAGATGTTCGATCTCGGCGCGCCGATGCGCGGGCAGCGTGAGCACCGGAATGATGCCCGCGCGCAGCAGGCCGAACAGCACCGGCACGAATTCGAGCACATTGGGCAGCTGCACCACGACCCGATCACCGGGCGCCAGACCGAGTTTCAGCAGTCCGTGCGCCATCCGATCGGCGGCGGTGTCCAGGTCGGCATAGGTCGCGCCCGCCCCGGGGGTGCCCGGATCGCCGAGCAGGGCAATGCGTTCGGGCCACTGCCGCGCCGCGTCGCGGAGTAGTTCGCCGAGCGGGCGGCCTGCCCAATATCCGGCCTGCCGGTAGCTTTCGGCGAGTTCGGCGGGGAAGGGGACGAAGCCGTCGCGGTGGTCGCGTGCGGTCGATAGCGATGTCACGATGCTGAGCCTCTGGGAGTAAGGGTTGCGTAATGAAGGTTAGGCAACCCTATCTCAATCAGTGAGTGGCGGGCAGTTCGCATCCGCCGTCCAGGATGCCGAGATCGTGCGGCAGCTGATAGCAGGCCGGATCATCGGGCAGCTTCCAGTGGAAGCCCTCCAGGAAGAACGTCGCCACCAGATTCACGATGAGCACCAGCGCGAGGAAGCCGAAGGCCGCCATGCCGGCCGCCCGGTGCGGCCGCGCCGAAATCGTGGTCGTCGAGGTGGCGTACGAAAACGTCAGCACCACACCAATTGTCGTGATGGCGGCGACGAACAGAATCCACGCCCACACGTACAGGTGCAGGCCGAACACCGCGCCCATATATCCGGGATCGCCCGGCAGGATGTGCAGCATGGTCTGCCGCCACGCGGTGAAACCGCCGCCGAAACAGGCCACGATCGCCATACCCCAGCCGACCGCGTAATCGCGCGGTGCGATGGTCCCGGTCATGCCCTTGCGCACGATGTACGCGCCGCCGAGCGCGGCCAGCATCATGAAGTAGCGCTGCAGCATGCACAGCGGGCACGGGTACTCCCAGTTCACGAATTGGAAGCCGAGCCCGCCGCAGATCACCCCGGCCCAGCCGACCATGAAGATCAGCGCCAGCCAGAATTGCAGCTGATTCAGTACTCCGCCACGGCTTTCCACGGTTCCGGGCGCGGTATCGGTCACCATGTCAGCCCCAATCCGAGGCTGCTGGTGATGTGCAGCTTCAGCAGTACGCCGCAGGCGATGGCGGCGATCCACCAGCCGGTCAGAATCGCGCGCCGCGAACGCTGGGTGAGAATCAGGTACAGCACGCCTAGCAAACCCGCGAGTATGAGCGTGTCCATAGGCGCGGACGCTACCGCTTTGCCTGGTCAACGCATGTCAAGCCTTGCCGGACACGCCGTCGTTTCGAATCGCTTCGCAACCGGCTGGCGAATTTCGGGCGGGTGGCGGTTGCCGTCGAGATCCGGCGGGCGCGCTCGCGCGCCCCTAGACTCGACCTCGTGAGTGGTTGGGGCATAGCCGACATCCCGGATCAGACCGGCCGCACGATCATCGTGACCGGCGCCAACAGCGGGCTGGGCGCGGTCACCGCGCGAGCCCTCGCCGAGGCCGGGGCGCAGGTGATCATGGCCTGCCGCAACGAGGTCAAGGCGCGCTCGGTGGCCGACCGCATCGGCAAGAACGTGCAGGTGCGGCGACTCGACCTCGCCGATCTGGCCTCGGTGCGCGAATTCGCCGATTCCGTCGACGCCGCCGATGTACTGATCAACAACGCGGGCCTGATGGCGGTGCCGCTCAAGCGCACCGCCGACGGCTTCGAAATGCAGATCGGCACAAACCATCTCGGCCATTTCGCGCTGACCGGGCTGCTGCTGGACAAGGTGAGCGATCGCATCGTCACCCTCTCCAGCGGGATGCACGCCATGGGCAAGATCGATCTGGCCGATCTGAACTGGGAGCATCGCCGCTATCAGCGCTGGCTCGCCTACGGGCAGTCCAAGCTGGCGAATCTCATGTTCGCCTACGAATTACAGCGCAGGCTGACCGCGGCGGGCTCGTCGAAGCTGTCGCTGGCCGCCCATCCGGGCTATGCCGCGACCGAATTGCAGGGCAAGACGGAGTCGTTCCAGGACTACTTCCTCGCCGCCGGTAACCGCCTCTTCGCGCAGAGTGCCGAAATGGGCGCGCTGCCAAGCCTTTTCGCCGCCACCGCCGCCGATGTGCGACCGGGCGGATTCTACGGCCCCACCGGATTGCGCGGTCTGCGCGGCAATCCCGGGCCGAGCGGCTCCACCGCCGCCTCCCGCGATGAGGTGACCGCGCGACGGCTGTGGGAACTGTCCGAACAGCTGACCAAGGTCAGCTACGCGTTCGGCCGCCGATGAGCATTCCGTTCGACCGGCGCGATCAGCTGGAGAAGATTCAGCAGGGACTGTTGCAGGGCGAGACGATCCTTGCCGTGTACGACGCCATCGGGGTCGGCACCGGATTCCTGGGGCTCACCGATCGGCGCGTGATCATTCAGGACAATTCGTTCGTGGGGAAGAAGATCGCCATCACGAGCATCCCGTACGCGCGGATCAGCAGCGTCAGCGTGATCACCAATAAATCGTTCGCCGGTCAGTTCTTCTCGTCCGGGCACATCGTGATCAGCACCGGGCACAACAACTACGAGGTCGAGTTCCGCGGCGATGAGAAGACGCGGCATGTGCACGATGTGATCCTGCACTACATCGCGCGGTAGCTACCCGCTGGCAAAGGGGTTCTCGGGGCGGCGTTTCCCGAACGCCGTCTCGCATATTGGGACGTCATCCCACGGTGTGTCGGCTGCCACACGCAATTTCCGTCATCTCTGATACTGTGCCGGGCATGCAGCGCGTGTATTTCTGGTTTAGCCAGCCGGCCCCGGGTGGGCTCGGCGGCGCGAACCTGCGCTGACCTTCTCCACCCCGAGCCGGATGAACAGACCGGCTTCGAGGGGTTCACAGTCAGAAATCCCCGTGGGTCGGCCTGAGAAAAGGAACCCACGAACATGACTACCGCTGCCGATCTCGATCCCCGGCATGCCGATCTCGACGACCAGCGCACTCTCAGCGTGAGCCCCTTGCGCTCGCCCGCCGAGGTGCGCGGCGACTACCCGCTCGACGACGCGCTCGCCGATACCGTGCGCGCGGGCCGCAAGGCCACCGTCGAGGTGCTCAACGGCACGGACGACCGCCTGATGGTGATTGTCGGACCGTGCTCGGTGCACGACACCGCCGCCGCCATGGAATACGCCCGCAAGCTCGCCGACAAGGCCGCCGAGCTCGGAGACCGGCTGCACGTGGTGATGCGCGTCTACTTCGAGAAGCCGCGCACCACGCTCGGGTGGAAGGGTCTGATCAACGATCCGCACCTGGACGGCAGCTTCGATATCAACACCGGACTGAATGTCGGCCGCGAACTGCTGCTCGACATCACCGGGCTGGGCTTGCCGGTGGCGGTCGAATTCCTCGATCCGATCACCCCGCAGTACATCGCGGACCTGGTGTCCTACGGCGCCATCGGCGCGCGCACCGCCGCCAGCCAGGTGCACCGGCAGCTGTCCAGCGCGCTGTCCATGCCGGTCGGCATCAAGAACGGCACCGACGGTGATGTGCAGGTCGCGGTCGACGGCGTGCGCGCCGCGGCCGCCAGCCACGTCTTCCCCGGCACCGATCTGGACGGGCGTTCCGCGCTCATCCGCACCGCGGGCAACCCGGACTGCCACGTCATCCTGCGCGGCGGCAGCAACGGCACCAACTTCGACGCCGACTCCTGCGCGGAAGCCCTTATCCGCCTGGAGAAGTCGTCGCTCGCGCAGCGCCTGGTGGTGGACGCCTCGCACGGCAACAGCAATAAGGACCACAACAAGCAGGTCGACGTGGTCACCGATATCGCGGGCCGCATCGCCGCCGGCGAGGACACCGTCGTCGGCCTCATGATGGAGAGCTTCCTGGTCGCGGGCCGCCAAGACCTCACCCTCGGCCACCCCGAAACCCTCACCTACGGCCAGTCCATCACCGACGCCTGCCTCGACTGGGACGTCACCGCCACCCAGCTCGACGTCCTGGCCGACGCGGTAGCAACCCGTCGCGCTGCGCGCGGCTGACCTGGCGCGGCCGCGGGGCTGACCTGGCGCGGCCGCGGGGCTGACACAGCCTGGCGTGGTGTGGGCTGAAATAGCCTGCGGGAGAGCGGGTTCCGGTGTCGGGCCGGAACCCTCCCGGTACGGCCGCCCGCCCGGATCGACCCTTCCCGCGCGAATGCGCGACCGGATCGAACCGCTCGGGCACGTCCCGAACCCGAATGCAAACCCCCGTCTTCCCGGCGCGTTTTTGGCCGGGATCCACTGAAACCTGTTGTCCGGCAGCAGGTGTGGATCCCGGCCAAAAGCATGCCGGGATGACGGTGGTGGCGTTGTCGGGACGGCTGCTTCGTCAGATTCCGTCGGGCCAGGTGGGGGCCGGGGCGGGGGGATCGGTGCGGAGGCGGGCGGCTATCCAGCTGTCGAGGCGGGTGCCGCGTTGGACGCAGCCGCCGCGGAGTAGGCCCTCGTAGTGGAAGCCGGCGCGGCGGGCTACGGCGGCGGAGGCGTGGTTGCCGACTATGGCGCGCCATTCGATGCGGTCCAGGGTGAGCCAGTCGGGGGCGAAGGCGGCCGCGCAGGCGAGGTGCACGGCCTGGGTCATGAGGCCGCGGCCGCGGACTTCGGCGGAGAGCCAGAAGCCTATTTCGGCCGAATTGTGGTCGCGGCGTGAATCGATCGGGCCGAGGCCGATCATGCCGATGACCGGAGCATGTTCACCGAGGCGCAGCGCCCAGGTGGGGCTGCGGTCGGCCCAGCCGGGGGTGACCATGTCGTAGATGAACTTCTCGGCGTCGGCGCGGATGTAGGGGACCGGCATGGTGGTCCAGCGGCCGACCGAGGGTTGTTGGCAGCACGCGGTGATGTCGTCGATATCCAGGGCGGTCGGCGGGGACAGCCACACCGTGCCGTTAGTGAGCGTCCGCGCGTCCATTCCGCCATGCTGTCACGGAACCTCGCACGGGCGCATCGGGTTTGCGGTGGTCGGCCGGGTGGTGCGAACGCCGTCGCCGGCGCCGGTGCGCTGATCGGGGGCGGGCGAACCGGGAGCGGCTCCATGCCGTCCGGGGCGGTGCCCGATTGGTCCGACCGCGACCGTAGGATCTGATCGATGGTCGCCGCTCTGCTCACCGATTTGTTCGAAACCCATCGGCCGCACCTGCTCTCGGTGGCCTACCGGTTGACGGGCAGCGTCGTCGATGCCGAGGACGCGGTGCAGGAGAGCTGGTTGCGGCTCGCGGTGGCCCGCCAGCACGAGATCGAGGATCTGCGCGCCTGGCTCACCACCGTCGTCTCGCGGATCTGCCTGGACCGGTTGCGCAGTGCCGCCGCACGGCGTGAACAGTATGTCGGGCAGTGGTTGCCGGAACCCATCGTGACCAGCGCACAACCCTCCAGCACGCCCGATCCGCTGGCCGCGGTGGTGCGCAAACAGGATGCGCGCTTCGCCGCCTTGGTGGTCATGGACACCCTCACTCCACCGCAGCGGGTGGCTTTCGTGCTGCACGACGGGTTCTCGGTGCCGTTCGACGAGATCGCCTCGACGCTGGACGTTTCCGTCGAGGCGGCGCGGGCGCTGGCCTCGCGGGCGCGAAAAGCCTTGGCGCACATGCCGGAACCGGTCACCGACGGTGAGCACAACACGGCGGTGCAGCAGCTACTGGAGGCGCTCTACCGGGGTGATGTGAATGCCGTTGTGGCGGCACTGCATCCGGACGTGCGCACTGTCGGCGACGCGGGCGGCACCACCTCGACGGCGATCAATGTGGTTGTGGGCCAGGACAAGAACGCCCGGCTCTGGCTGGGGCTGCGTACCCGGCACGGTTTCGACGATCCGGCGGCCTACGAGTCCGGCGCGTTCGAATTCGTGCTCGTCAACGGCCAATTGGGCATTCTGCTGCACGAGCGCGCCTCGGAGCAGGGTCGTCCCGGCACTCCGCCGCGGGTCTACGGGTTCACCGTGCGCGATGGAAAGGTCTGGGGCGTATACGATCTCGTCAATCCGGCCAAGCTGGCGGGTCTGCGGCTGCCGCACTGAGGCGCTGCTCCGCCGCCCATGGCTCCCTGAATCCGATGGGCGGCACACCCCCGACCGTCATGCCGCACATCGGAGTTCATCACTTCGGGGGGTAGGTGAACCCGGAGCCGGAGCTGCAATCCATACCGCCGGACAGGCTGACCGAGCCGGTGGGCATGCAGTTTCCGATACCGGAACCGGTACCGGAGCCGGAGCCACCCGAACCGGAGGGCGGGAAGCTGGAGCCGAGGTTCCAGTCGCCGGTGCTCCAGTTGCCAGCAATAAGCTGATGAGCAATCTGATGTGCGAGATCAATACCCTGCGTCGGGTGCAGAAGAAGATCCAATACCGAGGGCATATTTCGCCCCTTTCGAGAAACCGCTGATCGGCGGTTGTGAGATAAAACACGGGCAGGCTAGCCGCCTTTGGGGCGTTGCACAACGAGCCAGGTAGGGGACTCGATCGCAAAGTGAAACATAGCCTTTCGCTATCGTTTCGCAACCATTGCGGTGGGTGGACTATCCTCCGGACATGCGCCAGATTCCGACCGTCGCCCGGCTGCGCCCCTACGCCTCGACGATCTTTGCTGAGATGACCGAACTCGCCGTCCGGCACGGCGCCGTCAATCTGGGGCAGGGCTTTCCGGACTCCGACGGCCCCGTCGGCATGCTCGACGTGGCCCGGCAGGCCATCGCCGACGGTTTCAACCAGTACCCGCCCGGCCGCGGCGTACCCGTACTGCGCCAAGCGATTGCGACCGACCGCGCCCGCCGCTACGGCACCCACTACGACCCGGACAGTCAGGTACTGGTGACCGTCGGCGCCACCGAGGCCATTGCCGCCACCATTCTCGGATTGGTCGAACCCGGTGACGAAGTGGTGCTCATCGAGCCCTACTACGACTCCTACGCCGCCGCCATCGCACTGGCCGGGGCGCAGCGCCGCACCGCGCGGCTGGTCCCGGACGGTGACGGCTTCGCCCTCGATCTGGACAGCCTGCGCGCCGCCATCACCCCCAGAACCCGCATGCTGCTGGTGAATTCACCGCACAACCCGACCGGCGCCGTGCTCTCGCGCGCGGATCTGACCGCCATCGCCCAGCTCGCCATCGAACACGACCTGTACGTCATGTCGGACGAGGCGTACGAGCATTTGACCTTCGACGGGCATCAGCACATCAGCATCGCCACCCTGCCCGGCATGTTCGAGCGCACCGTCGTGATCTCCAGCGCCGCCAAGACTTTCAGCGTCACCGGCTGGAAGATCGGCTGGGCCTGCGCCCCCGCCCCGCTGATCGACGCCGTGCTGGCCGCCAAGCAGTTCCTCACCTTCGTCGGCGGCGGCCCCTTCCAGCCCGCCGTCGCCCACGCCCTGGAGCATTCGCAGGGCTGGGTGGCCGCACTGCGGGACACCCTCTCCGAGAAGCGCCTGCGCCTGTCCGCCGCGCTGTCCGAGGCGGGCTTCGGCGTAAAGCGCAGCGACGGCACCTATTTCGTCTGCGCCGACATCACCCCGCTCGGGGCGGCCGACGCCTATGACTTCTGCCGCGAACTTCCCGAACGCCTCGGCGTGGCCGCGGTCCCGGTCAGCGTCTTCGCCGACGACAAGGCCTCCTGGAACCACCTGGTCCGCTTCACCTTCTGCAAGAAAGAGGAAACCATCGCCGAGGGCGTCCGCCGCCTGCGCGCGGGCCGCACCGCCTCCGCCCGCTGACTTCCTCCGTCATCCCGGCGTGTTCCGCACCCCGAAGCGGTCTGCCGAACGCTATGGATCCCGGCCAAAAGCATGCCGGGATGGCGAGGAGCAGTCCGCCGCGTGATTCGTGCGGTCCACTCGTGTGCGACTGGCCCGCGACAGGGCGGGCCAGTCCGCGCAGGATCTAGGTCATGATCCAGATGGCCGCTGTACTCGGTGTCGCGTCGATCGCGCTGGGCATGGTGCTCACGCCCGGCCCGAACATGATGTATCTGGTCTCGCGCACCGTGTCCCAGGGCCGCCGCGCCGGATTCATCTCCCTCACGGGCGTGGCCGCGGGGTTCGCGGTGTATTTGGCAGCGGCAACGGCCGGTATCACCGCGGTCTTCGCCATGGTGCCCGCGCTGTATCTGGCCTTGAAACTGGCCGGTGCCGCCTACCTGGTCTACCTAGCCTGGAAAACCCTGCGCCCCGGCGGACTTTCGGCCTTCGCCCCCGAGGCCATGCCCGCCGACCCCACCCGCCGCCTGTTCGCCATGGGTTTCGTCACCAACCTGCTGAACCCCAAGATCGCCATCATGTACATGGCCCTGATCCCCCAATTCGTGGTCCCCGCCCACGGTTCGGTCTGGATCCAAAGCCTCGCCCTCGGCGCGGTCCAGATCGCCATCGCCATCACCGTCAACGGCCTCATCGTGCTGAGCGCGGGTGCCCTCGCCACTTTCCTGTCGGCCCGCCCGCTGTGGCTGCGCGCCCAGCGTCTGGTCACCGGTTCGGTGCTGGGCGTGATGGCGGCCCTGGTGGCAACCGACCGCGCCCGGCCGCTGCCCGCCTGACCGGTCAACAGCCGGAACAGGCGGCGCGGCTTGTAGTTTCGGCGCTCAGGAGCGCAGGGAGCCCGGGTAGAGGTATTCGTCGGCCGGGGGTTCGGAGCGGTCCAGCCAGGCGGTCAGGAAGCCGGTGAGGTCTATCGGGGTGCGGGACTGCATGAACTGGCGGAACTCCGGCATGGAGGCGTTGCCGTAGCGGTGGCCGTCCACGAAATCGTGGACGGCGCCGAAGAAGGCGGCATCGCCCATGGTGCGGCGCAGGGCGTGCAGGAAGAGCGGGCCGCGGTAGTAGACGGCCGTGAATTCGTTTCCGACGCCGGGGTTTTGCAGCATGATGCGCCAGAACTTGTCCTCGCCACGGTATTTGGCGACGGTCTCGCGATACATCGCGTCGACGTCCTTGCCCTCCATGCGTTCGGGCCACAGGTAGTCGGCGGTGTAGCTGGCGAAGCATTCGTTCAGGCAGATATCGGACCACTGCTTGACCGACATGGAATCGCCCCACCACTGGTGGGTCAGCTCGTGCACCACCGTGTCCAGATCGGTCCAGGGCGCGTAGATGGGGCGGGACTGGGTCTCCAGGGAGAACTGGAGGTCGGTGTCGACGTAGATGCCGCCCGCGGTGTCGAACGGGTACGGGCCGTACAGCTGCTCCAGGAAGTCCAGGAACTCCGGCAGCCGGGCCTCGGTATCGCGGGTGGACTGTTTGACGTCCGGTGCGAACGCGCTCAAAAGCGGTGTGCCATTGGCGCGCTGCTGCGCCAGGAAATCGAATTTGTCGATGGCGATGGTGGTCAGATAGCCGACCACGGGCTGGCGCATCTCCCAATCGACCGTGCGATTGGCCCCGTGCACCTCATCGCGGATCTTCAATCCATTGGACATGACCTCCCATTCGGCGGGCACGGTGGCGTGCAGCGCGAAAGTGGCCTTGTCCAAAGGCGTGTCATTGAGCGGATACCAGGCCGAGGCCGAATGCGGTTCGCCCGCAACGAAAGCCCCGCCGCTGGGAGACAGCACCCAGCCCTCGCCGTCGGTACCGGTGATATCGCCGCCGTACTCCACCTGCACCGTGAAGGGCAGGCCGGGCAGCAGCGGCAGCATGGGCGTGATCACCAGCTCGTGCTCCTGGGTGCGATCGAACCAGGCGGGCAGATTATTGACCGTCACCTTCGAGATCGCCGGGCCGCTGTAGTCCAGGTTGAACGTGCGCAGCGCCTGGGTGGCGACCGCGTCCACCCGGGTGGAGCCGGTCATGGCGTGCGAGGCCGGGTCGTAGCCGAGGGTGATGTCGTAGTTCTTGGCGTCGTAGCCGCCATTGCCGTCCAGCGGGTAGTACGGATCGCCGAGTCCCGGCGCACCGGCGAACGGATCGCCCGGATCACCCTGTGCGGGAACGGCGTTCGCGCCCGCCAGCAGTACCGCGCCGACCACCGTGTACCGCCACCAGCTGTGCCTCATACGTCGAACCGCCCCTTTCCGGCGCGAAATGAAAGAACCCCCGGGGCGATGCTAGTCGCCGCCGCACTCAATGACTGGTGCCCGACACGGCAACGCTGGCGCCGAGTCCGATGATCATCACCCCGCCCGCGCCGCCGACCGTCTCCAGCCGCTTGGGTGAGCGCGCGAACCAATCCCGCGCCAACCCCGCCACCAGTGCCCAGGCGCTGTCCGAGACCACCGCGATGGCCAGGAAGATGAGGCCGAGGATGAGCATCTGCACGGGGACCGGACCACTATCCGGATAGACGAACTGCGGCAGCACCGCGGAGAAGAAGATGATGGCCTTGGGATTGCTGATCCCCACCAGGAACGCCTGCCGCAGCAGCTTGCCGCCCTCGGCCACCTCGCGATGCGATTCCCATGCCTCGCGCAGTGATTTTCGCTCGCGAATTGCCTGAATGCCCAGGTAGATCAGGTATGCCGCTCCGGCCAGCTTCACGGTGTTGAGCGCGATAGCCGAAGCCGCCACGATCGCGCCGAGCCCGACCGCGACCAGGGTGAGCACCAGGAGCACGCCCACGGCGTGACCGAGCACCGATAGCAGGGCGGCCTTGCGCCCGGAGGTGAGTGCGCGGCCGATGACGAAGAGCACGCCCGGTCCGGGGATGACGATGAGAACGGTGGCCGCGACGAAGAAGGCGGCAAGATTCGCGCCGGGGATCATCGGATCATTCTACGTTCCGGGGCAAGGCATTTCGGGGCCTTCCCGGTTACCCGCGTAGCTCCTCGGGGAGCTGTTGCGGATCCAGCAGCAGCCGTTTGGCATCCACGTGCCGCACCTTGTCCGCCAGATCCAGATTGTCGGTGAGCAGCTGCCATTCGACCTCACGGATCGAGGTGCGCGCCCGTTCGATGACATTGAGATCCCGGGTGCCCCACGCGATCGGCATGGCGCTCACCGACTGCCACAGTTCCCCGACCGAACCGGGTGCGCGATCGATCCGCACCGTCACCGACGGGACCTGTTCACCGATCCGGGTCCGATGCCCGGGCAGCGCGCGCACCGTGCGGGTCACCAGGGCATAGCGCGGGCCGTCGGTATTCGGCTTGGCCAGATCCACCAGCGCCAGCAGCGTCGCCCCCGAACCGCTGGTCTCCGACACCACCGCCGGCACCAGTTCGCCTGCGGCATAGAGCTTGTCGACCCGCCCCCGATGCGGTGTCCACAGGCCGATGAACAGCGAGGTGACCGCCCCCAGCAGGAAGGCCACCGCCAGCAGCCATGACCACGGGTGATTCACCCACACCAGGAAAGCGGTGCCCAGCCCCAGCACTATTGCCGCGCCCACCCCGAACACCCGCAACCGCCGCAGATCGGCGACGACTTCGTTGACCGCCCGGGCATGTTCACGGTCGACCGCGAATTCGAAGCGTCGCACGTGCCTTCCCTCCCGCCTACTGGAGGCTAGTCCTCCAGTTATCCTAACGTCGGCCCCAGCAGGTCGTCCGCATCGGTGATGCGATAGGCATACCCCTGCTCCGCAAGGAAACGCTGCCGGTGCGCGGCGTATTCGGCGTCCAGCGTGTCACGTGCGACAACGGAATAGAAGTGAGCCTGGCCGCCATCCTGTTTCGGCCGCAGCAGTCGGCCCAAACGCTGCGCCTCCTCCTGCCTGGAGCCGAAAGTGCCCGAAACCTGCACTGCCACAGAGGCTTCCGGCAGATCGATGGAGAAATTCGCGACCTTGCTGACCACCAGCACCGGAATCTCGCCCTGCCGGAACGCGTCGAACAGCTTCTCGCGCTCCTTGGTCGTGGTGGAACCCTGGATGACCGGGGCGTTCAGGTGTTCGCCCAGCTCGTCCAGCTGATCCAGGTACGCGCCGATCACCAGGCTCGGCGAGCCTTTGTGCTGGGCCAGAATCGATTCCACCACCGGCAGTTTGGTGCGCGCGGTGGAGCACAGTTTGTAGCGCTCCTCGGGCTCGGCTGTGGCGTATGCCATACGTTCGGCATCGGTGAGCGTCACCCGCACCTCGACACAATCGGCCGGGGCGATCCAGCCCTGCGCCTCGATATCCTTCCAGGGCGCGTCATAGCGCTTGGGTCCGATGAGCGAGAAGACATCGCCCTCGCGGCCGTCCTCGCGCACCAGCGTCGCGGTCAGGCCGAGACGGCGGCGGGACTGTAGATCCGCGGTCATCCGGAAGACCGGCGCGGGCAGCAGATGCACCTCGTCGTAGATGACCAGACCCCAGTCGCGGCTGTCGAACAGCTCCAGATGCCGGTACTCGCCCTTGGTCTTGCGCGTGATCACCTGATAGGTGGCGATGGTGACCGGGCGAATCTCCTTGCGCTCACCGGAGTATTCGCCGATCTCGTCCTCGGTGAGCGAGGTGCGGGCCAGCAGCTCGCGCCGCCACTGCCGCCCGGCCACGGTATTGGTGACCAGGATCAGCGTGGTCGCCTTGGCCTTGGCCATGGCCGCCGCGCCCACCATGGTCTTGCCCGCGCCACAGGGCAGCACGACCACGCCGGAGCCGCCCGCCCAGAACGAATCCGCGGCCATCTGCTGATAATCGCGCAGCTCCCAGTGCCCGCCCTCGTAATCGAGGTCGATGGTGTGCGCCTCGCCGTCCACATAACCGGCGAGGTCCTCGGCGGGCCAGCCGATCTTCAACAGCATCTGCTTGATGCGCCCGCGCTCGGACGGATGCACCACCACGGTGTCATCGTCCACCCGCGCGCCGAGCATGGGTGCGATCTTCTTGTGCCGGAGCACCTCTTCCAGCACCGCGCGATCCAGGCTGACCAGGGTGAGCCCGTGCGCGGGATTCTTCACCAGCTGGAGCCGCCCGTACCGGGCCATGGTGTCGACGATGTCCACCAGCAGCGGCTGCGGGACGGCGTACCGGGAGAACTTCACCAGCGCGTCGACCACCTGCTCGGCATCGTGACCGGCGGCGCGGGCATTCCACAGCGCCAGCGGGGTGATCCGGTAGGTGTGCACGTGCTCGGGCGCCCGCTCCAATTCCGCGAACGGCGCGATGGACTGCCGGGCGGCGTTCGCGGCCTCGTGATCCACCTCGAGCAGCAGTGTCTTATCGCTTTGAACGATGAGCGGTCCGTCGGTCACGGCACCTCCTGGCTTGTCGGCCCCGAACCAGGGCCGTTGTCCATTGTTCCTGATGGCACCGACAGCGCGGCGACGGGCAATTCGGCGAAAACGGTCAAGCCCCGAGTTTCGGTGGCTACGATCCCTTCCAACTTGGGCAGTTGTCCAGATAGTCCGTGTTATGTCGAAAGCTGAATAGAGGTGCCGATGCGCAGGGTATTACGGGGCAGACGGTGGCAGGCGAGCCTGGTCGCGGCGGCACTCGGGGGAGCGTTGCTGGTCACACCGCAGACCGCGCAGGCCGCACCGCCCGGAGGCATGGCCGTGCACACCGACGGCAACAGCTTCGTCGACGAATTCGGGCGGGTCGTGCTGCTGCACGGGGTCAACAATGTCGACAAGGACGCGCCGTACATCGAACCGGGGGACGGGTTCACCCTCACCGCCGAGGACGCCGCGCTGCTGGCCGGGCACGGATTCAACACCGTGCGGCTCGGGGTGTCCTTCGACGGGCTCATGCCGACCAAGGGCGTGGTCGACACCGCGTACCTGGACCGCGTCGCCACGGTGGTGGACACCCTGGCGCAGAACGGGATTCACACCCTGCTGGACAACCATCAGGACGGACTCTCGAAAGTGTGGGGCGGCAACGGCTTTCCCGAATGGGCGCTGAAATCCCGTCCGGGAGCGCTGGAACCGAATCTCGGCTTCCCGCTCTACTACCTCATGCCCAGCATGAATCAGGGCTGGGATGAGGTGTGGAACAACAGCAATGGGGTTCTCGACTATCTCGGCACCGCGCTCGGCGCGCTCGCGGCACGGCTGGACGGGCATGCCGGGGTGCTCGGCTTCGAGCTCCTGAACGAGCCGTGGCCGGGCAGCGCGTTCCTGTCCTGCTTCCCCAACGGCTGTCCGGGCTTCGACGTGAAATACCAAGCGGCCATGCAGAAGTTGACCGATGCGGTGCGGTCGCGCAATGCGAACACCATGGTGTTCTGGGAACCCAATGTCACCTGGAACGAGACCATGCCGTCCAACCTCGGCAAGAATCCGCCCATCACCGCGCCCGATATCGCGTTCGGCCCGCACGACTACTGCATTCCCAGTCAGCTCGCCATCTACCTGGGCCTGCCCGCCTTCCTGCGCGGCCTGTGCCCGGTGCAGCAGGACAAGACCTGGGGCAATATCGACTCCTTCACCAACCGCACGCACCTGCCCACGCTGGTCACCGAATTCGGCGACGGTGATCCGACCGTGCTGCGCAACACCGTGATTCGCGCCGATGAGCGCTTCATCAGCTGGCAGTACTGGCATTACGCCTCGCGCTTCGGTGCACCCGGACCGCGCCCCGATCCGTTTCTCGGCGATATCGGCAGGCAATTGGTGCGGACCTATCCGCAGGCCACCGCGGGCACACCGGGCCGGATGATCTTCGACGCGGACACCGGCGACTTCGCCTACCGCTACACCCCGCACGCCGGGCCGCGGCCGACCGAGATCTATGTATCCGATCTGCACTACCCGGGCGGTTACGAGGTTCGCGTCGACGGCGGGACCGTCACCTCACCGCCGGGGGCGCGGGTGGTGACCGTGCAACCGTCCTCCGCGTCGCCGGTCAGCGTCTACATCAACCGTCCGGGCTCCAAGGGCGCTACTGTGCCGACAGGTCCGATCGGCACCGGATCGGCCGGCTCGTCGGGTTCGGCGGGTTCGTCCTCCGGTTCCGCCTCGGGTTCGTAAATCCCCAATTCCGGTGATGCGGTCGGCGATAGCGCAAAGGTATCCTCACCGCGTTCACGGCAGCCGTGAATTGAACGGTGAGAAAGGTTTTCGCAGGTGAAGTTCACAGGAACGAGGCCGCTACTGCGCCTCGTGCTGGCCCTGGTGGCCGTGGCGGTGGCCGCGCTGGCAGTGACCGGTTGTTCGATGATCAAGGACGCCAGCAAGTCCGATACCGCCAAGGCCAAGGTCGGCGACTGCATCAATGTGATCGAGGGGTCGATGGTCGACTCCAAGACCGAGCCGGTCGACTGCTCGTCGGAGAAGGCGGTCTACAAGGTCGCCCAGATCTTCGACAAGAAGACCGACTGCAAGGAAGAGCAGACCTCGTACGAGGAGACGCTCAATGGCGGAACCACCGCGTTCCTGTGCCTGACGCCCAACTTCAAGGAGGGCGCCTGCTACAACGAGAGCCCGACCACCGGCTACAAGAACGTCGATTGTGCCGCGCCGGAGGCCTCTTTCAAGGTCACCAAGCGCATCGACGGTCAGGCCGACGAATTCCTGTGTGACGCCACCACCGCGATCGGCTTCCGCACGGTCTCGGACCCGAAGACCACCTTCTGCCTCGGGAACCCGAAGTAGGAGTTATTCGATCAGCGCTACCGACGCGATGCGGTGCAGGGTGAAGTGCCGGATCGCGCCGGTTACCGGATCGAGGGCATCGAGTTGGCCGCCACCGACTTTCAGCGGTTCGACCACGCGCTGGGTGGCCACGCCGGAGGCGTCCACGTAGCCGATATGCACCGGACGCCTGGTGCGGGAAGCCAATTGGAGCAGGTTCAGGGTGGCGGCGGTGGTGGTGCGGGTGCCGTCAGAGCGCACGGTCTGTCCCGAACGGGATTGCGCCGCACGCTCGCCCGCGCGCAATTCCGCCACCAGGGCCTGAAGTTGTTCGAGGCTGGGTGGATTCGGCCGCCAGTTCGGCTTCTGCCCGGACCGGGCCGGAATGCGCGCCCCGCGCGGGCGCAGATCCACGATCGCGCCGGAGGAGTCCTCACCCGCCGGGCTGAAGCCCGCCGCGCGCAGATGTTCGAGCACCTCGCCCAGTGGAGCCTGCGAAATGGCGACGGTGGGAGCGACCGCGCGCAGGGCCAGCTGACCCGCGACGGGCGCGGCCAGCACCTCCGCCAGTAGCGCGGGATCCTCACTGCGGACGAAGGATTGAGCCATACCCGCGCGTAGTCGCCCGTGTCGCCGCGCCACATCGTCGATCAGATAGGTGAGCGCCTGCGGCACCGGGGTGCGCGAATGCGTGGTGAACAGGTTGTGCAGTTCCGCCGCGGTCGCGCCCGCGTCCAGGGCGCGCCGCACCGAATTCTCGCTCAGCCGGTAAACCGTTGCCGCACCGGCCGATTCGACATCGGCGACCAGGGAGATCCGGTCCAGCAGCTCGGGCACCAGCGGCCCGGGCGCGATCACCGTCAGATCGGCCTGCACAAGCACGTGATCCACCGGATCGGGCAGGGCCGCCGCCATCTCCGATTCCGCGTCCTCCGCACTGCCGTGCAGCAGCGCCCGGCCCGCCGAGGTGACCGCACCGCGCGCCACCAGGCCGAGGGTCTCGGCCTCGGCGAGTGTGCGTTCCACCGCGTCCAGCCGGTAGTGCCGTCGCCAGCGCGGCTGCCGCCATGCCAGCGCCCGGCCCAGATCGGCGGCGGAAACCGCGTTGCCGGAAGGGTATTCGGCCAGCAGGCGCAGGATCGCGCGGCGATCCCGGACCGCGTGCACATTGCGCAGCTCCGCCGAGAGCGCGGCGAGCGGTTTGTCATTGGCGTCCCGCGCGCCGATCATCCACGGGAAGCGATCCAGGTCCAGCCAGGCCTGCGCGAGCACCACCCAGCGGCGCGCGGGGACCACGGCCAGCCAGGCGTCGGAGGTGGTGGTTGGCGCCCAGAAATCCTCGGTGCCGTCATCGGGCAGCGGTTCGGGCGAACCCTTGTCCAGCAGCCGGGCTGCGGCCAGCACCTCGGCGATGAGGCCGACCCGGGCCTCGTCGACCCCGGTCTGCTTCACCACCCGGCGGATCTCTCGCACCCCCAGCCCGCCCGAGCGCAGTGCCGGCGCGGGCCCCTGGGCGAGTACGTCGAGGATGGAAGCGCTGTGCCGCAACAGCTCTCCGACCTCACCGGCGGCCGCCGCGTTCACATCCGCGCTGCCCTGCTTACGCAATTCCGGTTGCGGCGGCGTGAGCGCGTGCGGATCGGTGACCGGTTCATCGCGCAGCACCTGGCCCACCGAGATCGGCAGTTCCACCGTCTCGTCATCGATCCAGCGCAATAGTCGGCGCGCCAGCAGCCGCTGTACCGGCCGATCCTCCGGCGTACCCGGTGCGGCATCGCGGGTGCGCCCGCGCGGCCCGGTCGCGGCCAGCTTCTCCAGCAGTCCGCGTTCGGGCGCAAGCAGTTCCGCCAGTGCGGCATTGATCTCGGGCTCGGTGAGCGAGTCCGGCAGTTCGGTGGTGCTGCCCAGCGGCCATGGCAGCGCCTCCTGCGCCGCGGAGGTCAGATGCAGGGCCTTGTCCGACCCCCATACCAGCGCCCGCGCCCGCAGCTTCGCCACCGACGCGTCGATCGCGGCCTTGCCGACTCGATCGCCGAGGATCTTGGTCAGCACCGTGCGCGGCGCGGGCTGCGGATCGCGCAGATCCGCGGCCCGTTGCACCACAAGGGTTTCGATGACCGCGAAGTCGAGTGTGTCCAATTCATCGGTGGCCCGCAGTACCGACGCCCGCTGTTCGGTCCGAGCCGCCAGCACCGCCATGGAGGCGGGCAATGGCACCGCCAGATCCGGGCGCACCTGCAAGAGCTCCACGAGCGCGTCATCCCCGAGCGCCGCCAGCCATTCGGTCAACGTCGCGGCCTCGACCGCCTTCGTCGACTTACGCGGTTTGGCGGCCTTGATCGCCTTGGCGGGCTTATCCGGCGCGGCATCGGGCGCGGCGGAGGTTGCGCCGTCAGCGTCGGCGGGGGGAACGGTATCGGTCACTTCACCCGATCCAGGCGGACGAATGCGGTTGCCTCGAAAGCACAGCGAGACAGGTGGAATGAGGGCCGTGCGCGGGGACCGGAGATGATCCGGTCCGGGGCACGGCGGAGACGCGGCGTCGGGCACGGCCGCACGGCCGCCGCGGGTGCGGCGGCCGTGCGAATGCGAGCCGTGCCGTTAACCGCATGGTTATCGGTGTAGCGGCTGATCAGCGGTTGATGATCGTGTGCGGGTGCACGTAGGGCAGCTGATCCACGGGGAGCGGGAACTCGGTGTCCTCACCGTACGGGGAGAGACCGCCCGAGCGGGTCGACGAGAGCTCGGTGACGGCGTGATCGCCATTGGCCGTCTCCGGCCAGCCATTGTCGACGTAGGGTTTCTTCGATTTGTTCACCACGCGCTCATTCTGACATGAGCGTTACCGACGCGCCCCCTCCGGCACCCGGATGTTTGCCCGGCGCACGGCGTTCCGACAGCAACCGGGTACCCGGAAAACACAAACGCCCCGCATCGTCATTGATGCGGGGCGTCTGTATACGCGAACGAGGTGTCTCAGTGGGGGAGCAGACCCTTGTTCGCCTGGAAGAAGTTGACGATCGTGGGATCGAGCTGAGTGTTGTTGGCCTTGCTGACATTCAGGAAGTCCAGCACCGGCTGCGGGATGTTGATGCCCTGCGACTGCGCGATCTCCATGGCCTTGTCGACGGCCTGGAAGACCTGCTGGCTGCCGTCGGCGGCCTGGACGTTGCCCGGGCTCGGCGGGTTCCACTTGGTCGGCGCTTCCGTCTGCGGAGCGGTGCGCTGCGACGGTGCGCTGTGCAGGCCGAGGCTCGAGGAGCAGGAGGGCCAGGCGCCCCAGCCCTGCGAGGCGAGCACCTTCTCGGCGACGGTGATCTGCTGCTCGCGGCTGGCCTGGTTGGCGGTGGGGGCGTATTCGCCGCCGCCGTGGGCGGTCCAGGTGCTGGGCGAGAACTGCAGCCCACCCTGGAAACCGTTGCCGGTGTTGATGCCCCAGTTGCCTCCGGCCTCGCACTGCGCGAGGCGATCCCAGTCGGAGTCGGGTGCCGCGCTGGCGTTACCGGCCAGGGCCACTCCGGCTCCACCGAGGGCGATGCCCGTCAGGGCTACCTTGGCGACCGTGCGACCGGTGTTACTCGGCTTGCGATGGCGTCCACTCATTTTCGGGTTTTCCTCTCGTACGCGCCTCGAGGGTTGACTACCGGGGGCGAACTGAGAGGTCGTCCGCTCCGGCGCGCTGGTGCGCGCTGTTCCTCGCCCTCACCCCTGGGTTCCAGTTGGGGTCCGTGCCCGCGGGGTGAGGTTCGGTGCGGCGGGCCGGTGGCGCCGGGCTGACCCGGCTGAAAAGTGACCTTACGACGGTCCTCGCGAAAAATCACCATTTGGTAACCGTCGTGTCTGTCCGGGTCAGTAACCGGCGCAAGGGGTTCCGCTTACCGTCTGTGCAGGTGGTCACGGCGAGTCTGCGCCGATAGGGGTCTGTCACTCCGCCGTGACCGTTCTGTAATGTGACGAAGGTCACAAGTGTGGTCCGGTAACGAAGTGGGCAATCGGACGTGTCACAGACGGGGTTGACCGGAATGCCGGTTCAACGTGCGCGTCGGCCCGACCACAGCGCGAAGACCAGCGACAGCAGGAACCCCAGCGGCGCCGCCATGGCGAGCAGATACAGCCACACCCCGGGTTTCGAATCGGTCAACAGCCCTACGCCGAAGATTGCGACGATGGCCAGCAATCCCACCGCGAACAATGCCATGGCGAGATAGAGGAGCCAGCTTCCGGACCTGCGCGGAGCCTGCTCGGGAGAAGTATCGGACACCCCAGAACCGTAAAACTCACGTGCTGGGGCCTTTCGCACCGGGGTAGACTCGAACCCAATCGCGTCCTGCCATAGCTGTGGGGCGCGTTCTTTTCGCAAACGCAAGGTCTCGGACGATCGGTCCGCCGACCACAACTGTGCCCGGCGAGCCCGGGCATCGAATGACGAACGGGTGAGCGCAGTGCCGACCGGCAAGGTGAAGTGGTACGACGTCGAAAAGGGCTTCGGCTTCCTTTCCCAGGACGAGGGTGAGGATGTTTATGTTCGTTCGTCGGCGCTGCCCGAAGGTGTCGAAGCGCTCAAGCCCGGACAGCGGGTCGAATTCGGGATGGCGGCGGGTCGCCGCGGTCCGCAGGCGCTGAGCCTGAAACTGCTCGAAACCCCCACTGTGCGTGGCAATGAGCGCGAACCCCGGGAACGCCGCCCGCGCAGCGACGCCCCCATCAATCGCAAGTCCACCGATGAGCTGCACGGCCTCATCGAGGACATGATCACCATCCTGGAGACCAAGGTGCAGCCCGATCTGCGCCGCGGTAAGTACCCGGACCGCAAGACCTCCCAGCGCATCGCGGAAGTCGTGCGCGGTGTGGCGCGCGAGCTCGACCACTAGGTCGCAGCCGAAAAGCCAACGGGCCCCGGTGAGTTCGACTCACCGGGGCCCGTTTTCGTTTCAATCGGCTTGCGCCGCAGGTCATTCGATATTGAGCCCCTGATACGCCGGGGTGTGGATGGACCAGATCGCACTCGGCACCCAGCCCACATTGCCCTGCGCGTCCATCGCGGGCACGGGCAGATACAGCTCGGCCACCGCGAGTTTGATCTGCGGATCGTTCGGGGTCGGCACCGTGATCGCGGCCGGGGTGCCCGAGGTCTCGACCTTGGTGTTGACCAGGCCCTTCTTGTAATCCTCGTAGGTGAACGCGCCGACGGCCACATTGTCACCGGGCAGGCGGTAGAACAGCTTCATCCGCCACGGGGCCTTGGCGATCTCCTTCGGCAGCGAGATCTGCAACGGCGAGCCGGCGGGGACATCGAGATCCGAGACCGCTTCGGCATTGCTGCAATCGCTCAGATCGATCTGGCCGTTGGTGACCTTCGGATCGCAGAACATGAAGGGCGACACCGTCACCGACTTGCCGTGCGCGTACGCGGTGAGCTCCGGCTCCGGCTTGGTCGCGCGGTGCGCGACGACCACGATGACGGCGACATAGGCCACGGCCACCACGAGCAGGGCCGCCAGTAACGCGACGATCGTGCGGGCATTGGGTTTGCTCACCGTGGATTCCTGTCCTTATGTGGTGGGCTCCTCGGCGCCGTGAGCGCCGTGGACCTCCTGTTGCGCGTGTTGCGGGCGGTTACCGCCCAAACCGGGCAGCAGCGAATGACCACGGTAGCTGACCACCGTTTGCACCAATCCCAGCGCCATCACCCCCGTGACCGCAGCGAAACCTTTCCACCACTCGGTGGGCAGCAGTACGCCCATCGAGCCGCCGATCACCCAGGACAGCTGCAAAACCGTTTCCGACCTGCCGAAACCGGAGGCGATCGATTCGGCGGGGAGATCATCCTGAATGGACGCGTCCAGGGAGACCTTGGCCAGTGCGCTCGCGCCCGCGGCGATCAGGGTGGCCGCGGCCGCGCCGAGCAGATTGCCCAGGACCGCGGCCGCCACCGCCGCGCCCACGCAGGACAGCGTGCACAGCAGCACGATCAGGGTCGGACGGCCCAGTTTCATGCGCGCGCCGGTGGCATTGCCGGCGAAATTGCCGACCGCGGCGCAGACACCGACCACACCGAGCATGGCGGCCTGCTGCACCGGGCGGTGTTCGGTGGCCTTGGCGACGAACGCCACGTAGAAGGTGAGGAATCCGGTCAGGATGCGAACCGTGCCGTTGCCCCACAGACCGGTGACCACGGCGCGGCCGAGCGGCTGGCGGCGCTTGCTCGGCTGAATCTGCTCCGCCCGCGTGGCATCGAGCACCTCGGTGTGCGAATCATCGCCGTGATAGGTCAGCGTCGCGGGCACCTCGCCCTCGGTGACCTCCACCCAGGACGGAATCTTCAGGCTGAGATAGCAACCGGCACCGGCCAATACGGCCGCGAACAGCAGCGCGCCCGCCGAATGCGCCACCGAGGCAATGAGACCCGCAATACCGCCCGCGCCCAGCGTGCCGCCCACCAGGCCGAACACGGTGAGCCGGGAATTGGTGCGCACCAGATCGATTCCCGGTGGCAGTACGCGCGGCGTCACCGCGGATTTCAACACCGAGAACGACTTACTGAGAATCATCATGCACAACGCGAGTGGATACAGCGCCCAGTTGTCCACATTGAAGATCAGCAGCACCGCCACCAGCACACGCACGGCGAACGATCCCGCCAGCGCCAGCCGGCGACCCCGCTGCAATCGATCCAGCATGGGCCCGATCAGCGGCGCGATCACCGCGAACGGGGCGATCGTGATCAACAGGTACAGCGCGACCTTGGTCTTGGATTCGGCTGTCGCACTGGCGAAGAACAGGGTGTTCGCCAATGCCACGGCAACCGCCGCGTCCGTCGCGAAATTCGCCATCGTCGCGTAAACCAGCGCGGTGAGCCCCGACTCCTCGGCCCCATCCGCCTTGGCCGCCCGCTGAAAAGTGGCGAACCCGCGCTCGGTCAACTCGATACTCCGCCGCGCCGCCACCCGCGTCACCGTCAACTTGCGCGGCGGCTTGTGCAGCCCGGCATCACTGATCTGCTCCGTGTGGTCCTCCTCCGCGTGCGGCAGCGGGCGGGTGGTTTCCGGCCGCGTCTGCTGCGGGCTTTCCCGTTCCGGACGGCGCGAATCATTTCGCGGCGGTGCGCTTTCGCGACCGCCGGGCAGTGCGGCGGTGCGCTGGGACAGGAACTCCGGAACCTCCGGCTCGTTTCCGCGCGGACGTTGTGCGGATCGGTTGGCCGGGGGATAGCGGTCGAAGCCGGGGTGCCGTTCGATGAGCGGAGACTCCTCCTCGCCCCACCGGCCGGGGTCGGCGTCAGGTTCGCGGGGAGTCGTCACGCACCCAATTCTTGCAGTGCCGGACGACGGCGGCGCGACTACGGCGGGTGTGCGGGGACACAAAGCCCGCTTGACGGTCGTGAATTCGCGGTGCCGGGACTGGTCGGCCGGGGCATTCGCGCCTCGGGGCGGGTGTGGATTCTCACCCGCGGGGGTGGGCGTGGTGCTCCCGGTGCGGCTCCGGGTCAGTCGGGGAGGAAGCGGACTTCGTAGGTGGTGGGCCAGTTCTTGCCGGTGAGCAGGAAGTGGTCGGTGCCGGGCAGGTGGGTGATGCCGTTGAGGACATCGGTGGCGGGGGTGCGGGCGGAGCGGGGGAGCAGGTCCGAGGCGTCGATCGCGTGCAGGACGGCGCCGGTGCCGGGGTCTATGTGCAGGATGGTGTCGCTCGGCCAGGCGTTGGCGTAGACGGAACCGTCCGGGGCGCAGTCGAGTTCGTTGAGTTTCGCGTCCTTGTGGCTGGTCAGGGTGATTGTGCCGGTGGGGGTGAAGGTTTCGGGGTCGCGGAAGGTGAGGGTGGCCGAGCCGTTGGACATGAGGATGCGCCCGGCGCGGGTGCACAGGCCCCAGCCCTCGCCGTCGAAAGTGGTGCGGCGCAGTTCGGTCAGGGTTTTCGGGTCGCGGGCGAAGGCGATGCCGTCGCGATAGGTGAGCTGCCAGAGCACGTTTCCCGCCACGGTGACGCCCTCGCCGAACAGCGGGGCGGGCAGGTCGGCGCGCGCGAGCTCGGTGCGGCTGTCGAGGGTGGTCGCGCGCACGTACGACTGTCCGGAAAGTCCGGTGCTCTCGTAGAGCGTGTCGCCGTCCGCTTCCAGTCCCTCGGTGAATGCCCGCGTGTCGTGTGGGCGAGTCGCGATGACTTCGACACGCAGGCGCGGCGTGTCGTCGGGTCTGTCACAACCGGTGATTGCGGCGGCCAGGCACATGGCCGAGCACAGCATGATCTTCGCGGCCGCTACCGGTGCACGACGTTTGCGCTCCATACGGCAAAATGTAGGGCGTGAGCGCGGTTGGAGTTTCGGAGTCCGGTGTTCGGCCGATCCTGGCGGAGGCGGTCGACCTGGCTCGCCGTGCGCTCCTGGAGCTGGAGCCACTCGGAGTCGGCAGGCATATAGGTGTTACGGCCGAGGATGATTCGGCCGCGACCCATCACTTCGAGGCCACGCTGCCCGGCTATCGCGGCTGGCAGTGGGCGGTCGTGGTGGCCGCCCCACCCGAGGCGACCCGGGTCACCGTCAGCGAATCGGCGCTGCTACCCGGCCCCGACGCGCTCGTCGCCCCCGACTTCCTGCCCTGGGAACAGCGCATCCGCCCCGGCGACCTGGCTCCTGGCGATCTGCTCGCCCCGCCCCTCAACGATCCTCGCCTGGTCCCCGGCTACATCGCCTCCGGTGATCCGGTCGTCGACGAGGTGGCACTCGAACTCGGCCTCGGCCGCCCCCGCGTGCTCAGCCGCGAAGGCCGCGAAGAAGCGGCCGACCGCTGGTTCTCCGAATTCGGCCCCGACACCGATATGGCCCGGGCCGCACCGGCCACCTGCGGCACCTGCGGCTTCTTCGTCCCCCTGGCGGGCGGCCTGCGCGCCGCCTTCGGCGTCTGCGCCAACGCCATGGGCGCCGACGGCCGCGTCGTCAGCCTCGAATACGGCTGCGGCGCCCACTCCGACACCGAACTCCCCACCGGCGCGGGCTCTCCCGCCTACGAGGCCTTCGACGACGCCGCCGTGGAAATCATCCCCGCCGAAGAACTCCGCAAGCCGGAAGCTGTTGCGGCCGAAGCTGATTCCGCCCCGGCAGGCGAGGTGACCACCGAGGACATCACCGCCGACGCGCCCAGCGCCGAATCCACCCCCGTGGATACGACGCCCGCCGAAGCCGCTTCGCCGGACTCGGCGTCCGCCGAAACCGCCACGGCGACTACCGAA
The DNA here is from genome assembly GCF_042885355.1 of Nocardia sp. NPDC058058. Classification (NCBI taxonomy): domain Bacteria; kingdom Bacillati; phylum Actinomycetota; class Actinomycetes; order Mycobacteriales; family Nocardiaceae; genus Nocardia; species Nocardia sp. NPDC058058. The sequence continues at coordinate 681,104 of NZ_JBHVSA010000002.1, read as the reverse complement.
GTCGTGACGGCCACCGGTGCGACCTCCGAAGCCGCGGCCGTCGAACCCGCCGATTCGGGATCGACGCCGACCTCCGCCGACCCGTCGCAGGTGAGCGAGCCGACCGAGGTCGCAACGAATACCCCCGCACCCGAAGCGAATTCGTCGACGACGTCGTTCCCCTCGGCCATCGCCGAAAGCGCCACCGCCGAGGCCATCACCGCCGTGGCGGAGGTGGCGGCCGTGACGCCGATCGAATCCGAGATCCCGCAGGTCCCCGCCGACAACGGGATTCCCACGCTGTTCGACCTGGCGGACCCCGACATGGTGGTCGACGACGCCTGGGGCGTGAGCGCGGTCCGCGTCGAAGCCGAAACCGCCGCACCGCAGATCGGCGACCCCGGAGCTACGGAGTCGCACTGACTCTCGGGGGCCGCTGAGTCGCACCACCTCCCGGAGCCCCGCTCCGGCGCTGCGCCGGTTCGGAAATCCGGTCGCAGCGCAGCGGGCCGATTCCGCCGTGTGGGCTTCTTTCCGATGCGTGACTGGTAGGGAGAGGCTGCGCGGGCGGCTCGGGTGGGAGTCCTGGTGCTGGTTCGTGGGGTGGGTGGGGCTACGGGTGAGTGGGGGGAGGGAAAGGCGCTTAAGGTGTGCTGTCGCGTCCGGGTCGGCCGGGCGGGTGGGCGCCGCTGGCGTTCATGAGCGGAAGGGGTGCGTGGGTTGGACGGCGGTAGGGCTGTGGGGGATCCGTTCGATACTGCCGGACTGCGGGCCGGGGTGATCGCCGCCTGGCAGGGATCACCCACGCGCCTGCGGGAGGATGCGGCCACCGAGGCCGATTTGGTGCGGGCCGGGTATCGGGATCGGGTGCTGACCGAACTGGCGCAGAACGCCGCCGACGCCGCGGCCAAGGCGGGGGTCGCGGGGCGGCTGGCGGTGTGGCTGGACGGGCGCGTTCTGCATATCGCCAATACGGGTGTGGCGTTGGATATTTCGGGGGTGCACGCGCTGACGGCGCTGCGTGCGTCGGCGAAGACCGCCGGACCGGCCGCGAGTGAGGCGGCGGTGGGGCAGTTCGGTGTCGGATTCACCGCGGTGCTCAGTGTGGCGGAGGAGGTCGAGTTCCGTTCCACGAGTGGGTCGGTGCGGTTCTCCCGGGCCGAGACGGCCGCGCTGCTGGCGGCTGAAGGCGTCAAGATTCCCGAGGTGGAGGGCGAATTCGTGCCGCCCGCGCTGCGTTTGGCATGGCCGAGTGCGGCGAAGCCCGCCGCCGGATTCGACAGCGAGATCGTGCTCGAACTGCGCCCGGACGTGGACGGCGACGCACTGCTCGCGGGCATGCGGGCCGAAGCGGTCGATCTGCTGCTGGAACTGCCCGCGCTCCAAAGTATTTCGATCGCGGATGACGAAATTCGCTGTGCTGTCACCGATCTCGATAACGGCCTACAGGAAGTCCGGGTCACGGGGGAGTGGGAGGACCGGCGCTGGTGGCAGTACCGCACCCCGCACGCGCGCTGGCTGCTGCCTTTGCGCGAAGGCCGCCCCGTGGCGGTGCGCCCCGATGTGCTGCGCGCCCCCACCCGCTCGGATGAGGAGCTCTCGCTCCCCGCGCTGTTGATCGCCGATATCCCCATGCAACCGGATCGCCGCCGCCTGCTCCCCGGTGCCCAGGTCGCCGAACTGGCCTCGGGCTACGCCGATTTCGCGCTGGCACTGCCGCCCGCCGATCGCCTGGTGCTGGTGCCCGCCCCCGGCTTCGCGCGCAGTGAGCCCGATACCGTTCTGCGCGAGGCGCTCATCGCCGAACTGCGCGAACACTCCTGGCTCCCGGTGCTGCGCGGCCCCGTCTTCGGTTCGGGCGGCGAAGCGCTCGGCGACCCCCGCCTCATCGGCAGCGATCACGCGCTCGGCGGCAATCCGGAACTCGGCGCGGACCCCCTGCTCGAATTCGACGCGGCCCTCGAGGCACGCGCGAGCAGCGCGGCAGGCCCGGGTGCGGATACGGCCGCGAGTGCGGGTGAAGACAGCCTCGCGGGCGCGCGCGGTGACAGTGCCGCCGGGAGTGAAGGTGGGGCGGGCGACGACAGCTTTGCCGCCTCGGCCGAAGTCCGTGGCCCCGACGAGGATGCCACATTCCAACTGGAGCTGACCTTCGGCGATTCCGGGACGAATGGTGTTCTGCGCCAAGATCTTTCGGCGCAGACCGGGGTACCGTCGGAGAGCGGAACGCGGCCCGGGGACGCCGCGTGGCCGGAAGTCGGTTCGCTGCCCCGGACCACGTCGACGGCCGATTCGACCGAGGAGCTCGGTGAGCGGCCGCGGCGGGCGAGCGTATTCCCGGGTGCGACGCCGGAATTGGCGCGACTGCTGGCGGAAATCGTTGGGCCACTTGTGATTCCGGAGCTTTCCGGGCGTGCGGGCTCGGATGCGCTTGCCGCCCTGGATGTGCATCGGATCGGCTTGGCGCGGATCGCGGAATTGTCGAGCAGTCTGGAACGTCCCGCGCAGTGGTGGTATTCGCTGTACGACGCCCTGGAACCGTTCGTGCTGGATCCGCTGTCGGTGGAGGAATTGGGGGCGCTGTCGGTACCGCTGGCCGATGGACGGCTGGTGACCGGGCCGCGCACCGTGGTGCTGGATCTCCAGTTGGAGAACGCCATTCCCGTGCACTGGGCGCGCCTGGTGCATCCGGAGGCCGCGCACGAGTTGCTGGGCCGGCTGGGCGCGCGTGCCGCTACCCCCGAGGATTTGCTGAATGATCCCGCGCTACAGGCGATCCTGGAGGATGATCCGAGCGAACCCGATACCGTGGAGGCGGTGCTGAACCTGGCGGGTACCGCCATGCCGGGCACCCTGCCGACCTGGCTCGGCCTGCTCGAATTGCCGGACGACTCGGGCGAATTGCTGCCCGCCGACGAACTGCTGCTGCCCGCGGCCCCGCTGGACGGTGTGCTGGTGGCGGATTCGCCGTTCGAGATCATCGCCGAGGAGACGCTGGAGAAGTACGGCCGGGACGCGTTGCGCGCCATCGGCGTCGGCTGGAGTTTCACCCTCGCGGTGGAGGAGGATCCGACCGGCCCCGATCATCATCTCGATGACGAGGACGCCTGGTGGGAGGGCTTGCGGGAGGACCCGCCGGAGCTGCGCGCGGTCCGCGACCTCGACCTGGTCGATGACGCGAAATGGCCGGAGGCCCTGCGCCTTCTGCTCTCCGACGAGAGCACCCGCCCGCTGCTGTCGGACCGGGACGGCTACACCGCATGGTGGTTGCGCAAGAACGCGCATATCGACGATATCCCGCTGGGCCTCATGCGCCACCCCGAGGACGAGAGCCTCGCGGGCCTGCTTCCGCAACTTCTCGGCTTCTCAGATCAGGATTTGCTGGTATTGCGCGGGGTGCTCGCCGCACCGGAGATCATGACCGCGCAATTGGCCGAGGAACTCCTGGACGCCCTCGCCGATCCCACGAGATCGCCCACCCCCGAGGCGATTTCGCAAACGCATCGCCGTCTCGGGGTGGCTATGGCCGACGGTCTGCTCGATGTCGAGGACCTGGATTTCCCGGATCATGTCCGCGCCCTGTCCGGCGCCGTCATCGATCCCGCCGACGCGCTGATCCTGGACAAGCCCTGGTTCGGCCCGGCGCTGCCCGCCGATCGTCTCATCGTCGGCGATATCGCTTCGGCCCCATCTCTTTCCGCGCTGCTGGACATTCCGCTGGCGTCGGAAGTGGTGACCGCCGAAGTTCTCGGCGAGGGTCGTCGCACCACCTGGAATACCGATCCGCTCGGCGTACTGCTGCGCCTGCAATTCGGTTCCGCCTACGCCACAGGCGATCTCGTCGTGCACGATGATCTCCGCGTGCGCCTCACCGGCGCGGTGCAGGCGACCGTCGCGGTGCCGTGGTGGCAGGACGGCGATACCGTCCACGTTCGGGCGCAGCCGCACGGCTGATCCGCGGTCCGGCAAATCCGGGGCAGCCGCGGGCGGTGTCCGGGCCGAAAAAGACTCCGGCGCGCGTGAATACGCGCGCCGGAGTGGTGGATGGGGTGGTCAGGCGGTGTACGAGCAGACCATCGTGGCTAGGAGATCCAGCTGTTCGCGGACGGCCGCGCTGTCGTTGTCGACCAGCCAGCGCAGCACGATGCCGTCGATGGCTGCGAGGGTGAAACGGCTCAGGGTGGTGACCGGAACGGTCCACTGGGTGCCGGTGGCCTCGCGGGCGTGTTCGACGATGTCGGCGAGCGTGGAGTCGTTGAATGTGTACTGCTCGCGGGCGATTGCCAGTTTCGCCGGAGTTTGTTCGCCTTCGCGAAGTGCGTAGGTGGTGGTTTCGTAGGTGAGTAGTTGACGTTCGGGTGTGGCTTCGACGTTGAGCCACATGAGTTCCAAGGCAGCGCGCACCAATTTTTGAAGCGCTTCTTTTCCAGTTCCGACGTCTTGCCATACCGTTTCGTTGGCATCGACGGAATCGCGCAATTCCATCGAAAGCGCCTTGACCAGCTCGGTCATCAGCTGATCTTTGTTTTCGAAACAGTAATGCACCACACCGAGCGAAACACCGGCTGCCTGTGCAACATCGCGCGTGGTAACTCCTGCCACGCCCTTTTTTTCGGCAAGGCCGATGGCCGCCTCGATAAGGTGGGCCCGTCGTTCTTCGACGCTCAATCGGGAGGACACTCCAGGGAGTTAAGCGTCCGGGAAGCGCACAGTCAATTCGCAGGGTCGGAAAATCTGGCCTGGACGAACGTCCAGTTGTGTGGTTCGCTGCCTTCCAGAACGGAAGGAGACGCGAATGGCGCTGTCGGACAAGGAAACGGCCGATGCGGGCGCGGTCACGACCGTCTCGCGCCGAACGGTGCTGGCCGGAGCCGCGGTGGGCACCGCCGCGCTCGCGGTGACGGCAACATTCGCGCTACCCCACTCGCGCGCACACGCGGATTCCGGCGAATATCTCGTCGGGGTGGGCATTTCCGACATCACCGGCCCGGCCGCCGAATGCGGGATGATGGGCTACTCGCAATTCGGACAGGACACCGCCGGAATCCATCTGCGGCCCCGCGCCCGCGCCTTCATCTTCGGCAGCGCGAACCAGCGCGTGGTCTACGTCGTCGCCGACAACGGCATGATCTTCCAATCCGTGCACCGCGGTGTGCTGGCCGCGCTCGCCGCCCGATTCGGCGACCGGTACACCGAGCAGAACGTCCTGCTCACCTCCACGCATTCACACGCCACCTGCGGCGGATCCAGCAATGATTACGCGTACAACCTGTCCATTCTCGGATTCCAGCAGCAGGTCTACGACGCCGAAGTGAACGGCATAGTCGAGGCCATTGCCGCGGCGGACGCCGACCTTTCCCCGGGCAGCCTCGCACTCGGGCGCGGAGAACTGCACGACGCCAGCGTGAATCGATCCAAGATCGCCTGGGATCGCAATCCCGACGCGGACAAACAGGTTTTCCCCGATGCCATCGATCCGGCCGTCACCGTGCTGTCGCTGCGCAAGGGTGGCCGCGAGGTCGGCGTGATCACCTGGTTCGCCACCCACAACACCTCGATGAGCAATACCAACCGGCTCATCAGCGCCGATAACAAGGGGTACGCCTCGTACTCGTTCGAACACGAGGAGCACGGGGTCCGCTACCTGGACGGCTGCGATTTCGTGGCAGCGTTCCCGCAGACCAACTCCGGCGATATGTCGCCCAACCTGAATCTGCACCCGACCGATGGTCCGACCCGGAACGAATTCGACAACACCCGCATCATCGGCGACCGCCAATACCGTGCCGGGAAAACAGCTCTCGCGGCCGCGAGCGCGGTCAGCGGTCCGGTCGCGAGCCTGCTCTGCTACATCGATATCGCCGATATCGAGGTCGACGGCCGCTGGACGCCGAACGGTCAGCCCCGGCACACCGCACCCGCCTGCGCGGGCGTCTCGCTCATCGCGGGCAGTGTCGAGGACGGTCCGGGCCTGCCCGGCGTGCCGATTCCCGAGGGTGTGCGAAATCCGTTCGTGGACGCGCTCGGTGGCGTCGACCAGCCGGTACCCGATTGGCTCGCCGATGCCCAGGCCCCCAAGGCCATCGTCGCACCGCTCGGCATCATGCCGCCGGTGCCGTGGGTGCCGAGCGTGGTGCCGATTCAGCTGGTGCGCATCGGCGACCTCTATCTCGCCTGCGGCGGAGCGGAATTCACCATCACCTCCGGTCTGCGCATCCGCCGCGTGGTCGCGGAAGCGCTCGGCGTATCGCTGGATCAGGTGCTCATGCAGGGTTACGCCAACTGCTATCACGAATACGTCGCCACCCCCGAGGAATACGACGCCCAGCAGTACGAGGGCGGCTCAACCCTGTACGGCCGCTACACCCTTCCCGCCTACCAGCAGGAATTCCACCGTCTCGCAACGGCTTTCGCCGCGCAGCAGGCGGTTCCGCGCGGCCCCGCCCCGCGCGACGTCTCCAACCTCCAGCCCAACTTCGTCGCCGCCCCCGGCCCCGATGCCACTCCGCCCGGCACGAATTTCGGCGACGTCCTGACCCAACCGGCCCCCGCCTACGCTCCCGGTGACCAGGCCGCGGCCGAATTCGTCTCGGCCCATCCGAAACATAACACCCGCCGCAACGGCACCTTCCTGGAAATCCAGCGCGCCACCGATTCCGGCTGGACCCGCATCGCCAACGAAGGCGAATGGCCGGTCAAATACTTCTGGTCCAAACGCGGCGCGGACGTCTCCATAGCCCGCTTCACCTGGGACATCCCGTCAAACACCCCGCCGGGCCGCTACCGCCTCCAGCACTACGCCGACCAACTCACCGCCGACGGCACCCTGCACCCCTTCACCGGGACGACCGCCGAGTTCGACATCCGCTGAACGCCAGCGTTTCTCGTCCCCGCCGGCCGTGTGCACTGCTCGTCATCCCGGCATGCTTTCGGCCGGGATCCACACACTCAGCCGACATCCCGCCCGTGTGGATCCCGGCCAAAAGCGCGCCGGGATGACGGGTGTGTGGCTGCCGCCATGAGTTTGTGCGGGGCCGGTTAGTCCAGGCCGAGCTGTGCGCCCTTGTCGCCGCGCCGCGCGCCGCGGCGCTGGATGGCGAAGATGGTGTAGCCGAGCAGGCCCACACCCAGGCCCATCAGGCAGATCGGGCGGGCCGTCGCCCAGTCGTCATTGAGCCAGACCACGATCGTGGCGATCAGGAAGCCGAGGCTGCCGACGGCCAGGACCGGTCGCGGGTCGGTGAAGCGCTGCGGGATTTCCGGTACGGGCTGGGTCACGAGATCCAGGGTAGAAGGTGGAGCGCGCGATGGGGGAGCGGCGGGCGTGTGCGCGCGGATTTTCGACATTGGGGAAATGTCTGGTTTGGGCGGGGATGGTGTGGGGGTACTAGGGGGTGGGGGCGCGTACCGGTCGGGTTCGCCGCCCGGTGGCGGGGGTGTGCGCCGGAACAGGCGTCGTGTGCGTGAACGGTCACGTATCGTTTCGCTCTGTGACAACGCCTTCCGATATTCGAGCGCTCGCCGGTGAACTGTCGCTGGCGGTGGTGCGCTTGACGCGACATCTGCGCGGGCGGCGTGCCGATGCCCAGATTTCGCTGACCCAGCTCTCCGCGCTCGCCACCCTGAACCGGGACGGCGCCATGACGCCGGGCGCGCTCGCCGCCAAGGAGCGGGTGCAACCGCCGTCCATGACGCGGGTGATCGCCTCGCTCTCGGAAATGTCGCTGGTGCAACGCGATCCGCATCCCACCGACGGGCGGCAGATCATCGTGTCGCTGTCCGAGAGCGGGCGCGCGCTCATCGCCGATGAGACCCACGCCCGCGAGGCCTGGATGACCGATCAGCTCTCCAATCTCAGCCCCGATCAGCTGGCCGTGCTGGAACAGGCCGTCGGAATCATGAAGCAGATCGTGGACGAATCCGAGTAAAGATAGCCCGGGTGACCCGCGGCTCGACTTCCCAGCGGCGGTAACCCGCGCCGTGGCGAGCTAGACCGGGGAGCGACCGTACAGCTCGTATTCGCGGGCCAGCTCATCCCGCAGGCTCGAACTCAGCGGTTGGTAGCCAAGGGATTTCGTATCGCCCAGGTACACGGGATCTTTCGTGAGCCAGGATTCGCGGCGCAGCGCCGGTTTGTCGATCTTGCGCGTGGCGGTCACCGGAATGGATTCGGTGACGCGCACGAAACGCGGCGCCCATTTGGTGCCGAGATCGGGTTGTGCGGCGAGGAATTCACCGAATAGTTCCGGATCGAATCGCACGCCCGCATCCAATTCGAGTGCCGCCATCACCTGATCGCCGGTGCGCGGATCCGGAACCGGATACACCGCCGCCAATTTCACGCCCGGGAATCGGGCGAGAATGCGTTCCACCGGCGCGGTGGCGAAGTTCTCACTGTCCACCCGCAGGCGATCACCCGAACGCCCCGCGAAGTAGAAGAATCCGGCCTCGTCCTGATAACCGAGGTCCCCGGTGCGGAAGATCGGGCCGTCGACCCGTTCGGTACTGGCCTCCGGATTGCGGTAGTAGCCCTCGAACATGGCCGCACCGGTGATATTCACGATCTCACCGATCGCCTCGGCCGCATTGAGCAGTGCGCCATCCGCAGCGAAAACCGCACGCGGACACTGCTTTCCATGCTCGTTGTGAATCTCCACCGGCATGAACTCCGGTGCGCGGCCGAGCGCCCCCGACGGCGAATCATCGGTGAGTCGAATGACCACCCCGCCCTCGCTGGATCCGTAACTCTCCACCGGCGTCACCCCGAACCGGCGCGCGAATTCGGCCCGGTCACGCGGCGCGGCCTCGGTCCCGAAAGCGGTGCGCAACTTGGTATCCCGCTCCAACGGCGATTCCGGGGCGGACAGCAGATAGGCCAGCGACCGCCCGACATAGTTGAAGTAGGTCACCCCGAACCGCCGGACATCGGGCAGGAACCCCGCGACCGAGAAACGACGGCGCATGGTGAAGGTGGCACCCGTGAAAACCGAAGGCGCCCAACAGGCCATGATCGCGTTCCCGTGGAACAGCGGCATGGCGTTGTAGGTGACATCGGCACGGGTCAGCGAACAGTGATTCATAGCGCCCAGTGCCGCCAGCCGCCCGGTCGTGCAGATCACCGCCTTGGGCGCACCGGTGGAACCGGAGGTGAAGGTGAGCAGCAGCCGCGTCGAGCGTTCCCGGGCCTCGGGCGCGACCCATGCGGCCCGCGCGTCCGCCGCGCCGCCGCGCACGACCGTTGCGTATTCGGCGGAAACCCGCTCCCGCCACCGGGATTCATCGATATCCAGGACACGATCGGCGTCCACGCCGGTGTCGAGTCCGGCGAGTACCGCGCGCTGCTCCCCGTCGGTGATGATCAGATCGCAGTCCACGCCGCGAATATCGCTCGCCAGTTCCGCCCCGCGCCGCGTCGGGTTGATGCCGATCAGCGTCGCCCCGGCGAAGGCCGCCGCCCCGATCAGGAAGATGTACTCGGGCACATTCTCCAGCAGCACCCCGATGTGGAACGGCCGATCCGGTCGGCGGAACTCGCTGAGAACCGCTGCGCGGGCGGCGCATTCGCGCACCACTTCGCCCCAGCTCCAGATCGAGTCCTCGAACCGGAGCCCCGGGTGGTCGTCATGTTCGCGGCGCAGCAGCAGATCGGTGAAGGTCAGCCCCTGCTCGGCGGCCTCGGCGGGTGTGAGGCGCGGTATTTCGGGGCCGGTCGCCCACAGCGGATTGTCGTGCATAGCAAACACTGTGCCGGGCGAGCGCGGTGCTTATGCCCCGAATGCCCGGTCGCTGGGAACGATTTCGCGGCCGAGCGGGAACAGCGACACCGGGATCAATTTCAGATTCGCCCAGGCGAACGGAATACCGATGATGGTGATGGCCAGGGCGATGCTGGTGAACAGATGCCCCAGCGCGAGCCACCAGCCCGCCACGATGATCCAGATGATGTTGCCCAGCATCGAGGCCACGCCCGCGCCCGGCTTCTCGACGGCTTCGCGCCCGAACGGCCACAGCACGAACGAGGCGATGCGGAACGAGGCGATACCCCACGGAATGGTGACGATCAGGATGCAGCAGATGAGCCCGGCGACCACATAGCCCAGCGCCATCCAGAATCCCACCAGGACGAACCACAGGATGTTCAAGAGCAACTGGATCGGTTTCACGTCTTCCAGCATGCCAGCGCGCGGCGGTCGCCGACACCGGGAAAACCCTGACTTCCAGGTGTGAACACTGCTCAGGGTCGAGTGGGTCCGTGGTTTCACCCCGAAAAGGCGATGGCGTTCTCGGCGATATTGCTAACCTCGGGCAAGTGAAATATATGCAGATCCAACCCGTTTCTCCCGTCAAATAATGGACAGGGGCAAATTTTGAGCAACAAACTCAAGTTCGGTGCGGGAGCGGTCGTGCTGATATTCGCGGCCGCGAGCGCGCTCACCGGCTGTAGCAGCGACGATTCCTCCAACTCCAGCTCCGGTGCCACCTCGACCTCGGCCGCGGCAAGCGCCGCCGGTTCCGGTCCTGCCCGCAACCCCTACCTGGCCGCCGACAAATTCGCGGTCACACACCTGGACCCGGCCCAATCCGACAGCTTCCCGGACGAGGTCCCGCGCGGCACCTTCCACATCGACCCCACCCAGATGCAGCGCGTGCCGACCGGCCCGGTCAGCATCATGACCCTGGCCTCGCCGTCACCGGACTACATGTGGATCTCCTCCAGCTCCGGTCCGCGCTATGTGGATGTCTCGAACGGCGGCTTCAAGGAAGTCGCGTCCATGGATGCCCCGGGCGTGCAACCGATTTCGCCGCAGCAACTGGACCAGGTGCTGAATCAGCAGTTCACCGACACCGGTCAGATCGAGAGCGCCATCGCCCAGGACTGGGGCGGCGCGAATTGGCAGCGCATCGCCAATGGCATCTACGGCATGGTGGACAAGGACAATCACTTCTACTTCATCAATCAGGACGCGGTGCTGTTCGTCTTCGGCCTGAAGAACAAGGACAAGCCCGCCGACGGCATCGAGATCATCGCGCAGAAGGATTTCAAACCGCTGCTGTCGACCTCGGTGACCTCGCTCGGCATTCCGGAGACCATTGTCGGCGCGGATATGACCTACGACGGGCACCTGGTGGTGCTGGCCTCCCGCGCGCTGTACGTGCTGAACCGCGATCTCACCGGTGAGCCGCAGCAGATCCGCATCGGCGACGACGAAACCGTCTCCAATTCGATGGCCGTGGACGCGGACGGCGGCATCTACTTCGCCTCGGACAAGGTCATGCGCAAGGCGGTGTGGAAGAACGGCAAACTCTCCACCGATGAGGCGGACGGCGGCTGGGCCTCGCCCTACGATTTCGGCCGGCAGCCCCCGGCGGTGAAATTCGGTATCGGCACCGGCTCCACACCGACCCTGATGGGCTACGGCAAGGACAGCGACGAGCTGGTGGTGATCACCGACGGCTCCGACCATATGAAGCTGGTCGCGTTCTGGCGCAATAAGATTCCGGACGGCTTCCAGCAGAAGCCGGACACCAAGTCGAACCGCATCGCCGATCAGATCCAGGTGACCGCCGGACTCGACAATCCGCCGGAGTTCATCCAGTCCGAACAGTCGGTGGTGGTGAACGGGTACGGCGCGTTCGTGGTGCAGAACATCGGCGCGGGCGGCTCCCCGGACCGCCTGGTGGATGTGCTCGCCAACGGTCCCGTCGCGGAACCGCCGCACGGTATGCAGCGCTTCGAATGGGATCCCCAGGCGCACAAGTGGAATTCGGCGTGGACGCGCGGTGATGTGGTGTCCACCTCGATGGTGCCCGCGGTATCCACCGGATCCGGCATCGTCTTCGTGAACGGCTACTCCAAGGCCGACGGCTGGGAGGTCACCGGTCTGGACTGGAAGACCGGGGAAACGGTGCACCGCACCATCTTCGGGCAGACCAACCTCGGCAACGGGGCATACGCGATCGTCGAGGCGTTCCCGAACGGGGACCTGCTGTTCAACAGCATCGGCGGCCCGTTCCGGGCCAAGATCGGCAAGTAGCGCGGCAGCTACAAGAAAAGGGTTGGGCGGCACCAATGGTGCCGCCCAACCCTTTTCACTTCACGAACTCAGAAGAACCAGCCCAACTCCGGATCTCGATCGCCCGTGAAAGCCGTATCGAAGGAGCGTAGCAGTGCCGCATCCTTGGCTTGAATTCGGTTGGCCGCGGCGAAGACTCGCGCCCGGTGCGCGCCGAAGTACAGGCTGCTCAGCACATCGATACCGAGTTCGATCTCCGCCGCCCGGTCGGTGCGCTCGCATTCGGCGACGCCGTCGCGCACCCGCAGTGCGAAAGTGCCGCCCGCCTCGCGGAACGGATCATTCACCGCCAGCACGATATCCAGGTCCTCGCGGTAGGTGCGGGCCGAGAGTGCTTCGGGCACATCCATGATGCGGGCCCAGAGTCCGTCGTAGCGGCTCTTGGTGCGCACCAGTCGCGGATCGGTCACCAGGAAGGGGAGCGGATCGTCGTCGACGAGATCGGCCTCGATCTTGTCCAGCAGATCCAGGCTCAACAGCACCCGCCACAGCGCGATATGGGCCTCGGGGGTGACGGCCTTGAACTCGGATACCAGCGCGACCGACTCATGATCGCGCCACTGCCGCCGATACAGCACGTAGCCGTCCGGATGGGTGAGCACGAACAGCGTGGACGCCCCGTCCCGATAGCGGTCCGGATCGCCGAACCAGATATTCCAGTTCGCGTCCGGCCGGTCCTGTCCGGCGGGTACCAGCCGCCGCCAGCGGTCGTATACCTCGCGGATGTGATCCTGCGATTCCGCCAGGGTCGCCGTGCGCACCCCGCCGGGATCCGGTGTGCCGGGCCGGAATTCGGCCTTGCGGCGGTCGATGGAGATCTCGCTCGCCACCGTTGCCGGTCCGTAGCCGAAGCGGCCGTAGATGGTGCCCTCGCTCGCGGTGAACATGGTGAGCGGAATACCCTCGGCCTCGGTGCGGGCGTGCTGTTCGGTGTACAGCGCGCGCAGGATGCCGCGGCGGCGATGGGTGGGGGCGACCGTCACGGCGGAGACGCCGCAGGCTCGAATCGTGTTCTCACCGGGGACGGTGACGGTCATGGTGCGATCGACGGTGTGGCCGACGACGCGGTCGCCGTCGACCGCGACGATCGCGCGCTCGATCGGGAACAGGCCCGGGATATTGTCCTTCTCCACCTGGTCGTAGCGCATGCCGAAGCAGACTTCGGCCAGCTCCAGGATGGCGGGAAAGTCGCTCTCGGTGGCCGAACGCAGGGTGATGCCATTCGTGAGTGCCATAGTCCGACCATCCCATGAATCGGGCATTCGGCGCATCGGGTTTTCCCCCGCGCGTGGCGCCACCCACCCCCCGACGGTTCCGGGTGGCGCCACTCGCCCCTGATCCCCCGGCTCGGCGCCTCCCCGCGCCTCGCCGTCCCCGGGGTGGTTCCGCGCCTCCCCGCGCGTCACCGTCCCTCCCGAGCGGCTCCGCGCCTCCCAACGCGTCACCGGCTCCCCGTGTGGCCGAACGCCTCCCCGCGTCCAGCCGGTCCCCCCGTATGGGCTCGGCGCCTCCCCGCGCCTGGCCCGGTTCCCCATGTGGCGGAGCGCCTCCCCGCGCCCTGCCGGTTCCCCCCGTCGAGATCGTCTCGATCTCGTGAGAACTACTTTGCCGGGCGGCGCTGATGATCTCCTTAACAAGACCTTGCAGTGTTAACGCTTGTGCGGGAATGGCTTCCGGAATGACGAAACCCGCCTGCCAAGTGCGGCAGGCGGGTTCGATGTCGGGTGCGACCCGGGAGCGATCAGCGCTCGGTGATGCCCCGGTAGTCGCGCGCCTCGTAGCCGGTGTAGATCTGGCGCGGACGGCCGATCTTCAAAGGCTCGCGGTGCATTTCGCGCCAGTGCGCGATCCAGCCCGGCAGCCGGCCCATGGCGAACAGCACGGTGAACATGCGGGTCGGGAAGCCCATGGCGCGGTAGATGACGCCGGTGTAGAAGTCGACGTTCGGGTACAGGCGACGCTCGATGAAGTACTCATCGGTGAGCGCGGCCTCTTCCAGGGCCTTGGCGATATCGAGCAGCTGGTCGTCGCCGCCGATCTTGCGCAGGATGGTGTCCGCGGCCTGCTTGACCAGGGTCGCGCGCGGGTCGAAGTTGCGGTAGACGCGATGCCCGAAGCCCATGAGCTTCACGCCGTCTTCCTTGTTCTTGACCTTGCGGATGAATTCCTTGACGTCGCCGCCGTTGGCCTTGATGTCGTCCAGCATCTCCAGCACGGCCTGGTTGGCGCCGCCGTGCAGCGGACCCCAGAGCGCGTTGATACCTCCGGAGACGGAGGTGAACAGGTTGGCGTCGGACGAACCGACAAGGCGCACAGTCGAAGTCGAGCAGTTCTGCTCGTGATCGGCGTGCAGGATGAGCAGCATGTCCAGCGCCGCGGCGACCTCGGGGTCGACCTCGTACGGCTCGGCCGGGAAGCCGAACGTCATGCGCAGGAAGTTCTCGACCAGCGACAGCGAGTTGTCCGGGTACAGGAACGGCTGACCGACCGACTTCTTGTAGGCGTACGCCGCGATGGTCGGCAGCTTGGCCAGTAGTCGGATGGTGGACAGCTCGACCTGCTCGGGATCGCGCGGGTCCAGCGAATCCTGGTAGTACGCGGACAGCGCGTTCACCGCGGACGACAGCACCGGCATCGGGTGCGCGTTGCGCGGGAAGCCGTCGAAGAAGCGCTTCAGATCCTCGTGCAGCAGCGTGTGCCGGCGGATCCGGTCGGTGAAGTCATCGAGCTGGGCCTGGGTCGGCAGCTCACCGTAGATGAGCAGGTAGCTGACCTCGATGAAGGTCGACTTACCGGCCAGCTGCTCGATCGGGTAGCCGCGGTAGCGCAGGATGCCCGCTTCACCATCGATGTAGGTGATCGCCGACTTGGTCGACGCGGTATTCATGAAACCGGGGTCATAGGTCACGTACCCGGTGCTGGCGAGCAGCTTGCCCAGGTCGATCCCGTCGTTGCCCTCGACGGCCTTGGCGACCGTCATCGGGTACTCACCACCGGGGTAGGACAGCACCGGCTTGGCGTCTTCGTCGACGTTGATGATGTTCTCAGCGGGCACGGAAGGATCCCTCTCAGGCTTGAAACCATAGGCATCGGCGCGGTGGCGCACGACGCGCTTGGCTCAACGCTAGTCGCTGTCCGGTAAGCCCGACTAACGAGGGTGGTCCTTAACTACCTCACAGTCACATGGTCGCGATGTGAGGATCGGTGCGGTTATGCGCTATAGGCATGGGCCGCACCGCCCGTCCCGGCGTGTCTACTAGTCGTTGCATACGGTCTTGATGATGCGCGAGTCGTACGCCACGCGGGCGCGATCCTCGGCCTCGTCGCGGGTGGAGCCGTAGCGGCCGACGTACTGGCGCAGGCTGTCGGAGTGGCTGATCGAACCGCATTCGGTGAAGGCCACCAGCACCTCGCAATTGCGGCCGTTGCAGCGGTTGAGCGCCTCGGCCTTGGCCGCGTCCTTGGTGGAGTAATTCCAGGAGGCGTGCCAATTGCCCTCGTCGGAGACGGCGATGGCGCCCCAGTAGGTGCCTCCGGCGCTGGCCTGCGCAGGTACCAGGAGTCCCGCGCCGCCGATGGCGGCCATGGCGATGGCGGTGGTGATGGCCTTGGTGGTGAAGGACTTTCGCATGATGTTTCCCCGTGCATCCGGTGGTGCTGTGCTCTGGACGCTTATGAAATTAGGGGCCGGTCTTTGCGAAGTCCTTGGAGAATTCTTATGGGACGCTCAGGCAACGACCGAGGGTTTCAGGCTGGAACCTCCGCGTGCGCCCGCGCCACCCGGTAACGGACGAAGGCCGGGAAGATCAGCGCCGCGATCACCATGCCGATCACCACCAGCACGCCACCGCCCGCCGCGGCAGCCGCGGTACCCACCGCCGCGGCCGCGAAACCGTGTGCAACATCACCGATTCTGGGTCCGCCCGCGACCACCACGATGAACACGCCCTGCAGCCGTCCGCGCATCTCATCGGTGGCCACCGACTGCAACATGGTGGTGCGCAGCGCCGCCGAGAACATATCCACCGCGCCACCGAAAGCCAAGGACCCGAACGCGATCCACAGCGCCACCGTGGTGCTCAGACTGTGCCCGGCCGCCCCGACCGCCAGGCCGAAGCCCACCATGCCCAGACCCCACAGCACGATCAGCACCACAACGGCCAAACCCTGCCTGCGAATTCGGGACAGCCAGCCGGAGAACACCCCGCCCAGCACCGCGCCCACCGACATGGCCGCGAACAGCAGGCCAAGCGCGTGACCGCTGCTGGCGGTATCGCCGAAACTGTCCTGCGCGATCTGCGGGAACAGCGCGCGCGGCATGCCGAACACCATGGCCACCACGTCGACGGCGAAGGACGCCAACAGGATTCGCTGCGTGGCCAGATAGACGAAGCCGTCCGCGACCTCGCGCAATCCGGCGCGCCGGGACTCGCCCGTCGGCGGGATCGGCGGCAGTTTCCAGGTGGCCCACAGCGTGGCCAGCAACGCGATGGAGTCCAGCAGATACAGCGTCGCGAGCCCCGACACCGGAATCAGCATGCCCGCCACCACCGGTCCGGCGATCGCGCCGAACTGCATGACGGTCATGGACAGCGAATTCGCCGCCGGGAGTTGATCTTCCGGCAGCAGCCGCGGGTAGATGGCGCTGCGCGCGGGCTGATTCACCGCGAAGAACGCCTGCTGCACCGCGAACAGCACCAGGATCAGCCAGGGATTGTTCAGCCCGGCCGCGGCCTGCGCCCAGAACGCGAGCGCGGTCAGGCCGGTGCCGGTGCTGGTGATGAGCAGCAGCTTGCGCCGGTCCATCACATCGGCCAGCGCGCCACCCCACAGGCCGAACACGATGAGCGGGATGAGCCCGAAGAGTCCGGCCAGGCCGACATAGGACGAGCTGTGCGTGATGTCGTACAGCTGCTTGGGCACCGCTACCACCGAGAGCTGCGCGCCGATCACCGTCACGACACCGGTGGTCCACAACCTCCGGTAGTCGGGGTTGCGCAAGGGGGTTATATCGGCGAGCAGCTTCACCGCGGTGACAGTAATGGGATGAATTGCGGTGCGACTAGCCTTTTTCCAGGGTCGTCCCATGATTCGGACGTGAGAAACCCCACGCGCCGAACCATTGCGATCATGCTGGTCAGGGCTGCAATCGTTCGATCTTCATGGCGGCGATGTCGGTATTGCCGGGTTCCACCAGGACGCGAATGCGGTTGTGCATCCGGCTGCGGCGGCCCTGCCAGAACTCCAGCGACTCCGGCCGCAACAGGAACCCGCCCCACTGCGGCGGCACCGGAATCGGATCGACATCGTCGAAACGCGAGGTCAGCTCGGTCAACTGCCGATCCAGCTCCTCGCGCGAGCCGATCGGCCGGGATTGCAGCGAAGCCCACGCCCCCAATTGCGAACCGCGCGGGCGGGACTGCCAGTAGACGGCCGTGGTCTCGGCCGCGACCTTGTGCACCGGACCGCGCACCGTCACCTGCCGGCCGAGCGCGGGCCAGACGAAAGTGGCCGACGCATATGGCGTCGCGATGAGTTGCCGCCCCTTGAAGGATTCGTAATTCGTGTAAAAAGTCACACCTTCGGGCGAGAGGCCTTTGCACAGCACCGTCCGCGAGGACGGCCGCGGTCCGGAATCGGTGAGCTCGACGGTGGCCAGCACCATGGCATTGGAATCGGTCAGCCCCGCGCTGGTGGCGTGCTCTATCCAATTGCGCAGCAACGGTTCCCAGCCGTCCGCCAGCCAGCTCTCATCGAGGTCGGTTTCCAGGCCCGGATGATTGTCACCGGCGTCGACTCCGTATTCCACGCGCAGTGCCGCGATATCGAGGTCGGGAGTGGCGTAATTCTCCTGGTCGGGCATGGGCCAGACGTTACTCCGGAGTAATGCGCGCGTTAAGGTCTAGGAGATCGGCGTGGCTGCCCATGGATCGGGCAGCCCGATTTGCAAGGAGAGTCACAACATGACTGCCAGCGCTGCGGCCAGCCCTGTCATCCCAGCTGATTTCGTCAGCGGCCTCGAAGGCGTGGTGGCTTTCACCACCGATATCGCCGAACCGGATAAGGATGGTGGCGCGCTCCGGTACCGCGGCGTCGACATCGACGACCTGGTCGCCAACCGGGTCACCTTCGGTGACGTGTGGTCCCTGCTCGTCGACGGCGAATTCGGCCACGGCCTGCCGCCCGCCGAACCGTTCCCGCTGCCCATCCACACCGGCGACGTCCGCGTCGATGTACAGGCCGGGCTCGCCATGCTCGCCCCGATCTGGGGCTACCAGCCGCTGCTGGACATCGACGACGACACCGCCCGCGACAACCTGGCGCGCGCCTCGGTGATGGCGCTGTCCTACGTCGCGCAGTCCGCGCGCGGCATCTACCAGCCCGCGGTCCCGCAGAAGAAAATCGACGAGTGCACCACCATTACCGAGCGGTTCATGACCCGCTGGAAGGGTGACCCGGACCCCAAGCACACCGAGGCCATCGACGCCTACTGGGTGTCCGCCGCCGAACACGGCATGAACGCCTCCACCTTCACCGCCCGCGTCATCGCCTCCACCGGCGCCGACGTGGCCGCCTCGCTGTCCGGCGCCATCGGCGCCATGTCCGGCCCGCTGCACGGCGGCGCGCCCGCCCGCGTGCTCCCGATGATCGAGGAAGTCGAAAAGACCGGCGACGCACGGGCACTGGTCAAGGGCATCCTGGACCGCAAGGAAAAGCTCATGGGCTTCGGGCACCGGGTCTACCGGGCCGAGGACCCGCGCGCCCGCGTGCTGCGCGCCACCGCCCAGCGCCTGGACGCCCCGCGCTACGAGGTCGCCGCCGCCCTGGAGCAGGCCGCGCTGGCCGAGCTGCGGGAGCGTCGCCCGGACCGCGCCATCGAGACCAATGTCGAGTTCTGGGCCGCGGTCATCCTCGACTTCGCCGAGGTGCCCGCGCACATGATGCCCGCCATGTTCACCTGCGGCCGCACCGCCGGCTGGTGTGCGCACATCCTGGAGCAGAAGAAGCTCGGCAAGCTGGTTCGCCCGGCCGCCATCTACACCGGTCCGGCCCCGCGCCTGCCCGAGACCGTCACCGGCTGGGAGACCGTCGTACGCAAGTGATCTCGTTCGCGAGTGACCGGGCGTGCGCCGATAGGTAACGCCCGCAAGACGATTCGAGGCCCGCAGCGGATTCCGCTGCGGGCCTCGGTGTTTCGGGCCTGCCCTGCCCGTCATCCCGGCGTGCTTGTGGCCGGGATCCAGGTACTGCCTACTGCACCTTGACCACGACGGTGTTGACGATCTTGTCCGCCAGGGTCTGCCGCTTGGCGTCCCACAGCGGCATGAACCAGCCGATGTAGCAGGCGAAACTGTCCACCACGTGCAGCAGTTTGCGACCGAACGCCAGGCCGAAACCGACCGGCTGACCGGTGGATTCGCGCACCAGGCGAATACCGACGATCTTCTTGCCCGGCGTCTGCCCGGTGCTGCCCTCGCGGTAGATCAGGAAGATCCCCGCGCCCACGGCGAGCACGAACACCAGGAACAGCAGGATTCCGCCGAACGCGTTCAGACCGCCGCCGGTGCAGCCTGCGCTGTAGCTGCGCGAGGTGCTGTAGCTGCTGCTGTACGAGGAGCAATCCACCGAATCGGTGCCGACCGTCATGGCCAGGATCTCCAGGATGACCACGGGCAGGAAGAACATCAGCCCGTCGAGCAGATACGCGCCCACCCGCGCGGCCCAGCCCGCGTACTCACCGAGCGGTGCCACCGGCGCGCCGTAGGGGGAGTAGCCGCCATAGGGCTGCTGCTGGTTGTAGTCGTATCCGGGTTGCTGTGCATAACCCGGCTGCTGGGGATAACCGGGCTGGGAAACCGGCTGCTGCTGTGGATAACCCGGCTGCGATACCGGCTGCTGTGGATAGCCGTACCCCGGCTGTGCGTCCTGCGGCGGATAGCCGTAGCCCGGCTGCGCCGGGGGCTGCTGGGGCGGATAGCCGTATCCGGGCTGCTGCGGCGGATACGGGTTGTTCGGGTAGGTCATGTACTTCCTCATCGCGCGTCGAAACGGCCGGTACCGGAAAGGGGATCGATACCGGGCACCCCCCGATTGCCGCCGAGTGGCTGTCGGCGGCAAGGTGACTGGGCCGATACAGTCTGGAGCACCCGGGCGACAACGGCGCGCCGGGGCTCTCCACGGTTGAAAGCGCGAGGTAGCCATGGCATTGGAGATGCGGACACGCTGCGAACGTTGCGAGGTCGCCGAATTGGCCGTGGACGGACCGGCGCTCATCTGCTCCTTCGAGTGCACGTTCTGCGAGTCCTGCGGCCGAACAATGAATTACGTGTGTCCGAATTGTGGTGGCGAATTGGTTGCGCGACCGCGAAGGTCGAAATAACGGTGATCGGAATCCTGGGCTTCGGGTCGTAAGTGGCATAACCTGCGCAGGTGCTCGATGCAGGACTCTCGCGGAGAACGTTGTTCACGGTCGGTGCGGCCCTCGCAGCCGGCGTTGTATCCGCAGGTTGCGGTAAGGCCAGCGGCAACGCCGCGGACCGGGTGCTGGAGGCCCCGCGGTTGCGGCCGGACAAGGGCCTGACCGCGAATTTACCGCTGGCCAAGAACGGTTTGAGCCCCGATGCGGTGGCGGCCAAATACGCCGGGAAGAAACCGCAGCAGTGGGGAACGGATATCTCCGGCATTCTCACCAATTTCGATACCTCAGGTAAGCAATTCGCGCTCACCTTCGATGCCTGCGGTGGTCCGGGCAATAACGACATCGACGAGAATCTGCTGAGTCTGCTCATCGCACAACAGATTCCGGCCACCCTGTTCCTCAACAAGCGCTGGATCGACGCGAACCAATTGCGCGCCGCCCAGCTCGCGGGCAATCCGCTCTTCGAACTCGCCAACCACGGCACCGCGCACCGCCCGCTCTCGGTGAACGGCCGTGCCGCCTACGAGATCAAGGGCACCGGCTCCGCACAGGAGGCGGTGGACGAGGTCTGGGGCAATCACGAACGCCTCACCCAGCTCACCGGCCACCCGCCCCGCTTCTTCCGCACCGGCACCGCGCACTACGACGAACTGGCCGTGAATATCGTCCAGGACCTCGGCGAAGTACCGGTCGGCTACTCGCTCAACGCCGATTACGGCGCCACCTCCAATGCCGCTCAGGTACAGGCGAACATGATGAAGGCCGCGCCCGGCGGCATCTCGCTGGCGCATATGCACCGCCCCAAATCCGGTACCGGCCCCGGCATGTACGCGGCGCTGACGGCCTTGAAGGGCAACGGTTTCCAGTTCGTCCGCCTGCCCTAGCGAATCGAAGTTCGCGTGTATCAGTCGAGTTCGCGGGAAGCTTTCCAGTCGACCGTGACCGATTCACCGCGATCGACTGTGAAGAACGCCACTTCCAGGTGGCGGCCCAGGTCCACCAGTTCCAGCGCGGCCAGCGGGACGGGCTGAATGATGCGAATCCGCCAGGGCGCGGGCTCATCCCAGGCGTGCAGTTCCAGATCCAGGCGCAGCACCGGATCATCGCGGCCGGTGTAGTCGGCGGCCACCGGGGTGGCCGCGAGCACGGTGGCGCGGGCGCGGCGGCCGTCGGCGAGGATTTTGGCGATATTGGTGCGGCTCGCCTCCTCGACGGCCGGGACGTACAGCACCACGCGGTCGTGATCGCCCGGATCGACGCGGCAGCAGATCACATCGCCGGGCTGCATCCATTCTTGGTCAGGGGTATTGACGCGCTGCCGGACCCGGGTCTCGTACGCGTGCCGGTCCTCGAGCTGTACCCGCACCCAGAATTCCTGGCTCGGCCCCGGGAAATCCCGGGTTCGCGCATCGCCTTCCGGACGCTGGTCGGCGGGCCGCGGGACGCTGTCGACAGCGCCGGGCGCGACCTCGGATCGAACGCTGAGAATTGTCGCGGTGCCCTCGGTGCCGTGCATGAGCAACTCGCGGCGGGCGGCGTCGTCCAGGGCCGGACCGCGCCGGGTGAGCCCGCGCGAGCCGAATTGAGTGGACAGCCGCAGACCGGTGAGCCGCCGCAATAGGCCGGGGCGCGGCTCCGATTCGGTCTCGGTAACCGCTCGACCTGCGATAACACCCTGTGCGACGGTCGAATTCGGGGGCTCGGCGGTAGCGCCGGCGGGAGATCCAGGTCGCTCGTGCGCGGCCATGTTCATGCTGCTGAACGGTAATGCGTCTGTGGTCCTCACCACAGCGATACCCGCCGTTTGCCGAAGCCCGAGGTCCGAACGTGTTGCAGGGCCGACCCACTCGTTTCGCGACTGATGCGCAGCCTCTACCCTTGTCGCCATGACCTCTGCGTTCCCGACCATCCCCGACGATCTCAAGCCCGCCGACGGACGGTTCGGCTGCGGACCCTCCAAGGTGCGTCCCGAACAGCTGCAGTCCCTGGTGGATACCGGCGCCTCCGTGTTCGGTACCTCCCACCGGCAGAAGCCGGTCAAGGACGTGGTGGCCCGGGTGCGTTCCGGCCTGCGCGAATTGTTCGCCCTGCCCGACGGTTACGAGGTCGTGCTCGGCAACGGCGGCACCACCGCGTTCTGGGACGCGGCCGCCTTCGGCCTGATCCGCGAGAAGTCGCTGCACCTGACCAACGGCGAGTTCTCCTCGAAGTTCGCCTCGGTGGCCAAGGCCAACCCGTTCATCGGCGACCCGATCGTGGTCAAGGCGGAGCCGGGCAGCGCGCCCGAGCCCACCTCGGACCCCTCGGTCGACCTCATCGGCTGGGCGCACAACGAGACCTCCACCGGTGTGGCCATCCCGGTCTCGCGCCCCGCGGGTTCGGAGAACGCGCTGATCGCCATCGACGCCACCTCGGGCGCGGGCGGTCTGCCGGTGAACATCGCCGATTCCGATGTGTACTACTTCGCGCCGCAGAAGTGCTTCGCCTCCGACGGCGGCCTGTGGATCGCGCTGATGAGCCCCGCCGCGCTGGCGCGCGTCGAGGAGATCAAGAACTCGGGTCGCTTCACCCCCGAGTTCCTGTCGCTGCCCATCGCGATCGACAACTCCACCAAGGATCAGACCTACAACACCCCGGCGCTCGCCACGCTGTTGCTGTTCGCCAATCAGATCGAGTGGATGAATGGCAACGGCGGTCTCGACTGGGCCGTGAAGCGCACCGCGGATTCCTCTTCGCGCCTGTACAACTGGGCCGAGACCAGCGAATTCGCCACCCCGTTCGTGGTCGATCCGGCGCACCGCTCGCAGGTGGTCGGCACCATCGATTTCAATGATTCGGTGGATGCGGCTCAGGTTGCGAAGGTATTGCGCGCCAACGGAATCGTGGATACCGAGCCGTACCGTAAGCTGGGTCGTAACCAGCTGCGCGTGGGTATGTTCCCCGCCATCGATCCCGAAGATGTTTCACAGCTGACCCGCAGCATCGATTGGGTTGTGCAGCAGATCGGCTGAACCGCAAACTAAGACACAGTAGGCGGCGCGAGAGTCTGGCGACAGATTTTCGCGCCGCGTGTCTTGCCCCACGAATCACAGAAGTGCACTACTGTTCCAGAACGTGGGCGGAGAAGCGAGCCTGACAGCTGTGTAGACGCAGCACTGTGTTCGATGCAGTGACAAGGAGGTAACGGTGCGTGAACTTCGAGTAATCGGATTGACGCCCGATTCCACGCACATCGTGTGCATCGATACCGAGAGCGGTCAGAAGTACCGGCTCCCCGCCGATGACAAACTGCGTGCCGCTGCCCGCGGAGATCTTGCCCGGTTCGGACAAATCGAGATCGAAACGGAAGCCACGATGCGCCCTCGCGATATCCAGGCTCGAATCCGTGCCGGTGCTTCGGTGGAGCAGGTGACCGAAGAGTCCGGAATGCCCGCCAGTCGAGTGGAGCGTTTCGCGTATCCCGTTCTGCTGGAACGCGCCCGGGCCGCCGAGCTCGCCCAGAAGGCCCATCCGGTCCGCAATGACGGTCCCGCCGTCGAAACCCTCATCGAGATCGTCTCCGCCGCCTTCGCCGAGCGCGGCCACAATATCGACGTCGCCGAATGGGACGCCTGGAAAGACGAAAAGGCGTACTGGGTCGCGCAATTGCAGTGGCAGGCCGGACGTTCGGTCATCGCCGCGCACTGGCGCTACCAGCCCGACGCGCACGGCGGTTCCGTTGTGCCGCTCGATGATCCGGCCTCGGATCTGATCGATCCCGACTTCGGCCGCGCGCTACGCGGTCTGGCCACCATCCTGCCGGACCAGAACGAACCGGTCGTGGTGGAGGCCCCGGCGTCCACGCCGCGCACCACCGCGCCCGTCCCGCGCGAGGAGCGCGCCGACTACGAGTCCGCGCCCGCCCGGGTCGCCAGCCAGCAGTCCATGGACGGCTACTACGAGCAGCGCCCCGCCGTCGGTGACGGCACCGTGCCCGCACCGTCGGCCGCCGCCTCGGCTCCGGCCCCGGTGGCCACTCCGACGGCTCCGGTGACGACTCCGCCTGCCGCCCCGGCACATTCGGTGCCCGAGCGCACGCCCGAACGGACCGCGCCCGCCGCACCCGAGCGGACCGCGGCCACCGCCCCGGCCACGCCCCCCGCGCCCGCACAGCCCACGCCCGAGCGGACCGCGCCCGCGCAGCCCGCTCCGGCCCAGCCCGCTCCCGCCGCGACCCCGGCCGCCTCGGCTCCGGTGGCGGAACCCGCTGTCGCCGAACCGGCCGCCGCCGCTCCGGCCGCCGCGGCCACCACCGCGCCTGCGACCCCGCCCGCCGCCAAGCCCGCGGCGAAGCAGAATCGGGCCAAGCGCGGCGGTAAAGCCCCCATGCCGTCCTGGGAAGATGTACTCCTGGGCGTGCGCAGCTCCGGTCACTGACGTCCGGCTCCGCGGCGAGGTAGATCGCGGAGCCGAATTCGAAGCTGAAAGTTTGCTAGAGCGTCGAAATCGTTGCGCGCCGATTGCCGTGCGCATTTCCTCCGAATTTCTGTTGCCGAATCGGTGCCGATAGCGGCGCGGATGCGCCGTTGCATTGGCAAACTGTCTTTATTGTCCGAAGGTTCCCAGGCGGCGGCGAGTTCGCCGCGCCGGGGGAGACCTCGCGCAACAGCGACATTTCGACGGTCGGGCGGGTAGATTTTGTAGTGGTGGCGGTGATGGCCGGGGCCGTCCGCGCCGACGCCGAGAGCGGCCACCGAATGTTGCGGATAGTTTGCCTGTCGTTGTTCGCAAGGAATTCGGGAGGTGCGAAGTGCCATCCACAGTCTCGTCCCTCTGGTACGTCGATGCCTCCGATCCGGTCGGCGTACTGCGCGCGCATCCGGGACCCGATCCCGAGGCCGCCTTCGCGCTGGCCCGCCAGCTCAATCCGGATCGCGATGTGGTGCCCGCCGCCTCCGGCACCATGAAGGTGTGGGCCGGACCGGATCCGGAATCCATTTACATCGGCTGCTATCCGGGCGTCACCGTGGTCTGCTCCACCCAGGCGGCCCTGCCGCGGCCGACGAAACTGCCCGAGCTGCTGGTCCGTCCGCTCGCCTCCGAGCACACCTATCTGGTGTCCTACGACCTGTCCCTGGGCTGGGGCGCGTTCGCGGAATGGGAGCGCGGGGAGTTCCGCCGCTCGTTCAGCGCCAGCCGGGTGAACATCCTGGAGGACGAGGGCATGCCCCGGGTGTGGGAGCGGCCGTACTGGGCGGGTGAGCACCCCATCGAATTGGAACCCGGCGAACTCGCCGATCCGCAGCTATTGCCGTTCGACCCACCGGATTTCGCCGATGCCGCCAATCAGGAATGGCTCGGCTTCCGCTATCGCGGCAAATTCTCCGAGGACGCGCTCACCCCGGATCTGATCGAGGTCTGCGGATTCTCGCTGTTTCCCAAGGGCCAGGCCCCCGCTGTGGACGAACCCGCCGAACCGGTTGCGGTCGAACGCAATGGCAAGCGCGGGCTGTTCGGCTGGCTGCGCGGCAAGGACCGGGACCGCGTGTCCTGAACCACCACCCGTCATTCCGGCGCGCTTTTGGCCGGAATCCACACTGGCGGAGCGTATCCGGGCGGTGGATCCCGGCCGAAACCATGCCGGGATGACGAAGGTTGATCAGCCCGCCAGCAGGGCGATCCAGGCCAGCAGTACGCCGACGCCCAGGCCCGCGATGACCCAGCGCGTCACCGGCTGGAAGCGCCAGCGCCATGCGGTCGGGGTGACACCGCCCACCGCGACCACGTTCACCAGCGCCGACAGCAGCGGATGGATATTGGCCAGGGCCACCCCGAACGAGTAGACCCCGGCCGCGGTCAGCAGCGCCACGAAGGCGATGACGGCGATACCGCTGGCCCACGGGGTCGGCTCGGAATAGCCGTAGCCGTAGGGGCCGTCGGGCGGATAGCTCACTGGGCCGGTCCTGAACTCACTGGGCACGCACTCTTTCGTAGAAGGCCATGGCGGCGGCGGTCGCCACATTAAGGGAATCGGTGCCCGGTGTCATGGGGATGCGCGCGCGAATATCGCTGGCGCGCATGGTTTCCTCGGTCAGGCCGGGGCCCTCCGCGCCGAGCAGCAGTGCCACCCGCGCACCGGTCATGGCGTGCGCGAGGGTGTCCGCCTTCGGGTCCGGGGTGAGCGCGATGATCTGGAAACCCTTGTCGCGCAGGATATTCAGGCCGTCGGGCAGTTCGGGCAGCGGTGCGAAGGGAATCCGCAGCACATGCCCCATGGAAACCCGCACCGAACGCCGGTACAGCGGATCGGAGCAGCGATCGCCGAACAGCACCGCGTCCGCGCCCAGCCCCGCCGCGTTCCGGAAGATCGAGCCGATGTTCTCGTGATCGTTCACGCCCTCCAGCACCGCGACCGTACGGGCTTGCGCCAGTACCGCTGCCGCGGTCAGCTCGGGCGGCCGCCGGGCCGCCGCCAGCACACCGCGATTGAGATGGAATCCGACGATCTCCGCCATCACCTCGGCGGTGGCCCGGTAGTACGGGACGTCCATTCCGGCCAGCTGCTCGGCCAGCACCTCGTATTTGCGCGCCACCCCCAGCAATCCGGTGGGGGTGAAGCGCGAGGCCAGCATGCGTTCCACCACCACGGTGCCCTCGGCGATGACCAGTCCCTTGCCGCCGGGCAGATCCGGTCGCCGGTCGGCATTGCTGAGATCGCGGAAGTCGGCGACGCGCGGGTCGGCGGGGTCGTCGATATCGATCACTTCGGCCACGGAGCTATTCTCGCGCGACGCCGTTCCGGGCCGTTCCGGGGCACAGCATAAGGTGATTGACGATCCCGATCCCCTATCGAAGAGGACAACCATGACCAAGCCGGAAATCGAGTTCCAGGACGGGCCCGCCCCCGCGACGCTGGTGATCAAGGACCTCGTCGAGGGCACGGGCGCGCTGGCTGAGCCCGGCTCCACCGTCGACGTGCACTACGTGGGCGTCGAGTTCGACAACGGCGATGAGTTCGATTCGTCCTGGAACCGTGGCGAGTCCATCAAGTTCCCGCTGCGCAACCTGATCCAGGGCTGGCAGGAAGGCATCCCGGGCATGAAGGTCGGCGGCCGCCGTCAGCTCACCATCCCGCCGGAGCTGGCCTACGGCCCCGCGGGCGCGGGCCACCGCCTCTCGGGCAAGACCCTGGTCTTCATCATCGATCTGCTGGACGTGCTGAACTAAGCGCTTCGCGTTCGAAAGCGAAACGCCCGCCTCGTGGAAGCGAGGCGGGCGTTTGCTGTGTGTGGGCATCTTCGCACTTCGGGGTTCCGGGGTGTGCCCCCGAAATCTCTCCTCGGTGTGGCTGTCAGGAGCCGACGATGGTGTTCATGATGGTGCCGGCGCTGGTGGCCGTCGCACCGCCGAGCATGGCGTTGGCGACCATTTTGGGGGAGCCCGCTCCGCCGCCCCACTTCTCCCAGGCGAATTTGCCGCCGCCGTAGGTGATGGCGGCAATGCCGGACATCTGGGTGAACCAGGTGAAGTAGCGGAACATCTTCATCATCTTGTCGGCCATGGGCGGGGTCTCGGCCGTGGGATTGCCCATTTGTGCGAGGACTGTGCCGTACATGTCGTGCGCGGCGAGCAGCATGCTCACGATCGTTTCCTCTCCGGTACCGGGGCGCTGGGGGTGGAGCCGTGGCGCGGGTGGGGCAGGAGCGTCAAAACTGATCGATTAGAACAATTCGGTCATGATTGTAGCCGGATAAACCGCCGATTGTTGCTGATTGTTTGCCAACGCTTTATGGGCGCAGATTATTTGCGGACGATCTCCACCGGATCGGTGAGCGCCGACGCGATCGCCGACTGCTGTGGCACCCCGCGCTGCGGCAGCGCGTTCAACGCCTGCGTGGCCTGATTGCCCAGCGTGGTCGTCACCGCCTGCAACTGCGACACCCCGGAGGTCAGTGCGCTCAAGGCCGCGACCAGCTGCGTCTTGCCCTGATCCGCCAGCGCCGGAATGCTCGCGGCCAGCTGCCCGCCCTGATTCAATTGCGCACTCGCGTCACCGAGGCGTGTCGCGCCGTCGTGCAGCAGCTGCCCGATCCGGGTTTCCGGGGTGACGGCGGTGCCGACCAGATCACCCACGCCGTTGAGCTGGCTCCCGGCCTGATTCGCCACCACCTGCAAACCTTGCAGCTGGGTGATGATGCTCGCCAGCTGCGGATCACCGGCGAACGGCAGGCCCTGCAGCAGCGGCACGATGGCATTGATGCCCGAGCTCAACTGATCGGCCGCCTGCGATACCTGTCCGACGGTCACCCCGGTCGAATCCAGCGCCGTACCCAGGTCATTCGCCTGTTTGGTGGCCGCGCCCACGGTGGTGTTCAGTTCGGTGATCGCCGAAGTGATCTGTCCCGCACCGGCTTTCGCCTGATCCAGGAAGGCCAGCATCTCATCGGCCCCGGAGCCGAACTGCTGCGCGCCGTCGGCGGCGGCCTGTACGCCCGCGCTCAGCAGCGTGCTGGTCATGGAAACCTGCTGCAATTTCCCGCGCGCGCTGTTCATCGAGGCGAAAAGGGTGT
This sequence comes from Nocardia sp. NPDC058058, assembly GCF_042885355.1. Lineage (NCBI taxonomy): Bacteria > Bacillati > Actinomycetota > Actinomycetes > Mycobacteriales > Nocardiaceae > Nocardia > Nocardia sp. NPDC058058. The sequence goes on along the minus strand of NZ_JBHVSA010000002.1, from coordinate 652,083 downwards.
CGAGTCCGGACGCGCTGATTTTCTTTGTCACGTCATTCACAGCGTCGTTCACGATATTCGCGTCGGCGCGATCATTGGTCGTCACCGTCACCTGTGCCCGCTGCGGTTTATCGGTGCCGAGCGAGGCGATATCGGCGGACAGTTCGGTGGGCAGCGTGATGATCACCGCGTAATCGTCGGTACTGGCCGAATCGACCACATCCCACTCGCGAGTTCCACTGTCCTGCAACGCCCTTGCGATTTTGGCCCCGGTAGGCCCGGTATCGCCGTTGATCAGCGCCACCCCGGTGGGCGCGGGCGACATGCGCAGATACGCGATCACGCCCGTGGTGACCGCGGCTACCAGCAGGAGAGCGAACAGGGCCAGCCGAGTGCGATGTTTTCTCAACACTATTAAGACCGTAGAGGTACCTATTGGCTTCAGCTCTGGCGTTTCTCTGAGAATTCGGTAAACACTGGAGTGTCCGGCAATTCGAGTACCAGTCGTACGCCGCCGAGCAGGCCGTCGTCGAAATAGGCTCGCCCGCCGTGCAATTGCGCCTGCTGTGCCACCAGCGCCAGCCCGAGCCCGGATCCGCCCTTGGCGGCCTGGCTGCCGCGCGCGAAGCGTTCGAATACGGTGGCGCGCTCGGCGGCGGGGATACCGTGACCGTTGTCGTCGACGGTGATCACTATGTGCCCGAACGGATCCCGATGCGCCGACACCAGCGCCTCGGTCGCGCCGCCGTGCCGCGCGGAATTGGCCAGGGCATTGTCGATGGCCAGGCGCAGCCCGGTGGGCAGGCCGCGGGTGACGAGTTCGGCGTCGGTGTCGATGCGCACCTTCAGATTCGGGAAATGCCGGTTGGCATCGTGTGCGGCGGCATCGATGAGCTCGGCCACATCGGTGGCCACGTGATCGCGGGCATTGGTGAGATCCCCGGCGGCCAGCCGTTCCAGCGCCGCGAGGGTGGATTCCACCCGGTTCTGCCCGCGATGCAGGTCGATGAGGATTTCCGCGCGCTGCGCCTCGTCCAGGTCGAGGGTGCGCAGCACTTCCAGATCGGTGCGCATGGCCGTCAGCGGGGTGCGCAGCTCATGTGCGGAGACGGCGGCGAAATCGCGGGCGGTCTCCAGCGCGGCGGCGGTTTCGGCCTGCGCCCGGTCGATGCGTTCCAGCATGGTGTTGACCGCGTCGGCGAGCATTTCCGATTCGCGCACCCCGTGCCCGTCCACGGGCAGCGGGCCGCCGGGTTCGCCGTGCCGGTCCAGTTGCCGGGTCAGGTTCGCGATCGGCCGCACCGCGCGCCCGCCGAACAGCCAGCCGAGTCCGGCCGCCGCGGTCACGGCCAGCAGTGCCGACCACAGCACCCAGCGGCGTTGCGCGGCCGTGGTGCGCTCATTCTCGGTGGTCGGGATGCCAAGGGAGACAACGCGTCCCGACGGTTGATTCTGGGTGGTGGTGAGCACCCGGTAGGTATTGCCGTCGACGGTGACGGTGTGATTGCCGACCGGCAGCGCGGGCAGCTGCACCGAGGTGCTGGCCAGTGAGCCGTCGGCATTGCGCACGGTCAGCGCCATATCGTTGGTGGGTCCGAGCACGCCGAGCACGGTCACCGCGAGCACCGGTTCGATGAGCACCACCCGCGAGGTGACGGCCAGCTGCTGATCGGCCTGCGCGAGATTATTGCGCTCGATGGCGTACATGGTGAACCAACTCAGCGCCGCCACAATGATTGTCGCGCCGAGCGCGGCCGCCGCGGCGACGCGCGCCCGCAGTGAATACGAGCGGCGGCGCGGACTGCGCGGGCGATTCACGGCGTCATTTCGGCGCGCGCAGCACGAATCCGACGCCGCGAATGGTGTGCAGCAGCCGGGGTGTGCCGTCGGTCTCGAGTTTGCGGCGCAGATAGCCGACGAATACGTCGACCACATTGGTGTCGGCGGCGAAGTCGTAGCCCCACACCAGTTCCAGCAGTCGTTCCCGGCTCAATACCACTCCGGCGCTGCGCGCCAGTGTGGAGAGCAATTCGAATTCCCTTTTGGTGAGCTCGATTTCGTCACCGTGCAGCAGTGCGCGATATCCGGCGACGTCGACTTCCAAGGGCCCCACCGTGATTCCGCCCGGCACCGAGGAGGGCGGCACATCGCTGCGCCGCCGCAGCAGCGCCTTGATCCGCGCCACCAGTTCGGCCAGCACGAACGGTTTCACCAGGTAGTCGTCCGCCCCGGATTCCAGTCCGGCGATGCGGTCGTTGACCGAACTGCGCGCGGACAGCACGCAGATCGGCACCTCGTTGCCCATGGCGCGCAGGGCGGTGACCACGCCCGCGCCGTCCAGGATGGGCATATTCATATCGAGCACGATGGCATCGGGTGCGGTCTCGTTGACCGCGCGCAGCGCCTGCGCGCCGTCCCGGGCGATGACCACCCGGAATCCCGAGAGCCGGAGCCCGCGTTCGACCGAGACAAGAACATCCTCGTCGTCATCGACGACCAGGACAGTAGGTAACTCGCCGCGTTCGCCCACGGGTTCCATTGTCGCAGTCTCTGCCTCAGTAGTTGTGGCAGGTGTCGGCGACGGTCTGAATGGTGGCGGCCATGCCGGAGGCGCGCGGATCGTTCGCGGCGGAGTTGGCGGCGTCCGGGTTATCGCGCACATAGGCGTCGAATTCGGCCTGGCGCTGCGCGGGCGACTGATCGAACTTGGCCTTCAATTCGGCCTTCTGCGACGGGTTCTGGTCCAGCAGCGAGGCCAGGGCGGGGGCCTTGTCGTGCAGCGCGGCGTCGACCTGGGCGAAGGTGCACGTCGAATTCAGCAGCGGCGCGGCCAGATCCAGCGGGCTCGCGGAGGCGGTGGCGGGGGCCAGGGCGATCGCGACGGTGGCGAGCGCACCGGCGCCGAAGACGGCGGCGGTCCGGTGGTTACGGACGAAACTCATGTATCGGCCTTTCTCAGCGGTACACGGGTCCTGCGACCCGTGCCCGCCCGACGCTAGGCCACCGCCATGGGAGCGCCGTGAACGATCTCTGAGAAAACCGTGTGGGTGCCCGAATTCGCCCCGCTCAGCGGGTGGTTCAGGCGGAAGGCGCGGTATCTCCGCTCGGCGCGGCGGCATTGGGGTCGATGCGCCGGAACGGGGTGGTGGCGGCGGTCGCGGCATCGGCGGCCGCGATGCGCTCCTTATCCTCCATCAGCGTCACCGCATCGCGGATCTGCTTCTCCAGGGTGGGCAGCATGCCCGCGTCCTCGATGGTCGGCGGCACCTCGAAGGTCTCGCCCGCCGCGATCTGGCGCATGGTGCGGCGCAGGATCTTTCCCGATCGGGTCTTGGGCAGCGAGGTCACCGCGACCACGTCGTACAGCGTCGCGATGGCCCCGACCCGGTCGCGGACCCGCTCGATGACCTGGGCGCGCAGATCCTCGGGCGCGATATCGACACCGGCCTTGAGCACCACGTATCCGATGGGCCGCTGGCCCTTCAGTTCATCGGGCACCCCGACCACCGCGGTCTCGGCGACCAGCGGATGTCCGGCGATGGCGGCCTCGATGCCGCCCGCGGACAGACGATGTCCGGCCATATTGATCACATCGTCGCTGCGGCCGAGTACGAACAGATAGCCGTCCTCGTCGAAGAAACCGGAGTCGCCGGTCAGATAGTGCCCGGGATAGGCGGAGAGATAGGAGCGCTCGAAGCGCGCGTCATCGCGCCAGAGCGTGGTCAGCGTGCCGGGCGGCAGCGGCAGCCCGATGACGATATTGCCCTCGGTGTTCGGCGGCACCGCGTTGCCCTCCGAATCCAGCACCCGCAGCCGGTAACCGGGCACGGGTACCGAGGCGGATCCGGCCTTGATCGGAAGTTGTTGCAGTCCAAGCGGATTGGCGCAGATGGGCCAGCCGGTCTCGGTCTGCCACCAGTGGTCGACCACCGGGCAGTCGGGACGGTCGGCGAGCAGGGTGTCGACCGACCATTCGTAGGTGGCCGGATCCAGCCGCTCACCGGCGCAGAACAGCGCGCGCAGCGTGGACATATCGTGCCGCTTGGCCAGCGCCGCTTCGGGATCGGCGCGGCGGATGGCGCGCAACGCGGTCGGCGCGGTGAACATCACATCGACCCGGTAATCCTCGATGAGCCGCCAGAAGGTGCCCGCGTCCGGCGTCCCGATCGGCTTGCCCTCGTAGAGGATGGTGGTCGCCCCGACCAGCAGCGGTGCGTACACGATGTACGAATGCCCGACGACCCAGCCGATATCGGAGGTCGTGAGCATGGTCTGCCCGCCGCTGACGTCGTAGATATTGCGCATCGACCAGGCCATCGACACCGCGTGCCCGCCGTTGTCACGGACGACGCCCTTGGGCTTTCCGGTGGTGCCGGAGGTGTAGAGGATGTACAGCGGATCGGTCGCGGCCAGCGATACGGGTGCGGCCGGTTCGGCGTCGCGGATCGCCTCATCCCAGTCCAGCCAGCGCGCGGCCACGGTCTGTGACGAATCAGGCAGATATTCGGTGGCGGCCTGTGCCGCGGAGAAGCGCAGTTCCGGGAAGCCGTCACGCTGTTTGACCAGCACATTGCGCGGTGCGGTGGTCTCGGCGATATCCAAGGCCTGCAACACGATCGGCGGGTATTCGATGCGGCGGCCGGGCTCGAGCCCGCCGGAGGCTGTGATGATCAGCACAGGTTCGGCGTCATCGATGCGGGCGGCCAATTCGTGCGCCGCGAAGCCGCCGAAAACCACCGAATGCACCGCACCGATGCGAGCACAGGCGAGCATCGCGATAACGGATTCCGGAATCATCGGCATATATATGACGACTCGATCGCCGGTTTTCACACCGAGTCGCACCATGGATCCGGCAAATCGGGCGACTTCGTCCAGCAGCTGTGCGTATGTGTAAACACGCCTGGTGCCGGTCATAGCGGAGTCGTATATTAGGGCGGGCTGATCGGCGCGACCCCCCTCTTGACCGCCGGAAGAGCCCTCCGACGGTGTGATCTCGCGCACATGGCGATCCAGTGCGTTGTAGGAGGTGTTGAGGCGAGCGTCCGGAAACCAGCGCGCGGTCGGGCGCGCATTCGAGTCGAGGATCTGGGTGGGCGGAACATCCCAGCTGATGGATTCGGCCGCGGTGCGCCAGAACTCCGAGGGATCGACCAGGCTCAATTGATACGCCGGTCGGTACTCCTGCTTCGCGTTCAACCCCGTGACTCCCTAGCTCCGCAGCACGCATGTGAAGGGCATGGATGCCCGCCTCGATAGATCAGCCTGATTGTGGCAGACTTCACGCGACGTCCGGGCGGACGCCGCGACCTTTGATAATGCCTGCAAACGGCTGGTCAGAGACCGGTGGTTGCCAAGAGGTCACACAAGAAGTTATTGATCCGTTAGAATCGCATGTCACATATTTCGGCCGTCTTGGACGCAATTTCTCGGCCAGCCGCAGTTCTCGGCCAGCTCCGTCTGTCGAGCCCAGCGTGCGATCGCGGAGGCTCGCTGATGGCGCGTGGCTTGGGCCAGTTTGGAAAGTGAGTGGGAGATGCGTGACGCCGCAAGGTCCGGCAGCAATAAGCGCTGGGCGCTGAGCAACTGGGACCTGCGATGGAAGGTGACGGCGGTGCTCGCCGTCCCGCTGTTGGTCGCCGTCGTGCTGGGTGCGTCGAGGATCTCGGCAGAGTTCGCGGAGTCCAGTAGGCAGGGGAACGCGGTCGACCATGTCGCCGTCATCCCGGCCATCACCGGTTTGAGTGCTTCGGCCGCGACCGTGGTCGGTGGTCAGATGGTCATGCTCGGCCCGAACCAGTCGATCACCTCGGAACCGGAACTGGCGCAGCTGGACACCGCCATTCAATTCGCCGAACGTGCCGTCTCATCGCTGTCCGATCTCCCGAGCGCGCGCGCCGCGCTCGACGACATGATCACCGCTTCCAAGGCGGTCCGGGCCAATGGTCTGGCCCCGCTCAAGTCGACCGCCGACGGCGTCAACACCATCGAGCGCATTCGCGGTAACAGCGTCCGGACCGTGGAGTCCATCGTCTCCACCATCGCCGACAAGAATGTCGATCAATCCAAACTACGGTTGGTCGATTCGCTGAACACCCGAGCCGTATTGGTCGGTGAGATCGCCGGTTTCGCGGACGCGCTGCGCGCCAATCCCAAGGATGGATTGCGCGATATCCAGATCAGCATCAGCACCGAGCGGCAGCTGCTCGCGGTCATGGCGCATCGGTTCGCCGACGGCGATCCGATCATCGCGGAGCTACAACGCCTGGTCGACACCCGACTGCAGCTGATCACCAGCCCGCAGGCGCAGGCCGGTCAGCTGCCGGTGTCGGACCTGAAGGATTCGCTGGTCTCCAGCGTCGAGAACTACCAGACCATCGGCACCAACTCGACCAAGGACATCGTGTCCCGAGTCGACGTGCTCGCCTCCACCGCGCGCGGCGATGCCATTCGCTACACCGTGATCGTCATCGCCACCATTCTCGGCGCGCTCGCGCTGGCCGTGTTGATCGCGCGCGCGATGATCGTGCCGCTGCGCCGTCTGCGCCTGGCCGCGCTCCGCGTCGCCGAATACGACTTGGCGCAGGAGGTCTCGCAGCTGCGTGACGGCGCCGACCCGGAAGACGTGCCGCTGGAGCCCATGCCGGTGCACACCGATGAGGAAATCGGTCAGCTGGCTCGCGCCGTCGACGATATCCACGGACAGGCGCTGCGCCTGGCCGCCGATCAGGCCTCCATGCGTACCCAGGTCAACGATATGTTCGAGACCCTGGCGCGCCGCTCGAAGTCCCTTGTCGACCATCAGCTCTCGCTCATCGAGGCGATGGAGTACGACGAGAAGGACCCGCGCCTGCTCGAAAACCTCTTCCGCCTGGACCACCTCGCCGCGCGTATGCGCCGTAACGGTGACAACCTGCTGATTCTGGCCGGTACCAAACAGCGCCGGACCAAATCCGCACCCGTCGAGATCGCGGACGTCTTGCGCGCCGCCATCTCCGAGGTTGAGGACTACGAACGCGTCAAGCTGGGCGCCACGCCGCGCGGTGCGCTGACCGAACCGGCCGCCTCCGATATGGCGCACCTGTTCGCCGAGCTGCTCGATAACGCGCTGCGCGCCTCGCCGCCGGAGACGGACGTGAAGTTCACCTTCGCGCAGGCGCACGATCAGGGTCTGCTCATCGAGGTCGCGGACCGCGGCATCGGTATGCCCCCGGCCGAAATGGCCGAGATCAACCGGCGTTTGGAATCCACCGCCGAGGTCGGCCCGGACACCGCGCGGCATATGGGTCTGTTCGTGGTCGGCCGCCTGGCCGAGCGCCACGGCCTCAGCGTGCGACTGCGCCCGACCTTCGATACCGCCCGCGATCCCGGCGTCACCGTGACGGTGCACGTGCCCAAGCCGCTCATCGTGGCGGCGGGCGGCGCCATTTCGGTCCCGCCGCAGGGCAATCCGCAGCAGCCGGCCCCGGCCGCGCAGGGTGCGGGGAACCAGGCCGGTACGCCGTCCTCCATGCAGATGCGTGCGGTCACCCGCACCGCGACCGGCAATGTCATGGTCACGGTGGATCCCGGTGTGAGCGGGCCGATTCCGGCCGGTGCGCCGGGAGCCCCCGGTGCACCGACTCCGGCGGCCGCCTCGGGCGGCGCCTCGACGGGTCTGCCGCAGCGTGCGCCCGGCACCAATGTTCCGGGCGGTCTGCCCGGTGGTGGTGGCGGACTCGGCGGTGGCGGGCTCGGCGGCGGTCTGCCGCAGCGTCAGCCGGGTACCAACGGCCCCACCATGAAGCACACCGTGGCCACCCCGTCGGTGGACAGACCCGGTGGGCTACCCCAGCGTGATCCGGGTGCGAACGGTCCGGCCGCGCCGGGTTCGCAACCCGCCGCGAATCTGCCGCAGCGTCCGCCGGGCGATGGTCCGGCTCGCCCCGGCGGCGGTCTCGCCGCCAATATGCTTCGCCGCCAAGGCGGTCCGGGGGGTCCGGGTGGACTCCCGCAGCGTCCGGGTGGTCCCGGCGCGCCGGGTGGTCCGGGTGCGGGCGGCCCGGGTGCACCGGGCGGGCTCGGTAACTCCGGTGGCCCGGGTGGTCCCGGCGGACCCGGTAAGGGCGTCGGCCTCGGTGGCTCGAACGGTCTCGGCGGTCCGGGTGATTCCGGTCTGGCGCAGCGCGGTCCGGTTCCGCCGCAGCGGGATGGCCTGGCTCCGCGTGATCCGGCAACGGGGCTTCCGCAGCGCGGTGGCGCTGATCAAGCGAACGGTTCGGCGTCCGGCGGTCTGCCGCAGCGCCAGCCGGGCACCAATGGCGCGCCGGGCCGTGAGCCCAGCGTCGGCCTGCCGCCGCAGCGTTCCGCCCAGGGCGGTCTGCCCACCCGCGAGCCGGGCGCCAATGGCGCGCCTGCCCGCGATGGCGGTCTCCCGCAGCGCGGTGATGCCGCAGGTGGTCTCCCGCAACGGGATTCGGGCGCGACGAACCGTCCGCAGCCGCCGCAGCGCGGTGCCGCGGATGCCGCCGCCGGTGGTCTCCCGCAGCGCGGTGACGCCGCAGGTGGTCTCCCGCAGCGTGATTCGGGCGCGGGTAATCGCCCCCAGCCGCCGCAGCGTGGTGGCTCCGATGCCCTGTCGGGTGGTCTGCCGCAGCGTGGTGGCTCCGATGCCCTGTCGGGTGGTTTGCCGCAGCGTGGCGATTCCGATGCTCTCTCAGGTGGTTTGCCGCAGCGCGGTGGCGGAGCGGATGGCGGCCCGCAGGGTCGGCCTCAGCCGCCGCAGCGCGGTGGCGCGGATTCTCTCTCCGGTGGCCTGACCCAGCGCGATCCGTCCGCCGGTGGTCTGCCGCCGCAGGGACGACGCGGTGCCGCGGATGCCGCCCCGGGTGGTTTGCCGCAGCGCGATCAGTCCGGTGGTCTGCCGCAGCAGGCGCGTGGCGGCGCGGATGCGTCCGGTGGTCTCCCGCAGCGCGATACCGGCAGGCACGGTCTGCCGCAGCGCGGTGGGTCGGACACGGGCTCCAATGGTCTGCCGCAGCGGGATTCGGGCTTACCCCAGCGTGGTGCGGATCAGGCCGGTGGTCTCCCGCGTCGTGCGCCCGGTGGCAATGGCGCACCCGGTGCGCCGCAGCAGGAGGCCGCGTTCGGTGGTCTGCCGCCGCGGGCTCCGGGCGGTCTGCCCCAGCGTGGCGCGGATCAGGCCGGAAATGGCTTGCCGCAGCGGGATTCGGGTCAAGCGCTGGGCGGTGGAGCGGCGCAGCGCGGTGGCACCGATGCCGGTGCGCCGGGATTGCCCCAGCGCGGCGCGAGTGGTCTGCCGCAGCGGGATCCGGGTGCGGGTCTGCCGCAGCGTCCGGCTCCGCTGCCGGGTCTCGGTTTGCCGCAGGGTGATTCGGGTGATCCGAAGGACCGCGGCCGGCACAGTTTCCGGTCGAATCCGCAGAAGGCGGCCTCGTTCTTCCAGACCCGGTTGCAGCCCGCGACCGGTGAGGATCAGGCGTCCATGGGCACCCCGATCTTCGCGGAGATGATGTCGGCGTGGTTGTCGGATCCGAGCGCGGAGCGATCCCACGTGGCCTCGTCCTTCGAATCACCGGGTGATGAGGGTTGGCAGGCCGCGCAGCGGGTAAACGAGTCCGAGCCCCAGCGCCGTACGGCAGCGGGTCTGCCGCAACGTGATCCGGGTAACCGACTTGTGCCGGGCGGTGTCAACGGAAACGCTGACAAGGCGGCCCATCGCGACCCAGAATCCATCAGGTCCAGTCTGAGTCGGCATCAGCAAGGTGTCCGGGATGGCCGTGCGATGAAAGAAATGAACCTAACCGGAGATAAAGGAGACCGATGAACCCCGATCTAGGTGGTACGAAGCGTCAGCTGGATTGGCTGGTTTCGAATTTCGCCAATGAGGTTCCGGGCGTCGCACACGCGGTTCTGGTTTCGGCGGATGGTCTGCTGATGGCCGCGAGCGCGCAACTGCCCGTGGATCGTGCCGAACAGCTGTCTGCCGTGACCGCGGGCCTCGCGAGCCTGTCGGTGGGCGTGTCCAATCTGTTCGAGGGCGGCACCGTCCTGCAGTCGGTGGTCGAGATGGAGCACGGTTACCTGCTCCTGATGGCCGTCGGCGACGGTTCCTACCTCGCGGTGCTCACGAATACCTCGTGCGACATCGGCCAGGTTGGATACGAAATGGCGTTGTTGGTCGAGCGAGTGGGCCAGACAGTCCAGGCCACACCTCGCGTCACGATGGGTTCCTGATGGCGGGATGGACATAGACAACGAACGCATCGGTAGCGCCGAGCCGAGTCTCGTTCGCCCGTATTCCCTGACCGCCGGACGTACCCGGCCGAAGGTGGAATTGGCGTTGGAGGCGCTCGTCGCATCGCATCCGGTCGCCCTCGAGCGGCAGTTCGAACTCACCAACATCGAGACGTCAATCGTGGAGTTGTGCAGAGAATCGCCGTCTGTCGCCGAGGTCGCCGCGCGCCTGGGTATCCCGATCGGGGTGGCCCGGGTGCTGGTCGCTGATCTGATCGAAGCCGGCCATGTACGGGTTTCGGCGACATTGAAAGACGATTCCAGCGACGATGAACGTCGCGAGCTGATCGAAAGGGTTCTCAGTGGACTCCGGCGTATTTGATTCGACGACACAGGTCGATACGCGCACCAGCAAGCCCACGTCGGCCAAGATCGTGGTCGCCGGTGGGTTCGGTGTGGGTAAGACGACCCTGGTAGGTGCCGTCTCGGAGATCGTTCCGCTGCGCACCGAAGCTCTGGTGACCAATGCCAGTGTGGGCGTGGACTCCCTCACGGGTGTTCCGTCGAAGGCCACCACCACGGTGGCCATGGATTTCGGCCGTATCAGCCTGGCCGATGATCTGGTGCTCTATCTGTTCGGCACGCCCGGCCAGTACCGCTTCTGGTTCATGTGGGACGACCTCATCAAGGGCGCCATCGGCGCGGTGGTGCTGGTCGATACCCGGCGCCTGGAGGACAGTTTCGCCGCCGTCGATTATTTCGAGGCCCGGAACCTACCCTTCCTGGTGGCGATCAATGAATTCGATGATGCGCCAAGGTATCCGGTGGAGGACATTCGTCAGGCGCTCGCGGTGCCCGCCGATGTTCCGATCCTGTCGATGGATGCCCGTCGCCGGGAACCGGTGAAGCAGGCGCTGGTCGCTGTCACCGAGTACGCGCTGCGCAAGGTCGTGCAGGGCTACTAGCAGGACGACGCGGCCTCCGGCGTTGCCCGCAGCAATGTCGGAGTCCGGTTATGCTCGCGCGCGTGAAGACCTCGGCGCGAGAGTTGCTCGGCGAGTTGCTGGATCCCGGTTCCTTCGAGAGCTGGGATCTACCGCCGGTGCCTGTCCAGGCTTCTTCCGAGTATCGGGCGGAGTTGGACGTCGCGGCGATGAAGGCCGACCTCGATGAGTCGGTGCTGACCGGTGCCGGAATGTTGCGCGGACGGCCGGTGGCCGTGATCGCATGCGAATTCGCCTTTCTCGCAGGGTCTGTCGGTGTTGCCGCGGCCGAGCGCATCGTGTCGGCGGTGGAGCGCGCCACCGAGCTGGGGCTGCCGCTGCTGGCCTCGCCGACCTCGGGTGGTACCCGAATGCAAGAGGGCACAGTGGCTTTCGTGCAGATGGTGAAGATCGCCGGAGCTGTCGCCGTGCACAGGTCCGCCGGGTTTCCGTATCTGGTGTATCTCCGCAATCCGACCATGGGTGGCGTCTTCGCCTCGTGGGGATCGTTGGGGCACATGACATTCGCCGAACCTGGCGCGCTGATCGGCTTCCTGGGCCCGCGCGTCTACAAGGCACTTTACGGCCGCAGCTTCCCGGAAGGGGTGCAGACCGCAGAAAATCTGTACCACAGCGGCGTAATCGACGGCGTGGTGCCGATTTCGGTGTTTCGCCGAATCGCGCACCGGGCCCTGAACGTGCTGTGTGACGGTCCGCAGCCGCTCACCGAAATGGACGGCGACACCCGCGATTTCGACAATGGCGTGGGCATTCTGCAGGCCGGGCACGAACTGCGCGGTCCGGCGCTGCAGGTCGGGAATGATGTGCCGGCCTGGCAGTCGGTGCTCATCTCCCGGCGTGCGGATCGTCCGGGGATACGCGAGCTGCTCCGGCACGCGACCGACCGAGTTCCGTTGTCCGGCACCGGACAAGGTGAATCCGACCGGACGGTTGTGCACGCGCTGGCGCGCTTCCGCGGCCAGTCCTGCATTGTCTTCGGCCACGATCGCGCGGGACAGTCGCCCGATCAGACCATGGGTCCCGCGGCGTTGCGCGAGGCGCGCCGCGCCATGCACCTGGCCGCCGAACTGCATGTGCCGCTGGTGCTGGTGATCGACACCATCGGCGCATCGCTGTCCCGGGAGGCCGAGGAGCGGGGCTTGGCTCCCGAAATCGCCCGCTGTCTGGCCGATCTCGTCACCCTCGACACCCCGACGGTCTCGGTGCTGCTGGGGCAGGGGAGCGGCGGCGGCGCGCTGGCGCTGCTACCCGCGGACCGGGTGCTGGCCGCCGCGAATGGTTGGCTGGCCCCGCTGCCGCCGGAGGGTGCGAGCGCGATCGTGTACCGCGATACCCTGCACGCCCCGACAATGGCCGCGCGGCAGGGCATTCGCGCGACGGAGTTGCGGGCGAACGGGATTGTCGACCGCATCGTCCCGGAATATCCCGATGCCGCGGACGAGGCGGTGGATTTCGCGCAGCGCGTGGTGTCGGCCATCGCGGCGGAGGTCGCGGACCTGACCGCCAAGCCATTGGCCGAACTCCGCGCGGTTCGTCATCTCCGCTATCGCAGGCTGGGGTTACCCGACTAGCGCTGCCGATGATCTTCGGGACACCGGTTTCAGGGGCTCACTGAAATGTTCGGATTTTACTATTGTCTCGAGATGACAGTTGGAAGTGCTTGCGGTGTAATGGAATTGCTTCCGTGAGTGGGTAACACGGAGGTTCTGCATGTACCGAACTGCTCGTCTCGTCATGATCGGAGCGGTCGCGGCCGCGGCGTTGACCACCGGCGCCGCGTCCGCCTCGGCCGATACCGGCTCGGCGAATCCCGGTTCGCTCGGCACGCTTTCGGCGAATACCGGTTCGAGCCCCGGCCTGCTGGTCAATCTGCTCACGGCCGGTTCCTCCGGCGCGGGTTCCTCGGTCGGCGGCAATTCACTGTCGTACCTGATCGAGCAATTGCTCATCAATTCCGGTTCGTTCACGCGCTGTCAGCTCAGCACCACCGACGATCCGTCCTGCGTCATCTGGCACTGATCGAATATCTGCTGGAAGTTAGCCCGCTCACATATCGCTTTTCGGCGCTGACACGCGCGGGCGCGTGGTTGACGCCCAGGTGAACCACTTCTACGGTCGGAATGGTGACTTACCGGAGCGAGACCAGCGCAGTCCCCTCGATCGTCCTCAATGACGGCCATGTCATGCCCAAGCTCGGCTTCGGCGTGTTCAAGGTCGAATCGGGTGACACCGTCGACGCCGTGGCGACCGCGCTGCAGGTCGGCTACCGGAGCATCGATACCGCGGCCATCTACGGCAACGAGTCGGAGGTGGGCCGCGCGCTCGCCGATTCGGGCCTGCCGCGCGATGAACTGTTCATCACCACCAAGCTGTGGAATCGCAATCAGGGCTATGACGCGACCCTGCGCGCCTTCGACGAGAGCATGAAGCGGCTGGAACTGGATGTTCTGGACCTCTATTTGATTCACTGGCCGATTGCCGAGTCCGGTTTGTACGTGGACACCTTCCGGGCGCTGCAGGCGCTCAAGGCGCAGGGCCGGGTCACCTCCATCGGCGTCTCGAACTTCACCCGCGAACATCTCGAGCGGGTCATCGACGAGACCGGTGAGACCCCCACCGTGAATCAGGTCGAATTGCATCCGTATCTCGCGCAGGCCGAGCTACGCGCCTTCCACGCCGAGCACGGCATCATCACCGAGGCCTGGAGTCCGCTGGGCCGGGGCGCGGAGCTGGCGGACGCGACCATCGCCGCCGTCGCGCAGGAGGTGGGCCGCACCGTCGCGCAGGTCATCCTGCGCTGGCATATGCAGCTGGGCAATGTCGCCATCCCGAAGTCGGTGACGGCTTCCCGTATCGCGGAGAACTTCGAGGTCTTCGATTTCGAGCTGAGCCAGGATCAGGTGACGCGAATCAGCGCCCTGGACAACGGAACTCGCATCGGCCCGAACCCGGACGAGTTCCAGGTGGACGCGCCCGCCTGATTCGTGACCGCGGCTGTCGCGGCCGTGGCGCTCAGGACTGCGGCCACCGGCTGTCGATGAGGTCGGTGAACATTCTGGTGACCCGATCGGCGAGTTCCGGTGCGGTGGTTCCCATTTGGGCGGACCGCAATTCGAGTTTGCCGTCGAGGGTGAGCGATGCCAGGCCGTGCGCGAGGCTCCACAGCGCCAGGGCCAGGGTCGCGGCGTCTTCGGGGGGCAGTCCGCCGGTGCGGGTGGCGTCGTCGATGACGTCCTCGAGAATGGCGTAGGCGGCATCGCCCGCGGCCTCGGTTTCCGGGTGTTTCTCGGGCTGATGCAGTTCGGGACGGAACATCAGCCGGAAGTACGCGGGGGAGGTGCGCGCGAATTCCACGTACGACACGGTCATGCGAATGATCGCGTCGCGCGGTCCGTCCGCCTGTTCGCGAGCTGAAATCATCCGCGCGCCAAGCTGTTCGAAGCCGCGCGTGGAGATCGCCGCCAGCAGTGCGGCCCGGTCGCTGAAGTGGTGATAGGGCGCGCCCGGGCTGACGCCGGCTTCGCGTGCGACCCGGCGCAGGCTCACCGCGGTCAGACCTTCGGTCTCGATGAGTCGCAGCGAGGCGCGCAGCAGCTCTTCGCGGAGGTCTCCGTGGTGGTAGCGGTCCTTGGTCGGCATGGGATGAGCGTAAGGGGTTGACTTCGGCGTGCCCTTGAATCTATACATTGTTTAGATTCTAAACACTGCTCAGATTGGAGCCGTCTCATGTCGGATCTCGTCCTCGTCACCGGCGCCTCGGGGTATCTCGCGGGGCATGTCATCGATGAATTGCAAGGTCAGGGCTATCGCGTGCGGGGCACGGTGCGCTCGCTCGCCAAGGCCGCCGAACTCACCCACCTGACCGGGGTCGACTTCGTACAGGCCGATCTGGACTCCGATGCGGGCTGGGCGGAAGCCGTCGCGGGCTGCCGGTTCGTACTGCACACCGCCTCGCCCTTCCCGCCCGCCGAACCCGAACACGAGGACGAACTGGTGCGCCCGGCCGTGGACGGCGCGCTGCGGGTGCTGCGCGCCGCCGCGTCCGCCGGTGTGCAGCGCGTGGTGCTCACCTCGTCGGTGGCGGCGATCATGCGCGGCCATGGCGATCGGCTGCTCACCGAGGACTACTGGTCGGATGTCAACGCCTGCAACGCCTATGAGAAGAGCAAGACCCTCGCCGAGCGCGCCGCCTGGGATTTCGCGGCGGCGCATCCGGAACTCGAACTGGCCGTGATCAATCCGGGCATGATCCTGGGTCCGGTGCAGCGCGCCGCCACCGGCACCTCGGTCGACGCCGTGCGCATCCTGCTGGCCCGGGAGATGCCGGGTCTGCCCGACCTGGGTTTCTCCACCGTCGATGTGCGCGATGTGGCCATCGCGCACCGCCTCGCCATGGAACTGCCGCAGGCCGTGGGCAATCGCTATATCTGTGCGGGCGAACAGGTTTCGCTACCCGAGATGGCCCGCGCGATCGCCGCCGAATACCGGGTCCCGACCCGGGTCCTGCCCGATTGGCTGGTTCGCCTGAGCGCCCGCTTCAATCCCGCCGCCGCGCTCGCCGCCCGCTACCTGGGCCGCGCCGAACACGTCAGCGCCGCCAAGGCCCAGGACGAACTGGGCTGGACCATGCGCCCGGTGCGACAGACCCTGCTCGACACCGCCGCCAGCCTGATCCGCTTCGGCGTGGTCGCCGATCCGGGCGCCCCGCGCGGCAAGACCCCCCGCCCCGCCTCCCAAGCCGTCGCCTGACCGAATCCCGCCCCCGTCATCCCGGCATGTTTTCGGCCGGAATCCACACCGCGAGATGGTCACACAGTATGCAGTCCAAGGTATTTGGTGAGTTCCACGGCCGCCGCGCGCCCGGCGCGGTTGGCCCCGATGGTGCTGGCCGACGGTCCGTAGCCGAGCAGGTGGATGCGCGGATCGGCCGCCACCTGCGTGGCGAGCTGCCCCGTCATGGTGATGCCGCCGCCGGGTCCGCGCAGCCGCAGCGGGGCCAGATGGTCCAGGGAACTGCGGAAGCCGGTGGCCCAGAGAATGGCATCGGCACGCTGGAAAGTGCCGTCGGCCCAACGGATTCCGTCCGGCTCGATACGGTCGAACATGGGTTTGCGATCCAGCACGCCGCGCGCGCGGGCGGCGCGCACCCGGTCGTCCTCGGGCAGTCCGGTCACCGATACCACCGAGCCCGGCGGCAGTCCGCGCCGCACGCGATCCTCCACGATGGCGACGGCGGCGCGGCCCGCGTCGGGACCGAATTTATTGTCCCGGAACACCGGTTCGCGCCGGGTGACCCAGGTGGTGCTCGCCACCCGCGAAATCTCGTCCAGCAGTTGGATTGCCGTGATCCCGCCGCCGACCACGACCACGTGTTCGCCCGCGAATTCGTCGGCGGTCTTGTAGTCGTGCGCATGCAATTGCCGTCCGGCGAAGGTGTCCGCGCCGCGATAGAAGGGGATGAACGGCTTATCCCAGGTGCCGGTGGCATTGATGAGCCCCCGGCTGCGAATATCGCTGTCCACCACCGGTTTGACGACGGACGGGTCCGCGTAGCCGACGTTCACCGCCCGCACCTCCGCGTGCAGCAACCCGTCCACCTCGGCATCCGGGCAGGTGGCGTCGGTGGCCCGATCGCACACCACGCTCACCGATACCGGCCGGTGCACTCGCAGATCGAATCGCTTCTCGTACAGCTCGAAGTAGTGCGGCACGGCGGTGGCGGCCTGCGCGTTCTCCGAGCCTTCCGGCAGCGTCTCCTCGAACGACATTCCGGGCAGATCGTGCACGCGGTTCACTGTGCTCAATGTCAAAGAAGGCCAGCGGAACTGCCACGCGCCGCCCGCCGCAGGCGCGTGGTCGACAATCAGAAAGTCCTGTTCGGGGCGCAATCCGAGCCTGCGCAGGTGGTACCCGACCGACAATCCGGCCTGGCCCGCACCGATCACCAGGATCTCGACATCGGGTGTTGCTGTCACGGACCCGACGGTACGCCCGCTTACAGTGAACATGTCCATGGGTACATAGCACAGTGGGGAAGGACAAATGCTCGGAGTCAGCCGTGATGGCGATGTCGTCACCATCGAACTGCAGCGTCCGCAACGGCGGAACGCACTCAACGAAGAGCTCGTGCGTTTGTTGCGCGATGCGATCGAGGAGGCCGCGGGGTCGGCTCGGGTGATCGTGCTGACCGGTCAGGGTCCGCTGTTCAGCGCGGGCGCGGATCTGGACGGCGTGTATTCGGACAGTTTCCTGGGTGCGCTGCTCGGCATGTTGCGCGCCATCGAGACCGCGCCGGTGCCGGTGATCTCGGCGATCAACGGGGGCGCGCTGGGCGCGGGCGTGCAATTGGCCATCGCCTCGGATCTGCGGGTGCTGAGCCCGGATTCCTTCATCGCCATTCCGGCCGCGAAACTCGGTATCTCCGTGGATCGTTGGACGGTGCGGCGACTATCGTCGCTGATCGGGCCGGGTCCGGCGCGCACCATTCTGCTGGGTGCGGAGCGGGTGCAGGCGCAGGACGCGTACAACTTCGGTTTCGCCAATAAGATCGGCACGCTCGAGGACGCGCAGATGTGGGCCAAGCAGATCGCCGAGCTCGCCCCGCTCTCGCTGCGTCATATGAAGCTGGTGTTCAACGATGACGGCACGCGCGGTGATGACACCGCCGAACAGAGCGCCGCCCTGGCCGCGGCCTGGGCCAGCGCCGATGCGCAGGAGGCACGGGTGGCTCGGTTGGAGAAGCGTTCCGCGAGATTCGAGGGCCGATGAACGGCGAGCGCTTGGGCGCGAATGCGCGGAGACTGGCTGGTATGGCAGCGGGTGCTTTCGGAATCTCCTGGGTGGTGCGGGCGGCATGGGGTATCCCCAATGCCATGGGCGCGTCGATCAATGCGATCGCGCCGACCGCGACCGGGGCGACGACCTATCGGAACAAGCAGTTCCACAACACCGAACCGAGTTCACAGCTCACCGGTTCGGGGCTGGAATTGCTGTATCAGCTTCTGACGGAACGTAATACGGGCAGGCCGCCGGGCCGGATCCCGGTGGAGACGCCGGTGACGCCGGAGCAGGCCGCCGATCTGGCGGTCACCTGGTACGGGCATGCCAGCTGTCTGGTCGAGGTGGACGGCTACCGGGTGCTCACCGATCCGGTGTGGAGCGAACGGGTTTCGCCGTCGGCGCTGGTCGGCCCGGCCCGGCTGCATCCGGTGCCGACGCCGCTGGAGGCGTTGCCGCCGGTGGACGCGGTGCTCATCTCGCACGACCACTACGACCATCTGGACCGCGACACCGTCGAAACGCTGGTGAAAACCCAGGACGCGGTGTTCATCGTGCCGATCGGCATCGGCGCGCATCTGCGGCACTGGGATGTCCCGGCCGATCGCATCGTCGAATTGGATTGGGCCGCTTCGGTTTCCCTGTCCGAGCTGGAACGCGCGCATGCGGACGGCACCGATCTGGTCATCACCTGCTCCGAGGCCAGGCATTTCTCCGGTCGCGGTCTGGTGCGCAACACCACGCTGTGGGCGTCCTGGTCCATCGCCGGTCCCACCCGCCGGGTGTACTTCGGCGGCGATACCGGGTACACCAAGGCGTTCGCGGAGGCGGGCGCGCGGCTGGGCCCGTTCGATCTGACTCTCCTTCCCATCGGCGCGTACGACCGGCACTGGCCGGACGTGCACATGAACCCCGAGGAGGCGGTGCGCGCACACGCCGATCTGTGTGTCGGCGATCCCGGATACGGGGTTTTGGTTCCCATCCACTGGGCAACCTTCAATCTGGCCTTCCACGGCTGGTCGGAGCCGGTTCGCCGGATGGTCACCGCCGCGAAAGACGCCGGTACGACGGTCGCCGTGCCCAAGCCGGGACAGCGGATCGACCCGATTGGCCTCCCATCAGGGGATACGTGGTGGGAAGATGTGCGCGAATGACCGAAGACCGAGAGTGAAGGAGCAGGGACTGTGAGTCTGATTGACACGCTCAAGGGACTGGTCGGCAAGGGCAAGGAAGTGGCGGCCCAGAACGCCGAGAAGATCGAAAGCGCGGTCGACAAGGCCGGCAACGTGATCAATGACAAGACCGGCGGCAAGTACTCGTCGCAGATCGACAAGGGCACGGCCGCGGTCAAGAACGCGATTCCGGCCGATGCTCCGGCGGAGGCGCCCGCGCCCGCCGCCGAGCCCGCACCGGCCGAAGCCGCGGCCGCGCCCGCACCCGAACCCGCTCCGGAACCGGCCCCCGCGCCGGAACCGGCTCCGGGAGATCAGCCGCCGGCCTGATTTTCGACGCGGCCCCCGTCATTCCGGCGGGCTTTTGGCCGGAATCCACTGCCCGCGAGGTGTGGATTCCCGGCCGCAAGCCATGCCGCGGTGACGGGGGAGCTGACCGTCGGCTGCGGACCCGGGAGGCCGTGGGCTAGCCGGAATATCCCGCACCCGGCCTTAGACTGCTCACTATGGGGTCCCGACGGGATTTCGGGGGTGTCGAGGTTGGGCTCACCAACCTCGACAAGGTGCTGTATCCGGCCACCGGCACCACCAAGGGCGAGGTGATCGACTATTTCACCGCCATCGCCCCGGCACTGCTGCCGCATATCGCCCTGCGGCCGGTGACCCGCAAACGCTGGCCAAACGGGGTCGAACAGGGATCGTTCTTCGAGAAGAATCTGGCCGAGCACGCGCCGAAGTGGCTGGCGCGCCGCACGGTTCCGCATTCGGACCGGCCGGTGACCTATCCGCTCATCGATTCGGTGGCCGGAATGGCCTGGCTCGGCCAGCAGGCCGCGCTGGAAGTGCATGTGCCGCAATGGGTTTTCGACGGGGATGAGCGCGGGCCGATCACCCGGCTGGTGTTCGACCTCGATCCCGGGCCGGGGGCGGCGCTGGCGGAATGCGCGGAGGTGGCGCTGATACTGCGCGATGTGGTGCGCGAGGTCGGGTTGGACGCCTACCCGGTTACCAGTGGTTCCAAGGGGATTCACGTCTACGTGCCACTGGATCGGCGGGTCGCCGCGGACGGCGCGTCGGCGGTGGCCAAACAGGTCGCGACCAATCTGCAACAGCTGCGGCCGGAATTGGTGACCGCGAATATGGCCAAGTCCGAGCGCGCGGGCAAGGTGCTGCTGGACTGGAGTCAGAACAATATGGCCAAGACGACCATCGCGCCGTATTCTCTGCGCGGCCGCGCGGAGCCGTGGGTGGCGGCACCGCGGGACTGGTCGGAGATCGAGCAGCGGAAGAAGCTGCGGCACTTGCGTTTCGATGAGGTGCTGCGCCGCTGGGAGCGCGACGGTGATCTGCTGGCCGGGCTGGATGAGCCGGTGCCGGAGCAGCCGGACAAGCTGCACGTCTACCGTTCCAAGCGCACCGCCGAACGCACGCCGGAACCGGTGCCCGCCGGCGCGCCGGCGCCCTCGGACGGGAATCGCTATGTGATTCAACAGCATCGGGCGCGCCGACTGCACTGGGACGTGCGCCTCGAACGCGATGGCGTGCTGGTGTCCTGGGCGGTGCCCAAGGGGCCGCCGGTCGACACCCATGAGAATCGGCTGGCCGTGCACACCGAGGATCACCCGCTGCAATACCTGGACTTCCACGGCTCGATTCCCAAGGGGGAGTACGGGGCCGGGGATATGGAGATCTGGGATTCCGGCACCTATGAGACCGAGAAATGGCGAGACGACGAGGTGATCGTCCGACTGCACGGTGAACGGCTGGACGGGCGGTACGCGCTGATCCGGACCAGCGGTAAGCAATGGCTCATGCATCTGATGAAGGATCAGACCGGCGAGCTGGAAAGCGATGGAGCGCAACCTGTTCCGCGGGCGAAGCAGCCGACTCCACTGCCGCACGGCCTGACTCCCATGCTGGCGACGCCCGGCGATGTCTCGACCCTCGATGCCGGGGAGTGGGCCTTCGAAACACTGTGGGACGGCGTCCGTCTGATCGCCGAGATCGAGGACGATGCGGTGGCGCTGCGTGACGGGAACGATCGTGGCGTGCGCCGGTTTCCCGGATTGGCCGTCCTGGGCCGCGAATTATCCGGTCACCGTGCGGTACTGGACGGCGCGGCGGTCGTACTGGACCAGCGGGGCCGCGCCGATCCCGCGCTGTTGCGCGCCGATCCGGGCGGTGCGGTGCTGGTGGCCTTCGACGTGCTGTACCTCGACGGCACCTCGCTGCTGCGCAAGCGGTACGAGGATCGCCGCCGGGTGCTGGAGGCGCTCGCCGGACGCATGCCGTCGCTGATCGTCCCGCCTCCGCTGGCGGGTTCCGGTGCCGAGGCGCTGCGCACCAGCGAGGAGCGGGGTACGGCGGGTGTGCTTGCCAAGCGCCGTGATTCGGTCTACCTGCCGGGGCGGCGCGGCCAATCCTGGGTCAGCACCCGCACCCCGGGCTCGTCTCGGTAGGCGTTCAGGCGACGGCCGGGGTGATCTCGCTATCCGGTCGCGGTTCGGCGGTCGCGTGCACATCGTGGAAGCCCGGCAGGAAGCGGTCGACGTAGGGGATGAGCAGGTGGATGAGCGGCCCGATTCCGAAGGCGTACACCAGGGTTCCGATCCCGACGCTGCCGCCGAGCACCCAGCCGATCGCCAGGACGGTGACCTCGAGTGAGGTGCGCACCATCCATACCGGCCGACCGGTCCGGCGAACCAGTCCAGTCATCAGGCCATCGCGCGGTCCCGGGCCCATGCCCGCACCGATGTACAGCACGCTCGCCACCGCGTTGAGCAGCACCGCCGCCACCATGGCCGCGATGCGCAGCGGCAGCCCGTCGATCGCGGGCAGCACGGTCAGCCCCACATCCACCGCGATGCTGATGACCACCACATTGCTGATGGTCCCCAGCCCCGGTTTCTGCCGCAGCGGTATCCAGGCCAGCAGCACCACCGCCCCGGTGATGGCGACGACGGTTCCGAAGCTCACCGATACATTCCCGGCCACGCCCTGGTGGAACACATCCCACGGATCCAGCCCGAGCGCCGCGCGCAGCATCACCGCCATGGACCACCCGTACAACCACAACCCGACATAGAGGGCGACCAGCCTGCGCAGCAACATCTTCCCATGATCCAACCGACTGGCCCGCGAAAACAGATCCAGTCAATCGATACTGGCTTCTTCTTTCGGAGGTCCACTACCCGCGTAGGTCCGGCTCCCGGACTCTCGGCGCTCGATGTTCGGGATCGGACGCGGGGATGTGGATGGTTGTGGATAGCGGGGATGATGCTGTGTGCGTGCGACGGTCCGATTCGGGGCATATATCGCGCAAATAGCGACCGGCCAGTTCTATTGCCCTGCACCACAACCCCTTCCAGCGCAACGTCCTGGCAACGACGCGCGCTCGCCGTTGACCCGGAGGTATGCGCGGCAGTAACTTGAGGAATCCGATGCGCCGGAGTGGCAGGTCAGCGCGATGGGCGAAGCCCTCGGGCCTGGGGCGTCGGTGATTCGACGCTGGAGGCGGGTATGCGGCGAGAAGACGCGACCGAGTTCGGGGAATTGGTGCCGGTCGAGCAAGGGAATTCGGGACGCGCCGGGCCGGGACGCATCGTAATAATGTGTCTCGCAGTGCTTCTGGCGGCGTGGTCGGCGACCGCGACGGGACGGGCGGAGGGCGTTCCGGCCCCGGATGATGATCCGTTCTATGCCGCGCCCGCCGGGCTGGAGACCAATGCCAATGGCGCGGTGCTGAATTCGCGGCCGATCTCGGTGCTGGGCTTGGGCCTGCCGGTGGCGGGCTGGCAATTGCAGTATCGGAGCACGGATTCGGCGGGGGCGGCGGTGGCCGATGTGGCCACCGTGATGACGCCGCTGCTGCCGTGGTTCGGTGCGGGCGGGCGGCCGCTGCTGTCGTATCAGGTGGCGGAGGACAGTCTGGGCACGCGCTGCGCGCCCTCGTTCGCGCTGCGCGGCGGCCGCGATATCTCGATCGTCAATACCGCCCTTGATATTCCGTTCCTGACGGCCATGCTGCTGCGCGGCTGGGCCGTGGTGGTCTCCGATTACGAGGGACCGCAATCCCGGTTCTTCGACGGGGTGAATTCCGGGCGCGGCGTACTCGACGGCGTGCGCGCGGCGAAATCATTCCCGCCCAGCGGAATCACCCCCGACAGTCCGATCGGCGCCTGGGGCTATTCGGGTGGCGCTTTCGCGACCCTGTGGGCCATGCAGCAGCGCGCGGAATACGCACCGGAACTATGGTTTTCGGGTGTGTCGGCCGGTGGCGTCCCGGCGAATATCGCCGCCATCTCCCGCCGGGTGGACGGCGGTATCCAGGCCGGGCTGGCGGTATTGATGGTCGCGGCCTTCGCCCGCATCGATCCGGGATCGGGCATTGTCGAGGACCTCAATGACAACGGCAGGGAGATGCTGGCGCGCGAGTCCGCCGCCTGCGGTGCGGATATGGTGCTGCGGCACCTGAATCGGCAGCTCGACGAATACTCCGATACGCCGAATCTACTGTGGCACCCGCAATTTCAAGCCGCCACCGAGCGGCAGGAATTGGGTGCGGTGGCACCGGATGTGCCGCTGTACATGTATCACAGCACCGCCGATGACGTGATTCCCGTCGAGGGCTTCACCGCGCTGGTGGACCGCTATTGCGCTCTGGGAGCGAACATTACGGCCGTGCACTCCGGAATTCCGGGGCACAATCCGGCCGCCGCGGTGGAGTCCATCGGAGCCATGAACTTCGTCGCCGATCGGTTCGCGGGCATTCCCGCGCCCACCGGCTGCTGACCGGGCCTCGGATACGGCCGTGCTCCGGATACGGCTGAGGCGCGCACCGAAATGGTGCGCGCCCCAACGGGATCCGCGTCGAACTACTTGGCGTCGTTGAACTTCGAGGTGCCCGGGGCCGCGGTGAGCGTGCCGATCAGGTCCATACCGGCGACGAGCAGCGCCGGGCCACCGACGACCAGGGTGCCGATGATGCCGCCGACGGTGGCGCCCGCGATCACGCTGGCGACGACGCCGGGACCCGCGACGATGCCGGTCAGGCCGACCAGCGCGCCCAGTGCGGTGCCGATGAAGGCGCCGATGGCGGTGGCGATGCCGAACTGGCTGGCGAAGGTCTGCATGGCCAGCGCGTTCTCGGCGGTGGAGGCGACCGGCTTGACCTCGACCGGGCGGGCCGAGGAGACATCCTTGACGGCGGTGATGTCCAGGGTGCGCGCGCCGTCGGAAACGGCGGCGGGCATGGTGTATTCGACACCGTCCTGACGGAAGGTGAGCGGCAGGCTGACCACGGTGTTACCCGCGTTGTCCTTGATTTCGACCGACT
The DNA here is from genome assembly GCF_042885355.1 of Nocardia sp. NPDC058058. Lineage (NCBI taxonomy): Bacteria > Bacillati > Actinomycetota > Actinomycetes > Mycobacteriales > Nocardiaceae > Nocardia > Nocardia sp. NPDC058058. Next base: position 627,580 of record NZ_JBHVSA010000002.1, on the reverse strand, counting down.
TGCCGGTCAATTCGAACGCACCGTTGGTCAGGGTGGTGATCACGTCGTTCCCGACCAGGTTCGAGGAGTAGCCGATCTCCGGCGTCGCCTGGTCGGCGTGTGCGACCCCGCCGCCCGCGATGGCGACCGCCACGGCGATGGGTGCGGCAACCGCCGTGATTTTGCGCAGCTTCATTGCTTGTCCAATCTTCATCAGGTGTTCGGGGCAACACACGCCCAACACGATCGATTCCCTTCCAATCGGAAACGTGTTGAGCCCCCGTGCGTTTGCGCTGCCCACTTGCTACCGATCACGGTAGCTCGCCCCACCGACACGTCGAATCATTTTTGACTCGAGAGTCGCTCAAAACAGCAGTTCGGTCACAATACCCATAGCGCAAAAAACTGCCAAAACGGACAGAGCGATGACGTCGGATCGGCCCGGAGCGCCGGGGCGCGCGGTCAATTCGCCGGTGCCGCCGCGGGTGGTGATGGCCTCGCCGAGCTCACCCGCCCGGCGGCTGGCGACGGCCATGCCCGCGGTCAGAATATCGATCCACGGGTTCTGCGCCGCCTGATGCAGCAGCGAGTCCCGGGGCCGCAGTTTGCGTGCCGCGCGCAGTACGCGCATCTCCTCGAGCAGCAGCGGAAGACCGCGCAGGGTCAGTGCGATCACCACCGCCCATTCGTCGACGGGCACGCTGTGCCGCACACCGTTCCTGGTCCAGCCGATCCGCCGCAGTGGCGCACCGAGTCGCGCGAGCGCGGGCGCGACCTCGCCCATCGGGGTGGTCCAGGCGACCAGGAAGGACGCGCCCAGCAGCAGGAAGCCGAACAGCACGATCTGGGTGTAGCGCAGCAGCGCGTCCATGCCGACGGGTGCGTTGATGCCCGCGCCGATGAGGATGCCGACCCAGAACCACCAGGGGAAACGGGGGAGTGTGCCCAGTGGTAGCCGGGCAATGAGACCGGCCCCGATCAGCATGGCCGTGCCGAGTCCGAGTAGCGCCCAGGACGGGGTGAAGATGAGCAGCGCGCTGAAGGCGAACACCCAGATGATCTTCGTGCCCGCCCAGAGCCGATGCACCGGACTGTCGACCGGCACCTCGCGCAGGATGACGCTGCTCATCGGAGCCCTCCAATGTGATCGTGCGCCGGTCGGCTCGTGGAATAGCTTGGCGGCGGGGCATTTTCGACGAGCCTGCCATCGCTCAGGTGCACGATCCGGTCGCACACCGCGGCGGTCTCGGAGACATCGTGCGAGATGATCACCAGGGTGAGCCCCGAATCACGCAGGCGGGCAAGCAATTCCACCACACTGGCGCGGCCCGCCGGATCGAGCCCGGCCAGCGGTTCGTCCAGCACCACCACCTGCGGGCGGCTGGCCACGATGGCGGCCAGCACCACGCGTTTGGCCTGTCCGCCGCTGAGCGATTCGATGGAACGCGATGCCAGCGCCCGATCCAGGCCGACCGCGTCGAGTGCGCGGGCGACGGCGGCGGTGCCGCGGCCACCCCAATCCTCTATCTCCGCGCCGACGGTCTGGCGCTGCAATTGCAGCCGGGAATGCTGAAAAGCCAACTGCACCGCGCCGATTCGCTTGTGCGAGGGTTTGGCGCCGGTGTACTCGCGCAGTTCGCAGCTGCCGTCGCTGGGGATGGTCAGTCCGGCCATGATCCAGGCCAGCGTGGACTTGCCGGAACCGTTGCCGCCGACGATGAGCAGCGCCTCGCCGCGTCGCACCGACAGGTCGATACCGTGCAGAGCCGGTGCCTCCCAAGGTGTTCCGCGATTGTAGGTGTGCCGGACATCCCGCAGTTCGAGCACGGTGTCGCCCATCGGACTGCGGCGTTGATCGCGAACCGGATGCGGCCAGGCGGGCAGGTGGGCGACCGTGCGGCCGCCCTGTAGATGCACCACGCGGTCCGCGGCGGCGGCATCGGCCTCGTGATGGGTGACCAGTACGACCGCCATGGGGTGCCGCCGGGGTAGATCCGCCAGCAGTGCGACGAGATCGCGACGCCCTTCCGGATCGATCATGGAGGTGGCTTCGTCGGCCAGCAGCAGGGTGGGTTTGCGTGCCAGCGCGGCGGCCACCGCGAGCCGTTGCTGTTGTCCGCCCGAGAGCGTGGCGGTTTCGCGTCTGCCCATCCCGGCCAGTCCGACCTCGCCGAGCAGCGCGTCGACATCGACCGCGGCGGCGATCTCGGTGGGCAGCCCCCACACCACATCGTCGGCGACCAGCACCCCGAGGGTCTGGCTTTCCGGGCGCTGCAAAACCATTGCGGTGCCGCCGTTCACGCCGAGTCCGGCGGAGCCCGGCCGGACCACATCGCCGCCGGTGGGCGGGCGGCCCGCGAGAATCCGGGTGAGCGTGGACTTTCCGGAGCCGTTGTGTCCGACCACCGCCACGAACTCGCCGATCCGAACGGTCATGTCGATGCCCTGCAGCGCATCGGTATTCGCGTCCGGGTAGCGGAATGTGACCTGCCGCAGGGTAACCGGCAGCGGTGCGACGGGTCGATCGTCGGCGGGCGCGTCCAGCAGATCATCGCGTCCGGGCAGCCAGGCGAGTCGATCCAGCACGGTGCCGAGCACGAACCACGACACGATCCCGCTCACCAGCATGGCCGCGACGATGCCGCCGCCGATCCAGGCCCACCACCAGTGCAGCACCGAATCGGTGTATCCGGCGATATTGCGGCCGAGCGGTTCCAGCACGGCCTGCCGCGCCGCCAGATCCTGAATGCCCTTGGCGGTATTGCGAATGCTGTCGAAGAGCAGATTGCGGGTCCGGGAGAACAGTTGCAGCATCCCGACGGAGAACCCCGCGAACACCAGTCCGGCCAGCAGCGAGAGTCCGAGCACCGCCGGCAGCCCGCCGCCGCGCCGTTTGACGACCCCGATGATGCCGCCGATGACCGCGACCCCGACCAGATTCGTGGCGGGCACCAGCCCCGCGGCCACGAAGGTCACCAGTGTCCCGGCGACGGTCGCCGCGAGAATGGCCCGCAGTCGCTGCCGATGCGCCAGCAGCCCGAGCGGCACCGCCGCCACCAATTGCAGCGCCGCCGCGAACGGCACCAGCGACCCGACGGTCACCAATCCCACCGTCGCACCACCCAGCACCGCCCCGGTGGCGAGCTCGATGGGCCGCAGCGGCCCATGCGGAAGTACGGCCCCGCGCGCCCGGTCCGGCACGGCTAATCGAGTCTGGGACGAATCGGTCACGCCCTCCAGTCTGCCGTGCCCCGCCACCTACCCACCCGGACCTGCGCCACTTCCACACACTTTCCCCATACATGCGCGAATTCGCACGTGTGCGGACTACCTCGGGAGGGTGGTGAGTTCGTAGTCGTACAGGTGGAGTTTGGCGGTGCGGCGGCGGTAGCTGCGGGTGGTGCCGGGCCAGTTGTTGGTGATGCGGCCCGATGCGGTGCGGTACCAGCTGGTGCAGAAGTTCCAGGGGGTGCGGGCGAGGCGGTGTTGCAGGGCGCTGTTGTAGGCGTATTCGTTGTCGGCTTTGACCTCGAGGGTGTGGTTCGGGTTTTCGGCCAGTAGTTGGATCGCCTGGCGGATGTAGCGGGCCTGGGATTCGAGCATGTAGATGATGGAGCCGACGCCGAGGTTGGTGTTGGGGCCGTAGACCAGGAACAGGTTGGGGAAGCGCGGGACGGTGATGCCGAGGAAGGCGTGCGCGCCCTCGGACCAGGCGTCGGCGAGGCGGTGGCCGCCGCGGCCGCGAATCTCCATGGGCCACAGGAATTCCGTGCCCTTGAAGCCGGTGCCGTAGATGATGACGTCGGCCTCGTGCACGACTCCATCGGCGGTGCGGACGCCCGCCGGGACGATCTCGCTGATGGCGGTGGTCTCGACCTGCACGTTGGGCTGGGCCAGTGCCGGGTAGTAGTCGTTGGAGAACAGGCCGCGTTTGCAGCCGATCGGGTAGTCGGGGGTCAGCTTGGCCAGCAGTTCGGGATCGGTGACCTGTTCTTCCAGATGGTTCTGCGCCATTCGCGCGACCCCGCGCACGATGCCGGGGAACTCCACCAGCCCCAATGCCACGAATTCGGCGATGGCCCACCAGGAAAAGCGTTCCGCCACCGGCAATCCCGGTACGTGCAGCAGCACCCGCTGATGCACCGGCTTGTAATCGGTGTCGAATTTGGGCAGCACCCACGCCGCGGTGCGCTGGAAGAGCGTCAGCTCGGCCACGTCCGGTTGGATCTCGGGGATGTACTGGATGGCGCTGGCCCCGGTTCCTATGCAGGCCACGCGTTTTCCCGCCAGCTTCACATCGTGATCCCAGAGCGCGGAATGGAAGGAGGCCCCCTCGAAGCTGTCGATCCCGGGGATATCCGGCATGGCGGGCCGGGACAGCTGTCCGACCGCCGACACCAGCACATCCGCCGTACGCGCGACGCCATCGGCCGTCAGCACCGTCCACTGTCCGGTGGTCTCGTCGAATTCGGCCGCGGTGACATCGGCCCCGAAGACGATCGACTCCGGCAGTCCGTGCCGTTCGGCCACCCCGCGCGCGTACGCCAGAATGTCATCGCGCCCCGAATACCGCTGTCGCCATTTGGGTTTCGGCTCCCGCGCGAAGGAATACAGCGGTGAGGGCACATCGCAGGCCGCCCCGGGATAGGTGTTCTCCCGCCATACGCCCCCGAGGTCGGCGGCGCGCTCCAGAATGGTCACCTCCCGAAACCCATTCCGCCGCAATTCCACAGCCATGCCGATCCCGCCGAATCCGGCACCGATGACGATTACCGAAGGCATCGGCCCTCCTAACGTCGAAGACTGTTCTCACTGTAGAAGCCCGCTTCGCGCCGCGTAGCAGACCGGATCGAGAGTTTCGGCCATAATTCGGTTATGAGTACGGTGCCGGAGGCGGGGATCAAGGACTGGGACTTTCCGCGCGGGGTGGCGAGCGTGGCGCTCATGGTGGGATTCGCGGCCGAACACGGGGTGGCGGCGGGGCGCATGCTGCAGGGCAGCGGGCTCACCGAGAAGGTGCTGGCCGATCCGGACGCGCAGATCGACGCGCACACCGAGCTGGCGGTGATCCGGAATCTGGTGCGCGAGCTCGGGGATCGGCCGAGCCTGGGACTCGAACTGGGCCGGCGCTATCGGATCACCACGTTCGGGATCTTCGGATTCGCGTGCGTGAGCAGTCCCACCCTCGGTGAGGCCATCGCCTTCGCGCTGCGCTATCTGGAGCTCAGTTTCACCTTCTGCATTCCGGTGGCGCGCTGGCAGCCGGGCGAGTTCGTGGCGCGAATCCACGATGAGCGGGTGCCCGCGGATGTGCGCCGATTCCTGGTGGAGCGGGATGTGACCGCCATGCATCAGATGCTGTGCGATCTGCTGGGGCACCGGGTGGAACTGGTGCGCGCGGAATTCGATTTCCCGGCGCCGGACGATACCGCGCCCTACCTCGAAATCTATGGACTGCTACCGAGTTTCGATCGGCCGCACAACCTGTTCACGATGGATCCGGCGGTGCTGGAGCGACCGCTGCCGCAGGCCAATGAGCACACCCTGGCCATGTGCCTGGCGCAGTGCCGGGAATTGGTGTCCCGGCGGCGGGCGCGCACCGGCATCGCGGCGGACGTGCGGGAATTGCTGGTGCCGCGCGGCGGTGCGGACGGATTCGCCGCGCCGCCCGGAATCGATTCGGTGGCAAGGGATCTGAATATGAGCACCCGGACGCTGCGCCGGCACCTGGATACCGCTGGCACCAGCTACCGGCAGTTGCTCGATGAGGTGCGCCGGGCGCTGGCGGAGGAAATGCTCACCGCCACACCGCTTTCGGTGAGCGATGTGGCGATCCGGCTGGGTTACGCGGAGGCCTCGACCTTCATCCACGCGTTCAAGCGATGGACGGGCACAACGCCTTCCGCGTATCGCCGGGGTGCGCTCAGTCCTGCGGTTCGCTGAGCCAGCCGCCCATGGCGATGGGCCGGAACATGGTCAGGAGCTTGCCGTCCCGAATGGAATGGAACAGCAGCGACGGATCGGGCGCGAAGTCGATCGGCACGTGACCCGGTGCGGCCCTTTCCCATTCGAGCCCGATGGTCGAGGACACGCTCGGCGCGACGATCAGCGGCTTCCCCGCGAACGTGGTCACCAGTCCCGCGTGCACGTGCCCGGTGAGAATGCCGAGCACACGGTCGTCCCCGGCCACGATCTCGGCGAGCGGTTCGGGATTGGTGAGCCGGATGGGATCGCAGACCGTGCTCTGCACCGCGGTCGGCGGATGGTGCATGGCGATCAACACGTGCTCGTCGGCGGGCGTCGCGGCCAGCAGATCGGTCAGAAAGGTGAGGGTGGCGTCCTCCAGCAGCCCTTCGGGCTTACCGGGAATGCTGGAGTCCAGCAGCGCCAGGGTGAGCCCGTTGACGCTGTGCGCCTGATTGATCGGTGCGTAGCCCGCGGCCTCGCCGAACAGCACGGTGCGCATATTGGCGCGGTCGTCGTGATTGCCGGGCAGCAGAATCACCGGCACATCGGCGGTCAGGGCGGCACGCGCCTGCTGGTATTCCTCGATATCGCCCTCATCCGCGATATCGCCGGTGACGATGATGACGTCCGGTCGCTGCGGCAGTTCGGCCAGAAAGGCCATCACCCGTTCGGCGCGTTCATTGTTCCGGGCGCCCATATTGAAGTGGGTGTCACTCAGCTGTGCCAGCAGAACCATCGGCATCACTTTCTGTGAAGGGCGCATCATCGCACCCGCAGCGGCGCGCCGCCGCGCCACCTTTTCAGGCTAGATGACCTGCCACTATGCGGTCTCGGTGAGACTCGCCACCGAATATAGCGATCTCACATCAATCGTGCGTTGTGGTGGCGGGGCTCATGGCTTTTCGCGCGTCATTCAGCAACGCTTCCGGGTCGCTCGTGATACCGCCGAGGGCCCAGAAGTCCGCACCCGGCTCCGCTTCGAGATCCAGGCGCGGGGGTGTGCGCCAGGAGGCGTCCAATCCGAGCCGCCAGGAATGCAGATAGGTGCGATCGAAGGTCCCGGATTTGTCGAACAGCGGGTCGCCGACGATGGCGTACCCGATCCAGGCCAGGTGCACCCGGATCTGATGGCGGCGTCCGGTGATCGGCCGCAGCGCCAGCACCGTATGGGTCCCCGTATCGGTCACCGTCGCGAATTCGGTGATCGACGGATAGTTCTTGCCCGCCAGCACATCCCGTTCGTCGACGAGCCAGCGATCGCCGTCCCGCCGAATGCTCTCGCGCGGTGCGGCGATGCGGATCCGGTTCTTGCGGCCCACGCTCAGGGGCAGCTCGATGACCCCGCGCTCGGGCAGCCCGCCCGATTCCACCACCGCGAGATAGGCCTTGGCGGCGGTCCGCTTGTTGAATTGCCGCGTCAATTCCCCGTGCGCGGGCAGCTCTTTGGCGAGCAGCACCATGCCCGAGGTGACCTTGTCGATGCGATGCACCGGGTACAGCGTTTCCCCGGCGGCCGCGGCGAGCTCCACGATGTCGGTGTCGTGGCGCTCGCCGGTCACCGATATCCCGGCGGGCTTATTGAGCGCGAGGATCTGCTCGTCCTCGGTGATCAGACACTGTTTCCGCAGTTCCGGCCAACGCGTATGCACGGAATCAGCGTAGAGATCAGCCGATGGCCCGTTCCAACTCGGCCAGTCCGGCCTCCATATGCGCGGGCATCCGGTCCAGATCGGGCACGGTGCGGCGGCAGCCGACGAACCCGAAATCGAGATTGTCGCCATTGGTGGTGAGCGTGATGTTCATGCCCTGCGATTCGAAGGGAATCGACAGCGGATAGTTGCTGTCCAATCGCGCGCCCTGCATATAGACCGGTTTACGCGGGCCGGGCACATTCGAGATGACGAGATTGAACGGCATCCGCGGCAGCGCCTCGAATCCGGGCAGCAGTGACACCCCGAGCGGTGTCATCAGCAGTGCCGACAGCGCCATGGCCTCCAGGCGCGGCAATTGCGTGAAAACCTGTTTGGCCTCGCGCATGGAGGAGCTGATGGCGGTCAGTCGAGCCAGCGGATCATCCAGGTGCGTGGCCAGATTCGCCAGGCAGGCCGCGACCATATTGCCTTCGGTGTCGGCCTCGGCGGCGCTGCGGATATTGACCGGCACCATGGCGATGAGCGGTTCGGCGGGCAGTCCGTCGTGTTCGATCAGATAGGACCGCAGCGCCGCCGAACTCATGGCGAGCACGACGTCGTTGACGGTCGCGCCGGTGGCGAGTCGTATCGCGTTGATGCGCTCCAGCGGCCAGGAGCGCACCGCGATGCGCCGTGCCCCGCCGATGGTCACATTGAACATGGTCTTGGGCGCGGTCATCGGCATGGTGAGTCGCCCGTCGATGGCCCCGCGCAGCGGGGAGGCGATATAGGCCGTGCTTCTGACCATGCGCGGCAATGCTTTTCGCAGCTGTGTCCACGGGCTCGGCGGTTCGGCGGCGTCCTGCACGACCGGCGCGGTGCCCCACGGCACCCGCACGCGGGTGTCGAAGGGGTCGTCGGTCAGGGTGTTCTGCAGCAGCCGCATGGCCGAGACGCCGTCGATGAGCGCGTGATGCATTTTGACGTAGACGGCGAAGCGTCCGTCATCGAGTCCTTCGATGACCCGGGCCTCCCACAGCGGCCGATGCCGGTCGAGCAGGGTGCCGTGTAGTCGTTCGGTGAGGTCGATGAGCGCGTCCATGCCGCCGGGGGTGGGCAGGGCGGAGCGCCGCAGGTGGTAGCCGAGATCGACCTTGTCGGCGTGCGACCAGCTCAGACTGGAGAAGCCGCCGAATCTGCGGCTGGGTCGCCGCCGGAAGCGGGTGCGCACCTCGGTGGCGCCCGCCATCGAGTCGAAGACGTCGTGCAGGAATTCGGGACCCGCGTCGGCGGGTGGTTCGAACAGTTGCAGTCCGCCCACGTGCATGGGGTGTTCGCGGGATTCGACGGCGAGGAAGATCGCGTCGAGTGGGTTCAGGAGGTCCATCGGTTTCGCCTAACCGGTGGGGGCAGCATCGAGCCGGGGAGGGCTCGCACAGACTGCCGGGGAGAATTACGGTCGGCGACGCTGCCCCCCGCTGCCTTGACGGGGAATCACGTTATCACTGTGCTTGTTTCGTCATAACCCGAACTTCGGAACGCAAACTATCGGTTTGGTTGCGATTGATTTGCTCGTCATCGTTTCGCTGTTCGCGCTCGGCTTCCTCGACCGAAGCGAAATGCATGCCGACAATGGTGCGCCGCCCGTGCGCGAACGGGTGCACGCGATGCAGGGTGGTATCGGTGCGCATCAGATAGAGGTCGCCCGCCGTCAGCTCCCAGGAGTGAATCGGATTGCGGGTCAGCGTGCGATGGATATCGGAGTGATCCCAGTCCCGCCGGGTGTGCGCGACGGTCTGCACGAAGCCGCCGTCCTCCAGCGGCGGGCATTCCACCACCAGCACGAGCGCGAAAGCGTAGTCGTCCCAATGCCATTGGCCCACGGCGTCATCGTGATGCCGCCGCCGCACCGCGAATCGGCGCGGGGCCGGACAGGACCGCACATGTTCGGATGCCACCTCGGTGAGCTTGTGCCGCAAGGGTTCACAGTCGTAGAGCTGTGGAATGCACTGGCCGCGCGCGACGACCTCGCGGGAGCCGATATCGATGGTGTGCCGTGCGGGCGGCTCCGCGGGCTGCCCAGCGCCGGATTCCGCGGCCGGGGCCTCCCAATCCAGATGGTGGTCGACTATGGCCAGCGTCTCGGCGGCCAGGGCGCGTTTGACGCGATGCGGCAGCAGGAAGCCGAGCCGGGCTATTCCGGTCTCGGCCAAGCGGTCTCGCGCATGGCGCAGGGCTGCGGGGTCCACCGCGCTCAGATGCTTCCGGGCGGCGTCCACGGTGCTGTGGTGCTGCACGTATCGATTGTATTGCGTTGCCCGCCAACGATTATGGATTCAGGTCGCCGTAGCATCACGATCGTGCGGCGGTCCGTGACCTTCGGCGCCGGGCAGCCCGCTGCCCCGGACTCGCCGTGCAGACGGGGCCGTGTCGCAGGGGCAGGTCAGCGGGGGTAGCTTTGAATTCGCTATGGCTGACTACGGGCATGAGCTGAGGTTCGGGATATTCGTTCCGCCCGAGGCGGCGCGCGGGCAGGAGCTGCTGCGGCTCATTCGCCGCGCCGACGAATCCGGGCTGGAAGTGCTGGCGGTGCAGGACCATCCGTATCAGCCCGCCTTCCTGGACACCTGGACGCTGCTCTCCTACGCCGCCGCCATCACCCGCACGCTCACCCTCATGCCCGCCGTGGCGAATCTGCCGCTGCGCCCGCCTGCGGTGCTGGCTCGCAGCGCCGCCAGCCTGGATCTGCTCAGCGGCGGCCGGATGGAGCTGGGCCTGGGCGCGGGCGCGTTCTGGGACGCCATCGCCGCCATGGGCGGGGAACGCCGCACCCCCGGGCAGGCGCTGACCGCGCTGCGCGAGGCGGTCGGGGTGATCCGCGCGCTCTGGGGTGCGGACGGCCGCCCGTTCCTGGACGGTGAGTTCTACTCGCTGCACGGTGCGAAAGTCGGTCCGGCACAGGCGCATCGGATCGGCATCTGGCTCGGCGTCTACGGTCCGCGCGCCCTGCGGCTGACCGGTGAGCTGGCCGATGGCTGGCTGGGCAGTTTCGCGTACTCGCCCCCCGACGCGCTGGCGCGCCTGATGACCGCCATCGATACCGCCGCCCGTGAGGCCGGCCGCGTCCCCGCCCTCATTCGCCGTGCCTACGTCATGGATCCGTCCATGCCGGTCGCCCAGCTCACCGAGGTGGCGCTGGCGCACGGCATCAGTGAATTCCTGCTCCCGGTGAATCCCGACGGTGAAAGGGCGGCACAGCATTTCGCCGCCGAGATCGCCCCCGCCGTGCGGGCCGCGGTCGCCGCTGCCCGGGTGGCCTAGCGCCTACTGCCCGAAGAATCGGCTGTTCAGAATCTGGCGCAGCGGGGACAGCGCGTTGCCGTAGCTGACCCGGTCCGAGCGCACGGTGTGCATCGAGCTGTCGCCGCGCTTGGGGTCCTCGCAGATGACGCGAATGTGCTTGCCATTGGGCCGGATCGGCCCCAGCGTCAGATCCACCGCACCGGATTTGTCCACCACGCCCCACGGCCCGGCGAGATTCTTGCCCGCGATCTGACAGCGATTGCCCGCCTTCTCCCCGCTGACGTGCGCGGTGACGGCGGTGCGGCCCTGGATGACGGCCTTGGGCTCGCTGGTGGCGGTGGCGGCGCCCGCGGCCAGCAGCGTGCCTAGGGTGCCGATCACGGCTGCGGTGATGATGCGGGTACGGACCGAGCGACTCATGGTTCCGATAGTGAAGCGCGTCCCATGAGGTTTCTGTGAAGTCGCGGGATGAATTGACGATGAACTTCGCGCCAAAACCCCTTCCACCTGGACGGTTTGGTACGTTTTGTTGATCATGGATCGCGCCATCAGTCGTCGCGCCATGCTCGGTTTGGCCACCGCCGCCGGGCTGTCCATCGCCGCGTGCAGCCGCTCCGAGGACTCTTCGGGTAAATCCACCACGTCGACAGTATCGAGCACCGATGCCGTCGCAATCGCCACCGACGCATACATTTTCGGATATCCGCTGGTCCTGATGCACGCGACGGCGGACACCAGCGGTCCGGTGAATCGCTTCCGGCACGCGCAGGGGCTGCCCACCTCGGCCGATCGGCTGCTGGTCCGCACCAACCTGGACACCCTCTATTCGACCGCCTGGCTGGATCTGTCCGGCCCGCCGATGGTGTTGCAGGTGCCCGCCGTCGAGCGCGGCCGCTTCTGGCTGATGCAATTGCTGGACGCCTGGTCGAACACCGTGCACGATCCCGGCAGCGTGCGGCCCGATAGCGGCCGTGCCGATCCGCCGTTCACATATCTGATCAGCGGCCCGCACTGGACCGGGCAGGTGCCGGACGGCGTCGCGCATCTGCGCATGCCCACGGTCACCGCGTGGCTGTTGGGCCGCGTGCAGGTCAACGGTGTCGCCGATCTGCCCGCGGTACATGCCATTCAGGATCAATTGCGGCTGGCCTCGCTGCCCGCCTGGCTGGCCGATCGCACCGCGCTCACCCCGGGCGTGCCGATCCCGCAGGGTCAGGGCGGTCGCAGCTATCCGGTCAAGGATGTGGCGGCGCTGGACGGCCGCCGGTTCTTCGATCGACTGTGCGATCTCATGTCCGTCGACGCGCCCGCCGAAGCCGACGCCCCGGCGCTGAAACGCTTCGCCGCCATCGGAATCGCGCCCGGCGGCAATGTGGACGCACTACGCCTGGAAGATCTCGACACCGCCGCGGCGGCCGCGCGCAAGGCCATCGCGGGCTATGTGGACCCGGGCGCGTACACCGAGAACGGCTGGCTCTTCCACGACAACCTGGGTAGTTACGGCACCGATTACCCGCTGCGGGCCGGTACCGCGCTCTCCGGGCTCGGCGCGAATCTGCGTCGCGACGCGGTGTATCCGACCACCTCGGACCTGTCCGCGGACAGCAATGGCCAGCCGCGCTCGTTCCGGCTGCGCTTCGAATCCGGTCAGCTGCCGCCGGTGGACGCCTTCTGGTCGCTGACCGCCTACGATTCGGACGATTTCCTGGTGGCCAATCCGGCGGGCATCTACACCCTCGGCCATCAGCTGCCGCCGGTGCCGGGCCCCGACGGTTCCTATGAGATCACCGTGCAGAACGCCGATCCGGGTCCGGCCGTGCCGCACGGCAATTGGCTGCCCATCCCGGCGTCGGGCACCTTTTCGCTGACCCTGCGGTTGTACGCGCCGCGCCCGGAGGCGACCGACGGCAGTTGGAAGCCGCCCGAACTCAAACCGGTGTCCTGACTGTCCGGCCGGAGTGTTCTCTGCCAGAATCGAATTGCTATGAGTACGCTGAGCGCCGTTCATCGTGGGTTCCGGAGCCGATAGGACCAGCTGCGGACCGACCTCGAGGAGGATGTGGTGACTGCCGTAGCCCCCAAGCCGGAATCGGGATTAGAGGCCACTCGGCCCTACCCGGCGCGGCTGGGCCCCAAGGGTTCGTTCATCTACAAGGCGGTGACGACGACCGACCCCAAGGTGCTCGGCGTCATGTACCTGACCACCGCCATCTCGTTCTTCCTCATCGGCGGTTTGCTGGCGCTGTTGATGCGCGCCGAACTGGCACGCCCGGGCATGCAGTTCCTGTCCACGGAGCAGTTCAATCAGCTGTTCACCATGCACGGCACGATCATGCTGCTGTTCTACGCGACCGCGATCGTGTTCGGCTTCGCCAACATCATCCTGCCGCTGCAGATCGGCGCGCCCGATGTGGCGTTCCCGCGTCTGAACGCGTTCAGCTACTGGCTGTACCTGTTCGGCGCGTCCATGGCGACGGCGGGCTTCGTGACCCCGGGTGGTGCGGCGGACTTCGGGTGGACGGCGTACACGCCGCTGTCGGACATCGTGCATTCGCCGGGCGTCGGCGCGGACCTGTGGATTCTGGGCCTGGCCGTCTCGGGTCTGGGCACGATTCTGGGTGGCGTCAACATGCTCACCACGGTGGTCTGCCTGCGCTGCCCGGGTATGACCATGTTCCGGATGCCGATCTTCACCTGGAATATCGCCGTCACCAGTGTGCTTGTGCTGCTTGCCTTCCCGCTGCTGACCGCGGCGCTGTTCGGCCTGGCGTACGACCGTCATCTGGGCGGGCACATCTACGATCCGGCCAATGGCGGGGCCATTCTGTACCAGCACCTGTTCTGGTACTTCGGCCATCCCGAGGTGTACATCATCGCGCTGCCGTTCTTCGGCATCGTCACCGAGATCTACCCGGTGTTCTCGCGTAAGCCGATCTTCGGTTACACCACACTGGTTTACGCGACACTGGCCATCGCGGCGCTCTCGATCGCAGTGTGGGCGCACCACATGTACGCCACGGGAGCCGTACTGCTGCCGTACTTCTCGTTCATGACATTCCTGATCGCGGTGCCGACGGGCGTGAAGTTCTTCAACTGGATCGGCACCATGTGGCGCGGGCAATTGACGTTCGAGACGCCCATGCTCTGGTCCATCGGCTTCCTGGTGACGTTCCTGTTCGGCGGACTCTCCGGCGTCATCCTGGCCAGCCCGCCGCTGGACTTCCACGTGTCCGACTCGTATTTCGTTGTGGCGCACTTCCATTACGTGCTGTTCGGCACCATCGTGTTCGCGACTTTCGCGGGTATCTACTTCTGGTTCCCGAAGATGACCGGCCGCATGATGGACGAGCGCCTGGGCAAGTGGCACTTCTGGGCGACCTTCGTCGGCTTCCACACCACGTTCCTGGTGCAGCACTGGCTGGGTAACGAAGGTATGCCGCGCCGGTACGCGGATTACCTGGATACCGACGGATTCACCACGCTCAATACGATTTCCACGATCGGCGCGTTCATTCTCGGCGCTTCGATGCTGCCGTTCGTGTGGAACGTCTTCAAGAGCTACCGCTACGGCGAAGTGGTGACCGTGGACGATCCGTGGGGTTACGGCAATTCCCTGGAGTGGGCGACCTCCTGCCCGCCGCCGCGGCACAACTTCTACGAGCTGCCGCGCATCCGCTCCGAGCGCCCCGCGTTCGAGCTGCACTACCCGCACATGGTCGAGCGCATGCGCGCCGAGGCCCACGTGGGCTGGGGCACCAAGTCGCATCGGGTCGCGGAGCTGGATGACAAGGTCTCCAGCTAGCGGAATTTTAGGATTGACATAGCAATTCACTTCGCCCTAATCTTGTGCTCGTCACAAGATTAGGGCGAAGGGTTTTTCATATGCGCAAGCTGCGGTTTTCCGGTGTTCCCGAGCGGATTGCGGGTGCCGAGCCGGTTCCCGGTCCCGGGCAGCTGCTGGTTCGTTCGGAACTCGCGGGCGTCAGTGTGGGCCTCGTTCGGATGATCGCCGCGGACACGGCGGTCGATCCGGGTGGTGAGATCGCGGGCACCGTCGTAGGCGTCGGCCCGGATATCGCGCCGGAATGGGTGGGCCGCCGGGTGGCGGGCGTGGTGTTCGAGGGTGCGTACGCCGAATACGTCTTGGCGGCACCGGCATTGGTGACCGCGATTCCGGACGGGGTGGCCGCCGCCGATGCGCTCGCCATCGCGCGGGGCGGTCTGGTCGCGCTCGGTGCGCTGCGCGCCGGGCGATTCGCGGCGGGGGAGTCGATCATGATCACCGGCGCGGCCAGCGGCAGCGGCCATCTCGCGGTGCAATCGGCCAAAGCCCTGGGCGCGAGCCGGGTCGTCGCGGCGGTGGGTTCCGCCGAGAAGGCGGAATTCGTGCGCGAGTGCGGTGCCGATGCGGTGGTCACCTACGACGAGCCGTGGACCGAACGCGTGGATGTGGTGCTCGACGGCGTCGGCGGCGAGCTCGTCCAGCGCGGCGTGGAAATCCTTGCGCCGCACGGCCGTCTGGTGGCGTACAGCGCCGGGCGCGGGACGGTCGACGCGAACAGTCTGCTCGCCGATCTGAAGACCGTCACCGGCTTCTCGGTCGGCCTGCTCAGCCGCACCCGGCCGGATCTGATCGACTCCTACCGTGCCGAACTGTGGAAACTGCTGGCGGCCGGGCTGATTCGACCCCGGCACACCGTGCTGCCGTTCGAGGGCATCGACGCCGCGATCGACCTCGTCGCCACCCGCCGCAATCTCGGCCGCGTCATGATCCGCACCGCCTGAGGCGGCGCCGCGCGGTCGGGCCGCCCGGGGACATGCTGACACCGTGATGTCGTCCCCGGCTCGGTGCCCGCTCCGATCGGCGTCGAATCACGGTCGCGGCCAGGGTCTTCCGTCGATGCGTTCGATATCGGTATTGAGCCGCTCCAGGTAGCCCGCGAAGATCGCCACGTCCTCGGCCGACCAGTTCGCCATGACCCGTTGCAGCCCTTCGGTATTGGCCGTGCGCTCGTCCTCGAGTCCGCGTTCGCCCGCCGCGGTGATCCGGAATTTGCGGGCGATGCCGCCGTCCGGATCGGGGATGCGTTCCACCACGCCCGCGCGCAGCAGGGCCGCGGTCTGCCGGTTCAGGGTGGAGGTGTCCAGGCCGAAAGCCTCGGTGAGCTGGCCGATCGTCATCGGTCCCTGCGCGCTGAGGCGGCTCAGCAGCACGTAGGCGCTGCGGTCCAGGCGGGTGCCGTCGCGCCGGTAGCGCGCGTTGATGGTGTACCGGCCGAGCAGCATGGTTTCGAATTCGACCCGGTCCGTGGGCTTTTCCATGCCGTCCTTCCGTAGCAGCCTGCGTGAGCCTGTTTATCACAGGTGATCTGGGTCACAGCATGGATATGCACAATGCATATCATGTGTACCGTACACATGCGTTGCACTCGATCGATGAGGAGAAGCGCGTGGCCGTGTCAGCAAGTGACGCCAGAGCCGGGTCGGCAGCCGACCCGGTGCCGGGCAACTCGAACGGCGGACGGCCCGGCGGCATCGTCGGCGTGCTCGCCATGGCGGGCATCATCGCCGCCGTCATGCAGACCCTGGTGGTGCCGCTGCTCGGCGAACTGCCCGCGCTGCTGCACACCAGCGGATCCAATGCCTCCTGGGTGGTGACCGCGACCCTGCTCGCCGCGGCCGTCACCACACCGGTCGCGGGGCGGCTCGGCGATCTCTACGGCAAGCGGCGCATGCTGCTGATCTCCACGGTTCCGCTCATCGCGGGCTCGGTGCTGTGCGCGGTCGCCGGATCGGTCGCGCCGATGATCATCGGGCGCGGCTTGCAGGGCATGGGCATGGGCATTCTGCCGCTTGGCATTTCGGCGCTGCGGGATCTGCTGCCCGCCGAACGGCTCGGCCCGTCCATCGCGATGGTGAGCGCCTCCATGGGAATCGGCGGCGCGGTCGGCCTGCCGGTCGCGGCAGCGGTTGCGCAGCACGCGAATTGGCGGGTGCTGTTCTGGGTGGCGGCCGGATTGAGCCTGCTCATCGCGATTCTCATCTACGTGGTGGTGCCCGATGTTCCGGTGCTCGCCAAGGGCCGCTTCGATGTCGTCGGCGCGATCGGGCTGGGCGTCGGCCTGATCTGCCTGCTGATCGGCATCTCCAAGGGCGCGAGCTGGGGCTGGGACAACGGCGGGATCATCGGACTGCTCGTCGCGGCGGTCCTCGCGCTCGCGCTGTGGGGCTGGTGGGAGCTGCGCACCCGGGATCCGCTGGTGGATCTGCGCGTCACCGCACGGCCGAAGGTGCTGCTCACCAACGCGTCGTCGATGGTGCTCGGCTTCGGCATGTACTCGGCGTCGCTGATCATTCCGCAGCTGCTGCAACTGCCCAGGGCCACCGGATACGGCCTGGGACAGTCGATGCTGGCGATGGGGCTGTGGATGGCTCCCGGCGGGTTGATGATGATGCTGGTATCACCGCTCGGCGCGAAGCTGTCGGCGGCGCGCGGGCCGAAGGTGACGCTGGTGGCCGGTGCGCTGGTGCTGGCCGCCGGCTACGCCTCCTCGACGGTGCTCATGGGTTCCACCTGGGGGCTGCTGGTGGCGGTTTGCGTCTGCAACTGCGGTGTGGCGCTGGCGTACGGCGCGATGCCCGCGCTCATCATGAGCGCGGTGCCGCTGTCCGAGACCGCGGCGGCGAACAGTTTCAATACGCTGATGCGCTCGATCGGCACCTCGTTCTCGGCCGCGGTCATCGGCGCGGTGCTGGCGCAAATGAGCACCAGCCTCGGCGGACATGCCATTCCGAGTGAAAGCGGTTTCCGCACAGGGCTTTTCATCGGATGCGGGGTGGCGTTGGCCTCGGCGGCGATCGCCGCGTTCATTCCGGTCAAGGGGGACGAAGCAAGCGGCCGCTCGACCATCGGCGCGAAGGCCGTGGGGGCCTGATCAGTCGTCCACCTACGGCACGCTGGAAATAGCAGCAGACTTCCAGCAACTGTGCGGTACTGTCCGCAGTCGGAGCGAAAAGACCGTATCCAATTGCGCTCCGGCTCATTCCGCCGCTCTCGACTTCGGGAGGGACAGTGCCAGCCCAGTCTCCGGATGTCCGCGTCGCCGTGCCGTTCGAATTGTCCCGCGCCCAAATGGAATTGTGGCTCGCGGACGATCTCGGGACCGGGGACCGCACCGATCCGCGCGCCCTTCCCGGCCAGGCGCACTACCTGGAATTGCGGGGTGAACTCGACGCCGAACTCTTCGACGCCGCCTCGCGCCGCGCCTTCGAGGAGTTCGGCGTCGGCCGCCTGCGCATCGGTCGCGCCGATGGGCGGCCGTACCAGTGGCTGGCCGCCGATATCGGTGGCGGCCTGGAACGGGTCGACCTCACCTCCGAGGCCGAACCGTATCGGGCGGCACTGGATTGGATGCAGCGGCGGCATCGCGAACCCATCGAACTCATCGACGCGCCACTGTGGGCGGCGGCGCTGCTGCGGGTCGAGCCGGAACTGCATATCTGGTACGCGCAGATGCATCACGTGGCCATCGACGGCTACGGCGGCCTGAGCCTGATCGCACGGATCGGGCAGTGGTACGACGCCCTGCTGCGCGAGACCGAACCGGAGCCGTTCGGCGGTCTCGCACCGGAGTCGATCCAGGTCTCCGACGCCGAATACCGCGCCTCGGCGCGGTTCACCGCGGACCGCGACTATTGGCGGGAACGCTTCTCGGACTGGACCGTTGCGCCGCCGAGCGGGGTGGCGGCCCGGGTGCGCGGCACCGGTCCGGTGCCCGTCGCGCTGCGCTCGGCGGGTGCGCTGTCACCGTTCGAATGGGTGGCGCTGGAACAGCTGGCCGCCGAATGTGCGGTGAGCCCGGCGCAGGTGCTGGTGGCCGCGGTCTGCGCGTTCCGGGCGGGGACCACCGGCGGCACCGAGCCGATGGTGCAGCTGGCGGCGTCGGCCCGAACCACCGCCGCGCTGAAGCGATCCGGCGGCATGCTGGCCAATGTGCTGCCGATCCGGCTGCGCTGCGCGGGCGCGATCACCGCGCGCGAGCTGATCGCGGCGGCGGCGCGGGAGA
Organism: Nocardia sp. NPDC058058; assembly: GCF_042885355.1. Lineage (NCBI taxonomy): Bacteria > Bacillati > Actinomycetota > Actinomycetes > Mycobacteriales > Nocardiaceae > Nocardia > Nocardia sp. NPDC058058. Next base: position 608,634 of record NZ_JBHVSA010000002.1, on the reverse strand, counting down.
TCACCGGCGGGCTCCGGCATCAGCGCTACCGCTTCGAGGAGCTGCGCCGCGATCTCGGCGTGAGTCCCGATCAAATGCTCGGCCCGACCGTGAACCTGATGTTCTTCGACCGCACCAGCCGATTCGGCCGCGCCACCGGCGAATACCGCATCCTGTCCTCGGGCTCGGTGGCCGATCTGCACTTCAACCTGTATCGCGCCGGGGCCGAGGAAGGCCTCTCGGTCGATATCCTCGCCAACCCGGATCGCTACGACCAACCCGAACTGAACGACCTGCTGAACCGCTTCCTGCTATTCCTGGGCAACTTCCTGGCGGCCGATCCGGATCAGCCCGTCGGCGGCATCGGACTGCTGACCGACTCCGAGCGCGACCGAATCCTGCACGCCCCCAACCGCATAGACGGCCCCGAACCCCGCCTGCTCCCGGACCTGCTGACCGCCGGAGCCCGCCGCGGCGCGGACACCCCCGCCGTGCTCGACGGCGCGACCTCCCTAGGTTACGCCCGGCTGGACCACCTATCGAATCAGCTGGCGCACAATCTGATTCGCCGTGGCATCGGCCCGGAGGACATAGTCGCGGTGCCCGCCCGCCGGAGCGCGGACTGGGTGGTGGCCATCTGGGCGCTGGCCAAAGCCGGCGCCGCCTACCTACCGATCGACCCGACCCAACCGGCGGACCGCCTGGCCTCGATCCTCGCCGAAGCGGGGGTGCGGCTCCTGCTCGACACCGCCGCGACGCCGTTCCCCGCCCGCCTCCGTCGCGGCCGCGAATCCCTCACCGTCCCAGCACTATCGGAGTCCGCGGCCGACCCGGCCGATATGAACGCTGCTGCCGGTGTGGAACCTCGCTCGCGGGGAGCCGTCCCGGTCGAGGGCGGCCGAGCCGTCGCTGCCGGTGCTCCGGACGGTGCCGCCGGAAACGGGCAGTCGGCAATCTCGGGTGCGGACCGGGTGCGCGCGCTGCGCCCGGGACATCCGGCGTATGTCATCTACACCTCGGGTTCGACGGGTGCGCCGAAGGGGGTGGTCGTCACCCACGCCGGTCTGGCGGGATTGCTTGCGGCACAGGCCGATCACCTTCCGGCGGGTCCGGGCGACCGCGTACTGTGCGCGACCACCCCGACCTTCGACGCTTCGCTGTGGGAGGTATTGCTCGCCGCGACCACCGGGGCGACCCTGGTGATCGCCGACGGCGACTCCTACGCGGGACCGCGCCTGGCGGACCTCATCCGCCGCGAACGGGTGACCCATGCCTTCCTCACCCCCGCCGTGCTCGCCGCCACCGACCCGACCGGACTGCCTACCCTGCACTACCTTTCGACCGGCGGCGAGGCCTGCCCACCGGCTGTCGTCGCGGCGTGGTCGCCCGGCCGCACCCTGGTCAACGTCTACGGCCCCACCGAGGCCAGCATCGTCACCAACCTCGCATCGCTGACCCCCGACCGCCCGGTGACCCTCGGTACCCCCGTCCCCGGCATGCGCTGCTACGTCCTGGATCCGTGGCTGCGCCCGGTCCCGCCCGGCGTGGTCGGCGAGCTCTACCTCGGCGGCCCGGGCCTGGCCCGCGGGTTCCTCACCCGGCAGGCCGCCACCGCCACCTCCTTCCTGGCCGACCCCTTCGGCGCGCCAGGTGAACGCCTGTACCGCACCGGCGATCTCGCCACCCGCACCGACTCCGGCGACCTCGAATTCCACGGCCGCCTGGACTCCCAGATCAAGATCCGCGGCATCCGAATAGAACTCGGCGAGATCGAAGCCGCCGTGGCAGCGTGCCCGGGCGTCGCCCAGGCCGTGGTCGTCGTCCACCCCGGCGGCGGTGATGGTGGGGAGTTCGTCCGGCCGAATGAGGCGGGTGTCGCGGCGAATCCGTCACGGCGATCGCGGGCGGTACCCGCCGGAGCATCGGTGATCGCGGCGTACGCGGTTCCGGAGCCGGGGGTGTTGCTCACCACCCGTGAACTGGAAGTGTCTGTCGCGCAGCGGTTGCCGAGTTACATGGTGCCGGTGATCGTGCTGCTCGATCGGTTGCCGGTCACGGCGAACGGGAAGGTGGATCGGGCCGCACTGCCGGCGCCCGTGGCGGCGGCGAGCCGGTTCCGCTATCGCGCACCCGTCACGGCGGCGGAAAAGGTTGTGGCCCAGGTGTTCGCGGAAGTGCTGGGCGGCACTACCGGGGTGAGCGCCGCCGCGAGAGCCGCGGCGACGGCCAACGCGCCGGGTGCGGGCGCTGCGTCGACCGCCGCTGAGGTTGCGGCGGCCGGTACGAGGATGGCGACGTCCGGTGCGGAGACTGCGGCTGCCGGTGCGGAAAATGCGACATCCGGCACCGGAGTGACGGTACCCGGTGCGGCACAGCGCATTGCCTTCGGTACGAACGGTGGTGAACGGCTCGGCGGACGGCGCATCGGGCTCGATGACGACTTCTTCGCGTTGGGTGGGGATTCGCTCGGGGCGGCGTTGGTCGCGGGGCGGGTGGGGGCGGCGCTGGGGGTGGCGGCCGGGGTACGGGATCTGTTCGAGGCCGGGACGGTGGCGGGATTCGCGGCGCGGGTGGGGGCGCGGGATCTGCTGGTGGAGCGGGAGCGGCCGGGGGTGCGCGAGCGCGGACCGGTGGTGCCCATGTCGTATGCGCAGCAGCGACTTTGGCTGGCGCAGCGGATGGATCCGGAGTCGGCGGCGTACAACATGCTGCTTGGGCTGCGGTTGACCGGTGCGCTCGACGTCAGTGCGCTGACCGCGGCGCTCACCGATGTGGTGGAGCGGCACGAGGCGTTGCGCACCTCATTTCCCGAGGTCGACGGGGTGGTGCGGCAGCGGATCGCGCCGGTCGACACGGTGGTTTCGGGGTTGGTCGCGGAAACCGTTGCGGCCCAGGATGTCGAGCAGACCCTGGCCGAGTTCGGGCGCGCCAGTTTCGATCTCGCGGCCGCCCCGCCGATTCTGGTGCGGCTGCTGCGGATTCATGACCCGAAGGGCGTGGCGGAGCAGCATATTCTCGCCGTTCTGGTGCATCATGTGATCGCCGACGGACTTTCGCTCGCTCCATTCGCGAGGGATCTGGCGGCCGCGTATCCGGCCCGGGCACGCAGTGCGGCTCCGCAGTGGACCGCGCTACCGGTGCAGTACGCGGATTACACCCTCTGGCAGCGCGAGGTGCTCGGCGCCGCGAACGATCCGGAGTCCGAACTGTCCAGGCAGCTCGGCTACTGGTCGCGCGCGCTGGCTGGGCTGCCGGTGGAATCCGGTCTGCCACCGCATCGGCCGCGCCCGGCGCGCGGCTCGCGGCGGGCGGGGCGGGTGAGTGTGGAGGTTCCCGGTAGCACCGTCCGGGGATTGCGTGAGGTAGCTCGCCGGCACGGCGCGACCATGTTCATGGTCGTGCACGCCGGCCTGTCGGCGGTGCTGGCCGCGGTATCGGGTGGAAGCGATATCGCGGTCGGCACCCCGGTGGCCGGGCGCGGTGACGCCCGCCTCGACGACCTGATCGGCATGTTCGTCAATACCCTCGTACTGCGGGTGCCGGTCGATCCGGCCGAATCCTGTGACGGTCTGCTGTCCCGGGTCCGCGATATCGATCTGAGCGCGTTCGCGCACGACGACGCCCCGTTCGAGCAGGTGGTCGACGCCCTCGAACTGCCGCGCTCCGGAACCCGGCATCCGCTGTTCCAGGTGATGCTGTCCTTCCGCCCGCGCGCGCACGCGGAGTTCGAGCTGCCCGGTCTGCGGGTGGAATCGGTCGAAATGCCGTTGCCGCTGGCCAAATTCGATCTGGAATTCACCGTCGCGGAGTCCCCGGACGAGCTGGCGGTGAGCCTGCGCTATGCCGCCGAACTCTTCGACGAACCCGCCATGAGCGCGCTCACGCAGCGGCTGTGCCGAATGCTGGAACATATCGCCCGCGATGCCGCGGCCCCGGTCGGCGCGCTCGACCTGTGTTCCGCCGAGGAGCGCCGCCTGCTGCGGGAGTGGAACGAGACCGGCCAGGCGGTCGCGATCACCCTGCCGGGCCTGCTGACCCGCGCGGCCGCCTACGATCCGGACGCGTGCGCGATGCGATGCGAAAGCGGCGCGCTCAGCTACCGCGAACTCGGGCAGCGCGCGAATCAACTGGCGCGCAGGCTGATCGCACTGGGCATCGGCCCGGAGGACATTGTCGCGGTGGCCCTGCCGCGCTCCCCGGAATGGGTGGTCGCGGTGTGCGCGATCGCGCACAGCGGCGCGGCCTATCTGCCCGTCGACCCCAACGCGCCCGCCGAACGCATCGAGCACATGCTGGCGGATTCCGGCGCGGCCCTGGGCATCACCACCGACCGCCGTCGTGCGGACCTGCCCGCACTGGCGGGCGGCGGCTGGCTGCTCATCGATCCGGACGAGCCCGCCGACGACCCGGCGGCCCCGGTCACCGACGCGGACCGGGTGCGCCCGCTGCGGCCGCATCACCCGGCGTACGTCATGTACACCTCGGGTTCGACCGGAATCCCCAAGGCCGCCACCATCACCCACGGTGGCCTGGCCAATGTGCTGGTCACCCAGGCGCAGCGCTGTGACGCCGATCCGGACGCCCGGGTGCTCGCGGTGGCCTCGCCCAGTTTCGACGCCTCGGTGTGGGAACTGTTGCTGGCCTTGGGATCCGGCGCGACCCTGGTGCTCGCCCCGCCGTGGGCGTACGCCGGTGACGCCCTGCTCGACCTGCTGGAGCAGGAGCGCATCACGCACGCCATGCTCACCCCGCGTGTGCTGGCCACCCTCGCCGATCCGGGGCGGCTCCCGCATTTGCGGCTGCTCGCCACCGCCGGTGAGACCTGCCCGCCGGAATTGGCCGCACTCTGGTCCGCCGGACGGTGTTTCGTCAACGTCTACGGTCCGACCGAAACCACCATCTGGTCGAGCGTGAGCCGCCCGCTGTGCGCCGATGCCACCGTATCCATCGGCGGCCCGGTGGTCGGTGCGCGCTGCCATGTGCTGGACGGTCGCCTGCGCGAGGTTCCGCCGGGAGTGATCGGCGAAATCTATGTCTCCGGACCGGGTTTGGCGCGCGGCTATCACCGCCGCCCGGGCTTCACCTCGACCCGTTTCGTCCCCAGTCCGTTCGCCGAGACCGGCGAACGGCTGTACCGCACCGGTGATCTCGGCTGCTGGCGCGGTGATGGTGAGCTGGATTACCACGGCCGCAACGACTTCCAGATCAAGATTCGCGGCGTCCGCGTGGAGCTCGGCGAGATCGAGGCCGCGCTCACCACCGCGACCGGGGTCGCGGACGCCGTGGTCGTGCTGCACGCGGACGCGCGGCCGGAACCCCGGTCCGCCGCGGCCGACGGGCCCGGTGCCGTCAGCACCGACGCGGCCGACCTGCCGCCCGCCGACGGTGCCGTACGGTCCGGACCGGGGGAGCCGGAGATCGTCGCGTACGTGGTCCCGGAGGCGGGCCACCGGATCGATCCGGCGGAGCTGCGCGTCGAACTGGCCCGGATACTGCCGGAGCGGTATCTGCCGACGGTGACCGTGCTGGAACGCTTTCCGCTGACCATCACCGGAAAGGTGGATCGGGCGGCGCTGCCCGCCCCCGAGCGCGCCCGGGAGCGGTACCGCGCACCGGAGACCCCGCTCGAGGAGGCGGTGGCGCGCGCGTTCGCCTCGGTCCTCGGCCGGGATCGCGTCGGCGCGGATGGCGACTTCTTCACCCTCGGCGGCAATTCGCTGAGCGCGACCCGCGCGGTGGCGGCATTGCGCACCGCCGGTATCGATCTGGAGCTGCGCGCGCTGTTCGAAGAGCCGACCGTGGCGGGGCTGGCCGGGATGCTGGCGGCGCGCGGGGCGCGCGCACCGTTCGATCCGATCGGCGATGACGCGCGCCCCAGGCCGGACCGGGTGCCGCTGTCCTTCGCGCAGCAGGGCATCTGGCTGCTGGACCGGCTCGGTGCGGGGGCGGCCTATCACATTCCGCTGGCGGTGCGGTTGAGCGGAGCGCTGGATGTGGCGGCGCTGACCGCGGCGGTGGCGGATGTGACCCGGCGGCACGAGGCGCTGCGCACCTACTTTCCCGAATCGGACGGGACGCCGTATCAGGCGGTGGCACAGTCCGATCGCGGCACCCTGGAGATCCGCCGGGTGACCCGGCAGCGCCTGGATCAGGTCCTCGCCGAATTCGAGTGCGAGCCTTTCGATCTCGCGGCAGCACCGCCGATGCGGGCGCGGCTCTACGGCATCGACGAAGTGGGGCGGCCCGCCTCCTGGGTGCTGATCCTGGTCGTGCACCACGTGAACGCCGACGGCTTCTCACTCGGCCCGCTCGCCCGCGATCTCGCCACCGCCTATACCGCCCGCGCCCTCGGCGGTGCGCCGAAGTGGCCCGTGCTGCCGATGCAGTACTCGGACTACGCGATTCGCCAGCACGCCGCGCTGGGGACCGCCGAAGATCCCGGCTCTGAGCTGAATCGTCAACTGAAGCAGTGGATCTCGGTGCTGGACGGGGCTCCGCTGGAGTTGCCGCTGCCTTTCGATCGCCCGCGCCCCAGGCAATCCCGGCATACCGGGGGCAGTGTCGAGTGGACGGTGCCGCCGGAGATCACCGGCGGTCTGCGCGAGCTCGGCCGCCGCCACCGCGCCTCACTGTTCATGGTGGTGCATGCGGTCCTCACCGTATTGCTCGCAAAGCATTCCGGCACAGCGGATATCGTCATCGGCACCCCGACCGCCGGGCGCGATCAGCCCGGTCTGGACGATCTCGTCGGCATGTTCGTCAATCCGGTCGCCCTGCGTGTCTCGGTCGACGAGCGCGAATCCTTCGCGCGGTTGCTGCATCGGGTCCGCGATCTCGATGTCGAGGCGCTGGACAACGCGCACACACCCTTCGAGCGGATCGTCGAGGCTCTCGACCTGCCGCGCAGCACCGCCCGACATCCGCTGTTCCAGGTCGTGCTGGCCTACCAGAGCTTCGGTTCGACCGAACTGAGCCTGCCCGGCGTGCGGGTCGAGACGCTGCCGCCACGCACCGGCAGCGTGCGATTCGATCTGGAATTCGAAGTCGCCGAACGGAATTCCGGACTGGACCTGACCCTGCGCTATGACAGCGGCCTTTTCGATCCGGACACCGCCGAAAGCCTGCTGCGCCGTTTCGGCCGCCTCTTGGCCCAGGTGTCGGTCGATCCGGATCGCCCCGTCCAGGCCATGGACGTCCTCACCCCCGAGGAACGCCACGACATCCTCTACGGCTGGAACCGCACCGGCGGCGCCACCTGCATCAACCTGCCGGGTCTCATGTGCCGCGCGGTCGCCCTGGCCCCCGACGCCACCGCCGTGGTGTACGGCGATCGCTCCCTCACCTACCGTGAACTCGACGAACAGTCGAACCGCCTGACCCGGGCCCTGATTCGCCGTGGCATCGGCACCGGTGATGTGGTGGCGGTGGCCGTCCGCCGCTCGGTGGATTGGGTGATCACCCTGTGGGCCGTGGCCAAATCCGGCGCGACCTATCTCCCGATAGATCCCCGCCACCCGTCCGGCCGAATCGAACAGGTGCTCACGGATTCCGCTGCGGCACTGGGTATCACGACTTCCGGCGCACGTCCCTGGCTGCCGGACCTCGGCGCGGTTCGCGGAGCGCGATCGAAGGCGCACGCAACCACCGATTCCATTGGCGCGCAGCCGATGTGGCTGACTCTGGACGCGCCGGAGGTCTCCGCGGAACTCGCCGCCACGTCGGCGGCCGTCGTCACCGGCAATGAACGCCTGCGCAATGTGCGTCTCCACGACGCCGCGTACCTGATCTTCACCTCCGGCTCGACCGGCGCGCCCAAAGGCGTGGTCATCACCCACGCGGGTCTGGCCAACACGGTGGCGGCACAGTCCGAACACTGTGCCCCGCAGCGCGACTCCCGCATCCTCGCGGCGGCATCGCAGAGCTTCGACGCCTCGATCTGGGAACTGCTGCTCGCCCTCGGCGCGGCCGCCACCCTGGTCCTGGCCGACCCCGACCTCTACGGCGGCCCCGAACTCACCGACCTCATCCGCCGAGAACGGATCACCCACGCGTTCTTGACACCCGCGGTTCTCGCGGAGCTGGATCCGGACGAACTGCGAAGCACCGCAACCGATTCGGTCGACGATGCGTCCGAATCGCGGAGTTGGGCCGGGTCGGAGCCGCGGGTGCTGGTGACCGGTGGGGAGGCGGTGCCGCCCGCGCTGGCGGCCCGGTGGTCCGACGGTCGTCGTCTGCTGATCGCGTACGGTCCCACCGAGGTCACCGTCATCTCCAATTACAGTGCGCCGTATGAGCGGGGGCAGTCGGTCACGCTGGGTGGACCGGCGGTGGGGATGCGCTGCTATGTCCTCGACGCCGGGCTGCGCCCGGTGCCCGACGGTGTGACGGGGGAGTTGTATATCGCCGGGGCGGGTGTCGCGCGCGGCTACCACGGCCGGAAGGGGCTGACCGCGCTCCGGTTCCTGCCGGATCCGTTCGCCCCCGGCCGGATGTATCGCACCGGGGATGCGGTGCGCCGCCGGGCCGATGGTGCGCTGGAGTTCCTGGGGCGCAACGACTCCCAGGTCAAGGTGCGCGGGATGCGGGTCGAACCCGGTGAGATCGAGGCCGCGCTGACCGATCTGCCCGGCGTCGGCCAAGCCGTGGCCGTCCTCCACGCGGAGCGGCCCGGCGATGCTCGGATCGTCGCCTACATCACCGCCGACGCGCCGAACCTGGAGGTTGCCGGAGTGCGCGCGGCATTGACCGCGACCCTGCCCGCTCACCTGGTTCCCTCCGCCATCGTGCTGTGCGAACGGTTGCCGCGCACCGTGAACGGCAAACTCGATCGCGCGGCCCTGCCCGCCCCCGCACCCGAAACCGCCGAGTTCCGCGCCCCGGCCACCACCGTCGAGCGCGCGGTGGCGGGCGTATTCGGCGAGGTGCTGCACCTGGACCGGGTCGGCCTGGACGATGACTTCTTCCGCCTGGGCGGCAATTCCCTCAGCGCCACCCGCGTCGCCGCGCGACTGAGCTCGGCACTGGGCGCGCGAGTTCCGGTGCGCGCCATCTTCGACGCCCCCACGGTGGCGGCGCTGGCCGCCCACCTGGCCGCCGCCCCGCGCAGCACCCGCACCCCACTCACCGCGCAACCGCGCCCGGACCACATCCCACTCTCCTATGCGCAGCAACGCCTTTGGCTGCTGCACCGCCTCGACCCGCAGTCCGATGCCTACCACATTCCGCTGGTCCTGCGCCTGCGCGGCCGCCTGAATGTGACCGCTATGCAGACAGCGGTGCGCGAGGTCATCGCCCGCCACGAATCCCTGCGGACCTACTACCCCGACCTCGACGGACAAGGCGTGCAACGGATCCTGCCCGAGCCTCGCGGACGAGGCGAAGGTAGATCCTCGGACTCCGGTGAGCTCGTGAACGTGGCCGGTTCGCCGCCTCGGATACTGGAAACGCGTGTGGTCGATGGTGCGGCTGTACGAGCGGAACTGCGGGAGTTCTGTTCGCGGCCTTTCGATCTGACGGCGGCCGTTCCGGTGCGCGGCGGGCTCTTCGCGCTCGGCGAGTCGCTGGACTCGGCGCGGGAGTGGGTGCTGGCGTTCGTGATTCATCACGCCAACGCCGACGGCTATTCGCTCGGACCGTTGGCCCGGGACCTGGCGGCGGCCTATTCGGCCGCGTGCCAGGGGATCCGCGCGCAGTGGGCCGAACTGCCGGTGCAGTACGCGGACTACACGCTCTGGCAGCGTGCCGCGCTGGGTACGGTCGCGGAGCCCGATTCCGAGATGTCGCGTCAGATCGACTACTGGGCAACCACACTCGCGGGATCGCCCGCCGAACTCGGCTTGCCCGTCGATCGACCGCGCCCGGTGGTCGCCTCCTGCGCCGGTGCGGCGATGGCGTGCGAGATCCCGGATCGGACGGTGCGGGGGCTGCGTGCCGTCGCGGCCGAGCATGATGCCTCGTTGTTCATGGTGTTGCACGCGAGTCTGGCGGTGCTGCTGGCCGCCTGGTCGGATGGTGATGACATCGCGATCGGCACCCCGGTGGCCGGGCGTGGGGCGGCCGAGCTGGACGATCTGGTCGGAATGTTCGTCAATACGCTGGTCTTGCGCACGGAAGTGCGGGCCGCGCAGTCATTCTCGGAGTTCCTGGAGCGGGTGCGCGGGGTCGATCTCGCTGCCTTCGCACACGCCGAGGTTCCGTTCGAGCAGGTGGTGGAGGCCGTTGATCCGCCGCGTTCGCGGTCTCGGCATCCGCTGTTCCAGGTGATGCTGGCGCTTCAGAACCTGGAGCCCGCGCGCCTGGAGCTGCCGGGTCTGTCCGCCGAAGTGGTCGCACCCGAGTCGTCGACCGCACGCTTCGATCTGGAATTCACTGTCGCGCCGACTGATTCCGGCCTGACCGTGACTATCCGCTATGCCACGGAGCTTTTCGACCACGACACCATCGTGGCCCTGGCCGGACGTTATCTGTCGTTGCTCGACCACGTGGCTGCCGAGCCGCTGACCCCCATTGCCCGGCTGCCGATCCTCGGGACGTCGGAGCATCGCCGAATCATCCAGGACTGGAACAGGACCGGTGCCGCGGACAGCGACCTGCTGCTGCCCGGCATCCTGGCCGCAGCGGTACGCCGTGCCGCCGACGTCGAGGCTGTTCGCTACGGCGACCTGGCTCTCACCTACCGCGAACTCGATGATCGCGCGGATCGCCTGGCCGGGCGGCTCATCGCCCGGGGCGTCGGACCGGAAGACGTGGTGGCGCTGGGGATGTCCCGCTCCCTCGCCTGGGTGGTGGCCTGCTGGGCCGTGGCGAAATCCGGTGCGGCCTTCATGCCCGTGGATCCGGCCGCTCCGGCCGCCCGCACCACCGATCTGCTGCACTCGGTGCGACCGCGGGTAATCATCACCACCGCAACCGAATCCCTCGCACTCGGGAACACCGAGATGCACATGATCGCGCTGTCCGCCGACGGAACCGTCGCCACCGATTCGCTGCCTGAGATCGATAGGGCTCCGGACGCCGGGGCAGCGGCGGTGCGGTCGCACGCCGAGCGGCCGCGTCCGGCGCATATCGGCAACGCGGCCTACATCATTCACACCTCCGGCTCCACCGGTGTGCCCAAGGGCGTCGTGATCAGTCACGCGGGTCTGGCGAATCTGGCCGCGACACAGGTGAATTCGATCGGTGTCGAGGTGGGCGACCGCGTATTGTGCGTGGCCGCACCGAGTTTCGACGCCTCGGTGTGGGAGCTGGTGCTCGCGGCCGGGGCGGCAGCGGCGCTGGTCGTCGCGCCGCCGGAGGTGTACGCGGGCGCGGCGCTGGCGGAGTTCCTGCGGCGGGAGCGGGTGACCCACGCCTTCATCACGCCCGCCGTGCTGGCCTGCACCGATGCCGCCGGGCTCACCGACCTGCGGGCGGTGATCAGTGGCGGCGAAGCCTGTCCGCCCGGTGTCGCGGCTGTTTGGGGTAGGGCGCATCGCCTGGTGAACGTTTACGGCCCCACCGAGGCCACGGTGATCGCCACCCTCGAGGACGCCCTCGACGGTGAGCGACCGGTGACGATCGGCGGGCCGGTCGTCGGCGCGCGCTGCTATGTGCTGGACCGCTGCCTGCGCCCGGTCCCGGTCGGCGCGACCGGTGAGCTGTACCTCGGCGGCGCGGGCCTCGCGCGTGGCTACTCGCACCGAACCGCAGCCACCGCCGCCCATTTCGTAGCCGATCCCTTCGGCCCCGCCGGCGCACGCCTGTACCGCACCGGCGATCGGGCCGCCTGGACCGCCGACGGTCAGCTGATCTACAAGGGCCGCGGCGATTTCCAGGTCAAGCTGCGCGGTATGCGGCTCGAACTCGGCGAGATCGAGGCGGCCATTGCCGCGGCACCCGGCGTCGCCCAGGTGGTCGCGGCCCTGGTGCACCCGCCCGCACCCGCGGCAGCCGACACCCGCACCGGCGCGGACACGCGGGAGGTCGCGGCCGAGGTTGCCGATCCGGCAGCAGCGGCGGCGGGCGCGCGGCTCGTCGCCTATGTGATTGCCGAGCCGGGTCGGACCATCGACGTCGCCGCGGTAACCGAGGTTGCCGCACAACGCCTTCCGGCACAGCTGATGCCGACGGTGGTACCGCTCGAGCGCATGCCGATGCTGGCGAACGGGAAGGTCGACCGGGCCGCGCTGCCCGCACCGGCGTTGCCCGCCGTCGGGTTCCGAGCTCCTGTCACACCCGAGCAGCAGCGGGTCGCCACCGCTTTCGCTGAACTTCTCGGGGTGGCGGTGGTCGGCCTCGACGACGATTTCTTCACGCTCGGCGGCAATTCCCTCACCGCCGCGCGGGCCATAGCACTCCTGGATGGTGCGGTCACCCTGCGTGATCTCTTCGAGGCGCCGCAGGTCGAGGCACTGGCCCGCCGACTCGAGCCGAAAGCGCCGCAGCCCACCGCCATCCCGGCCGACAGTGCCGAAATAGCGAGCGGCGCAGTGGAAAACGAGTCCTACGCGGTGGTCCTGCCCCTGCGGCGCACCGGTCCGGACACGCTCTTCTGCATTCACCCCGGTGGCGGTATGGCCTGGCCTTACGCGGGCCTGCTCACCCATCTGGATCCCGCCGTCTCGCTGTACGGCATCCAGGATCCCTGGGTGGTCCGCGACGAGCCCGCCTTCGCCACCCTCGCCGACTACGCCGATCGCTATGTCGCCGAGATCCGCCGGGTGCAGCCGGTCGGACCCTACCGCCTGCTGGGCTGGTCGCTCGGCGGCCGCATCGCCCACGAGGTCGCCGTGCGGTTGCAACTGCTCGGCGCGCGGGTGCGCACGCTCGCACTGCTGGACACCGCCGCGTACGACGGCACCGAACAGCCCTCGGGCGATACCGAATCCGCGTGGGCGGAACTGCGTGCCAACGGTGATGTGGCTCGCGCGGCCGCGGTGTTCCCGCCCGACCTGGTCGAGCGGGCCACCGTCGCGCTCTCGCGCGCCGTCCCGGGCGAACCGTCCGGCCGCTATCGCGGGGATCTGTTGCACTTCACCGCGATTCGGGAGACCGACGCGGCCCGCCGTCCCGCCGAGAGCTGGATCGACCACATCACCGGGGTGGTGACCGATATCGAGGTGGACGCCACCCACATCGGCATGTCGGCCGCCGCACCGCTCGCGGTGATCGGCCGGGAGCTGGCGCGGCGCTGGGACCGTCCGTGAGCGTCGACGATTTGCCCAGCGCCATAAAGGTTTTCGGCGCGCGCGTGCACAATCTGAAGGACATCGACGTCGAGATCCCGCTGTGGTCCTGGGTGGCGATCACCGGTCTGTCCGGCTCGGGCAAGTCATCGCTCGCCATGAATGTGCTCTACGCCGAGGGCTATCAGCGTTTCCTGGATGGCCTGTCCACCTACACCCGGCGGCGGATCAGTCAGACCGAGCGCCCGGATGTGGATCGCATCGACTTCCTGCCCGCCACCCTGGCGCTGCGCCAGCGCCCACCGATCCCGGGGCGGCGCAGCACGGTCGGCACCATGACCGAGGTGTACAACGTGCTGCGACTGATGTATTCGCGGCTCGGATCGCACCTGTGCCCCACCGGTTTCCGGCTGCCGCCCACCCTGGAGGTGGCGATGCGCGGCTATGTCGACCTGCCCGAATGTGGCGGCAGGGTGGAATTGCCCGGCGCGGAATCCTTCTCGTTCGACAGCTTCGGCGCGTGCCCGCGCTGCGGCGGTCTGGGCACGGTCGAGGAGATCGACGACGACGCGCTGATCCCGGACCCGGACCTGACCATCGAACAGGGCGCGGTGGCACCCTGGAAGTTGCCGCTGCGCGATTTCCAACCGCAGATCGCCGCGCAACTGGGTGTGCGGATCGATGTGCCCTATCGCGACCTCACCGCGCGCGAGCGCGAGATCGTGCTGGACGGCCCCGCCGAGAAACGGCACGTGGTGGTCACCACCAAATCCGGTCGCGCCGCCGAACTCAACGGCGTCTACGAGAATGCCCGTGCGGCGGTGCGGCATTCGCTCGCCAACGCCAATAGCCAGACCACCCGCGAGCGGCTGAGCAAATTCTTCACCCTGCACATCTGCCCGGTCTGCCACGGCACCCGGCTGCGCCCCGAGGCGCTCGGCACGCTGCTCGAGGATCGCACCATCGCCGAGACCAGTGCGCTCACCCTCGCCGAATTGTTCACGTGGGCACCGGAATTGCCGGACCGTCTACCCGCTGAAATGCGCGAGCTCGCCACCCGCCTCACCACCGAATTCGTGCGTGCCATCGATCCGCTGCTCACCCTCGGGCTCGGCTATCTGACCCTGGACCGCGCCGGAGAATCGCTCTCCACGGGAGAGCGGCAGCGCATCCAGCTCACCGCCACACTGCAAACCCGTTCCACCGGAATGCTTTACGTGCTGGATGAGCCGTCCATCGGCCTGCACCCGGCGAATATGGACGGCCTGACCGGCGTCATCCGGGCACTGGTCGACAATGGCAATTCGGTGGTCATGGTCGACCACGAGGTGGAATTGCTGCGCCAGGTGGACCAGCTCCTGGAAATGGGGCCGGGTGCGGGTCGCGCGGGTGGCACCGTCATCGCCCGGGGCACCGTCGCGCAGCTGTCCGAGGACCCGAATTCGATTACCGGACCGTACCTTTCGGGCCGCGCCGACCTGCATGCCCGCAAGCCCCGGGCGGTGCGCGCCGGGGATGAGCAGCTGGAGATAACCGTCGGCGACTTCTACACCCTGCATGATGTCACCGCGCGCTTTCCGCTACAGCGGCTGACCCTGGTCACCGGCGTATCCGGTTCCGGTAAAACATCTCTGGTACTCGACAGCCTCGTCCCCGCGCTCACCCGCCAGCTCGCGGGGGAGCGCCTGCCCGCCCATGTCCGAGAGCTGAACACCGGCGGCATCACCCGGGTGATCACGGTGGACTCCACGCCGATCGGCAATAACAGCCGATCCACCCCCGCCACCTACTCCGGTGCTTTCGACGGTATCCGCGCGCTGTTCGCCGCCACCCCGCAGGCCCGCGAAAAGCACTGGGGCGCCGGCAGATTCTCCTACAACGTCAAGGGCGGGCAGTGCCCGACCTGCACGGGCCTGGGTGAGATTTCCCTGGATGTGCAGTACCTGCCGGATATGGTGCTCACCTGCCCCGCCTGCCACGGCGCGCGCTATAACCCCGAGACGCTCGAGGTGCGCGTCGACGGTTCGACCATCGCCGATGTGCTGAACCTGACCGTCGCCGATGCCGCCGATCGCTTCGCGGGCGTACCGCGCATCGGCGCACCGCTCCAGGCATTGCGCGAAGTCGGTCTCGGTTACCTCAGTCTCGGTGAGCCCACGCCCAGCCTGTCCGGCGGCGAGGCCCAGCGCATGCGTCTGGCCAGCGGCCTGCGCACCGGTCAACGCCATCTGCTCTACGTCTTCGACGAGCCGACCACCGGTCTGCATCCGCAGGATGTGCGGACCCTGGTCGGCGTGCTGGACCGCCTATTGCACGGCGGCGCGACGATCATCGCCATCGATCACGATCTGGATCTGATCGGCGACGCCGACCATGTCATCGATATGGGGCCGGGCGGCGGTCCGGAAGGCGGCCGGATCATCGCCACCGGCACGCCCCGCCAGCTGACCGCCGCGCCGGACAGCCTGACCGGCCGCTACCTGCGCCGACACCAGCGTGCGGGCACACCCTGACCTGTCACAGGCCCGGCACCCGCACGAAGACGGCGGCGGAACTGTCCTGCCGGAAGTAGGCGTCGTCGGGATGCCCGCCGCCGGGCCCCTGCGTCAGCTTCGAATCGGGCAGCCAGGTGTAATCGATGACCGTCAGGTTCACCGGCCCGGCCGGTGCGACCAGCTGCACCTCGATGCCTTCGGCTGGCGGCGCGACGAAGTGAAAGCTCTTGTGCGGCACCGGCGTGAGTTCCCGACCGGCCACGGTCACCGAGCTCGGAGCCTGCTCCCAGTGCAGATCGATGCTGGTGGCCCCGCGCGTGGAACGCAACCGCAGGCGCACCGTCCGCTGTCCGGAATCGGTTTTGTCCGAGAGGATTTCGGCGACCGGTGCGCTGAGCGACTCGGGCACCGCCTTGCCGGCGGCGACCACCCCGGAGAACAGGTCCGAGTACGGCGCGCCCGGCGCACCGTCATTCACGTAGTGCCGCGTCCAATCGTCCGGGGCGAGCACCGACAACCATTGCGCGTCACCGTGATCCGCGTCCAGCGCGTATGACACCTGGGTCACCCGGGGATGCTCCACGTCGAAACGATCCACCGCCTGTCCCACCGCGGTCAGCACCAGGGTGAGCACCACCGCCAGCGCCGGAATCGTCCAGCCGCGCCGCGCGGGCCAGCTCCGGATGAGGGTGAGCAGCAGTAGCCCGCCGAGCACCACCACCAGCGGCACCCCCGTGAACGGTGCGGTCATCAGCCCGGCCTGGATACCGGACCACGCACTCCCGCCCAGGAATACGGCCGCCGGCAGCAGCGTCACCGTGAGCGTCAGCAGCCGCCAGCGCTCCGGAACCACGAAGGTGAGCACCACCCCGAGGGCCGCCGCGCACGCCGGGATCACCATGATCTCCGCCGCGGCGGGGGAGTACACCGTCACCCCGGCCCCGGCCGCCACCACGCCGGTGAGCAGTCCGATCGCCGCGCCCGTCGCGCCGAACCAGCGGCGCGCCAGCACATAACCGCCGGTCAGTACGGCCACCGTCAATACCAGCAGGGCGGCTTGGAAGAACTGCGGCCGGTACGGGTCCACGGGCCAGGCCCGGTACTCGGGCCGGATGAACTGCACCAGCCACCACAGTCCGTACGTCGCGCCCACCGCCACCGGCAGTGCCGCCAATGTCACCGCGGCAGCGCCGATCACACCCTTCACGGTGGCCTCGCCATTGCGCCGGACCTGCCGGATCACCCAGCCGGTCGCCAGCAGCGACAGCACCGCGAGCGTGATGATCACCCAGGCGGGCCACACCACCAGCACGCCGAAAGGCAGTGGGAAATAAGCCGGATTGGATCGATCGGAGGTGTCGGTCAGATCGCGCTCGCCGAAATCCCTTGCCAGTGCGAGGGTATTCGCGCCCATCTGCTGCAGGGTCGCGAGATCGACGTGCTCGGGATCGTCCTTGATGTTGTGGTAATAGGCGCTGCGCCCCGCATAGGCCCAATCCAGCACCGGCAGTCCGGCCTTGTCGAAGGCGACGAAATCGGTGGTGCTGGAGACCCCCGCGCCCGCCAGCGTGGTGGTCATCGAATCGGTATTCGGATACGGCGCGTTCGCGGCGATATCGATCAGTCCGCCATCGGGCCGGGTGATCCGCCACAGCAGCGCGGGTCCGCCCGCACCGCGTACATCGAGGTTGACCACCACGCCATCGCGGTCGTAATTCCCGGCCGCGACAAAGGCTTCCGCGCCCAGCAGGCCGGGCTCCTCGCCATCGGTGAGCAGTGCGACGACATTGTTGCGCAGCCCGTTCTCACTGTCCCGCAGCGCGCGCATCGCCTCCAGGATGGCCGCGACCCCGACGCCGTCGTCATTCGCGCCCGGTCCGGATTGCACCGAATCGTAGTGCGCCACCAGGTAGACGGTGCCGGTCGGATTCGTGCCCTTCAGGGTGCCGACAATATTGTCGACCCGGCCGAGTCCGGTGCGATCGGGTTTGAAATCTCCGGGCCAGCGGCCGACACCCGATCGAATCTCGGTGTCCAGTCCCAGTTTTCGCAGCTCGTCCGCGAGATGGTCACGCACCCGGTCATGTTCGGCGGTTCCCACCGGATGCGGTGTGCTCGCGATCGCGCGCACGGTCTCGATCGCCCGACCCGCCGCGAACACCTCGGGCGGCGCGGATTTATCGCGATATCCGTGCGGCTGCCCCTGCCAGGCGGTGGCCACCACCACCGCCAGCAGTACTGCGAATGCCAGAAAACCGGAAAGCCCTCGTCCCACCCGCATGAGATCGATAGTAGGGGTGAAACCCGTGCGGGCGGTGCGGCTCAGGCCTGCTGGGTCGGCAGCGCGATGATCTGACGCAGGTTGACGTGCCGCGGGCGGCTGGTGGTGTACGCGATGAGATCGGCGATATCGCCCGCGCTCAGTGCGTCCAGGTACGAGAACATCCCGTCCAGTCCCTCGCTCAGTTCGGCATTGTCGATATGCGAACCGAGTTCGGTATCGGTGAGCCCCGGTTCGATATTGGTCACGCGCACCCGGCGCGGACCCAGTTCACTGCGCAGGCTCGCCGACAGATGCGTGAGCGCGGCCTTTGTTGCCCCGTACACCGCGTAATTCGGGAAGGTCACATGAGCGCCGATGGAGGAGATATCCACCAGATCCGCGGTGCGCCCGGCATCGGCGGCGGCCAGCAGATCCGGGACGAACGCCCGGATCACGCGCAGCGCGCCGGTGATATTGGTGTCGATCATGCGGACCCACTCGTCCTCGCGGCCGTCGGCGATCGGATTGGGCAGCATCACGCCCGCCGCGTTCACCACCAGATCCGCCGGACCGAAGTTCTCGTGCACCCGCTCGGCCGCCGCACGCACGCTCGCCGGATCGGTGACATCCACGGGCACCGCCAGCGCGGTGCCACCCTCGGCCTCGATCTTGCCGACCAGGGCCTCCAGTCGATCGGCGCGCCGGGCCAGCAGTGCTACCCGGGCACCGTTGCGGGCCAGCAGCAACGCGGTCGCCTCGCCCATGCCGCTGGCGGCTCCGGTGATGACGGCGGTGCGGTTGTTCAGGTTCTCGTAGCTCATGAACTCATCCTGAGCTGGCGAAAAGCGGCCAGCGAGGGGTCCGGTTTTCCTGGGTCCGGCAGTACCAGGATGGGATTTACCTAGGGTGGTGAGCATGGACACCGATCTCGGCGAATTTCTGCAATCCCGGCGCGCCCGCATCGCGCCTGCCGACGCCGGGCTGCGCGAGTACGGCCGCCGCCGGGTGCCCGGACTGCGCCGCGAGGAAGTGGCGCAGCTGGCCGGGGTCAGCGTGGACTACTACATCAGGCTGGAACAGGGGCGCGGGCGCAATGCCTCCGACGCGGTGCTGGACGCGGTCGCGCGGGCCCTGCGGCTCACCGATCCCGAACGCCTGCACCTGTACGCGCTGGCCCGGCCCACCGGCACCCGCCCGGCCGCGACGGGCGGGGTGTATCACGCCACCGTGCGCGAGGGCACCCGGCTGGTGCTGGACGCGCTGACCGCGCCCGCGTTCGTGCTCGGCCGACGGATGGATGTGATCGCCTGGAATGCCCTGGGGGACAAGGTTTCCGGCTTCTCCTCGGTGCCCGACGCGGAACGCAATCAGGCCCGGTATCTGTTCCTGAACCCGGTCGCGCCGGAGTTCTATCCGGACTGGGAGATTGTCGCCGTCGAGACCGCCGCGTTCCTGCGCCGCGACGCCGGACTGCATCCGGACGATCCCGCCCTGCACGCCCTGGTCGACGAGCTCAGCGAGCGCAGCCCCGACTTCCGCCGCATCTGGGGCGCGCACCCGGTGAAGGAGAAGACGCACGGCGGCAAGCGAATTCAGCATCCGGAGGCCGGACTGCTGGATATGGGCTACGAATCCCTGCTGCTCCCGGGCGATCCCGATCAACTGCTCGTCGTCTACACCGCCGTCCCCGGCTCGGCCACCGCCGCCGCCTTGGACGCACTCTCGGAAAGCGTCACCAACGCACACGTCTGAGGAAAGGAGAGGCATTGAGCGCCTCCATCGAACACACCACCGGCCGGTCCGTCTCGCGGGACACCGTCACCGTGGGAATCGGACCCGTGAGCCCGGAGGAGGTGGTGCGGGTCGCCCGATACGGCGCATCGGTCGAACTATCGGCCGAGGCGCTCACCGCGATCGCCGAAAGCCGCACCCGCATACAGGAACTCGCGGACGATCCGAAGCCGGTGTACGGCGTCTCCACCGGATTCGGCGCGCTCGCCAGCCGCCATATTCCGCAGGAACTGCGAACCCAGTTGCAGCGCAGCCTGATTCGTTCGCACGCCGCCGGTTCCGGACCGGAGGTCGAGACCGAGGTGGCGCGCGCGCTCATGCTGCTGCGACTGTCCACCCTGGCTACCGGCCGCACCGGCGTGCGCCCGGAGGTCGCGCGCACCTATGCCGCCATGCTGTCCGCCGGGCTCACCCCGGTCGTGTACGAGTACGGCAGCCTCGGCTGTTCGGGTGACCTCGCCCCGCTGTCGCATTGCGCGCTGGCCGCCATGGGCGAGGGCCACGTACGCACCGCTGACGGTGAACTGCTGCCCGCCGCAATGGCTTTGGCGCAGGCCGGAATCGAACCGGTGGTGCTCGCCGAGAAGGAGGGCCTGGCGCTGATCAACGGCACCGACGGCATGCTCGGCATGCTGGTGCTGGCCCTGGACGATCTGGACGCCCTGCTGCGCCTGGCCGATATCGCCGCCGCCATGAGCGTGGAGGGCCAGCTCGGCACCGACCGGGTCTTCGCCGCCGATCTGCAGGCGCTGCGCCCGCATCCGGGACAGGCCGTGGCCGCCGCGAATATGACCCGCGTGCTGGCGGATTCGGAAATCGTCGCCAGCCATCGCGGACCGGACTGCGCCCGCGTCCAGGACGCCTATTCGCTGCGCTGTGCGCCCCAGGTCGCGGGCGCGGCCCGGGACACCGCCGCGCACGCCCGCACCGTCGCCCTGCGCGAACTCGCCAGCGCCGTGGACAATCCGGTGGTCACCCTGGACGGCCGGGTCGAATCCAATGGCAATTTCCACGGCGCGCCCATCGCCTACGTGCTGGATTTCCTGGCCATCGTGGTCGCGGATGTGGCGAGCATCAGCGAGCGCCGCACCGACCGCTTCCTGGACGTGGCCCGCAATCACGGCCTGAACGCCTTCCTCGCCGATGATCCCGGCGTGGACAGCGGTCATATGATCGCCCAATACACCCAGGCCGCAATCGTTTCCGAACTCAAGCGGCTCGCCGCCCCGGCCAGCGTCGACTCCATCCCCTCCTCGGCCATGCAGGAGGACCACGTCTCGATGGGCTGGTCCGCCGCCCGCAAGCTGCGCCGCGCCGTCGACGGCCTGACTCGGGTGCTCGCCATCGAAATCCTCACCGCCGCAAGGGGAATCGATATGCGCGCACCCCTCACCCCGGCCCCGGCCACCGCCGCTGTCATCGCCACCCTGCGTGACCGGGTCCCCGGCCCCGGCCCCGACCGCTACCTCGCCCCCGATATCGAGGCGGCCGTTCGCCTGGCCGCCACGGGCGAATTGGTCGCCGCCGCCGAGGCCGTAACGGGCGTCCTGGGCTGATGGTGCGCAGCAATCGGTATCGGCCCAGCACCGGGCCGGTATCGACTGCACAGCTTCCGGTCCGCACACTGTTTCGCGTGGTAGAACCGGTTTTATGACGGAGGCGGTCGGTACCGGGGCCGCGCCCACAGCGGCGGGGCGTTCGGCGGAATTCTGGGGTTACCTCATGTGGGGCCTCGCGGGTCTGGCTATTGCCCTGCCCGAATTGGCATCGGTCTTCCGAGTGGCGGGCTGGCCCACCATTTCGGCGACCATCGGACATCTGCAAACCCAGCATTCGGTGGTGCGCGTGATCGTGGTGTTCGTGATCGTGGTGATCGCGTACTACGCGGTGCCGCAATTGCTGATCAGCCCGAAACCCGTGGCGCGCACCGTCGCCGGGCGACCGACCACCGCGAACGGCCGCGTCACCACCGACACCGGAAATGTGGAACTGCTGGGCGCGGGCTACCTCGTGGTCGCGGCGGTGGCGCTCATCCTGGGCGTGGTGTTCGCCGCCGGGGACCGGCACATGTCCCCGGACTCCTACCTCGGCGCGTACGTGCTGTACGGGGTGATCGCGCTGGTCTGGGTGGTGATCCCGAGCATCCTGTCGCTGTTCTTCAGCCGGGACGTGCCCTTCCCGACGCTCTTCCGCACCATCGGCTATCTGGAGCGCCGGGCGCATCCCGTCGCCGCGGTGCTGCTCGCCCTGCTGGTGGTTTTGCTGCTGCACCTGGCGTTCTATCCGTGGCCGCGAGTGGTGAGCTAGCGTCCACGAGCCGCCCGGCGGCCGCGTCGCTACTATCGCACTCGTGCGTGCGCGAACGACGGGACCGGGTCTGGCGCTGCTCGCCGCGCTGACCCTGTCGGCCTGCGGTGCCGGTGCCACCGGAACCCCGGCCGCCGCACCGAGCAGTACCCCGCACGAGATCACGCCCGCGCTCGATGTTGGCCTGTGCGGATCCGCGGACGCGAACCAGGTGATCACCCTGTCCGGAATAGGCGCGCTCACACTCATCGGTGACGATCCGCTGCTGTGCCGCTGGGCGACGGCGGACGGATCCAGCGTGAGCTTCCGCTGGTTCCGCAACAGCCCGATCGACGAATACCGCTCCGAGGCGGGAGCATCCGCCGGACGGGCGAGCATCGATATCGTCGGCCGCGCCGGTTTCAGCTGGCAGGCCGCGCACTCCTGTGAAGCGGCGGTCCGCACCGGCGATACCGACTTCATTTCCTGGACAGTCGATTCCGCGGCATTCACCGGCGGGAACGCCTGCGCCGCGGCCGACCGGCTGGCGTCCGCTACCTTGGCGAAACGGTAATCCCATGCGCGTCAATCGAATCGCGATCGGGGCGGTGCTGCTGGTGACCGGCATGCTGACCGGCTGCTCCGCGAGCACGCCACCCGCACCCGTCGCCGCGCCCGCCGAAGACAACACCCTGGCGGGTTGCGGCCCCTTGCCCACCGCCACCATCGAACGCACCGTCGCGGCAATCGGCCTGCGGCAGCAGCTTTCGCCCACCATCTGCTCGTGGACCGGGACATCGGCCACCGGCGGTCCGATCGGCCTCACCTACGGCTGGCTGAAGAAGAACTCCCTCATGTTCGACCGTCAGACGGCCACCGACCTGGGTTACAGCACCGAGAACGCCGTGGTGAAGAGCTTCGGCGGCTTCTACTGGCACGACCCCCGCGATCCGGGCGCCTGCGGCCTGTCCGCCGCCGATTCCGGCACGGTCACCTGGTGGGTGCACAATCGGGATCATTCGGCGCAACCCGATCCGTGCGCCGCCGCGCTGCAACTCATGCTGAATACCGTCCAGCTCGACGGCTGAGCGCCATTAGTGAGAGATAAGGTTTTCGAAATCGGCGCGGCACAATATCAATGTCATGAAAGCCAAATACCTTTCGACGATTGCCGGTGCCGCCGCCATCGTTTCCGCCACTTTCGGTGTTGACGCCGGAACGGCCGATGCCGCGAGTCTCAGTCAATTCGTCGCACCGTCCGGCAATATCGGCTGTCTGCTCGGACCCGAGGGCGCGGTTTGCCAGATCAGGGATCATTCCTACGTGTCGCCGCAGCGTCCGGACAACTGCCACGGCGCCTACGGCGATGTGTTCGGCGTACAGGCCGAGAGCGCGCGCATCACCTGCCACACCGATGCGCCGATCGACTTCCATTCGCCCGTGGTCGATTACGGTCAGCAGGTGCGGCAGGGGAATTTCGTCTGCACCGTGACACTGCAATACGTGCAGTGCGTCAATGCCACCACCGGCCACGGTTTCCAGATCGCCCGGGAGTTCTACACCGTGTACTGAACCGGTGGCTATGAACCGACCACGGGCAGCACCAGCGCCTGCTCCGGTCCGGCCGCGATGGTGAGGCGATGGACGGCCGAGGGCGCGTCGAACCCTTCCGCGCTACCCGAGATCCGCAGGCGCAGACTGTGACCCGGGATGATCCGATGCACCAGCCCGGACAGGCTGATGGTGACCGGATCCTGCAGACCGGTAATGCGCGCGGGGGTGATGAGGCCGTCGATGAGGGCCGAACTCCCATCCGCCGCAACGTCATACAGTGATGCGAAGACCACGGCCGCGTCCGCGACGCTCCCGTTCAACGGCTGCTCGGCAGCCAGTCGCACGGTGAGCTTCGGTATGCCCGCGATATCCAGGGCCGTGCCGACCGGTGCGGTGGTCCAGGACAGCTCGGTGCCGCCGGGACCCGTCGTCAGATCCTGATTTCCGGGTCGCACCGCGGATCGATCGTCGGTGAGGCGCGAATCCCCGGAGAGATACATGGTGCGCGGAGCGCCCACCTCGGCATTGTCGGCGGTTCCGTACGCCGCCGCCGGATCGCCGGCGAAGGGAATCCAATTGCGGTAGTACGCGAATCGCGGCCCGGTGTCACCGTCGCCGTCCCGCAGATAGCGTTCGAACCACCGCGTCTGGCGGGCATCCCAGTAGTTCACCGCCGGATCGACCACGCCCACCTTGGAACCCGGCTCGGGGGTCAGCACCGAATGCCCGGCCGACATCCAGATCATCTTGGTCTCGGTGCCCTGTGCGCGCAGGCCGTCGTAGCTGGCGCGGGCCTCGTTGAGGTTGAAGAGGGTGTCCTGTTCGCCCTGTATCAAGAGCACCGGAATCCTGATCCTGCCCAGATAGCTCGCCACCGAATCCGCGCGCAGCATATCCACCTGTTCCCGGGTGGGATAGCCATTGCCGGACACCACATCCCGCAGCCCGCACAACTCGGCCATTCCGGCCCGGCAGGTGCTGCCGCCGGAGAGCCGGTTCATCCACTGCGTCTTCGGCGCGCCCGGCACCGCCGTCGATACCCCGGTGAGCTGCCCGGTGCCATTGGGCACCAGTGCGTACGACAGGTCGTTCCAGGTGATCATCGGCGATATCGCGTCGATGCGCGGATCCCTTGCGGCGGCGGCGAATTGCACCGCGCCGCCGTAGGAGCCGCCGACCATGCCGACCCGCGGATCGTGCGGGCCGCTGTGCCCGTCGTGATCGGTCTTGTCGTGCACCACGTAATCCGGTGCCGGCACCGGCAGGGTGTGGGCGGCATCCTGGAACGCGATACCGTCCACCCCGCCGAGGAAGTCCACCAGCCGAGTGGCGGCCTTCCCGTCGAAGTCGGGGCTGTCCAGATACACCTGGCAGCCCGAACCCCCCTGTCCCAGTCCCGAATACGCGAGCACCGTATATCCGTGCGCGGCATAGTAATTGCCGTACATCGCGACCTGTTCCTTGGACCCGCCCAGCCCGTTGGTGGTGAGCAGGGCGGGCACCGGATGCGCCGCGCTCGCGTCCACGGGGGTGTAGAGATCGCCGATCACATCGCAGGACGTCTTATCGTCCGGCCCCACCGTGGTCGCGAAATGCAAAGTCTGCTTGCGGAATTCGCCCGAGGGCGGTGGCTGCGTATCGTGCCGTGCGGATGAGCACGCCGTCGCGGCGATCAGCACGGCGGCGGCAACGGCGGGAAAAGCGATCGATCGATTACGCGCCATTGCGACATTTTCTCACTCCAGGCGCGCCAATTCCGTGACCACGGCGCGCGCCACGGCCACCTGTCCGGCGGGCGTCAGGTGCACACCGTCCGATTCGAACAGGCGCTGCCCGGGCAGCGGGCGGGTGACCGTGAGGGTATCGATCACCACCTCCGGCCGCGCGTCCAGCGCCGCCGCCGTATCCAGCTGATCCTTGGCCCGCCAGCTGATCCCGGCCGCCCGGAACGGTGCGAACTCGGCCAGCAGCGATTCGTCCACATCGGTGGGCGTGAGCCACACCCACCGGGCGGCCCCGCCGCGCTCGCGCAGCAGGTCGAAATTCCGCACCGTCTCCCCGGCGCTGACCACGCGCACCCCGTCCGCGCCCACCCGCTGCGTATCGTTCGCCCCGAGCTGGCACAGCACCCAATCCGGCCGCACGAATCCCAGTGCGCCCGAACCCTTCAGCACCTGCGTGGTGGTGGCCCCGGAGACCGCGAGATTGGTGAAGGCGATCCCGTCGCCGGGCCTGCGCAACCACACCAGTTGCTTCAGGATCTCGAACCAGGACAGTCGATCGGCGGTACTGCTCTCGCCGAATGCGAGCACCCGCTGTCCGGGTGCGAACGGCAGCCGATCCACCTGTTCGGCGACCTCCGGCTCGGTGAGCAGATCCGCGGCCGCGGCCCGGGTGCGCGTCTCCAGATCCGCCAGCTGGGCGCGGTATTCGTCGAGGTCGATACCGAAGAGTCCCGCGATGCGCGCGTCGTCCAGGCCCTGCAGGTACGGCAGCGACAGCTCGGGCTTCTGGAATCGGATCAGCTTGGCGGTGAGTTCGTTAGTCATCACTACTCCTGTAAATCGTTCGGTGGTAAGGGGTTACGCGCGGCGGAGCCGGAATCCCGCGGTGATCAGCCAGGCCATGCCGGTGAATCGCGCGATGGGCAGCAGGAAGGCGGCGGCGGTGAAGGTCAGCGCCACCGTGGTCAGCAGGGCGATGCAGGCGATCGCCAGGCCGATGCGAATCAGCAGGGGCGAGAGCGCTTTCCGGGGCAGTGCGCTGATCGCGATGCCCGCGATGAGCAACCCCGTGGACAGCACGTTCGCCGGGCCGCCGACCAGGAACGCCAGCGTGTGCAGCGCCCGCACGGTGGCCGGATCGGCGGTCACCTCCGGCACCGTCAGCACCCAGCTGATCGTGCCGGAGCTGAACAGGAACACCGCCGCCAGCGCGCCACCCAGGGTGGCGAGCGCGGGACCGAAGCCCTCCGCGTGCCGCCGCAGCCGGGGCGCGATGGTGGCCACGAACAGGGTGAGCGGTATCGCGCTCGCGTATTGCAGCACCGCCCCGGTGCGCACGGCCGCGCGCTGGTCGCGGAAGTAGTCCAGCGCGTCGCCCGCGTCCGCGAAGGGCGACGGAAACGGGCTGCCACCGGCCCGGATGGTGCTGATGACGAGCCCCGCCACGAAGACCCCGGCGAAGGCGGCCGCGAGTACGCCCAGCGGTGGTTCCAGGCTGCGCGCGGGATAGGCGACGGGCGATTCGGCTGTTACGGCCATGGCGATCCATTCTCAGAAGTGAATCGTTCTGTTCAGTGAACGATTATCTGATGTGTACGATAACGCCGTGGTCGATGCGGAGCAAGAGGGTTCGGGAAAGACGCGGCCGGACCGCCCGATGCGGGCGGCGGGCTTCCAGCTCGCACAGCTGGGCGCGCACGCGGCCCAGCGTTTCGCCGAGCGCATCGCCGAAATCGGGCTCACGCCACCGGAAGTCGGGATTCTGCGGATGATCGCGGCGCAGCCGGGGCGCAGCCAGCGCTCACTCGCCGAGGAATTGGGTGTGGTACCCAGCCGGGTGGTCGCGCTGATCGACCCGCTGGACCAGCGGGGCTGGATCGAACGCCGTCGCAGCGCCACCGACCGGCGCAATCACGAACTGCACCTCACCTCGGAGGGCGGGAAAATGCTGGCGGGCATGGCGAAGATGGCCGTCGCGCACGAGACCGAACTCTTCGAGGGCCTGACCGACGCCGAATACGAGCAGCTCAGTGTGCTGCTCCGGAAACTTGCCGCCGCACGCGAACTGACCCCGGGCGTGCACCCGGGGTACCGAACGCTCGGCTAGCGGCCGAGGACAACGCTCACAGCGTGCGAGCGATGATCTCCTTCATGATCTCGTTGGTGCCCGCGTAGATCTGCTGCACCCGGTTGTCCACCCACAGCCGGGAGATCGGGTACTCGGTCATATAGCCGTAGCCGCCGTGCAATTGCAGGCACCGATCGATATTGGCCATGGCGCGCTCGGTGGTCCACCACTTGGCCATCGCGACGGTCTGGATATCGAGTTCACCGCGTACGTGCCGGTCGACGCAGTCATCGGTGAACACCCGCATGATGCGCGCCTCGGTGGCGACCTCGGCGAGGGTGAACTTGGTGTTCTGGAACGCGAAGATCGGCTTGCCGAACGCCTCTCGCTCCTTGGTGTACGAAAGCGTCTGCGCGAGAGCGGTTTCCACCGCGACGGTGGCGCCCACCGCGAGAATCAGGCGCTCCTGCGGCAGCTGCTGCATGAGCTGGACGAAACCCTGTCCCTCGACCGTGCCGAGCAGGTTCGTCACCGGCACCCGCACGGCGTCGAAGAACAGTTCCGAGGTGTCCTGACCGCGCTGGCCGATCTTGTCCAGCACCCGGCCGCGCCGGAAGCCCGGGCGATCGCCTTCGACCAGGACGAGCGAAATGCCCGCCGCCCCTGCGGTTCCCGTCTTGGCCACCACCAGGATCAGATCGGCCTGACCGCCATTGGTGATGAACGTCTTGGAGCCGTCGACGATGTACTCGTCGCCGTCCCGCACCGCCCGCGTCTTCACATTCTGCAGATCCGAGCCGGTGCCGGGTTCGGTCATGGCGATCGCGCCGACCACCTCACCCGATGCCATGCGCGGCAGCCACGCCCGCTTCTGCTCCTCGGTGCCGTAGGAGAGTAGATAGTGCGCCACGATGCCGCTGTGCAGGGCCGCGCCCCAGGACGAATCACCGATCCGGGCCTGCTCCTCGATCAGCACCGCCTCATGCGCGAAAGTGCCGCCGCCACCGCCGTATTCCTCGGGAATGGACATGCACAGCAGGCCCAGCGCACCGGCGACCTGCCACAGGTCGCGATCCACGTGATGCTGTTCGATGAACCGCTCCTTATGCGGGGCGATCTCCTTCTCGCAGAAGGAACGCGCCAGTTCGCGCAGGGCGTCGAGATCATCGTCGAGCCAGCGGGAACGATAGGGGCTTGTCACTTGGGTAGCTCTCTTCTTCGATATCAGACGGTGGCGGGCGTCAGGCGCAGGGCCTTGCGCCACAGGGGCTTTGCGATAGCGGGCGGGCGATAGTCGGTGATCCGAGCGCTGAGCAGCTCGTGCAGGGCGGTGTCATCGCGCACCGGGAATCGGGCCGGATTGCGCTCGGCGTCGGCGAGCAGGGTTTCGACCGTCTCGCGCGAGCAGGATTTATTGGTGCCCAGGAATCCGCTGGGCCCCCGCTTGATCCAGCCCGCGACATAGGCTCCGGGCACGAATTCTCCGGTGGCCGAATCGAATACGCGTCCGCCGCGATGTGGAACGGTGGCGGAGGCCGCGTCGAACGGCAGATCGCGCACCGGGGTGCCGCGATAGCCGACCGAGCGCAGCACCAGCCCGACCTCGAGGGTTTCCCGATCGCCGGTCATGACGGCGTGGGCTACGCCGTCGGTGTGGACTATCTCGTTGCGGGCCAGGACGATTCCCCGCACGCGATCCGGGCCCAGCAGTTCGAGCGGAGTGCGCAGATACCGCAGGATGACGCGGCGCTCACCATCCTCTCGCACCGCTGCGGCCTGCGCCCGCGCGAGTTCGATCTTCGCCCACTCGTGCGGTGCGGGCAGCGGTCCGGTCAGTTCGTTCGCGTGCCCGCTCACCGCGACTTCCGCTGCGAGCGTATGCAATCGGGCATCGGGATGCCGTGCCAGCCCGGTGAGTTCGGGCATCGTGTACGCGGCCTGCGCCACACCCCGGCGGCCGATCACCATGACTTCGCGAATCCTGCTGTGCCGCAGTGCCTCCAGCGCGTAGGGAGCTATCGAGGTGGTGGCCAGCCGGTCCGGATCGGTGGTGAGAACGCGGGCCACGTCCAGCGCCACATTGCCATTGCCGATCACGACGGCCCGCTCGTGGCTCAGGTCGAACTCGCGCCCGGCATACTCCGGATGCCCGTTGTACCAGGCCACCAGCTCGGTCGCGGAGGCGCTGCCGGGCAGGTCCTCGCCGGGAATGCCCAGGGTGCGGTCGGTGGCCGCGCCGACCGCGTAGATCACCGCGTGGTGATGCTCGAGCAGTTCGGCATGGCTGATATCGCGGCCCGCCTCGACACCGAAGTGGTAGGCGAATCCTTCCTGCCGCGCGATGGTGTCGAACACCTCGGTGACCTGGCGGGTGGCGGTGTGATCGGGTGCGACGCCGAACCGGGCCAGGCCGTGCGGTCGCGACAGTCGTTCGAAGACGTTGACGCGAATTCCGGGATGCCGCAGCAGTTCGTCGGCGGCGTACATGGCGGCGGGTCCGGAGCCCACGATCGCGACCCGCAGCGGGGTGCGCGCCGGTCGCAATCGGGGGATGGCCGGCACCGGGGCCATCGGCGGTCGCGGGCGCGGACCGGCGTAGAAGTCCGCGTTCAATCGCACGAAAACCTGATGTCCCGCGGTGAGTTTGGTGTGCGGGACGATCGCGTCGACCGGGCAGGCGGCCGCGCACGCCCCGCAGTCCACGCAGGCGGCCGGATCGATGTAGAGCATCTCTGCCCGGCCGAAATCCGGTTCGTCCGGCGTCGGGTGAATGCAGTTGACCGGGCAGGCGTACACGCACGAGGCGTCATTGCAGCACGACTGCGTGACGATATGTGGCACGGTGGCTCAGTGCGCCGTGCGGGCGGGCTCGCTGCGGTAGCGCGAGGCCGGGCCGTCGATGCGGCTGATCTTCCACAGCACGCGCGCGATCGGATTCATCAGATCCAGCTCGTAGGCGAGCATGCGCACATCGGCGAAGAAGTCGCGCAACACCTTTCGCGATTCGGGGCTGTTCCAGAAGACCTCGTTCACCACTTCGCGCGGAACATCGCAGTCCCGCCGGAACTTTCGGGTCGGCACCGCGATGAGATCGCAGATGATTCGCATGGTCGGCGCGAAAACCAGGGACAGCACGAACTTCTTGAACCGGCCCATGCGCGGCACCGCGTTCTCCAGATAGTTGTGCGCGAAGCTGATGTGCCGGGCCTCCTCGGCCACATGGATCGACATCACCCGCTCGATCATGGGATGCGCCTCCGCGCCCGCCCGCAGCAGTGTCTTCTGCGCGTGATCGATCGGCTCCTCGCCCGCCAGCACCATGACGAAGAACCACTCCGGGAAGATTCCGGCCAGGAACGGCACCAGCGGCCCGACGTACTTCACCCAGGTCCGCATCCCGCCGACATCCATCCCGATCCGGTTCACCACCTCCTGGAACATCATGGTGTGGTTGCACTCTTCGATGGATTCATGTGTGCAGTAACGGAATTCGGGCGAGCCATTGGGCAGCTGGAACACGTACTGCATGAGCCCGCGAATCAGGATGTTCTCGAATTGCAGGCCCACCTTCGCCACATTGGCCTGCCGCCACATCCCGATGAAGATCTGCCGCTCCTTCGGCAGCGCGCGATACCAGGGATGCGCCCCGAACGGATCCGAAGGCGGCAGAATCCACCGCTCGTCATCCGCCCGCACCGCGAAATCCGGGTCATCCCAAGCGATATCCACATAGGGGTCGAACCGCTTGTGCACCGATCCGTACGACAGTGTCGCCAGCGTCTCGATGTAGTGCTCGTCGTCTCGGGCCGTCGCGATATGCGCTGTGGTTTCCATCCCTGCCACTCCTGATCGATTGACCGTTGACCGTGACATGGTGTCGCGATCACGTCATGGCACGACGGTACCCCGCTGGATGCCGAGCAGGCAAGGGTGACCGCGACACTATGTAGCGGTCAGTGTCGGAACGGTATATGAGCAGCACAAATGTGCCCGAAAGAAGTGAAAAGAGGGAGATGGGCGACGTGAAGGTGCCCTCGGCAGGAATCGAACCTGCGACCTACCCTTTAGGAGAGGGTTGCTCTATCCCCTGAGCTACGAAGGCTGAACCGGTGGCCGTGGCCGACCCGAACATCGGGGAGTCTACCTGGTTGGGGGCCGGGAGGGTGCATTCATATCGGTGTGGATGGTTTTGGGCGCTATCTCTTGTCGCCGACGGCGATGATGTAGTCGGCCCAGGGGCCCCAGGCCAGCAGGCCCGGGGCGCTGAAGGTGGCGCGCAGGACCGGATTCACGCGGCGCATGTCCGGATCGCGCAGGCGTTTGGCGAGGTAGCGGGCCAGGGGTGGGTAGACGTCGGCGCGGATCGAATAGACGCGGACATTGTCGAAACCGGCGGCGAGCATTGATTTCTTATAGCGGCGCAGATCATTTCGCAGGACGATGTCCGCGGTGACGAGTTTGCCGCCCGGCCGCAGCACTCGGAACGCCTCGGCGAAGAAGCGGGGGTAGGACGGGAAGTGGAAGGCCGATTCGAGCGCGGTCACCTTGGTGCAGGATTCGTCGTGGCGCGGCAGGTTCACGGCCGAGCCGTATTCGAAGCTGATCTGATCGCTCAGGCCGAGTTCGGCGGCGCGGCGGGTGGCGATCTCGATCTGTTCGGTGGCGATATTCATGCCGATGATCTGCTGCGGGCCGAATTCGCGCGCCCACAGGAAATCCTGATCGCCGTAGCCGAATCCGATATCGAGCTGGATATCGTCGGCGCCGAGTTCGGCCTCGCGCGCGACCAGCCGGGCCAGCTCGCGGCTGGCCTCGTCCAGGCTGGCCGGATTGTTGTGCCAGTAGCCGAGATTGATGAACAGCGAATCCTCGCCGAAGAGATTGCGCGGGCCGACCACGTCGTAGACCCGGCCGACCCGGGTGCCCGCCGGCAGGAAGGGGACCTTGGCCCATTCGGCGCATTCGCGGGCCCAGCGGGCGGTGCGTTCGGGCAGGGTTTCGACGGGGATGGCGGCGGTCGAGTGGGCCGGGGGCGAAGAGTGCAGCGTCATTGAGACCCTCCGAACGGTCTGCCGATCTCATTGTCTGCGTCTCAGACAATTCGAGGTGATGGCAGTAACAGTCTCAGACAGTTCGGAGGGTGAGTCAAGGGTGTGAATCTCAGCGTCCCGGGGCGCGCTCCTCGTCATAATCGGACGGCTTGAAAGTGCTTGTCTTCCAGCGGAAGAGCACCGTGGCCCCGGGCCAGTTATTGGTGATCCGCCCCGAGGCGTTGCGGTACCAGCTGGAGCAGAAGTTCCAGGGCGTGTCCTTCAAACGCCGCTGCAACCAGTCGTCCCAGGACTGTTCGACCTCGGGCTTGGCCGCCAGGAACCGGCCGGGCTTCGCGGCCAGATACTCCGCCACCTGCCGGATGTACCGGGCCTGCGACTCCAGCATGTAGATGATCGACCCCGAGCCGACATTGGTATTCGGCCCGTACATCATGAACAGATTCGGGAAGCCCGGCACCGACATCCCGAGGTATGCCCGCGCACCCTCCGCCGACCACTCATCGGCCAGCTTGCGTCCGTTCAACCCGTAAATATGCATGGGCGCAAGGAATTCCGTGCCCTTGAACCCGGTGCCGTACACGATCACATCCACCGGATGCTCGACCCCGTCGGCGGTGCGGATGCCGGTGGGGGTGACGGCCTCGATGGCCGTGGTCTCCACGTGCACATTGGGCTGTCCCAGCGCGGGCATGTACTCGTTCGAGAACAGTCCGCGCTTACAGCCCGCCGCGTAATCGGGAGTCAGCTTGGCGCGCAAGGCCGGATCGGGCACCTGCTTCTCCCGGTGCCGATCCGCGAGCGCGATCACCGGCGTCTTCATGGCGGGAATATCGGTGAGCGCCAACGCGAGTACCTCGAACAGCGCCCAGATCGCGAACCGCTCCGCCGCGCGCGTACCGGGCACATGCTTGAACAGGGTGTGATGCAGCGCGGTGTACTCGGTGTCGAACTTGGGCAGCACCCAGGCGGCCGAGCGCTGGAACAGGGTCAGCTGCGCGACTTTCGGCTGGATCGCCGGAATATATTGAATGGCACTGGCTCCCGTGCCGATGCATGCCACGCGTTTGCCGGTCAGATCGACCGAATGATCCCATTGCGCGGAATGGAAAGCCGCACCGGTGAAACTGTCGATGCCGGGCAGATTCGGCATGGCCGGGCGGGAGAGCTGCCCCACCGCCGGAATCAGAATGTCCGCGATATGGGTGACGCCGTCGGAGGTGCGCACACGCCAAATGCCGGACTGCTCATCGAATTCCGCCTCGACGACCTCGACCCCGAACTCGATTTTCGCGGGCAGGCCGTGCTTCTCGGCGACCGTGCGCATGTACTCGTGAATATCGGCCTGATGCGAGAATCGGCGCGGCCAATCGGATTTCGGCTCGAACGACCACGAGTACAGCGGTGAGGGCACATCGCAGGCCGCTCCGGGATAGGTGTTCTCCCGCCAGACGCCGCCCAGATCGGCGGCCTTCTCCAGAATGGTGAAGTTGGTCAGGCCGTGGCGCTGCAGCTCCAGCGCCATGCCGAGCCCGGCGAACCCGGCGCCGATGATCAGGATGGACGGCTCACGATTCATGATTCGACAGTAAGGCTATCGGCGCTGGTCACGCAGACATCCACGGTCATCGAATCTATATTTTCGGCCATTTCGGCGGTGGTTCGCACCGCGATGTTTGCCCGCGCGGGGATCTTCCCGGCTCACCGGAATCTTTCTGGGACGGTGAGCACCGTCTGACCTGCGACGCTGTCGCCGACTGGACAGCCCACCGCTCCACTACCTATATTCACGGAGAATCTTGCTCCAATTTGCTTGTCCTGGTTAGTGATTGGCTATTCTGCGGCGCCGCAGGGGGCGTCGTTGCAAGCTTGCTCCTGGCCGGGACTTCGAGGCCGGCAGGTCATCGTGTAGGCGGTGGCAGGTCGGCGCTGGCTGCGGGCGGCGGAGGTGGGGTCCGCCGCCCGCAGCTGTTAAATGCCCAGCCCCGAACCCCTGATGTCCGATTTCAGCTATCCTCCGGGGCAGTGACTCAGTTCACTCTCCAGTAGGGATATGTAGGGAGCGGTTGGGAAATGTTGAGCACAATGCAGGACGAGCAGCTGTCGCTGGCGACACTGCTGAAGTACGCGTCGACCTTCCAGGGTGAGAGCACGATTTCGACCTGGACCGGTGATGGTGTCCGTACCCAGAGTTTCGCCGAGATCGGCGCGGACGCGGCCCGCCTTGCCAATGCCTTGCGTGACCTGGGCATCGGTGAGGGTGATCGGGTCGGGACCTTCATGTGGAACAACAACGAGCACATGGTCGTGTATGTGGCGGTGCCCGCGATGGGTGCGGTGCTGCACGCATTGAACATTCGCTTGTTCCCGGAGCAGTTGGTGTATGTGGCCAATCATGCCGAGGATCAGGTGGTGATCGTCGATGGCACGCTGGTGCCGATGTTCGCGCAGTACCTGCCGAACCTGAAGACGGTGCGGCATGTGATCGTGGCCAACGGTGACGCGTCGACGTTGACCGCGCCCGAGGGTGTGCAGGTGCATTCGTACGCGGAATTGCTTGCCGCGCAACCTGATACCTTCGACTATCCGGTCGTGGACGAGCGGTCGGCCGCGGGTATGTGCTACACCTCGGGCACCACCGGTGACCCCAAGGGCGTGGTGTACTCGCATCGCTCGAACTTCCTGCACGCGATGCAGGTGTGCGCCCCCAACGGTATGGGTTTCAGCGAAGCCGACACCGTGCTGGCGATCGTGCCGTTGTTCCATGCCAACGCGTGGGGTTTGCCGTACGCGGCGATGATGTCGGGCGCGAACCTGTTGATGCCGGACCGTTTCCTGCAACCGGGTCCGCTGTTGGAGATGATGGCCGCGCTGAAGCCGACCTTCGCTGCTGCGGTGCCGACCATCTGGGGTGGTGTGCTGGCGGGTTTGCAGGCCGCACCCCAGGACATCTCCCACCTCCGCACCTGCGTCGTCGGTGGCGCGGCCGTACCGCCCT
This sequence comes from Nocardia sp. NPDC058058, assembly GCF_042885355.1. NCBI lineage: Bacteria > Bacillati > Actinomycetota > Actinomycetes > Mycobacteriales > Nocardiaceae > Nocardia > Nocardia sp. NPDC058058. The sequence continues at coordinate 573,262 of NZ_JBHVSA010000002.1, read as the reverse complement.
CCATGATGCGTGCCTTCCAGGAGCGGCACGGCGTCAAACTCCTGCACGCCTGGGGCATGACCGAAACCTCCCCGCTCGGTTCCGTGGCGCATCCGCCCGCGACCGCCGAAGGCGATGAGGAATGGGCCTACCGCTACACCCAGGGCCGTTTCCCCGCGGGCGTGCAGGCGCGCCTGGTCGGCGATGACGGCGCGGTGGTGCCGAATGACGGTGTCGCCCTTGGTGAGCTGGAAGTGAAGGGCCCGTGGATCACCGGCTCGTACTATTCGCCGAGCGGCGCGGTGGTCGATCCCGACAAGTTCGACGACGGCTGGCTGCGCACCGGTGATGTCGGCAAGATCAGCCCCAATGGCTATCTGACGCTGGTGGATCGGTCCAAGGACGTCATCAAGTCCGGTGGCGAGTGGATCTCCTCGGTCGATCTGGAGAACGCCGTCGTGGGTCATCCGGCGGTCGCCGAGGCCGCGGTCATCGGCATCCCGGATGAGAAGTGGGATGAGCGGCCGCTGGTCGCGGTCGTGCTGGCGGCCGGGTCGGAAGCCAAACCCGAAGAGCTGCGCGACTTCCTGTCCGACAAGTTCGCCAAGTGGCAGCTGCCCGAGCACTGGACGTTCATCGACGAGGTGCCCAAGACCTCCGTCGGCAAATTCGACAAGAAGCGGCTGCGTGCGCAGTACGCGGATGGCGCGCTGACGGTCACCACGCTGTCCTGAGTGTTCGACCGGGCCCGCATCCACTCGGTATCGGGAGGATGCGGGCCTCGGCGTGGGTGCGGCACACCGAGCCGGTTCGGCGTGCCGGGGTGCGAGGTTGCGCGGGCTCTGGCGGTGGGGCGGGTGCGCGGTTAGTTTGAGGGCAGATGCCCACAGTGGGGTGGGACGCGAGGATGGGGTGCGCATGACGCTCGGAGTGATTCGGTCGGTGGGGGAGCGGGCTTATCTCGAGCTCGAATCCGCGCGGCTGTTCCTGGATGCGGGGCTGGCGCGCATCGAATCGCCGACGGTGCTGCTGTCCGCGGCCACCGCCATGCTGCGCTACGGAACCATCGCCGCCGGGCTGCGCTTGTCGGCCGCGCGCTATGGCGGGCGCACCGCGCTGATCGATGAACTTGGTTCGCTCACCTTCGCCGAATTGGAGGACCGCTCCAACCGGCTCGCCAATGCCTGGCAGGCGCGCGGACTGAAACCCCGTGAGGGCGTGGCGATTCTGGCGCGCAATCATCGCGGACTGGTGGATGCCGTCTTCGCCGCGGCCAAATGCGGTGCGCGCATCATTCTGCTCAATACCGATTTCGCCGGGCCGCAGATTCGGGATGTGGCATCCCGCGAAGGCACCGATCTGCTGGTGTACGACGCGGAATACGCGCACATGCTCGATGAGGTCGCACCATTGCGGGGCAGTTATCTGGCGTGGACGGACGAGCCGAATGAGAACAGCCTGGAAGCGCTGATCGCCAACGGTTCTCCCGCCGCGCCGCCGTCGCCGGGGGTCGAACCCAAGATCGTCCTACTGACCAGCGGCACCACCGGCACCCCGAAGGGCGCGCCCCGGCAGGAGCCGAAATCCCTTGCGCTACTGGGTGGGCTGCTCTCCAAGGTGCCTTTCCGGGCGGGCGAGGTCACCGAATGCTGCGCGCCGATGTTCCATACGCTCGGATTCGCCTGCGGCATGCTGACTCTCGGCTTCGGATCCACGCTCGTCGTGCGCCGCAAATTCGATCCGCAGGCCGCGATCGACAGCATCGCGCGGAACAAAGCCACCACGGTGATCGCGGTACCGGTGATGCTGGCACGCATGATCGACCTCGGCGGCAAGGGCGTCACCGGCCGCGACCTGTCGGCGCTGCGCATTATCTTCGTAGCGGGGTCGCAATTGGGCGCGCAACTGTGCCGCGAGGTGACGGCCACCTTCGGTCCGGTGGTGTACAACCTTTACGGCTCAACCGAAGTCGCGTACGCGACCATCGCCACCCCGGACGATCTGGCGATCGAGCCCGGATGTGTCGGGAGCCCGGTCCTCGGCGCCCGGGTCGAGATCCTCGATGACGCGGGCAAACGGTTGCCCACCGGAAAGACCGGCCGCATCTTCGTCGGCAATTTCGCGCAGTTCGAGGGCTACACCGGCGGCGGGCACAAGGAGATCATCCGCGGCCTCATGTCTTCCGGCGATGTGGGGCATTTCGACAGTGCCGGAAGACTTTTCATCGATGGACGGGATGACGACATGATCGTCTCCGGTGGGGAGAACGTATTCCCCGCCGAGGTCGAGGAATTGCTGTACACGCACGCCTCGGTGCGGGAGGTCGCGGTGCTCGGTGTTCCCGATGAGCAGTACGGTGCGCGGTTGAAGGCGTTCGTGGTTGTGCATGCGGGGCAACGGTTTACGGAGGAAGACGTGCGAGAGTTCGTGAAGACGAATCTGGCGCGATACAAGGTGCCCCGGGAAGTTGTCTTCCTGGAGGAGCTTCCGCGTAACCCGACGGGGAAGGTATTGAAGCGAAAGCTCCTTGAAGCATGAGAATTAAAGGCTTATGCTTCTGAAAAGGATTGCATCACAATGTAATTCGGCTATTCTTGGGTGTTGTATTACGGTAGAATAAAGCTATGAATCCGGGGGGAAACACCGAACTGGCTGCCAGCGCAATCGCGCTGGCGGCGGCGGTGGATGGGCTCCTGGGGTCGAGTCTTGATCCGCATAGCGATGATGAGTTCATTGCGGTGATGCGTGAGGTCGAGGCCAGTGTGCGCAAGCTCGAAGCGGTCAAGCATCGGTTCACCAGCGAGGTCAGTACTCGGAGTTTGCCGGGGCGGTATGGGAGCCCCACTCCTGCGGCGTTTCTGCGGCAGACTCTGCATTTGTCCAATGCTGATGCGGTGTCTCGGGTGCGGGCGGCAGACAAGCTCGCGGTGCAAACGTTCACCACCGGAATTCTGGAAGCGCCGTTGGCGTATGTTGCCGAAGCCCAGCGTGAAGGAGCGATTTCCGGGGATCACGCGCGTCAGATCATGGCGATCATGAACCGGTTGCCCAGCGAGCTCGACATGGGCAAAAAGGAAGTCGCCGAGGAGATCCTGACCGATTACGCGCGCAACGGATTCCCCGACGCCCTGCCTCGTCTCGGGGAAGAAATCATGATGCGTGTGGACCCGGACGGGCAGTTGGCCAAGGACGCTGACCGGCAGCGGATGCGTGGGATCACCATCGGACGCCAGCGTGCGGATGGGATGTCCACGGTCTCGGGTGAATTGACCCCGACCCTGCGCGCGGTGCTGGATCCGGTGCTGGCCAAACTCGCCCGGCCCGGCATGTGCAACCCTGATGACCCGGAAAGCCCGTGGACCGCAGACGAATCCATTCATCGCGAGGTCGTGGAAGCCGCAGCTAAGCGTGACACTCGTTCGGCCGCGCAACGTACCCACGACGCGCTGTTGGGATTCCTGCGCCCGGAGATCGGTACCACCAACCTCGGTTCGCACCGTGGCCTGCCGGTCTCGACCGTGATCACCATGAGCATCGGTGAAGTCGAGCGCGCCGCAGGAGTTGTCACCACCGCATCAGGCGGCACCGTGTCGGTCCCCGAAGCACTCAAGTTGGCGTCGAAGTCGATTCCGTACCTGGCGATCTTCGACCCGAACGGTATGCCCCTGCATTTGAGCGGCAAGCGTGTCGGCACCAAAGCCCACCGCCTCGCTACCAAAGCCCAACGCCTGGCGTTGACCGCCGCCGAAAAAGGCTGCACCCGACCGGAATGCGACGCACCCGCCACCATGGCCGCCGTGCACCACATCGTCGAGTGGGCCAAGGGCGGACCCACCGATATCGAGAACCTCACCCTGGCGTGCGATTCCTGCCATGCCCTGGTCCATGACGGCCCGGGTGGTTGGAAAACGGTGGTCATGGGACCCGAAACCGACTACCCGGGACGCACCGGATGGATAGCGCCCTCGCACATCGACCCGACCGGGACACCCCGGGTCAATCACCGACACCACCCCGGTGAGTTGATGGCCGCATCCCTGGCCAGGATCCAGGAACGTGATCGATGCGCGGCTGATCGCCGCAAGCAGTGGTTGAACCGACGCAACGCGACCCTGAAACAGGGATCGCCGTCGGGGGCACCGCCATGGGTCCCGGGGCCTTCGTAGCAGACCCCTGCCCGAACCTCGCTTTCCAGCGGGGTTCAGCAGAATGCCACGAACTTTCGGAGCGGGAACCTCGCCTGCCGTACCCGGCTTTACCCCCACCCTCCGGAGTCCCTCTCACCTTCCAGCTCGGCTGGACGGTTGTGGTTACCTTCGGAACTACCACACCAAAGACAAACAAGCCCGCACGTCATCGACGGATTGCCCGAGGCCAAAGGTGTGTGTCGCCAGGGTGTTTCGAGGGTTTTGTCTCTTCCTGTCTTTGGGTCTTTATCTCTTCTCGTCCTGGCGTCTTTGTCTCTTGGGTTTTTGTCTTTGAGGTTCTTGTCTCCGATAGCCCGTCGTCAGCGAGCCAGTTTGGCGAGGAGAGCGGTGAATTCGGCTCGGGAGAGGTGGCCGTCGCCGTCGGTGTCGGCTGCTGCCAGGAGGGATTCGGCGGAGTCGGGGGAGAGGTCGGGGCAGGTGCGCAGGAGGGACTCCAGTTCTTCTACCTCGATGAGTTGGTTTCGGTTGACGTCGAAGGTGTCGAAAGCGGCGTCGGCGTCGGTGATTTCGGGGTCGCGGCCCAAGCGGGCGGCGTCGAATTCGGCGCGGGAGATGAGCCAGTCGCCGTCCGTATCGGCGGCGGCTACCAGGCGGTGGACGGCTGCTTCGTCGATTTCCAGGCCGAGGGCGGTGATTCCCGCGAGGATGTCGTCGGCGGAGATCTGGCCGTCACCGTCTCGATCCCAGAGGTCGAAGGTGTCGGCTGGGTCGTTGCTCGGCACGGGTGCTCCTCTATGCAGATTGTGGTCTCCGGCAGCAGAATTACGCACACGGGGAGTGGCGGTCAAGAGCGCGGGAGATACGTCACCCGAGGTCGTATGCTGAGCGCCTGCCCGATATGGGTGATTTGAAAGGACGACAGTTGTTGGGGGACGGGACGCTCGGTCACTACCGGCTCATCATGTTGCTCGGGCAGGGCGGTATGGGGCAGGTGTGGCTGGCTCAGGACACCCGGATGGGCCGTGATGTGGCACTGAAGGTGCTGCCCGCGGACCTGGCCACCGATATGGACTATCGGCGGCGGTTCGAGCGGGAAGCGCAACTGGCGGCGCGACTGCGCGGACCGCATATCGTGCCCATCCACAACTTCGGTGAACTCGACGGGCGACTGTTCATCGATATGGAGTTGATCGACGGGACCGACCTCGACGATGTGCTCAAACACCGGGGGGCTTACGCACCCGCCGCCGCCGTCGACATGGTGGAGCAGATCGCGTCGGCACTGGATATGGCGCATGACGCGGGGCTGATCCACCGTGATGTGAAACCGTCGAATGTCGTTGTGCTGCCCAGCGGCTTCGCCTATCTGATCGATTTCGGGCTGGCCCGCGGCGCGGGGTCGACGGCGCTGACATCCACCGGCGTCACCGTGGGCACCTGGGCCTATATGGCTCCGGAACGGTTCTCCGGGGTGGATGACATTCGCTCCGACGTCTACTCGCTGGCTTGCCTGCTGTTCGAATGTCTCACGGGCAAAAGGCCGTTCGGCGACAAGGACGCGGCGCAGCAGATGCTCGCCCATATGACCGCCCCGCCGCCGCGCGCCAGTGCGCTCGCGCCCGGTGTGCCCGCGGCATTGGATCGCGTGATCGCGCGCGGTTTGGCGAAGACCCCGGAGCAGCGCTACGACAGCGCGGGTGAACTGGCCGCCGCCGCGCGGACGGCGCTCGACGCACCGGCCCCGGTGCATGTGTCCGAACCCATACCGGTGCGCGGCCCGATGCCGGTGCCGCCCAACTATGGTCCCGCGGCGCAGGGGCAGCCGCAGCCGATGCCGAGTTATCCACCGGCCGCGCGGAGTTACGCCCCGGCGGCGCAGGGCGGCCAGGTCGCGGCTCCTGGCTACGCGGCGGCCCAGGCCAGGCTTTCGGTGGCGCCCGGCTACCCGCCGATGGCCGCCAACAGCTATCCGCCGGGTGCGCAGCGCTATGAGCCTGCCGCAGCGAGTTATCCGCCTGCGGCGCAGAGCTTTTCGCCCGCAACGCCGAGTTTTCCGCCCGCCGCGCACAGCTATCCGCCCGCCGCGGCGAGTTATCCGCCCGCCGCTCAGGCCTATTCGCCCACGTTGCAGCAGTTTCCGCAGCGGGGATCCGGGCCGCATCCCGCCCGGCCGCCGATCACGTTCTGGCGGGTGGTGTTGTGGGTGGTGATCGCCATCGGGTGCGTGTTCTTCGGCATGCTGACGATCGCGGCGGTCTGCATCACGTTCTCGCCGGGCTGGGGATCGTGGGGAGCCGGGATATTCGCCCACGTCTGGTTCGACGGGTCGTTCGCCGGATGCGTCTACGCGGCGTACCGCCAGATCAAACTGTTCCGGCGGCCGCGGGTCTGAGCACGCGCAGCGGCGCGGCCGGAATGCTCCGGCCGCGCCGATACCGTTGTGCGATCAGCAGTTACGGAGCTCCGGGCTCTGATTGAGCAGCTGCGCGCGGGTGGAGATGAAGGTGCTGTAGGTGTCGCCGCCGACCGCTTCGAGCGGGAATGCCGCGACGCGGTGACAGTTCTGGAAGGCGAGCTTGATCCCGAAATGCCGTTCCAGTCCGCCTCGGATGGCGTCCGAGGCCATGGCGCGCAACAGCTGGCCCCGGGCCACCTCGTCCGGCGGCGGAATCACATTATCCGCGTATTCCTCTGTGCCGGAATGTAAATCGGCCGCCACCCGGCTGACGACCTCATATGCGTAGGGCAGTGAGCTGCGGACGCATTCCACGAATTCGTCATCGCTGACTTCACCGCGTTCGGCGCGCTCGAGTAGTGCGCTGGGTACGTCGAGTGACATATCGCTCTCCTCATGGGATGGCGGATGGTGTCAGCCGATTCTAATCGCTAACGGTTGTCAATAACCCTGGATTCGGATCGAAACCGCCCTATTCAGAGCCTCTTTCGCTTCCCGGGACAGCTGCCGGACCAGCTCGCCGGCCGGTAGCTCGGGCGCGAGCGAATGTGCCTGACCTGCCCAGAGATTCACTTCGTCGGCATTGCCCGAGGCGCGCGCGGCGGCTCGCAAAGGACCGGTGGCGTAATGGATTTCGGGGTAGGCGGCGGGGGCCTGCTGATGGTCGAGCATGAACTTGTTGCGCAGCCCACGCGCCCGGCGGCCGGTGAAGGCGCGGGTGAGCATGGTGGGGGTGTCCAGGGTGATGGCATCGCGAATCAGTGGCGCGGTACCCGCTTCGGGGCAGCGCAGGAAGGCGGTGCCGATCTGCGCGGCCGCGGCTCCGGCGGTCAATACCGCCGCCAGGGCCGCGCCGGTGGTGATGCTGCCGGTGGCGATCACCGGCAGCTCCACGGCGGCGGTCAGGAGTTGCAGCAGCGCGAGCAGGCCCAGCGGATCCGCGGTGTCGTCTTCGGGCCGGTCGGCGAAGCTGCCGCGATGGCCGCCGGCCTCGCCGCCCTGCGCGATGAGCGCGTCGGCGCCCGCTTCTACCGCGATGCGCGCCTCGGCCACGGAGGTGACCGTCACCCAGACCTCGGTGCCGACCGCGTGCAGTCGCGCGATCTCCTCGGGCGACGGGCAGCCGAAGGTGCTCGAGACCACGCGCACCGGATCCGCGATCAGCAAATCGAGTTTGGCCGCCCAGCCGTCGGTGTCGAATCTCGCTTCACCGACCGGGAATTCGCGCGCCAGCTGATCAACATAGTCACCGAAACTGGTCACGGGACTAGGTGCGGAGGGGTAAAACAGATTCACGCCGAATGCCGCGGAGGTGAGGGTGCGAGTCTGCTTTATTCGCCCGCCGAGATCTTCCGCGCCGAGATATCCGGCTCCCAGAAATCCCAATCCGCCCGCATCGGAGACCGCGGCCGCCAGTTCGGGTGTGGACGGCCCGCCCGCCATGGGGGCCAGCACGATCGGCGTATTCAGCTCATCGAGTAGCACGTCCATCAGTGTGCGCTCCCGATTTCCGCACGTGATCAACCGGTGGCAGCTACCACCTGGAATCTTCGAACGCAAGGTTGCGGAATGGTCACGGGGGAGTATTGTTTCTGTCACAGCGATGCCGAATCGTTACCGGACCATCGAACGCTAGGACGAGTTTTGTCGCACCACAGAGAGACCGCGAACTCCGTATCAGTTATGGACTTGCTTGGTGATTCTGGTGCCGGTCGTGCTGGCGCCGTCGCACGTAAACGGCACCGGGCCGAACCCTCCACCGCTGACCGCGTGAAGGTCGCCGCCGGAGCCGCGGTCGCCGCGAGTGCCTTGATCGGCACCGCGACGCAGATGGTTCCCGCGCTGGCCCACGCCGCGCCGATCGCCCCCAATCATGAGGACAAATCGGCTGGACAGGACCTCGCACTGCGCGATGTGGCGCAGTCGGTCAAGCAGGCCGCCGATGTCGCCGCGCCTGCTCCCGCTCCGACAGCCGAACCGGTTGCGGATGGCGGAAAACCTGTCGCGGCTCCCGCGCCCGCGCCCTTCGGATTGCAGAATCTGCCGCCGGAGATCGCGAACCCCTTGGCGCAGGCCGAAGCCACGTTGAAGGATCTGCAGCAGAAGCTGGCTCCCGCCCCCGCGGTGCGGCCGGTCGATGTGGGCGTGATCAGCTCCGGCTTCGGTTCGCGCTGGGGCGCAATGCATTACGGGATCGACTTCGCCGATGCCATCGGCACCCCGATCCACTCGGTCATGGGTGGCACGGTGGTGGAGGCCGGTCCGGCTTCCGGTTTCGGTCTCTGGGTGCGCGTTCTGCAGGACGACGGCACCACCGCGGTCTACGGGCACGTCAATGACATGTACGTATCGGCCGGACAGCGCGTCAACACCGGCGATGTCATCGCCACCGTCGGAAATCGCGGCAATTCCACCGGACCTCATCTGCACCTCGAGATCTGGGACGCCAACGGAACGAAGACGGATCCTCTCCCATGGCTGGCCAGCAAGGGCGTAATCATGCAGCAGCAGTGGGGCCCGGACCAGTAGAGCGTTCACCGGCCCACGCGAACGGGCGCTTCCCGGACCGGCGCATGCCGGTGGGCGCGGTGACGACACTCGATGACCTATTCGACCCTGCCTCGTTGCACGGCCGCGCCTACGCGGTGCTCGTACAGCATCCGCGCTCGACCGCGTTCGAGGTGGCCGAGCGACTGGGCTGCCCGCCGCGCATAGCCGAGGCGGCGCTGGAAGCGCTGTGCCATCTCGAGGCAGCGGTGCGGCTGACCGAGAACAATGGCACCGTCCGCTGGGACGCGCATGCCCCGGAAGCCTTGTCCGAGGCCGAGACTCGACGACGCAGCGGCGATATGTTGCGCATGCAGTCGGCCGCGGCCCGGCTGGGTGAGACCTTCCGTTCGGTGCGGCGCACCACCGATGCCGACGGCGCTGTGGTCGCGGTCTACGAACGGCGGCAGCTGCTGGCCGATTTCGAGGATCTGCAGCATACGGCGCATTCGGTTGTGAAGGTTGTGGAGCGCGGACCGTTCCTGTCCGATGTGGAGACCGAGGAGCGGCTGTTCGAACTGAAGTCGGCTCGGATCACGGCGGGCATCGACTATCGGACGCTGTATCAGGAGACGATCTACCAGGACGCCGAGCGCCTCCGGCATGTGCTGGCGACCAATGCGGTCGGCGCGCAGGCTCGTACGCTGCCCGATCCGCCGATGAAGCTGATCCTGGCCGATGACCGCCGGGCGGTATTGGTACTGCACACCGACGAGCGGCGCGGGGATCCGATGGGCGTGCGGGTCGGACCGTCACCGACCTTGGATCTGCTGGTCAAGACGTTCGACTCGCTGTGGTCCATGGCCACGCCCATCTCGGTGAATCCCTCGGAATCCCTCGATGAGCGGGATCGCGCCATTCTGACCCTGATGAGTATGGGCGCGACCGATGACACCATCGCGCGACGGCTGGGCCTGTCGCGGCGAACCGTGGTGCGGCGCACCGCGAGTCTGCTGGAGCGGCTCGGGGCCAGCACCCGGTTCCAGGCGGGCGTGCAGGCCACCCGCAGAGGGTGGCTGTGAATGGCTGTGGCTCAGGTCACATGGTTGCAACGCTCCCGCTTGGGTACCGATAGTCACTGAGCTCGAGGCCGTGATCGCGGCTCCGTGAGCCCGATATGATTGCTCAGTCCGCCTACCCGGGCGCCGCCGTCGTCGACTTGGGTCGGCCGAAGGTCTTCGGCGTGGGGACCGTTTGACCCGAGAGGTGAATGCACTCGAATGGATACTGCCCGCCGTACAGCTCGCGGTTCTCGTCGGCGTCGGTCCGGCAGCCCTCTCTTCGGGCAGCTTCTCACCGCCGCGGTCGAATCCGCGGCCGATACCATCGCCATCCGGTACAACCCGACCGGTCAGCCCGCTGACCAGCGCGAGATCAGCTATCGCGACCTGGACGCGCAGTCGTCCCAGCTGGCGCGGGAACTGATCGGCCGCGGTGTCGGACCCGGCGATATGGTCGCCATCGGCATCACCCGATCGATCGAATCCGTGCTCGCGGTGTGGGCCATCGCCAAGACCGGCGCGGCCTATGTACCGGTCGATCCGGCCTATCCGCCGGACCGGATCGAACATCTGCTCACCGATTCGAGTGCGGTACTCGGACTGACCACCCGGGAGCATCGGGGATCGCTGGGCACCGCCACCTACTGGATCGAGCTCGATGATCCGGTGCGCGCGGAGCGCATCGCTTCGCAGCCTTCGCACCCGATCTCCTACGCGGACCGGGTGCGCGCGCTCACCGAGCAGCATCCGGCCTATGTCATCTATACGTCGGGTTCCACCGGTAAGCCCAAGGGCGTGGTGGTCACGCACACCGGCTTGGCCGGATTGGTCGCCGCCGAACGCGAGCACTACGACGTCACCGCGGATTCGCGAGTGCTGCATGTCTGTTCGCCGAGTTTCGATGTGTCGGTACTGGAGTTGATGCTGGCCTTCACCGCCGGCGCCACGCTGGTGATCGCGCCCGCCGGGGTATTCGGCGGTATCGAGCTCGCGGAACTGCTGGGGCGCGAACGGGTTTCGCACGTACTGATCACCCCCGGTGCGCTGGAATCGGTGGATTCGACTGGGCTGAGCGAACTTACGACCGTCGTGGTGGCGGGCGACAAGTTCGGGCCGGAACTGGTGAGCCGCTGGGCCACCGAGCAGCGGGCGTTCTACAACGGCTACGGGCCGACCGAGGCGACGATCCTGGCCACCAGCAGTGCGCCGTTGCTGCCCGGGGAGGCGGTGACCATCGGGTCGGCCGTGCCCGGTGTGGGCGCTTTCGTGCTGGACGCGCGGCTGCGGCCGGTGCCGGACGGTGTCGTCGGCGAGCTGTATCTGTCGGGTCCGGCGCTGGCGCAGGGGTACAACCGTCGACCGGGGTTGACGGCGGAACGATTCGTGGCCAGCCCGTTCGGCGAGGCGACCGGGGTGCCGGGGGCGCGGCTGTACCGCACCGGCGACCTGGTGAAGCGGACCGAATCCGGCGTCATCGAATACCTGGGCCGCTCCGATTTCCAGGTGAAGATTCGCGGTCTGCGCATCGAGCTGGGCGAGATCGACAACGCGCTCACCGCGCACGCGGATGTGGATTACGCCGCGACGCTGGGCAAGACGCTGCCCTCGGGTGCGGTGGCGCTGGTCTCGTACGTATTGCCACGGCCGGGCACCACGCTCGACGCCGATGAGCTCGCGGTATTCGTCGGGGAGTCATTGCCCGCGTACATGGTGCCCTCCGCCATCGTGCTGCTGGACGAGATTCCGCTGACGCCGGTGGGCAAGCTGGACCGCAATGCCCTGCCGGAGCCGGTATTCGCCGCCCGGGAGTTCCGCGCGCCCGCCACGGCCACCGAAGCGGCTGTCGCCGAGGTCTTCGCGACCTTGCTGATCCCGGATAACCCGGACGCGCGGGTGGGCGCGGACGACGACTTCTTCGAGCTCGGCGGCAACTCGCTGCTGGCCGCGCAGGCGGCGGCTCGAATCGGCACCGCGCTCGATGTACGGGTGCCGGTGCACGTGCTGTTCGAGGCTTCGACGGTGTCCGCGCTGGCACAGCGGCTCGACGGCGAGACCGCCCCGGCCGCAGGACCGGCGCTGGGTTCGCTGCCGCGCCCGGAGCGGGTGCCGCTGTCGTTCGCGCAGCAGCGCATGTGGTTCCTGAACCGGTTCGATCCCGACAGCGCGGTGGACAATATTCCGCTGGCGGTGCGATTGAGCGGTGCGGTCGATATCGAGGCCCTGCGGGCGGCCGCCCGGGATCTCGTTGCGCGGCATGAGGTTTTGCGGACCATCTACCCGGAGGTGGACGGCGAAGGGTACCAGCTGGTGCTCCCGGTCACCGATGCGCGGGCGGTGCCCGAACTGCCGCTGGTCGATATCGACGCCGCGGAGATTCCGGAGCGGGTGGCCGAAATCGTCGGCGCCGGTTTCGATGTCACCGCCGCGCCGCCGATTCGCCTGCGGCTGTTGCGGATTGCCGCCGAAGAGTTCGTGCTGGTCGCCACCGTGCACCATATTTCCGCCGACGGCGTGTCCATGGGACCGCTGGCCCGGGATCTGGTCACCGCCTATGCCGAACGGGCGCGCGGCGCCGAACCGCAGTGGACGCCGCTGGATGTGCACTACGCGGATTACGCGGTCTGGCAGCGCGAGACGCTCGGCAGCGAGGACGATCCGGAATCGCTGCTGGCACAGCAGATCGCGTACTGGCGCGCGACGCTCGACGATCTGCCCGATGAGCTGGTGCTCCCGTCGGATCGGCCGCGGCCCCCGGTCGCCTCGTATCAGGGTGGGACATACGGTTTCCGGATCAGCGATGAGGTGTACGCCGGGGCGCGGCGCTTGGCCGAATCCCGGAACACCACGCTGTTCATGGTGGTGCACGCGGCGCTGGCGGTGCTGCTGGCGCGATTGTCGGGCACCCGGGATATCGCCATCGGCACGCCGGTGGCGGGGCGCGGTGCGGCCGAACTCGACGATCTGATCGGCATGTTCGTCAATACGCTGGTGCTGCGCAGCGATGTCGATCCGGCGCTCAGCTTCGAGGAGCTGCTCAAGGGCGTGCGCGAGCATGACGTACGCGCCTTCGGGCATGCGGACGTGCCGTTCGAGCGCCTGGTGGAGCTGCTGGATCCGGCGCGATCGCAGGCGCGCAATCCGCTGTTCCAGGTCATGCTGGCATTCCAGAATATGGCGCCGACGCGCCTGGAGCTGCCCGGGCTGAGCGTGGCCGGTGCCGATCTCGAGATTCCGTTCGCGAAGTTCGATTTGCAGCTGACCATGGCCGAATCGCATGACGAGCGCGGCGACGCCAGTGGGCTGGCGGGTGAATTCTCTTACGCCCTGGATCTTTTCGATGAGGCCACGGTGGCGGTGTTCGCCGAGCGGTTCGAACGGATTCTGGGCGTGGTGGCCGCGGATCCGGGTATCGCGGTCGGTGATGTCGCCATTTTCGATGCCGCCGAGCGGCAGCGGGTGGTGCGCGAGTGGAATGCCACCGGATTCGATCTGGAGGCCGCGGTCGGACTGCCGGAAGGTGTTCCGGCGACGCTGGTTTCGATGTTCGACGCGCAGGTCGCGGCGACCCCGGATGCCATCGCGCTGGTCTTCGAGGACGAGGTCCTCACCTATCGGGAATTGCAGCGGCGGGCCAACCGGCTGGCGCGGCGACTCATGATGGGGCAGTACGCGCTGGAGCCGGAAGCGCTGGTGGCGCTTGCCATTCGGCGTTCCACCGAACTCGTCGTCGCGATGTACGCGGTGGTGCAGGCCGGTGCGGCCTATGTGCCGATCGATCCGGATCAGCCGCTGGACCGGATCGGGCATATTCTCGATACCGCGCAGCCCCGGATGATCCTGACCACGCACGCGGACGGCTTCGAGTCCGGGCGGGCCATCACCACCCTGCAGGTGGAGGAGCTGGAGCGCGCGGCGCAGAGCATCGACGGCGGCCCCATCGCGGACGCCGAGCGCAATCAGCCACTGGCGGCGGACAATACGGCCTATGTGATCTTCACGTCCGGTTCCACGGGTAAGCCCAAGGGCGTGGCGGTGAGCCACCGCGCCATCGTGAACCGGCTGGTCTGGATGCAGGCGGAATACCGGCTGACCGCCGAAGACGCTGTGCTGCAGAAGACTCCGGCGACGTTCGACGTGTCGGTGTGGGAGTTCTTCTGGCCCTTGCAGGCCGGGGCGCGACTGGTTGTCGCCAAACCGGATGGGCATCGCGATCCTGTGTATTTGGCGCAGGTAATTGCCGAACAAGGTATTACCACAGCGCATTTCGTGCCGTCGATGCTTTCGGTGTTCGTTGGCACGCTTGGTCGGTCCGAGGCAGCCGGGCTGCGCTTGCGACAGGTGTTCGCCTCCGGTGAGGCGCTGCCCGGCGGTACCGCGCAGCAGCTGCGCGAACTGACCGGGGCGCGACTGCACAACCTGTACGGACCCACCGAGGCCGCGGTCGACGTCACCTATCACGAGGTGACCGATCTGGACGGCAGCTCGGTGCCGATCGGCGCACCGGTGTTCAACACCCAGGTGTACGTGCTGGATTCGCGATTGAATCCGGTGCCGGTCGGTGTCGCGGGTGAGTTGTACCTGGCGGGTGTGCAGTTGGCGCGCGGATACGTGGCGCGACCGGATCTGACCGCCGACCGCTTCGTCGCCGATCCGTTCGGGCACGGCGAGCGCATGTATCGCACCGGCGACCTGGTGAAGTGGAGCGCCGCCGGAGAGCTGGACTACCTGGGGCGCACCGACTTCCAGGTGAAGTTGCGCGGTCTGCGCATCGAACTGGGCGAGATCGAGGCGGCGCTGCTGGCGCGGCCCGGTGTCACCCAGGCGGTCGTGGTGGTGCGCGCGGACGCGCACGCCGGGGATCAGCTCATCGGATACGTGGTGGGCGCGGCGGATGCGGACGAGCTGAAAGCCGCTCTGGCGCAGGCATTGCCGTCGTACATGGTGCCGTCGGCGGTGCTGGTGCTGGACGAGTTCCCGCTCAACGCCTCGGGCAAGCTGGATCGCAGGGCGCTGCCCGCGCCGGTGTTCGAGGCCAAGGTGTTCCGCGCACCCGCGACCCCGATCGAGGAGATCGTGGCGGGGGTGTTCGCGGATCTGCTCGGCGTCGATCGGGTGGGCGCGGATGACGACTTCTTCGAGCTGGGCGGCAATTCGCTGATCGCCACCCGGGCGGTGGCTCGGGTGAACGAGGCGCTGGACACCAATGTCGGCGTGCGTGAATTGTTCGAGACCGCAACGGTTTCCGGGCTCGCGGCGCGCATCGTGCCGGGCGCGGGCACCGGGGCGCGGCCGCCGCTGGTGGCCGGGGAACGGCCCGCGCGGGTGCCGTTGTCGCTGGCGCAGCAGCGCATGTGGGTGCTGAACCAGTTCGATCCGGATTCGCCCGCCTACAACATCCCGATGGCCATTCGCCTGCAGGGCGAGCTGGATGTGCCCGCGCTGCGGCAGGCGGTCGAGGATGTGCTGACCCGGCACGAGGTGCTGCGCACGCGGTATCCGGAGTCCGCTCCGGGCGCCGCGGCCTACCAGGAGATCCTGTCGGTGGCGCAGGTGCTGCCCGATGGGCTCGAGGTCGAGCGGGCAGCGGATATCGGTGCGCGGGTCGCCGAGCTGGTCTTCACCGGATTCGATGTGGCGGAACGGGTTCCGGTCCGGGTGCGGTTGATCACCGGCGATGATCCGGATGACTACCTGCTGGTGCTGGTGGCGCATCACATCTCCGCGGACGGGGCCTCCATGGCTCCGCTGGCGCGGGACATGATGACCGCCTATCTGGCGCGCGCCGCCGGTCAGGACCTGAACTGGACGCCGCTGGCGGTGCAGTACGCCGATTTCGCGGTGTGGCAGCGTGCGGTCGTCGGTGTGGAATCGGATGCGGAGTCCACCGCGGCGGCGCAATTGGCGTTCTGGCGGGAGCAACTGGCGGATCTGCCGGCGGGGCCGGGACTGCCGGTCGACCGGATGCGGACCGCCACCTCGAGCATGGCGGGTGCGTTCCTGGACTTCAGCCTGCCCGCCGAGGTGCACGCCGGACTGAATCGTATTGCGCGCCAGCACAACGCGTCGCTGTTCATGGTGGTGCACGCGGCGGTCGCGGCCTGGTTGGCGCGCCTGTCCGGCAACGGTGACGTGGTGATCGGCACCGCGGTCGCGGGGCGTGGTGAACGCGCGCTGGACGATCTGGTCGGCATGTTCGTCAATACGCTGACGCTGCGCACCGCCGTCGATGTGGCCGCGCCGTTCGACGCGCTGGTCGCCCGGGCGCGCGAAACCGATCTGAACGCGTTCGCCAATGCGGATGTGCCGTTCGAGCGGGTGTCCGAAGTGGCGGCGGCGGGTCGTTCGGCCGCGAATCCGCTACTGCAGGTGGTGCTTTCGCTGCAGAACACCGAGACGCCGGTGCTGGAACTGCCCGGACTGCGGGTGTCGGCCATCGATACCGATCTGGCGGCGGCGAAGTTCGATCTGCAGATCAGCATGGAACCGCGCGTGGGCGCGGACGGCGGGCTGGGCGATCTCGATGTGATCTTCGCCTATGCCACGGACCTTTTCGACGAGACGACCGTCGAATCGTTCGGGCGGGTGCTGGAGCGCATCCTGATCGCGGTGGCGGCGGATCCGCATATCGCGGTGGGCGACATCGCGCTGCTGGACGCACCGGAAACCGGTGTGGAGCAGCAGGTTTCGGAGGCTCCGGAGCCGGTGGCCGCGGTCACCCGCGGTGCGGCGCTGACCCAGGTGCTGACCACCGCGGTCGAGGATGATCCCGATGGCCCGGCGCTGGTCTGGGCCGATGAGATGGTGACGTACCAGGAGCTGGACGCGCGATCGTCGCGCCTGGCACGGGTGCTGATCGCGCACGGCAGCGGACCGGGCGCCGGTGTGGTGGTGCATCTCGAGCGCGGCGTGGAACAGGTCGTGGCCGCGTGGGCGGTGCTCAAGGCGGGCGCGATGCTGGTGCCGCTGATCGCCGCCGATGCGGCCGGGCTGGATGTGAAGGTCGGTGTGACAAGTGGTTCCGCGCCGGTCACCGCCGCCGGAATCGACTGGTTGGTGCTGGACGATCCGGAGGTGGTCGCGCAGATCGCCGCCGAGTCGAAGCGTCCGGTGACCTATGCCAGCCGGACCCGGGCACTGCGCGGGGATGACGCGGCGTTCGTCTCGGGCACGGGTGTGCTGAGTTATAACGGGCTGGCCGCCGCGGTCGAGCGGGTCCGCCTGGCGACGGAGCTGAGTTTCGAGTCCCGGACCTTCCACAGCGGTCCGGCCGATACCGCGCTGGCGCTGGTGGAGTTGGTCTCGGCGGGCGTGGTGGGCGCTTCTATCGTGCTGGTAGAAGAACTGGACGGTCTGTCTGAGGCATTGGCCGAGGAGTGGGTCACCCACCTGTACGCCGGGGCCGGGGACGAGTTCGCGCCCGGTTCGACGGCGCCGGATGACCTGCGGGCCGTAATTGTCGAGGGGGGTTCCCATTCCGGAGAATGGGAAAACGTGATTTTTACCACCCTCGCGGAAATTCCCGCAGGTCACGACCGCTGAAACTGGCACATGGACCGCCGTCTCAGACGGTCCATGTGCACTATCCACATAATTTTTCCTGGTTGTTCGCTATCGCCGGTTACTCTCCGAGAGCTGGCAACGATAGGCGAGCCGGCCCGCGCACCCTCGATGCTGTCGAGTCGCGCGCGGAAGCTCGGGGAACTGGATAGGTCGGGAACAATTCAATGATTCGGGTGGGCGGGGAACGGCACAGCGGATTTCAGCTGGTGCTGGCATGACCCATACGCTTCGCACACGGCCCAACCGACATCGGCGGTCGCGCATACCCACACTGCCGCAGCTCATGATGGCCGCGGTGGAAATGAATCCGGATGGCACAGCACTGCTGCTCGCGGACGCCACCGGAACGCTCGGAGCCCTCGGCTACGCCGAACTCGATGAGCGGTCGAACCGGTTGGCACGCCTGTTGATCGATCGCGGTGTCGGGCCGGAGGATCTGGTCGCCGTCGGGATCGAGCGTTCGCTCGAATCGGTGCTCGCGGTGTGGGCCATCGCCAAGGCCGGTGCCGGATTCGTTCCCGTCGATCCCAACTATCCCCTCGACCGGGTGACGCATATGGTGCGCGATTCCGGCGCGGTCCTCGGACTGACCGTCGCCGCCGCCCATGCGGGCCTGCCCGGCGATATCGACTGGCTGGCCATCGACACCGCCGAATTCGCGACCCAGCTCGCGGCGCGCTCGGCCGAGATCGTCCTCAACGCGGACCGGGTGCGGCCGTTGCGGATCGAGCACCCCGCCTACGCCATCTACACCTCCGGTTCCACCGGTCTGCCCAAGGGCGTGGTGGTGACGCACGCCGGTCTGGCCCGCTTCAGCGAGGCGCAGCGTGAGCGCTACGGCGTCACCCCGGACGCGCGCACGGTGCATTTCGCCTCGCCGTCCTTCGACGCATCGGTGCTGGAACTGCTGCTGGCCCTCGGCGGCGCGGCCACCATGGTCGTGGTGTCGCCGCGCGTATTCGGCGGCGGCGATCTGGCCGAGGTGTTGCGCCGGGAACGGGTGACGCACGCGTTCGTCACCCCGGCCGCGCTCGCCTCGGTCGATCCCGACCCTCTGGTCGACCTCCGGGTGGTCATCGTCGGCGGTGACGCCTGCCCGCCGGATCTGGTGCAGCGCTTCACCACCGGCGATCGGGCCTTCTGGAATGCCTACGGCCCCACCGAGGCCACCGTCATGACCCATATGACCCGTCTGCTGCCGGACGGTGCGGTCACCATCGGCGCGCCCATCCCCGGGGTGCGGGAATACGTGCTCGACGAACAGCTTGTGCCGGTGTCCGCGGGTGATCCGGGTGAGCTGTACCTGGCGGGTACAGCACTGGCGCGCGGCTATCACGGTCTGGCGGCGCTTTCGTCCGCCCGCTTCGTGGCGAACCCGTTCGAGAACTCCGGTAGTCGGCTGTATCGCACCGGTGACCTGGTGCGCAAGAACACCGACGGTGATCTGGAATACCTGGGCCGCAATGACTTCCAGGTGAAGATCCGCGGCTTCCGCATCGAACTCGGCGAGATCGACGCGGTGCTCGGCGAGCACCCCGCGGTCGATCTCGCGATCACCGTCGGGCACGAACTGGCCAGTGGCGCAATGGTTCTGGTCTCATACGTGCATGCCGTCGGCGAACTCGACGCGGCGGAGCTGACCGCACTCGCCGAGCGCCGACTACCCGGGCATATGGTGCCCGCGGCCGTCATGGTGCTCGACGAGATCCCGCTGACCCCCGCCGGTAAACTGGATCGCCGCGCGCTACCCGAGCCGCAGCTGCGCGATACCGCGTACCGGGCGCCGGAAACCGCTGTGCAGCAGATCATCGCCGAAGTGGTGGCACAGGTGCTGCCCGGTGAGCGCATCGGCCTGGACGACGATTTCTTCGCCCTCGGCCTGGACAGCATCACCTCCATCCAGATCGTCTCCCGTGCGCGCGCCCGCGGGGTGGCATTCAAGGCCAAGGACATGTTCGCCGCCCGCACCGTCGCGGGTCTGGCCGAGATCGCCACCGTCACAGTGGAATCGAATGAGGAACCGGAGCTTGCCACCGGACCCCTGGTGCGGCTCGACCCGGACGCGCTGGACCGCCTGCGGCAGCGCTATCCGACCATGTCGGATGTCTGGCCGCTCACCCCGTTGCAGTCGGGCATGCTCTTCCACGCGCAGTTGGCCGAATCGTCGGTAGACGCGTACATGACGCAGTTCAGCGTCGATCTCGGCGGCGCCATCGATATCGATCGGCTGCACACCATCGCGCAGGCCGTGCTGGACCGGCATGTGAACCTGCGTGTGGTCTTCGCGCAGGACGAGCACGGCGATCCGATTCAGGTCGTACTGGACGACGTCGAAGTGCCCTGGCGCTACCTCGATCTCGGTGACAGCGAACCCTATGAGCCCGCCGCGAAGACCGACTGGCTGATGGCCGCGGATATTGCCGGACACTTCGATATGGCGGCCGGGCCGCTGCTGCGCTTCACGCTGGTGCGCACCGCGCCCGAGCGCTATCGGGTCTGGGTCACCAGCCATCACATCCTGCTCGACGGCTGGTCGATGCCGCTGCTCATGCAGGACATGTTCACCCTCTACGCGCACGGCGGCGATACCGGCGAACTCCCGCGGCCGCGGTCCTATCGGGACTACCTGGCCTGGTTGGCGACCCAGGATCAGCAGGCCGCGCGCGCGGCCTGGCGGACTGCGCTGGCCGGTTTCGATGAGCCGACACCGCTCGCACCGGTGGACCGATCGCGTGAGATCTCTTCCGGCATAGGCGAACTCGGGTTCGAACTGGATACCGAGGACACCGCCGCGCTGACCCGGGTGGCTGCCGACGCGGGTGTAACCGTGAACACCATCGTGCAGGCGGCCTGGGGTCTGCTGATCGCGCGCAGCACCGACCGGGACGATGTCGTCTTCGGCGCCACCGTATCGGGTCGCCCGCCGCAGCTGGCGGGGATCGAGACCATGGTGGGTCTGTTCCTCAACGCCATTCCGGTGCGGGTGCGACTCGGGGCCGCGAGCACGCTCATCGAAGTACTGCGGCAATTGCAGCAGGAACAGGCGGCGCTGCTCGATCACCACTACCTGGCGCTCGGTGAGATTCAGGAAATCACCGGCATCGACGGGATTTTCGATTCCCTGATCGTCTTCGCCTCGTTCCCGGTCGACGCCGAGGCGCTGGACGCCGCGGCCCGGCCCATCGACGAGGTGGGCCTGCTCGGCACCGGGGCCGCCAACGGTACGCACTATCCGATCACGGTCATGGTGACGCCGGGCAGCACGCTGCGGATGAACATCAAATATCTGCGGGATCTGTTCGACGAGTCCGAGATTCGCGTCCTGGCGCAGCGATTCGCGCTGCTGCTGGAACGCTTCGGCAGCGAGCCGCGAGCTCGAGTCTCGGACGTCGACGCGCTGATCGACCGCGAGCGGGCCGCCCTCGACGCGGTCAATGCCACCGAAGTCGCTGAGCTGCGCGATGATTCGACGCTGCTGACGCTGTTCGACGCGCAGGCCGCGCGCACACCGGACGCCCTCGCGCTGATATTCGAGCAAACCACGCTGACGTATACAGAGTTGGATACCCGGTCCCGGCGATTGGCCCGGGAGCTGGAACTGCGCGGGGTCGGACCCGAGTCGCGGGTGGCGGTGGCCATGCGGCGGGGTATCGATCTGGTGGTGGGTATCTACGCGGTGTTGCGTGCGGGTGGTGCGTATGTGCCCGTGGATCCGGATCATCCGGCTGAGCGCAATGAGTATGTGCTGGGTAGCGCCGCGCCGGTATGTGTGCTGACGCGGACCGAGGACGGGTTCGACACCGCTTCCGGGGTGCCGCTGGTGCTGATGGACACGCTCGCGGACACGGCTGGCATCGGCTATGCCGGAAGCGCTGCGGTGCGGCCGGATAACGCGGCCTACGTCATCTACACCTCGGGCTCGACCGGTCGCCCCAAGGGCGTGGTGATCACGCACCGGCAGATGGCGAATCAGTTCCGCTGGGCGCAGCGGACGTATCCGCACGGTGCCGGGGATGTGGTGTTGCACAAGACGCCGATTACGTTCGACATCTCGACGTGGGAACTCTTCTGGCCGTTGCAGACCGGTGCGGCGGTGGTCATCGCGGAGCCGGACGGGCATCGCGATCCCGCGTACATCGCGCGGATGATCACCGAGAACCACGTCACCTCGGTGCATTTCGTGCCGTCCATGCTGGCGGCCTATCTCGACGGCGTCGCGGGTGCGCAACCCTCGCTGCGCTGGGTGTTCGCGGCCGGTGAGGCCCTGTCGGCGCAGACCGCGCGGACCTTCGCCGCGGTGCTGCCGGGGACCGAACTGGTGAACTGGTACGGCCCCGCGGAGGCGACCGTCGTTACCGCGCACGCGGCCGAAGACGGTGCGGGCGTGGCGATTCCGATCGGATCCCCGGTGGCCAACACCCGGGTGCACGTGTTGGATCGGCAGTTGCGGCCGGTGCCGTTCGGCGCGGCCGGTGAGCTGTACGTGGCCGGGGTGCAGCTGGCGCGCGGCTACGCCGGTGCGCCGGGACTCACCGCGGAGCGGTTCGTCGCGCACGAGGGCGGCGAACGGCTCTATCGCACGGGTGACGTGGTGCGCTGGATCTCGGATCCGGCGGCCGACGGTCATGCGCTGGAGTACCTGGGGCGCAGTGACTTCCAGGTGAAACTGCGCGGTCAGCGCATCGAGCTCGGCGAGATCGAGACGGTGCTGCTGGGCCACCCGGGAGTGCATCGGGCCGCGGTGACACTGGTGCGCGCCGCCTCCGGCGACCGTTTGGTCGCGTACATCGTGGTGGAAGCGGGCGCGGCGGTCGCCGATTCGGAGCTGCTGGCGCACGCGCGGGCGGCACTGCCGTCGTACATGGTGCCCGCGACCGTGGTGCGGTTGGCGGCCATGCCGCTCAATGCCAGCGGCAAGCTGGATCGAAAGGCGCTGCCGGAGCCGGAATTCCAGGCCCGGGCCTACCGTGCGCCCGTGTCGCGCACCGAACAGGCTGTGGCGGAGGTGTTCTCGACGGTGCTCGGCGTGGCGACCGTCGGCGCGGACGATGACTTCTTCGAGCTGGGCGGCAATTCGCTCAGCGCCACCCAGGTGGTGGCGCGACTCGGCGCGGCCGTCGGCGCGCGGGTGCCGCTACGCGCGCTCTTCGACGCACCGACCGTCGCCGGACTGGCCGAAGCCATTGCCGGACAGGATGACTCGTCGTACGCGCCGCTGCGCGCGATGGAGCGCCCGGAGCTGGTGCCGCTGTCCTACGCGCAGCAGCGGATGTGGTTCCTGAACCGATTCGACACCGCGGCCGGGACCTACAACCTGCCATCGGCACTGCGGATCACCGGACCGTTGGACGTGACGGCGTTGCGGGCCGCGGTACGGGATCTGGTGGCGCGGCACGAGGTGCTGCGGACGGTGTACCCCGAACACGACGGTATCGGGCATCAGGTGGTGCTGGGGGTCGATGATCCCGAGGCCGTTCCGTCGATGCCGATGGTGGATGTGCGCGCGGAGACCGTGGTGGCCGCCGTCGCCGAGGCCGCGATGGCGGGTTTCGACGTGACGATCGCCCCGCCGCTGCGAGTTCGGCTGCTGCGCTTGGGAACCGATGATCACGTGCTGGTGTGCGTGGTGCACCATATCGCCGGTGACGGTTTCTCGGCCGGACCGCTGACCCGTGATGTGATGACCGCGTATCTGAGCCGGATCGCCGGTCGTGAACCGGAGTGGGCTCCGCTGGCGGTGCAGTACGCCGACTACGCGCTGTGGCAGCGCGAAATCCTGGGCGATGAAACCGATTCGGGGTCTTTGCTGGCTCGTCAGTTGGAGTTCTGGCGGAACAGCCTCGCGGGGCTGCCGGATCAGCTGGAGCTGCCCACCGATCGACCCCGGCCCGCCGTCGCGTCCAGCGGTGGCGGACTGGTGACGTTCGAGATCGACGCCGCCGTGCACGCCGGTCTGCATCGAATCACGCAGGAGCGCAACGCGACCCTGTTCATGGTCCTGCACGCGGCGCTGGCGGTGCTGCTCGCCCGGCTGACGGGTACGCGCGATATCGCCATCGGTGCGCCGATCGCGGGGCGCGGTGCGGCGGAGCTGGACGATCTGATCGGGATGTTCGTCAATACGCTGGTACTGCGCGCCGACGTCGATCCGGCCGCCGGATTCGCCGATCTGCTCGCGGCGGTGCGGCAGACCGATCTCGCCGCCTTCGAGCATGCGGACGTGCCGTTCGAGCGGATCGTGGAACTGCTGGATCCGCCGCGCTCGCAGGCCCGCCATCCGCTCTTCCAGGTATCGCTCACGCTGCAGAATCTGGAGCGGGCCGAACTCGCGCTACCGGGCATGACGGTGGCGGCCGTCGAACTGGATATGCCGGTGACCAAGTTCGACCTGGATCTGACCCTGGTCGAATCGGTCGCGGACGGTGTGCCGCAGGGCATTTCCGCGTCGTTCAACTACGCGACCGATCTTTTCGACGCCGAGACCGTGCGCACCTTCGCGCGCCGGTTCACCGGCTTGCTGGCGGCGATCATCCGGACCCCGGATTCGCCGGTGAGCGAGCTGCCGATGCTCGACGCCGACGAATACGCAAGGCTCACAGCGAGTTCCGAAGCGGCGGCCGGTAGCACCGCGCTGCTGCCGGACCTGTTGACCGCGGGGGTCGCGCTGGGGCGGGACCGGATCGCGGTGCGCGACGCGGGGCGGTCGTACAGCTACGGCGAGCTGGACGAGTACTCGTCCCGGCTGGCGCGACTGTTGATCGGGCGCGGAGTGGGACCGGAAGCGGTGGTCGCGCTGGCCATCGGCCGGTCGTACGACATGATCGCCGCGGTCTGGGCGGTGGCCAAATCGGGTGCGGCCTACGTGCCGATCGATCCGACGTATCCGATCGACCGCATTCGGCATATGGTCTCCGACTCCGGTGCGGCCGTGGGTTTCACCCTCGATGAGCTCGCGAACGACCTGCCCGGCGAACTGGATTGGCTGGCACTGGACGATTCGGCGGTGGTGGCGGAGTACGCGGCGCATTCGGCCGCCGCCGTCACCGACGCGGATCGGGTCGCGGCGCTGCGGCCCGGACATGTGGCGTACCTGATCTACACCTCGGGGTCGACCGGATTGCCCAAGGGCGTGAGCGTCACGCACGCGGGGCTCGGCGCATTCGTCGCGCACGGCATCGAAATCTGCGGTGTCACATCCGAACACCGCTTCCTGCACGCCTGCTCGCCGAGCTTCGATCAATCGGTGGAGGAGTGGCTGTACCCCTTCCACACCGGCGCCACCCTGGTGATCGTGCCGCCGGGCGTGCTCGGGGGTGCGGAGCTGGGCGAACTGCTGCGCACCGAGCGGGTCACCCACATCATGGTCACCCCGGGTCTGCTCGGCACGATCGATCCGATCGGACTGGACGATCTGGTGCTGGTCGGCACCGGCGGTGAATCGACCAGCGCGGAGCTGATCGCGAAGTGGTCGACCGGCCGCCGGCGCTACCTGAACAGCTACGGGCCCACCGAGGTCACCATCGGATCGTCCTATGTGGAACTCGGCGCGGACAGCCGGATCACCATCGGCGCACCGATTCCCGGCATCTCGGCGCTGGTGCTGGACGAGCGGCTGAACCCGGTGCCGCCGGGTGTCGCGGGTGAGCTCTACCTCGCCGGTGCCGCGCTGGCACGCGGCTATCGCGGGCGGGCCGGGCTCACCGGTGAGCGCTTCGTGGCCTGCCCGTGGGGCGGGCCCGGCACCCGGATGTACCGCAGCGGCGATCTGGTGCGCTGGGTGCCGGTCGGCGACGGCTGGGAGCTGGAATACCTGGGGCGCACCGATTTCCAGGTGAAGATCCGCGGTTACCGCATCGAGCTCGGTGAGATCGACGCGGTGCTCGGCGGACACGAGGATATCGATTTCGCGGTCACGCTCGGGCGGCAGAACGCCGCCGGGGCAACGATATTGGTGTCGTACGTGCTCGGCCGGTCGGTCGACGAGGCCGGTCTGCGCGAGTACGCGAGCCGGTATCTGCCCGCGCATATGGTGCCCTCCGCGATCGTGCTGCTCGATGAGATCCCGCTGACGCCGGTCGGCAAGCTGGATCGCGCGGCGCTGCCGGAACCCGAACTCGGACAGCGCGAATATCGCGCGCCCGCAACACCTCTCGAAGAGACGGTGGCCGAGGTGTTCGCCGAATTGCTCGGTGTGGAACAGGCCGGGCGCGACGACGACTTCTTCGAGCTGGGCGGTAATTCGCTCATCGCCACCCAGCTGGTGGCCCGGCTCGGGGCGGCCCTGGACACCCGGGTGCCGGTGCGCACGGTGTTCGAGACCAGCACGGTGCGGACGCTGGCCGCGTTCCTGGCGACCCTGGAAGGTACGGGCGGGCGCATCGCGCTGGTGCCGCAGCAGCGGCCGGAAGCGATTCCGCTATCGCTGGCGCAGCAGCGCATGTGGTTCGTGAACCAGCTGGACACCGCGAACTCGGCGTACAACGTGCCCGTCGCATTGCGGCTGCACGGAGATCTCGACACCGGTGCGCTGGCCGCGGCTGTGCGCGATGTGGTGGGGCGGCACGAAACCCTGCGCACGGTGTATCCGGAGGTGGACGGCATCGCGCACCAGGTGGTGCTGTCGGTCGAGCAGGCCGCGCCCGAGCTGGAACCCGAACTGGTCGACGCCGCCGCGCTGCTGGCGCGGGTGACCGCCGAGCTGACCACCGGATTCGATGTCACCTCGGAAGTTCCGTTGCGGGCCAAGCTGTTCCGGATCGATTCGGTATCCCGCGAACCCGAGCACGTGGTGCTGTTCGTGGCCCATCACATCAGTGCGGACGGCTGGTCCATGGGTCCGCTGGCCCGTGATGTCATGACCGCGTATCTCGCGCGGACGCAGGGCAGAGAGCCGCTGTGGCAGCCGTTGCCGGTGCAGTACATCGATTACACGCTGTGGCAGCGGGCGGTGCTCGGCACCGAAGCCGATCCGGAGAGCCTGATCTCGGCGCAGGGCGACTACTGGCGCGACGCGCTGGCCGGACTGCCCGATGAGCTGACTCTGCCAGCGGATCGACCCCGACCGCCGCGCCAGTCGTTCGCGGGCGGACAGGTGGTCTTCCGCATCGACGCCGATCTGCAGCAGCGGCTGCGGACCCTGGCGCGGGCACGACACGCGACGCCGTTCATGGTGGTGCACACCGCCCTGGCGGTCTTCCTGGCCCGCATGTCCGGCACCGATGACATTGCCATCGGCACACCGGTGGCCGGTCGCGGCGCGGCCGAACTGGACGATGTGATCGGCATGTTCGTCAACACCCTGGTCCTGCGGACCCGGGTACCGGCGCGGCTGAGCTTCGCCGAGCTGCTGGCGCAGACCAAGGAGACCGATCTGGCGGCGTTCGCACACGCGGACGTACCTTTCGAACGACTGGTGGAACTGCTCAATCCAGAACGCTCCACCGCGCGCAACCCGCTGTTCCAGGTCATGCTGGCGTTCGAGAACCTGGAGGACAACACCTTCGAACTGCCCGGATTGCGGATCAGCGCACTGGATTCCGGTGTCGAGACCTCGCAGTTCGACCTGTCGCTGACCGTGCGGGAGAGCCCGGACGAATCCGGGATGGACGCCGTATTCACCTATGCGCGTGATCTTTTCGACCGCGCCACGGTGGAGGGTTTCGCGGCGCGGTTCGTGCGCCTGCTGGAGGCGGTCACGCACGGCGGCGATATCGCGGTCGGGGATCTGCCGCTGCTGTCCGGCGCGGAGCACGACCTACTCACCCGGGTCCACGACGACGAGGTGATGGCGACCGCGCTGCTGCCGGACCTGCTCACCGCCGGCGTAGCGCTCGGGCGCGATCGCACCGCGATCCGCTATCGCGGCCATTCCATCAGCTACGGCGAACTCGACGAGTACACCTCGCAACTCGCGCGGGTGCTGATCGAACGCGGTGTGGGACCGGAAAAGCTGGTCGCGGTTGCCTTCCCGCGCTCGTTCGAGACGGTGGCGGCGGTGCTCGCCATCGCCAAGGCCGGTGGCGCGCACGTACCGGTCGATCCCGCCTATCCGGCGGATCGGGTGCGTCATATGGTGACCGATTCCGGTGCGGTGCTCGGCATTACCGGGTTCGCGTATCGAGACGCGCTGCCGGACGGGGTCGAGTGGCTCTGCCTCGACGACGCGGCGGTGGACGCGCGCTGCCTGGCGCAGTCCGCGGAGCCGGTGACCGATGTGGATCGGCTGACACCGCTGCGCATGCGGCATCCGGCGTATGTCATCTACACCTCGGGATCCACGGGTATGCCCAAGGGCGTCACCGTGACCCACGCCGGACTGGGCGGGCTCACCGAGTACGCGGTGAACCGGTACGGCATGCATCCCGACGACCGGATGCTGCACAACTGCTCACCGAGTTTCGATCCTTCTGTGCTGGAATGGATTTGCGCGTTCTACACCGGCGCGACGCTGGTCATCGCGCCGTCGGAGATCATGGGCGGTCCCGAACTCGGTGAACTGATTCGCGCCGAGCGGGTGGATCACGCGCTGCTGACCCCCGCGGTGCTGGGCACGCTCGATCCGGCCGATCAGGATCGGCTGCGCATGCTGTCCATCGGCGGCGATGTGACCACGCCCGAACTACTGGCCAAATGGGAGCCGGGGCGCGTTTTCCACAATGCGTACGGTCCCACCGAAACCACCATCATCTCGACGTACGCGCGTTTGACGCCGGGTCGGCACATCACCATCGGCACACCGGTGCACGGCATGTCGGCGCTGGTGCTGGATTCGCGCCTGAATCCGGTACCGCCGGGCGTCGCGGGCGAGCTGTACCTGGCCGGTGGCGCGCTGGCGCGCGGTTACCGCAATCGCGCCGGGCTGACCTCGGAACGATTCGTCGCCAATCCGTGGGGCAAGCCGGGCGCCCGGATGTATCGCACCGGCGATGTGGTGCGCTGGTACGCCGATCCGGCGGATCAGGCCGGGGCACAGGGTAATTGGGAGCTCGACTATGTCGGGCGCTCGGATTTCCAGGTCAAGATCCGCGGTTTCCGCATCGAACTCGGTGAGATCGACGCGGTGCTCGGGCGGCATCCGGAGGTGGAGTTCGTCCTCACCGTGGGCCGTGAGAACGCCGCGGGGGCAACGGTTCTGGTGTCCTATGTGCTCGCTGTGCCCGGCAGTTCGCCGAAGCCGCGGGAGCTGACCGAATTCGCCGCGGCCAGCCTGCCCGCGCATATGGTGCCCGCCGCCATCGTGGTGCTGGACGAGCTTCCGCTCACCCCGGTCGGCAAGCTCGATCGCAAGGCGCTCCCGGAACCCGAACTGGCACAGCGGGAATACCGCGCACCCGGCACCGCGCTGGAGCAGTCCGTCGCGGACGTGTTCGCCGAGGTGCTCGGCGTGGAACGAGCCGGGCGCGATGACGACTTCTTCTCGCTCGGCGGCACCTCGCTGCTGGCCAGCCAGGTGGTGAGTCGGTTGCGCAAGGTGACCGGCGCTCAGGTGATGGTCGCGTGGTTCTTCACCGATCCGACCGTGGCGGGACTGGGCGCGCGGATCGCCGCGGAATTCGACGGTACCGATGCCGACGCGGCCGATACCGCACTGGGCGTGGTGCTGCCGATTCGCGCGAGCGGTACCCGGACCCCGCTGTTCTGTGCCCCGCCCATGGCCGGAATGTCCTGGGTCTATGCGGGATTGGCGCAGTATCTGCCCGAGGATCAGCCGATTCTGGGATTGCAGTCCCCGGCGCTCACCGAGGTCGGCTACTGGCCGGAATCGCTGACCGAGGTGGCGCGCCGGTATGTCCGGGAGATGCGGCAGATCCAGCCGCACGGCCCGTACCGGGTGCTCGGGTATTCGCTCGGCGGCACGCTGGCGCAGGCCATCGCCACCGAACTGTGGGCGCAGGGGGAGCGCACCGATGTGCTCGCCATTCTGGACGCGTACCCGGATGCGGATATGTCGGACTTCCGGGACGCGCTGCGGGACGAATTCGTCGCGCTCGGCGTCACGGACTTCCCGGAAGGGGATCTGCAGGAGCTCGGCGATGACGCGCTGCTGGCCCTGCAGGCCGCGATTCCGGCGGACCTCGCGGTGCTGACACTGGAGCGGATTCGCCGCATCTACAGCGGTGCGGTGCGCACCATCGAGCTCGGATCCGCTTATCGGCCCGCCTATTTCGATGGTGACATCGAGCTGTTCCGGGCGGAATTCCGGGGACCGGGGGAGACCGTTTACGGACCCGGGCACTGGCGTCCGTTCACCGGCGGTGCGATCACCGATCGGCCGATTCCGGTCACCCATCAGCTGATGGTGGGGGCCGACGCGCTCGCGATCATCGGTCCGGAACTGGCGGCGCTGATCGATGCCGCCGATCGCGGACCCGCGCCCGCGCCCGCCGCGCCCGCGCCGTTGCCGATCGAGGACGAGGACTCGGATTGGGCCATCACCCAGGTGCTTCCGATCGTCACCTCACTACCGGGCTTCCAGCCCGATCCGACCGCGACCACGGTACTGCCGGTCTTCGCGCCCGAACCGGTGCAGGCGCCGCTGGCCAGCGCCATCGCCGAGCGGCGCACCGCGACCAGCACGGTGTCACCGCTGCCGGCCGGTGCGGTGAGCCTGCTCGCGGAAGAGCCGTCCGGACTGCATGTGCGGGCCATCGCCCTCGATATCGCGGCGGGCGTCTCGGGCTCCCGGGTGCGGCGCTCGGTGGCGAACCTGCGCGAACGGCATCCCGCATTGTGGGCGCGGCTGCGCTTCGACGGGGACGCCCCGCTGCTGGATATTCCGCTGCGCTCCAACCCCTCCGACGCGGCGGTCTGGCGCGTCGACCCCGCCGTGCAGGCCGTCGGTGATCCGATCGGGGCCGTGGTGCACGCGGCCGCGGCCGAGCTGGATCCCGAACAGGGCCGGAACATTCGGTTCGTACTGCTCGAGGGCCCCGCACCGGACGCCCCGGTGGATCCGGACACCGGCGAGCAACCGGTAGCGGTGTTGATCGTGGTGGCGAACGGTCTGGTCGTCGATGACGCCTCGTGGCGCGTCATCATCGACGATCTGACCGATTCGTGGTCGGGCGGGCACTCCGGCGGCGGCAGCGCGCCGGGCACCGATCCCGCCGAGTTCGCGCGGATCGGCGCGGAGCGGGCCGTCGAACCGGCGACGGTCGCCGAATTGTCCTGGTGGCGTGCGGCATTGGCGGCGATACCGGCCGGGCTCGCACCCGATCGGCTGGCCGACGGGTCCCGCGGGCGGGTATCGGTGCAGATCACCGGTGCGGGCGCGGCCGCGGTGGACGGGGTGGCCCGGCAGTACGGGGCCACGCTCGAGGAGGTTCTGCTGACGGCGTTCGCGGTCGCGCTGTGGGATGAGGCGGGCGCCGCGGCGCGCGGCACTCTCGGTTCGGTGGTGCGATTGATCGCCGACGCGCGCACGCCCGGGGATCCGGTGGTCGGCGCGTTCAGCACCACCTACCCGTTCGTGCCCGCGCTGACCGGGGTGGATTTCGATCAGGTGCGGCACGGCGGACCGGCGGCCGGATACGCCATCGCGCAGTTGCGGGACAGTGTCCGGGCGGTGCCGTCCCACGGCGTGGGATTCGGCCTGCTGCGGCAGCTGAACCCGGCGGCGGCCGCGGTGCTGGACGGACTTCCGGGGGGCCGCATCGGTTTCCGCTACCGCGATCTGCGCCCGGCCCGGGTGCTGCCCGAACCGGTCGCCGATGACCTCTACCTCGATATCACCGTCGATACCAGCGCGGACGGGCTGCTGGCCCGCTTCGACTTCGCGGGCGCGGTGCTCGAACTCGATCAGGTCAAGGGCCTTGTCGAGGGGTGGGTACAGGCTTTGGGCGGGCTCGCCGAGCACGGAGAGGGGATCCATCCGTAGCATTGCGTGCTTACCACCCCGTTTCGACGTGGACACCTGTATTCGGTGTGCCGGAAGGTACCCTGACGACGCGGTGCCCACGTCGAGGCGCAGGTCGTGACCACTCCCTTTGTCGTGGCGCCTGGTGTTGCGGGCCCCGGCTGCTCTAGCTGGGACGAGTAACGCGACCCGTGCCCTCCCGATTTCCCTCGGGATGCGCGGGGGGTTGGAGCAACGACGGACAGGATGAGGGACATCTTCATGATTCGGGTGGTCGGGCACCGGTGTATCGAGCGTCGGGCGGTAATCAAATGACCCGCACAGCGCGCGTCCGGCCCACCCGTACCCGGCGGCCCCGCGTCCCCACGCTGCCGCAGTTGATGTCCACCGCCGTCGAGGCCAATCCGGCGGGGATCGCGCTGGTGTTCGCCGACGCCGCGCAGACCTTGGCGCAGCTCAGCTATGCCGAGCTGGATGAGCGATCGACCCGGCTGGCGCATCTGCTGATCGAGCGCGGCATCGGTCCGGAGGATCTGGTCGCCGTCGCCATCCCGCGTTCGGTGGAGTCCGTGGTCGCGGTGTGGGCGGTCGCCAAGGCCGGGGCCGGATTCGTGCCGGTGGACCCGAACTATCCGGCCGACCGCGTCCTGCACATGGTGTCGGATTCCCGGGCCGTGCTCGGCTTGACCGTCGCCGCCAAGCGGGCCGCGCTGCCCGATACGGTGACCTGGCTCGAGCTCGACGACTCCGAGTTCGCCGAGGTTGCCCAGGGTTATCCGGTGGAACCGGTCACCAATTCGGACCGGGTGCGGCCGCTGCGCGCGGAGCATCCGGCCTACACCATCTACACCTCCGGTTCGACCGGGTTGCCCAAGGGCGTCGTGGTCACGCACGCCGGGCTCGCCGGGCTGAGCGAGGAACAGCGCGAGCGATTCCGGATCACCCCGGAATCCCGCGTGCTGCATGTGGCTTCGCCGTCGTTCGACGCCTCGGTGTTCGAACTGCTGATGGCCATCGGCTCCGGTGCGGCGCTCGTCGTCGCCGCGCCGGAGGTCTACGGCGGCGAGGATCTGGGTGCGCTGCTGGCCCGAGAAGCGGTGAGCCACGCGGTGATCACGCCGTCGGTGCTGGCCTCCATCGATCCGAGCGGGCTCGATCAATTGCGGGTGGTGCTCGCCGCGGGCGAGGCGTGCCCGCCGGAACTGGTGCGGCGCTGGGTGGCTCCGATCGCGGAGGGCGAGCGGCGGCTGCTCAATGGGTACGGGCCCACCGAGACCACCATTTGGACCAATTGCGCTGAGCTGCTGCCGGATCGGCCGGTGACCATCGGCGCCGCCATTCGCGGCGCGGTCGCGCATGTGCTCGATGAGAGCCTGCGTCCGGTCGCGCCCGGCGTGCCCGGTGAGCTGTACATCGCCGGGGCGTTGCTGGCGCGCGGCTATCACGGGCGAGCCGAGCTGACGGCCGCGCGATTCGTGGCGAATCCGTTCGAGGACAACGGTTCCCGGCTGTACCGCACCGGCGACCTGGTGCGCTGGACCTCCGGCGGGGAGCTGGAGTACCTGGGGCGCAATGACTTCCAGGTGAAGATCCGCGGTCTGCGGATCGAGCTGGAGGAGATCGACGCCGTGCTCGCCGGGCACGAGAGCGTCGATTTCGCGGTGACCGTCGGACATCAGGTACAGGGCCGCGCAACGGTTCTGGTGTCCTATGTGCACCCCGCTCCGGGAGCGACGGTCGATACCACCGAGCTGTCCGCGCTGGCCGAGCGCGCGCTGCCGCCGCATATGGTGCCGGGCGCGATCATGGTGCTGGACGAGATCCCGCTGACGCCCGTCGGCAAACTGGACCGGGCCGCGCTGCCCGCGCCGATCATCAAGGCGCGGGAGTACCGCGCACCGGAAACACCTGCGCAGCAAACGGTTTCCGAGGTCATCGCCGAGGTGCTCAAGGTCGAGCGGGTCGGGCTGGACGACGATTTCTTCTCCCTCGGCGTGGACAGCATCACCTCCATTCAGATCGTGTCGCGAGCGCGCGCACGGGGTTTGGCGTTCAAGGCCAAGGACGTATTCGCCGCGCGCACCGTCGCAGGACTCGCCGCGCTCGCCGAAACGGTGACGCCCGGCGAGGCCGAAGTCGAGCTGGCCACCGGCCCGCTGGTCGAGGTCAGCGACGCCGATCGCGCACGGCTGCACGAGCTCTACCCGACCATGTCCGATATCTGGCCGCTCACGCCATTGCAGTCGGGCATGCTCTTCCACGCGCTGCTGGCGGAGGATTCCGTCGACGCGTACATGACCCAGTTCACCGTGGAACTCTCCGGTGCGCTGGACATTGCGCGACTGCGCGCCGCCGCACAGGCCATGCTGGACCGGCATGTGAACCTGCGCGCCGCGTTCGTCGAGGATTCGAACGGCAACCCGCTGCAGATCGTGCTCGACGACCTCGAAGTGCCCTGGCGCTACCTGGATCTGGGTGATCGCGAAGCCGATGAGGCCCCCGCGCGCACCGACTGGCTGATGGCCGCGGAAATGAGCGGGCACTTCGATATGCGGTCCGCGCCGCTGCTGCGTTTCACGCTGGTGCGCACCGCGCCCGAACGTTTCCAGCTCTTCGTGACCAGCCACCACATTCTGCTCGACGGCTGGTCGCTGCCGCTGCTGATGCAGGACATGCTGGCGTTCTACGCGCTCGGCGGCGATCCGGCGCTGTTGCCGCCGGTGCGCTCGTACCGGGATTATCTGGCCTGGCTGGCCGCGCAGGACCGCGCGACGGCCCGCGAGGCATGGCGGGAGGCACTGGCCGGATTCACCGAACCCTCGCCGCTCGCTCCGGTCGACCGATCGCGCGAAATCTCCGCCGGTATCGGCGAATTGGGCTTCCAACTGTCCGCCGAGGAGACCGCCGCGCTGGGCCGCGTCGCCGCCGACGCGGGCATCACCGTCAATACGATCGTGCAGGCCGCCTGGGGTCTGCTCATCGGGCGCACCACCGATCGCGACGATGTGGTGTTCGGCGCGACCGTCTCGGGTCGTCCGCCGCAGTTGACCGGCATCGAAACCATGGTCGGGTTGTTCCTCAACGCGATTCCGGTCCGGGTGCGGCTGGATGCGAACGGCACCCTCGCCGGACTGCTGCGGCAATTGCAGGATGAACAGGCCGCGCTGCTGGATCACCACTACCTCGGGCTCGGCGAGATTCAGGAAATCACCGGTGTCGACGGGATTTTCGATTCGCTCGTGGTGTTCGCGTCCTTCCCCGTGGACGATGCGGCGCTCGATGAGGCCGCCGCGCCCATCGGTGGCGTCGGACTGCTCGGCACCTCCGCCGCGAACGGCACGCACTACCCGATCACGGTCATGGTCACCCCGGGCAAACAGCTGCGGGTGAACCTGAAATACCTGCGCGATCTGTTCGACGAGGACGCCGCCGAGGCGCTGTCGCGGCGACTCGCGTTGCTGCTCGGGCGATTCGGCAGCAACCCGCAGGCGCGCATCGCGGATGTGGACGCGCTCATCGACAGCGAGCGGACCGCGCTCGACGCGGTCAATGCCACCGAAGTGGCCGAGCTGCTCGATGATTCGACGCTGCTGACGCTGTTCGACGCGCAGGCCGCGCGTACGCCCGAGGCGCTCGCGGTCATCTTCGGTGATGTCACGCTGACCTACGCCGAGCTGGACGCGCGCTCGCGGCGGCTCGCGGCGGAGCTCACGCTGCGCGGAGTGGGGCCGGAATCGCGGGTGGCGGTAGCCATGCGGCGGGGTATCGATCTGGTCGTGGGTATCTACGCGGTGTTGCGTGCGGGTGGTGCGTATGTGCCCGTGGATCCGGATCATCCGGCTGAGCGCAATGAATACGTGCTGGGCAGTGCCGCACCGGTATGTGTGCTGACGCGGACCGAGGACGGGTTCGATACCGCTTCCGGCGTACCGCTTTTCCTGGTCGACGCACTCGCGGGCGCGGGCGAGATCGAATTCGTCGGGGCCGCTGCGGTGCGGCCGGACAATGCCGCGTACGTCATCTACACCTCGGGCTCGACCGGTCGCCCCAAGGGCGTTGCCATCACCCACCGGCAGATGGCGAATCAGTTCCGCTGGGCGCAGCGGACCTACCCGCACGGTGCCGGGGACGTGGTGCTGCACAAGACGCCCATCACCTTCGACATCTCCACGTGGGAGTTGTTCTGGCCGTTGCAGACCGGCGCGGCGGTGGTCATCGCCGAGCCGGACGGGCATCGCGATCCCGCCTACATCGCCCGGATGATCGGCGAATACGGCGTCACCTCGGTGCATTTCGTGCCGTCCATGCTCGAGGCGTACCTCGACGGGCTGGCGCAGTCGGCCGCCGCGCCCTCGGGGCAGCTGCGCTGGGTCTTCGCCGCCGGTGAGGCGCTGTCCGCCGAGACCGCCGTGAAATTCGCCGCCGCACTGCCGGATACGGCGCTGGTGAACTGGTACGGCCCGGCCGAGGCGACCGTGGTCACCGCGCAACCGGCGGAGCAGTCCGTCGGCAACGCGGTGCCGATCGGCAGCCCGGTGGCCAATACCAAGGCGCACGTGCTGGATCGGCAGTTGCAGGCGGTGCCGTTCGGTGCCGCCGGTGAGCTCTACGTGGCCGGAGTGCAGCTGGCGCGCGGCTACCTGGGCGCGCCCGCGCTGACCGCCGAACGCTTCGTCGCACACGCCGGCGGGGCGCGGCTGTACCGCACCGGCGATGTGGTGCGCTGGATCGCGGAACTGGGCGGGAACGGGTACGCGCTGGAATACCTGGGGCGCAGCGACTTCCAGGTGAAGCTGCGCGGACAGCGCATCGAACTCGGTGAGATCGAGACGGTGCTGCTGAGCCATCCGGCCGTGCATCGCGCCGCGGTGACGCTGGTGCGCGCGGCGACCGGTGACCGGCTGGTGGCCTATGTGGTGCCGGAAGCCGATGCGGGGCTGAATGATTCGGTGCTGCTGGCGCATGCGCGGGCGGCGCTGCCGTCGTACATGGTGCCCGCGGCCGTGGTGCGGTTGGCGGCCATGCCGCTCAATGCCAGTGGCAAGCTGGATCGAAAGGCGCTGCCGGAGCCGGAATTCCAGGCCCGGGCCTACCGCGCGCCGTCCACGCCGGGCGAGCGCATGGTCGCCGAGGTCTTCGCGGCCGTCCTCGGCGTCGAGACCGTCGGCGCGGATGACGATTTCTTCGAACTGGGCGGCAATTCGCTCAATGCCACCCAGGTGGTGGCGCGACTCGGCGCGGCCGTCGGCGCACGGGTGCCGGTGCGCGCGATCTTCGAAGCGCCCACCGTCGCCGAACTCGCGGCAAGCCTCGGTGAGCAAGCCGATTCGTTCAGCACGCCGCTGCGGGTGATGGAACGGCCCGAACGGATTCCGCTGTCCTACGCCCAGCAGCGCATGTGGTTCCTGAACCGGTTCGACACCGATTCGGCCACCTACAACCTGCCCACCGCGCTGCGCATCACCGGGCCCCTGGACGTGCCCGCATTGCGTGCGGCGGTGCGGGATCTGGTGGAGCGGCACGAAGTGCTGCGCACCATCTACCCCGAAAACGACGGCGTCGGACAGCAATTGGTGCTGGCCGCCGACGATCCCGACGCCATGCCGTCCATGCCGATGGTGGATGTGCGCGAGGACGGCATTGTCGCCGCGGTGGCCGAGGTCGCCATCGCCGGATTCGATGTGACCGCGGCCCCGCCGCTGCGTGTGCGACTGTTGCGCGTGGCCGCCGACGATCATGTGCTGGTGTGCGTGGTGCACCACATCGCCGGTGACGGTTTCTCGGCCGGACCGCTGACCCGCGATCTGATGACCGCCTACCTGAGCCGGATCGCCGGGCGCGAGCCCGAATGGACCCCGCTCGCGGTGCAGTACGCCGACTACGCGCTGTGGCAGCGTGAAATCCTGGGCGATGAAACCGATTCCGGGTCATTGCTGGCTCGTCAGCTGGAGTTCTGGCGGAACAGCCTCGCGGGGCTGCCCGATCAGCTGGAGCTGCCCGGTGACCGCCCCCGGCCCGCGGTGGCTTCGGGTCGCGGTGCCACGCTCGCGTTCGAGATCGATCCGATCGTGCACGCGGCGCTGCTGCGGGTGGCGTCCGAGCACAACGCCACGCTGTTCATGGCGGTGCACGCGGCCTTCGCGGCGCTGCTGGCGCGACTGTCCGGCACCGGGGATATCGCGGTCGGCGCACCCGTCGCCGGACGCGGCGAGGCCGAACTCGACGATCTCATCGGCATGTTCGTGAACACCCTGGTGCTGCGCGCGCAGGTCGATCCGGCACGGTCGTTCGGTGAACTGCTGAACACGGTGCGCGCGCACGATATCGCGGCCTTCGGGCACGCCGATGTGCCGTTCGAGCGACTGGTCGAGGTGCTCGATCCGGCGCGTTCGCAGGCCCGGCATCCGCTGTTCCAGACCATGCTCACCTTCCAGAACGTCGGTGAGTCCGCGCTGTCGCTGCCGGGAGTCTCGGTATCGGCGGTGGAACTGGATGTGCCGC
The DNA here is from genome assembly GCF_042885355.1 of Nocardia sp. NPDC058058. Classification (NCBI taxonomy): domain Bacteria; kingdom Bacillati; phylum Actinomycetota; class Actinomycetes; order Mycobacteriales; family Nocardiaceae; genus Nocardia; species Nocardia sp. NPDC058058. Next base: position 535,216 of record NZ_JBHVSA010000002.1, on the reverse strand, counting down.
TGGCCAAGTTCGATCTCCAGCTCACCGTCAGCGAGCGCACCGACGCGGAGCACTCGCCGCAGGGGCTGACCGCGCTGTTCACCTATGCCACCGACCTTTTCGACGCGGGCACGGTCCAGGGATTCGCGGAGCGGTTCCGGCGCATTCTGGTCGCGGTCACCGCCGATCCGGCGCGGGCGGTCGGGGATATCGACGTGCTCGGCTTCGATGAGCGCCGCCGGGTGCTCACCGAATGGAACGAGACCGGCATCGATCTGCCTGCGGGACAGCTGTTCTCGCTGTTCGAATCGCAGGCGGCACGCAATCCGGACGCCATCGCGCTGCGCGCGGACGGCGCGGAACTGACCTACGCCGAACTGGCGACGCGGGTACACCGCCTGGCCCGGCTGCTCATCGCGGCCGGTGTGGGACCGGAAACGCTGGTGGCGCTGGGCATTCGGCGCTCGGTGGATCTCGTGGTGGCGATCTACGCCGTGCTCGAGGCGGGCGGCGGCTATGTGCCGCTGGACCTGGATCAGCCCGCCGATCGCATCGACCATGTACTCGAGACGGCCCGCCCGGTCTGCGTACTCACCACGCGCCGTGACGGTTTCGCGTCCGGTGACCGGGTGCTGACCATCGACGCACTCGATCTGTCCGGGTACTCGGACGAGCCGATCCGGCACGACGAGCGGCGCGCACCGCTGTACAGCGCGCATCCGGCGTACGTCATCTTCACCTCCGGATCCACCGGACGGCCCAAGGGCGTCGCGGTATCGCATGCCGCCGCCGTCAACCAGATCCGCTGGATCACCACCGAATACGGCATCACCGCCGATGACTCGGTGCTGCTCAAGACACCGGCCACCTTCGACGTCTCGGTCTGGGAACTGTTCGGGCCGCTCGCCGTCGGCGCGCGCCTGGTGGTGGCGAGCGCGGACGGACACCGCGATCCGGCGTATCTGGCCGATGTCATCGCCGCCGAACAGATCACCATGACCTCGTTCGTGCCGTCCATGCTGAGCGCGTTCACCGACAGCGCGGCCCCGGCGGCGCTCACCTCGCTGCGCACCCTGCTCATCGCGGGCGAGGCGTTCACCGGTGACGCGGTCGCGGCGTTCCGGCGCATCGGCACGGCGGAGCTGCACAATCTGTACGGGCCCACCGAATTCACCGTGCACGCCACGTATGCGGCAGTGCCGGAAGAGGTTTCGGGCGCGGTGCCGATCGGCGCGCCGGTCTGGAACGCGAAAACCTATGTGCTGGACGCGCGGCTGCATCCGGTCGCGCCCGGTATGGCCGGTGAGCTGTACCTGGCCGGTGATCAGCTGGCGCGCGGGTACCACGGGCGCGCCGATCTGACGGCGGATCGCTTCGTGGCCGACCCGTTCGGTGCGTCCGGGGCGCGCATGTACCGCACCGGTGACCTGGTGCGCTGGACCGATCGCGGTCAACTGGTGTACCTGGGCCGCACCGATTTCCAGGTCAAGCTGCGCGGTCTGCGCATCGAACTCGGCGAGATCGAATCCGCGCTCACCGCACAGGAATCCATCGCGCGCGCCGTGGTGGTGCTGCGGCACGACGAGCGGCTGGGCGATCAGCTGGTCGGATACGTGGTGCCCGCCGCCGGCCGTGTCGTCGATATCGCGGACGTGAAAGCGGCCGTGGCCGAACGGGTTCCGGGGTACATGGTGCCCGCCGCCTTCGTGGTGCTGGAGGAGTTCCCGGTCAATCCGTCCGGCAAGCTGGACCGGCGGGCGCTGCCCGCACCGGATTTCGCGGCCGGACACGAATTCCGGGCTCCGGAATCCGAGATCGAACAGGCAGTGGCGCGGGTCTTCGCCGATGTGCTCGGCCTGGAACAGGTCGGGCTCGATGACGATTTCTTCGCGCTCGGCGGCAATTCGCTGGTCGCGACCCGGGTCATCGCCCGGGTGAACGCCGCGCTCGATACCGATCTCGGGGTCCGGGATCTGTTCGAGGTGTCCACGGTCGAAGCTCTCGCACAACGGGTTTCGGGCGCGGAAACAGTCGCGGCGCGGCCCCGCCTGGTGGCTGGCGTGCGACCCGAGCGGATTCCGCTCTCGCTCGCACAGCAGCGCATGTGGTTCCTGAACCAGTTCGATCCCAGCTCCTCGGCGTACAACCTGCCGATCGCGCTGCGGCTCACCGGCGCGCTCGACACCGAGGCGCTGCGACTCGCGGTCGCGGATCTGCTGGAACGGCACGAGACGCTGCGGACGATCTATCCGGAGGACGCGAACGGGGCGCACCAGGTGGTGCTGCCCGCCGCGCAGGTGCTGCCCGAGCTCACGCCCGAGCGCATCGGGGTGGACGCGGTCACCGGACGAGTGACGGCGCTGCTCACCGCCGGGTTCGACGTCACCGCCGAGATTCCCTTGCGGGTCAAGCTGTTCCGGCTCGACGTGGCCGACGCGATCGAACACGTGCTGGTGCTGGTCACCCACCACATCAGCTCCGACGGCTGGTCCATGGGGCCGCTGTCGCGGGATCTGGTGCTCGCCTACATCGCGCGCTCGGCCGATACCGCGCCCGAATGGTCGCCGCTGCCCGTGCAGTACGCCGACTACAGCCTGTGGCAGCGCGAGGTGCTCGGTTCCGAGGACGATCCCGAGAGCCTGATCGCCCGGCAGACCGCGCACTGGCGCACCGAACTCGCCGGACTGCCCGACGAATTGAACCTGCCCGCCGATCGTCCGCGCCCGCCGGTGCAGTCCTTCCGCGGCGGCAGTGTGCAATTCGGCGTCGACGACGAGATCCACGCCGGATTGCAGCGCATCGCGCGCGAACAGCACGCGACGCTGTTCATGGTTGTGCACACCGCGCTCGCGGTGTTCCTGGCCCGACTGTCCGGCACCGATGACATCGCCATCGGCACACCGGTCGCCGGGCGCGGCGCGGCGGAGCTGGACGACGTCATCGGCATGTTCGTGAACACGCTGGTGCTGCGTACCCGGGTGCCGGGGGAGCTGCGCTTCGATCAGCTGCTCGCCCACACCAAGGACGCCGATCTGCGCGCCTTCGCCCATGCCGAGGTGCCGTTCGAACGACTGGTGGATCTGCTCAATCCCGAGCGGTCGACCGCGCGCAATCCGCTGTTCCAGGTCATGCTGGCCTTCCAGAACCTGCCGGACAACGATGCCGAACTGCCCGAATTGCGGATCGCCGCACTGGAATCCGAGGTCGAGACCTCACAGTTCGACCTGTCGCTGACCATGAGCGACGGCGGCGGCAACCGATTGCAGGGTGCTTTCACCTTCGCCAAGGATCTGTTCGACTACGCCACCGTCGGCGTCTTCGCGGATCGATTCCAGCGACTGCTGGCCGCCATCGTGGAACGGCCCGGCACCCCCGTCGGGGATCTGCCGCTGCTCGACGACAGCGAATACGAACTGCTCACCCACGTGCACGGCGATGAGGTGATGGCCACCGGGCTGCTGCCCGATCTGCTCACCCGGGGCGTGGCGCTGGGCCGCGACCGGGTCGCGGTGCGCTACCGCGGGCATTCCATCACCTACGGCGAACTCGACGACTACTCCTCGCAGTTGGCGCGGGTGCTCATCGAACGCGGCGTCGGGCCGGAAAAGCTGGTCGCGGTCGCCTTCCCGCGCTCCTTCGAGATGGTCGCCGCCGTGCTCGCCATCGCCAAGGCGGGCGGTGCGCACGTACCGGTCGATCCGACCTATCCGGCGGATCGGGTGCGCCATATGGTCACCGATTCCGGTGCGGTACTGGGTATCACCGGGCGCGCGCATCAGGCCGGACTGCCCGGCGAGGTCGAATGGCTGTGCCTGGACGACGCCGCCACCGACGCGGCCTGCATGGCGCAGTCGCCCGCGCCGATCACCGACGCGGACCGACTCGCACCGCTGCGCATGCAGCATCCGGCGTACGTCATCTACACCTCGGGCTCGACCGGAATGCCCAAGGGCGTCAACGTCACCCACGCCGGTCTGGGCGGACTCGCCGATTACGCGATCGCGCTGTACGACCTCGATCCCGAGCACCGGCTCATGCACAACTGCTCACCCAGCTTCGATCCCTCGGTGCTGGAATGGATTTGCGCGTTCTACACCGGCGCGACGCTGGTCATCGTGCCCTCGGAGATCCTGGGCGGGGCCGAGCTCAACGAGCTCATGCGCACCGAACGGGTCTCGCACGCGCTCATCACCCCGGCCGTGCTCGGCACCCTCGACGCGACGAGTCAGCCGCAGCTCGAGGTGCTTTCGGTCGGCGGCGATGTGACACCGCCGGAACTGGTGACCCGGTGGAAGGCCGCCGGGCGGGTGTATCACAACGCCTACGGGCCGACCGAGACCACCATCATCTCCACCTACGCCCAGCTGACGCCGGGACGGCACATCACCATCGGCAAACCGGTGCACGGCATGTCGGCGCTGGTGCTGGACTCGCGAATGAATCCGGTACCGCCGGGCGTCGCGGGCGAGCTGTACCTGGCCGGCGGCGCACTGGCGCGCGGCTACCGCAATCGTGCCGGGCTCTCCTCCGAGCGTTTCGTCGCGAACCCTTGGGGCGCACCGGGATCGCGCATGTACCGCACCGGTGACGTGGTGCGCTGGTACGCCGATCCCGATGAGCGCGGCGGCAATACCGCACTGCCCGACACCGCATGGGAACTCGACTACGTCGGGCGCTCGGACTTCCAGGTCAAGATTCGCGGCTTCCGCATCGAACTCGGTGAGATCGACGCGGTACTCGGCGCACATCCCGATGTCGACTTCGCCCTCACCGTCGGGCGCAAGAACCACACCGGGACAACGGTTCTGGTGTCGTACGTGCTCGGGAAGGACCTCGATCCGGACGCGCTCACCGACTTCGCGGGGCAGAGCCTGCCGCCGCATATGGTGCCCGCCGCGATCGTGGTGCTCGATGAGATCCCGCTGACCCCGGTCGGCAAACTGGATCGCAAGGCGCTGCCGGAACCCGTACTGCGGCAACGCGAATACCGCGCACCGTCCACCCCGCTGGAGCACACCATCGCGGCCGCCTTCGCCGAGGTGCTCGGCGTCGACCAGGTCAGCGTGGACGACGACTTCTTCGCGCTCGGCGGAAACTCGCTGCTGGCCACCGGCATCGTGAGCAAACTGCGCACGCTGTCGGGAGCCAAGGTGATGGTCGCCTGGTTCTTCACCGATCCGACCGTCACCGGGCTCGCCGCCCGCATCGGCGCGGACCTGGAGAGCCGGCACGACTACGACTCGGCCGCCGACGCGGCGCTGGCCGTGGTGCTGCCCATCCGGGCCACCGGCGACCGCACCCCGCTGTTCTGCGCGCCGCCCATGGTCGGAATGTCCTGGTGCTACGCCGGATTGGCCGGGCACCTGCCCGCCGACCAGCCGCTGTACGGGCTGCAATCCCCGGCGCTCACCGAGACCGACTACGCCCCCGAATCGCTCGAGGAGGTCGCGCGGCGGTACGTCACCGCCATCCGCGAGGTGCAACCGCACGGGCCGTACCGGGTGCTGGGCTATTCGCTCGGCGGCATCCTGGCGCATGCCATCGCCACCGAACTCCAGACCGCCGGTGAACAGGTCGAGCTGCTCGCCAACCTGGACGCCTACCCGGACGCGGAGTTCACCGACTTCACCGCCGCCGTCCGCGACGAGTTCGCGGCGCTCGGCGTGGGGGAGGAAGCCTTCCCCGACGGGGATATGACCGACCTCAGCGATGAGGCGCTGGCCGCACTGCACGCCGCCATCCCGGCGGACCTGGCCGTCCTGACCGTGGACCGGCTGCGCCGCATCTACCGCGGCGCGGTGCGCACCGTCGAACTCGGATCCCGGTACCGCCCCACCGCATTCGACGGCCGGATGGAATTGTTCGCCGCCGAACTCGGCCGCGGCGACGACCATCAGCATTCGGCGGCGGACTGGCGGCCCTTCGTCACCGGTCCGATCACCGAACACGTGGTGCCGGTCAAACATCAGCTGATGACCACCGCCGAGTCCTACGCCGTCATCGGACCGCGGTTGGCGGCCCTGCTCGACGGCGGAAACGGCTCGGGCACACCGGAACCGGCCACCCCGGCCGATACCGGCGCGGTCGCCGAGGTCTTCCCCGAGAGCGACGGCGACTGGACCATCACGGCGGTACTGCCGGTGGTCGGCGCGGAACCGCCCGTCACCGCCGGGATGAAACTGTTCGCGCGGCAAGAGGATTCGGACCACAGTCACCCGGACGACAGCCTGCTGGCCGATCCGGTCGAATTCGTGGACAAGGCCTTCGCGGGATTCGACGCAGAATTCGCGACGGCACCCGGTGACGCCGATGTGGATGACGCCGCGCCCGAGGACACTGCCACCGAAAGCGCCGTTTCCGATAGCACCGCGCCCGTGGACGACTCCACCGAGGAGGTCGCGGTCGACGATGACCTGGACGACGCTGTCGCGACGACAGCCGGTGCGGTCGGGAACTCCGCGGGTGCCGCCGCCGATGACGGTGCCGCCGCGGCTGATTCGGCCGTGTCACCGGTCATGGGACCGCGGCTGACCGCGGTCGGCAAGGTGTCACCGCTGCCCGCGGGCGCGGTGAGTCTGCTCGAGGTGGAGCCCTCCGGGCTGTGGGTGCGGGCCATCACGCTCGATATCGCGGCCGATGTATCCGGGAGCCGGGTGCGGCGCTCGGTGCGGAGCCTGCTGGATCGGCATCCGGCGCTGTGGTCGCGACTGCGGCGCGACGGCGATACGGCCGTCATGGACATTCCGGTGCAGGCGAATTCCCGCGATGCCGTGGTGTGGCAGATCGATCCCTCGGTCGAGGCGGTCGGTGATCCCATCGAGGCCGTAATCCACGCCGCCGCGGCGGAACTCGATCCGGAGAAGGGGCGCAATATTCGGTTCGTGCTGATGGCGGGCGCGGACGCGGACCCGAATCTGGAACCGGTCGATCAGCCCGCGGCGGTGCTCGTCGCGGTCGCCAACGGCCTGGTGGTGGACGACACCTCCTGGCGCACCATCATCGAGGATCTGACCGCGTCCTGGTCCGGTGGTCACGCCACCCCGCCCAGTGCGGACGCGCATCCGGTCGGCATCGCGCGGGAACTCGCCGAGCGAGCCACCGCGCCCGCCACCGTCACCGAATTGGAGTGGTGGCGTACGGCTTTGGCCTCGGCCACCGCCGGTCGCGATCCGGCCGAGGTGTTCGGCGGCGGCCGGGACAGCGCCGGTCGCGGCCGCGTGTCGGTCTCCATCACCGGTGAGGGCGCGGCCGCCGTCGACGCGGTCGCCCGCCGCTACCGCGCCAGCATCGACGATGTGCTGCTGGCCGCGCTCGCGGTCACCCTGCTCGGTGACACCGCCGAAAACATCAGTGCCGCACTGGGTTCGGTGGTGCAGCTGGTCGCAGACGGGCGGGTGCCCGGTGATCCCGCCGGACATCGCACCGTCGGCGCGTTCAGCACGCCGTACCCGTTCCCGCTGCGCCTCGAGGGCGTGGACTTCGACGAGGTGCGCCAGGGCGGCGCGGCCGCCGGATCGGTGCTGGAACAGATCCGCGACCGCTGCCGCGAGGTGCCCGCCCGGGGCGTCGGCTACGGGCTGCTGCAACACCTGAACCCGGACACCGCCGCCGCCATCGCCGGACTCCCGGTGGGCCGCATCGGATTCCGCTATCGGGACCTGCGACCCGCCCGGGTGTATCCCGAACCCGTCACCGATGATCTGTACCTCGATGTCACCGTGGACACCACCCAGGACGGTCTGGTCGCCCGCTTCGACTTCGCGGGCGCGGTACTGGATCTGGAGCAGATCAAGCGGCTGGTGGAGGGCTGGGTGCAGGCGCTCGGCGGACTCGCCGAACACGGACGCACCACCGGCTGATACGGACACGCGACCAATCCGTATCATTGTCCGCTATCGCGGCGATGGCATTAGCCGTATGGTCTCCCGAGGGATCAATCCTGCCCGGAGACCAAGGTTGGGTACTGGGGCGGCAGTGTGCCGCACGGTGGTAGGACCGGCACTAACGAACCAACGCGAAGGTGTGAACATTGATTCGTCGAACTGTCCGGAACGGGCTCGGTGGTCGTCGGCGCGGTGCCCGAACCGCCGCCCTGCTCGCCGCAACGGCAGTGCTGACCGGCTTGGTGGCCGGCGTCGGCGGGCCGAGTGCCTCGGCCGACCCGATCATCGACAGCAAGAAGCTGCTCGCCGATCCCGTCGCACCGGACGGATCGAAGATCACCAAGGCGGAAATGAAGGACGGCCGCAACATTCGGCTGTACGTCTACTCCGCCGCCATGGACGCCACCTACCCCGTCGATGTGCAGCGTCCGGCCGACGCCTCCGAGGCGCGCCCCACGCTGTACCTGCTCAATGGCGCGGGCGGCGGTCAGGACGACGCCTCCTGGCAGAAGAAGACCAATATCGTCAACGGCTTCCTCGCCGACAAGAACGTCAACGTGGTCCAGCCCATCGGCGGTAAGTGGAGCTACTACCAGGACTGGCAGGACGACGACCCGACCCTGGGCCGCAACAAGTGGCAGACCTTCTTCACCGAGGAACTGCCCCCGCTGATCGACGGCGCGCTCGGCACCAATGGCGTCAACGCCATCGCGGGCATCTCCACCTCCGGCACCACCGTGCTCTCGCTGCCCGAGGCCAAGCCCGGTCTGTTCCGCGCGGCCGCCGCCTACAGCGGTTGCGCGCAGTTCGCCGATCCGGTCGGCCGCGAGTTCATGCGCCTCACCGTCGAGACCTGGGGTGGCGGCAAGCTCGAGAACATGCACGGCCCCGAGGATTCCCCGGCCTGGGCCGAGAACGATCCGGTCATCCACGCCGAAAAGCTGCGTGGCACCGACCTTTACATCTCCTCGGGCAGCGGCCTGCCCGGTCAGTACGATGCGCTCAACGGTCCGTACGCACTGCCCGGCGCCTACGGTCTGGCCAACCAGCTGATCATCGGCGGCGCCATCGAGGCGGGCACCAACTACTGCACGCACAACCTGCAGGCGAAGCTGGACTCGCTGGGCATTCCGGCGACCTACAACTTCCGCGCCACCGGAACCCACTCGTGGGGTTACTGGAATGACGAGTTCATCAACTCGTGGCCGGTGCTGGCCCGCGGGCTCGGTGTCTGAGATCCACCCCCGGCGGCCGTGAGCCGCTGAACGATACGAGACGAATGCCCCGGCGAATACGCCGGGGCATTCGGCGTTGTTGGGCGGGGTGGGTGGTGGCGAAACCGCCGGGTCGGTCTCTTTCTGTGTGTCCGGTAACAGCTCCGGTCTTTTTTCTGGGGTAGCTCTCAACAAAAAGTTCGGTAACCCTTAAACTATTGTTGTGAGTACCAGCCTGACCGAACCGCGCTCGACGTTCCAGCGAGCGAGATCGGCCACGGTCCTGCTCGGCCCGGCCTTCGTCGCCGCCATCGCCTACGTCGACCCCGGCAATGTGGCATCCAATATCAGCGCCGGAGCCAAATTCGGCTACCTGCTGGTCTGGGTCATCGTCATGGCCAATGTGATGGCGGGACTGGTGCAATTCCTGTCCGCCAAACTCGGCCTCGTCACCGGCATGTCGCTACCGGAAGCGGTGCGCGACAAGGCCGGTCGCAAAACCCGGCTCGCCTACTGGGCGCAGGCCGAAACCGTCGCCATGGCAACCGATCTCGCCGAGGTCGTCGGCGGGGCCATCGCGCTGAAACTGCTGTTCAACCTGCCGCTGCTGCTCGGCGGCGTCATCACCGGCATCGTCTCGCTCGGCTTGCTGCTGGTGCAGAACAAGCGCGGACAGAAGCCGTTCGAACGCGTCATCACCGGCATGCTCGCGGTCATCGCCATCGGATTCCTTGCCTCGGTGGTGATTTCACCGCCCTCGGCGTCCGGGACCATCGGCGGGCTGGTGCCGCGCTTCGACGGCAGCGAGAGCGTGCTGCTGGCCGCCGCCATGATCGGCGCGACCGTCATGCCGCACGCGGTCTACCTGCATTCCGCGCTCGCCCGCGACCGGCACGGCAGCCCGGAACCGGGTCCGGCGCGCGCCCGGCTGCTGCGCATCACCCGCTACGACGTCGGCCTGGCCATGCTGCTCGCGGGTACGGTCAACCTGGCCATGCTGCTCATGGCCGCCGGAACCCTGCGCGGGCGCGAGGATGTCGACTCGCTCGAATCCGCGCACGCCGCGGTGCGGGACACCCTCGGCCCCGCCGCCGGACTGCTGCTCGCCATCGGCCTGCTTGCCTCCGGCCTCGCCTCCACCTCGGTCGGCGCGTACGCGGGCGCGATGATCATGGAGGGCCTGCTCAACCGGACCATTCCGCTGCTGGTCCGCCGCCTCATCACACTGATCCCGGCCCTGGTCATCCTCGCCATCGGCGTGGATCCCACGCAGGCCCTGATCATTTCGCAGGTGGTGCTGTCCTTCGGCATCCCCTTCGCCCTGATACCCCTGGTCCGCTTCACCGCCGATCGCAACCTCATGGGCGATGACGTCAACCCGCGTCTCACCACCGCCCTGGCCTGGCTGGTCGCCCTGATCATCTCGGCCTTGAACGTGGCCCTGATCTACCTGACGGTCACTGGAAAGTAGGCCGCAGTCGCAGGTGTGGATCCCGGCCAAAAGCGCGCCGGGATGACGGGTGATGCGCATCCCCTCGTCATCCCGGCATGTTTTTGGCCGGGATCCACACGGCGCGAAGCAATTCCGCTATTCGGCGAAGACGGCCTTGCGCTTGCCGAGCATGGCGGCCGCGCCCTCGGCGAAGTCGGGGGCCTGCAAAAGCTCTGTCTGGCCGGTCTTTTCGGCTGCCAAGGCGGCGTCGAGGGAAGTCAGGGTCGCCGTGTTGAGAGCGCGCTTGGTGAGTTCGAGGGCGCGGCGGGGGCCGTGCGCGAGCTTGGCCGCGGCGGCTTCGACCTTCGCATCGAGCTCGGCCGCGCTGTAGACGCCGGTGATCAGGCCGCGGCGCACGGCTTCGGCGACCGGCAGGCGATCGCCCAGCAACGCCATTTCGGCGGCCAGCGGGCGACCGGCCGCGGCCGCCACCATCGCTGCCGCACCGCCGTCCGGCATGAGGCCGATATTGATGAATGCCAGCAGCAGGTACGCCTCTTCGGAGGCATAGGTGAGATCGGCGGCGAGCGCGAACGCCACGCCGACACCGGCGGCCGCGCCGCGCACCCGGGCGATCACCGGGATGGGCGCGTCCACGATCGCCTTGATCATGGAGTTCGCCGCGTCCATGGTCATTTCCGGGGTGATGCCGCGCGTCTTCTCGCCCGGCGCGGCGGCCAGATCCGCGCCGGTGCAGAAGTCGCCGCCGTCGCCGGTGAGTACGATCACCCGGACCGCCGGATTCTCATATGCCGAAAGCACCGTCCCCGCGAGCCCGACCATGGTGTCGTAGTCCAGGGCGTTCTTGCGCTTGGGATTCGTGATGGTGACACGCAGCACCCGGCCGTCCAGCACAGCGGTGTAGCCCGGGGTCGTCGCAGTGTTGCTCATGTCTGCTCCTGCTCTGCGTGCGGTGCGAATCGCGGCGCAATGTGTTCAGCTGTGCGAATTGTGGTTAACTTAGGTGGATCCGTCCGGCACTGTCAACAGCCGGTGCCGTTGAGAAGGAGAAAGTGCATGGTCGCCGATCGCAGCGAAGCAGGACTCGCTTCCGCGCGACCTTCCGGCGACCCCGGCCCCCGGCGACGGCCCAAGAATCGCAAGGCCCAGATTGTCGGCGTGGCCGCCCGAGCATTCGCTGAGCGGGGCTATCACCCGGTCGGCGTGGACGAGATCGCCGCCGAGGTCGGCATTTCCGGGCCCGCGCTGTACCGGCACTTCAGCAATAAATACGCCATGCTCGTCGCCGCCGCGGAGATGGGCGCACAGCAACTCCTCGACGCCGCCAAGGCCGCCGACAATCCGAAGCTGGAAGCGGAACCGCGACTCACCGCGCTGATCCGCGGCATTACCGAGTACACCATCGAGGTGCGGCGCGAGGGCGGCCTCTACCGCTGGGAACGGCGCTACCTGGAGCGCGATGACCGCGCCCGCATTCGCGTCATCTACGCCGAACTGCATGAGACCGTCGCCGCCGCCATCGCCGAGCTGTACCCCGACGCCGATCCCGCCGATGTCATGCTGCGCTCGGCCGCGGTGCTCTCGGCCATCGGCAGCGTCACCGGACACCGCACCGCACTGTCCAACGCGCGAATCGTGGCGCTGCTCAACGACATCTGCTGGGACATCCTGCGCGCCGAACTACCCCCGCCGCCCCCGCCGGTCACCGGCGACGCGATCGTGCGCGGACTGCCCGTCATCTCCAAACGCGAACAGCTGCTCACCGAGGCCATTCGGATCTTCGGCCGGCAGGGCTATCACGAATCCAGCATCGAGGAGATCGGCGCGGCCGCGGGCATCAACGCCTCCAGCGTCTACCGCTACTTCAGCAGTAAGGCCGATCTGCTCGCCGCCGCCTTCCACCGCACCGGCGAACGCGTGGCCATCGCCAATGCCGAAGCGCTCTCCGAGGCCACCGGCCGCGCCGACGCCGCGGTCCGCATCGCCGAACGCTTCGCCCGGATGACCTTCGCCATGCCGGAGATCCTGCCGGTGTACTTCGCCGAATTCTCCAATCTGCCCGCCTCCGAACAGCATCGACTGCGCTCGATCCAGCGGCAGAACGTGCTGGAATGGGCGAACCTGCTGGACGGCGATCAGGTCGAGGCCCGCTTCCGGGTGCATGCCGCCATCGGCCAGGTCATCGACGTCGGCCGTCGCCTGCGCTTCGATGCGCGCCCCCAGCAGCTCGCACGGGTGCGCGCGCTGATGAGCGCGGTGCTGCTGGGGACCGAATCAGACGCGGTGGCGGAGCCGGAATAGCGCTCGCGCCATACGCAGTCGCTGTGGATGATTATCGAAGGTGCCCAACGGATCTCGGTGCCGCTGTTCGGTAATCAACTGCGAGCGGGAGAATTCCAGCAGTGACTTCGGATCGCGGATGCGACCCGGACCGTTCACGCCGTAGACGGGGGTGGCGTTGACCGTCACCAACCCGGTGCGCAGCCGATCCGCGAATTCCGGGACACTGCGCACATCGCGGGTGAAAACCGCTACGGGCAGCGATCTTTCGGGCGCGTTGACGCGTTCGGCCGCCTCATCCATATCGGCCACCCGATTGACCACGAGTACCGGACCCACCGCCTCGCCGGTAATGGCGATGCTGGTTTCGGGGACGTCGGTCAGCACCACCGGCTCGATATAGGGCTCGCGAATCGATTCCAGGCTGCCCACCACGGCACGGCCGCCCCGGGTGAGCGCGTCCCGGACCTGGCGGCGCACCACATCCAGTTGCGCGTCCAGCACCATCGGCCCGTACGAGGCGCGGCGATCGGCGGCGGGACGCAGCGCGCGGGCCTGCTCGGCGACGAGTTCCAGGAACGGCTCGTACACCGAGTCGGCCACGTAGACCACGTGCACCCCGGCCGGATGCTGTCCGGAATGCGCCATGGCACCGTGCACGGCCGCCGCGGCGGCGGTGTCGAGCCGGGCGTCGACCTGCACGATCATCGCCCCGCGACCGCCCTGTTCGATGACCAGGGGGGTGCCGGACTGGGCGCACAACGCCGTCACCTCGCGCGCTCCCGCGAGCGAACCGGTGTAGGCGATCTTGTCCAGCTGGGCCTTGCACAGTGCGGCGGCGGTGCCGCTGTCGCCGGTAACCACCTGCAGCACAGGCTGACTGGGAGAGAGCCGATTCCAGCTGTCCGCCAGCCAGGCGCCGACGCCCGGGGTGAGCTCACTGGGTTTGAACACCACGGTATTACCCGCCGCCATCGCGCTCGCGATCGAATTCATCGGCGCGAGAACGGGATTGTGCCAGGGTCCGAGCACGCCGACCGCGCCCAGCGGCAACTGCCCGATGGAGCCGGGCCGATCGCGGCGGAACCGGGTCGCGGTGCGGGTGGTGCGGCTCAGCGTCCGCTCGGCATGGCGGGCAACCCAATCCAGATGTTCGACCGCCAGGGTCACCTCGACGGCCGCGTCCAGGCGCGGTTTGCCGGTCTCATTGCCGATCAGTTCGACCAGATCCCGGGTACCGCGCGCGACGGCGCGCTTCCAATCCAGCAGCCAGCGCTTGCGCCCGGCGAAATCCAGTGCCGCCCACCACTGTTCGGTGGTGCGGGCGGCGCGCACGGCGCGCGTCAGCTCACCGGCGCCCATAATCGCGAAATCACCCACGACCTCCCCGGTTCGCGGGTCGTACGAAGTAAGGACCTTGGCGCGGCCCGTTCCCGTGCGCGCCGCCCGTGGCTGCTGCGCAGACTCGGCCATGGTTACCCTCTCGTGGCCATCGAAACACTCCCCTCCTCGTCAGACTATGGTTCCGCGCACACCCCGGACAAGGTGCGGAAATTCGACCAGACCGCCCGGTCTGGCTCTGGATCAGCGGCTATTCGGAAACCCATTGGTTTGTGGCCAAGGTCACGTTTGTCCGGCAACTGCTGAGGCAAAGCAACGACCCAGTTTCCGGACGGCCGGTAACATCGCGCGCGACGGAGTGGATCATCCCCGAGGGGATGTGGGGACCCGCCGCCCGGGGCGACTCGAATTGCCCGCCCAGCCGATAGTGGAGAGTTGATGCCGAGCTTGGACAAACCGGATTCGCCGCAAACCGTGACAGCAGTACGCGACGGGAGCGAACCGGCCGTATACGTCGAAGACGTACGCAAATCGTTCGGCGACGTGCACGCCCTGCGGGGCATCAGTTTCACCGCCGCCCGCGGCCAGGTGCTCGGCATCCTCGGACCCAACGGCGCGGGCAAGACCACCTGCGTCAAGATCCTGTCCACCCTGCTGCGTCCCGATTCGGGCATCGCCAAGGTCGCCGGACACGATGTGCGCAAGGACGCCGCCGCGGTACGCCGGTCCATCATGATGACCGGGCAGTACGCCGCTCTCGACGAGAACCTCTCCGGTCGCGAGAACCTCGAACTGTTCGGACGGCTCATGGGCCTGCCGCGCAAGGCCGCCCGCCAGCGCGCCGACGCCCTGCTCGAGGAATTCGACCTCACCAGCGCGGGCCGCCGCGCCGTCCGGCACTACTCCGGCGGTATGCGCCGACGCGTCGACATCGCCTGCGGACTCGTGGTGCGACCCGAAGTGGTGTTCCTCGACGAACCCACCACCGGACTCGACCCGCGCAGCCGCCAGGGCGTGTGGGATCTGGTCAACGCGCTCAAGACACAGGGCATCACGGTACTGCTGACCACGCAGTACCTCGAGGAAGCCGATGTGCTCAGCGACAACATCATCGTCATCGACAAGGGCACCGTCATCGCCGAAGGCACCGCGGACGCGCTCAAGGAGAAGACCGGCGGCAGCTACTGCGAGGTCGTGCCGCTGGATCCGACCCACCTGAGCCGGGCCGCCGACGCGCTCGGCGATCTCGTGCCCGCCGGCGTGCGCGCCGAAGTCAATGGCGGCGACCGCCTTTCGATTCCGGCGCCCGAAGGGGCCGCGACGCTGGCCGAGGCGCTGCGCCGACTCGACACCGCCGGAATCGAACTCGCCGATATCGGACTGCGCCGCCCCTCGCTCGACGACGTGTTCCTCTCGCTCACCGGGCATTCGGGCGGCACCCAATGAGCGCGCCCGCCGTAGAGCGCGCCGATCTCTTCGCCGGACTACCCAAATCCAAGCCGAACAGCTTCGGACAGTGGCGCGCGCTCACCGGCCGCATCCTGTGGGTGATGGCCACCAAGGGTGAACTCGCCTTCGCCTGCGTCACCCCGCTGGTGCTGACCCTCGGCTTCTACCTGCCGCTCAAGTACGTGATGAACTTCCGCGGTATCGACTACGCGCAGTTCGTCATGCCGATCATCGTGTTGCAGACCATGTCCGTGACCATGATGTCCAATGCGCAGATGGCCGCGTTCGAGGCCATGACCGGATTCAACACCCGATTGCAGACCATGCCGGTCGGCAAGATGGTGCCGCTGCTCTCGCGCATCAGTGCGGGCATGGTGCGGTCCATCGTCTCGCTGGCCGCCGCCATCGGCTGGGGCCATACGATCGGCTTCCACTTCGTGGCCGGCTGGGGACAGACCGTATTGTTCTGCGCCTTCTCCCTCGCGGTCGGCACCGTGCTCGGCATCGGCGCGGACGCGCTCGGCTCCCTCACCAAGAGCCCCGAATCACTCAGTCAGGCATTGACCCTCCCGACGCTCATCTTCGGCATGCTGTCCTGCGGGTTCGTGCCCGAATCCGGCTTCCCCGAATGGGTTCGGCCGTTCGTGCGCAATCAGCCCATCTCGCAGTTCTCCTTCGCCATGCGCGATATGGCCGCGAACGGCGTGACCTGGGACGTGTTTTGGGTGCCGCTGCTGTGGGTGGTCGGCGCCGCGGTGCTGTTCACCCCCGCCGCGGTCTGGGCGAGTATGAGGCGGTCATGAGTTCTGTAGTCGAGGCCGGCACGTTCGAGGGCGATGTGGAAACGGCCGAAAAAGGTTCCTGGGCAGGGCATCAGCCGCTACCCAAGGTGCGCCCGCGCAATGAGCGCGCCATGCTGGTGTGGCTGGAACAGAGCCTCGTCCAATGCAAGCGGCTGCTGATCGGCTGGGCGCGCGACCCCGCGACCACCATTCAGACCATCGTGTACCCGGCCGCCACGCTGATCATGTTCCGCATCGTGCTGGGTGATTCGATCACCTCGGCCACCGGCGAACCCAGCATCTACGGCACCGTGCCGATGGTCATGTTGGTCGCGGCCATGTCCGGATCGGTGGTGTCCGCGCTCGGGTTCAAACAGGAGAAGGTCACCGGCCTGCTCGGGCGGTTCTACACCATGCCCGTGCACCGGGCCGCCGGACTCACAGGGCGACTGCTCGCCGAGGCCATCCGCGTGCTGGCGACCTCGCTGATCGTGCTCGCGGTCGGTCTGTGCCTGGGCTTCCGATTCTGGTTCGGCCCAGCCGCTTCCATCGCCATGCTGTTCATCCCGGTGCTGTTCGGCATCGGTTTCGCGGTGCTGGTCACCGCGATCGCCACCATCACCGAGGGCGTGCTGCTGGTGCAGGTCATCGGCGTCATCAATACCCTGCTGATGTTCTTCAACACCGGTTTCGTACCGGTCTTCGCGTACCCGACCTGGTTGCAGAAGACCGTCGAGAACCAGCCCATGAGTACCGCGATCGACGCCATGCGCGGGCTCGCCTACGACGGGCCGATCGCCATGCCGCTGATGAAGACCGTCGCGTGGGCGGTCGGCATGGTGCTGGTATTCGGGTATCCGGCGATCCGCGGCTACCGCCGGGCGGCCGAGACCGGCGCCTGATCGTTCGCTGACTCGGGGCGGTACTCGGTGCACACCGGGTGCCGCCCCGTCGTCGTTCCCGCGGTGGTCAGAGTGTGAAAATGCGTCTCGCATGCGAGCTTTGAGCCGATTGCGGAGGCGCAGTGAGAGTGTGGCGCGCGTCACGCTAGGGTATGCGCATGGCTTACCTGGTAACCGGGGCAACCGGGTTCATCGGTCGGTTCCTGGTTCCTCAACTCCTCAAACACGGTGCCGACGTCCACGTACTGGTGCGCCCCGGCGAAGACTCCGTACTGCGCTTCAACCGCTGCCTGCGCGGCTGGGACGCGGGCGACCGGGTGCGCGCCGTACGCGGTGACCTCAGCGCGCCCGGTGTCGGCATCGACCCGGACTGGATTGCCGCGCACCGGGGTTCGATCGAGCACGTCTTCCACCTGGCCGCCGGACTCGACTCCGTCGCACCCGGCGGCGGCACCCGGCGCATCGCCGAACTCGCCGCGCGGCTGGAAGCGAGCCTGCTGCATCATGTTTCGACCGTGCAGATCGCGGGCGGCTGGGACGGATTGTTCACCGAGGACATGTGCGATGTCGGACAGGTACTCGGCTCGCCCTACCAGCGCGCCATGCTCGACGCCGAAAAGGCCGTGCGCGATCAGGACGGGGTGCCGTGGCGGATCTACCGGCCCTCCATCGTGATCGGCGATTCGCACACCGGCGAGATCGACCGCATCGACGGGCCCTACTACTTCTTCCGGCTGCTGCGCATGGCCGCGCAACTGCCGCGCATCCTGCCCGTGGTCTCCCCGAAACTCGGCACCACCAATATGGTTCCGGTCGACTACGTGGTGCGGGCGCTCGATCACATCGCGCATCGGCCCGGCGGCGGGGGAGCCACCTACCACCTGTCCGACCCGCGCGAACAGAGCGTCGCCGAGGTCTTCAACCTCTTCGCCGACGAGGCGGGCGCACCGCATCTGATGGAGGTGCTGCCCAAGCAAACCCTCGACGTGAGCCTGCGCGTACCCGGGATGAACTGGGCGCTGCGCCAGGTCGGCGTACCCGCCGAGGTCATCGAGCACAGCGAATTCAGCTGCCACTTCGATTCCCGGCAGGCGCAGGCCGCGCTCGCCGGAACCGATATCAAGGTGCCGCCGCTGGTCGGCTACGCACCCATCATCTGGAAGTACTGGATCGAGAACTGGGTGTGAAACGCGCCCGGGCTCAGGACGTAGGCGTCTGCTGCTGCCCCGGCAACTCGGCGCGCGGCTCGGGACGGCCGTAATCCCAACCCACCCAGCGATTTCGGTTGCGCCAGCCGACCAGGTCGTAGCGCCAGTTGAACGGCCAGGTGCGCGCGACCGTCATGAACAGCACCCCGCCCAGCGCGCTGTAATCGTCATGGGCGGACAGCAGTGCGCGCTGCTGCCGCGGCGATCCGGTGAAGAACGCGTCGAACATCGAGATCGACTGTTCGGTGGTGAGCCGCCCCAGCCCGTACACCCCGCGCATCCGCATCCAATAGACCAGCCGCGCCTGCCACGGCCACAGCGCCGCGATCGGATCCTCGCCCCGGCGCACGGCATCGACGGCGGTATCCACCAGCGCCAGCGAATCCGCCACGCTGTACCCGGTGCAGGGGTGCATCATCCCGCCCCGGGAGCCGAACGGAATCACCTGTCCCGCACCGGCTTTCGGTGGGGCGTCATCCAGCGGGTAATGCGCGGCCTCGGTGGGCTCGGCACCCGTCAGCCGAATCCCGTGCCGCGCCAGCCGATGCAGCGTCCGCTTGCGCAATTCGTGCTGCGGCATACCGCCGCGCAGGCCGAGGCTGGTCTCCTCGAAAACCACGGTGCCATCACCCAGCGGCATGGCGTAGAGGAAGGACGGCGGCTCACCCGTGCCCGCGCCGTTCTCGTCCCGCCAATCCAGCAGCAGACCCTCGCCGGGCGTGACCATCGGCGCGGCCACTTCCTCGCGCACGAAAATCCCATGCGCGGCAGCGGTTCTGCGCTGACCCGGCGCCGCCTGGCCGCGGGTGTCGAACACCGCCTCGGCCCGAATCTCGGTGCCATCGGCCAACTCCACCAGATGCGCCTCGACCACGGTGGCCCGCCCGGTGATCACCGTCGCGTCATCCAGGGCCAGTGCGGCTTTCAGCCCCGGCTTGGACAGCACGCAGTACGGCCGATCGATCACATGCTCGGCCTCGGTCCACACCACCGGACGCTCGACCCGGCTGGCAATCACGCTGCGCGGCAACCACTCCGGCAGTTCATCGATCCAGCAGGAGAACGTCGGCGGCCACAATCGCTCCGGCCGCGGATCCACCGCGACGACCTTCAGCCCGGCGGCCATGGCCCGATGCGCCAGCGCCTGCCCCGTAGGCCCGAGCCCGACGACACAGACATCCGCCACCCCATTACCCGCCAGGCCACTCATACTTCGCATTCAAACAGCCCCGCCCCGGAACCGATAGGTCCGGGGCGGGGTGGTTTCGAGTGTTATGCCCTACTTCGGCGTCACCCAGGTGGTGATATCCGCGTGCACGACCTCGAGGCCGGACTTGTCGTAGATGGAGACCGGAACCACCAGGTTCTGTCCCTCGGTGATCGACGGGAAGTCGGGGAGTTCGGGCAGCTTGGCCACCGCGCGCAGGCTGGAATTGGCCTTGGCCAGGTACTGCACGTTCATGGCCTTGGGAATCCAGCGGTGCGTGTCCGGGACGGTGGCCTCGGACAGCATGCCCATGGCGACCTCGGCGAGATTGCATGCGGCGATCGCGTGAAAGGTGCTCAGGTGGTTGTGAATACCGAACCACTTCGGCGCGGTGACCTCGCACAGTCCCGGTTCCAGGCGGATCACGGTCGGGAGCACGGTGCCGAAGTAGGGGACGCGCGCGACCATGCCGAGGGAGAAAAGGGTGTGGCCGAGCCGATTGTCCGGCAGCTTCTTCCAGCCGCGGTAGGTGGCGGTCTCTTTCGTCATACCGCGTATCTTACTCAAAAGTAAGTTATCCGGAAGTAGCCACCGGGCAAACCCCAGCTCGACCAGCAAAGCGAGCGGTTGCTTGGTAAGTTGAAACGCTGCGTGAAGGGCGCGGCTGGGGCCGGCGACATTTCGCCGGCACGGGTCGGGGAAATGGAGTTCGGAAAAACATGCGTATTCGCACCACCGCCGCCGCGCTGGGAATCGCCTTGGCGGGAGCGGCGTTCGCCACCGTCGCGGGAGCGGGCTCGGCCTCGGCGATCACGCCGATCATCGATCCGGGTAACGGCGTCTACCTCGCGGTCCTGTTCGACCGCGGTGAGACCGCCGCATTGAACGGCACCCCCATTCCGGGCCTGCTCGACCGAGTGGCTCCGGATGGCCAAACGCTCATGGTCATCGATCCCGCTTCGCGGCTGCCGCAGGATGACCAATCCGTCTACGCGAGCGTCCCGGACGTCGTCGGCGAGGCCGCCGCGCGCCGCGGGGTGTTCGGTATCGGTTGGTACAACCCCGAGTTCAACGCGGGTTACCCCGTTCGGGTTGTCGAAATTCTGCCCTGATCGAGCTATCGCGGGCGTCGTTGCGGCGCCCGCGTTTTCGCCCAATGCGACGCGCCCGGGCGGCGACACCCCGTGGTTGAAGAGTCACTCGCGTCGGCGGTTGTGACCTGCCCCATCGCGTTTCCGGTGCGGTGGGGGGTCGATTTGAAGTCCCCCATAGCCGTGGGGCATACTGTTCAGGTTGCCCGCACCAAGTTGTGCCTTCCTATGGGAAAGTCGCAGGTGGTGACGGGGAAGCAAGACCCACTCTTGTACCTCGCCGTTTAGGCGCGGGTGCTTCCGGGACAAGGTTCCAAGGCTCAGAGATCACTCGGGCCGAAGAATGAGCGGATGGGCGACACGCCCGACCGCGTGGACCGGACGGAACCATGACAGATGAACAGCGGCGATGGATTAGGTCCCAGGTGGGCCGGTCGTGTGGTGGCTGATGCGTCTTCGTGTGTTCGGGCTGTGCAAATGAGGGTGTTTCGGGAGCGAAAGCTCCTGGGGCACAAACGTTAAGCGGAGAAAAGGACACTCAGCGTGGCGGGACAGAAGATCCGCATCAGGCTCAAGGCCTACGACCATGAGGCGATCGACGCGTCTGCGCGCAAGATCGTCGAGACGGTGACCCGTACCGGTGCCCGTGTCGTCGGCCCGGTGCCGTTGCCCACCGAAAAGAACGTGTACTGCGTCATCCGTTCGCCGCACAAGTACAAAGACTCGCGCGAGCACTTCGAGATGCGTACGCACAAGCGGCTGATTGACATCCTCGACCCCACGCCGAAGACGGTTGACGCGCTTATGCGCATCGACCTCCCGGCCAGTGTCGACGTCAACATTCAGTGACGGGGATTCCAGATATGACTGACAACAAGAGCAGGCCGGCTGCCGGCATCCTGGGAACCAAGCTCGGTATGACCCAGGTCTTCGACGAGAAGAACCGCGTTGTTCCGGTGACCGTCGTCAAGGCCGGTCCGAACGTCGTGACCCAGATCCGCACCGCCGAGCGCGATGGCTACGCCGCCATCCAGATCGCTTACGGCGCAATCGATCCGCGCAAGGTGAACAAGCCGGTTTCCGGCCAGTTCGCCAAGGCCGGTGTCACCCCTCGCCGCCACATCACGGAGATCCGCGTCGCTGACGTGGCTTCCTTCGAGGTCGGCCAGGAAATCGGCGCGGAAGCGTTCGAAGAGGGTGGCTACGTCGACGTGACGGGCACCTCCAAGGGCAAGGGCTTCGCGGGCACCATGAAGCGTCACGGCTTCAAGGGCCAGGGCGCCTCGCACGGCGCGCAGGCTGTGCACCGCCGTCCCGGTTCCATCGGTGGTTGCTCCACCCCCGGCCGCGTGTTCAAGGGCATGCGCATGTCGGGCCGGATGGGTAGCGACCGCGTGACCACGCAGAACCTGACGATCCACAAGGTGGATGCCGAAAACGGTCTGCTGCTGATCAAGGGTGCGATCCCGGGCCGTCGCGGCCACGTCGTGATCGTCAAGAGTGCAGTGAAGGGTGGTGCCCGGGCATGAGCACCGAGACCAAGACCAACCTGACGCTCACGGTCAAGGCCGCTGGCGGCAAGACCGAGGGCACCGTCGAGCTCCCCGCGGAGATCTTCGACGTAACCGCCAACATCGCGCTGATGCACCAGGTCGTCGTGGCCCAGCGTGCAGCGGCTCGCCAGGGCACGCACGCCACCAAGACCCGCGGTGAAGTCCGCGGTGGTGGCCGTAAGCCTTACCGCCAGAAGGGCACCGGCCGCGCCCGTCAGGGTTCGACCCGTGCGCCGCAGTTCGCCGGTGGTGGCACCGTCCACGGCCCGCAGCCGCGCGATTACAGCCAGCGTCTGCCCAAGAAGATGAAGGTCGCCGCGCTGCGCGGTGCCCTGTCGGACCGGGCGCGCAACGAACGCATCCACGTGATCACCGAACTGGTCCCGGGTCAGACCCCGTCGACCAAGGTCGCCAAGAGCTTCCTCGCCGAGCTTTCGAGCCGCAAGCAGCTCCTGATCGTCGTCGGCCGCGAGGACATCGCCACGTGGAAGAGCGTCGCGAACCTGCAGAACGTGCACCCGATCGCTCCCGATCAGCTGAACACCTATGACGTGCTGAAGGCCGATGAGGTCATCTTCTCCGTCGAGGCGCTCAACGCCTTCGTGCACGGCCCTGCCGAAGCTGCACAGGAGGAGAGCAAGTGACCACGATCGCCGACCCCCGCGACATTCTGCTGGCGCCGGTCATCTCCGAGAAGTCCTATGGACTGATCGAAGAGGGTACGTACACCTTCATCGTGCACCCGGACTCCAACAAGACGCAGATCAAGATTGCCGTCGAGAAGGTCTTCGGCGTCACGGTGACCAGCGTCAACACCGCTAACCGTCAGGGCAAGCGCAAGCGGACCCGCGCCGGTTACGGCAAGCGCAAGAACACCAAGCGCGCGCTCGTGACCCTCTCGGCCGACAGCAAGCCCATCGAGATCTTCGGAGGCCCGGTCGCGTAAGCGCCTGGGAATCCAGAAAGTAGAGAAGAACTCATGGCAATTCGTAAATACAAGCCGACTACCCCGGGTCGTCGTGGCGCTTCGGTTTCGGACTTCGCCGAAATCACCCGCTCGACCCCCGAGAAGTCGCTGCTGCGTCCGCTCACCAAGACCGGTGGTCGTAACGCCCAGGGCCGCATCACCACTCGTCACAAGGGTGGTGGCCACAAGCGTGCCTACCGCGTCATCGACTTCCGTCGCCTCGACAAGGACGGTATCCCGGCCAAGGTCGCTCACATCGAGTACGACCCGAACCGCACCGCCAATATCGCCCTCCTGCACTTCGCTGATGGCGAGAAGCGCTACATCATCGCGCCCAAGGGCATTGCCCAGGGCACGCCGATCGAGTCCGGCACCGGCGCGGACATCAAGCCCGGCAACAACCTGCCGCTGCGCTCGATCCCGACCGGTACCACCATCCACGCGGTCGAACTGCGTCCGGGTGGCGGCGCCAAGCTGGCTCGTGCCGCGGGTATGAGCATTCAGCTGCTGGGTAAGGAAGGCGCCTACGCCGTCCTGCGTATGCCTTCCGGTGAAATCCGTCGCGTCGATGTGCGCTGCCGCGCCACCATCGGCGAGGTCGGCAACGCCGAGCAGTCGAACATCAACTGGGGCAAGGCCGGCCGTATGCGCTGGAAGGGCGTCCGCCCGACCGTCCGTGGTGTCGTCATGAACCCGGTCGACCACCCGCACGGTGGTGGTGAAGGTAAGACCTCCGGTGGTCGCCACCCGGTCTCGCCGTGGGGTAAGCCGGAAGGCCGCACCCGCAAGCCCAACCGTCCCAGTGACAAGCTCATCGTCCGCCGCCGCGGCAAGAAGCGTTAAGGAGGAGGTTAGACATGCCACGTAGCCTGAAGAAGGGCCCGTTCGTCGACGGCCACCTCCTGAAGAAGGTGGACGTTCAGAACGAGAAGGGCACGAAGCAGGTCATCAAGACCTGGTCGCGTCGTTCCACCATCATTCCCGATTTCATCGGTCACACGTTCTCGGTCCACGATGGCCGCAAGCACGTGCCGGTGTTCGTGTCCGAGAACATGGTTGGACACAAGCTCGGTGAATTCGCGCCGACGCGGACGTTCCGCAGCCACGTCAAGGAAGATCGGAAGAGCAAGCGGCGATGAGCACTGAAACTCAGAATCAGACCGCGCGCGCAACCGCCAAGCACGTGCGCGTGACGCCCATGAAGGCTCGTCGTGTCGTGGACCTGGTCCGCGGCAAGCGTGTCGAGGACGCGCTGAACATCCTGCGGTTCGCCCCGCAGGCTGCCAGCGAGCCGGTCGCCAAGGTTGTCGCTTCGGCGGCCGCCAACGCCGAGAACAACCTCGGCCTGAACCCGGCGACCCTGGTCATCTCGACGGCGTTTGTCGACGAGGGCGCGACCATGAAGCGTTTCCAGCCGCGTGCCCAGGGCCGTGCGTTCCGGATTCGCAAGCGCACCAGCCACATCACCATCGAGGTCGAGAGCGTGCCCACTGCCGGCGCTGCCACTCGTAGCCGCCGGAAGGGAGGGGCAAAGTAAATGGGACAGAAAATCAACCCCCATGGCTTCCGCCTCGGTATCACCACCGACTGGAAGTCGCGTTGGTACGCCGATAAGCAGTACAAGGAATACGTCGGCGAAGACGTCAAGATCCGCAAGCTCCTCTCCACCGGTATGGAGCGCGCGGGCATCTCGAAGGTCGAGATCGAGCGCACCCGTGATCGCGTCCGTGTGGATATCCACACCGCGCGTCCGGGCATCGTGATCGGCCGTCGTGGCGCCGAAGCCGACCGCATCCGTGCCGAGCTGGAGAAGCTCACCGGCAAGCAGGTGCAGCTGAACATCCTCGAGGTCAAGAACCCCGAGTCGGATGCGCAGCTCGTTGCCCAGGGTGTGGCCGAGCAGCTGTCGAACCGTGTGGCGTTCCGTCGCGCGATGCGTAAGGCCATTCAGTCGGCCATGCGTTCGCCGAACGTCAAGGGCATCCGCGTGCAGTGCTCGGGCCGCCTCGGTGGCGCCGAAATGTCGCGCTCGGAGTTCTACCGCGAAGGCCGTGTGCCGCTGCACACCCTGCGCGCGGACATCGACTACGGCCTGTACGAGGCCCGCACCACCTTCGGCCGTATCGGCGTGAAGGTGTGGATCTACAAGGGCGACATCGTCGGTGGCAAGCGTGAGGTCACCGCGACCGCAGCGCCGGCCGGCGACCGTGATCGCCCGCGTCGTGAGCGGCCGAGCCGCCCGCGTCGTTCGGGTGCCCAGGGCACAACCGCGACCAGCACTGAGGCCGGGCGTGCCGCGACTGCTGTCGCGGAGGCTCCGGCTGAGACGACCCAGGAGGGCTGACCTATGTTGATGCCTCGCAAGGTCAAGCACCGTAAGCAGCACCACCCGAGCCGTTCGGGCATGTCCAAGGGCGGCACGGCGGTTTCCTTCGGTGAGTACGGCATCCAGGCTCTGGAGCCTGCTTACGTGACCAACCGTCAGATCGAGTCGGCGCGTATCGCGATGACCCGCCACATCAAGCGTGGCGGCAAGATCTGGATCAACATCTACCCCGATCGCCCGCTCACCAAGAAGCCGGCCGAAACCCGCATGGGTTCCGGTAAGGGTTCGCCGGAGTGGTGGATCGCGAACGTGAAGCCCGGACGGGTCATGTTCGAGATGTCTTACCCGAACGAGGAGACCGCTCGTGAGGCCCTGCGCCGCGCGATGCACAAGCTCCCCATGAAGTGCAGGATCGTGACGCGAGAGGAGCAGTTCTGATGGCTACCGCTAATCCGGCAGCAGAGCTGCGTGAGCTGACCGAGGAAGAGCTCGTCGCGAAGCTTCGCGAAGGCAAGGAAGAGCTTTTCAACCTGCGCTTCCAGATGGCGACCGGTCAGCTGACCAACAATCGTCGCCTGCGTGTGGTCCGTCACGAGATCGCCCGCATCTACACGGTCATGCGTGAGCGCGAGCTCGGCCTGGCCTCCGGTCCGCAAGGCAAGGGAGACGCCGCATGAGCGACGTAAAGGGCCCGGCCAAGACGCCGGCCAAGGCAGAAGAGCGTGGCCAGCGCAAGGTGCGCATCGGTTACGTTGTTTCCGACAAGATGACCAAGACCATCGTGGTCGAGCTGGAAGATCGCGTGAAGCACAAGCTTTACGGCAAGATCATCCGCACCACCTCGAAGGTCAAGGCGCACGACGAGAACGAGATCGCCGGTATCGGTGACCGCGTGCAGCTGATGGAGACCCGTCCGCTGTCCGCCACCAAGCGCTGGCGTCTGGTCGAGGTGCTGGAGAAGGCCAAGTAAGGTCTGCTCCATCCTCGACGACAGTCGAAATACGAAGGCCCGCTTCCCCCGTGGAGGCGGGCCTTCGTCATATCCGCGGCCGGGCCGGTGCGGTCAGAGGCCGCCGAGGTCGGCCGATAGCCAATGCTCCGGGGTCAGGTAGACCGCGACCTGCTCGCCGATGGATTCGGCGGTCTTCATATACCGGTCCACCTGGTCGGGCGTGAGATAGCGCGACGCCATCTCGTGGTGCATCGCATCGCTCATCGGGGTGATGCGGGCGATCGGACCCTCGACGGTGACATAGCGGACGGTCGGCTCCAGCACCTGCGCCATCATGCTGAAGCGTCCGGATTCTTTGAGCAGTCGCATCTTTCGCGACTCCGGACCGGTGATGATCCACAGCTCGGCACCGGGTGTGTACTGATACCAGATGGGGACGGTCAGCGGCGCGCGCCCGGGTTTGTCGTTGACGGCGAACGCGCCGATATGGGGTTGGGCCAGAAAACTCTGTCGTTCTTCCAACGTCAGTGCCATAACCCCCACGCTAGCGCGGGGGTACGACCGGTTCGGGCTGCCGGGACAGGTCGGGCACGCCGAACAGGGCCATGGTGACCTGGTAGACGTGCGTGGTGAGGTCGGGCAGCGCCCGCGGTCCAGGGCCCTGGATGCAGTCGCGAATACGGTCGTCGATGGCCCCGATGAGGGCGTCGAAGAAGTCGTCGGGAATCTCGGCGGGGATGTCGCCGGCGGCGTGGCCGATGCGGAAGGCGGCCCGCATGCGCTGTGCCAGACGGTTTTTCATGGTGCGGCGCTGTTCCGCGACGACGGGTCCGGCGGCCAGGCATTCCACGTGCAGGGCGCGGGCGCAGTCGGCGTTGTCGCTGAGCGCGCGCAGGTACTCGCCGAGCGTGGTGTGGATGAGCGTGCGCCAGTCGGAATGCGGTGTGCTGGCGATACTTTCGTCGAGCTGTTCGATGACCAGGTCGACCGCGGCCTCGAAGGCGGCGAGGAAGCATTCGTCCCGGTCCCGGAACAGCTGGTAGAAGGTGCGCCGCGAAACCCCCGCGCGCGCAACGATATCGGCCACGGTGGTGGCGTTGTAGCCGCGTTCGGAGACGGCTTCCAGCACGCCGAAGAAGATGCGCATGCGCTGTGAGTGCACGACGTCCTCCGGATTGATGCCGTGGGTGCCGGGCGGCAGGCGGCGGCGATCGAAGCCGGATTCCAGAGCCATCTCCCGAGCATAGTGACGCCCGTGCTGTGAGGCCCGCCACAGTTGGGGCAAAACTGTGACCCAGACACCTTTCATGGTAATGATAGGTACGCCACAGTTTATAAGCCGGGATCGTGTCGGATGCCCGGATGGAGGGGAGTACACATGATCGGGAGAGCCCGCAGCCGCCTGATCCGATTAGGCATAGCGGCCGTGGCCGTCACCGTGACCACGCTGTCTGTGACGCCGACGGCCGCGGCCGAGACACCGCCGGACGGCGGTCAACTCGGGCAATCCTGGCTGGCCGCACATGACGGACCCGCGACCTATCCGGGCCGCTATCCCGGTGAGGTGCATATCGATTTCGATGTGCCGATCACCATGAGCGACGGAACGGTGTTGAAGGCCAACGTGTATCGGCCCGTCGACGCCAATGGCGCGCCGGTCACCGATCCGCTGCCGACCATCGTCAATCTGACGCCGTACACCAAATTCGCGTCCTGGCTGGCCGATGTGGCGCTGTCGGTGCCGTGGCTGTCCGACGCCCTGATCCAGCTGGTGAACAGCGTCGACCTGACCGGTACGCCGCTCAGCTCCGTCACGGACCTGACCCGGGTGCTCAGCGGCGGCGCGGCGCGCACCTTCGGCGTGGATCGCAGGCTCATCCAGCACGGCTACACCCAGATCGTGGTGGATACCCGCGGCACCGGCTATTCGCAGGGCGCGTGGCAGTTCTTCCAGAGCCGCGAGACCCAGGATTCGGTCGAGGTCATCGATTGGGCGGCGCGACAGCCCTGGTCGGACGGCAATATCGGGATGAACGGCATCTCGTACTCGGGCATCAACCAGTACATGGTCGCCGCGCAGAACCCGCCCGCGCTCAAGGCCATCTTCCCGGTGGAGGGCAGTACCGACAAGATCGGTGACGTGGCCGCGCCCGGTGGTGGACTCGGCTTGTTCGCACCGCTGTACATCGCGTTCATCGATGTGATCCAGAACTTCCCGGACCCGGTCGGCGTGCTGCTCGGTCACCTGGACGCGAAGTGGCTGATGGACCGTGTCACAACGCCTTTCGAGTTCTTCGACTACATCATCATGGCGCTGACGCCCTCGGTGGATCTGCTGCCGGAGCCGCTGAAACAGGCGTTGCGGCCGGGAAGTGAACTGCGCGAGGCATTCTCGGACAGTCATCCGGAGCGCATCAAGGTGCCGACCTTCGCCTACGGTGGCTGGCAGGACATCTTCGCGCCGTCCAGCGCCATGTCGTTCGACCGGATTCCGCTGCCGCCGGAGCAGAAGAAGCTGATCATGGGCGATACGTACCACATGAATCCCGGTTCGGGACTTGGTAATCCGGGTAAGCCGCCGCGCTTGGACGTGCTGCAGATGGCCTGGTACGACAAATGGCTCAAGGGCATCGACAACGGGATCGATCAGTACGGCCCGGTGGTGCTGTGGCAGCAGGGCGGCGGCTGGACCGCCACCTCGTGGCTGCCGCGACCGACTTCGGAGTACCGGCGCATGTATCTCTCGCCGGCGCGCAGCGGCACGGCGAACAGCGTGTACGACGGATCGCTCAACGGCGACTCCACCGATGCTCCGGCGCAGCTGACGGTGTCGCCGTTGACCGGCATCACCGCGCTGTGCTCGCGCGATATGGCGGTCGAATCACTCGGGTTCACCTCGGTGATCGACGGCTGCACCAAGGACGATCGTGTGCACGAGCTCGGTGGCCTGACCTTCACCAGCGCACCGGTTTCCGAGGCGACGGTCATCTCGGGGCCGATCAATGTGCACCTCAATACCGCGTACGACTCGTCCGAGGGGTACTGGTCGGTCACGGTGAACGATGTTGCGCCCGATGGTCGTTCGACCGTGGTGGGCAGCGGTCAGCTCACCGCGTCGCTGCGCGCGATCGATGAGGACAAGAGCAAGCGGAACGCCGCCGGTGACCTCACCGAGACGGCCTATCTGCTGACCCTGGATTCGCGGCAGCCGCTGGTGCCCGGTCAGCCGACGACGATCGATATCGCGGTGAATCCCGTTGACGCGGTGCTGCAACCGGGCCATCGGGTGCGAATCGACGTGTACGCCAGCAACTTCCCGCGCGGGGTGCTGTTGCCGCCGCTGCTGGTGGAGAGCCGTCTGGCGAATCAGCATGTGCTGCTCGATCCTTCGGAGCCGAGCTACGTCAACCTGCCGTTGAGCCGCGAGATCGCATAGCAGGAGGGGAGAAGGCCCGCTTTCCGGTTGGGGGAAGCGGGCCTTCGTGCTGTCCGGGACGATTCAGGCCGGGGTGTGCAGGGATTCGACGGTGCGCACCAGCGGGGCCAGTTCGGGGTTGGCCGCGGCCTCGTCGAGGGCTTCCCGCAGCGCGGCGTCATTGGTCGGGCGGGCGGTTTCCAGCAGGGTGCGGCCGGTGTCGGTGACCTTGGTGTAGATGCCGCGGCGATCGGTGGGGCAGAGGTAGCGGGCGAGCAGGCCGCGGTCCTCGAGCCGGGTGACCAGGCGGGTGGTGGCGCTCTGGGACAGCACGATGGCGTCGGCGACCTGTTTCATCTGGAGCATGCCGCCGGTGCCGTCGTGCTGGCGGCTCAGCACATCGAGCAGGGAGTATTCGCGCACGCTCAGCTCGTGTTTCGCCTGGAGCGCGCGTTCGATATGCGCTTCGATCCGGCCGTGCAGCACGGTCAGGGCGCACCAGCCCTGGGCTAGACCGGTGAGTGCGGGATCGGTGGCTGTCATGACGTTTCCTCTGGTCGCGGCGGCTGTCCCCAGGATAGCTCACTTCCGCGATTGCCCGCGCTTGCAAGTAAGCCGCGTCTGCAACTATTGTGTTTGCAATAACGCGCTCTTGCAATCGTCTGGAAGGTGTAGTCATGCCGCTCGCACTGCTGGCCCTGGCAATCGGGGCCTTCGGAATCGGCACCACCGAATTCGTCATCATGGGCCTGTTGCCCGAGGTCGCCGGTGATTTCGGGGTGTCCATACCGACCGCCGGATGGCTGGTCACCGGCTATGCGCTGGGCGTCATGCTGGGTGCGCCGATCATGACCGCGCTGGGCACCCGCGTGCCCCGCAAGCGCATGCTCATGCTGCTGATGGGGTTCTTCATCGCCGGGAATCTGATCTCCGCCATCGCCCCGGTCTTCGGGATCATGCTGATCGGCCGCGTGGTCGCCTCGCTCGCGCATGGCGCCTTCTTCGGCATCGGCGCGGTGGTCGCCGCGGAGCTGGTCGCACCGGATCGCAAGGCGGGGGCCATCGCCATGATGTTCACCGGATTGACCGTCGCCAATGTGGTCGGTGTACCGCTGGGCACCTTCGTCGGCCAGCAGATCGGCTGGCGCGTCACCTTCGCGATCGTGGCGCTGCTCGGTGTGGCCGGCCTCGCCGGAATCGCCAAGCTGGTTCCGAATCTGCCCACCCCCGAGCATGTGAACCTGCGCCGGGAGCTGGCCGCTTTCAAGAACATTCAGGTGTGGCTGGCCAACGGCATGACCGTGCTCGGCTTCGGCGCGGTATTCGCGGCGATCACCTATATCGCCCCGATGATGACCGAGATCGGTGGCTTCGCCGACGGTTCCATCACCTGGCTGCTGGTGCTGCTGGGCCTGGGGATGGTTGTGGGTAACCTCGTCGGCGGCAAATTCGCGGATCGCGCGCTGATGCCGATGCTGTTCATCTCGTTGTCCGCGTTGACGATCGCGCTGGCGCTGTTCACGGTCACCGCGCAGGTCAAGGTGTTGGCGGCGATCACCATCTTCGTGATCGGTGCGCTCGGGTTCGCCTCGGTGCCCTCACTGCAGAAGCGGGTGCTGGATCAGGCTCCCGATGCCCCGACGCTGGCGTCGGCGGTGAACATCGGCGCGTTCAATCTCGGAAACGCGTTGGCCGCGTGGCTCGGTGGGCTCACGCTCTCGGCCGGGATGGCCTACACCGCGCCGAATTGGGTGGGTGCCGGGCTGGCCGCTGCGGCGCTGCTGCTGGCGCTGGTGTCCGCCGGGCTGGAGCGCCGCGAAACCGGTACCGCGGCGGTGGTTTCCGAGCCCGCGCTGGTCTCGGCGACGCGCTGAGGCCGCATTCGGCGTTTCGCAATTGTGCGTTCGGCGTTTCGCGAGTTGAGCCGTATTCCGTACCGCGCGTTCTTGTATGGCGTTTACCGCGTTGCTACTCTCGGCGACGTGCCCGCTACCGGGTACAGATCCTCGGGCGCGATCGGTGTGTGAATGCTCGACAATGTGGTTCGGGTCGCGATAGTCGGAATGGGACCTCGTGGTCTGAATGTATTCGAACGGATTTGTGCCAATGCTCGACAGCTCGGTAATTGCGCGGGCGTCGAGCTGATCCTGATCGACTCGAAAAGGGTTGGCACGGGCGCGGTCTGGCGTACCGATCAGCCTGCTCAGCTGCTGATGAATACGGTCGCCGAGCAGGTCACCATCTTCACCGATGACACGGTGGAGATGGCGGGGCCGGTGGATAGAGGGCCGAGTTTGTACGAATGGTCCAATTTCCTGGCGAAGATCGGCAATTTCGCCGGATTGCCTTCCGGCGCTTATCGGGAAGCGCTGCGCATCCGCGCCGATACCTATCCGCCGCGCTACTTCTACGGCCATTATCTGCGCTGGGCATTCGAACGCACGCGGGATCGCTATTCCGAATGGGTGCATACGCGCGAAATTGTGGCTACCGCAACCGATCTGTGGGATGGTCCGGGCGGATTGCAGGAACTCGAACTGAGCACCGGCGAACGCATTCGCGGCCTGCACGCGGTGGTGCTGGCCCAGGGGCACCTGGGCGAGGAGCCGCCGGAAGAGCCGGGCTCCCTGCATGATTCGGCGCGCACCCTGGGCCTGGGCTACGTTGCCCCGGCCAATGCCGCCGATATCGATGTGCACGCGATACCCGAGCGGGAGCCGGTGCTCATCCGCGGGCTCGGGCTCACCTTCTTCGACTATCTGGCACTGCTCACGGTCGGGCGCGGCGGGTGTTTCAAGGAGTCCGGCGCCGGACTGGAGTACGTGGCCTCCGGACATGAGCCGATGATCATGGCGGGCTGCCGCCGGGGCGTACCGCATCACGCGCGCGGCGAACATCAGAAGGGTGTGGACGGCCGGTACGCGCCCATCCTGCTGAATCCCGAGCGCATTGCCCGATTGCGCGGTCGCTCACGCAAATTCGGCGATGTGTCGTTCCGGCACGATGTCTGGCCGCTGATCGCCCGCGAGGTCGAATCGGTGTACTACGCGGCGCTGCTGGCCGAGCGGCTGAGTCCGCAACGGCTGGAATCGTTCCGGGACGCGTATCTGGGCGCACCCGCCGCCGAGTCCGCGGAGCTGTTGCAGCGCTTCCACATTCGGCAGGAGGAGCAGTGGGATTGGACCGCGCTGGTCGATCCCACCGGCGGCCGGAGTTTCACCGATCCCGGCGAATTCCAGGACTGGCTGCTCGGTTATCTGGACGCCGATGTGCGCGCGGCCCGGCTGGGTAATGTGCGCGGTCCGGTGAAGGCGGCCCTGGATGTGCTGCGGGATCTGCGCAATGAGGTCCGGTTGGTGGTCGATCACGGCGGTATCGCCGGATCGTCGTACCGCGATGATCTGGATCGCTGGTACACGCCCATGAACGCCTTCCTGTCCATCGGCCCGCCCGCCAGTCGTATCGCCGAACTGTCCGCGCTGATCCGGGCGGGCGTGGTGCGGGTCATCGGCCCGGGCATGCGATTGCGCGTCGATACCGGGCGGCGGCTGTTCAGCGCGGAGTCCCCGCAGGTGGCGGGCTCGCAGGTGCGCGGCAGGCATTTGATCGATGCCTGGATGCCCGCACCGGATCTGCGCCGCACCGCGGATCCGCTGCTGCGTAATCTGCTGGGCCGCAAGGATGTCAGCGGTTTCAGCATGGGTTCACCGGACGGCAGCAGCTATCGCACCGGCGGTCTGGCGCTGGCCCCGAACACCCATCATCTGGTGGACGGCGAGGGCCGAATCCAGCACCGCCGCTATGCCTTCGGGGTGCCCACCGAATCGGTGCGCTGGGTGACCGCGGCCGGTCCGCGTCCCGGCGTGAATTCGGTGACGCTGGCGGACGGCGATGGAATCGCCCGCGAGATCCTCACCACGCATCGCTATGAGCGCTCCGCGAATTCCTCTGAAAGGCAAGGCGATATGGCGATCGAATACGGTCTGCTGTCCCCGGTGGGCGTGGGCTCCCCGGTGGAATCCCTGCTCGGCGACGATGCCTGGATCGAGGCCATGCTGGAGGTGGAGCTGGCGCTCTCGCGGGCGCAGGCGCGCCTGGGCATCGTGCCCGAGACGGTGCCCGAACATATGGCGCTCGCGGTGCGCGGGCACACCTTCGATGCCCGGGAGATCGCGGAAGCCGCACGGGGAGCGGCGAATCCGGTGGTGTGCTTCGTGGAGCGGCTGCATCGGGCGGTCGCCGATATCGATCCGGTGAGCGCGAATTACGTGCACTACGGCTCGACCAGTCAGGACATTCTCGATACCGCGACCATGTTGATCGCGGCGCGGGTGCTCTCGGTGATGATCGCCGATCTCAATGGCATTCTGGCCGGGCTGGCGGAATTGGCGCGGCGGCATCGCAGTACGCCGATCGCCGGTCGCACGCTGGCCATGCAGGCGGTGCCGACCACCTTCGGTGCGAAGGTGGCGGTGTGGATGCAGGGCATTCTCGACGCGCGCGAGCGCCTGTGCCAGGTGCGTACCGGGCTGCCGGTGCAATTGGGCGGTGCGGCAGGCACTTTGGCGTCTTATATCGAATGCGCGCGCTGCGGTGAATCGGATCTGTCGGCCGCCACCAGCGGCGAGATCATGGAGCGGTTGAGCGCGGAGTTCGCGGCGGAACTCTCGCTCGCGGTGAGCGCCACCCCGTGGCATACCGTGCGCACCCCGATCGCGGATCTGGCGTCCGCGCTGGCGCTGACCTCCGGGGTGCTCG
Organism: Nocardia sp. NPDC058058; assembly: GCF_042885355.1. Taxonomy (NCBI): domain Bacteria; kingdom Bacillati; phylum Actinomycetota; class Actinomycetes; order Mycobacteriales; family Nocardiaceae; genus Nocardia; species Nocardia sp. NPDC058058. The sequence continues at coordinate 500,456 of NZ_JBHVSA010000002.1, read as the reverse complement.
GCAAGATGGCGGTGGATGTGATCTCCCAGTCCCGCACCGAGATCGCGGAGGTGTTCGAGCCCGCGGCGGAGGGGCGCGGTGAGTCGTCGGCCATGCCACAGAAGCGAAATCCGGTGTTGAGCACCATGATTCGAGCGGCAGCACTACAGGTTCCGGCGCTGGCCTCGACGTTGTTCGGTGCGCTGCTGGCCGAGGATGAGCGCCCGGCCGGTTCCTGGCACGCGGAATGGCAGCCGTTGCGCGAATGCCTGCTGCTGGCGGGCGGCGCGGCGCATACCGCGGTGGAACTGGCCGAGGGGCTGACCGCCGACGCGGATCGGATGACCGCGAATCTGACGCTCACCGAGGGCCAGATCGTCTCCGAGCGGCTCTCGATTCGGCTGGGGCCGCTGCTCGGCAAGCCGGTGGCGAAGAAGACGCTGCAATCGGCGTCGTACGAATCGCAGTCCAGTGCTCGTCCGCTGGCGGAGGTGCTGGCCGAATCCCCGGATATCGCATTGCATTTGAGCGGACCCGAACTCGATGATCTGCTGCGCCCGGAGAACTATCTCGGCGCGGCCCCCGATCTGGTGGATCGGGTGCTGCGCCGACTGTGAGTGCGGACTACCAGTTCTTACGCGGGCGATTGGACGCGGCGCGGCGCTCGGCGTCCTTGATCTTGACGCGTTCGGCTTCGGCCTGCACCGCGACGTAGTTCTTGCGCTCGGCGATGAGCCATTCCGGCGGGTCGGCGACCAGGGCCGCGATCTGCGCGCTGGTCATGGCGTCCTCGACGCCCGCGCGGCCGAGGCCGGAGTTGGAGATGCCGAGTTTGCGGGCCGTCACATCGCGCGGGAACGGGCCGTCCCGGTGCAGGTCCTGCAGCCACTGCGGCGGGTTGGCGCGCAGCTCGTCCAGCTGGGCGCGGGTGAGCGGTGAGTTCCGGAACTCCTCGGGGGTTGCGGGGAGGTAGATGCCGAGTTTGTCGGCCGCGGTCAGCGGCTTCATGGTCTGGGGTTTCTTGTCCGGGCTCACCGGTTCAGGGTATCGGGCGGGGTGCGGGCAACCGGCCGCGCGGTGCGGTTATCCGTATGGCGGTGCAATAACCTGGGTGGAATGAGCCGGTTCGAGTCCATCGATGTCACGCGTCTGCGCTGGTTCGCCGGGGTTGCGCAGGAGTTGCACTTCGCCCGCGCCGCGCAGGCTCTGGGGATTTCCCGGCAGCGGCTGAGTCATACGGTCATCGATCTGGAGGACGAGCTCGGGACGAAGCTGTTCGTGCCGGGGGCATCGCCGACCCAGCTCACGGCCGACGGTGAGGAACTGTTGGCCGCCGCGCTGGAGATTCTCGCGAACGTCGTGGAGCAGGCTCCGGCAACCCCCGATGACGGTGCCGAGCGCCTGCGGGTCGGGTTCGTGCCCGGGGTGACGGTCACCAAATGGGAGCGCATCTGGCGCGAGCGATACCCGGAGATCGCGCTGGAAATGCTGGCCGTGCCCATGCGCGAACAGGAGGCGGCGCTGCGCGAGGGCCGGGTGGATATGGCGTTCGTGCGCCTGCCGATCGATCGCGAGGGGATGAGCGCGATTCCGCTGTATCGCGAGATCGCGGTCGTGGTGGTGCCCAAGGATCATCCGATCTCGGTGTTCGAGCAGGTGAGCACGCTCGAGCTGGCCGATGAGCGGATGCAGGACGCCGCGGATCTGGACGAGGCGGCCATGACCCTGGAGTTGGTGGCGGCGGTCAGCGGTGCGGCGATCGTGCCGCATTCCATCGCGCGCCTGCACGCCCGCAAGGATCTGGTCTATCGGACCGTCACCGATGTGCCGCCGACCGAGATCGCGCTGGCCTGGCCCGCCGAGCGCACCACCGATCTGGTGGAGGAGTTCGTGGGTGTGGTGCGCGGACGTTCGGAGCGCAGCACGCGTTCGCCGTCGGGGCAGGACCGCAAGCAGCAGCCGAAGGCGCAACCGCGCGCGGCGAAGAAGCCGCCCGCGGGCAAGAAGCCGGCCGCTGCGAAACGTGCTGGGGGAGCACAGAAGTCGGGCAAGCGGCGCGGTCGCTGACTGTCCGGGCACTTCGGCTCGCCTCCCGTGGGAGGCGAGCCGTTCTCGTTCTAGGGGGGACCTCGGAGAAATTTCAGGGTTGATTCAGGGTTGCGCTATACGTATACGTCTACTTATAGTGATTTCAGACGCCGAAGCGGCCGTCTGCCGAGCTCGCTCGGCGACCGAAGTTATTGCGGCACAGTGCATCTCATTCCGCGGCAGCGGCTTGTAGATTCATGCCTATATGCGCATTGTCGCACCTTAAATCTGGAGTACGTCATGGACATCGATATGCAGAAGCCCGCGGACGAATCGCAGAGCGCGCTCGTCACCCAGAACTTCCCGGAGGGCATGAGCCGCATCGAACTTCGCGTCGGCCCCGGCGGCGGTCGCACGCAGAGTTTCGTCGGTCGCCTGCTGGCCGAATCGCAGCAGGTCACCAAGGTCGGCACCGAGGTGGTGAAGGTCTACCAGAGCCGTAAGGGCAAGTTCGTGGTGCACCGCCACTACGTCGAGTGGGCGGACTTCCAGCAGGCCACCAAGCAGGCGTATCGCAATGCCAAGGACGATTTCATCGTCGCCCGGAAGAACTCGGATCAGTCCGACTTCACCCCACTCACCAACTGGGCCAAGGAATTTAAGAACTGGCGCGAAATGCTCGGCCTGGGTGAGGATGGCTATGGCGACTTCACCCTGGACATCGTGGAGTCGCTCGAGGAGCTGCGTGATCGCATTCCCGCCAAGGCGTTTCGTATCGCCTCGGATGTAGTGGCGAACCCCGCCTCGCAAGACCTCGATATCTGAATAGCGCGGCCGAACCCCGAAAGGACTTCTCCCGCATGTTCTCCCGACTGGGACGCTTCGTCGTCAAACAGCCGTGGCTGGTGATCGGCGCTTGGCTGATCGCCATTGTCGCCATCGCCGCGACGGCTCCGAAACTCACGGCCACCACCGAACAGGCCGACTTCCTGCCCTCGCATTACGAATCCATCCAGGCGATGGACGTGCAGCAGAAGGCTTTTCCCAATAGTGCCGCCCCGTCCGCGCTCATCGTCTTCGAGCGCGCCGACGGCCAACCCCTGACCGCGACCGATACCGCCACCGTGCAGGCGGCGGCGGCCAAGCTCACCGAGCAGAAGATCAAGGATGTCACCGCGATCGCGGCGATGCCCGCCTCGGAGAACAAGCTGGTCGATGTGGTCGCGGTGCAGATGACCAAGGTCACCAGCCCGAACGACAAGCGGCAGACCGATGCGGTGAAGGAGATCCGAACCGCGTTGCAGGACACGGTTTCCGGGTCCGATCTCAAGGCCGGTGTCACCGGTCAGGCAGCGCAGACCCTGGATCAGCAGGATTCGGGTAACAAGGCGCTGGCCATTATCGGCATCGCCACCATCGTGTTGATTCTGGTGCTGCTGCTGGTGATTTTCCGCAGTCCGGTGATCGCGCTGTTGCCGATCATCGTGATCGGCGCGATCTCGGTGGCCGTCAACGGCCTGATCGCCATGGTGAGCAAGGCCTTCGATCTCAAGGTCGACAATTCTGTGCAGTCACTGCTGGTGGTGGTGTTGTTCGGCGTCGGCACCGACTACATCCTGTTCCTGATGTTCCGCTATCGGGAACGCCTGCGTGCGGGTGAGGATCCCAAGACCGCCATGGTCAGCGCGGTCACCCGGGTCGGTGAGGCGATCAGTTCGGCCGCGGCCGCGGTGATCATCGCCTTCGGCGCGCTGATGCTGTCGACGCTTGGCATGTTCCGTTCGCTCGGCCCGGCGCTGGCGATCGCGGTCGCGGTTGCCCTGCTCGCGGGTTTGACCCTGGTTCCGGCGATCGTTTCGCTGTTGGGCACCAAGGTGTTCTGGCCTTCCAAGGCGTGGAAGCACGAACCGGATGCCGCGCGGTTCGCCGCGGTCGGTTCGTCGCTGGGTAGGCGGCCGGGTCTGTACGCGCTGGTCTCGGGTGGCGTTCTGGTCGCGCTGGGCGTGGTCGCGCTCGGGTTCAATCCGACCTTCGATCTGAGTTCCAGTTCGACCTCGGACACGTCCGAATCCTCGGTCTACAGCAAGGAATTGCTCAAGGGCATGCCCGCGGGCACCACACAGCCGTCGCAGGTGTACCTGAGTACCGAGGGTGCGGCACTGACCACCGATCAGTTGCGTGATTACCGTGCGGCGCTGACCGGTGTCTCGGGTGTGGGCCAGGTGTCCGAGCCGAAGCTGTCGGAGAACAAGGCGATCGCCGAGTATCAGGTGACGCTCAATGACGCTCCGGAATCCGATGCCGCGTTGCAGACGGTGCAGGGTCCGCTGCGCGATATCGCGCATTCGGCGGCTCCGGACGGCACCAAGGCGGTGGTCGGCGGTATGACCTCGATCTTCGTCGACTTCAAGGCCGCGATGAATCGTGACTACTCGGTGGTGTTCCCGGTGGCCGCGGTGCTGATCATGCTGGTGCTGGGTCTGCTGCTGCGGAGTCTGGTGGCGCCCTGGTATCTGATCGCGTCGGTGTTCCTCGGGTTCGCCGCCACGCTCGGCGCCGCGGTGCTGGTTTTCCAGCACTTCCAAGGCAATTCGGGTCTGATCTTCACCTTGCCACTGATCATGTATCTGTTCGTGGTGGCGCTGGGGACCGACTACAACATCCTGATGGTGGCTCGATTGCGGGAGGAGGCCCGCGAGGGTCACGATCCGCACCGGGCCGCGGCGGAGGCGGTCAAGCACACCGGTCCGACGATCGCCGCCGCCGGTCTGATCCTGGCGGGCACCTTCGCCTCGATGATGCTGGCGGGCAATACCGCGCTGTCGCAGATGGGTTTCGCGATCTCGGTGGGTATCGGTATCGCGGCGTTCGTGATGGCGATGTTCTTCACCCCGTCGGTGACCGCGCTGATCGGCAAGCTGGCCTGGTGGCCGGGTCACGGTGGTGACGCCGATCCGCAGGCCGAGTTCGACAACCGCCAGTGGGCGGAGCCGGTACCGGATTCCGCCAAGCGCTAGCCGCGAATCGGGTTCCAGCACAGCCGGGCTCGTCTCCTTCGGGAGGCGGGCCCGGCTCGCTGTACTGCACCTATGTCTATCTGACAGAAACACGTTTCAGTTTTTTCCGGAAAGTGCCAACGCCCGAACTGGACAACCGATATGGTTCGCCGGACCGCACTCGATGCGGCCTGCACCCGAGGAGTTTCCCCATGTCCAAGACCGTGAACAAGCGCATCGCCCAGCGGGCCGGGTTCGGCGTCACCGCACTGGCCGCGGTGGCCTGTTCCGCGGCCCTGACCGCCCCCTACGCCTCGGCCGTCCCCACCGGCCTCTCGGTGAACGCCCGCAATGTCTACGCCGCCTGCACCTACGAGGTCACCGCGACCTACGACCACTGGATCCAGGTCTGGTTCTACGACAACGGCCTGGTCATCGGCGGCAGCCCGATCAGCCCCAGCAATGGCAAGGCCACCATCCAGTGGACCCCCAAGGGCGCCGGCACCCACACCCTGTCCACCCTCCAGGGCTCGGTCTGGGAACTGAAGGTCAACGTCCTGCAGCCCACCCTCACCGGCAGCGCCACCTGCGGCGCCGGCCCCCTGGGCTTCCTGGGCTCCTGATCCCGGTTCGGTGCCGGCCCAACCGCACCGAACCGTCCCGGGTCGGCCGATCGCCTATCCTCTGTTCCCTAGATCGGCCGACCCACCCCTTCATCGAAATGATGAGGGGGTGTTGTCTTTTCAGCGCAGAGTCGTATGCCAGACCAGGGCGGCGGCGAGAGCGCCCGCGCCGTTGACGGACCAGTGCAGGGCGATGGGGGCCAGCAGGCTGCCGCTGCGGCGGCGGAGCCAGGTGAAGACGGCTCCGGCGGCGGCGGTGGCCAGGACGGCGAGGGCTATGCCGATGATCTGGCCGGGGATGCCGTTGCCGAGGAAGCTGGACAGGCCCTTGTTGCCGTTGGTGAGGCCGAGCGATGAGGCCACGTGCCAGAGGCCGAAAAGCATTGAGCCGGCCGCGAATACGCCGCGTGCGCCGTAGGCGCGGTCCAGGGTGCCGTGCAGGACGCCGCGGAAGGCGAGTTCTTCGGGGATGGCGGTTTGCAGCGGGATGACGATCATCGAGGCGATGAGTGCGCCGGAGATGGTGGCGTAGCGGTCCGCCAGGAAGAACGGGCGAGTGATGGGGAGCAGGGCTCCGATGGCCACCGCGAGCAGGACCACGCCGACGGCGGCGACCGCCCAGAGGGTGCCGCTGCGCCATTGGCGCGGGGAGAGGCCGAGTTCGTGCCAGCCCAGGCCGCGGCGGCGGACCATGGCGAGCAGCACAATCGCGGCAATCGGGACCGTGATAATGCTGGCCAGCGCGTTGGTGAAGTGGGCTATCAGGTTCGTGCAGATCAGAACGGCTACGACGACTGCCACGTCTATGTAGGCGTGCAGGCGGTGGCGGAGGGGTGCGGGTGCCGGGGGAAGCACGGCGATCGCACCGTTATCGTTCTGAGACATCCCGGCCAGTGTACGTACGGATTCTTAGAAAGCACCTGAAAAGTAGTTAAAGCTGATCACCGGCAGGCGCGGTCCCGTTGGCCCAGCCTTCGGGGTCCTGCCAAGCCTGCAGCGTGCGGGCGGTTTCGAAGCGGCGCGGCTGCCGGGAAATAGGGTCCGTGAATTCGAGCGCACCGGCGAGTAATTGCAGTGGGCGGGTGAAGTCTTCGACCGGTTTGTCGGTGAGGTCGGGATAGAAGTCATCGCCCAGGATCGGAATGCCGAGCGAGTTCATGTGCAGCCGCAGCTGATGGGTGCGCCCGGTCTTGGGCCGCAGCCGATACCGGCCCAGTCCGTCGCGCTGTTCGAGCAGTTCGATATGGGTTTCGGCATTGGGTTCGCCGGGTTCCTCGAACGCCCGCAGTACCTGGCGTTCCTTGATGATCCGGCTGATGATGGTGCGCGGTAGTTCGAGTTCGGGATCGAAGCGCGCGATGGCCTCGTATTCCTTGTGCACTGTCCGCTTGTGGAACATGGTCTGATACGCCCCGCGCACAGCCGGATTCACGATGAAGAGGATCAGTCCGGCGGTGACCCGATCGAGCCGGTGCGCGGGCACCAGATCGGGCAGGTCGAGTTCGAGCCGCAGCCGCACCAGCGCGGTCTGCAGAATGTGCTGTCCCCGGGGAATGGTCGACAGGAAGTGTGGTTTGTCGATGACGAGGATGTTCTCGTCGCGATGCACGATGCCGATCTGGAACGGCACCTCGATCTCATCGGGCAGATCGCGGTGGAACCACACCGCCCCGCCGGGCACGTACGCGGCGTCGGGCGCGATGGGTCCGTCCAGATCGACGATCCCGCCTTCGCGCAGCAGCGCGTCGATGCGCGCCGGATCGACGCGGGGGAGTCGTTCGACCAGGTGATCGCGAATGGTCGCCCATTCCCCGTCCTCGGGCAGCCGCAGCCGCGCCGGGTCCAACCCGTGCCGCTTGGGTAGCGGCGGCTGCTGCCTGCGTCTCACCGGGTGAACCCTATCTGCCGCGCGGTCGCGGCCCGGAGTCGCAGGTCAGCGTGTGTGGACGGGGTCACCTCCGGTTCAGAAGCCGCGCAACCGGTCCGGGGTGATGCGCACGACCGCGGTGTACTTGTCGTAGAAGGCCTCGGCGGTCATTCCGATATCGACCAGACCCGCGGCGTATTTCTTTGTGTACGAGGCGAGTTCGTCCGCTCCGGGCCGCCGGTCGTCGATGCGCGCGGTACCGGTGAGAATGACGACGTCCCCGCCGTCGGAGGTGCTGTTGAGGTGCAGTGCCACGCGCCCGTTGTGTTCGATATTGCGGATCTTGGCCTGCCCCGGCTCGCTGAAGAGCAGGATTTCGCTGCCGTCCCATTGGAACCAGACGGGATTGGGCTGCGGGGTGCCGGTGCGGCCGACGGTGGTCAGCCAGATGATCGTGTCGTGGCGCAGGCGGTCGGCTACGTGGGTGCCGTGGTCGGTGCTGGTGTCTACGACGGAGGTTGTCATGTTGGCGACAACGCGGGCCCGCGCCGGTCGATTCCGGGAGCACCTGTAATTCACTCAGCGAAGTTAGCCTACCCTATCTTTCTGATGGTTCTTGTGTGAGGATCGGGCCAACCGAACAAGGGTGAGGGGCAACTGATGACGGTGGAGGTCGCGCCGGACAAGGCGGCGCGGGCACTGGAGAAAGCCGAGGCCAAGGCGCGCAAGCAGCGGGAAGCGCAGGCACGCAAGGAGATTCTGGCCCCGGTCGCGGGCACGCTCTCACTGGCGAGCCTGATCGTGGCGGTCGCCTCGGTCTGCGCGGTGGTCCCGTTCCTGCTGATCGTCGAGGCCTGCCGCGAATTGCTGCGCACGCAGGTCGACACCGATCGGGTGTGGCGACTGCTGCTCATCGCGGTGCTGGTGCTGGTGGCGCGCGCGGTATTGCAGGCGGTGGCGCTGACCTGGTCGCATCTGGTGGACGCCGGATATCAGTTGAGCCTGCGCCGCCTGTTGGCGGACAAGCTGACCCGGGTGCCGCTGGGCTGGTTCGGTGATCGCACCTCGGCCGAGGTGAAGAAGTACCTCCAGGACGATGTGGAGGCGCTGCACTATCTGGTCGCGCACGCCCGCCTGGACTTCATCGGCTCGGTGACCATTCCGCTGGTGACGCTGATCTACCTTGCCACCGTGGACATTCGGCTCACCCTGGTGTTGCTGCTGCCGCTGGTGCTCTACGCGCTGTGCATGAAGAAGATGCTCGATGAGCCCGGCCGCGAGCGCATGCTGGTCTACAACGCCGCCGAACAGCGCACCCGGGAGGCGACCGTCGAATTCGTGGACGGTATCCAGGTGGTGCGCGCGTTCGGTCGAACGGGCAAGGCGCACGGCGTTTTCCAGGACGCGGTCGATCATCAGACCGACAGCCTGCGCAAGTTGAAGATGCCGATCGTCTCGGTGCAGTCGCTCTCGGACGCGGTGGTCTCACCGGTGTTCGTCATGCTGCTGGTGGTGCTGGCGGGCCTGACCGGGGTGGGCGCGGGCTGGGTGGAGCCGCTGGATGTACTGCCGTTCTTGATGATCGGGCTCGGCCTGGGCAGTTCGCTCATGGGTCTGGGCTATGGCGCGCAGGCGCTGCGCACCGCGAGTGACGCGGCCCTGCGCCTGCACGAATTGATGCAGACCCCCGAATTGGTTTCCGGTGCGGCAGCTTCCGCCGAACCGGCCGAGGCCCCCGCCGGGCTGGTGCGTTTCGAGGGCGTGAGTTTCGGTTACCGCGACGATCATCAGGTGCTGCGGGGTATCGATCTCGAGCTCGCGCCGGGCACGCTGACCGCGCTGGTCGGCCCGAGCGGTTCGGGCAAGTCGACGCTGGCCAAACTGCTGCCGCGGTTCTACGACGTGCGGGAGGGCCGAATCAGCATCGGCGGCCGCGATATTCGCGAGTTCAGCACCGAGGAGCTGTATCGCACCGTCGGTTTCGTCTTCCAGGATGTGCGCCTGATTCGCGGCAGTATCCGCGACAATCTGTTGCTGGCCCGCCCCGACGCCGATGACGCGGCGCTGGAGCGCGCGGCCCGCGCCGCGCAGATCCACGATCGGATCAGCACGCTGCCGCGCGGCTACGACTCCGAGATCGGCGTCGATGCCACCCTGTCCGGCGGTGAGGCGCAACGCCTTTCGATTGCCCGCGCGCTGCTGGCGGACACCCCGGTGCTGGTGCTGGACGAGGCCACCGCCTTCGCCGATCCGGAATCGGAGGCGGCGGTGCAGGACGCGCTGGCCGCGCTGGTGGCGGGCCGCACCGTACTGGTGATCGCGCATCGCCTGCACACCATCACCGGTGTGGATCGAATCCTGGTGCTGGAGAACGGCGTACTGGTCGAGCAGGGCGATCACGAGAGCCTGCGCGCGGCGAACGGCCTCTATCAGCGGCTGTGGGAGATCAATGAGGCGGCGCTGGACGTGGTGCTGGAGGGAACACGATGATTCGCAATGTTTTCGCATTGGTGCCGCGCGAGTTCGCCTCGCTGACACCGAGATTGCTGGCCGCTATCACCGCGCAGGCGCTGTGCCAGGCGCTCGCGTACGTGCTGCTGGTGCCGGTGCTCGAGGCGCTGTTCGACGGGGATACCGCTAGCGCCTGGCGCTGGACCATCGGTCTGGCCATCGCGGTCGCCGGTGTGATCGGCTTCGGTTTCGTGCAGGCGGTGCTGGGCCTGCGCATCGGCGTCGGTATGCAGCAGGGTTTGCAGACCAGGCTCGGCGATCACCTGAATTCGCTGCCGCTGGGCTGGTTCGAGACCCAGCACGCCGGTTCGCTGTCCCGCCTGGTGGTGGAGAACGTGCGCGAGGTGCAGGGCCTGATCGCGTATCTGCTGGCGAAAATGCTGACCGGCGTGATCGTTCCGCTGGGTGTGGCGATCGGCATGCTGTTCGTGGACTGGCGTGTCTCGCTGGCCATGCTGCTGGCCGCGCCGGTGCTGTATCTGGTGAATCTGTGGGCGAATCGCTCGTACACCGCCTCGGATGAGCAGTTGCACGAGGCGTCCTCGGAGGCGAACGCGCGGGTGCTGGAATTCGCGCAGGCGCAGCCGGTGCTGCGTTCCTTCGGTGCGGTGGGTGCGGGTAACAAGGCGTTGAACGCGGCGCTGGCCCGCCAGCGCAAGGCCGCTTCGGGACTGCTGTTCGCGAGTGTGCCGGGTCTGATCGTGTTCGCGCTGTGCGTGCAGGCGGTGTTCCTGGTGCTGGTGTATCTGGTGGTGGGCCAGGTGACCGGCGGCAGCATTTCCGCGGCGGCCGCCATCGCGCTGATCGCGGTGAGCGCCCGTTTCATCGAACCGCTGAATCAGGCCGCGCAGCTGGGCACCGCCCTGCGTTCGGCTGCCTCGGCGGCCGAGCGGGTGAGTACGCTGCTGGCCGAACCCGCACTGCCGCAGGCGGATTCCGATCCGGAGCCGGGTGCGCCGAGCATCGTGTTCGACAATGTGAGTTTCGGTTACCGCACCGGCGCGCAGGTGCTCTCGGAGGTGTCGTTCACCGTCGAGCCGGGTACCACGACCGCGATCGTCGGCCCCAGCGGCGCGGGCAAGTCCACGGTGCTGCGCCTGGCCGCGCGTTTCCACGATGTGGATTCGGGCCGGGTCCTGTTGAGCGGCAATGACGTTCGCGAGCAGCCGGCGCTGCTGAGCCGCATCTCGCTGGTGTTCCAGAACGTGTATCTGTTCAATCGTTCGGTGCTGGAGAACATTCGGGCCGGACGCCCGGACGCCACCGATGATCAGGTGCGCGCGGCCGCGCGTGCGGCACGGGTGGACGAGATCGCCGAACGCCTGCCCGCGGGCTGGGACAGTCCGGTCGGCGAGGGCGGCGCATCCCTGTCCGGCGGTGAGCGCCAGCGTGTTTCGATCGCGCGCGCCCTGCTGAAGGATGCCCCCGTGGTGCTGCTGGACGAGGCCACCAGCGCCCTGGATCCGCAGAGCGAGGCCGTGGTGGTGCGCGGTGTGCACGAACTCACCAGGGACCGCACGGTCATCGTGGTGGCGCATCGCCTGGCCACCATCGCGCACGCGGATCAGATCCTGTTCATGGAGGCGGGCCGCATTGTCGAGCGCGGTACGCACGCGCAATTGCTGACCCTGGACGGCCGCTACGCCGCCTTCTGGAATGAGCGCACCCGGGCGACCGGCTGGCGTCTGGAAGCGGTTCCGGTCTAGCACCTCTCGCGGCTGCCGGGCCGGGAGACGGGAAAACCCCGGGCATTCCAGCGAATGCCCGGGGTTTTCTCTTGTCGTGTAACCGATTACAGGTTGCAGGACTGTCCGGCGTAGTACGCCACGGAGCACTCCGACTCGCGGGTCAGCTTCCAGGTGCCATCGATTTCGCGCCAGGCCATCTCGATGTTCGGGAAGGTGCCGTAGCCGTCGACGGTGACCTGCAGGTTGGCGGTGACGGTGTCACCGTTCTGGCCGACCGGACCGGCCACGGTCCAGCGCAGGCTCGGGACGGTGTTGATGACGCTGCCGACCTGATCGAGCAGCGGCAGACCGGCGGCGCCGGCCTCGAGCTCGTTGGCGCGGGCATTGCGGTCCGCGCCCGGGTTCAGGGCCAGTCGCAGCTTGGAGTTCAGATCGCCCAGGCCCGGCTGCGCGGTGCGAACCGGGGAGACGATGGGGGCGGCCTGGGCCGGTGCGACAGTCGCCACGTTGAACCCGGCGACGACGGCGGCGGCCGCGAAAACCGCTGCTCCCAGCTTCTTTCGGGTGGTGCTGATCATGTATTCATCCAATCGTTCACTTCGGTGAGCCGCGGGCGGTGCCCAGACGGTACCCAAGCAATATAAGGTAAGCCTATGCAAACATGGGAGGGGACCCGGTTGCTGTGACGCGATCGCCCGTCGTTCGCGAGAGAAAGTGAGTGTGAACCCGGTGAAGACTCTGCTGGTTGTAGGCGCGGGGCCCAAAGCCCTTGCGGTGGCCACGAAATCGCATGTACTGCGCAAACTCGGTCTGCCCGCCCCGCGTGTCGTGGTGGTGGAGCCGCACGCGGTCGGCGGAAACTGGCTGCCCAGCGGTGGCTGGACCGATGGCCGGCACCGGCTCGGCACCAGCCCCGAGAAGGATGTGGGCTTCCCGTACCACACCACCTGGGCGCGCGGTCGCAATCGCGAGATCAACGAGGCCATGCATGATTTCAGCTGGACCGCGTTCCTGGTGGATCAGGGCGGCTACGCCGAATGGATCGATCGCGGGCGGCCCAGTCCGCAGCATCACGTGTGGGCCAAGTACCTGCAGTGGATCGGGCATCGCATCGATCTCGAATTGGTGTCCGGGCGCGTGCATTCCATCGCCCCGGCGGCGGACGGCTGGCTGGTATCGGTCACCGACGCCGACGGCGTGGTCACCCAGCTCGATGCCGATGATCTGATGATCACCGGTCCCGGCCGCAGTACGCGCGCGCTGGCCGATCATCCGAAAGTGTTGAGCATCTCGGATTTCTGGGAGCTGGCCGGGCGGCGCGCGCTGCCGGTGTCCTCGCGGGTGGCGGTGATCGGCGGCGGTGAGACCGCGGGTTCGGCGCTGGACGAGCTGGTCTGCCACGAGATGTTGACGGTCTCGGTCATTTCGCCGATGGCCACGCTCTACACCCGCGGTGAGAGCTACTTCGAGAACGCGCTGTACAGCGATCCGGGCAAGTGGGCCGGGCTGAGTCTGGAGCAGCGCCGCGATGTGATTCGCCGCACCGATCGCGGGGTGTTCTCGGTGCGCGTGCAGGAAAGCCTGTTGGGCGACAACCGGGTTCATCACCTGCAGGGACGGGTGACGCGGGTGCGGGACAGTGGTGAGGGTGTGACGCTGACGCTGCGCAATGCCCCGCGGCCCGATGAGCAGCATGTCTTCGATCTGGTGGTGGACGCGACCGGTGGGCAGCCGCTGTGGTTCCTGGACCTGTTCGACGCCGATGCCAGGGATCTGCTGGAGCTGGCGGTGGGCGGTCCGCTTACCCAGCCCCGGATTGAGGCGGCGATGGGTTACGACCTGGCCGTGGCGAACCTCGGGGCCAAGCTCTACCTGCCGAATATGGCCGCGCTGACGCAGGGTCCGGGCTTCCCGAATCTCAGCTGCCTCGGCGAACTTTCGGATCGCGTGCTGCGTCCGGCGGTCGATGGCCAGGAAGTTGCCGGTCGAGCCGCGGCCGCGAGGGTCACACCCGCACGGGTCGGCCAGTAGGCTAGGCTAGCCTTACTTAAGAGGAGATGAGGTTCGGTTCAATGCGTATCGTGTCGTTCGGCTTCCAGACGTGGGGCCGCAAAACCCTTGCGGCCCTGATCGATTCGGAACACGAGGTGGTGCTCTCGGTTACCCACCCGGCCAGCGAGTCGTCCTACAAGGCGATCTGGAACGATTCGGTCGAGGAGCTGGCCCGCGAACACGGCATCCCGGTGCACCTCACCGAGCGCGCCGACGCGGAGACCATCGATCTGGTCAAGCGCGCCGAACCCGATGTGATCGTGGTGAACAGCTGGTACACCTGGATGCCGCCGGAGCTGTACAAGCTGCCGCCCTACGGCACGCTGAACCTGCATGATTCGCTGCTGCCCAAGTTCACCGGCTTCTCGCCGGTGCTGTGGGCGCTGATCAGCGGCAGTGAGGAATTCGGGCTCACCGTGCACCGCATGGACGAGCAGCTGGACACCGGCGACATCCTGGTCCAGCACCGCCTCGCGATTCCCGAGGGCGCGACCGGCACCGAGTTGGTGCTCGCCGGAATGGAATTGATCCCGGGCGCGGTGCACGAGGCACTCGCCGCGCTCACCAGCGGCAATGCCGACTGGAAGCCGCAGAACAAGGCCGAGCGCACCTATTTCCACAAGCGTTCGGACCGCGACAGCCGCATCGACTTCTCCTGGGACGCGGTCGATCTGGAGCGTTTCGTGCGCGCGCTGTCCGAGCCGTACCCGCGCGCGTTCTCGCACTACCGCGGTGAGCGCGTGGAGATCCTGGCCGCGCACATCTCCGAGGCCCGCTACGGCGGCACCCAGGGCCGGGTCATCGTGCAGGAGGGTGGCGGCGCGGTGGTGTGCGGCCCGAATCCGCAGCGCGGCGGCAATCACGCCGTGGTGATCACCAAGGTGCGCACCGCCGACGGCGTCGAGCGCGAGGGCAGTGAATTCTTCGCGCGCGGTGGCTATCTCACCGATTCGCCCGAATGAGGTCCGGTGTCATGTCGACCGTCGCCGACGGGACCGCGGCGGATATCCGCCGCCCCCTGTCCCCGGGCCAGCGGCGCGCCTGGTTCCTGCAACAGCGCGAACCGGGGAATGCCGACCTCAATGTCGGCATCACCTACCGCCTGACCGGAGACCTGGATCCCGCGCTGCTGCGCGCGGCCGTCGGTGAAGTGCTGGCACGACACGACATCCTGCGCACGGTCTACGGCGTCGGCCCCGACGGCGAGCCCTTCCAGGCCGCCCTGGCCGATGCCGAACTTGCCTGGCAGGAAGACGACCTCTCCGGCCTCTCGCCGCTGAGCCGCACCCGCCGCGCCGAAGTCCTCATCCGCCGCGTCCTGGCCGAACCCTTCACCCCGGCCGAGTCCGCTCCCATCCGCTTCGCCCTGATCCGCACCGGCGCAGCGGAATTCGCCTTCGTCCTGGTCGCCCACGCCCTCTGCTGGGACGACGAATCCTGGACCATCTTCTCCCGCGACCTATCCGCCGCCTACAACGGCGCACTCCCCGCAGGCCCCGCACTGCAATACACAGACCTGGCCGTCGCTGAACCCACGTCATCGCGGCACGCCCCCTCGTCATCCCGGCGCGCTTTTGGCCGGGATCCACACGCCTCAGTACAACCGTCTCCCGCGACGGATCCCGGCCAAAAGCATGCCGGGATGACGAGGGAGGGTTCCGCCCCGGCCGTTTCGGAAGAGGGCGCTGTATCTGCTGTGCATGGGGAGAACACTGCGTCGGCTCTGTCGGGAGCGAGCGCCGTCCCCGCCGGGATCGACTTCTGGCGCGCGGAATTGACTCCGCTGCCTGAGCCTTTGGATCTGCCCGCCCGGACCGCATCGGTGGCGCAGCAGGCTGCCGCCGCTGTGCGTGTTGTGCGTGAGGTGCCCGGCGAATTGCTCTCGGGTGTGGATGAATTCGCGCGGGAGCTGGGCACGTCGGCGGAGCCGGTGTTGCTCGCCGCGTTCGAGTTGCTGGTGCATCGGTACACCGCCGCGCCCGATTTCCTGGTGTCGGTACCGGTCACCACGCGTGCCGGGGAATCGCTGCCGGAGTCGCCGGGTGCGCCCATTGGATACTTCGGCAACACCCTGCTGTTGCGCGCCGCGATCGACGATCGGCGTACGTTCGCGGAATTCGCTGCCGCCGTGCGGGATTCCTGGGATCGAGCCCATGAGCATCGCGCGATCGGGATCGATCAGGTGGTGGCGGCGGTCAATCCGGAGCGCAGCGCCGATCGGGATGGACTCGATCAGCTGGTCCGGCTGGGATTCGGCGTACGCCGGGTATCGGCCGGTCCCGCGTTGACGGATGTCACCTCGGCGCGCCTGGACATCGGCAGCCCGTCCCCGCGAGTTCCGCTGCGGCTCACCGTGGTTCGTGACGAGTTGGGTGCGTACCTGGAAGCCGAGTATCCGGCGGACCGGTTCTCGGGCGATCTGATCGAACAGCTGCTGTCGCACTACGTCCGGCTGCTGGCCGAGGGCACCGTCGCGCCGGAGCGTCGAATCGGTGAGCTCGTGCTGCTCGGTGCCGCCGAACAGGTTCGGCTGCTGGAGCTTTCGCGCGGTGAGCGGGTCTCGAACCCGTCGACCACCATGGTGGCGCTGTTCGAGGAAAGCGTGCTTGCCGAACCGCGTGCGGTGGCGCTGGTCGCCCCCGGCTACACGCTGGGTGAGCGCGCGGTGCCCGATGTCGAGCTCACCTATGGCGAGCTGAACAAACGCGCCAATCGCCTGGCGCACTGGCTGATCGGTCAGGGCCTGGGCTCCGAGGACCTGGTGGCACTGCGCCTGTCGAACTCGGTGGAGTTCGTGGTCGCGGTGCTGGCGGTGCTCAAGTCCGGCGCGGCCTATCTGCCCATCGATCCGGCGTACCCGGATGAGCGCATCGACTATCTGATCGACGACGCCCGCCCGCGCCTGGTGCTGGGCCGGGTCGAGCTGGAGGCCGCCGAATCGGTGGCTTCCGATGCGCCAGCACATGATCCGAGTGACGCGGATCGCCTGCGGCCGCTGCTGCCGGGCAATCTGGCCTATGTCATCTACACCTCGGGTTCCACCGGCCGCCCCAAGGGCGTCCCGGTCCCGCACGCCGCGATCGCCGATCACCTCATCGGCTTCCGGGCGCAGTGGGGGATGACCGCGAACGATCGCCTGCTGCAATCGTCGTCGGTGAGCTTCGACGCCTCACTGCTCGATGTGTTCGTCACCCTGACCCTCGGTGCGCGGCTGATCATTCCGCGCCCCGGCGGGTTCTCCGATCTGGCGTACATCGCCGATCTGGTGACCGGCCACGGGGTGACGGTGCTGCACATGGTGCCGTCGCTGCTGCGCACCTTCCTATCCCTGCCGCAGGTGAGCGATTGGCGCACACTGCGTTTCGTGCCCGTGGGCGGTGAAGCGCTACCCGGTGAGATCGCCGACCGGCTCACCAAATCGCTCGACGCCGAACTGCGCAATCACTACGGCCCGACCGAGGCCGTGGTCAGTGCCACGCATATGCCGGTGGAGGGCCCGCAGGGCAATCGCATCGTGCCGATCGGCCATCCGAACCGCAATGTCGATCTTTACCTGCTCGATGACCACCTGCGCCTGGTGCCCCCGGGCGTGATCGGTGAAATCTATTTGGGTGGACCGCAATTGGCGCGCGGCTACCTGAACCGCACCGCGGCCACGGCGGAGCGCTTCATCGCCGACCCGTACACCCCGGGCGCACGGCTGTACCGCACCGGTGATCTGGCTCGCCGCAATCTCGCGGGCGCGATCGAATTCGCCGGTCGCGCGGACGAACAGGTGAAGGTGCGCGGCTACCGCATCGAACCCGGTGAGGTGCAGGCCGCGCTCACCACGCATCCCGAGATCCGCGATTGCGTGGTCACGGTGGTGGGCAATGCCGTCACCGGCCCCATGCTGGCCGCCTACGTGGTCCCGGAATCGAGTGCGCTGGAACCGGATTCGGTGCGTGCGCACGCGGCGAAAGCGCTGCCGGAGTACATGGTGCCCACCGCGTACGCGCTCATCGACGCCATCCCGCTGACCCAGCACGGCAAACTGGATCGCCGCGCCCTGCCCGAACCGGTCTGTCTGACCACCCGCCCGTACCGGGATCCGGTGACCGCGGCCGAGATTCGGCTGGCCGCGCTGTTCGGTCAGCTGTTCGGCACCGACCGGATCGGCGCGGACGACTCATTCTTCGAACTCGGCGGCCATTCGCTGCTGGCCAATCAGCTGGTGGCGCGGATTCGCGCCGAGTTCGGATTCGAGATCGATGTGCGCGCGGTGTTCGACACCCCGGCGGTACACGGATTGGCCGCGGTGCTGGAGGCGACCGCCCGAGACAAGGAGCAACACGAGTGAACACCCGAGGACTGTGGCGTCGCGCCGGAATAGGCCTGCTGGCACTGGGTTTGGTGGCCGGTGTGGCCGCCTGCGGATCCGATGACGGCGAGTCGGGCGCGGGCTCGGTGACGGTCAAGCACGTGATGGGCGAGACCAAGATCGACGGCACCCCCAAGCGCGTGGTCACCCTCGGCCCGCAGTGGTTCGATGCCGCGCTCGCGCTCGGGGTGACCCCGGTCGGCTATCTGGTGCCCGGGCTGACCGCGACCACCAAGGTGCCGTGGGAGCCCGCGATCCCGGAGTCGGCCAAGCGCATCGAGGCCACCGGCGACTATGTGGAGCAGATCGCCGCGCTGGAGCCGGATCTGATTCTGGCCCCGGCCTTCATGGCCGATCGCACCATGTACGACAAGCTGTCCAAGCTCGCCCCCACCATCGATTCGCTGTCCAGCGCGCAGATCGACTCCTGGCAGGACCAGGTGACCACGCTCGGCAAGGTGCTGCGCAAGGAGACCGAGGCCGCGAAGGTCATCGCCGATGTGGACGGCAAGATCGACGCGGTCGGGGCCAAGCATCCGGGCGTGAAGGGCAAGACCTTCCTGACCTGCATGCTGACCGGTCCTGCGCAGCTGATGGTGCTGGCCGATCCCAAGGACGGCTCCGCCGAACTGTTCACCCGCCTGGGTATGACCATGCCGGAGAACATTGTTCGCGAGGCCCCGTCCGGCGGCCGCCTCGCGCTGTCCCCGGAACGCCTCGGCGATCTGACCTCGGATCTGCTGGTGTGCGGCGCGATGCCCGCGCTGGAGGCCAAGTTCAAGGATCTGCCCGGCTACAACGAGCTGCCCTCGGTCAAGCGCGGCGGTATCGCGTTCGTCGATGTGGTCGCCATCAATGCCATCAATCAGCCGACCGCGCTGTCGGTGCCGTACGTGCTCGAAAAACTGGAGCCCGCGTTCGCGAATATCTCCGGTAGCTAGACCGCCGGTCGCCAGGAAGGACTTCACCCCCATGACGCTCGAAACCCCCGCCGCGCGCACCGATCGCGGCGTCCCGCTGTCCCCGGCCCAGCAGGCGGCCCTGCTGCCGGAGCGGCTGGCCCGCATCACCGCCGCCAATGTGTTCCTGGCACTGGAGATTCCGGCCGCGCTCGCGGACGGCGTCGCGGCGCGCACGGCCGAAGTCCTTGCCGCGCACGAGATCCTGCGCACGGTGTACCCGGATGACCGCCGGGTCCCGTACCAGCGGGTGGAGTCCGCTCCCGCCGGTGCCGCCGACATCATCGAAATCGGCGACGCCGCACTGACTCCCGCCCTGCTGACCGACGCCGGTCACGCCTTCGACCTGGCGACCGAATTCCCCGTCCGCATCCGGGTGTACCGCCTGCCCGAGCGCGCTGTGCTTTCCCTGGCCGCACACCCGGTCGCCGCGGACGATCGCACCCTGGACCTGCTGGCCACCCAGCTCCTGGCGACCGGGGAGATCCCGGCCGCCGCCCAGTACCGCGAATTCACCGCCGATCAGGTGAAAGCCCTGACCGCCAAGGACGATTCGCTCGCCTTCTGGACCGAACGCCTCGCCGACCTCCCCGAGCAGCTCCTGCTGACCGGCAAGCGCCCGGCCCTGCCCCGCAGCGCTCGTGCCGTGGTGGAGATTCCGGCAGCCACGGTCGCGGCGTTCGGTGGTGAGCCGGGCGCGGCATCGCTTGCCGTGTTGACCGCGCTCATCGGTGCGGCGCTGCGTGAACTCGGGGCGAGCACCGGCATTCCGGTCGGCATCGCGTCGGCGGCGCGGTCGGATGCCAGCGCGGACGTGCTCGGCAATTTCGCCAACTATCTCGTGCTGCCGGTGGATTCGCCGCGCGGCGATGCGCCGCGCGAACTGGTGGACGCGGCCTCGCGGCTGCTGGCCGAGGCGTACGCGCATGCCGGGACTCGAATCGAGCGGTTGACGCATCAGCTGCGCGGCCCGGGTGCGGCGGCACAGGGCGGACTGTTCCAGGTGTTGGCCGGAGTGCGCGCGGGTGTGTTCGAGGTTGCCGCCGGTGACGGCGTCGCTCGTGAGATCGCTCGCGCGGTGGCCCGTCCGCACGGTGTGGATTTGATCGTGGACGTGATCGAGACCGCGTCCGGCTGGACCGTGACCGTCGACCTGGCCGAGGAGCTGTCCCGCCGCCATTCGGCCGGTGAGTTCGCTCGTCTGCTGGCGCGTACCGCCGAATCCTGGTCGGCCGCACCCGATACCGCGACGGATGCGGGGGAGGTGCGGCCGAACGCCTGGTTCGTGGCCGAGGACGATTCCCTCGAGCTGGACCCGCTGGCCATCTCCGGCCTGGGCGGCCCGCCGCAGACCGATGCCGAGCGCGCCATCGCGGACGCGCTGCGCGAGATCCTCGAACTCGATGACGAGGACGAGGTCGGTCGCGAGGACAATTTCTTCGCCCTCGGCGGTGACAGTGTGGCCGCGCTGCGCTTCGTCACCGTGCTGGCCGAGCGGGGCCACATTCTCGACGTGCAGAAGGTGTTCGAATTCCCGGCCGTCTACGAGATGGCCGAGAACCTCACCGCCGAAAGCGCTGCGGCGCAACCCGAACCGGTCGCCGAGGTCGCGCCGATGGCCGCCTCCGGTCTCGATGCCGCCGCGCTGAGCGCGCTTGCCGGAAAGCTCGCTGCCCGGTGACCGTGCAGATTCTCGATGTCGTCGCGCTGTCCCCGCTACAGCGCGGCCTGTATTCGGTCAGCGTCGCCTCCGGCGCGGTCGATCCGTACCTGGTCACCTTCGCGGTGCGGATCGAGGGCTTGACCGAACTCTCCGCGCTGCGCACGGCTTTCGATCAATTGCTGGATCGCTACCCGCATCTGGGCGGCGCGGTGCTGACCGACGGGCTGCCGCATCCGGTACTGGTCACCACCGATGCCGGTCGCATCGGCTGGCGCGAGCTGGATCTGCGGTCGGCCGCCGATCCGGAAGCCGCAGCGCAGCAACTGTATTGGGATGAGGGCCGCCGCCGCATCGACCTCGATGCCGGACCACTGTTCCGGGTGGTCGCCGCGCGGGTGGGTGAGCACGACTACGAATTGGTCTGCACCGCACACCACATCATCATCGATGGCTGGTCCATCCCGCTGCTGTTCGCCGACCTGATCGCGCTGCACGGCGGTGCGGGCGCGAGCCTGCCCCCGGCCCCGCCGCTGCGCGAGCACGCCGCCTGGCTGGCGAGCCGCGATACCGCCGCCTCCATCGAGGTGTGGCAGCGCGCCCTGCACGGCCTGGCCCCGATGTCCATGCTCGCGGCCCCTGCTCCGGCCGATATCCCGGTGCTGGGCGAGGCCCGCTTCACCCGCGCGGACACCGACCGGGTCACCGCCTGGGCGCGCGGCAAGGGCCTGACCCTCAACACGGTCCTGCAAATGGCCTGGGCCCGAGTGCTTTCCGGCCTCACCGGCCGCGACGATGTGGTCTTCGGTCAAACCACCTCCGGCCGCGACGCCTCCCTCCCCAATGCCGAACGCCTGGTGGGCGCACTCGTCACCACCATCCCGGTCCGAGTCCGCCTCGACGACCGCGCCCCCGCCGACATCGGTGTGGCACTTCAGCGTGAGGTCGCCCAACTCCGCGCCCACGAATACCTCGGCATCGCCGAAATCACCCGCCACACCGGTGGCAGCCAACTCTTCGACACCCTCCTGGTCTTCGAGAACACCCCGCTGGGCGCGGTGACCGCCGATATGCCCATGGCCCACGGCGCCCGCCTCAAGCCCCGCCGCGTCGATTCCCCCAGCCACTACCCGATCGCGGTGGTCCCGGTGGTCGAGAACGGCGAACTCATCACCCGCGTCGAAATCCGCCCCGACCTGGTCACCCGCTTCCACCCCGACCGCCTCGCCCAGCGCATGCTCGCCGTGGTGGCCCGCCTGGTCGACGCCGATTCCGCCGCCGCCGTGAGCCTGCTCCTCGACGACGAACCCGCCGCCCTCGCCTCCAACCCCGCAGCGCAGCCTTCCCCCAATCTCGGCGCAAACACTTCCCCCGACCTCGCGGCGGATCCTTCCCCCGTCATCCCGGCACGCTTTTGGCCGGGATCCACACCGGAAGTACTCCAACAGGATTCGGAGGATTCCGGCCAAGAGCACGCCGGAATGACGCATGGGGACGCGTTCGAGGCCGTGTCGCCTCATGCGCTGGTTTCCGACGTGCTTCTCGCCGCCGCTGACCGCTCCGCCGATGCGGTTGCCGTGATCGATGCCGACGGCGAGCACTCGTTTGCCGAATTCGGTTCGGCGGTGCGGACTCTCGCGGCCGCGCTGCAGGCGAGCGGTGTGCGCCCCGGTGATTCGGTGGCCGTGGTGCTGCCGCGTGATCGCCGAGTTCTGCACGCGCCCTTCGCCATTGCGCATGCGGGTGGTATCTGTGTGCATGTCGACCCGGGCACTCCGGCCGACCGGCTTGCCTATCTGCTGGAGACCTCCGGCGCTCGCCTCGTGCTCGGTGACGAGGCGCTGGTGGATGTGCTGGTGCAGGTCCGCGCGCAGGATGTGGATTTCGTGCACGGCGTCACGACCGGCACCGGAGAACTGCGTCTTCTCGGTGCGGCGCTGAGCGATTCGCCCGCACCGGCCGAGACCGCGCGCGGCGGGCTGTCCGTCACGAACGCAGCCGTGCCGTTCTATGTCATCTTCACTTCGGGCACGACCGGTCGCCCGAAGGGTGTTGTGGTGCCGCACGGTGCGCTGCTGAGCCACTGGGCCAATCATGAGCGGCGGATCTTCGCGCCCGCAGCCGAACGGCTCGGCAGGCAACTGCGGATCGGGCACGGCTGGTCGACCGGCTTCGATGCCGCGTGGCAGCCGACCGTCGCACTGCTCAGCGGCCACACCGTGGTCATGCTGGGCGAGCAGGCGCGCACGGACGCCGAGCAGATCGCGGCGGCCATCGCCCGGCACGGGATCGATATCTTCGACACTTCGCCGTCGATGTTGCCGCGGCTCATCGCTTTCGGGTTGTTCACCGAGCGGGACGGTGTGGAGCATTGCCCGCTGGCGGTGCTCGCGCTCGGTGGTGAGGCGATCAATCCCGATACCTGGAAGCGGTTGCAGGGCCTACCCGATACCCGGGTCATCAATTTCTACGGTCCGACCGAGGCGACCGTCGAAGCGCTGATGGCCGATGTGCACGACCATATTTCGCCGACCATCGGCCGCACCTTCGACCGGATGACCGCCGAGGTGCTCGATCACCGGCTGCGCCCGGTGCCGCCGGGCGGACTGGGCGAGCTGTATCTGTCCGGCCCCCAGCTGGCGCTGGGCTACCTGGACCGCCCCGCGACCACCTTCGCCGCCTTCGTGGCGGGCCCGAACGGAAAGCGTTATCGCACCGGCGATCTGGTGCGCCGCGCCGATGACGGCACCGTCATCTACGAGGGCCGCGCCGATAAGCAGGTCAAGATCAACGGCTATCGGGTGGAACCCGACGAGGCCGCCGTGGTGCTGCGCGAACTCGCCGGTGTCGAGAACGCGGCCGTGCTGGCGTACACCGATAACGGCCGCACCCGCCTGGGCGCGCTCGTCGTGAGTGCGGTCCCGGTGCCGCAGCTGCGCGCGGGCCTGACACAGCGCCTGCCCCGCTTCCTGGTGCCGACGCGCATCGTCGCGGTCCCCGAGATTCCGTTGAACAGCAACGACAAACTGGATGTGCACGCCGCGACGGCCCTGCTCACCGCGCAGGTGGCCGGGTCCGGCGGCAGCGAGCCCGGCACCGACACCGAGCGCGCGCTGCTCGGCGTCGTCTCGGCGCTGGGCGCGGCGGGCACCGGTCCCGGCATCACCGACAGCCTGGTCGATCTCGGCATCGACAGCATCGGCGTGATCGACCTCGTATCCCGTTTGCGCGGTGCGGGTTTCCGCGTCGCGGCCCGGGATGTGATGGCGGCCGGTGATCTTCGCGAACTGGCGGCCCGGCTGGATGAACTCACCGCGGCGGGGGAGGACCGCGCGGCGGCGGCGGTCACGCCCGCCGGTGCGCTGCTCCCGCTGACCGCGTTGGCGAACGAGATCATCGCCAATGGCGACTACCGCTATCTGGCTCAGTCCCAGGTGATTTCGCTGCCGGACGATGCGACGACGGCCGCGGTCGTCGAACGCCTGTCCGCGCTTGCCACCGCGCACCCCACGCTGCGCTCACGATTGATCACCGCTGCGGACGCACCCGCGCTACTGGTGGAGGAGCTGGCCCCGGCCGAGGTGTGGCTCACCGAGGCCGATGGAACCGGCACGCCCGCAACGTATCTCACCGATACGGTGGCGCGCCTGGATCCGGAGGCGGGCCGCATGCTGGCCGCCACCATCCTGGCCGGTCCGCAACGCCGCCTACTGCTGTCCATTCATCACCTGGCCGTGGACGTGGTGTCCTGGCTGATCCTGGTCGATGATCTGCGCCGCCTCGAACAGGGCGAGCCGCCGTTGAACGAAGAGCCCTACGGCGAAACCGGTTCGGTGACAGTGACTTCCGGCACCGAGATCCTCGGCACCCCGCTGGCGGGTCAACTCACCGATCCGGCGCGCGACCGCGCGGGCAAGGTCACCCAGCGGGTGGTGGAGTTGGGTGCGGACCGCACCGAACGGCTACTGGCGGAGTGCGCCACAGCGGGCGTCCCGCTGGAAGACGCCCTGATCCTGGCCTGCGCCGGCACTTTCCCGGATATCGCAGACGCGGGCGGCCGCATCGCTGTCACCCGCGAATCCCACGGCCGGCCGGACGATGACGATTCCCGCCGCGTCGGCTGGTTCACCGTCGAGGAGACGGTGCTGGTCCCGGTCGCCGCGGCGGACTGGACCCCGGGCGCACCGGTTCCGGATCTGACCGATCGCACCTTCGCCGCCCGCGGCCAGCTGCGCATCAACCACCTGGGCCGCTTCGACGTACTCCAATTCGGTACCGGCCCTTGGTCGCCCGCGCCGCTGGCGGAGTTCACCGGCGAATTCGGCGTGGCCGCGCACCCGGATCTGCCGCTGCGTTTCAGCGTGGACATCACCACCGCCGTGGTGCCCCGCGACGGCCGTCCATCCCTGGTCGCGCAATTCGATGTGAACACCGCAGTGCTCGACGGCCTGGCGGTCGATGCCCGCGCCGAGCGCTGGGCGGATGTGCTGGCGGGCTTCACCGCCGATGAGAGCGCCGATGCATAACTGAACGGTTCCCCGCGGCCGTCGAGGCCTCGGGCGCTACAGATTTCGCAGGAGTTGAGGGGCTCATGCGGAGTCCTGACCTGGGACCCATCGGAATTATCCGATGGGTCCCATCGGCGTATTCGCTTGTCAGAGGCCCGCTATCAGCTATTTAGGTTAGCCAAACCACACCCCTTCACCGCACCTGCGGCCATGGGCTACCATCCCTATGAAGTTAGGCAAGCCTACCTTTGGTGTAGCGCCCGAGGCGGAACATTCGCAGGATGAGGAGTTCGATGCTCGACAAGGCTGGGATTCGCGCAATCGTGGCGGCTGCGCTGGACGTCGCCCCCGAATCGATCGGCGATGACGACGACCTCGTCAGCCTGGGCATGCACTCCATGAAGCTCATGCACCTGTCCGCCAAATGGCGTAAGCAGGGCTATGAGGTGCGCAGCTCCGCGCTCGCCCTGGAACCGACCCTCGGCGCGTGGACGACGCTGCTCGGCGCGAACCAGGTCGCCGCCGAATCCGGCTCGACCGCTGTCGAATCCGCGCCGGCCGCCGCTGCCGCGAATGGTTCCGCCGCTGCCGACGCCCCCGCCCCCGGCAGCGAATTCGCCCTCGCCACCATGCAGCACGCCTATTGGATGGGCCGCCGCCAGGATCAGGCCCTCGGCGGCGTCGCCGCCCACCTGTACGTCGAATTCGACGGCGACGGCCTCGATCCCGAACGCCTGCGCCGCGCCGTGACCCGCCTGGTGCACCGGCACGAACAGCTGCGCGCCCGCTTCACCGACAGCGGCACCCAGCAGACCCTGCCCGAACCGCTGCGTCCGGTCTTCGAAGCCCTCACCCTGAGCGCCGATTCCGAGGCCGATGAGCTGGAACGCCTGCGCCAGGTCAAGAGTCATCAGCGCATGGATGTCGAGGCCGGGCAGGTCATCGATATCGCGCTGTCGCTGCTGTCCGGCGGCGGCCACCGCCTGCACGTGGATGTGGACATGCTCGCCGCCGACGCGCAGAGCTACCGCCGCATCCTGGAGGATCTGGCGACCCTGTACGAAACGGACGCCGACCTCACCGAATCGCTGGACTACACGTTCCGCGCCTACCTGGCCGCGAAAGAGCAGGCCGCCCCGGATAATTCGGCCGATCGCGACTGGTGGGCGAGCCGCCTGGGCGAGCTGCCCGGTATTCCGGCCCTGCCCGTGCTGCCCGAGGCCGAGCGCCGCGACCCGAGCCGCAGTGTGCGCCTGCACCACTGGTTCGATCCCGCCGCCCGGCAGCGCCTGAACAAGAACGCGCACGGCCACGGCGTGACGCCCGCCGTCGCACTGGCCACCGTGTTCTCCGAGGCCATCGCCCGCTGGTCGGCCCGGCAGCGCTTCCTGCTCAATGTGCCGCTGTTCAACCGCGAACCGCTGCACGACGATATCGACCGCGTGGTCGGCGACTTCACCAACTCGGTACTGGTGGACGTGGACGCCACCCGCGCCGAATCCATGGTGGACCGCGCCAAGCGACTACAGCGCGAATTGCACACCTGCGCCGCGCATTCGGAGTACGAAGGCCTGGACGTACTGCGCGATCTGGGCCGCCTGCACGGCTCGCCGGTCACCCCGTCGGTGGTCTTCACCTCCGGCCTGGATCTGGGCGAACTCTTCTCCGACCGCGTGCTGCGCGTCTTCGGCGCACCCGTGTGGATCATCTCCCAGGGCCCGCAGGTCGACCTGGACGCCCAGGTCGTCGAACTCAACGGCGGCCTGCTGGTGAACTGGGACCTGCGCCGCGACGCCCTCCCCGAGGGCGTGGCCGACGCCATGTTCACCGAATTCCGCGCCCTGCTCGACGGATTGGTGGCCGAAGACGCGGACTGGACCGCAGACCTGTCCATCGCCCTGCCGCAGGCCCAGCGCGATATCCGCGACCACGTCAACGCCACCGACCTCGAACTCGGCGGCCCGCGCACCCTGCACGAGGCCTTCTTCGCCCTCGCCGAACGCGATCCCGAGCGCCCCGCCCTGCGCTGGGACGCGGGCATCAGCAGCTACGACGAGCTGGCCGGTCAGGCGCTGGCCGTCGCGCACGCGCTGGCCGCGGCCGGGGTGCGCCCCGGTGACACCGTCGCCGTCATGATTCCCAAGGGGCACAAGCAGATTCCGGCCGTGCTTGGCGTGCTCGCGGCCGGTGCGACGTACCTGCCGATCAGCACCGCGCAGCCGCAGGCGCGGCGCGACCGCATCCTGGCGCGCGGTGGTGCGCGAGTCGTGCTGCTGGACAGCCCGGCCGAACTGCCCGCCGAGGTGAGTCCGCTGCTGCTGGCCGACGCCATCACGGGCCCGCGTGCGGACACCGTGCACGTCGCGGACCCCGATTCGATTGCGTACGTGCTGTTCACGTCCGGTTCGACCGGTGAGCCCAAGGGCGTGGAGGTGAGCCACCGCGCGGCGGCCAACACCATCGACGCCATCATCACCCACTTCGATCTGGGCGCGGACGATCACACCATCGGCCTGTCGGCGCTGGAATTCGACCTGTCGGTGTTCGACATCTTCGCCCCGCTCTCGCTCGGCGGCGCGGTGGTCGCGGTCGAGGCGAGCATCGAACGCGATGCCGAGGCCTGGTCCGCGCTCATCGCGGAAACCGGTGTGACGGTGGTGAATGCCGCGCCCGGCCTGATCACCATGCTGCTCGATACCGCCGCACCCGCGCAGTTGCGCACGGTGCGCGTCGTCATCACCGGCGGTGACCGGGTGAAATCCCAGCAGGGCCACCGCTTCCGGGAGCTGGTGCCGGGCGTGCGCTTCGCGGGCCTGGGCGGCACCACCGAGACCGCCATCCACTCCACCGTCTGCGAGATCACCGATCTCTACCCGGCCGATTGGGCGAACGTGCCGTACGGTACGCCGATGGCGAATGTTCGCTGCCGCGTTGTCAATTCGCGCGGTGAGGACTGTC
Organism: Nocardia sp. NPDC058058; assembly: GCF_042885355.1. Taxonomy (NCBI): domain Bacteria; kingdom Bacillati; phylum Actinomycetota; class Actinomycetes; order Mycobacteriales; family Nocardiaceae; genus Nocardia; species Nocardia sp. NPDC058058. The sequence continues at coordinate 472,267 of NZ_JBHVSA010000002.1, read as the reverse complement.
CCGATCATGTCCCGGGCGAGCTGTGGATCGGCGGTGTCAGCGTGGCCGACGGCTACCGCGGCGATCCGGAGCGCACCGCCGACCGATTCGTCACCGTGGACGGCATCCGCTGGTACCGCACCGGCGATATGGCCCGCTACCTGCCCGACGGCACCCTGGACTTCCTGGGCCGTGCCGATCACCAGGTGAAGATCCGCGGCTTCCGCGTGGAACTCGGCGAGGTCGAATCCGCGCTGGCCGCCCAGCCGGGCATCGGTGAAGCCGTTGCGCTGGTGACGGATTCGGGTCGCCTGGCCGCGATCGCCGCGGTCACCTCGGGCGGCAAGCACGCCGCCCCGGAACACGCCCCCTCGCTCGAGACCGTGACCGCCGGGCTCCGGGACCTGCTGCCCGCGCACATGATTCCGGAAATCCTGGAACTGGTCCCCGCGATCCCGTTGACCGGCAACGGCAAACTGGATCGCGCCGCCATCCGCCGCATGGTGGCCGCCGGTGACGATGCCGTCGCCGACAGCTACCTGGCACCCGAAACCGCGCTCGAGGCGGCCGTCGAATACATCGCCGCCATGGTGCTCGGCATCGAGAAGTTCGGCGTCACCACCGATTTCTTCGATATCGGCGGTAATTCGATTCTCGCCACCACCCTCACCGCGAAACTGCGCGGCCTGCTGGCGGTGGAACGCTTCGGCGTCACCGCGGTGCTCGAGGGCCGCACCGTGCGGGGCATCTGCGCCGCGCTGCTGGCCGCCGAGCCCACCCCGGACCGGCTGGACCAGGTGTCCCGCATTCTGCTCGAGCTCGCCGAGATCCCGAATCCGGAACCGGTCGCCGCGCGCTAATCGGTTACGCGCGCCGGATTCGGTGCGGTGCAGGGATTCTCGAAAGAACAAGGATTGGTTTCACCTGATGAAGTCGCTGGAAGACCTACAGGCAGCAATGGCCGCCCGGCTCGCGAGCGCGGGCCTGGCCGCCGCCCCCGCGGTGCCGGTGCGCCGCGATCCGACGCGCGCTCCGCTGTCCTTCGGGCAGCGCAATGTGTGGGCGCATCAGCAGATCGCGCCCGACAGCGCCGCCTACAACCTCTGTCTGGCACTGACTTTCGACGGTGAGGTGGACGGTCCGGCCCTGCACCGCGCCTTCCTGGCCCTGGTGCGCAGGCACGAGGTGCTGCGCACCACCTATCACAATGACGAGCACGGCGACCCGTACCAGCTCATTCACGACGGCCTGCCGCCCCGGATCACCGAAATCGACCTCACCGCAACCGATCCGGCCGAGGCGGACCGGCGACTGGCCGAACTGACCCGGGCCGCCGCGTACGAGACCTTCGACCTGTCGTCGGAATCCTCACTGCGTGTCACCTTCGCTCGCACCCGCCCCGACCGCCTGGTGGCGCTGCTGGTCATCCAGCACATCGCCTGGGACGGTATGACCCTGCCCGCGCTCTCGCCCGATATCGAGAACTTCTACCGCCAGGCGCGCACCGGCGACATCACGGTGGAACCGCTGCGACTCCAGGTCGCCGACTTCGCCGAATGGGAGCAGGACCGCTACCGCGACGGCGATCACTCCGCCGAAATGGAGTTCTGGGCAAGCCAATTCGACGGCGAGGTGCCCGAACTCCAGCTGCCCTACGACCGCCGCCCGGTCACCGTCACCGAACGCGGTGACCGCTTCGATCGGCTGCTGGGCGCACCGGCCGATGCCAATCTGCGCAGGCTCGCCGCCGATCTGCGCAGCACCCCGTTCTCGGTATTCCTGGCCGCCTACTATCTGGCGCTGCGCCAGACCACCGGACAGCGCGACATCGTGGTCGGCACCACCGTCGCCAATCGCGAGGAATCAGGGCAGGAACTGCTGATCGGCAACCTGTCCAATATGATTCCGCTGCGCTTCACCGGCGCGGGCGCACGCACTTTCGCCGAACTGGTGGATCAGGTGCGCGCCACCACCACCGAGGCCTTCCGGCACAAGCACTTTCCGCAGGAGGGCATCATCCGGGCGGCCAACAGCGCCACCGGGCACATCGGTTCGAAACTGTTCGACACCATGGTGCTGTTCCTGCACCAGAAGATCGACGGTCCGCAGCTGCCGGGCGCGACCACCAGCTGGGAACTGATCGACAACGGCGGCGCGCTGCTGCCGCTGGTGGTCGAGACGTTCATGCATTCGGATCGCACCGACGTCCAGATCACCTACCGCACCGATCTTTTCGACCACGGCACCATCGAGCGCCTGCACGAGTACATCGAACAGGTGCTGGCCGCCGCCACCCCCGGTGCGACCCTGGGCGCGCTGGAGACGCTGTCCGTGTCGGACCGCGCCCGCCTGGACGACTGGTCGCACGGCGACCGCCCCGCCATCACCCCCGAAACCATCGACGCCATGATCCGGACTTCGGCGCAGCAGCATCCGGACCGGGTCGCGGTGATCTTCGAGGACACCGCACTCGACTACGCCGAATTCGATTCCCGCGTCAACGGACTCACCCGCATGCTGCTCGCTCGTGGTGTCCGCAACGGCGACCGCGTCGGCGTCTACGCCGAACGCAGCGAATGGCTCCCGGTCGTCTTCGCCGCCGTCCTGCGCGCGGGCGCGGTCTACGTCCCCGCCGACCCGAGCTACCCCCTGGACCGCATCGAATACATGCTGGGCGATGCGGAGCTGTCCCTGCTGATCAATACGGTAGGCGCTGATTCCCCCCGTCATCCCGGCGTGTATTTGGCCGGGATCCACGGCCTCGAATCATCATCCGCCGGTGGGGATTCCGGCCAAGAGCACGCCGAAATGACGGGCGCGGGGCTGCCGCTCCTGGACTTGGCTGCCCCGGATCTACGCGCCGAGCTGGCCGCCACCGACGGCTCACCGGTCCGTGTAGAGGAACTGGCCCGGCCCATCCACCCGCTGGACGCCGCATACCTGCTGTACACCTCGGGCACCACCGGCCGTCCCAAGGGCGTGGTCATCCATCACCGTGCCATCGCGAACCATGTGCAGTGGATGCGCGACTACCTCGGTTTCGGGCAGGAGCGCATTCTTCAGAAAGCGCCCATCGGCTTCGACGTATCGGTGTTCGAGCTGGTGAATGCGCTCGGCACCGGCTCGGCAACGGTGCTCCCGCATCCGGAATGGTGGCAGGCCGATGTGGAGGCGCTCGCCGGAATCATCGAGCGGCACCGGGTGACTCAGCTGTCCCTGGTGCCCAGCGTGACGCGCGCCTTCCTCGACGCCGGACCGGATCCGAAGCGTCTGGAAACCATGCGTTACGTCTACCTCGGCGGCGAATCCGTGCCGCCCGCCCTGGTGGAAGAGGCCGGCCGGGTCTTCGGCGGCACCGTGCTCGGTCTGTACGGCCCGACCGAGGCCGCCATGGACCTCACCCACGAGGACTTCGCGGACGCGCTGTCCGATACCCGATCGGCCGGCGATGAGATCCGGTCCGCGCTCATCGGGCGGCCCGAATCCAATTCGTCCGTCTACGTGCTGGACGAGCAGCTGCGGCAGGTGCCCCCGGGCGTCACCGGTGAGCTGTACCTGGGCGGCGTCCAGCTGGCCCAGGGCTACCACCGGCGGCCCGGCCTGAGCGCCGCCACCTTCATGGCCTGCCCGTTCGCCAGAGAATCCGGTGCCCGCATGTACCGCACCGGCGATATCGTGCGCTGGAATTCCCGTGGCCGCCTGGAATACCTGGGCCGCGTGGACGATCAGGTCAAGATTCGCGGCCACCGCATCGAACTCGGCGAGATCGGCACCACGCTGCGCCGTATGCCCGGCATCGGCTCGGCCGCCGCCATCGCGCTGCCGCGCGGCAATGATTCGGTGCTGGTCGCCTACTACGTGGCGGAGCCGGATTCGGTGTACGCCACCGATTCCGAAACCGCGGTCGCCGCGACCATTCGCGCCTACCTCTCGGAACGCCTGCCCGAGTACATGATTCCGTCGGCGCTGGTGCGCATGGCCGCGCTCCCGCTCACCGCCAACGGCAAGCTGGACCGGCGCGCCCTGCCCGAACCGGATCTCGGCGGCAGCAGCGGCCACGGTCGCGCGCTCGCCGACGGCCCGGAAACCCTTGTCGCCGAGGCGGTCCGCCAGGTCCTGAACCTCGGCGACGATCTGGCGCTGGCCGCCGATGACGACTTCCTGGCGCTGGGCGGCGATTCCATCACCGCCATCCGCATGGCCTCAGCGCTGAAGAAGCGCGGCCTGGCCATCACCACCAGCGCCCTGTTCGACGCCCGCACCATCGCCGCCATCGCCGCCGCGACCACCCCCATCCTCGACACCGGCGCACCCGCACTCATCGGCGCGGGCGCGGACACCGGCTGGATCCCGCTCAACCCGATCGCCGCCATGCTCGTCGAAAAGGTCGGCGAATACACCGGATACAGCCAGGCCACCGCCGTGGTGACCCCGCCCGGCGCGACCGCCGAACAGCTCACCACCACCGTGGCGGCCCTACTCGACCGCCACCCGCTGCTCCGCGCCCGCCTCGGCGTGGAAACCTCCCCCCGTCATTCCGGCGCGCTTTTGGCCGGAATCCACACGGATGAGGTGGATCCCGGCCAAAAGCATGCCGGGATGACGGAAGGGGCTCTCGCCTATTACGTGCCCGCCGTCGGCGAGGCGTACCCGCCCGTCGAGCTCATCGAGGTCGTAATCGACGGCGACGATTGGGAACTCAGCGCCGGTGAAGTGCTCCAGGCGCATTTGCACGAGGTCGGCGCGGCACTCGATCCGGCCGCCGGTCGAATGGTCGGTGCGGTGTGGGCGCGTACGCCCGACTCCGCCACCGGCCGCCTGCTGCTGGTGATCCACCACCTGGTGGTGGACGGCGTCTCCTGGCGCATCCTGCACGACGATCTGCGCGGGCTGTGGCAGGACGGCGCACTGGAGCCGGAGACCGGCACCTCGGTGCACACCTGGAACAGCAATCTGGCGCACTATGCCCAAAGCGACGCGCTGGCAGCCGAATTGCCGCGCTGGCGGGAGATCGCCGCCGCAGCCGATCCACTGCTCGGCACTCGCCGGGTGGACCCGGCGGTGGACACCGTCGCCACCCTGCACGAGGTCACCGCCGAACTCGACGCCGATGACACTCAGCTGCTGAGCACGCTCGGCGCGCAGGTGTTCGGCTGCGACTTCCTGGACATCCAGGTCGCCGCGCTGGCCGTCGCCGTGCATCGGTTCCGGCGTTCGCACGACAACGACGCCGATACCGTCGCACTCACCATGGAACGGCACGGCCGTGTCGAAAATCTCTTCGCCGGAGCCGATCTCGCGAATGCGGTGGGCTGGTTCACCAGCGCCTACCCGGTCGCGCTGAACGTGCTGCGCGGCGGTGAGGCCGACATCGTGGACGCGGTGAAGGCGGTGAAGGAACAGCTGCTCGCGGTGCCGGACTCCGGCATCGGGTGGGGCCTGCTGCGCTGGCTGAACCCCGCCGCCAAGTCCGAGCTGGAAAGCCATGCGGCCCCGCAGATCAGCTTCAACTACATGGGCCGGTTCACGGTCGCGGACACCGCCGACACCGTTGAACCCTGGGATGCCGCACCGGAATTCGGCTACCTGGGCGGTCACGCCGATCCGGCCATGCCGGTCCCGGCGGTGCTGGACGTCAATACCGTGAGCATCGCCGACGGCGACCGCACCAGCCTGCGCGCCTCCTTCCGCTTCCCGGTCGGGGTGCTCACCGACGCCGATGTGCACGAACTCGCCGACCTGTGGACCGGCGCACTGCACGATCTGTCGAAGACGGTGCGCGACAACCCGGTTCGCCAGCCCACCCCGAGCGATGTGCTGGCGCGCGGCGTCACCCAGCTGGACCTGGATCGCTGGCAGACCCTGTTCGGCGCGTTCGCCGACGTGCATCCGCTCGCGCCCATGCAGGCCGGGCTGTACTTCACCGCGCTCGGCTCCGGCGGCAAGGATTTCTACAATGTGCAGACCATGATCGCCGTGCGCGGCGATCTGGAACTGCCGCGCCTGACCGCCGCGCTGGACACCGTCCTGAACCGCTATCCCAATCTGCGCGTGGCGATTTCGGTCTCGCACGCCGGTCAGCCGTACGCACTGGTCAACGAGCATATGGACTTCCCGGTGCGCGAGGTCGACTTCGCGCCGCTGACCGACTCCGAACAGCGCCTGCGTGATTTCCTGCTCGCCGATCAGGGCGAACAGTTCGACCTCTCGCGCGGCCCGCTCACCCGCGCCACCGTCGTGCACCTGCCCGATGCCGTGCACATGCTGGTACTCACCTCGCATCACCTGCTCACCGACGGCTGGTCCGGTCAGCTGCTGCCGCAGGAGATCTTTGCCGCCTACCTCAGCGACGGCACCGCCGCACCGCTCGGCAACCCGGACACCTTCGCCGAATTCCTGGCCCTGACCCAGGATCGGGAGGAGGCCACCGAGGCCGCCTGGTCCGGCTACCTGGACGGCGTGCAGCCCTGTCTGGTCGCGCCCAACCGCGTGCCCGAGGGCGGCGGCGTGCCCACCGGCCGCTCCGCCGAGATCGACGCACAGGTCGTGGATCGCCTCACCGAGCTGGCCACCGAACTCGGCACCACCTTCAGCGTCATCTGCCAGCTCGCCTGGGCCAATGTGCTGCGCTACGTAACCGGTTCGGAGACAGCGGTATTCGGCGAGGTCGTCTCAGGTCGCCCCGCCGATCTGGACGAGGTCGACAATGCGGTCGGCTGCTTCGCCAACACCATTCCGGTCGCGGTCGGCCTGCGCGGTGATTCCAGCTGGCGTGAACAGCTGGCCGAAATCCAGCGCCGCCGAGTCGAACTCATGGAATTCCACCAGTACCGCCTCACCTCGGCCATCCGGGCCACCGGTGTGCGCAAACTGTTCGACTCCATGTTCGTCTTCCAGTCCTACCCGCCCGGCCGGGCCGAACTGGAAAGCCTACTGGCACAGGCGAACCTGGAACTGGTGACCTTCGAGGGCGGCGGCGCGACCGATAACGCCCTGCTGGTCATGATCTTCCCGGCCAATGAACTGTTGCCCGGCGACGGCGTGCGGGCGGTGGTCTTCTACGCGGAGGACTCCTTCGACGACACCGAGGCCGAGATCATCGAGGCCGCCTTCCACGACACCCTGCGCGCCATCGCCGCCGCCCCGGACACCCGGATCGACGATGCCGCGGTCATCGGCGACGAAGACCACGGCCTGCTGGTGATGCGCCGGATGTGGCAGTGAGCGCCGGAATTCCGAGCGCGGAGAAACAGGAGCAAGGACTATGAGCAACACCCTCGGCTGGATCCGCAAATTCCATCGCCCGCGCACGGCGGGCAGCGCGCCGCTGGTCATCTGCCCGCACGCGGGCGGCGGCGCGTCCACCTACCGCCCGTTCTCCAAGGCGCTGAGCGAACACTTCGACGTCTCGATCTTCCAGTACCCGGGCCGCCAGGACCGGGCCCGCGAGGCCGCGCTGACCAGCGTCCCCGATATCGCCGCGGGCGCGTTCGCCGAATTCGTGCGCTCGCCCAGCAATAACGGGGAGCCGATCACCGTCTTCGGGCACAGCATGGGTTCGGTCGTCGCCTTCGAATTCGCCAAACTGGCCGAGAGCGAGGGCATTCCGGTGCGCCTGCTCGCCGTATCCGGCGCGGTCGCGCCGTATCGGGTCGTCGATATGCCCAACCATCCCACCGGGGATGAGGAACTGCTCGACCACGTCGGCGGACTCCAGGGCACCGGTGCGGACGTGCTGGGCAACCGCGACCTCATGCGCATGGCACTGCCCGCCCTCAAGGCCGATTACGCCGCCTTCGACGCCTACGTCTGCGCCCAGGACGTCCAGTTGGACACCCCGCTGCACGTGATGGGCGGCAGCGAGGACGAATTCGTCTCCATCGGTGACCTGTACGGCTGGCAGTCGCACACCCCGCACGAACTCCAGGTGAGCATGTTCGACGGCGGGCACTTCTACCTGCACGACCATGTCACCGCCATCGCGGAAACCCTCGCGGCGGAACCGATCCGGACGGCGGTAGCCCGATGAGCAACGACCCGAACGCATCGCCCGGCGGCACCGTGCCAGGCGGTGCCGACGATCCGATCGTCATCACCGGTATGGCGGTGGAAGCGCCCGGCGGTATCGAGACGCTGGCCCAGTACTGGACCGCGCTCGCCGAATCACGCGACCTCATCGGACCTTTCCCGCGTGATCGCGGCTGGCCGCTGGAGAAGTTGTTCGCGCTGGCCGAGATCGAAGGCTGGGGCGAAGTCCGCGACGCGGGCGGATTCCTGGACACCGCAGCGGATTTCGACCCCATGTTCTTCGGCATCACCCCGCGCGAAGCGGTCGCCATGGACCCGCAGCAGCGGGTGGCGCTGCGGGTGGCGTGGCGCGCGCTGGAGAACGCGGGCATCAACCCCGCCGCACTGGGCGACGGCGACGACATCGGTTGCTACATGGGCGCTTCCAATACCGAATACGGCCCGCACGGCGCGGAGGTCAACGACTTCACCGGCTATCGCGCGGGCGGAGCCGCCATGGGCGCGGTCGCCGGGCGCATCTCCAATGTGCTCGGCCTGGGCGGACCATCCGTGGTCGTGGATGTGGCCTGCGCGTCCTCGCTGGCCGCTGTGCATTTGGCCGCCAACGCCATTCGCAATGGTGAATGCGAATGGGCGCTGGCGGGCGCGGCCTGCATCATGGGCTCGCCCGGCGCGTTCTTCGAATTCTCCAAGAACAACGCGCTCGCCGCCGACGGCCAGTGCAAGCCGTACTCCGACAACGCCCTCGGCACACTCTGGGGCGAAGGCGTCGGAGTCGTTGTGCTGGAACGCGAATCGCGAGCACGTGAACTCGGGCACCGCGTCTACGGCCGCCTGCTCGGCTCCCGCATCAACCACAACGGCAAGGGCGCGCCCATCGCGGTGCCCAGCTCCGCCGCACAGGAACGCCTCGTCCGCGCGACCGTGACGGCCGCCGGAATCGACCCCGGCCTGATCGACATGATCGAAGGCCACGGCACCGGCACCGCCGTCGGCGATCCGCTGGAATTGACCGCGCTGCAAGAGGTTTACGGCGTACCCCGGCCCGACGGCAGCAGCCCGCTGCTCGGCTCGGTGAAATCCAACCTCGGCCACGCCCAGGCCGCTGCGGGCCTGCTCGGCCTGATCAAGGTGCTGCTCAGCGGTCTGCACGGCCAGATCGCCCCCACCCGGCACGCCGACAGCCCCAACTCCCGCTTCGACTGGGAGGCCGGAAACCTGCGCCTGGCAGCGAAACTCACCGAGTGGGAACCGCGCGACGGCGTTCGCTACGGCGCGGTGTCGTCGTTCGGCGTCAGCGGCACCAACGCACACGCCGTGCTCGCCATGCCCGTCCTGGAAGAGGAGACCCATGCCTGACTACCGCCTTCCGGACGGCAGCACCCCCGTCCTGCTGTCCGCCGAGACCGCCGACGCGCTCGGTCGTGAGGCCGCCGCCTTGGTCGCCTACCTGGAGGAACGACCGTCGGTCACCCCGGACGCGGTGGCGGACATGCTCTTTCGCACCCGCGCGGCGCGACGCCACCGTGCGCTCATCGCCGTCACCGACCGCGAGAAGCTGATCGAGGCACTGCACGCGATCGTCGCCGGGAAGCCGCATCCGGCCGTGATGGCCGGTAACCGGGCCGCGAGCGCACGCCGCATCGCCTACGTCTTTCCCGGTCAGGGCAGCCAGCGACCGGGTATGGGCGTGCTCTACTACGCGCATTCACCGGTCTTCCGCGCCACCGTCGACGAATGCGACGCGATCTTCCAAGCGCAGCACGGCATTTCGCCGCTGACCTATCTGCTGGACGAGACCGGCGCGGACTACGGCGTCGAAATGGTCCAGCCCGCGCTGTTCATGCAGATGCTCGGCCTGGCCGCCATCTGGCGCGCCGCCGGGGTGGAACCGCATGTGACGGTCGGCCACAGTCAGGGCGAGATCGCCGCCGCCGTGGTGTCGGGCATCATCTCCCTCGCCGACGGCATTCGCGTGGTCACCCTGCGCGCCGACCTGGTCGGATCGCTGGAACGCGAACACGAGTGGAACGGCCAGTGGGCCATGGCCGTGGTCGGGGTCAACCGCGACGAATGCGAGGCGCTGCTGGCCCGCAATTCCGGCTGGGCCGAACTCGCCGTGGTCAACTCCGCCAATGTGCTCGCCATCTCCGGTGAGCGCCCCGCCGTCTCGGCGCTGGTCGCCACCCTCACCGCACAGGGCAAGTTCGCCAAGGAAATTCGCGTCGAATACCCGGCGCACACCTCCTTCGTCAGCAAGTTCCGCGAGGACCTCGAGAGCACACTGCGCGACACCCTGGACTCACCGGTCTTCGCGCCGACCGAGATCCCCTGCCTCGGTGCGACACTCGGCGAAGCGGTCACCCCCGATCTGCCCGCCGCCGAATACTGGTACTGGAACCTGCGCAACCGGGTCCGCTTCGACCTCGCCATCGCCGCGGCCGCAGACCAGGGCATCGACATCTTCCTGGAGATCGCCGACCACCCGGCCCTCATGCTCGCCATGCAGGACACCCTCTCCGGCGCGAGCAAGGACCGCGACTTCCGCACCATCGGCACCTCCCGCCGCACCGCCGTCGACCTCGCCGAGTTCACCAAGAACCTGGCCCAGGTCGCCGTGCTGGACACCGGCTTCGCGTGGGACACCCTGCGCGACAGCGCAACCGACGTACGCCGTCTGCCCCTGCTGGACTTCCCCAACACCCAGACCACCCCGAAGCAGCTCTGGGCTCCGTTCGACTACCGCCCCGAAGCGCCGCAGGACGGCACCGGATCGGCATCGACGGGCGCACGCACTGTCGAAAACGCTTCCGGTGCAGCAAGTTCCGGAGCTGCCGCCATCGGTGACGCCGAATCCGCTGCCGCACAGTCGAGTTCCATCGCCGAGGGCACCGTCGCCCCGCAGCGCCTCGCCGAGCGCTGGGTCCGCCTGGACCGCCGCAAGATGATCCCGCCCCGCACCCTGATCGTGGTCGACCACACCGGCCGCGCCGCCGACCTCGCCGCCGCGATCGAGCAGGGCGCATCCCGCCACGGCGCGAAAGTGGTCGGAACGGTCACAGGCGGCAGCGGATCGTCATCCCGTCATCCCGGCGCGCTTTTGGCCGGGATCCACACCGGCAGTGCGCCAGCTGAAACGGTGGATTCCGGCCAAAAGCATGCCGGAATGACGGGGGAGGAGACGGCGGGGCCGAGCTACGATACGGCCGTCATCCTGCTGGCGCCCTCGGTGGGCACCGAAATTGTGTCGGCGGTACGTGAATCCGCTGATTTCGTGGGTGATCGGAGCTGGCTGCCCGATCTCACCGGTGTCCGGGATGTGTGGCTGGTGACCTCCGGTGGTGAGCAGGTGCTCGAGGGTGAGACGCCCGCCATCGCACACGCCGCCGCACAGGCCGGATTCCGCTGCCTGGCGGCGGAGTACCCGGGCGTCGGCTTCCGGCATCTGGATCTGGCTGCCGGACAGGAGATTCCGGACGCGGCCAAGGCCGTGCTCGGTGCGATCCACACCTCGGGTGAGCCGGAACTGGCCGCGCGCGGTGGCGCCTGGTACGCCAAGCGGCTGGTCGTGGATGACGCCCCCGGCGATTGCGCGCTCACCCCGGCCGATCTGGCCGAGGTCGTGATCATCGGCGGGACGGGCAAACTCGGCCTCGACTGCGCCGCCGACTTCGCCCGCGCCGGTGCCCGCCGCATCACGCTGATCAGCCGTTCCGGCGGTTCCGCCGAGACCGCCAAGCGGGTCGCGGAATTGAGCGCGCACGGCACGGTCATCAAGATCCGCACCTGCGATGTGACCGATGACGAGGCCGTGCGCTCACTCGGCGACGATTTCGTGGTCACCCCGGTCACGCTGCTGGTGCACGCGGCCGTCGACTACAACGCCGCAGCCGCCGAAGTGAGCCCCGAAACCGTGCTCGCCGCAGCGGAATCCAAGGTCGTCGCACTGGACCGGCTGATTCGCGACCTGCCGCTCGCCCCGGACGCGCGCGTGGTGCTGTGCTCCTCGCTCTCGGCCACCATCGGCGGGCGCGGCCACGCGGTCTACGCCGCCGTGAACCGCATGCTGGACGCGGCCGCCACCGGCTACCGCCGCGACGGCATCGGCGTCACCTCCGTGCAGTGGGGACTGTGGCGGGCCGTCGGAGCCGACAATGCCGACGCGGTCGCCCGCATCAGCGGTACCGGCCTGCTGCCCATGGATCCGGCGACCGCCATCGCCGCCGGTTTCGCGGCCGCGGGCAACAGCATCGTGGTGGCGGCCGAATGGTCCAAGCTGCGCGCGATTTTCGCGCTCTTCGGCCAGGAGCCGCTGTTCGCGGAAATCCCGGACGAGCCCGCACCGGTCGTGCGGCAGCCCGTCGCCCCGGCGGCAGTCGCAACCCCGGTCGCAGCCCCCGTGGAGATCACCACCGCGCCGGCCGCACCCATCGTCCAGGACATCGCCGGACAGGTCCGCGACGCCCTGCGCTTCGTCATGGGCATGGACAACACCGAACCCATCGACGGCTCCATGCCGCTGGTGGCGCTCGGCCTGGATTCCCTTCAGGCCCTGGACCTGCGCAAGCGCATCGAAGCCGAACTTCAGCGCGATCTGCCGGTCACCGCCATCCTCGGCGGTGCGTCCCTGGACGAAGTGGTGTCACTGCTCGACTAGTCAGCACGTCCGAAATAGCAACGCAGCAGGGGGAATAGCGTCATGACCAGGATGGAGAATACGGTGCCGGAACCCGAGGACGCGATCATCGTCGAGTCCGTGGAGAAATCCTTCGGCGAGGTGAAAGCGTTGCGCGGCATCAGCTTCACCGCGCCCGCGGGCAGTGTGCTGGGGGTGCTCGGCCCCAATGGCGCGGGCAAGACGACCACGGTGTCGGTGCTCTCCACCCTGGTGCGCCCCGACGCCGGACGGGCGGTGGTCGCCGGATACGACGTGGTGCGCCAGCCCACCGAGGTGCGCTCCTCGATCATGCTGACCGGACAGTACGCCGCACTCGACGAAATGCTCACCGGCCGTGAGAATCTGGTGCTCTTCGCGCGCCTGCTCGGCCTGCGCCGCAAACAGGCCCGGGTGCGCGCGGACGAACTGCTGGAACAGTTCGCGCTCACCGAGGCAGGGGACCGGCGGGTGGGCCAGTACTCCGGCGGTATGCGCCGTCGCATCGATATCGCGTGCGGTCTGGTGCGCCCGCCGCGCGTGGTCTTCCTGGACGAACCCACCACCGGCCTGGACCCGGTGAGCCGCCAGAGCCTGTGGGCGCTGGTGCGCGAACTCAAGGCACAGGGTGTCACGGTGCTGCTCACCACGCAGTACCTGGAGGAGGCGGATGCCCTGAGCGACAACATCATTGTGGTGGACAAGGGCACCGTCATCGCCGAGGGCACCGCCGATCAGCTCAAGGCGCGTTCGGGTTCGAGCTACTGCGAGGTCGTCCCGGTCGACGCCGCCGACGTCCCGCGCCTGGTCACCGTGCTGTCCGGACTGGGTGAGGTCACGGTGGCCGATTCCGCCGACCGGGTCTCGCTGCCCGCGCCCGACGGTGCCGCCACCCTCACCGAGGCACTGGCCCGAATCACCGGCGGCGGTATCGAATTGATCGATATCGCGCTGCGCCGCCCCTCCCTCGACGAGGTCTTCATCGAACTCACCAAGCCGAGCGCGGCACAGGTGAGCGCATGAATCAGGTTCCCATCGTGCGGGTTCCGGCCGGATTGCAGTGGTCGGCCCTGAGCGAGCGCGGTATTCGCGCCGCCCTCCGCGAAGGCGATGTGATGCTGGCGCTGTTCGCGCCGGTGGCCATCTACATCTGCTTCTATATCCCGCTGCGTAAATCCATGTCCGCCACCGGTATCGACTTCGCGCAGTACCTGCTGCCGCTGGTCGCGGTGTACGCCATGTTCTTCACCGCCATGTTCGCCGCCGATCGCGCCGGACGCGAGGTAGCGGGCGGTATGGCCACCCGATTGCGGTCACTGCCGGTGCGCCCGTGGGTGCCGGTGGCCGCGCGCATGTCCGCGAACCTGCTGCGCGGTTGCGCCGCGCTGACCAGTGCGCTGGTGGTGGGCATCGCCTTCGGCTTCCGATTCCACGATCCGGCAACGGCTCTGGTGTTCATCGCGGTGACCCTGGCCTTCGGAGCGGCGGTGGTGATCGCCGCCGACGCGCTCGGCACCGCCACCCGCAATCCCGAACTCGGCGGCACCGTACTGTTCGTACCCCAGCTGCTGCTGATCATGACCTCCACCGGATTCGTTCCGGCCGAGGGCTTTCCGGGCTGGATCCAGGGCTGGGCCCGCAATCAGCCGGTCTCGCAGGTGACTTCGGCCCTGCGCGGTCTGGCCGAGGGTCGCTACCCCTCGGAACTCGGTGTGGCCGCGCTGTGGATCGCGGGCCTGCTCATCGTGGGCGCGTTCCTCGCGACCCGCGCGGAAGGACGGCGCGCATGACCACCACCGAACCCACCGTGGCACAGCCGAATCCGATCGGCTCCGGTTCACTGCCCAGCCAATTGCTCATCGAGACCGGCCGCCTGCTGCGCCGCTGGTCCCGCCAGCAGGAGGTGATGACCAGCACCCTGGTGCTGCCGGTCCTGCTGCTGCTCATGTTCGACCTGGTGCTGGACCGCTCCCTGGGCCTGTCCTCGGACGCCGACCCCATCTACGGTTTCGTCCCCATGATCGCCATCGCCGGAGCCATGTACGGCGCGATGGGCACCGGCCTGTCCCTGTACGGCGAACGCCAGAGCGGCCTGCTGCGCCGCTTCTGGGTACTGCCGATCCACCGCTCGGCGGGCATGCTCGGCCGCCTGCTCGCCGAATGCGTGCGCGCCGCCGCGGTCGCCCTCGTGGTGGTGCTGATCGGCATGGCGCTGGGCCTGCGCTTCCAGCAGGGCTGGCCCGGCTTTCTCGGCGCGCTGGCGGTCCCGGTGCTGGTCATCGCCGGATTCACCCCGGTGGTGATCCTGGTGGGCGTCAGCCGAATTGGTGACAAGGTGGTGCAGCTCGCCGCCATCATCGTGCTGATCGGCATGTTCTTCAACTCCGGTTTCGTCCCGCTGGACAACTACCCGGAGCTGATTCAGCCGATCGTCCGCGCCCAGCCCATGAGCTGCGCCATCGAAGCCATGCGCGGTTTCATCCTGGGCGGCCCGGTCGCCACCCCGATGCTCCAGACGGCGGCGTGGTCGCTGGGCCTGGCCGCCGTCTTCGGCGTCCTGGCCGTGCGCGGCTACCGCGCCGCCGCCGAAAGCTGAACTCCTCAGTGCGTGATCAGCCGCCAATCCTCCGGAAGATTGGCGGCTGTCACCTTGTCACCCTCCACCGCCAGATCGATCACCGCACCGCCCAACCGCAGATCGGTGAGCTCGACCCGCCCCCAGCGCGCGGGCAGATGCGGCAGCACCGTGAGCGTGCGCCGGGGGATATCGGGATCCAGCCCCAGGAACGACCGGACCAGCAGCAGCGGTGCCGCACTGGCCCACGCCTGCGGTGAACACGATGTCGGATAGGGGACCGGCGCGGCGAACTTGGCGCGTGGGAATCCACAGAACAATTCCGGCAGTCGCCCGCCGAAAGCACCCGCGGCATCGAGCAATCCCTCGGCCAGCCGGGTCGCCAACTCGACGGCTCCCGGAATGTGCCGGTAGCGCAGCAGCCCGGCCACCCCGATCGCGGTGTCGTGCGGCCACACCGAACCATTGTGGTAGCTCATCGGATTGAACGCGCCCATCCTGGAAGACAGTGTGCGCAAACCGAATCCGGTATCCATATCCTCGGCCGCCAGCCGTTCGATCACCACCGCCGCCTGCTCGTCCGAGACGATGCCGGACCACAGGCAATGCCCGATATTGCTGGTGAGCGCATCGAGCTTGCGCTTGTTGCCGTCCAAAGCGATGGCGAACCAGCCCTTTTCGGGCAGCCAGAAGGCCTCCGCGAACTTGGTGCGCAATTCGGCGGCGCGATCGCGCAGATGCACCGCGGTCATCCCGTCGCCGAACTCGTCCGCCAGTTCCGCCCGCGCCAGCAGCGCCGCGTACACGTAGCCCTGCACCTCGCACAGCGCGATCGGCGGCTCCGGAATATGCCCGATCGCGTCATTGATGCCGTCGAAACTGTCCTTCCAGCCCTGATTGATCAGCCCGCGATCGGTGGCGCGGCGATACTCCACGAACCCGTCGCCATCGCGATCCCCGTAATCGGCGATCCACGCCAGCGCCGCGTCCGCCGCGGGCAGCAGCGCCCGCACCGCCTCGGCATCCGCGCCCCAGCGCCGCGCCTGCGCCAGCAGCATGACGAAAAGTGGTGTGGCGTCGATGGTTCCGTAATACGTCTCCCCGCCGAGCACCGCACCGCTGGCCGGGCCGCGCCGCATCTCGTGCATGATGCGGCCCGGCTCCTCCTCGGTCATCGGATCCACCCGCTGCCCCTGCATCTCGGCCAGCTGCTGCATGGTGCCGACCGCCAGGCCGACATCCAGCGGCAGCGCCATCCACGCGGTGAGCAGCGAATCGCGGCCGAACAGCGTCATGAACCAGGGCGCACCGGCCGCCACGAACGGGCGGCCGCCACGACTCTCATCGTGAATCTGCAAGGCCCCCAGATCACTTTCGGTGCGGGTCAGCACCAGTGCCAGCTGTGGATCACCGGCGGTGATATTGGTGGCGGTATCGCGCCAGGCCGCGATCTTGCGGCTCGGCTCACTGAATTCGTAATGCTCGCCCGGCCGCAGCGGAGACCGCACGGGCTGACTGCCCATGGTGGGCTGGGCCAGCACCTCGGTCTGCCAGCTGCCCCCGGCGGGCACCACGGCCCGCCAGGACAGCGAACCGGGCAGAACGGCGGGCGGTTCCGAGGACGACACCGTCAACCCCCGGGACCGATCCGCCCGATCATTGAGCAGCAGTTCCTGATCCGAGACCAGGATCTCCGCCCGCGCACTGGCCGTGCGCCCCTCCTTGACCGCGAACAGATCCACGAAATCCGCGTCGATCAGCAATTGCAGATCCACGGCCGTGGTCTCGCGGCCCATGTTCTCCACCGTGATGGTCTCGCGCAGCCCGTCGGCGACGAGCCGTTCGCGCACGATGAGAACCGTGCTGTCCGCCACCCCGGCGCGGGGCGTGCGGCGCAGGATGAACCGGGCGGTGAAGGCCTCCGGCGTCAGCACCGACAGCGCCTCCGGCCGTTGCCCGTCCACCCGTAATTCCCAGCGGGACAGCACCCGCGCATCCCGGAAGAACAGCCCGTACGGTGTCCCCGGTTCGACATCGCCGATCCGATCCGACAAACAGAACGTACTACCCTCCACCAGAGTCACCGCCCCTCCGCTGCTACCCAGGGCCGACGGTTCACCGGCGTTCAATGCGACCGGAACCTCTTCGCTCACTCGGAATCTCCCGTTCGATGGTGTCGACGCCGAGCCCCGCGCCCGAACTCGCGCCGATACCGGCGATCCGCGGCGGCAATGGCGCGGACTGGAACGAGGTAGTCGCGGACCGGGCGTACCTGGCAGCCGTACGGCGCGGCCGATGCGCGCGCACCACACGGCTGTAGATCTCCGCATAACCGCGGCCGAGAGTGTCCGCGCCGAAATGCTCGACCACATGCGCGCGCATGGCGTGCGGATCGTAGGTCTGCACTTCCTTGACGGCCGTGGCCAATTCGGCCGGATCATCGCAAATGCGACCGGTGACACCGTCCACGATCACCTCGGCCACCGCGCCGCCGCGCAACGCCACCACGGGCGTGCCGCACACCATCGCCTCGATCATCACCATGCCGAACGGTTCCTCCCACCGCACCGGGAACAGCAAACAGCGTGCCCGGGACAGCAATTCGCGTTTGGCCGCCGCATCGGCCATACCGAACATCCGATCGCGTTCGGTGAGCAATGGCCGTACCGCACTCTCGAAATACCGCAGCTCGGGCGGTTCGGCGCACTTGCCCGCGAGGATCAGCGGGATATCCGCGGCATGCGCGGCCTCCAGTGCCAGATGCGGCGCTTTGTCCGCGGTGAACCGGCCCAGGAAAAGAGCGTAGTCGTCCTTCTCCGCGCGGAAGGGCCAATCGTCGACACGGAGCGCATTGTGCACGCGGCCAACCCAATTCAGATCCGGGGCGAGCGCGCGCTGGCGATCACTGATCGCCACCAGATGCGCTTCCGCGCCGAGTTCGCTGTAGTACAGGTACGGATCGTCCTCGACCGGGCCGTGCACGGTCACCACCGTCGGCAGGCCCAGTTCGCGATACATCGGCATATTCAGCGGTCCGGCGAAGGTGTGATCGTGCACCAGATCGAATCGATCGAGTTCGGACAGTCGCTCCAGCGCGCGCCGGACCTTCAAGGCGTGCAACACCTCCGGAAACGGATCGCCCAGCCGGTCCGACTGGACCTCATCCCAGAGCGGGACCAACCGACCGGTCGTACCGTTCGTGCCCGCGCCGAACAGCGTGACCCGATGACCCAGCGCCACCAGGGCATCCACCAGATCGGCCACCACGGCCTCCACGCCGCCGTACGCCTTGGGCGGGATATCGAAATACGGGGGCACCACCATCGCGATGTGGAGCCGATCGCGGTCGAGGGATGCGAATTCGAATGCGGCGCTCATGGCCACTCCTTCCGGAACACAACCGCCTCGCCCGGTGCTGCGGGCGGAGGCCTTGACGGCTGACTCCGGAGGAAGATCGAAAGCGACTGTGCCGCAGTGAACTACCCGGCTCACCTGCGCGCGGCGATGCGCGAATGAGCTCGGTGGATGGTTCGACAGCACGCTCGGAGGTATGAACGCCTGATGATCGTCGCGCCGGCCGATGCCTGGCGGCTCGCTGACCGGATCACAGGCATCCCGGGCGCCTCCTCGCGCCTGGCAGCCATTGGGTGGTTTCCACAATATCGCCGCGAATCACATTCGCAGTGCAGATCGAAATTGTTCCGGTGTTCATTGCCAGAAAGTTCAGGCCGCGAAACCGACTTCGCCGTCCGCGGTCGTAGCGGTGCGCTCGACCACCGTGGAAGCGATTGCCGCATCGATCGTTTCGGCCACCTCGACGGCCTCGGCCGCGTCGAAAATCAGCCAGCCATCAGCGGTCCAGTGCCCATGCGCACCGGTGCGCGCAAGGTTGCCGCGCACCGCGAACGGATCCGCGACGAAGCCCTCCGCCGCGACCGCCAGCGCCGCGCCACCCAGGTACACCGCACCGGTCACACCCGGCGCGACCAGCCGCAACGACTCGTCCAGCACCAGCAGACGCGCACCGGGAATCGGGCGCACTCGCCCCGAACCATCGAGCGGACCACGCGCCGCGACACCCGCGTACGCGGCCGCGCTATAGGCGAATCCGGCCACCGAACCGGGGGAGATGGACCGCAACAGCCCGGAAAGCACCGCCGGACAGGCGGTTCCGGTGACATCCCAGCGCCGCACCGACGGCAGCGCCGGAGCCGGGCGATCAGCCAGCCCGGACAGGATTTCGGCCGGGGCCACCACGTGGGTGGCCGCACAGGTCGAGATGAGTTCGGCCAGCGCGGTCGGATCGGTGCGCTGCGCCTCGGTGGCCAGCACCAGGGTCGCACCGTCGGCCAGTGCCGCCAGCAATTCCACGGCTGCGTCCGCACAATCCCAGCGGGTCGCGAACAAACGCACATCGGCCGAACCGAAGGCCCGGTCCACCCGGCACTCGCGATGATCGGCGACCACCGCGCGGCGATCATCCGCGGCCGCGGCCAGCGCGTCCGGGGTCAGTGCGATGCCGGATCCGAAGCTGACGGCGGAGTCGTTCTCGGTGGCGTCGGCGATATCGCACAGCACCCGGGCCAGACCATCCAGACTGGGACCGGCGGTGCCGATAACGCCGCCGTCGAGCCGCGCGAACAATTCGGCATAGGTGAGGATGTGGCCGCCATGGCGGACAGCGGTACGCAGAATCGGCACGCGACGCCCGCAGCCGATCAGCGATTCCACCGACGGGACGTCGTACAGTTCGACTCCGTTGGCCCACTCGTCCACGAGACGATGCCGCTCGACCGCGGAAAGACTCTCCGGCAACCAACGCTCCATCGCTCACACCCCCGAACAATTACTTATGCAACCCTAACCTAATCGATCGAGGACACAATAGGCAGCCCCATCGGGGATCGAACCGGCAACAGCTTGCGAAGAAGGGGCGGAAATGAGGTCGGTCCGCAGGTCGAACGCCCGAAAGCGGGCACTATTCGCCGCCTTCGCAATCCTGCTCACCCTCATCGCCGCCGCATGTGAGAAACATGACGAACCGACCGGTCCCCCCGAACCGCCCGCTGTCCCGGTGACCATCACCCACGCCTACGGCACAACCACCCTCGTCGGTACACCCGAACGCGTTGTCGCCCTTGGCAATCAGTGGCTCGATACCGCGCAGGCCCTCGGCGTCATCCCGATCGCCTACCTCAACGACCTGGCCACCCCTGCCGTCCCACCGTGGGAACCGGCCGCACTGCCATCGGCGAAGGCGCTCGACACCACCAAACCCCTGGTCGACCAGCTGACTCCACTGCACCCCGACCTGATTCTGGCGGACCCGTTCATCGCCGACGCCGCCACCTACGCCGATCTCGCCAAGATCGCCCCCACCCTCCCCGCCCTCGCGGCCGCGCCCACAACCCCCTGGCCCGATCTGACCCGAGCCCTCGGTAAAGCCCTGCGCAAGTCCATCCCCGCCGAAAACCTGATCGCCGACCTGACCTCCCGCACGACCGCCCTCACCACCGCCCACCCCACCCTGAAATCCAAAACCTTCACCACCACCTGGCTCTCGGCCCCCACCCAACTCCTGGCCCTCACCGCCCCCGACGACCCCGCCAACACCCTCCTATCCCAACTCGGCCTCACCATCCCCGCCCCCCTCATCGCCCAGGGCCGCCCCACCGGCCGCCTACCCCTACCCCCCGACCACCTATCCGACCTGACCTCCGACCTCCTGATAGCCGCCTACTCACCCGGAATGGCCGAAACCTACAGGGCCCTACCGGGATTCCCCGACCTCCCCGCCGTCAAGAAAAACGCCACCCTCTTCCTCACCACCGAGGAACTCGCCGCCCTCCAATATCCGACCGCCCTCTCCCTGCCCCATCTACTCACCAAACTCGAGCCCGCCCTCGCCAACGCCGCCCGGTAGCCTGTCGGACCCGGCTGGGAGGATCGGGGGATGCGGGTGAGTGGTGAGGATGTGCGGGCGGTGGCGCTTTCGCTGGGGGAGGTGCGGGAGTTGTTCGAGTGGGATATGCCCACGTTTCGGGTGGCGAAGAAGTTGTTTCTGACGTTGCCGGAGGGGGAGACGTCGATGGCGGTGCGGTGCCCGATCGCCGAGCGCAACGAGTTGGTGCTGGCCGAGCCGGAGAAGTTCTGGGTGGCTCCGCACGAGGCGAGCGGGGCCTGGGTGCGGGTGCGGCTGGCGGCGCTGGAGGATCGCGAGGAGTTGGCGGCGATCGTGCAGGACTCGTGGCGGCAGGCCGCACCACCGAAACTGGTGCAGGAGCTGGACGCCGCCGAACCCGTGTGAGTCCGGCGGCGGGTCGCGTCAGAAGGTGATGCGCTGGTCCTCGGGCAGGAACAGTTTGTCGGCGGGCTGAACGCCGAAGGCGGCGTAGAACTCCGGCAGATTTCGGACCACCTGGTTGCACCGGAACTCGTCGGGGGAGTGGGTGTCGGTGAGCAGTTCGGCGGCGAGCTCCTTGGTCATCTTGATGCGCCAGCCGCGCGCCCACGACAGAAACAGCGTGTGATAGTCGGGATTGTCGTTGCCCGCACGCTTTTCGGCGATCCGATAGGCCGCCAGCGCGATCTGCAGACCGCGCAGATCGGCGAGATTCTCGCCGAGGGTCAGGCGACCGTCGACATGCTGATCCGGATTCAGACCCTCGGGCACCAGCGGATCGAACTGTGCCACAAGCTTATCCGCGGTCGCGTCGAACGCGCGGCGATCCTCGGCGGTCCACCAATCGTGCAGATTGCCGTCGCCGTCGTACTTCGAGCCCTGATCGTCGAAACCGTGGCCGATCTCGTGGCCGATGGTCGCGCCCACCGCGCCGAAATTGACCGCCAGCTGCGCGTCCTTGTCGAAGTACGGTGCCTGCAAATACGCTGCGGGAAAGACGATTTCGTTCAACGGCGGCGAATAGTAGGCGTTCACCGTCTGCGGGCTCATGTTCCACTCGGTCCGGTCGACCGGCGTCCCGAGCCGTGCCAGATCCCGCTTGGACTCGAAAGTTCCGATATTGCGCAGGGATTGGATGAGCTTGCCGCGCACGATCTCCACCTTGGAGTAGTCCACCCAGTTGTCCGGATAACCGAGCTTGACCCGCATCTTGTCCAGCTTGGCCAGCGCCGCGTCCCGGGTGGGCTGGGTCATCCACTTATTGGTGCGGAAGTTCTCCCGATAGGCGGACATGAGATCGTCCACCATCCGCTTGACCTCATCCTTGGCCTCCGGCGGAAAGTACTGCGTCACATACAGTTTGCCGAGCTGCTCGGACAGCGACGAATTGACCATGTCCACGCCGTACTTCCAGCGCTCCGCCCGCTCCTTCTGCCCGCGCAGAATCGTGCCGAAGAAGCGGAAGTACGCGTCATTGAACGCCAACGGCAGATACCGCGAATACCCGCGAATAACGCTGAGCTTCAAGTAATCCCGCCACACCGCGATATCGGTATCGGCCCAGATCTGCCCCGCCGTGGTGATGAACGACGGCTGCCCCACCACCACCTCGGAGAACAACTCCTTCGGCCGGTCGGTATTGCCCGCCAGCCAAGGCTCCCAATCGAATCCGCGCCCCAGCTCGGTCAGCTGCTGCCAGCTCATCTTGTTGTAGGTGGCATTGGCGTCGCGCCCGCGCACACTGTCCCAGTGCGCCGCCGCGATCCGCGTCTCCAGATCGAACATGCGCTGCGCCACCCCGGCCGGATCCGGGTAATTCGCCGCCTTGGCGATGTCCTCGAGGTAGGTGCGATACCCCGCCCGAATCTCGGCGTACTGCGGTTTGCGGTACTGCTCCTCGTCGAGCCCGATCCCGGACTGCACCACGATCGGCACATAGCTGTCCGACTTCTTGCGATCGACGCTGACGCCCAATCCGATCAGCCCGCCGATCGGCAACTCCGCCATGACCTTGGCCAGATCCGGTTTGGTCACGGCCTTGTCGACCTTGTCGAACAAATCCTGCAATGGCGAGAGCCCCAGCTTCTCGACCGTATCCCAGTCCACCCGGGCGTCGTAGAGATCGCGAATCTGCTGTGCCTCGGACCCCGGCTTCGGATCCTTGATGCCATCGATGATGGCGCGCAGGCGGTCCTGCGTCCGCTCCCCGGCCTCACTGCCCGCGCCGAACGCGGTCTTGTCCGGCGGCAACTGATACTCCCGCAGCCACTTGCCGTTGACATACCGATACAGATCATCCTGCGGCCGCACGGCCTCGTCCACACCCGCCAGATCCACCCCCGACAACTGCTTCGGCGCATCATCTTTCGCACACGACGCCAGAACGCCGGCGGCCGGAACCAGCCCGAGTGCGATCAGAAATGCGCGGCGATCGAGGCGCACCGGACCCGACGAAGTCACGAAGAACCCTCCCGGTGCGGTACGCCGCACCCCTGCTAGTAGCCAATGGTGCGCCCGAGGCTACCGGGGTTCGCCCGCCCGCGTAGGTCGGTCGCGGGCGGGCGCCCAACTCAGAGGCTGACGCGCTGATCCGGCGGCAGGTACTCCTTATCGCCGTCCTTCACCTGATACGTCTCGTAGAAATCGGCCAGATTCCGCACTACCTGATTGCAGCGGAACTCCGCCGGGGAGTGCGGATCATTGGCGATCTGATCCTCCAGCGACTCCTGCGTCATCTTGGTGCGCCAGGTCCGCCCCCACGATTCGAACATCGGCTTCAAATCGGGATTCGTATTGCCGCCGCGCTTTTCGAGCATCCGATACGCGGACAGCGAGATCTCCAGCCCGCGCAGATCCGCCAGATTCTCACCGACCGTGAGGTCCCCGTTCACATGCTGATCGGCGGGCAAC
Organism: Nocardia sp. NPDC058058; assembly: GCF_042885355.1. Lineage (NCBI taxonomy): Bacteria > Bacillati > Actinomycetota > Actinomycetes > Mycobacteriales > Nocardiaceae > Nocardia > Nocardia sp. NPDC058058. The sequence continues at coordinate 448,219 of NZ_JBHVSA010000002.1, read as the reverse complement.
CCGGTCGGAACCAGCGCGTTGTACTGATCGATCAGCATCTTGGTCTTGGCCTCGAACGCGGTCCGATCCCCGGGCGTCCACCAGTCGTGCAGATTCCCGTCCGCGTCGTACTTGGAGCCCTGATCGTCGAACCCGTGCCCGATCTCATGCCCGATCACCGCGCCGCCCGCACCGTAATTCACCGCGGGCTGCGCGTCCTTGTCGAAGAACGGCGGTTGCAGGAACGCGGCCGGGAACACGATCTCGTTCGCGCTCGGGTTGTAGTAGGCGTTCACCGTCTGCGGCGGCATACCCCATTCGGTCTTGTCGACCGGCGTGCCGAGCCGGTTGAACATTCGCTTCGCTTCGAATTCGCCTATGGCACGGATGGATTCGATCAGCTTGCCGCGCGTGACCGTGACCGATGAATAGTCTTCCCACTTGGCTGGGTACCCGATCTTGGCGTCGATCTTCTCCAGTTTTGCGATGGCGGCGGTTCGGGTATCGGGCGACATCCAGCTGGAATTGGTGAAATTCTCCTTGTACGCGGCCCGCAGATCCGCCACCATGGCGTCCGCCCGCGTCTTGGCCTCGGCCGGAAAGTGCTTGTCCACGTACAGCTTTCCGAGCGCGTCACCCAGATTGGAGTTGATCGTCGCCACCGCGGACTTCCAGCGCTCGGGCCGCTGCTTCACCCCCGCCATCACGGTGAAATTGAAATCGAAGTTGGCGTCGTTGATGGCCTTGGGCAGATACGGCGCGAACCCGCGCACCAGCGCGAGCTTCAAGTAGTCCCGCCACTGCGCGATATCGACCTGCTGCCATAGGTCCCCGGCGGCGGTCATGAACGAGGGCTGCCCGACATTCACCTTGTCGAACAGGTTCTTGGGCCGGTCGGTATTGCCCGCCAGCCACGGATCCCAATCGAAACCCGGTGCGAGCGTGATCAATTCGGCCCAACTACGCGGGTTGTAGCCGGCATCGGTATCGCGCAATTGCACATTGGTCCACTGCGCGGCCGCGATCCGCGCTTCCAGATCCACCACCCGTCCGGCCAGCGCCACCGGATCGGCGAAGCCCGCGCCACCGGCGATCTGCGCCATGAAAGTCCGGTAGGCGGTGAGCTTGTCGCCGTTCTCGGGCTTGAGGTAGTACTGCTGATCCAAACCGGTCCCGGACTGCTGCACCTGCGCCAGATAGGCATTGGAATTCTTCGGATCGGCCCCGACCATCAGCCCGATCAATCCGACCCCGGGCAGCGCGCCCATCACCTTGGCCAGATCGGGTTTGGTCTGCGCCCCGTCGACCTTGGCGAACAAGTCCTGTAGCGGCTGCATGCCGAGCGTCTCGATATCGTTCAGATCCAGCCGCGCGTCATACAGATCCCGGATCTTCTGCTCATCGGTCCCGGATTTCGGATCGTGAATCGCGGTGATGATGTCCTTCAACTGCTCCTCGACCCGGTCCTGCACCTCGTCGAAGGTGCCGAACGAGGTCTTGTCCGGCGGCAGCTGATACTCGTCGAGCCATTTGCCGTTGACGAACCGGTACAGATCGTCCTGCGGCCGGATCGCCGGATTCGACCCGGACATATCCGGTCCGATCAGCTGGGCTGCGGTCTTGGCGGGCTCCGAACTGGAACATCCCGGCAACAGCGCGGCGGCAGGCAACACCCCCAGCGCGATCAGGAACTTCCGGCGATCAACAGCGAAGGGGCGCGCAGAGGTCAACGCGAATCTCCTCATATCGGATAATCGGGTATTGCTCGGTCGGCCCGACGCTAATAGTCGAGGCTGAGCAACAGCTGAATCCACGCCCGGTGTCGCCTGCGATTACCGCCGAACCGACCCCGATTTCGGGATGACCTGCGGCTTGGCTACACTTGTCCGGTTGCCTGCGGGAGCTATGCCCGCACTTCGGCCGCGAACCCACAGCGGTTCGGTCTTCCCAGATCGGTGAAAACCGCTGGCAGGCGCGCGTGCGAAGGGCAACTGACCATGCCCGTCGGGTCGGCAATCCGGCGTGCATTTCGTCCAGGTCTAGGAGGAGCTGAAGTGATTCAGCAGGAGTCGCGACTGCGCGTCGCCGACAACACGGGTGCCAAGGAAATCCTTTGCATCCGCGTGCTCGGTGGTTCGTCGCGTCGCTATGCCGGTATCGGCGACATCATCGTCGCCACCGTGAAAGATGCCATCCCCGGTGGCAACGTCAAGAAGGGCGAGGTCGTCAAGGCCGTCGTCGTTCGCACCGTCAAGGAGCGCCGTCGCGCCGACGGTTCCTACATCAAGTTCGATGAGAACGCGGCTGTGCTGATCAAGGCGGACAACGATCCGCGTGGCACCCGCATCTTCGGCCCGGTCGGCCGCGAGCTGCGCGAGAAGCGCTTCATGAAGATCGTTTCGCTGGCTCCGGAGGTGCTCTGACCATGAAGGTGCACAAGGGCGACACCGTGATCGTCGTTTCCGGTAAGGACAAGGGCGCCAAGGGCAAGGTCATCCAGGCCTACCCGGCGACCGGCAAGGTCCTCGTCGAGGGCGTGAACCGGATCAAGAAGCACGTCGCGAATTCCGCGAACCAGCGTGGCGCCAGCTCGGGCGGCATCGTCACCCAGGAAGCGCCGATCCAGGCCTCCAACGTGATGGTTGTCGATTCCGACGGCAAGCCGACCCGCGTGGGCTACCGCACGGATGAGAACGGCAAGCGCGTTCGCATCTCCCGTCGCAACGGGAAGGACATCTGAGATGACTTCGACCGATAACAAGGTGCAGCCGCGCCTCAAGGCGCGCTACCGCGCCGAGATCAAGGACGCGCTGAACAGCGAGTTCAACTACGACAACGTGATGCAGATCCCGGGTGTCGTGAAGGTTGTCGTGAACATGGGTGTCGGCGACGCCGCCCGTGACGCGAAGCTGATCAACGGTGCGGTCGCCGACCTCACCCTGATCACCGGCCAGAAGCCCGAGATCCGCAAGGCCACCAAGTCCATCGCGCAGTTCAAGCTGCGTGAGGGCATGCCAATCGGCGCGAAGGTCACCCTTCGTGGCGACCGCATGTGGGAGTTCCTGGATCGCCTGATCTCCATCGCGCTGCCCCGTATCCGCGACTTCCGCGGCCTGTCGCCGAAGCAGTTCGACGGCAACGGCAACTACACCTTCGGCCTCTCGGAGCAGTCGATGTTCCACGAGATCGACGTGGACCGCATCGATCGCCCCCGTGGTATGGACATCACCGTGGTGACCACCGCGACCAACAACGAAGAAGGCCGTGCCCTGCTCAAGCACCTCGGCTTCCCGTTCAAGGAGAACTGATCCATGGCTAAGAAGGCTCTGATCAACAAGGCCAACGCCAAGCCGAAGTTCGCGGTGCGCGCCTACACCCGCTGCCAGCGCTGCGGCCGCCCCCACGCGGTCTACCGCAAGTTCGGCCTCTGCCGCGTGTGCCTGCGCGAAATGGCCCACCGCGGCGAACTCCCGGGCGTCCACAAGTCGTCCTGGTGAGCTAGCTCCCCCGTGAGCTGACAGCTACACAGAAGGCCCCCACCGAGACTTTGTCCCGGTGGGGGCCTTCGGCGTGTCCGCGGTATATCTTGTATATTCCATACAGATACTCCGTATATACGAGGGGTTGGTCCCGTGTCCAAACTGCTGATCGATGTCGATGACGAGGCTCTTGCCGAAGCGCAACGCCTGCTCGGTACGACGACCAAGAAGGACACTGTGAACGCGGCCCTCATCGAGGTGGCAACGCGAATCAAACGCGCCAAGGCCCTGGCCGAACTAGCTGAGATGGGGGAGCGGGGTGACTTCGACATCCTGCTCGAGAAGGGCAACTACCGCCCATGATCGAGTACCTGATCGACACTTCCGCCCTGGCGCGACTGTTCGCCAATCCGTCCATCCGCAAGGCCTGGCAGGAGCCCATCACAGCGGGCGTCGTAGCTGTCTGTGATGTCGTAGAACTCGAATTCCTCTTCAGCGCAACATCATTGGCCGACCGCCTGCGCAAGCGAGAGCTCCTCGGTGAACTGTTCGGCTGGGCGGTAATTCCAGACGGCGCGTGGCTCGGCGCCCATCGGATTCAGCAGTCCCTCACCGAGAGCGGACAACACCGCAGCGCAGGCGTTGTCGACCTCCTGGTAGCGGTGACCGCGTCCGCGAACAATCTGACGATCCTCCACTACGACCACGATTTCGAAGCCGTCGCAAAGGTGACCGGCCAACCCATTCAATGGATCTCGACACCCGGCTCCGTGTCATAGGGCCGACCGCGACTGGGTCACAGGTGCGGCTGACCTCCTCTTTGCCCCGCCATATTCCTGTCGGTGTGCCTGGCTACGATCGGTTGGCCGAGCCGGGGAGCTCGGTGGCTCATCGAAGGGAATCATTATGTGGGGCAATAGAATTCGTGCATCAATTGTAGTTGGCGCGGCAGTTGTGGCCGGGGGTTTCGCCCTGCCCGCAGTCGCCGATGCGGGCTATCCGCAGGGCGGCACTTTCGCCTGTGATCGCGTCGATGCCAAGGGCTCGCACCAGCTGAATGGCTACGGGTGCATCGCGTCTCCCGGCTTCCCCTCTCAGGGGCCGGTCGACAAGTTCTATGTTCAGCTGAAGCAGGACCGGAATGTTGTCTGGTACTGCGTGGCGGGGATCGCCACCATCGGTATGCGCGCGCCCGGTGACCTGGTGGCCGACGGCTGCACTGCCCGATAGCCGAGTTCGCTAAGGTTGACGCCGAAAAGATACCTATTGGTTTGTTCGGCTATGCCGAGTCGGGGGTTCGAGAACAGATGACAACGACCATGCCCATTGCCCGTGCGTTCGCGGTCACGGCGTCCATTGCGGGATTCCTCAGCGCGGCTGCGGGTTCGGGACACGCGGCTCCCGAAAACGGGAAGCAGTACCTCAGCATGGGCGTCATGAACGGCGGCTGTGTCCGGTCGGTCGGCGTTGTCGATGCCGTGGGATTCGTTCAGGTCGGGGCGCAGCCGCGGTCGTCGGTGGATACGGATCTGCGGGTCGATGTGGGCTGGAACGCAGCCGGGGCCGCCTACCTCGAAGTGCCCGCGAAGAATGTCAGGGTGCCCCTGCCGATGACCTTGATCGGTCTCGCGGAGATCTCCGTTCCCCTGGGTGAATTGGCGCCGGGCCCGCTACTGGTTCGCATCGTCTCGCCCAACACCACCGGCAGCGCGGGCACCGGCTGCGAGGAAATCGTTTCGGTCGCCTAGTACTGCGGCGCGCCCGGCCGTCTTCGTCGACGCCGGGCGCTTCCGGTAAACCGAACGGCTCTCAACTCCTTTGAGCGGCAGAGCTTCTCACCGCGGACGCGGCGGAAACTCTTGCCCACGAGCCGTATTCGTAGGTCAGGCCGCGCCGGTTGCCAGACCCAGCAGCGCTCCGGCTCCCACACCCGCCGCGGTGCCGACCGCACCCGCGAGCGCACCGCCCGCAGCCGCACCGGCGGTTCCGCCCGCAATGCCGCCCCCTATGCCGCCCACCGCCATGCCCGCCAGACCGGCGAGCGCGCCGCCGGTGGCGCCGCCGACCAGCGCACCCCCACCGGCTCCCAGCACGGTGCCGCCGATGACTCCGGCGGTGACGCCGACCGCCGCACCCACGGCCGCGCCGATCGCCGCGCCGATGGCACCACCGGTCACCGTGCCGACCGCACCGGTGACCGGCGTGATGATGATTCCGACGCCCGTCAGAGAGGGCAGCCCGACCATCGTCATGCCACCGATCGTGCCGCCGATCAGCCCACCCGCGATAGCTCCGATGGCCGTTCCGGCCGCGAGACCGAACGCACCCCCGCCGACCGCGCCCAGCCCCGAGCCGACCACCCCGCCACCGATCGCCCCGACGGTCGCCCCCGCGAGTCCCGCACCGGCACCGACCGCGAGCCCACCCGCGGTCGCCCCCGCGAGCCCGGCCAGCGCGGCCCCGGCGGTGCCGCCGAGCACGGCCGACGGCACGCCGACCGCGGCCGCACCGGTGGTCGCGCCGAGCAGCCCCCGGCCGGCGAGCTCATCGGAGCGATTCGGCGAAATGCCGATCGACCGAGCGAAAGTCGAGATATCGGCCTCGAGGTTCGCGGCCGTCGCGTTCACCCCGTCGGTGAGTCCCTTCGGCACCACGCTGCCCACGGGGGCGGTGAAGTCACCGATGCGAATCGTCTCCGGAGCCGGAACGATGGGCGCGACCCGAGGTGTCGGCTCGGGTGCGTGCAACTGGCCGAGATCCAGCGGTGCGGTGTACGCGGGCGCCGGAATCGGCCGCGACACACCGTAATCGGTATCCGGCGCGGCCTGATCGTGCGCGACCGCGAGCGAATCCGACGGCGCGATGGTCACGCCCGGTTGCCGAGCGCTCGGGGGAGTGGTGACCCCCGGCTGCGGAGTGATGAACTGCGGTGCGGCCTGTGCGGCCCCCGCGAACGTGATAACGGCGGCGATGGGCATCGCGGTGACCGATCCGAAAATTGCGGTGCGTGCCGCGGACTGCTTGCGGTGTCGAGCCATGTACCAAACCTCTTCTTACATTGGGTCTTTCGAGCTTTTCGACCGCAATGAAGCGTCGCGTCCCCCCGAAAGCGATTACCGTCCCAGACAACTGGCGGGCACGAGTACAGTCGGGCGGGTCGTTCGGTGTCAATCCAGCTCGCCCCGGATGTGACTCAGATCGCCGAACGTTTGCCCGGCTATGCATCCGCCCGGCGAAATCGCCGTGAGCAGTCGCACACCACCCCCGATTTGGTGGCTGAGCAGGGGTTGCCTACACTGAACCGGTTGCCTGGGCACATCTATGTCCGCACCTCGGTGTGCGGGCTTGCCTGCAAGGCGATAGCTAATCCGGTCGGGCATACCCGGCTGGACCGAACCGAATTGTCGTAGGCCCACGACCGCCCGTGTGACGGTGCTGAATGGGAACCGCGGCGAGAAAGGTAGCGGTCAACTCATGACCATGACCGACCCAATCGCAGACTTCTTGACCCGTCTGCGCAACGCCAACTCGGCGTACCACGATCAGGTGAAAGCGCCGCACTCGAAGATCAAGGTGAACATCGCCGAGATCCTCAAGCGCGAGGGCTACATCGCCGACTACCGCATCGAAGATGCCACCGTCGGCAAGAACCTGGTTGTCGACCTCAAGTACGGCCCGAGCCGTGAGCGCAGCCTGCAGGGCGTGCGTCGCGTTTCGAAGCCGGGCCTCCGGGTTTACGCGAAGTCCACCAACCTGCCCAAGGTGCTGGGTGGCCTCGGCGTGGCGATCATCTCCACGTCCGCCGGCCTGCTCACGGACCGTCAGGCCAAGCAGCAGAGTGTAGGCGGGGAAGTCCTCGCCTACGTCTGGTAAGGGAGGTAGGAACAATGTCGCGTATCGGTAAGAAGCCGATCCCGGTTCCCGCCGGTGTCGAGGTGACCATCGACGGTCAGAACATCGCGGTCAAGGGTCCCAAGGGCACCCTGTCGCATGTGATCGCCGAGCCGATCACCGTCACCAAGGCGGAGTCCGGTGAGCTCGAGGTCGTTCGTCCGAACGACGAGCGTCAGAACCGCTCGCTCCACGGCCTGACCCGCACCCTGATCAGCAACATGATCGAGGGCGTGACCAAGGGCTACGAGAAGAAGATGGAAATCTTCGGCGTCGGTTACCGCGTGCAGGCCAAGGGCTCGAACCTCGAGTTCGCCCTGGGCTACAGCCACGCTGTCCCGGTCGAGGCTCCTGAGGGCATCACCTTCGCGGTCGAGGCTCCCACCAAGTTCTCGGTGTCGGGTATCGACAAGCAGAAGGTCGGCCAGATCGCAGCGGTTATCCACGGCCTGCGCAAGCCCGACCCGTACAAGGGCAAGGGCATCCGCTACGCCGGCGAGGTCGTTCGCCGCAAGGTCGGAAAGACGGGTAAGTAAGCCATGGCACAAACTGAGAACCAGAAGCTGAAGCGGAAGCCGAAGGGCACCGACGCTTCGACTCGTCGTCGTTTGTCCAAGACGCGTCGCCACTTCCGTCTCCGCAAGAAGATCGAAGGCACCACCGCGCGTCCGCGCCTGGTGGTCAACCGTTCGGCTCGCCACATCCACGCTCAGCTGATCGACGACACGGTGGGTAAGACCATCGCGTTCGCGTCGACCATCGAAGCCGATGTGCGCGCGGTCGAGGGTGACAAGTCCGCCAAGGGCGCCAAGGTCGGCGAGCTCATCGCCGCCCGCGCCAAGGCTGCCGGCGTCGAGGCGGTCGTGTTCGACCGTGGTGGTCACGACTACCACGGCCGTATCGCGGCGCTCGCGGACGCCGCCCGTGAAGGTGGGCTGAAGTTCTGATGATCAACACTGCAAACGGAAGGAACGTCTGATGCCGGGACGTCAGCGGCGTGACGGCGGAAACAACGGTCCCGCCGGAAACAATGGCCCCAACGCGGGTGGCAACGATCGTGATGGCGGCCGCGGCCGCGGTCGTGGCGATCGTCGCGATCAGCAGCAGGCCGAGAAGAGCAACCAGCTCGAGCGCGTAGTCGCGATCAACCGCGTCTCCAAGGTCGTGAAGGGTGGTCGTCGCTTCAGCTTCACCGCCCTCGTGATCGTCGGTGACGGCAACGGTCTGGTCGGCGTCGGCTACGGCAAGGCCAAGGAAGTTCCCGCGGCCATCCAGAAGGGTGTCGAGGAGGCTCGCAAGAGCTTCTTCCGCGTTCCGATGATCGGCTCCACCATCACTCACCCCGTTCAGGGTGAGGCGGCGGCCGGTGTCGTCATGCTGCGTCCGGCTTCGCCGGGTACCGGTGTGATCGCCGGTGGCGCGGCTCGCGCCGTGCTGGAGTGCGCTGGCATCCACGACATTCTGGCGAAGTCGCTCGGTAGCGATAACGCCATCAACGTTGTGCACGCCACCGTTGCTGCTCTCAAGATGCTGCAGCGCCCCGAAGAGGTTGCCGCCCGTCGCGGTCTGCCGATCGAGGATGTGGCTCCTGCGGGCATGCTGCGTGCACGTGCGGGACAGGGAGTCTGACATGGCAGATCTCAAAGTGACCCAGACCAAGAGCTCCATTGGCGCCCTGCGTAACCAGCGCGAGTCGCTGCGGACCCTCGGCCTGCGTGGCATTCGCCAGACTGTCGTCCGCGAGGACAACGCGCAGAACCGCGGTCTGATCAACGTCGTGCGCCACCTCGTTCAGGTTGAGGAGGTTTAAGCATGACCATCAAGTTGCACCACCTGCGTCCTGCCCCCGGTTCCAAGACCGAGAAGACCCGTGTGGGTCGCGGTGAGGGTTCCAAGGGTAAGACCGCGGGCCGTGGTACCAAGGGTACGAAGGCTCGCAAGAACGTTCCGGTCCGCTTCGAGGGCGGGCAGATGCCGATCCACATGCGTCTGCCGAAGCTGAAGGGGTTCAAGAACCCGTTCCGCACCGAATACCAGGTCGTGAATGTCTCCGACATCGCGCGGGTGTTCCCCGAGGGTGGCACCATCGGCAAGTCCGAGCTCGTGGCTCGTGGTCTCGTTCGCAAGAACGAGCTCGTGAAGGTGCTCGGCGAGGGCGAAATCGGTGTGGCCGTTCAGGTCTCGGCCGATAAGTTCTCGGGTTCGGCCGTGGAGAAGATCTCCGCTGCTGGCGGCACCACCACCGTTCTGGCCTGACGGTAGCCTGAATACACAGAGACACCGGACGAGTCGCGAGCTCGTCCGGTGTCACTGTTAGAGTTCAAGTGTTGTCTGCCAACACCGTCATGGGGATTCGGCGTTTCCGTCGTTGTAGCCATGGCCTGACCTATGTCGTTCGCCAGGAGGATCTGTGCTTTCCGCCTTCGTGTCGGCTTTCCGGACCCCGGACTTACGGCGGAAGATTCTCTTCACGCTGGGACTGATCGCCCTCTACCGGCTGGGTGCGTCCCTGCCGTCGCCGGGCGTCAGTTACAAGAACGTCCAAGACTGTGTGGCGCTGGTCAACGGCGGGGATTCCGCCGGCATCTATCAGCTCATCAATCTCTTCTCCGGCGGCGCGCTACTTCAGCTCTCGGTGTTCGCGATCGGCATCATGCCGTACATCACCGCGAGCATCATTATCCAGCTGTTGACCGTTGTGATTCCTCGGTTCGAGGAACTACGCAAAGAAGGTCAATCGGGTCAGAACAAAATGACCCAGTACACCCGCTATCTGTCGGTCGCGCTGGCGATTCTGCAGTCGACCGGTCTGGTCGCGCTCGCTTCGCGTGGACAGCTGCTGCGCGGGTGCCCCAAAGACATTCTCGATGACACCTCCGTCTTCGGCATGATCATCATCGTGCTGGTCATGACGGCCGGTGCGGCCCTGGTGATGTGGTTCGGCGAGCAGATCACCGAGCGTGGTGTCGGTAACGGCATGTCGCTGTTGATCTTCGCGGGTATCGCGGCTCGTATCCCGTCCGAGGGCAAGACGATCTACGACGGTCGTGGCTGGGGCGTCACCGCGATGGTGGCCGCCGCCGCGCTGGTCGTGATCGTGGGCGTCATCTTCGTGGAGCAGGGCCAGCGCCGTATTCCGGTGCAGTACGCCAAGCGCGTGGTCGGCCGGAAGATGTACGGCGGTTCGTCGACCTATCTGCCGCTGAAGGTGAATCAGGCGGGCGTCATCCCCGTCATCTTCGCCTCCTCGCTGCTCTATCTGCCGAACCTGTTGGCGCAGTTGACCCAGAAGACCACGGGAGATCCGGCCAAGTGGCAGGAGCTCATCCAGAAGTATCTGGTCAATCCGAGTAACCCGGTGTACGTCGGGATCTACTTCGCGCTGATCGTGTTCTTCACCTACTTCTATGTCGCGATCACCTTCAATCCGGAGGAGCGCGCGGACGAGATGAAGAAGTTCGGCGGCTTCATTCCGGGCTATCGGCCCGGTAAGCCGACCGCGGACTATCTGAACTACGTCCTGAGCCGAATCACCCTGCCCGGTTCGATCTACCTCGGCGCCGTCGCCGTGCTTCCGAACCTGTTGCTGGGCCTCGGCACCAATAGCGGTGTGCAGAACCTGCCGTTCGGCGGTACCGCGGTGCTGATCATTGTGAGCGTCGGCCTCGATACGGTGAAACAGATCGAGAGCCAGTTGATGAATCGAAATTACGAAGGGTTCCTCAAGTGAGAGTTGTTCTGCTCGGGCCGCCCGGTGCCGGCAAAGGCACCCAGGCCGTGCTGCTTTCGGAAAAGCTGGGTGTACCGCATATCTCCACGGGGGATCTGTTCCGCGCGAACATCGGCCAGCAGACCGCGCTGGGCCTGGAAGCCAAGAAGTACATGGACGCGGGCGATCTGGTGCCCAGCACCGTGACCAACCGCATGGTCGAGGCGCGTATCGCGGAGCCGGACGCGACCAATGGCTTTGTGCTGGACGGTTACCCGCGCACCGTGGATCAGGCCGACGCACTGGAGAAGATGCTCAAGGAGTCGGGCCATGAGCTCGACGCCGTGCTCTGCTTCGTGGTCGCCGAGGATGTCGTGGTCGAGCGTATGCTCGCCCGCGGCCGCGGCGACGACACCGAGGAGACCATCCGTAACCGCATGCGTGTCTACCGCGAGGAGACCGAACCGTTGCTGGATCACTATGACGGCCTGGTCGTCACCGTCGAGGGTGTCGGCGAGATCGAAGACGTGAACGCACGCGCACTCGCGGCGCTGGGTCACTGAATGGTCTTCGGCCGCAAGAACAAGAAGGTGGTGCCGTTCCGCACCGCCGGTGAACTGGATGCCATGGCGGCGGCCGGCGCTATCGTCGGCCGCGCGTTGGTGGCGGTGCGCAATGCCGCCAAGCCCGGGGTCTCGACCCTGGAATTGGACGAGGTCGCTGAGCAGCTCATCCGCGAGAACGGTGCCATCCCTTCGTTCAAGGGCTATCACGGGTTCCCCGGGTCGATCTGCTCCTCGGTGAATGACCGTGTCGTGCACGGCATTCCGTCGAAGGACGATGTGCTGGCCGAGGGTGACCTGGTCTCCATCGACTGCGGCGCGATTCTCGAAGGCTGGCACGGTGATTCGGCCTGGACCTTCGGGGTCGGGAACATCATCGAGGCCGACCGCCTGTTGAGTGAGGCGACCCGGTTGTCGATGGAGGCCGGTATCGCCGCCATGATCGACGGCGCGCGGTTGACCGATATCTCGCACGCCATCGAACTCGGCACGCACGCGGCCGAGGCCGAGCACGGTCGCTCGTACGGCATCGTGGACGGTTACGGCGGTCACGCCATCGGGCGTGAGATGCATATGGATCCGTTCCTGCCCAATGAGGGCGCGCCCGGTAAGGGTCCGCGCCTGGTGGTGGGTTCGGTGCTGGCGATCGAGCCGATGCTGACGCTCGGGACCACCGAGACCAAGACGCTCGCCGATGACTGGACCGTGGTGACCACCGACGGCACGCGTGCCGCGCACTGGGAGCACACGGTTGCGGTTACCGAGGATGGTCCGCGCATCCTGACCTTGCGCCCGGAGTAGTCCGCCGCGGCAAGCCGCCACTGGCACAAAGTTTTTCGCACCCGTTCCGGTTCTACCGGTGCGGGTGCGTTTTTTTGTGGGTCCGATAGAACGAGTTCGCAACGTACCGGTTTGTTTTGCGGCGATCGCGCGCGGGGGATAGTTTGAGCCCGAAGTGATCGAGCTAGGAGGGGCATGGCCGGGGCGCAGGTGGGGAATCAGGATCCGGAGTTGATGCGGCGGATCGCGCAGGCGGCGGATGCGAATCGGCTGGGCGCGCATCGCAAGGGATATCTGGCGCTCAAGGGGGATGCCCGGCTCGATCTGTACGAGAACGGGTGCACGCTGCTGGCGGGCGGCGAGGTGCGGGTGGTGCTGTATTCCTCAACCAAGGTGTGGCAGAAGGTAACTCGGGTGCATCGCAATGGCGTGCACACCCATACCAACCACGAGTACCGGCTCGTCGATATCCGCGGTGCGGAACTCAAACTCACCGAGAGCCTGTCGAATCCGGACGAATGGGGTCCAGAATTGGTGGAGTCGGTCGCGGTGCGCCAGGCGCAGGGCGCGCTCGACGCGGTGCGGTCGGGGCAGCGGGTGGAGTTCGGTCCCTGGTCGCTATCGGCGGTCGAACTCGGTACCGGCAAGAAAGTCATTGCGCTGCAAGATCTTCGGGCGTTCCGCGTGCATCAGGGTCAGGTCGTGATCGAGGCGGGCGATGACATTCGCATCACCCAGGGCATCGACGCGATCCCGAATTTCCTGGTCTTCCGCTTCCTGTTCAAACAGTTGCTGCCCGAGCTGCCGGAGTCCGCCGGCAAGGTGTTCGGTCGCCGACTGCTGGTGCGCGGCCTGAACACCTTCTTCGCGATCGTCGCGGTGATCGCGTTCGGCATCGCCTGCCTGACCAGCTGGCCGGTGCAGAAAACCGAACTCTGCGGCAAACTCTCGACCTTGCAGGCGGCGAGATCGGAATTGACCGATCAACTGAAAGATCTGCGCAACGCATCGGAAAACTACCGCGGCGATAATCAGGATGGCGTCCGTGCCGACAGCAAGAAGCTGAGTAAATACACCGGCTCCGGGTATCACTGGCTGAAGGATTCGGATCTCGACGACGCGACGGTCTCCATTCGCGCTGTCTGCCAGGCAAGTCCGTTCTGAAGGGAAGCGCCATGAACCGCGATACGCAAAGCCTGCTGGTCAGCACCTTCACCCTGGTCCTGGGCGCGCTGGCAATGGTCTTGACCACCAGTTGGGTCTGGCCGAGTGTCATCCTCACCCTGGGCGGTATCGGCTTCATCCTGGCGCTGAGCACCCCGGCCCGCGAATCCCGTCCGTCCCCGCCCGCCGGACCTACCGGTGATGAGCGCATGTATTGGCAAGGCAACTGACCGGCGGGAACCGGAGTCTCGAATGCCACGGCCCCGGTTCGGCGTGGTGCCGGGCCGAGTCCGGGTGCGCGGAATCGCGGTCGCCTGACCCTCAATTCCTCAGGCGCGCACGGAGTTCGGCGGCGAGTTGCGCCGCGCTGTCCCGGAGTGCCTCGGCGAAGGGATGCGTATCGCCCGGCCCGCCGCGGCGATAGGCGAGCACGGTCGGCCGCACCGCCGCCGGATCGTCGATGAGAATGACGGAAACCGTTGCGGGAAGCGCCGGTACGGCCAATCCGGGGACCAGCGTGACGCCGAGTCCGGCCGCCACCAGTCCGAGTTTGGCGACCCAGTCGCGTGCGACGTAGGCGATGTGTGGCTGCCAACCGGCGTGTGCCCACCCGCCGAGCAGCGTGCTGCGCGGATCCTCGCTGCCCACGATCCACTTCTCGGTGCGCAGCGCGGTCGGCGCGAGCGTGGTGTGGGCGGCCAGCGGATGGGCCGCGTGCACCGCCAGGTGAAGTGAATCCAACAGTAGCGGTGCGACTTCCACGCCGGGAGGCGCGTCGACAGTTCCGGAGAGCACCGCCATGTCGATACGTCCGCGTGCGATCCCGGACAGCAGTCCCGGCGTCATTCCCTCGCGCAATCGCACCTTCAGGCTCGGGTTCTGCTGCGCGGCAATGGTTATGGCGCGTGGGATCAATGCGGCATTCGCGGTGGAGAACGCTCCGATCCGAATGCGGCTGGGCGGCTGCGGGTTACGCAGCTCCTCGCGCGCGGTATCGAGCGAGTCCAGCACGGTGTCGGCGTGCCGGAGCACGATTCGGCATGCCTCGGTGGGTCGTACCCCGCGCGCCTGTCGGTCGAAAAGTGGATGTCCCGCCGCCTGTTCCATCAGTGTGATCTGCCGCGATACCGCCGACTGGGTGTACCCCAGACGCTGCGCCGCTCGCGTGAACGATCCGGTGCGCGCGGCCTCGCGCACCACCCGCAACCCGGTCACCGTGAACTCACCCATGCGCAAACGTGATACCAGATATGCCAGACTCTCGCTGGTCGCATGGCTGTCGCGGACGTAATTTCGCTGCTGTGAACACTGTGGAGAACAAGAAATTCATTCGCGCCGTCTTCGATCAACTGGCGCAGGGCAATACCCGCGCCCTGGGCGAGGCCATGGCCGACGACTGCCGCTGGACCTTCCCCGGCAATTGGTCCTGGGCGGGCACCTGGGAGCCGAAAACCCAAGTCCTGCACGGCCTGCTGCGCCCGCTCATGACCCAGTTCGCGGACGGCTACCGCATGGAAGCCGATTTCGTGCTGGCGGACGAGGATCGCGTCGTGGTCCAGGCCCGCGGCTACGGCACCACCGTCCGGGGCGAGGCATACCCCCAGACTTACTGCCTGATCTTCCGCATGACGGACGACCGCATCACCGAAATCATCGAGCACTGCGACACAGCTCTGGTCGAGCGCGTACTGGATCCGATCACAACCTGATCCCGTCGCCCGTCGTGGTGACTGCCGCCTCGGTGCTCATCCCTCCAGCAGCAGCGTGACGGGTCCGTCGTTCACCAGTTCCACGTGCATATGCGCCCCGAATTGCCCGGTCGCCACCGTCGCACCCAGCTCCCGCAGTGTGGCCGCGAACAGGTCAACCAGCGGCTCCGCGACCGGTCCGGGTGCGGCGGCGTTCCAGGACGGCCGCCGCCCCTTCGCGGTGTCGGCGTAGAGGGTGAACTGGCTGATCACCAGAATGGGTGCGCCCAGATCCGCGGCCGAGCGTTCGCCGTCCAGGATGCGCAGCCGGAAAAGCTTGTCCGCCAGGGCTTTCGCGGTGGTCTCGGTATCGCCGTGGGTCACCCCGACCAACGCCACCAGCCCGTGCGCCGCACCGTGCGCGGCCGGATCGATGCGGCCGATCACGTCGCCGTCGACGCTCACCCGCGCTGAACTCACCCGCTGCACCAAGATTCGCACGGTGTCCGATCATCGCAGATGGCCGGGCAGAGCGGTTTCATCCGGGCCTCACTTCGTCCCGCTACCAGGGCGTAAAGGCTTGAATTCCATTGCGCGCCACTGTCAGTTAATGAAAGTAGGGTGTGCTGTGCAGAACATGTTGATCACGGGCGGAAGAGACTGAAGCACCGATGGCACCTGACAACACAACCGCGGCCTGGGGCACGGACCTGAACACGGCGGTCGCGGGGCGAACTCTGCAGTTCGACCCTTCCGCCGCGCAGCAGGGTATGGAGGCGGCCGGCAAGGTGATCCTGGCGATGCGCGGCTTCAAGAAAGCCGTCGATGACCTCGGCCTGAAGACGCTGCCGCAGATCGGTAACCAGAGGTCCGGGCGGTTGCTGGCCACGGCCTTGAGTACGCGCGGCACCGAACTTCAGACCGCCTTCGATCGGCATATCTCGATCCTCGAGGCGATGGTGGATACCTTCCGCGCGGCCGGTAAGGCGTACAAGGACACCGATGGGCTCTCGGCCGAGCAGTTGGACAAAGCCGGCCGAACCATCCCGGCGCTGGACAATTACACGCTCCCCAAGGACGACGCGTTCACTCCCGTCGGCATCGACACCAAGAACCGCGAAATCGGTCTCATGGAGTTCGGGAAGATCGATCACGACCTGTCCGGCGACGTGAAGACCTGGCGCGATCAGGCGCAGAAATCGAAAGATCCGAGCAGCGTGCTCGGCTCGATCTACATCGACTGGGAGAGCGGCAGCACCAGGGACTGGGACGAGCTGATCGGCATGCATAACACCATGCTCGACACCGCCGGTATCTACTACGCCGGACAGGACTGGAAGACGTTGGCGGACAAGGTGCACACCGCCGTCTCCGGCTTCGTGATGGATATCGAGGCGTTCAACAACTCCTGGCACGGTGTCGGGGCGGACGCGGCGCGCAAGGCGGTCGCCAAATACGCCACGGATACCGATCCGCTGGTCAACACGATGAAGATCATGAGCCAGGTGCTGGACTTCACCGCCCACTGGATGCTGTACGTGGCGGACCGGATGCCGTGGAAGAAGGACGACAACCCGAGTACCTGCGGTTTGGGCGGCACCAGCCTGGGGGACTACCAGGACCGCTTCGACAGCGACTATGTGAAGAACGGCGGTAAGGAGACGCAGGCGTCGCTGCCGATCATCGCCCCGCCCGCCCTGGATCAGCCGAAACCGGTGGATCCCAAGACAGATCCGAAGACGGATCCGAAAACCGATCCCAAGACGGATCCGAAGACCGATCCGAAAACGGATCCCAAGACCGATCCCAAGACCGATCCGAAAACCGGCGGTGGCGGTGGCGGCGGTGGCGGCAATTCCGATCAGGCCAAGAAGGACGCCGCGGATCAGAAGGCCGCGAAGGACGCGAAGGACGCCGCGGACGCCAAGGCCGCGCAGGATGCCAAGGACGCCGCGGACAAGAAGGCGGCCGCCGACGCCAAGACCGCCCAAGACGCGAAGGACGCAGCCGATCAGAAGGCTGCCGCGGACGCCAAGGCCGCCGCGGACAAGAAGGCCGCCGACGATGCCAAGAACGCGCTCAATCCGAATGGCAATGGCACCACCCCGGGTGCCTCGCTGCCGGGCGGCAGCACCCCCTCGACGGGTGCGACGACGAGCCCGGCGAACAACGCGTCCAGCGGCGGGCAGGGTCTATCGCAGCTGTCGAGTCTGTTGAGCGGTCTGATGAGCGCGGGAACGACTGCGGCGCAATCGCTGCCGTCCCTGCTCACCGCGCTCGACACGGCGTTGAAGTCCGGTGATACCGCCTCGCTGGCGCAGTTGCTGGGTGTGCCGGAGGACAAGGTCACCGCGGCCATGGCGCAGATCAAGGATCAGCCGGACAAGCTGGCCGAACTCTCGCAGCTGCTCGGGCTCACCTCGGGTCAGACCCCGGTGGTTCCGGCGGCCGGTCTGCCCGGCGATGTGACGCCTTCCGGTGCGGCCGTGGTGACTCCCGCGTCGGCCGCGGTCGCGACCACGCCTGCGGGCGGCTTGACCAATCTCTTCCCGCGCGCGGGCCTGGACACCAGCTTCACCCAGCCGGTATTCGGTGTGACAGCGGACCTTTCGGACAATCCAATGATGGCCGGTGTCAAGGCGGGCGCGGACCACGAACCGCCGCCGGTGGATTTCCTGTCCGCCCTCGCGCATATCGGTGAACCGCCGCCCGTGGCGCACGCGTACGCCGAGACTGATCCGGCGGTGGAGGCGTGACCTGGGAGTTCACCGACGACGAGTTCAAGGTGCTGTGCAACCGATTTCTCGATGGGCGGCTGCCCGCACCGCTTTCGTATTTCGGTCGTATCCCGTCGCAGGACGATTTCGAGCGTGAACTTTCCAGGCTGGAGGCCGGATTGCGCGAGCGCCTGGATTCCGGCCTGACCGCGGTTTTCGAAACGCTGCAGCATCCCGAGATCCAGATCATCATGACCGCGTGGCGCGATAGCGACTACGAGAATCCGGAACACCGCATCCTCGTACATGGCGCGCGGCGCGGCTGGAACGCGGTCATGGTCACCCAGAAGATGGGCGAAACCATCTATCACAGCGCCGGATTCACGCTGACCGAATGTGCGCCCGATCAGCTGCCCGCGCTGATGCTCGCGCAACTGCCGCAGACCGGGGCGGGCAGCGCGCCGCCGCTGCCCATGGTGTTCGAGCCCCCGGAACGAGATCCCTACGAGGCCAGGCAATCGCTGGCCTTCGACTCGTTCGACGATTCGGCCGAAATCCGGAGCCGGGCCTTCTGGGCGGAACCGGCCGAGCGCAGCGGGTGGATCCGGGTATTGCAGGGCCGGTCGATCTTCGGCCCGCGCGGGCTCATGACGCAGAGCGCGCTGTGGCGGGATCAACCCGATGACGGCCGCTATCTGTTCGAACTGGACCAGCCCGAGATCCGTGCGGTGGCTACGAGTCCGGAGCAATTGGTGCGGCGGGTCGGGCAGTACGTCGATGAGGTACTCCGGCATATGGAAGCCCGCGGCGAACAGCAGGTATGAGTCGAGCGGGGTGCGGCGGCCGCTCGCGCCCCGCTCGAATCGGCACTCGCCGTTAATATTCCGTCAACTGATCGGTCGCTCTGGCCTGTAAGGGTTGGAACCCCTGCGGTTCTCGCCCCTTGGACGGAGACGACTCGTGAACGACCGGTTGGAGTCCTACAAGGACCTGCTGCGCACCGCTTCGAACAAGACCGGCATCGTCCGCGATGGCATCGACCGGGTGGTGGACAAGCTGGTCGCCGATTCCACCGGGCGTGGTGAGCCGTGGGGTAACGACACCATGGGGGCCGGGTTCGTCAGCGGTGACAACGGCTATGGCAAGAGCAGCATCAACATCATTCAGGGTGCCCGCAATATGTCCGGCACGTTCGGCAACTTCTCCAAGGGTCAGCAGGACGCACTGGAGTTGTTGACCCGTATGGATGACGGCAACGGCGGACAGTTCAAGTGAGACTGAGCCGATGAGCAATGAACGCGCGCGCAACGATCTGACCGACATCCTGGAAGGCTTCGCCGACCAGATGCGCACCATCACCCAATTGCAGCGTGAGCGTGCTGCTTTGACCGCGACCGCCTCGGTGCGGCAGAAGCGGGTGACGGTGACGGTGAATGCCGAGGGCACGGTGATCGAGACCAAATTCTCTTCCAGCATCGAGGATTTGGACTATGTCGAGATCGCCAAGGCGGTGACCGAGGCCGCGCAGCAGGCCGCCGCCGAGGTCGCCAAGCGCGGTCGCGAGGTGCTCGCGCCGGTATCGCAGAATCGGGATCGGTTGCCGAAGCTGTCCGATTTGGTGCCGGGTTTGCCGGATCTGAGCCGGGAATTGCGCGTGCCGGAGGCTCCGGTGGTATCGACGGCTCCGCCGAAATCGCCGGAACGCACTGCGACTCAGGCGAATCCGGAATCAGATGGTTCCGCGGCCCCGCGCCGCGGCGCGGCCACCGACTCCGGCTGGTAGCGGGCGGGCTATCGGGGTGAACCTCCGCACATGATGGAACTGCCCGGATCGCTGGAATGGCTGGGCTGGCTCGTCGGCATGGAATGGCCGCACGGGGACGAAGACCAGATGCGAGCGCTCGCACAGGACTGGCACACCGGTGCCGGTGGCCTGCGCGATCTCATGTCGGCCATCGACGACGCGAAATACGCGACGCTGAACGCGTATCCGGATGGCAAGGGCGTCGAGGAGATGTCCCGAGCGTTCGATTCGCTGTCCGGTAAGGGCGGGGACAAAGAGAGCACCTCGCTGCCGGATCTGGCGAAGTACTTCGATCAGATCGGGGAATCGGCCGACGGGGTCGGCACCGAGATCGAATACACCAAGCTGATGTTCTACTCCTCCCTGGTGCTGCTGGCGGGGGAGATCGCGGCGGCGTGGATCTTCCCGCCGACCGCACCGGCCGTGGAGGCCGCGGCCGTGGCGATCACGCGTGTCGCGGTGCGAATCATCGGGCGGGAGGCGGTGGACGCCATCATCGCGCGGGTGGCGCGCATGGCCGGTGCGTCGTTCGTGAAGTTCTTCCTCAAGCACGCCGCCATCGACACCGCTCTGGGCACCCTGCAGGAGCTCGGTATTCAGGAATGGCAGGTGATCGAGGGGCACCGCAAGAACATCGACTGGACGCAGGCCGCGGTCACCATGGTCAGTTCGGCCGCCGGTGGTATGGCGGCCGGGCCGCTCGGCGAATGGGCGGGCAATAAGCTCAGTCATGCCGGGGTCAATCATCTGGTCGCCGCCCGCGTCACCGGTATGGGTGCCGGAATCGTCGGTGCCGGAGCAGGTTTCGTCGCCGCCACCGGCACCCAGTTCGTTGCGGACTGGATCAAGTACGACAGCTGGGACAAGGCCGTCGAGAACCTGTCCAATACCCAATTCGATCCCCGCATGCTCACCGCCGGTGTCTCCAACGGCGCGATCTCCGGCGATATGCACGCACGGGCGCATCATTACTGGGACTCCAAGCTGGGCGGCAGCGGCCGCAATGTGCCCGGTATCGGCTTCCGCCCGCCGGAGTTCGACTTCGGCGCGGGTCCCGGTGTCCACACCGGTGATGGACCGGGTCTGAGCGGTGTCAATGGCGACGGTGCGAACGGCAGCGGCGCGAATGGCAACGGCCACAACGGAGATGGCTCCGGCCCGAGCGCCACACACGGCGGTGACGGCAGCTCCCTGCATCCCGCCGGCAGCACCGACGCCGGTGATAACGGCACCCGCGGCACCCGCGGCAACGACGCCGCCCCCGGCGAAACCCGCCCCACCGTCGACCATCCGGGCGGAATCGGCACCCGCGCGCCGGGCGCGAACGACGCAGGCCCGACCGATCCGGGCGCGCACGACGGCGCGGGCACCCACCCCGGAACATCCCCGAACCCCACCCAGAACGGCCACGCCCCAACCGAATCACCCGGCAGCACACCATCATCCGCCGCCCCCGCCCCAACCGCAGGCATCCCACACCCCTCCGACACGGCACCATCCGCGGCCCCGGCCCCCGCCGCAACCGGCATCGCTCCAGCCGCCGCCCCCAGCAGTGCCGCCCCGGCAAGCTCCGCCCCAAGCAGTGCCGCTCCGGCAGGTTCCGCACCGAGCAGTGCGGCCCCGGCAAGTTCCGCTCCGAGTAGCGCGGGCCCGGCAAGTTCCGCACCGGGGAGTGCCGCTCCGGCAAGTTCCGTATCGAGCACTTCCGCCCCAGGTAGTTCCGCGCCGAGCAGCTCTTCGCCGGGCAGCGCCTCCCCGAGCAGTAGTGCTTCACCCGGCGGAGCTTCTTCGCCGAGCAGCACCGCACCCGGCAGCGGCTCCCCGAGCACCAGTCCCGCCAGCGCCGCAAGCCCCCAAACTGGCTCCGGCGGTACAGGTTCCACCACCCCCGGCGGCTCGGGCGAAGCCCCGAGGGCGGGCGCGGGCACGAACGCGGCCGCCGCCCCCAACACGGCATCCGCCGGAACCGCGGGCGCGGCCCCGAACCCGGCGGCCGGATCCGCCGCCAACCCGACCTCCGGCGTAAACGCGAGCTCGAACCCGAACGCACCCGCGAACTCCACCGCGCCCGCAGCCCACGACCGCAGCACCCCCGGCTCGGCCCCCCGCACTGACGCCGCCGCTCCTCGCGCCGACGCTTCCCCGCGCGCGGGCGATGGCACCGGCTCACGCGCGACCGACCCCTCCAGCCCCCGCGCCGAAACCCCACGCCCTCAACCCACCCCGGAGTCCCGCGCCGCCGACGCCCGCCCCACCACAGATCGCTCGGCAGCGCCCCCCACCCACGACTCCGCAGCCGCACCTCCGTCCGATGCCACTCACCCCGATGGCACCAAGGACGCCCCCGCACCGCACCAAGACTCCGAGGCCACTACGCGCCCGGACTCGGAGCTGGACTCCACCACGCACCCAGAGGCCGACACCACCTCCCTGGACCGCACCGAAACCCCTGACCACCACCAAGATTCCCCTCCCCACGCCGACGATTCGACTCCGCACCCCGACAACTCCGACCCCGCTACCCGCCCCGAGCGGGAAACCGGCGCGAGCGACCGATCGGACGCCCCCGAACAGCATCGGGACGACTCCCCGCCGAACCGCGACGACTCCACCTCACGCGACTCCGATCCCGCCATCCGCCCGGAAACGCAGGACGGCGCAAACGATCGTTCGCAACAGCATCGGGACGATTCGCCGGGCCGGGATGCGGACCCATCCACGCGCCCCGAGTCCGATGCCGCCACCCGCGATCGGTCCGACGATGTTCGGGACAACCAGGATTCCGCGCCGCATCGCGACGATTCCACGTCGCATGATTCGGATTCAGCGATCCGTCCGGACTCGGAAGACGGTGTGCGCGGGCGGTCGGACGACTCCCTTGATCACGCCGATTCGCCTGAACATCAGCGGGATTCGCCAAGTACGCGGGCGGATGACCCTGTCGTGCGGGCGGATGCGGATGACCCGGCGAAGACTCGGGCGGCGCGGGACGGTGAGGCCGATGGGCAACGGCCGGAGGGTGATTCGGCGGTTCGGAACGATGATGACGCGCATCGGGCGCATCGGGATGATCCCGATGCGCTGCTGGTCGCGCCGGTTCCGGTGGGGGATGGTCCGGTAACCCGCGATCACGACGGCTCGAGTCAGCGACACTCGGATACCGGGCGGAGACCGGAGACCGGCGCACCTGGCGACCGCACGCCGCCCGGTGCGCGAAAGCCGGAGGACGGCCCTGGTCGTCGCGCGGGCCTGCCGGAGGGCGATGACGGTTCGACCCCGCATCCAGGTCGACTGGACGACGGCCCACAACCAGGTGACGATGCGCAACCCGCTGTGCCGCAACCGGATTCCTCCGAGGGGGAGGATCGCCGTTCCACCCGTGGCCGGTGTGGTGAACTGTCGCTGCGCATGCTGGCCGATATCACCGGCAGCGACCGGATTCGAATCCCGGAGCGCACCATCGGCGCATCCGGCATGTCCCGCGACGAGTTGGTCTCGGCGGCCGGTGGGCAGTTGCGCGAGTATCCCGATCACGACGCGATCGCCGACCGCCTGCGCGACCTCGGTCCCGGTTCCGCCGCGCTGGTGGTGGACCACTACGCCGGCGACGCGGACGCCTACGGGGTGGGCGCGCACGCCTATCTGCTGGTAAACGAGGGCGGCGAGATCGTGGTCAAGGACCCGGCCGCCGAGCGCGAGCACGGTTTCCCGCCGGTGGTTCCGCGCGAAACCCAGGGCACCCACGCGATCGTCTTCAAACCCGATGGCGACCCGGTGCACAAGCTCGCGAGCAAGCAGCGGGCCATGCTCGATGAGCGTGTCCGTATCGGCCACAATCAGCCGGTCCGCTTCCTGCCCACGGCGGAGGAGTTGCCCTTCGACCTGGCGGGGGCCAATGCCTACGCCCGGGACGCGTGGGCCGACGCGCACACCCGTCTCACCGACGACCAACGTGCCGCCCTGACCGACTATCTGCGCGACCGCCGCGCGGCGACCGATGCGCCCGGACCCACGCGCGCCGATATCGCCGCCGTGCTGCGCGGCGACGCCGAGTCAACCCCCGAAATCGCCCGTGCCATAGCCCGAATCGACGGCGCCCTGAACCTGGGTCCACTCACCGAACCGGTCATGGCGACCCTCGCCCTCGGCTCGAACCCATTCGGCACCGACCCCGCCGACCTGGTCGGAACCACCCAGCACCTGCCGGACTACGCGCAGGCTGTCCTAGGTGCCATCCCCTCCCTCGAGGGCATCACCCACCAAATCGAATTGGTCCTGCCCGCAGGCACCCCCGCCCTCTCCCTCGGCGACCTGGCCCCCCACGGCGCGGACCTCCCCTCCCTCATGCTGGCCCACGGCCTGGACCTGCACATCGACGCCGTACAAGACCACGGCGAAGGCACCTACACCATCCGCGCCACCGCCCTCCCCCTGACCACTGACGCCACCCCAACCCCTCACCCCGATTCCGCAGTGACGCAACATGATTCGGTGCCGCCCCGGCGGGATTCGGAGTCGACTCGCGCCGAGGTCGACGCGCCGGAGCCGGAGCTTGCCGATGCGGCGGGTGGTGGCGGCGAACCGCCGCGGACGCCCGACGCTCCGCCCGCATCCGAGCCGGAGGGCAGCGATCCTGCCTCGGACCCGTCGGATTCGGCTCCCGCGCAGCAGGATTCGCCGCCGGAAGGTGCTTCGTCGGCCGAGCCGAGCCAGCCCCAGCCCGCGCGCACCGTGAGCGAGGCCGTGGATCGCGCCGGTGCCGTCATCCGGGAATCGGAGGCGCGGCTCGCGGAGTTGCAGCGCCGCATCGACGCCGGATTCGAAGCCATCGACCGCATGGTGGGCCGCGACCTGGACGCGATCGCCGAGGGCCGCGAGCCCGGCCTGTCCGAGGCGATCGCCCGCGCCTCCGATGTCCTGGACGAGTCCGCCGCTGAAATGAGCGAGCTCGCGCGCCGTATCGATGCCGGTCACGCAGAACTGGAGCGGATCATCGCGGGCCTGGACCGCCCACTGGAGCCGGATGCCCTGCACGCCGCCGAACCTTCTGCGGTGCAAGATGATTCGCCCGCCCCTGATCAGATCCGCCGCCCCGATGGCACCTGGCAGTCGGAAACCGCGCCGGAGCAACTGCGTAGGACCGACGGCACCTGGCAGTCGGAATCCCCGCCGGAGCAACTGCGTCAGACGGATGGCACCTGGCAGTCGGAGCCCCCGCCGGAGCAGTCGCGCCAGCACGACGGCAGTTGGCAGGCTGACGGCCCGCCGGAGCAGTCGCGGCAGCACGATGGGTCGTGGGAATCCGACCGGCAGGATTCCGTTCCGCCCGATGCGCCGCGTAATCCGGATGGCACCTGGAACGCGGATGATCCGAACGCGACCCGGGTCGATGGCACCCGCACCGACCTCCCGGCCGCCGAGCAGACCCGCGTCGACGGCACACGCACGGATCTGCGTGCGGATGACCATGTTTCGCCGGCCGCCACGCACCCGGATCTGCCCGCGGAACGCTCCGCCGCCGACACCACGCGCCCCGATGCCGAGCGCACGCGTACCGACGACACCCGCACCGATCTGCCCGCCCCGGTCGAGCCCGTGCGTTCGGACGCGCCCGCCCGGCCGGAGCGTCCCGCATCTCCGCTGCATCGGGCGGCCGAACGGTTGCGCGCGATCGGTGCCGAGATTCGCGGTCTGCTCCGGGACGGCCACGCACCGATCCTGAAGCACCCGTCCGGTTCGGGCCTGGACGGTCAGGGTCAGACCTTGGCGGCGCACACCGTCATCGAATTGGCCGGTGGCCATCCGGATCTCGCCGCACCGAACTCGGTTCGGGTATTGAAGGAACTCGTCGAACTGTTCCGCCAGCGCGGGCGCATCGTGGAGTTCATGCGCGGTGTCAATGCCGCGCGCCCTGACGATTTCGTGATCCCCCGTAACCCCGACGGTTCGGAGGACCGGTACTGGGAGAACGAGGCCGATCCGCGCCTGGCCGCCGACGTCGATGTCCCGGCGGCTATGCGTGAGCATTGGGCCGAACTCGATGCCGCACTGCCCCAACCCGATCCGGCCTCTCCGAACCCGAACGAGGACACCCGCGCGGATATCGCGCTGCCCGCGCGAGACGATGCCGAACGCCATGCCCTCGAGACGGAATTGTCCAGACTGGCAGCGCATTTCGATGTAGCACTGCCTGATTACAGCTCGCTCTCACTGCGCCTGGCGGAAGCTGAGATGCGTGAGCGGGCGCGCCTGAGCGATGAGGCGATCGACCATTTCGAAGACGTGGCCAGGCGCTACACCGAGGAGGACGCGAGGGTTCCGTTCAGCCGCGAACTGCCGCTGGACCTGAAGGGTCTGGTCAGCGACGACCCCGGCCTGCGTCTGCTCCGTGAACTTCTCGGTCCCGAAGCCGTTTCCATGCTGGACAACCAGGGTGTCAACAACGGCGCGGAACGTCCGTCACCCGAAACCGACGTCATCGACCGCTACCGCGCCGCCGCCGAGGCCCGGCGCGCCCTCGCCGAGGAGCGCACAACCCTGGCAGATGCCTTCGGTGTCGACCTCAACCGCGAGAACCTGGACCCTGCCCTCGCCCGCCTCCGCGCCGATGCCCTCCGCCAGCAACTCCTGGCCGAATATTTCAAGGAACTCGCCGCCCAACACCACCTCCTCCCCGAATCGCCCCCCACCCCCCTCGCGGCCGCCCCGACCGAAACTCCCCACCCGCACGAAACCCGCACGGACGGCACCCGCCCGGAGCCCCTCCCCGCCGACCTGACCCGCAGCGACGACACCCGTCCGGAGCCCCTCCCCGCGGATGGGACTCGTGTGGACGCGACCCGCCCGGAGCCGGAGCAGTCGCGCCGCGACGACGGCTCCTGGCGCACCGATGACGTTGGCCCGGAGGCGACTCGGGTCGATGAGGCCGAGGGGCCGGAGTTCTTCGACGACGGCGATTGGGGGACGACGGACCACACCGGGCCGATTGCGGAGCCCGATCAGACTGCGCCGGAACACCATTCGCTGGATGACTCGAACTCCGGCGATGGCGCTCCACCAATCGAGCCGAATTGGCCTCCGCAGCCCGAGGATTCGTGGTCACACCGCGACCGCGACGAGATCCAGCGGGTGCTGCGCGAGGACTTCGGACTGGAGGTCGACGGCTTCGACCATGCCGATGTGCATCCGGAAGTGTTGCGCGAGTTCGCCCGTGCCGTCGAGGACATGCTGGCCCGGCATCCCTACATCGATCTCCGGGGCGTATCGATAGGCCCGATCACCGACGCGAACGTTTTCGCGATCGCATCGGACGGTGCGGGTCCGGACGGCAGCAAGCACACCGAGCGACTCATTCTCAGCGAGCGCTACGCCACCGATCCGCAGGAGTTCCACCGTCGGGTCGCGGCGGATGAGGCGCGGGGTATCCGCGTCCCGGGAGCCGGTGAGCGCCCGGTGTATTCGTCCCTGGTGCACGAACTCGGCCACGGCGTCGATTTCGCGGGCAATGAGCAGGCGAACCAGCGCGCCTTCAATGACCTGGCCGACTACTACGAGGAGCATTACGGCCCCATCCGGGAAAACGCCGACGCCTTCGACACCTGGCTGAAAAAGCTCAGCGGGTACAGCTTCCGCGAGGACGGCATGTTCTTCGCACAGGAGGCCCTGCCCGAAGCCTTCGCCGATGCCGAACTCAACGGCGAAGCCGCGAGCGAACCCGCCAAGGTGCTGAACCGCACCCTGGTGAACGCCGCCCGCGAGCACTGGCGCGCCCTCGGCCACGAGATCGAGGATCTGGGCCCCGTTCAGCACACCGAACAGCCCCCCGCCCGGCTCGAATCCCCCGAAACCGCACCGTCCGATGTCGGCGTCCGCACCGACGAGCCGCCGGAAGATCCTGGTGCGCAACCCGTTCGACCGCAGACCCCGGATAATTCGGGCGACGGCGCGGGCAGCCTGCATCCCGAACCCGTTCCTGCGGAACCGATCCCAGCGACCGGGGATCCCGAATGGTCGGATCCACAGGATCGGGACTCGGGTTCGCGCCGATCGGACGATGGCGTCCCGCCCGAGCAGCGCGCCGTCCGCGACCTGGCCTACCCGGGCAATGCACCCGATACCTGGGCGGGCCGCCCCGCCCGTCCGGAGATCATCGCGATCTCGGAAGTGCTGGCGCGCACCGATATCGGCCGCGAGGCCCTGGCCGCGCTTCGCGATGCGGGCGTCACCCTGCGCCTCACCGACACCGAGGGCCTGGGTCACCCGGACTCCTTCGACGCGGGCACCCGCGAACTCGTCATAGATACCCACGGCCGCGATCAACTGGCGCAGGCGTCCGCCGTTGTCGCCGCCGTCGCACATCTCGACACCCTGACCACCCCCGCCGACCGCGCTCCTGATACCGCTAGGGCACAAGAGGATTCGCTCGGATTCAGCGACACCGATCCGCTGTCCGCGACCGATGCTCCGATCCGCGACACCCCGCCCACCCGTACGGAGGCCCTGCACTCGGCAGCCGAATCTTTCGGCAGGCAAGCCGAATTCGAGCGCGCCCTGCGCGATGCGGGCTACGACCCGAGCGGTGGTCCACTGCGAGATCGCGCGGAATCGGAATACCGCCGCGGCATCCAGGACGACTACCTGACCGCCGGTGAGGAGGCCGCCGCGGCCGCCCGCGCCCGCGCCCCGGAGATCTCCGAGACCGAACTGCGCCGAATCGCGCACGAAGCCGGAATCGAAGCCCTGCTGGCGGATTCACGCTTCACCGGCGGCACGGATGAGAACCTCCCACTCGGCCTCGCGGACGAGCACACCACCCCGCCCGTGCACGAGCAGCCGGGCACGGAACGCCTCCCCGGAGCCTGGGCGAGCCATCCGGAGCCGCTGGCCCTGGATGTCGCCCGCGACCAGATTCGCCTGACCGCGCTCGGCCACGAGAGCGGTACCGACATCAGCCGCTGGGCGGTGCGGACCCTGGACCGGCACGGTGTCGACATCCGCTTCAGCGGCGAGCCGGAGGCATCCACCGGCCTCGGACCGGACGGCCGCACGCGCCAGGGATCGCTGCTCGGCTACGACCCGGCGACGAATACCGTTGTGCTGCCGTACCCGGTGAGCTCGTTCAACCACACGGTCGGCGAGCTCGTGCACGCCGCGCTGGTGGCGGACGCGATCCATGCGGTCGACGGCCCGCTGGAACGCTTCGACCTGACCCGCGACGAATACGTGCAGTCCATGCTGGGCAGGCATGCCGAGGGTCTGGCGCTGTCCTTCGAGAATCAACGTGTCTGGTACGCGAATTCGGGCTTCGAACGCCCGCCGGTGCGCGATCCGCTGGAGCGTGCCTTCCTGGCGACCCGCGACCAGGCGCTCGAAACGGCGCAGCGCGCCTACAGGGGCAATGACAGCGCCACCCGGCGCATGCTGGAGGCCGCCGCCTATCGCGCCGCCGTGCGCGAGGTGACCGCGCGCATCACCACCGACGGACCGCTGGTGTCGCAGCGCGATCTGGGTGTCGTGCACGGCGCGGCATGGGATCACGCACACGGCATTCCGCCGAGCACCGAACCGACGCCCGCCCCCGGCGCGCACGGTCGGGATACCCCGCAGGCTCGTGATCGCCGCGCCGCCGACTACGCGATCGAGATCGAACATCTGCGCCTGCTGCGTGAATCCGGCACGCCGATCCTGGTCGGCCCCGCCGAGCGCGCCTACACCGCCGCCTATGACAGGGCGATGGATCGCCCCGCCCGCACCGGCACCCCCGAATCCCGCGCCTACGAGGCGGGCGTCGACGCCCTGCGCAAATACCTGAAGAAGACCGGCCTGGACGCCGCCGAGGTCGCCTTCGACGTGGTCCGCTCCTACGGAGAGGCAGACGACCCCCGCTGGGGCAGACCGGCTTTCACCGACACCCCGCACCTCGACACCCCCGCCGACACCACCAACCACCCGCACCCCTCCGACCTCCGGCCGAACCTCCCGCGCATCTCCGAACCCCGCTCCGACCTCCCCTGGTCGGACACCCCCGGCTCGGAACCACCCCGGCCGATCGATGCCCCGCAGGCAACCGACCCTCGCACGGAGGCACCCCGCACCGATCCCACCGCCGTCGATCACCTCCCCGCCGATGTCGGCGACGAGTCCATCGCGCATCCTCCGCGCCCGGATGCGATCGAATTGTCCAGGAACGCTTCGGAAGACGAGCTGCGGCGAACGTATCCGGCGGGGGAGCGGCTCTCCGATCAGGTGATTCGGACCCGCGATACCGTGGGCGTCCGGGACACGCTGGTGGTCTTCGCGCCCGAGGGCGGGCATATGCACGCGCTGCGCGAGCTGGCCGCCGCCGATCCGCGCTACGCGGACGCACTGTGGGACGGCACGCACCGCATCGAGTACCGCGAGGTCACCCAGCACGGTGACGGCGTCCGGATCCGGAATCTGTTCGCGAGCGAGGCCGAGGGCCCGATGCGCAGGCCCGATCACCGTGAAGCGGTGGCGGAGATGCTCGCGCACTACCTGCGCTACCGCGAAGAGGGTTCCACCACACTGGGTTTCGAGCAGTGGCTGGGCCAGCTCGGCCCGGATGCCTTCGATCACGTTGCGCGCCCGAAGTTCTCGCTGCGCCGCGACGGTATGCACGAGCAGGTCCCGACCCGGCTCTCCGACCGGTTCATGGAGGCCGGTCACCGGCAGGCCGAGGGCGATTCCGCGGTGACGTACCCGCATCCGGCCGCCGTCGCCCGCGATCTGCTGACCCGTCGTCTTGCCATGCCGGATCTCCCGGACGAGGCTCCCGATGAGCACCGCGTCCGAGATCGGGACCGCTACAGCCGATTCCCGCTGAAGATCGGCAAGATCGAACTCAACCTCTGGCTGGAGCGTGACGGTCACGGCGGCTGGCGGGTGCCGCCGCCCACCGGCGCGGGCACCGCTTCCGATCATCTGGCCGCGCGGTTCCAGCACATGTCCGATGCGGATCCGCAACACCTGGCGGACCGGATCGCCGCTCGCGTGCTCGACGGCGCCGCGCCGCTGACCGCCGAACCCGAACGCGCACGCGGACTGTGGGAGCGCCTCACCGACCGCTTCGGCGGCCGCGATAACGACGCCCCCGCGCCGCGCGCCCTGCCCGCCCACGACGACGCGCCCGGCCCGGTCCGGTCCGAGCGCGCGGATCGGCCCGGCGGCGAATCCCCGCGCCCGGCGGCGGATGGTGACGGTCCGCGCCCGGAAGACGGCCCGCGCCGCCGCATGGTCTTCCCGGACGACTCCGCGCACGAGGCGACTCCCGCGCATGACGGCTCGTGGCCGCGGAATTCACCTGCTCCGCATGAGGATTCGACGCCTCAGCACGACGACTCCGCGCATCAGCACGACGATTCGCCGTCGGATGGCAGTCACGACCCCGCACCGGATTGGTCGCCGCGCCCGGATGACGAATGGTCGCAACTGGATTCGCGGCAGATCGAGGATCTGCTCACCGATCGCTGGGGCCTGGAGATCACCGGATTCCAGGATCCCCGAATCGATGTCGAGGTGCTGCGGGAATTCGCGCGCGCGGTGGACGACATGCTTACCGAGCATCCCGGGACCATCCTGCGTGCCCTGGAGGTCGACGATTTCACGGTCGATCCCGACGATGTCGACGAGTCCACGGGTGAGACGGAGCCCAGCTCACTGAAGAACTCCGCCGCGTTCGTCGACGATGAGATCGCCGCCGACGGCAGGCCCGCGGCCGAATGCATCGTGCTGAATATGGACCTGGCCGAACACCCGGACACGTGGGCGGCGCAGGCCAGGGACGGCGACGCGGACGGCAGCTTCGCGCCGGGACACGGTGAGCGGCCGATCTATTCGACGATCGTCCACGAATTCGGCCATGTGCTGGAGTTGCACGGGGAAAGCAAGGCGCTGGATCTGGCACGCGCCGCGCTGATGGACCACTACCGCGATACGCGCGGCACCATGGTCGGCTACTCCACCTGGCTGGATCAGCTGAGCCGCTATTGCTTCGACGAGTCCGGGCTGCTCAACCCGGAAGAAGCCGTGGCCGAGGCCTTCTCCGACGTGACCCGCAACGGTGACGCCGCGAGCGAACCGGCACAGGTGCTGCACAAGCTGCTCCTGGACACCGCGGCCCTGCGCGGAACCGAACCGATCCGACCACCCGCCCCCGCGGCAGCCCCCGAGCCCGCCGCCGGTATCGCCCCGGCAGCAGACCACTACACCCCCTTCAACCCGGACGGCACCCTGAAGCCGCCCGAGGCCACCCAGCCCGCCGACGCCGATCCGAACCCCGACCGCCGCGAAGGACCGCAGCGCCGCCAGATGGCCTACGGCCCGAACGGGGAAGACCCCACGGTCCCACTCACCCCGGGTGATCCGCCCACGAACGATCCGTCCACCCCCCGCCATTCACCCGACGCCGAAACCCTGGAATTGCCCATCCCGCCGAATGAGGCTGGGACGCAACAACATTCGCCGGACGCGACCACCGTGGAACTCCCGGTTCCCGCTTCGGAGGCTCCGACGGTCGAATTGCCGCCTGCGGAAGCCCGGACGGTCGAGGTGCCCGCGTCGGAAGCCTCAACTGTCGAACTGCCCGCGCCGAGTCCGGACGTAGAGGGCGCGAATACCGTTGCACCCCCGGTAGATCCGGCTGTCGCCTCGCCCGCGCTGCGCGATATCGCGGATCATCTGCGTCAGATGCCGCCGCAGCAGGCGGCAATCCCGCGCGCTCCGGAGCAGCAGGCGCAGATTGCCCGGTTGGTCGACGCGCTCGGCCTGGGCGATGCGCTGAGCCGGCATCCCGATCCGCTGGCCGCGCTGCGGGAGATCGCCGAAACCGCCCATGCCCGCGACCTTTTCGGCGATCCAGACCAGAGCCGCCCGCCGACGCCCATGCGTCCAAAGGATCTGGTTCCGCTCACGACCGAAGAGGCCTACGCGGGTGAGGAGTATTGGCGTACCGAGGCCGATCCGTCCCAGGTGTCGGCCATGGAGGCCGAGCTGCACCGCCTCGGCCTCGATGAGCGTCTGGCCCGCGCGGGCGCGGAGGAGGACGCCGCACAGGCGGCTCGTGACCTCGCCGGTCGCAACCGTCCCGAGCTGACCTCGGGTACGGAACGTCCCGAGCTGACTTCCGGCGCGAACGACCCCGACCCGTCCCCAGGCGCGAACCACCCGGACCACGAATCCGGAACCCCACCAAAGGAACTCCCACTCAACCCGTGGGACGGCCCGGTCCGTGAGGGCATCCCGGACGAGCCGCGCGCCCTGTCCATGTCCGAACTGCGCGACGATATCGCCGCCCGCCTGCACCTGGACGAATCCGACCTGTCCCCGCACCGCCTGGCCGAAGTCGCCGGTGAGTTGCAATACCGAAATCTGTTGCGCGCCGGTGCCATCGAAGAACTCGCCCGGCTCGCCGAGCATCACGATGCCACCACCGATCCGGCGCACCGCGCGCAGATCGCCGCCCTGCGCGATGACTGGGCGCGCCTGCTCGGCCGCGACCCGCAGGACCTCGCACCGCAGCATCGCGACGCCACCCTCACCGAACTGCGCACTGAAACCCTGCGGCGCGCAGAGGATGTCGCGGATCTGGTGGCCGCGGCCAATCACACCGGCGACACCCCAACCAGTCGCCACCTGGTGCTGGAGGCCGACGGCGAGCGCGTACACGTGCGGGTCACCACCGACGCGGACGGTCACCAGCGCATCGAGGTCACCACCCGCCCCGGCCTGCCCGAACAGTCCGCCCCGCCCAAGACCACCCCCGAGCAGCCGCACCGCTCCCTCATGCGCAAGCTCTGGGACGCGTTCAAGGGCGGATACGGCGGTTACTCACCGAAATACGGCTCCGGCTCCAAACAGGACGGCAAGTACCAGGTCGAGATCGTCCACGATGTCGGCGCGCTGATCCACAGCCATGAACTGGAGACCCTGAAGGACGGCTTCAACCCAGTCCGCCTGGGCAAGGAGGGCGCGACCATCTGGAAGGCGCGCGAGCGCATGCCGCTGCTGCGCCTGCTGAGCCGCCGGGTCGCGACCATCGCGGGCGACGGTGTCCCCATGCACACCCGCAACGGCGAGTATCAGCCCTGGCTCACCGAGGGCGACCCGAAGGTGCGCGCGGCCATCGAGGAAAGCCTGCGCCGTTCGGGTCTGGAGGTACCGGGGCTCACGGCGGGGCCGACGCATACCGAACTCCCACCCGGACAGACACATCCGGAGCTTCCGCCGGGGGAGACGCACCAACAGGGCGAGTCACCCACCGAACCCACACCGGCACAGGGTGATCCGGCCGCAGCCCGGCACCCCGCCGATCTGCCGCAGCCGTTCGCCGACGCCCTCGACGCCCGCGCTGCCGCCCTGGCCGAATTGCACCGGCATGCCGACCGCGCCGGTATCGACCTCACCAGCGTGGACGCCGCCACGCTGCGCGATGCTCTCGACGAGTCCAACTACCTGGCGCTGCGCCAAGCCGGAGCCATCGAGGGCCTGCGCAGCGCGTCCGAGCGCTACAACACCGAGAATGCCAGCATCGCCTACAGCGATGAGGTCAGCATTTTCGACAATGACCCGCTCAGCGGATTCCTGCGCGAGTACGCCCGCTCCCGGGGCCTGAGCACCACCATGCTGCAGTGGGAGGGCGTCAACAACAGCGCCGAACCCGGCCGTGAATTCGACGACCTCGGCGATGACGCGAACACCAGCAAGGGCGGCCCGCTATTCGAACGTGCCCTGCTGCGCGACCAGATTCGCGATGAACGCTCGAATTGGGCGCAGCTGCTCGGCGTCGAACTGGATTCTCTCGCGCCGGAGGAGCGACTCAACCGCACCCTGGCCGAACTGCGCCTGGACTTGCGCGATCGGATCTACGCGGTATCCGACTTCTCCACTGCCGTGGACGATTTCCTGCACGCGGATGCGACGGCCCGCGAGCAGCGGCAGCTGGTCGTCGACGATATCGCGCACGGCTGGGTGGACGAGCACGGCGGCGTCACCCTCGATCCGAGCGTCGGCATCTACCCCGGTGACGCGCCGGGTGACCCGCACCGGCTGGTCGTCATGCGCGCCGAGGACGATCACGACACGCATCTCGCCGGTTTCCTCGCCGAACACCCGCATATCGGCGAACTGCTGAATTCCGGTGCGCTGCACCTCGATTACCGTCTGGCGTTGATCGATGACGCCGACCAGGTGCACATCATGGAGAGCGAGCGTCCCCCGGAGGCGCGCTTCCAGGACGTCGACGTGGACGGCCGACGCATGCCGGTCACCATGCTGCGCACCGATGACGGTCCCTGGCGGGTCGCCTCGCCGGGCTTGGATTCCCCGGCCCAGCACCAGGATCCGTCCTCGCAGCCGGAGACCCCGCACGATCCGGATGCGGTGCGTCTGGCTCGCAATGAGGTCGCCGCGCGCCTCACGCAGTACCTCATGGACCTCAACTCGGACCGGCTGGCCGATACCATCGCGGCGCTGCATCACGACAATGCTTTGCGCGCCGCACAGATCGAGGGCATGGCGGATTTCATCCGCACCAGCGATGCCATCGACAACTTCCACAAGCTGAACGAGGCGCGGGACAATCTCGCGAACCGCCTCGGCCTGGAGCCGGACCAGCTCACCCCGGAGCGGGTGGCGCAGCTGCTGGCCGATCCCAAGACCCCCGCCGTACTGCGCGCCCAGCAGGTCAAGGATCTGGCCAACTACGCCAAACTGCTGCGCGGCATGGACGAGTCCGCGGCGCTGGCGGCCCGCGATCGGCTGGCGGTGCGGCTCGGCATCGATCCGGCGGAGCTGTTCCCCAACAAGCACAGCAAGGATCTGCACACCTACGCGCCGGATCCCAAGGGTATTCACCCGCCCGCGCTACAGGAGGCCATCGCCAACCTGATGCATCGGCCCGGCGATCGGCCGAACCTGCTGGCCGCGCTCACCGAGTACGCGGGTGCGCTGGACCGTATCGACCCGTTCACCGACGGTTTGCGCCTGGATCCGAACCTGGACCCGCGCGTCGCCGAAGGCGAACTGCCCATTCATGATTCGAAGGCCGCCGCCCCGCTGCGCGAGCTGATGACCGACCGGGTCGGCGAGCCGCCATCCTCGGACGCGCCGTCCATGGCCACCGACGCGTGGTCGCGCCTGCTGGGTGTGGAGCTGGGCAGCGATCCCAAGCGCTGGGCCGAGGTGTACGAGGTCTACCGCGACGGCAAGATCGACCAGCACGAGCGGCTCACGCCCGAGCAGCTCGACGAGGTGCTGGCAACGCTGCGTGAGGAAGTCGCGACCCGTACCGCCGATATCAACGAGCTGGAGCGACTCGCCGCTGCGCACAACGCCCTCACCGAGCCGACGACCACGCCGCAGCTGGCCGATCCGAAACAGCTGGCCGCCGAATTGGGCAGGGCGCGAGCCGATCTCGACGGTGCGCGCACCACCAGGGATTACGACCTGGGCCGGATTCCGGTCGATCCGGTGCGGCCCATCGGCGACTCCGATCTGACGCGGGGGCGTCTGCACGGCACCCTCGACTATCTGGGCACCCGGGAACCCGTGGGGACATCGCAGGCCCAGCTCGATCAACGAGTGGCAGCGCTGCGCGCCTCCGCCGAGGAACACAACCGGCTCACCGACCGCGTCGCCGAACTGCAATCCGCTTTGGACACAGCGGTTTCGGAGTCCGTCGGCCCGGCGGAGACGCCGATCGAGGCGTGGCGGCGAGAACTCGACCGGGCACAGGCCGATCTCCGCGCGGTCATCGGCACTCTGCCCCTGGATCCGGCCGACCTCACCCCCGAGAACTACCTCGCGGCGATCGACGAGGTCGGCGGCAGGCGACTGCCGATCGAGGAGCATGCGGCCTGGCAGGACCGCATCCAGGACATCGTCGACGGTGCCCGCCGCGTGCACCTGGCCGAGAATGGTTTGGCCGCAGCACAATCCGACGCGGTCGAGGCCTTCCACACTGCCGAGACGCCGATCGACACCGCCCGCCGCGGGTTGCGGGACGCGGAATTCGACCTGCGCACCGCCGAAATCCTGCGCGATGTCAGCACTATCGGCCGCGACGGCCAAGACCCCACCCGTCCCAACCCCGCCGACCCGCAGGCTCGCGCCGAAATAGCCGCTGCCACAGACCGAGTCGACCGAGCCCGCGACACCGTCTCCCGCTGGCAAACCGAGCTGGCTCGACTCGAATCCGCCGCCTCCGCCGCCAGCGAACCCGTCACCGACGCCGCCAACCGCGCCCGAGACACCGCCCGCGCCGCCCTCCGCGACGCCATCACGACCCTCCGCGAGGTAACCGGCCTCAACACCTCCGAAGCCGACCTGACCCCCGCCCTCCTCGCCGACACCATGGCCGACCTGCAATCCCGCACGGTCCGCCTCGACCAGGGCGACCCCACCGCCGCCTTCACCCAACTCGAATCCGCCGCAACCGATTTCCACCGAGCCGACGCCTTCGCCAACTGGGTAACCGACAACCTCACCCCCCACCCCGACCCCACCCCACCGACAGACCCCCGCACGGAATGGGCCAACTACCCCCGCCCCGATGCGCCCACCCCGGTCGATCCCCGCGTGGAGTGGGCCGACTACCCCCGTCCGGATGCGCCCACCCCGGTCGATCCCCGCGTGGAGTGGGCCGATTACACCCGTCCCGATGCGGAAGGTCCCGCCGATCCTCGGGTGGAGTGGGCCAACTACCCGCCGTCGTCCGATGTCGAGGTGCCGCCGCAAGGTCCCGAAACGCCACCGGAGCCGGGTATGGCGGGAGGCGATGAACCACCCGGTGATCGGCCGCTCGCCGCAGCGCCTTTCGGGCCGGAGGATTCGCCGTGGCTGAAGCGTCAGCTGGCGGTGCAGGCGGATTGGCGTGCGCGGATGGATGCCGAGCACGCCGCGTGGTTGCGGGATATCGCCGATGCGAGCGAGCCCGGCAGTTCGACCGAGAGTTGGGCACGCTTCCAGGCCGATGCCGCCGATGATGTGGCGCGCATCGCCGCCGAACGCGCCGATTTCCTCTGGGAGCACGCGGGCGGCCGCCCCGATCCCGGCGACGACTCCGCGCCCCCGGTCGCCCCGCGACCCGACGGCCCCCCGGACTCCGGTTCCTCCGATACCGGCGCTGCCGCTCGCCCCGACACCGATTCGGAAACCTCGTCCACCGACCACACGCGGTCGGACGTATCCGAGCTGCCGGTAGATCCGCGTATCGAGTGGGCGGACTACCCGACTCAGCCGGATACCGAAGTGCCGCCGACGGATCCGCGTATCGAGTGGGCCGATTACCCCACTCGGCCGGATACCGAGGCGAAGCCGGTGGATCCGCGCGTGGAATGGGCTGATTACCCGCGTCCCGAGTCGGAAGCGCCGACCGTCGAGGTCGACACCTCGAAGTTCGCCGTCCCGCCGAGTGAGGCTCCGACGGTTGAGCTCGGCTTACCCGCCAGTGAGGCCCCGACGGTTGAACTCGGTACACCCGCCGGCGAGGCGGTGACGGTTCCGAATCATGGTGAGCCCACCCCGGTGCATCCGGCGACCGCCGAGGTCACCGTGCGGGATCCGGGCGCGGTCGCACCCGCGAATGAACCTGGGCCGGAGCCGCATTCGGCTCCTACCCGGGCAATGGAGGTGCCCGCGCCCGCGCATCCGCCGGTGGATCCGGCGGTGGCCTCGCCCGCGCTGCGCGCACTGGGCGATCATCTGCGGCAGGCTCCCGGTCCGATGGCGGGTCCGCGCGATCCCGCACGGGAAGCGTACGGGCGGCAGCTCGCGCGCGATCTGGGGCTGGGCGAGGCCATGCGGCGGCATGGCGATCCGCTGGGCTCGCTGCGGGAAATCGCCGAGATGGCGCGTGCCCGAGGTCATTTCGGTGACCCCGATCAGGGCCGCC
The DNA here is from genome assembly GCF_042885355.1 of Nocardia sp. NPDC058058. NCBI lineage: Bacteria > Bacillati > Actinomycetota > Actinomycetes > Mycobacteriales > Nocardiaceae > Nocardia > Nocardia sp. NPDC058058. The sequence goes on along the minus strand of NZ_JBHVSA010000002.1, from coordinate 409,538 downwards.
CGCCGGTGTCGATGCGCGCGGACGATCTCGGCAAACTCGGTCCCGCCGAACGCGACGCGGGACGGTTCCCGCAGAACCGCCCGGAACCCGACGGTCAACCGCGCCGCGATCTTCCGCTCGAACCCTGGTCGAGCGTGCATCGCGATATGTCGCACGATGATCCGCACGTCCTGACCCTCGACGAACTCCGCACCGAGATCGCCGACCGCCTCGGCCTGACCGATCAGCAGCGCACCCCGGCCCACCTGCCCGATGTCGCCGGTGAACTCCAGTTCCGAAATGCCTTGCGCGCCGGTGCGATCGACGCCCTGGATCGCGCGATGCGCCATTACGACCAGGCCACCGATCCGGGCGAGCGCGCCCGTCTGGCCGCGGACCGCGACGACTGGGCCCGGCTGCTCGGCGTGACCGACCCGCAGGCTCTGGATCCGCGACATCGCGATGCCACCCTGGCCGCGCTGCACGATGAAACCCTGCGCCGCGCAGCCGATATCGCGGACCTGCTGGCCGCCACCTTCCACAACCCGTACGCCGAGGAGGGCACCCGCCTGGTCTTCGCCGCCGGTGACGATCGCGTGCACGTCCGCATCACCGAATCCCCGGACGGCACCCGGCATGTCGAAGCGGTCCAGCGGCCCGACCTGCCGAAACCGGTCAGCGCCGAGCCCGCGACGGTCACCAAGCGCCCCGGTCTGCTGCGCCGCATCTGGCAGCGCATGATGGGCGGCTACCACGCCGACACCCCGAAATACCCGTCCGGTTCCGGCTGGGACAAGAAGGGCCAGGTCAACCTCACGCACGGCCTGGGCGACCTCATCCACAACGATTTCCTCGCCCATATCGACGACGATTTCAACCCCGTCCGCGCGGCCAAGGAAATCGCCACCATCTACCAGGATCGCGAACGCATGCCGATCCTGTGGCGGTTCACCGGCCGCATCGCGGAGATCTCCGCCGACGTGGTTCCCATGCACATGCGTGACGGCCAGGAGTACCAGCCCTGGTACACCGAGGCCGATCCGGTGCTGCGCGCCGAGGTCGAGGAAAGCCTGCGCCTGGCGGGTCTCCCGACCGAGGAGGACTACGCCAGAATCGCCGCCGAGGAAGCGAATCCCGACGGCGCACAACCGAATCCGCATCGCGCCCTGCCGACCGGCGACCCCGAACATTCGAACCCGGATCGCGACTGGGGCCCGAACCTGCCCGAACCGCTGGTCGCCGCCCTCGAGGCCCGCGACGCCGCGCTCGCGGATCTGGTGCGTGCGGCCGCCCAGCACCGTATCGACCTGTCCGACGCCGATCCCGCCACCCTTCGCCGTGCCGTCGACGAGGCCACCTACCAGCTGATGCGCCGTGCGGGTGCGATCGAAGCGCTGCGGGACGCCGCCACCCGTTTCAATGTCGAAGACGAGCGCATCCCGTACAGCCCGGTCAGCATTTTCGACAAGGACCCGCTGGGCCGCTACGTCCGCGAAACCCGTCTCGCCGAATCGATTCGCGTCGAGGAGGAGCGGGCTCAGCGCCGCCGCGAGGAGGCCGGGGCCGACCCCGACGACGACTCACTGGAGTTCCGCCCGCGCGAACCCCGCGCTTCCCTGCTGGACGCGGCCGGGGTCAACAATGGCGGTGAATGGGCCCGGCACTTCGCCGATCCCGACGAAGAGCTCTCCTCGCGCCGCGAGGGCCAGCTGTTCGAGGACGCGCTCATGCGCGATCAGATCCGCGATGAGCGCTCCAATTGGGCGCAGCTGATCGGTGAATCACTGGAGGGCCTGAGCCCCGACCAGATCCGGCACACCCTCGGCGACCTGCGCATGGCATTGCGCGACAGCGTCGATCAGTTGAGCGGATTCATCGATGCCGTAGACCATTTCCAGCGGTTGGAGGGCGAGGCGCGTGCTCGCGCGACGGAGCTGGTGGACATCGCCGCGCATGTCTGGCTGGACGCGCAGGGCGGCGTCATGCTGGAGCCCGGCGTCGGGGTGTACCCGGGCGAGCATCCGGGCGCGCCCAACCGCCTGGTCGTCATCAGCGGCGATATCGACCACCACGTCCGGCTCGCCGACGCGCTTGCCGCCCGCCCCGACCTGGGCGCACTCCTCAACCGCGGCGATCTCCAACTCGACTACCGCGTGGTCGGTCTGAACGATGACGGCCAACTGCACATCATGGATCGCGAACCGCCGCAGGCCCTCTACCAGGAAGTGAACGCGGCGGGCGAACGCCTGCCCGCACTCATGCTGCGTGACGGCGACGGCCCGTGGCGGGTCGTGCAGGCGACCCCCGATCCGGTCGCGCCGCATGCCGCGCCGAGTACCGAGCCCGCCGTCCCGCGCGATCCGGATGTGGTGCGCGCCGAACGCAACGCGGTCGCGGCCCGGCTCTCGGTGTACCGCATGGATCTCGGCCCGGGCCGCATCCTGGACGACACCATCGCGGCGCTGCGCCATGACAACGCCCTGCGCGCCGCGCAGATCGAGGGCATGGCGGATTTCATTCGCAGCAGCGACGCCATCGACAATTTCCACGACCTGGATCGCACCCTCCAGAATCTGGCGCATCGACTCGGCCTGGACCCGGAGAACCTCTCGCCCAAGCGGCTGGCCGAGGCGATGGCCGACCCGAGCATGCGCCAGGTGCGCCGCCTGCAGGCCGTCGGCGATCTGCTCGACTACGCGAAGGTATTGCGGGACAACGTCGATTCCGGTGCGGTGCTGGCGGCACGCGATCGACTCGCGCACCGGCTCGGGGTGGAACCGGATGAGCTGTACTCGCGCAAGCATGTGGTGGACAAGAAGCTGGGCGAGGTCGTCGGTTACGCGCCCGATCCGAAGAGCACCAGCCCCAAGGAGCTGCTGAACGCGGTCAACGATCTGCTGCATCGCTCCGGCGACAACCCGGAACTGCTCGCGGCACTGGGCGAATACGTCAACGCGCTCAGCGAGCTCGATCCGTTCCGGCAGAATCTGCGCTTCGATCCGTTCACCGATCCGCGCGCCGCCGACGGTGAGGTGCCGATCCACGATCGCGACGCCCCGGCGCTGCTGCGCGCGCTGATGAGCGAATCCATCGGTGAGCCACCGGTTTCCGATAATCCCTCGCAGGCGGCGGGCGTGTGGTCGCGACTGCTCGGCGTGGATCTGGGCAATATTCCGCGCACCGTCGCGCTCTACGAGCAGCACGGCGGGGTAATGCACGATCGGCTCAGCCCGGGGCAGCTGGGCGAGGTGCTGCGCATTCTGGAAAGCGGTGATACGCAAGCCGCCTACGACGCCTACCGGCAGAGCACCCCCGACGAGAACAGGCGACTCACCCCGGACGAACTCTCCGATGTGGTGGATCAGGTTCGCAATGCCCGCTACGCCGAGGTGTACGAGTACTACCGCGACGGCAAGATCGACAAGCACGAGCGCCTCACCCCGGAGAAGCTGGCCGAGACGGTCGACACCATGCGCGCGGAGGTGGCCGCCCGCGAAGCCGATATCAAGGAGCTGGAGCGGCTCGCCGACGAGCACAACAGGCTTACCCGGCCGCCGGAACCCGCACCGCCGCAACGGAATCTGGATGAGCTGGCCACGGACCTGGCGGCCGCGCGGCACGAGTTCGACTTGGCGCGGGACGGCCGCGAGCACGCGGTCGGTCGCATGTACCTGGAGCACAACCGGCCGATCCTGGACAGCGACCTCACCCCGGAGCGCATCGCGGGCACCGCGGACTACCTCGGCACCCGCAATTCCGCCGAGGCCGGGACGCTGCCGGATCATGAGCGGCGCATCGCGGATCTCGTTGCGGCAGCGGGGGAGTACACCCGCGCCGAGGCCCGGGTGACCGAGTTGGAAGCGGCGCTGACGCACGCGGTGGACAATGCGCGGGCCACCGGTGAGACCCCGGTCGATGTCTGGCAGCGTCAATTGGATTCCGCCAGAACAGATTTGCAGGCGCTGATCGACGCCGACCCCAGCCTGGCGCGCGTCGGCTTCGACCGCGTAGTCGATCAGGTCGACCGCATGTCCCGCATGCCGCTGGACCGGGCCGACGTCTGGACCGACGATCTCGTCCCGCTGCGCGACGCCGTACATCGCTATCAGCACGCGCAGGAAAACCTGGACGCCGCGCACGCCGATGCCGTCCAGGCCGCCCACGCCGCCGACACCCCCGAACAGGCCGCCCGCCGCGAATTCGCCGAAGCGCAGCGAGAGCTGCTCGCCGCCAACGCCTTCCGCGACGCGGCCCTGATCGGTCTGCCCCTCACCACGGCCGACCTCACCCCGAACTGGGTGGACGCCACCCGTCGCGAATTCGCCGACGCCCACCGCCCCAACCTCCCCGCCGCCGACCGCGCCCGCCTGGACCTCGCCGACGCCGCCGACCGTCAGCATCGTGCCCAGGACCGCGTCTCCCGCTGGGAAGCCGAACAATCCCGCCAGCAGGCCGCCGCGGCAATTGCCGCCGATACCCCCGCGGCCGCAGCCCAGCGCGCCCACGACGCCGCCCACACCGCCCTGCGCGAAGCGATAACCAACCTCCGCGAAGCAACCGGCCTGAACGTCGACGAATCCCTCCTCACCCCGGCCCTGCTCGACCCCACCATGCGGGACCTCCAGGGCCGCACCATCATGCTCAACGCCACCGCCGACCCCGGCGCGGCCTTCGACCGATTGCGCTCCGCCGCCGAACGTTTCCACCGCGCCGAAGCCTTCTCCGACTGGGTAGCCACCCACACCCCACCCGTCGACCCCCGAATAGCCTTCGCCCACCACAACGAACGCCCCGTACTTCCCACCTCCGAGTCGGCCCGCACCACCCACGTGGAGTCCGAATCCGTCCCCGCCACCAGGCCGGTCGATCCCCGCATCGCGTTCGCGGATCGCGGCGACACCCCGCCCGTCCCAAAGCCCGAAGCCGGCGGTTCGGGCGATGGCACACCGCCGAACAAACCCCCGCGCACCCCCTCACCCTCCGATCCCGATGAGGGCCCGCACAATTCGTCCGATCCCACCGACCCGGACGACACCGGCCCCACCCCGCCCCCCGAGGACCCCACCCCGGGCGGCTCCCCGAGCTCCGGCCCGGCCCCCATCCGTCCGGCCGCTCCGGCGGCGACCGAAGCTGTTCCGGTTCATGAGGCGACTCATGAGGCGACGGTGGCGGCTACCGTGCGGGATCCGTTGGCGGCTCCCGCACCGGTGCCTGAGGTAGATCCGCATACGGCGGAGACCCAGACCATGGAGTTGCCCGCCCAGCCTGCCCAGCCCGCCGAGGGTGCGGTTGTGCATCCGGTGGATCCGGTGGCCGCTTCGGCGGCATTGCGCGCGGTGGCGGACTTCCTGCGGGAGTCGCCGGTCGGGCCGCAGTCGCCGGTGCGGTCGCCCGAGCGGGATGCGTATGTGCGCCGGCTCGCCGAGGATCTCGGATTGGGGCAGGCGCTCACCCGCCACGGTGATCCGCTCTCCACGCTCTGGGAGATCGCCGAAATGGCGCGGGCGCGTGAGCATTTCGGCGACCCGGCGGACAGTGCCGCGCCATCTGCCATGGGGCGGGACGATTTCCGCCCGCTCTCGCTGGAGGAGCTCTACGGTGGCGAGCGGTACTGGCGGACCGAGGTCGCGCCGGAGGAACTGCGCGCCATCGACAATGAGCGCCGCGCCCTCGGCCTGGACGACCGCCTGGCCGCCGCCGAGCTGGAATCCGCTACTCGGCCCGAACTCCCGAGCTCCGAGCCCTCGGCCGCAGAGCCCCGGCCCGGACCGGGGCACACACTCCGCGACCTTCCCCTCGCCCCGTGGGCCGAGGCGAATCGCCCAGCGCCGCAGGCGGAGCCGCGTGCGCTGTCGCTCGAGGAGTTGCGCACGGAGATCGCCGGGCGGCTCGGCCTGTCCGATGCCGAGCTGATTCCGCCGCGCCTGTCCGAGGTGGCCGGTGACCTCCAGTTCCGAAACCTGTTGCGCGCGGGCGGGATCGAAGCCCTGGAACAGGCCGGTCTACGCCATGAGGCCGAGACCGATCCCGAGGCCCGTGCGGCGCACGCCGCCGACCGCGATGATTGGGCGCGTCGCCTGGGCGTCGCCCCGGAGCGAGTCGCCACACCGCAGTCACTCGATACCGCCGTGCGCGAGCTGCGCGCCGAAACCCTGCGCCGCGCAGCCGATGTGGCGGATCTGGTCGCCGCCACGCTGTACAACCAGGCGGACGGTACGCGCGCGGTGCTGGAGGCCGACGGCAACCGGGTGCACGTGCGCATCACCGAGCGCCCGGACGGCACCCATCGCGCCGAGGTGGTCCCGCGTCCCGACCTGCCGTCGCACCCGGTGCCGAAGACCGACACGGCCGCGCCGCGACCGAACCTGCTCAAGCGCATGTGGCGTCGCCTGATGCACGGGTTCGAGGATCAGACCCCGAAGTACCCGTCCGGCTCCAGCCAGGACAAGAAGTTCTTCATCAGTGTGGGCAAGAGTTTCGGCACCGAGATCCACCATCACGAACTCGAACACCTCGACGCCGAGCACGACGACCTCAACCCGCCGCGCGTCTGGAAGGAGCTGGCCACTCTCGTCAAGCAGCGCGAGCATCTGCCACTGGTGGATTACTGGCCGTGGCTGGCGGAGAAGATCGGCCGGGTGCACGACATCTCGGCGGATGCGGTCCCCATGTATCTGCGCGATGGCGAGGAGTATCAGCCGTGGTACTCCGAAGCCGACCCGCAACTGCGGGCCGAGGTCGAGGAATCCCTCCGGATGGCCGAAATGCCCACCGAGGCAGACTATCTCGCGGAAGCCGCCGAGCAGCGGGCCGCGCTGCCGCCCGCCGAGCCCACGCTCCCGGAACCGAGGCGCGTGACGGACTGGGGCGCGTCGGTGCCCGAACCGCTCGCCGCCGCTTTCGATGCTCGCGATATCGCGCTGGCCGAACTGGTGCGGATCACCGGCGCGCAGCGCATCGAGTTGACCGGTCTCGATGGCGAGAGCCTGCGGAACCTGGTCGACGCCGAGACCGCTCAGCTCATCCGCCGTGCGGGCGCGATCGACGCCCTGCGCGATGCCGCCATCCGATTCGACGAGCAGCATCGGGCGGTCCCGTACAGCGAGGTCAACTTCTTCGACAAGGATCCGCTCGGCCGATACGTGCGCGAGTCCCATCGGGTGGACGCGCAGGCGATCGAGGACGAGAAGGCCGCGCGCCGAAGGGAACTCGCCGGAGTCGACCCCGACGACACCTCGCTCGAATGGCGTCCACGACAGCCACCGGTCACCGCGCTCGACTTCCTGGGCACGAACAACGGCGGCGAATGGGCCAGGCATTTCGACGATTTGGATCACGAGCGGCCCGACAGTCGTTCGGGCACGCTCTTCGAGACCGCGCTCAAGCGCGACCAGATTCGTGATGAGCGGTCCAACTGGGCGCAGCTGCTCGAGGTCCCGCTGACCAGCCTCGAGACGCCCGAGGGCATTGCGCACACCATCGCCGATCTGCGGATGCGCTTGCGCGACAGCTACGACCAACTCGGTGAATTGTCGACGGCTGTAGATGATTTCGTGCACTCCGATATCGAAGCCAGGGCGCGTGCGACCGACGTGTCCGAGGGCATCGCCCGGGCCTGGCTGGACGCGCACGGAGGTGTCGAGCTCGCGCCGGGCCTCGGCGTCGTCCCGGGTGCGCACGCGGGCGACCCGAACCGGCTGGTGGTCATTCGCGGCGACACCAACCATGATGTCGGCCTCGCCACCGCCCTGGCCGCGCATCCCGAGCTGGGCGCACAGCTGAATCGCGGTGAGCTGCAACTCTTCTACCGCTCCATCGGCCTGACCCCGGACGGCCCGTTCGTGCGCGCCGTCGCCGCGCCCGACGCGTTCTATCACGAGCTGAATGCGCACGGCGATCGCGTTCCCGCCGTACTGCTGCGGGGCGGCGACGGATCGTGGCGCGTCGTGCAGCCGGAACACGTTGCCCTCGAACCGCATTCCGCTCCCAGCAGTGAGGCGGCGGTGCCACGCGATCCGGATGTGGTGCGCGCGGAGCGCAATGCGGTGGCCAAGCGCCTGAGCGTCTACACCATGGATCTCGGCGAGAACCTCGCCCGCACGATCGCCGGACTGGAACAGGACAACGCGCTGCGCGCCGGGCAGATCGAGGGTATGGCGGATTTCATCCGCGCCAGCGATGCCATCGACAGCTTCCACGACCTCGATCGCACGCTGAAGAATCTCGCGCATCGCCTGAAGCTGGACCCGGACATGCTGACGCCCGAGACCGTGGCGCAGGCGCTGGCGGACCCCGGCATCCGGCACGCGCGGCGCTTGCAGGCCGTCGAGGATCTGCTCGCCTACGCGGAGGCGATCACCAAGTCCGGAGTCGAGGATTCGGTGCTACTCGCCGCGCGTGATCGGCTGGCGGAGCGGCTCGGGATACCGCCGGAACAGCTGTACGCACACAAGCATCAGATCGACAAGGCGACGAGACAGGTCATCGGCTACGGGCCGGACCTGGAATCCACCAGCCCGAAGGCGATGCTGGATGCGATCAACAACCTGCTGCATCGCACCGCGGAACGACCGCAATTGCTGGCCGGTCTCGCCGAATACGTGCGGACCATCGGCGATCTCGATCCGTTCCGGCAGAATATGCGCTTCGATCCGTTCCGCGATCCCCGCGTGGCCGATGGCGAGCTGCCGAACCACGACGGGAAATCGCCCGCGCTACTGCGCGCGCTGCCGGCCGAATCCATTGGCGAGCCGAAGATTTCCGATGCTCCGCCGGAGGGCGCGAGCGTGCGGTCGCGGCTGCTCGGCTTCGAGATCGACAATGTCGAGCGACAGGTCCGGCTCTACGCCAAACACGCCAAGGAGCTGCACGATTGGGTGACCCCGGCGCAGTTCGCCGAGGTGCTGAACACCCTCGAGCGCGGCACCGCGGAGCAGGCGTACGAGGGTTACCGCGCCGGTGTCGAGGATCCGCGGCGCGCGCTCACCGCCGATCAGCTGTCCGAGCTGGTGGAGAAGGTGCGCAACGCGCGCTACGCCGAGGTGTACGAGTACTACCGCGACGGCAAGATCGATAAGCACGAGCGGCTCGAACCCGCCGAATTCGATCGGGTCCTGGAGACCATGCGTGCCGAGGTCCAGGCGCGCGCGGCCGATATCCGGGAGCTGGCGCGCCTGGCCGCCGAGCATCACGACCTCACCACCCCGCCCGAACCCGAACCGCCGGTGGGCACGCCGCGTGAATTGGCGACCGAACTCGCCGAGGCACGCCAGCGCCTGGCGCTGGCGGGCGACGGTCGCGATTACGCCGTCGGGCGCGTGTACCTCGAGGACAATCGCCCCCTGCGCGCGAGTGACCTCACCCCGCAGCGCATGCCGGGCACCGCCGACTACCTGGGCACCCGTACCGCCGCGGAGGCGGGCACGCTGCCGGGCCACGAGCAGCGCATCTCCGATCTGGTCGACGCGGCGCGCGCGTACTCCGATGCCGAAACGCGGGTGACGGATCTGGAGTCGGCACTGCGGCGATCGGTCGAGGACGCCGCCGGTCCGGATGAGACGCCCGTGGATGTGTGGCAACGCCAAGTCGACTCGGCGCGAACCGAACTCGACGCGGTGATTGCCGCGGATCCGGGTCTGGCGCGGCTGGGTACCGACCGCGTGCTGGACCAGGTCGACCGCATGTCGCGGCTGGCGCACCAGCGCGCCGACGTCTGGACCGACGACCTCATCCCCGTGCGCGATGCCGCACAGCACTACCGGCTGGCGCAGGAATTCCTGACCGCCGCCCAGGACGACGCCGTCGCCGCCTACCGCGACGGCGCGACACCCGAACAGACCGCACAGCGCGAACTCTCCAACGCGCGAATCGAATTGGCGGGTGCGGCCGGGCTCCGCGACACCCTGCTCGCCTTCGACCGATCGCTGACCGCGGACGAGCTGACCCGCGACTGGATCCACGCCACCCGCGCCGAGATCGGCGACGCCCACCGCCCGAACCTGTCCGCCCCCGAGCGCGCCCGACTCGACCTGGCCGACGCCGCCGAACACCACATCCGTGCGCAGGACCGGGTTTCGCGCTGGGAGACCGAACAGCAGCGGCTGGACGCCGCCGCCCGCGCCGCCGCCGACACCCCGGAAGCGGCCGCCCACCGCGCCGTCGACACCGCCCGCGCCCAACTCCGCGAGGCCATCGCCACCCTCCGTGAAACCACCGGCCTCAACACCAGCGAACGCGACCTCACCCCCGGCCAACTCGACCGCGCCATGGCGGAGCTCGAGGGCAGCACCATCCGGCTCGGCACCGGCGACCCGGCCGAGGCATTCCGTCAATTGCGCTCCGCCGCAGAGCGACTGCACAGCGCCGAAGCCTTCGTCGACTGGGTCGCCCAGCACGCCCCGTCGCCCGCCACGCCCACCCCACCGCTGACGCACACGGAACCCGCTGCCCTGCAACCCGGTACCCACCGCACCGGTTCGGATGTAACCGAACCTCCGAATGCTCCCGCGCACAGCGGAACGCAACGCGATCCCGGTACGGTTGAGCCACAGCCCGATTCCGCGTCCGGCAAGCCCACAGCGCTGGAGCGATCGGATGATCCCCAACCGGGCAAGCCCCCCGGCGATCCCGATGTCGATCCGGGTGACTCGGATGGCGGCGCGACCCCGGCCAAACCGGATGGCCCCACTCACCCCGGTGCCGGTCCGGCCCACGTCGATCCACCCGCGGCGAACGGTCCGGAACAGCCGGGTGCGTGGGACGAGGCCGGTCCGGCGCGCGTACTCCAGCCGTCGGATCCCGAGGTGCTGCGGCAGATCACGCAGAGTCTGATCCGCAAGCACGGTGCGTTGGACGATGTGCGCCGAGCCATGGACTGGGCCGGCGTGATGGCGTCGGACCTCGGTGTCGACCCGACCGGGCGAGACATCCGCGACCTGGAATCAGCGGTGGTAGCCGCGCTCGCGGCCGAGGACGCGCACGTGCTGGGGATCATCAATCACTCACCCCCGGGCATGAATCCGTCCGAATATTTCGACAGGCGGGAGGTGGCGCAACGCCGCCAGCGCGAACTCACCGCCATCCGCTCCGACTTCAACAACACGATCAGACAGGCCATTCAGGGCCGGGTCACCGCGAACGACGCGCACCGCGCGGCTCTCGTGCAAGCCGTGCGCGCGGCGCTCACCGAGGCAGGGGCGGTTCCGCACACCCGAGTCGAAGGTATCGGCCTGTTCCCGCAGGAGCGCCGAGTCCTGGTCGTCTCCCTCGACCCGGACCCCCGTACCGTGCTGCCCACAGCCGACCACGAATCCCTCGTGGCCACCGGCAATTCCATCGACTACCAGCTCCTGCGCCTGTACGAAGTAGACGATCTCCTCCCCGATGGCACCCGTGCCGCCACCCCCACTCTGACGGTCACCGACCTGCTCCCACCCGGCACCCCGGGCACCCCCGCCGCCCCCAACCCCGAACCTCCGCACCAGCCCCCCGGCGGCACCACCGAACCGGCCCACCCCGCACCCCCGGTCACCGAAACAGCCGCCCACCACCAACTCCCCGCACCCGACCAGGGCCGCCCGCAGGAGTCCCCGGTACCTGACCAGAGTCGCCCGCAAGAGTCCCCGGCGCACGATCAGAATCGCCCGCAGCAGTCGTCTTTGTCGGAAGTGGCTGCGCCGCAGCCGCATCCCAGTGCGAATAAGGATTCTGCGCCCCGGCATCCGGCCGTCGAATCGGGCGCGGCTGTTCCTCCGGCGGGGGAGCGGGACGCAGGCGAGGTCGCGCCGGATGTGGCCGCCGATGCCGGGGCGGTGGCGGAACCACGCGTGGAAGAGGTTGCACCGCAGGGTGATCACGACGGCGTTGTGCTGTTCGAAGGCACGCTGCCCGAAGGTGGCGAACCGCTGTACCGGGGCGTCCCGCGCCTGCTGCCGGACGGTTCGGTGAACCCGTCGTACACCGCCGCACTATCGGGTGTGGTGTCCCCGCGCGGCGTCCTGGACCTGGACTACGAAGGCCACACCTCGCACCTCGGCGAACAGAGCGACGCCACCTCCTGGTCCCGAAATCGCACCACCGCGGGCGTTTTCGCGGGCCGCGACGGCCTCATCCTGGAATGGGCCACCGGCCTCCCGCCCGCCGACGCCGCCTGGCGCTTCAAGCCCATCTACATCGAAGACGATTTCGCCCAGGTCCTGATCCAAGGCACCCTCACCGGAGCCCGCGCCGTCCGCTACCTCCCCGACCTCCCCGCCCCGATCACCCCGGAACCCCATCCCGCTCCGGAAACCTCCGCGCACCCCGAATCGGGCCTCCCCGCAAAATCCGTTGCACCGCAGTCGGATACCACGATCGACACCCCGTCGAAACCGTCCAGCGAAGCACCGCCGACCGATCGTGACCTTGCCCTGGACGAAGGCACCGGCGACACCTCGATCCCCGACGAGAAGCGTGCGAGCCAGGCCGACGATGCGGGAGAGTCCGCCCCCACCAAGGGAATAGACGCTCCCGAAAGCACCGATCACGAGGCTGATCCGCAGACCGACGCCTCCGGTTCCGGCAATGACTCCGGCTCGGGAGCGGGCGGCGGCCGCCACCCCGGCGACACCGCCGGCGAGGACGACGGCAGCGGCAGCGACGGCACCGGCCCTGATCCGGACGGTTCTGACCCGGACGGTTCTGACCCGGATGGTTCTGACCTGGATAGTTCGGAACCCGATGGCGCGGAACCGGATCCGGATAGTGATGACTCAGATTCGGAGGGTGCGCGGCAGCGGTCCGAGTTGGATTGGGCGCATGTGCGGTCGCACCTGCCTCACGTTCCGCATCGGGAGCCCGAGTATGGGCTGCCGGATTACACACCTGAGCCTTCGCGGCAGCCGTATCCGTGGAGCCTGCCGCCTGCGGACGAGCAGTTGCAGCCGCAACCCCAGCCGCAACCCCAGCCGCAGCCCCAACCCCAGCCGCAGCCTCAACCCCAACCCGAGCCGCAGCCTCAACCCGAGCCGCAGCCTCAACCCGAGCCCCAGCCATACCCGCAGCCGGGCGGACCCGGGGGTCCGTCGATGCCGCATCTCCCGCAGCCGCAGTTGCCGGAGGTGCCGCAGCCTCAGCTACCGCAGTTGCCGGAAATTCCGGTGCCGCCGAATATTCCGACGCCTCCGGAGGGCTGGCCGCCGGGGATGCCCTGGCCTCCAACCGTTCCGTACCCGCCTGCCGGTTGGCCGCCGGAATGCCCCTGGCCGCCGACTGATTCGTGGCCGCCGGGCATACCGATGCCGGGTTCGTCGCATCCCCCGGCGGGCTGGCCTGGCGGGGTGCCTTGGCCGCCCACCGATGGCTGGCCGGGTGGTTCGCAGCCGGGTGGCTCGACGCCGTCCAATGGCTGGCCGGGCTCATCCCAGCCGTCGTACGAGTCGCCGGGCTCAACCTGGCCGCCGCAGTCGTCGCCGTCGAACGGGTCGCCGTCCACATCGCATCCGTCGAATGGGCTGCCGTCCACACAACACCCGTCGAATGGCGCACCGCCGCAATACGATCCGGCGGCAGCCGTGAACCGTCTGCTGGAATCCCTCGGTGGTGGCGCGCACCCGGGCAACCCCGGCGCACCGCCCCTGACGCCGCTGCACGGTGGCCCCGGCTCACCTCCGGGCTTCGACCCGACTGCCGGGGGACTTGGCACCGCGAATCCCGCAACCCAGGGTGACCCGTCCACGAATGGCAATGCGGCGCAAAATGGTTCGGGCGCACCGATGGGCGGATCCCCGGCCATGCCGCCGGGCACTCCGGCCGGTGCGGGCAATGGCGCGAGGGGCAATGGCGGCCGCGGTGACCGCCGCTTCCCACGCGCGGGCGGCGGTCCGGCGAAGAACGGGATGATCTATCTCCGTTCGCATTCCGGGTACGGCGAGTTCGCCACCTTCGACCCCGGCACCGGACTGTTGCAATCGGCTCCGGTGGCGGCGGGCGCACTCGCCGGCGTCTACGGCGACTGCGACGGCATCCAGGTGGTCTTCTATCGCGCCGCGCGCGGTCTGGTGCTGCGGGTGGGTGACCAGGAGATCGAGGTCGATCAGCTGGGCGCGGAGGCCATATGGGAGCGCACCTCCCAGGGCTTCACCCGTTTCATGGTCTCTGCGGGTGGTCACCCGCAGTGTGAACTGCGCTATCGCCCGGTGGGCGCGGACGCGGACCTGGGTCTGCTGATTCGCGATGTGCTCACCGATCCGGTGCGTCGCGGCGGGATTTTCGGGTGAGCGGCCCACCCGGTAGTTCGCCTGTTCGACCGATTCCGGCAACCGCCCGGTTGGCTCGAATATGCGATGCTGAGGGTTGGGTCCGACGAACGAGGAGGACGGACGTGCGCTACGGCGGCCATCCGAGCAAGGAGCAGTTGCAGCGCAATTTCGACAGCATGCTGCGGAGCGTGCTGTCCGGCAGCGGCCTGCGCACCGAGACCGGCCTCGATCAGCAGACCATGAAGGCGCTGCGCGAGCTCAGGTCCGCCTACCCGAATGCCCCGCAGGAGCTCGAAGCCGCGGCCCGCCGGGCCTTCGCCGGGCAATTGGACGGCAGCAATGCCGCCCAGCGCCGCGCGGAGCAGGACCGAATGATCGCCGAGCGCGAATAGTCGTGGGCGCCACCGTCTCGAATGTGACCGTCGAGGAGACGATTTACCCGTGACCAGGAATCACGAGTTCAGCGAAGCAGTCATCGGCGAATCGATCGACGAATCCGGCGGCACCGTCGAGATCGCCACGGCGCAGGACGAATTCGCCGAGGGCGCGGCGGAATCGGCCCCCGATGTCGGCTTCAACATCACCCCCGATCCGGCCGACACCCCCGGCGCGATGGATATCGCCGATCAGGCGCGGGGTGTGGCGCATCGGATCGCGCAGGAGCTGATGACCCTGGGCCCGGACGGCTGGGATCGCGTGCACGCGGCCTTCGCACTGACCGTGACCGGCCAACTGTCCCGTCTCACCTACTCCGATGGTGCGCAACGCCAGGTTCGGATCCTGCCGTCCCCGGAAGTGCTGAACCTGGTCGCCACCCATCGCGCGGTCTCGGCGGAGCTCGGTGACGGCCCCTGGTGGCGTTTCGAGATGACACTGACCGCGGCCGGTGAGTTAGAGGTCGATCACGACTACGGTGACGAACCCTTCCCGGACGACCAGCTTTTCGCGCCGCAGGACTACTCGGCCGACCTGGAGGCGTATCCGCGCGCGAGCCTGCCGACCTGGCTGGCCGCCTATGTGCACCATGACAATCGGCAGGGCCGCACACCACGACAGGCCGCCGCCGCGGCCCGCGCCGATCGTGAATCCGGTGTGCTGCCAACGGTTTCCGAACAGGATTTCCCAGACTTCGAGCTGCTATGGGCGCGCTGGTCCGCCCTCGCCGCCGCGTTCGTCGCCATCGGCTCGGACTGGGGGCCGCGCGTGCTGCCGTCCTTCGGCTGGTTCGAGGGTTCGCGTCGTTCCGGTTCATCGCTGTACGCGCTGCCGGGTGGTCGCGCGGTGCTCTCGGGCGGGGTCTGGAACGCCCCGGAACTCGATGCCGCCTACAACGGCAGAACCCCTCTGCCGCAGCTCTATTCGGCGGCTCCGGAGTGGGTCGCCAACTCGGTCCTGAACTCTCGCGCCAGCGGCGGCCTGCTCACCTTCTGCTACTGGTGGGAGCGCGGCCGCTGGTATCGCGCCGAATCCCCGCGCGCGACCGAGCTGGCCGCGGCCGTCCCCGGCATCTGGACCGCCGGCACCGTATCGGACGTGATCTGCGGCCTGCTGTCCGGCGACCCGTCCGAGGAGTCGCGCGGCGCGGTCACCGCATATGTCGCGGCGGCCGAGCGCGGCGATATCACCCGCGCCCAGCTGGTCGAAACCTTCGGTGACGCATCGGATCTCGATGGCGCGTACTACCAGCTCACGCTCGCCGGGGTGGCCCGCACCGGTCCGGAGCCGCTGCCGCGCGACGAGGCGATCACCGAGGTGCTGCGTCACCTCGACACGACCGACCTCGACTTGACCGGCTACCCCCTGGACAACCTTCGCGCGGAACGTCTTCCGATCGGATGGCTCGTTTACGCCCCCGCCGAACCGAATGAAATCTCGGTGCAGCGGGCATTGTTCTACATAGCGGATGACGGCGTCGTCGAGGCGGCGACCTCGGCGACCCCGCCGTCGGTCTACCTGTCCGGGTTCGAGCAGCGTTTCCGCGCCAGGCACGCATAAGGGAAGCGTTCGGATGACGGCTGAGTTGTATTGGCGCGCATTAGGGTTCGATGACCACCTGAGGGCAGGAGCGGGACGTGGGTGACGAAGACAATCCCTGGCGGGGGCTGGGCCAACAGGCGCGCGGGGGCACCCTGCACCTGAGCGAAGGGGCGGGAGCCGCGGCGGCGAAGATCGCCGCCGATGTGGCGAACACGCTGAATATCGCGCTGAACTATCAACCATTGCTCACCGAGCACAAGGGTTTCGGCGATCATTCGATCCTGCCGTCGGCGATGAACCTCGAGGACCGTTTCAATACGCAGGGCAAGAACCTCGGCGGCGTCCTGAAGCGATATATCGACCTGGTCGAGGCCATGGCCGACACCATGATCGTGGCGGACAACAACTACAAGGCGACCGAAGAAGATTCGAAGGCCATGTTCACCCGATTCAAGAACGAATCCACGGTGCACCCGGCCCCCGGCGCGCCGAAACTGGTCGGGAACACCAAAATCCCGGTGTGGAACGATGATTCGACCCCGCCGCTGGACGGTAAGCACGGCAACGCCGACCTGGTGAAGATCGCCAACGAGAAGGGGCACTACGACGCCCTCGACCCCGAGAATCCGAATGACAAGGAACGGGTGTGGCTCCATCAGGCGGGCTCGGGCATGAACCCGCAGTTGGTGTCCGATATCGGCGGCACCTGGCTGCTGGTGGCGGACAAGGTGGATACCAGCTTCGACCAGCTCACCAAGCGGCTGGACGAAATGAAGAGCGGCTGGGGCGGCCGCGGCGGTGATGCCGCGCGTCGGGTCGCCGGGGAATTCAAGACCGAGGCCGACGGCCTGACCGCGGATATTCGCGCGATGGCGGCCAACCTGACCTATGTCGCGGGCTGGCTCGACAACACGAAGATTCGCATGCCCAGCGCGCCAACCGATTTCGACTACGACCACCCTCAGCGCGAGGACCGGATCGTCAAAGCCGCTCGATTGGCCTTTCAGAATTTCTATGTCACCGGCATGATCGCGGCCAGTCCGGCCATTCCGCATCTGATCGACCCGTTGGCGCAGCTGCCCGGGCTGGCGACGAAGACCACGACCGATGATGGCGGCGGTGGGGGAGGCGGCGGTGGCGGCGGGGGTGGCGGCACCCCGAAGAGCAAGCTCGGACTGTCCGCGGCGACCCTGCCCGCCAACGCCTTACAGCCGAACAAGACCGACCCGAACGCGAAACAGCCGCAGGGCACCGATCCGAACAAGACCGATCCGAACAAGACGGACCCGAACGGCAAGACGGATCCGAGCAAGACCGATCCGAGCAAGACCGGTCCCGACTCGACGAATCCGGGCCGGAACACCGGTGACGGTACGTCGCAACAGAGTTCGAACGGCTCCTCGGACGCCTCACAGCTGAGCAGTGCCCTGCAACAGGGCCTCCAGGGCCTCACGTCGACCGCGAATCAGGCCAAGACGAACGATCCCAGCTCCACGCTGGCCGGTATCCCCAATATGCTCAGCAATCTGACCAAGGATCTGGCCAAGGGCGGCGGCAGCCCGGGCGGCGGTGGTCCGGGTGTCAGCCCCGCGTCCGCACCGAAGGAACTCACCTCGAAGCTGTTCCCCCGTGCCGCGCTCGCGGCCGAGGTCGAGGGCGCCATCGCCACGACCGGTCGGGCCGGAATCGCCACCGCCGGTGCGGCTCCCATGGGCGGTATGGGCGGAGCGCCGATGGGCGGCGGTCATGGCGCGGGCGGACAGGGGCAGGGCAAGGAGCACAAGCGACCGGAGTTCCTGGACTCCACCGAATATCTGGAAGAGGCCATGGGCGCCGCCCCGATCGTGGCGAAACCCGTGGTGGAGGGCTGAATTCCGTGCTTCGAACCTGGTCGTTCACGGATCTGGAATTCATGGCGCTCTGGGCGGAACGCGGTGCGGAGTTCCTGCCCGAGCCGCTGCTGTTCTCCAGTCGCGCCCCGCGGTGGAGCGAGCACGTGGCGCAGCTGGCGCGCGCCCGGGACGGGCTGCGTGAGCGTGACCCCGAATGGCAGGACATCTTCGACACCCTGTCGCTCCCGGATGTCCGGGTGGAGGTGTGCGGTCGTGACGGGCGTGATGCCTCCGATCCCAAGGGCAGCGTTCGCCTGCTCGGTGCGCGCCGCGGCGATATCGGCTACGTGGTTGTCCAGCAACCCGGTGAAACAGTCAGTCACAGTTCGGGTTTCGATGTGATCGCCTGCGACGCGGCGCAACTGGCGGCCGAGTTGATGGCGCATCTGCCGGATTCCGAACCGGGACACGGCCCCGAGCTGGTGCTGGCGGAACCCGCCGATATCGAGGACAACGACTACGGTTTCGGTCTGTCTCCGGCGCACGAGACCATGGACGGCTCGGTCATCGACCGCGCGGCCGACTTCCTGGCCGCCCCGGCGGTCAGTCGGGGCGTGATCGAAGTGGTACAGGGCCATTCCCGGTTCGGCCCGCGCGGTATCACCCGGCATCGAATGGACTGGCGCGATCTCGTCGATGACGGCCGCTACGTGGTCACCGGCGACCATCCGCGGGTGGCGGCTCCCGCCGATCCGCGCCGCATGATCGCGACCGTGCAGACGCGTATCACCGAGGTGCTCATGGCGATCGAGGACGAATGACGAGCGAAAGGGAAGGTGTACCAGTGCAAGTGGATGAGCAGTTTCCGACCGAGTTCACCATTGCCTCGCGGACCGGAGCCGTGGTCGTCTGCACCACCGAACAGGGTCTTCCGCTCGCGGTGAGTGTGGAACGCGATCAGCTGCGCGGTGATCCGGCGGCGCTGGCCGCGGAGGTGCTGCGGCTGTGCAAGCAGTCCGCCGCCCGTGCGGGTGCGCAGCGTCGCGAGCAATTGCGCGCGGCCGGATTGGCGCCCGAGATGCTGGCTTTGACCGGATTGCCTACGCTGTCGGAGGTGACTCGGCGGGAAATCATCGAGGAGCAGGACTTCGATACCGAACCGGACAGCTGGCTGCGGCCGATCTGACCGAACCGGACGAAAGCCCCAGTGCGGCAACCCCATCCGAGCTGCGAAGGTTACCCGCCGCTCACCCGGTGTTAACGCTTTGCGTTTGGAATTCGCTCAGATTTTGATAAGCCCGTCGAATCTTCGCTCTGTATAGTTCATTTCGAGTTGATCTTCCTGATGGGGGTCTCATGAGCAATCTCGCAGCCAACTCGGACGCGATCCGTCACTACGGTGACGTCTCCGCCGCAATGGCATCCACGATCGCAGGCGTCGCCGCCGCCGATCAGGCCGCCACCGTGGCGGCCGTCGTCCCGGTCTTCGGTTTGATCGGTCAGGAATTCCTGCTGAGTTTCGCGGGCGCGCAAGGTAATCACTTCGCCGCCACCGCCGATCTCGCCGCCGTGCACGCCGGTACCGCGGTCACCGCGCACGAGGCCGCCGCTGCCTACGACTCGGTCGAGGAGCGGTCCAGCGTCGACTTCCTGTCGCTGTCGCTGGAGTCATGAGCACGCCACAGCCGGATCCCACCGTGGCGGATATCCTGCGCGGCACCGATATCGGTGCGCTGCTGGACCGCCCGGTCAATGACATCCTGCGTGATCTGGGCCTGTCGGGGCTGCCGCAATTGACCGCCATGCCGCCGCTACCCGGTATGCCGGTGCTGCCGGTGCTCGATCTGACGGCCCTCGCGCGTCCGCTCACCGATCTGGCGCAGTCGTTCGGTACCGGCAAGCTCGGCGGTGCCAGCGTGGATCCCACCCAGGTGCTGTCGAGTGTCTCCAGTGCCCTGCAACAGATCATGACCATGGCGTCCTCGCTCATGTCGATGGCCTCCTCTGGCGATTGGCAGGGCGCCGGGGCGACCAGCGCGCTCGCGAAAGGCACTGCGGCACAGGCGGACGCGGTGCAGCTGGAGACGCAGAACGGGCAGCAGAAAATGGTGCTCGGCGGTGCGGCGGGCACCGTGGCGACCGGTGCGGCATCGATGTCCGCGATCATCGCCAAATTCCTTGCCGCGGTTGTGGCTTCGGCTCCGTTTCTGGTGACACCGCCCGGACAGGCGTTCCTGCTGTCGATGGCGGGCGAAACCGCCGCCGAAGCCACCGCCGTGGTCGCCAAGACCAAGGGCGAACTGGCCGTGCACAGTGCGAATATTACCGCCGCCGGGCAGAAGGTGCAGGTCACCAATGCCCCCGGCGGTGTCGATTCGCTCTCCCAGGTGACTCAGCTGCTCGGGCTGCTCTCGCCGCTGGCTAGTGCGGCCAATACCGGTGTGCAGCAGGTGCAGTCGATCGCGCAGTCGCTGACCGCTACGGAGACGGCCGAACAGATCGTGCCGGTGGCGGACGGGATCGACCCGGCCAAGGGCGGCGGTTTCGCTCCCGGCGGCATTCCGCTCGGCGGTCTGGGTCTGAGCGCCCCGACGCGGCTGAGCGAGTACACCGGCACCCGTTCGGCTGCCGCTCCAGCTGGAAATGCCCCTGCCGCAACGCAACCCGCGCCGAACGCGCGCGCGGCCGCGACTCCCGGACCGGGCATGATGCCGCCCATGGCGGGCGCGGGCCTGGCTCCGCGTGCGGAGGACGGCGACGGTGACGCGGAGATTCGTTCGCAGTTGGTCACCGGTGAACACGGTGACGATGTGGTCGGCGACCTCGGCAATACCGGGGTGCCGGTGGTGGGTGCGGTCGGGGCGGCCAGTCCCCGGGTGCCTACGACGAATCTGAACGTCGGTTCGGAATGATCCTGCCGTCGTAGATGTACTGCCAGCGCCGGTCGCTCTCGATATCTAGGTATGGGCAGTCGGCGGCCCCGTGGCGCAGGGTGGCGGTGTGGTCGCCCGGCGCGATCCACAGCAGTTTGCCCGAGTCCAGCCAGGGCCGCAGCTCGAAGTCCTCATCGCTGGGCGGCATCTTTTCGGCGTATTCGCGGTCCAGGCTGGTGGGATCGAAGATCGGGTTGCGGCACTGGCCCCAGATATCCTCGAGTGAGATGTCTTTCGGCCGCTTCGGCGCGAAATAGTTTATCGCCCAACCGGTATGGGGTCCGATCGGAATCTCCGCGATGACGGCATGAGCCTCGACCGGCTCCAGCAGATGGGGCAGCACGAAGGGTGCGCTCGGGCCCGGTCGGCAGTCGAACGGTGCGGCGGCGATCGGTTCGGTCAGTCGCACAGCGCCTTTGAGCGCGAGCCAGGTAGCGGGCAGGCCTGCCGGTCGTCGTTGCGTCGGATTCAACCACTCCCAGTACCAGCCATCCAGACCGGCGGTGTCTATCGGCCATCGCAGCATGCGATCGGTCAGCGGGCACCGCGCGATAACGGTTTCCGGCAGCAGTTTCCGATATTCGTCGCGCAGATCGCAGAGCCGGTCGAAGGCGGGGAATTTCTCTACCGAAGACTGGCCGCCATAGTAGAACCGCATCAGCGGGAAGCCCTCGTCGAGTAGCTCCTGCCGCCGCACAAGATCGAATCCAGGCATGCCGCAACCTCTTTCGGCTCAGCCGGTAATGAGCCGGACGGCGGCGTCCTTGGCCGCCTCGTCCACCTCGGCCACGCGGCAATCGCGCGCCAGAATGTGGGTCACCAAATCCATCTCCGGCGGCAGCCCGTGCTTGCGCAGATAATGCGGCACCGAACCCGACCACACCCACACCCCGTCGGTCCGGAAATTCAGCGGCACATCGCGCTGTCCGGGCGCGAATTCGTCCACATCGAAACTGCGTGCCGCGAGCACCACCGGTGCGGATTCGAGGTATCCGAGCACCCGCTCGGTGAACCACGGAATCACCGGGGCACGGTCGGCGACCGGCCGACCATCGGCGTCCCGGCCGTCGTAGACCCGGGCCATGCGCAAGGTGTGCTCGAACATGAATCGCAGCCTATTCCAGTCGCGTGCCCGACCGCTGCGTTGTTTCTCGGTCTGGCTCCCGATATCCATCATGGCGAGTCCCGGCCCGGACCTCGGCTGGTGATAGTGTCCGCCCCGAGAGGAGTCCGCATGGGCGAAGTACCAGGTGCACGGGCCGAACTGGACCGACTCGGCCACGCCCTGCGCACCCAACTCCTCGACCTCATCACCCTGCTGACCCCCGGCGCCGACCTGACCCTGCTCTTCCTCGACGAACCCACCCCCGTCGACGAAGACCACCCGTCCGCCCACCACTACGCGACAACCTTCCGCGGCAAACGCCCCGACTCCGTCACCGCCGCCGACACCGTCCGCCACGCCGCCGCCCTACTCGCGAACTCCGGCTGGGAAGTCTCCGAATCCCGCGAGGTAAACCGCACCCTGGTAGCCGCCTACCGCAACCGCTGCACCCTCGAACTCCGCATCCCCGACCACACCCCCACCATCCTCTACAGCGCGAACACCCCCGCCTTCCCCCTCCCGGAGTAATTCCCCACCCGGCAGCCCTTCGAAATCGCTGTCTAAGATCAACCACAGCAACTCGCAGGGGGAGAAAACAATGTCGAAAACCGTGCTCGAACAAGCATATTCACGCAAGCTGACCGGCCTATTGGCCGCGCTGTCCGCCGCCGTCCTACTGGCAGCCTGCGATTCCACCCCACCCGCCGTCACCTACGGCGCATCCGCCCCGACCGGCGCGAAGCTCAATCTCCCCGTCCCCAACCCGGGCGTGCTGGATACGGCCAAGTGGCCCAACTCCTGCGACCTGCTCACCGACGCCGAAGTGGGCGCCATCCTCCCGCAGGCCTCCAACATCACACACAAGCCGGCCAAGGTGAGTTTCTACACCGCCCCCGGTGTCTCGCCCAACGGCAAACTTACCTACACCGCCCCACCCGCCGACGTCCCCGCCGGCGAATGCAACCTCTGGTTCCACCTCCCCGAAAAATGGGACGGCCAGAACTCCAACATCGACATAGTCATGCGAGCCATAGCCGACCCCGCCTCGATCACGGCCTTCTACCAAAAAGAACGCACCGCCGACCGCACAGCCACCGACCTGGGCCCGGTCGGCGGCGCCACCACCTGCTACCTGACCACCCTCAACGCCATGCACTGCGCCTACGGCCACTACTACTTCGAACTCTCCGGCCGCTCCACCCCCGTAGACGGCTCCACCACCGGCAACCCCATCTGGCGCGAAAAGGTCCTCTCCCAGGTAATCCACACCCTCACCTACAAAATGTCCTGACCAACCCCTGGGAAGTCCGAAAGAAAATGCAAGTACGTGAAATCGAGCAGTTGGTCGAGCAGCTGCGGAGCCTCAGTTCTCGTTATCCACAGTTGGTGCAGCTGTTTCCGGGATTCAGCGGTGACGAGCTGGAGGCCTTCCCGGTGTCGGTACCTGAACCGGAGCGATCAGTCCTGCGACAGGTCGGCGGGTTTTTGGTGAGCAATGGCCTGCGTCAGCGTAGTTTCGGGCCGGGGGTCCGGGACAAGCTGGGAGATCCGCTGTCCTGGGTGGCGGAGATCGGCGGACACCTCGATGGTCCCGTTGGTTCCGCGATCCGACTGAACGACGAGTCGACAGGCGACTACTACATCGTAGACGTGCACCCCGAAACAGGCTCGTGGGGACGAGTTTTCGCCCTGTCCACCGATTTCGCGGACATGGGTCCCTGCTATATGGCCGAGTCGATGATTGCCTGGTGGTGTGCGCTGGCGCGCGATATCGAGAAGGTGATCACCACCGCCGAGGCCGACGGCCTCGAATTAGGTGAGCACTTCCCGGTTTTCGATGAAGAAGATGAGTTCAGCACGTCCTGGTGCTCATGGTCCGATGACATCCCCAGAGCATTCGCCCACGAGTTGGGTCACCTGGCAAACATCCTCGCCCCGGAAGCAACCGCCCTCGCCGACCTCCCTGCCGAAACGCCCACCATCGACCTCGACACCATCACCCCACCCGCCATGCTCGACCTCGACGATCAAGGTTCCTTCGAACGCCGCGCCAACGGCCGCTTCGCCGTCTCTGTCCCGAAATCCCACTGAGACTTTGGGAGTACGAGGTTGCTGTATTACCGTGCGGTCCACGAAGGTGACTACGGAACAACGCCGCCATTCACCGTATTCGTGACGACTGATAAGTCCGACGATGCGCTCGTCTGGGCTCAGCGAATTCAGATGTGGCAGTACGACCCGGGTCGCGTGATTGGCTTTATCAACGACTTCAGGAACGACGATCGTTGGGAGTTGGTCGATCGCGGTGCGGCCGAGGAGTTTTCGCGCGGGCTGGCCGTGGTTGGTTCTTCGGCCAGTGAGTTGCCGAGTGAGGATTGGATCGAGTGGTTCTTTGCTTGGAAGGGTGATCCGCCGGACCATGAAGATGTCTCATGGGACAGCGACCTTCACGTCCGTCAGATGAAGGAAGACAAAGCGCGCCAACAGGATCCGTAGCATTGGTGGATCGCCTCGGCTAATACTCGAAGGTTCCCTGTTCCGGCCAGATCTCGTTGTGGCGATTCGCGTACGCCCAGGACTTCGCCAGGCTGGCTGGTTCGGGGATACCGCGTTCGTTCGTTCGAGAGCGCAGGGTTTTCTTATCGATGGTCAGCTGGAGATCGGTTGTCGGGTCGGCTGTTTCGAGCAGTGGTCGGGTCAGCACGTGATACTCGATCTCGGTCTGGTCTTCCCGGATTCGCTGCACCGTCACGCTCCAGCGGGGCGGATGGATCTGGCGGCCCTGGACCGGTTGCCCGGTTCTGATCGCTTCGTCGTACTGTTCCCCGATCGTCTGCGGATGCAGACTCGAATGGGCGGTGACTACGCCGGTCTCGGCATCGACGACAAAGTTGCCCTGGCCTGGATGTGGTCGGTTCTGTGAGTCTCTGCCGGACGAGATCGGATGGCAGACCCAGCCGTACTCCGTCTGATAGATGTGAAATGTTAAGCGCCGCTTGAAGATATGAATCAGCAGCTGCTCCACTTGGTCTCGCGTGCGGTAGCGCCGCTGATCGGTCACCAGTCGTCGGCGCTGATTCGGCTCGGGCGCAGGTCGTCGAGATCTTCGACGTCGGTGAAGACCATGCCGGGGTCGTGTTGTTGGCGCTCCGGGGAATTGGGTGGTGCGAGGGAGGCCGGGATCAGTTCAGGGAGGCGGTCGTTCAGGTTCGGCAGGCCCTCGATCAGGTCGGACATTTTCGGCATGCGGCCGCGTCCTTCCTGGATGGGATTCATGAGTTCGGCTGTCTTGCGGGACAGTTCGGTGGCCGCTTCCTGGGCCGCCTCGGTGACAGCCTTGGCGAGTTCCTCGTGAGTGAGCTCGTCGGTATCGGTGAAGCGCGTTTCGATGACCACGCCATCGGCGTTGAGCGTCACCGTAACCCGCTTCTGTAACGCGGTTCCGGAGGCGACGAGCTGGGCTCGCCGCTGCTGGACATCGGCGAGCACCGTCATCTGCGCCTGGAACTCGTCCATCATGGAAGCGAGTTCGCCCTTGAGGAATTCGTTCGCCATGAGCTACTTCTTGAAGGTGTTCGCGCTGTTCGTATCGGTATTGTCGTGCAGCTTCGACGAATCGTTCTGCGCGTTCGCCTGATCCTCGGCCTGCTTGGTGTAGTCGGTGGTGAGTTCTTTGAGGTTGTCGCGCGCGGCGGTGTAACCATTGTTGTCCTCACCGTTGGCGAACTTCGTGCCGTAGGTATCACTGCCCCAGGGCTGACCAAGGCCGTCGGCCGCCGCGGACAGATTGGCGAACACATCGCGAACCTTATCGGTCACATCCAAGGTCTTGGCGGACGCCTGCCGCAGCAATTCCGCGTTGACCTCTACTTTTCCAGCCATGAAACCGACTCCTCCCCAATCAGTATTGCCGCCGACGATATCCGCTGATCAGCGTCGATGGCAATGCGAAGCATATGTCTCAGGCGGTCCGCGCCCGATAACGCTGGATGAATCCCTTGATGTACACGTCGGGCGGAACCGATGACGACGACGCCTCGATGACGCCGTCATCGGCGATGTAGTAGATGGCCCGCCCGAGCATGATCTCGCCCGGCTGGGTAGGTACGTAAACCATCCAACCCGATTCGATGCGATCCGCGGTCAACTGATCGAGCGGATACCCGGTGGTATCCGAGCCCTTGTCCACGATGTGCGCCCGCACCTGCTCGATCGCGTCGCCGCGCGACAGCGGGGGAGCGGTGACGAAGGTACGCAACCCCGCGAGCGTGAACTGATTCAGCGCCGCATCCACATCGAATCGCGCGGGATCGATTGCGGCGGTAATGGTTTCGAAGGTGACAACCCCGGCTTCGGCTGCGGCGACCAGTGTCGCCACCGCACCCCGGTCCCGATCGCTCAGCGGCGAACCCGTTGCCTGCGCCAGCGCCCCCGTAATGATCTCGGCGGTGACATCCGACGTCCACACACCCGGGCAGGCGAGCGCCAGCCCCGGCCCGCTCGGCGACTCACCGCGATACCACCGGCCGTTATCCCACCAGTAGCAGAACGACAGCAGCCCGGACGTGATACGCGGGTTGAGCACCGCATCGGTCACCCAATCCGGCGCTCCCGCATACAGTTCCGGCATCGGAGCCTCGCCGTTGTACGCGGCGTCGAGCTCCGGCGAATTCCACACGCCGCCGGAGATGATCGCCCGATCACCCGGCAGCACATACAGCGTGCTCCCACTCCGCTTGGTGGTCTCGAACCATGCCAGCGACGGCAGCACGCGCGGCCCCTGCGTCACTTCCAGCGCGGCATAGGTCGCCGCGATCGCCGTCCAGCGCGCCCAGAGTAGCGGCAGCGGAGGGAAATCCGTTGTGGAGACTTCCCCGCGCACACCCTTCCCGCGATCGAGTCGCGCCTGCTCGGCCGCCACCCGCGGTGGCCGCGACTGCCGCCCCTCATGCCCGACATACGCCGCCAGCCACATCGGCAACCGCCGCCGCGGATACTCCGCGAGATCGGCCTGATAGGCCTCCGGCGGAAACAGCTGATCATCGGGAAAAGGCTCATCGCCGTAGTCGTAATCGGTCTGAATCTCACCGCCATTGGTGAGCACGATCCGCATCCGCCACCACGGCCCCTCGGACAGCTGCGCGGCGACCTCCCGCTGCTCCTGCACCAAAAGCAATGTCGTCTGCGGCGGTTCGGCCCGCACTCCGCGCCCCTGCGCCGAATAGATCACATTCCACGCCTGAGTGGCGACCGTCCACGCGAACACCGCGTCGATCCGCTCCCACCCCTCCGGACCATCCGAGGCGAGCGCCCGCGCGATGCCGTGCGTGAGCTCCCGCGCCTGCTCGGTGATCTGCTTCTCATCGGGACCGCTCGGCTGACCGGGATGGGAGACGATCGTCATGCCGGCGTCGCCACCGGCCTGCGTGAAACTGTCCATGAATGTCTTCATGAAGTCGTCCGGGCTCCCGGCCTGCGGATTGTTCACGATATCGCTCCCCTCCTCGACCGAGCGCCAGCGGCGGCCCGTTCGGATACGCCTGCGACCCTACACATTCGTGGACGGTGTTTCAGGTCCGGTCGGCGCGGTAGCGGGGGATTCACTTGACCGAGCGTCGATGAGAATCCGCCCCGATAGGGAAGGATCGATCCGGCCCGACGACCCGTATAACGCGCGATATGAACCACAGCGACCGCATGGCGTCCCCCCGTCCCGGATTCGGCCTGTTCGGGCCGAACATCCCCGAACCGCGGGGCTGCTGACCGTTAGCGGACCGCACCGGCCCAGTTGCTGATCCCCGCCTGATATGGCAGCGTGGCGCGAGATCACTGCCCCGAGTCGGTGAAAACCGCCGCCCGGCAGTGCAATAGCTGATGGTCGGTCGAATCCGGGGGCGGGAGTGACAGTTCGGGGGGCGAAAGCCGCTGCTGGGCGCGTGCTTTCCAGCATCGCGAGTCCGCGTTGATCTGGCGTCCGCCCGGCGCCGACTATTACGGCTGGCTTGTGGGCATGCAATGGCCCGAGGGCAATGAAGACCGCATGTGGGACCTGGCCGACGACTGGAAAGCCGCCGCCGCAAATCTCGAGAACGTCAAAGCCGATATCGACGCCGCGATATCCGCGGTGCGCGTCGCCTATCCCGAAGGCGATGGCGGCGACGCGATGCTCGTACAACTCAACTCGCTCAAGTACGGCGATCTGAGCAAGGATGGCGCCGGGTCGATCGACAGCTTCGTCAAGTGGTTCAACAGTATTGCCGGGCTGGCAGAGAACACGGGCACCGAGTTCGAGTACACCAAATTGATGTTCCACGCCATGTTGCTCATCATGGCGGTGGATATGGCATTCGCCGCGGCCACCTTGATCGGGGCTCCGGCGGCTGAGGCCGCCGTGATCGCGGTCAATCGCGTCACCGCGCGGACCATCGCGAAGCTGCTTATCAAGAAGATCACCATGCAGAGCATGGAGTTCGCCGAGATCGCCGCGCTCAAGGCGGCGCTCAAGAAGCTGGCGATCACGGCCGGTATGTCGGCCGGTCTCGGCGCGGCCATGGGAGCCGCACCCGATGCCGCGATTCAGCTGTGGCAGCGCTACAACGGGCGACGCGAGAAGTTCGACTGGAATCAGGTGGGCGTTATGGCGGCTGCCGGAGCCGCCGGTGGACTCGTCGCCGCCGGCGTCGGTAGCCGTCTGCACAATATGTTCGGCATGCCCTCGAACATCACCAAGCGGGTGGTGACGACCGGGGCCACCATGGTGGCGGCCGGTGGTTCGGCAGGGCTGGCCGGTTGGGCCACCGCCGGATTGATCACCCACCATTGGGAACTCGACCCGCGCATGATCACCGCGGGCATGTGGGGCGGTGCCGCGCCGGGCGCGATCCGAGCGATGAAGCCGACGGCGCACGCGCCGAGCGGGGCCGCCCCGGGCGCCCTTGCCAAGAGCGATGTGGCAGCGCCGAAGCCCGCCGCTGCCGAGCACGTACCGTCCACGCCTTCCGCCACCGCGGAGGGTGCGGCGCCGACCTCTGGTGCACCGCGCGCGGGGGACTCCACCACCATCGGCAGTGAGGCGGCACCCGTCGCACCCGCGGCCGCCCCTGCCGCGGGGCTGGCAGGTGAGCCACAGGCTGCGGTACCTGCCGGGCGCAACGATATTGCGGGCGCCCCATTGGCCAACGGCCAGAGCGTAGCTCCCGCGCCGGCACATTCGGCACCCGCCGCACAGCCCGCGGTGGCGCCCAAAATCGACGGCGGCGCTCAATCCGCCGGTGCCGCACACCCTTCGGGTGAACCCAAGACACCGCCGGAGAGCCGTCCGCAGGTGCCTCGCACCGAGAGCCCGGCCACGACCACGCCGCCCGCGGACCGAGCCGCCGGTGCCGCGCCAGGCCGCGAGGCTCCGGCACAGGCGCCGCACGCGCAGGCGAAAGCCACCGGTGTGGAAGCGACTTCGCGCGCCGAGCGTTTGGACGCCACCTCGAACGACCGCACGAGCGTCCCGGCCTCGGATCGGCCGAAGGGCCAGATCGGCGGGCTCCAGGAGCACCAGCAACCGCACGATTCCGGTCGCGCCCACAACGACGACGCTGCCAATGGGGACCGAAACCCGCAGCGGGACAACGACACAACGCGGGACGGTCACGCCGACCGGGACGGTCATCCGGGGCGCGACGACCACGCGGACCGGGACGGTCACACGGATCGCGATGGTCGCCCGAATCGCGACGGGCATGCCGATCGTGATGGTCAACCCGCTCACGATGGTCAGCAGGATCGCACCGGGCAGCCCGCACGTGACGGCCAGTCGGATCACAACCCGCAGCCGAGTCACGACCCGCAGCCATCGCATCCAGAGCCGTCTAGTTCCGGCGATCACGCGCCGAGACCTGTACTGCCGGTGGATCATCCGATCACCGCCGCCGAGCACCAGCACGCGGCCGACGCTCTGGCCAAGCTCGGTCATGACGCCGAGCCCCGGCAACTCCTGCATGCCGACAACGTCGATCAGGCCGGTGCGCACCAGAAGGCCCGGGAAAACCACGACTGGTGGCAGAAGTTGACGCCCGACGAGCAGTCGGCGATGACACGCCTGCACCCGCACGAGATCGGCAATGCCGACGGCGTGCCCCCGCACGTCCGCGATCAGGCCAATCGCCTCTCGATCGCCCGCGACCTCGCCGAACTCCGGGAACGCAATCCACGTGTGGATAAGTGGACGAGCCGTTTCTCCGACCCTGAAGGCCGCCAGCAGTTCCAGAACCTGCAGAGCACCATCCACAACCTCGAGCACGCGGAGACGCTCGCGGACACTTTCGCGAACCGCGACCGAACCGATCCGAGCGATCCGTCCGGTTACCGCCCGCCGGTGCACGTACTGTCCTATGACTCAACGGCTTTCAATGGCGAGGGACGCGCGGTCGTAGCGATCGGCGACGTGGACCACGCGTCGACCGTCTCCTTCCACATCCCCGGCATCACCACCACTGTCCGCAGCCTCGAAGTGAACCTGAACAACGCGTTCAACCACTTCTGGGCGACCTCGGACAACGTGCACGACCCCAGCATGGTCGCCTCGATCGCCTGGATCGGCTACGACGCCCCGAGTGGTTCGCGCATCGGCCGGGAGATGACGAATCCCGCTCTGGCCCAACGCGGTGGTCAGCTACTTGCGCGAGATGTGGCCGCGTTCAACCAGACTCGCAAGATCAACGCCGGCCTCCCCGGCGGCTCGCCGCCCCCGGATGTGCACCTGTTCGGCCACAGCTACGGCTCCACCACAACGAGTTACGCAGGTTCCGGCGGCCGCCTGACCGGCGAGGTCAGCACCATCACGCTCCTGGGTTCCCCGGGCGCGGGCCCGGTCGTGCACGCCGCCGAATTCGGCATCGGTGCGGAAAACGTCTTCGTAGCCAGTTCCTCCCGCGACCCGGTCACCTGGATCGGCTCCAGCACCCCCGGCGAAATCGCCCGAGCCGCACCCGGTCTCAGCATGGGCTTGGGCATGGATCCCTCGGTAGAGGCCTTCGGTGCACGCCGAGTAATCGCCCAATTCCCAGGCGGTGTAAAAACTTTCAGTGATATCGGCACCCACACCGGCTACTACAGGTTCCACGACGACGCCCACTCGATCCCGAGCGAATCCCTCTACAACTTCGCCAAAATCGCCGCGGGCGACAAAGCCAACATCATCCCCGAATTCGCCCGCCCCGACCACG
Source organism: Nocardia sp. NPDC058058 (assembly GCF_042885355.1). Classification (NCBI taxonomy): domain Bacteria; kingdom Bacillati; phylum Actinomycetota; class Actinomycetes; order Mycobacteriales; family Nocardiaceae; genus Nocardia; species Nocardia sp. NPDC058058. The sequence continues at coordinate 378,257 of NZ_JBHVSA010000002.1, read as the reverse complement.
AGAGCCTCAACGCCTGGCAACGCAACATAGGCTCCCTCCCCAGCGACCCAGCCCACCTGCGCCCACCCATCTTCGACCCACACGAGGGTGCCCCCTTCGGCTACGAACACCTCGTAGACGAATTCCGCCACCCCGACCCGGTCCCCGAACACCCCACCCTCCCCGCCGACCACCAGCCGGTCAACGACTGCGGCCCCCAAGCCCTCCGCCACGCCCAAGAACTCACCGGCAACGAAAACATCCGAATCCCACACGATCCGGAAATCGCCGACCGCGGCATGACGGCCCACGACCTCGAAACGGCCGCGGGCGGCCGCATGCAACACATGGAAACCCCGGGCGTCTTGGCCGACCACCTGAACCGCCTCGGTGAAGGCGCAACCGCCATCGTCGTCTCCGAATTCCACGGCCCCACAGACACAAACGGCATCGGCGCGCACGCCTACACCGTCACCAACGACGGCGGCCGCCTGGTAGTCCACGACTCCGCCGTTCCCGGCGGCCCCCACCCCTTCCCCGCCAGCAACACCAACGTCCGTGCCACCTACGCGGTTCTCTACGACGCACACGGAAACCCTGTGCGCCCAATCGAGTCGGCCTCTCCTGTGCACCCCGGAGCACATCCCGAAGTTCGTATCGGCCAACCGGAGCCACATGCGCAGCAACCGGGACACGAGCAGCCGCCCGTGACTCCGCGGCATCAGACGGAAAATCCTGCTGTCCAGCATGATTCGATCCGTCGCTTCGACACCGATGACGCGGGCCTGAAGTTCGGCGACGAGACGATGGGGTCCCACATGGACTCCCTGTCCGAAGCTGAGCGCCAGGAGGTGAGTCGCTACGTACGGCATGCGTGGATCAATGAATTGCTGCGCGATCCCGACCCGGGTGCGAGATTCACTCAGCTCGTGGCGGACCGCGCGATCCAGCACCAGCTGTCCCGCTTGAACGAAGGGAAGTCGTTCGAGCCGAGCCTCGAGCTGCTCAAGTCCTACGATCGGTACCCGAATCTCGACCCGCCATTGCGGGCTTCCCTCGATAACGTGCTCCGCGACCCGCACCCTCAGCAGCGCTTGAGCGAATTGTGGTCGAACGCCCAGGACCACATGGTCATCGAACGCATTCTCGACACCGCGCCGACCGGCGAGATTCTCAACCAGCATGTACAGACGCTGGATCGGTTGACGGATAACACCACGCCGCAGGGATTCGAGATCACCCGCGGCCTCGGTAACAATGGCGTCAGGCATCTGACCATCGACAACCACGGAACAGTGCTCGGCGAGCGGAGCGTTCTGGATCTGAAAGGAACACTGCAGACCGAACGTGGCTATCTGTCGACCAGTTTGGGGGAGAAGCCGCCGGGTGGCTTCAAAGAGAGCAGCATTCGACTGGAACTCGAGGTGCCCGCGGGCTCCAAGGGTTTGTGGATCGGCGGCTCCGAACACGAATTCCTGATGCCGCGTGGAACTCGGTACCTGATCACCGATGTCATCGAGAGTCCGTCCGGGTCCAGGTACGAGGGTGTCAGGTATCTGATCAAAGGCACGGTGGTGGGCGTCGAGTACGTCCACGATCCTCGAGCCACCACGAACCATGGTTCACACCCGGTAGATCCGCCTCCGCACGCGCCGGCCCCGCACGGCGTCGAATCACCCTCGCATAACGTCGAACCGGCCGTACCTCACGAATCTCTCGACCTTCCGGCGCACACCAAACCGGAACCGGTCGACAAGCCGATCAATCTGAACGACATTCCGACTCCGGTCGAACCGGCACCGACACATCCCATCACGCCCGACGATCGCCCCAGTTCCCTCACCCCGCACCTGCAGGGCCGCTTCAACGAGCTGAAGTCCTTGGCAACCGAGATCTCGAATGCGCTGCGAGATCCTGTCCGTCACAACGAACTACCCCACCTCCGTGACAGTTTCGTCGAGGTCCTCGACAAAACCGGATTCATGGATAAGGCGACATTGGAAACGCCCTGGCGTCTGCTCACCGAACACGATCCTGTTTTCCGGGATTACCTCAGCAAGTACGGTAATGACCTGCTCACTGTCGTCCCCGAGTCACGGACGCCTACCCACCAGGAACCCGCGTCTGCCCACCCCGGGTCCGAGAAACCACAGCACCCGAATAGCGCTCACCCGCACGAGGACCCAGCCCACCCTGACCCGAACAATGCCCATCCCGTCGACGACCCGCACCCGTCCCCCGCCAAAGAGACCGAAGCCGGTGTCTCCTTCCACCCCGACGACCCCGTCGTCTCAGAGCTAGCCTCCCGAATAGCCAAGGACCCCAACCACTTCACGGCCGATGTCCATATAACCGAGGACGGCCACGCCCGCATCGGCGACCGCACCTACACCCCCGAAGAGTTCGCAAACCTACTACGTGGGACCAGCTGGGACGGTAAGACACCTATCCGACTAGTCGGCTGCGATGCCGCCGCCAACGGTTTCGCAGCCCGACTAGCCCACCACCTGGGCGTAGATGTCATGGCACCCACCAAACCAGCCTGGTCCGACTCACACGGTCGCCTATACACCAGCACTGCCGAGCTACACCCGGACGGCACCCGTCGTCCGCGCATCCCACCCGACGGAGCCTGGGAAACGCATCATCCCGATGGGACCAAATCAAAAGTATCAACAGATGGGTTTGCCCCCGGAACTCATGAGACGGCCAAGATGGGCCTCAATGCCGACGAAGCGCGAGAACGGGCAGCGAACGAGGATGCGGTAGACCCCGTCAATAGCGGTCATGATGACATAAAACCGGCTCATATCACTTCGAAACTTGATGAGTGGGTGTACGGAACCTCGCGGCCAACTTTCGCCGCAAAGACGAAGCATGATGTTTTTCACGCGGCTCAGATGCGTGCAGATGGGACGATGGTTTGCAGCACCAGCGGAAAGACTATTGACGTTCGCCGCAACCCGCAGACCGGCGACCCGCTGTTCTTTGAATACAATGAAAAAGGTCACGCTGTAAGAACCTCTGCGCCTGATTGGTACAAAAATTGGAAGACCGAAGATTCGGCACTCCCAGAAGGTGTCGAGCGTCCGGAACCGCCAATTGTCAATGAAGATGACAAGTTCACCAAACCGGGACCTAATATAGCTGATATGGGTCACGTCGAAGAGTCTGAATATTGGAGTCTTCAGCAGTTTGCGATTTACCATGGCATCGATGAACAAGGGTTCAAGGCGGCATACAATAATGTGAGCCACTACCGACTGGAAGAGCGAAGTGCCAATCGGAGTCATGGGCACGAGTCGACAGTGCCAGGCTATGGTCACTACGGTAATCTGGCTGGAACTTACCCGCCCCTTCCGAATGCGCCAAATGCGTTTGACATAATAATGGGGAGAAAGAAGCCTGGCGGATAGTGGGGTTGAGCAATTCCGGTTAAGTGTCATTATGTAAGGTAGAGTGTTGACGGTCGTGTAAGTGCGTCCTGTGCGGAAGGGGTCTTGTGGCAACGTCGAATGATTTTGAAGGACTGCTCGATCACAACGTTGATCATTTGGGGGAATTTCAGTACGTCGAGCCTGCAACCGCTCAGGGTGGAAATAGAGGTTATGACCTGGTGTTCTACACCAAGACTGAGTACGAAGTGACATCGGTGGTGACAAATGGGCTTCGATTCCAGGACGTCACGGCCCTGCTGCCGGAGGAGCTGATCTGTACTCTTCATTCTGGTCAAGAGGGAATTGCTCGACACATTGTTGATGTTACCGCCGGGCTCGTGATAGCGAACGGTCGTGGAATTGAATACGATTCAATCTTAACCAACTCGAATCCACTTGTGGCGGGGACGAATATTTCCGGGATAATAGGTTATCCCAGCCCGTACTTCGGTCCCGATTTTGATCTATTTCGAGATTCTACTGGCCGTGCCGTGCTTCAGACGATAACGCTTATACCCGTCACACGCGAAGAAGCCGAATTTGCTGGCGACAACAGTGTTGATGAACTATGGGATATTTGGAGGGAAAAGAAGGCGAATATTTTGGATATCAATCGTCTGTCAGCCCTCTAGTCTTCGACTGCTCTGACCATCATCGAGCGTGACTGGAAGCAATAATGAGCACACAACAATCGCCGGGTCGGTACGAGGTTTGGACGCGCCGCCCCGTTGCCTACCTACCAATCATGCTTGAAGGCAAGCTTGTAGGTTATCTGTGGGGTGCGGAGTCGGGATCCGCGGCGGGCTACTTCGCCCACATGGGGTCAGGAATCGATCACGTCGACTCGTCGATCTATTGGTACGACAAGCTTGGTGAGTCGTATCAGCTCGGCCTGAAACCTGTTGAGGCAATCCGCCATTGGGTCGGAAAGCCCGAGGATCCTAAATACGGCGGAATCTCGATCGGTGCCGAGCTGGGTGAGGCGCGAACCATTCAGGACCTGGCGCTGCGGTTGAATCCTGATGCGCCACTGGGTGATGGGCCTTGGGAGCAAGACGGAGAGTATCCAAGTGGTGCGCCGGTGGATCGTTCCAAGGGCTGGGGCCCGCTGTTCTCGACTCCGACCAGGACCTATCCCGAAGACGCCAACGGCCCCGTCACGTACCTGCCTGTGGCCCGGAACGGTGTAGTGCTGGGTTACATCTGGGCATCTGAAGCTGACAACGCCGCGGGATATGTACAGCGAACTTCAACCGGGTCCGAAGGCATGCTCGCCGGCGGCCTCTGGCGCTCACGCTTCATCGATACGTTCGGGATGGGCCTGCCGGCACTCGACGCGATGCGCCGAAACCGCTCGTTGCCCGCCCATGCCCCCGAGCTTTTCGGAGTGGTCGACGAAGCGGTCACGGAGCAGCGGGCCGCAAGTCTCGCAGACCTCCGCCGCCTGGCCGATAGCGATTGATCACCCGTTGCCGAAAGTCGGCCGTGAAGGAAAGGGAAGCCTGCCGTGCCATCGATCTCTGCAGCCGAGGTCGGCGAGTGGCTCGGATCGGGAGGCTGGTTTCCGACTCGGGATATCGGTGAGCGAGCCGACGATCTCATCGAATTTCGAGTGAATGATGCTGCGCGCCAAGGCTCGACGCTACAGGCGATCGATCCGGCCCGGCGCTTCATCCACTCGTACGGCGAGTTGGAGCTACCGCTGAGGAAGTCTTCGGAAGAGATGCTCATCATCGATCCCACCGTCGGCTATGAGGGCGACGTCGAGGATTTCGCCGAGTGCGCCGCAGGTTTGGGTAAGGCCATCTTCCCTGTTGGAGCCGAGACGCATGAGTACGGCCTATTGGTGATCGATGAGCTTGGCAGATTTTTCTACCGTCACCATACGGGTTTCTACTTCCTCGGGAACGACGAGCTGGAAGCATTTTCCGCGCTTTTGATCGGCAATAAATTCGTAGACGCCGAGGAATTCTATATCTGATTGCTCCCCTTGGAGCATACCGCTATGGGCCAACCGAAGTCGTTCGATCTTCCGATAGCTTGTCGGCGGGCAGTTAGCCGGGCCGCCAGTCGTTCCCACCAGTATCTATGCTCATGCAGGCAATGTCGGCGAGTTCACGCTGCTTCATTTCGACCAGGCCCAGACGGTTGGCTATATCGAATACCCGACAGGCTCTCTCTACCTGCAGGATTACGATGGGGTGGCAGTGTACGAGATGCTGGCCGACCAGCTTCGTTCGGCGGCTCTGTCGAAAAGTCAATCCGCTGAACTCATTCGGAGCCGGGCGGCCGACTGGAAGTGAGGAGTCGGCATATGGCGGCAAGCGTCGATCACCAGTGGCGCAAGTCCAGTTACAGCGGGAGCAATGGCGGCCAGTGCGTCGAGGTCCTCCTCGGCGACGACCACGTCGGCGTTCGCGACTCCAAGGACCGCAGCCCGGTATTATGGTTCACCGGCGAGCAGTGGGATGGCTTCCTCGCCAGTGACATCTGGCGTCACTCGTAGGAGAACTGCTATGTCAGAACGAGTTCCGATCGGCCCCGTTCAGCGTGCAGAGACTCAGCAGGCCATCGGACGGGAGTTGGTAGCCGCAGCACCCAGGGACTGGAACCGGCTCTGGTACGAGTTCCGTGCGACGATCCAGATCGATGCCGACATGTTCGAGTCGATCTCTGCTGCCGGCAACGCCACTCGACTCTCAGCTCCCTTGCTGATCATGGAGCTGTTCGCGGAATTACGATCGGCGACGTACCAGCCTGGTAAGGGAACCTGGTTCACTGTCAGGTGCTCGATCGATCGTAGCCACGCTTGGACAATGGATTTCGACTACGAAGGCGAGCCTGCCTTCAACCCGCAACTCACCCCCGATGCCTTCGCGCTGGATCTCGAGTACTTCCCGCGGGATACCGCGCACACGCCGCAATGGCTCAGCGACATGTTCGAGCCGGACGGGATTCGGAGTGCGCCGAAAAGCTAAGAGCTGCACTCGATTTCATGCACAGTCGCGGAACGCGCGTTCAGCCGAAGGCCACGAGCTTGCTGCCGATGGAAATGTATTGGATTCTCAGTGAACTGCGAAGATGCACCTGGGTCGCGAACCTTCATGGTTGATCTGATCGAGCCCCTGGTCCGAGGTGGCCTCGTGATAGAGGAAGCCATACACGGGTGCAGCGCGGCGGAAGTCGACGCGCTGATGGATGCACAAGGGGTCGAGGAGCTTCCGGCGTCCTATCGACAGTTCCTACGCTGTACCGGCAAAGATCCATACTGGCTCAGTCGCAACGACGAATGGGACCACAGTTGGGTTTTGGAGGCCAAGGAGATAGCTTGTGAGATCGTCGTCGACGACTACGAACGAGACTTCGAGCAGTTCGAGAAGGCGTTCGTCTTCCTGACCCACCACGGCTACATGTTCTTCTATTTCCGGCCGGAGGATCTCGGACTGCCGGATCCGACCTTCTGGATCTTTGCGGGCGACGAGCCCGTTCGGGACAGCGGCCTCTCTTTCAACCAATGGTTGCGCACCCTGGCCGACTACCTCCCCGCCGCGATCGAACTGCGGCGGGAGCTCGGGATGTAGCCGGTTGACCTCATCGGTCCTGTCGCTGTCCGGATTCCTTCCGCTCGCGCCGCTTGCGCATCCACCTGGCGGCTCGGAATGCGATCCAGCCCAACACAATCAGCAAGATCAGCACCGCGATGAACGCCACTATCGGAACCGCGAGCGCCAAGACCGTGAGCGCCAACGATGTTCCGTCCTCGGCGCTCGACACAACCGGATTACCCACTCCCGCAGTGGTTCCCGTCACGAACGGGCGCGCCACAGACCGGCCGACATGCACGCTTCCCGCAGTGATCGCACCGAGAACCGCGGCGACCGCCGGCGGCATGTGGGAGGAGATGCTGGTTTCGGCAGTGAAGAGGATCGCGCCCGATGCCGGAGCGATGAGGGTTCCGATGCCGTGCAGCACCGAATCCAGTGCGGGGATCTTGTCGCCGACGAGGTCGAGCAGGAAGACGATGCCGATTCCGATCAATGCCGGAGTCGAGGACAGCCATCCGTATGAACTGCCGAGATCGATCCAGCCGAACCGATCCGCAATGCCGACAACGAGCAGAGGCAGCCAGGCGTTGAGCCCCGCCGCGCCCGAGAGCCCGAAGGCACCGAGCACGGCTGCGACGGCCGATGTGATCTCCATGCCACGAGTGTGACGCCAACACGCGAATTCGGCCGTATTTGGATCCTGTGCCAGCTTGGCTGTGTGAGCCGTTGCGGTGATGTGGAATACGGCAGTGAGTTTGCTTGCCTTCCCGGGCTGGCGATAGCGTCCACTTCGACAAGATGAATCGATGGGGGTCAGATGAAGCTGCGCTTGGTGGGATGTGTGTTCGCTGTCGCTGGTGCGCTAGCGCTGTCAGGGTGCGGAGCTGACGTGGGCAAGAAGGTCTCGTTCGGGGAGGCGGTCACCATCGATCGCAAGGACGGAGCACAGGGCCTGACCGTGCTGCGCGTCGACAAGGGCAACACTTCGGATCTCGACTCGCTCGCCGACAGCTCGAAGTATGCGGGGAAGACTCCGTACTACGTCCGCTATCGGCTGACCAAGGCATCAACCAGCTACAACACCACCAGTTACTTCGCGGTGTACGCAGGTAAGAAGCAACTGTCCGAATTGATCTTCCTGCCCTCGGCAGGATCACTTGGCAACCCGAATCGATCCTCCGCCAGCCGTTTCGACAAATGCTTCGGCGCATCGGCTGCCGAGTTCGACAAGATGAGTCAGGGGCAGAGCCTCGAGGGGTGTACCACCTTCTTGGCGGGGTCGGGGGTGGGCACGCCAGACAAGGTGCAATGGAAGCCTGAGAAGGCGGTCATTGCTACCTGGCAATGAGCTTCGTGCCACTGCTCCACTCACATCAGTGGGTTAGACGGCGTAGAGCAGGTTGCTTCGGGAGCCACAAGGCAACTGCACGCGAAGGGCCTGGCCCAATTCGTCGTGGTACCGTCGGGCCATGTCTACACCGGGGGCTGGACGGGGCAGCAGCGGCCGTTTCTCGAACAAGACTCCGACGCACAGGGCGGGCAGTTCGCAAACGCGGTTTTCCTCGGCTCCTGTTGGGGCAGGCCAGTTTCAGGCGCCCCCAGCGGATCCGTTCGCATTTCTGCAGCCCGCGCCGAAACGTCGGTACCAGGGGTGGATATGGGCATTGGGTGGTGCGTTGCTGGCTTCGGCAGTGTGGGCCGCAGGAGTATTCGCCGTCGGCGATCGTGGGGATGGCCCGGAGCTACACGGCTACCACTATGTCGAAAACCTTTGTACCGTAACCGAAATTGGAGCACTGCGAAGTGCCGGCTACGAAAACGCTGGCGGCGGCAATCTGCAGTTTACCGGGGTCGCCGCGTCGGCCTTGGACATGATGTCCTGCAGGGTTCAGCTGGATAACAGTAAGAACCCCAACGCGAACGGCTTTCTCGTGGCGACCGCCAACTTGCACAAGGAAGTGGATCCGGCTGTCGAGTTCGCGGCCTTCAATACCGCACAAGCTGTGGGGCAGAACGGCGTCAAGATCGATACTGCGAAGCTCACAGGGCTCGGCGACGAGGCATACCGGAGGGTGGAGACGTCGCCGAGTATGCCGAACAATCGGACTGTCAGCCTGAGTATTCGTGATGGCGGTTTGGTTTTCGAAGTTTCCTTGACGCAGCCAATGGTCGCTCAATTGTCCACTTCGGATCCCGCAGTCTTCTCTGCGGATGCGACGGTGGACTTTCTTCGTAGCGTTGCGGCTGCGTCGATGGCGAGACTGCGGTCGTAGTAAATGACTATATCAGCGGTGGGGAGTTGAATTTATGGCTACTGATAATACGCAATGGTCTAACCTCAGGTCTTCGGGCGGTGTCAAATTCGATGACTCGGCCGTCACGGATATTGTAAACGCTTGCAATGCCTTACTCGGCAAATTCATCGGTCTGCAGCAATTCACCGATCAGCTATCCGGTCTCAAACCATTTGCGGGACCTTCGGATAAATTCTTCTCCGGCACTCGTCTTGCTGAAGAATTCTCCCTGAAGGGCACGGCGGTTGCGGATGCGATCAAAGAGCATATCGTCATTCTGGACGATATCATCTACACGTACAAAGCTGCCGGAAAGGCGTATGCCGGCGCTGAAACAGACTCGGTCAAGAGGTTCGAGGGAATCCAACGACCTGACGCCGCGAGCTTCGCGAGCGCGCCGCCTGATCAAAAGAATGCCAAGGTTCCTCCGTTCACGCAAAAAGAACCTAGCAACGTCCAGGCAACGGGCGAGCATGTGATCAATGCTGAAACACCGGCGTCCAAGAAATGGGAAGAACTCTACATGTTGAGGGAGAGTATTGATTCTCCTTCGGTTGCTCATGTCGGTGAGATGTGGATATGGATGGCCGGTGAGTTATCGAATGCTATCCCCGACTTCACGAATAGAATAATCTCGACCAATGACAAATGGGACGGTTGGGCTGCGGCTCGAGCAAAAAGTGCGACAGTCGCCTACTCGGACAGTATAGGGAAGTTTGCAACGGGTTTGAAGTCAATTGGTAACCAACTGGTTACTGTTTCGGGCTGGTTGGCTGAAACGAAGAAGAATATGCCCCCGCAGCCCAACAACCCCGCTGGTCAGATGGTCTACGGTGGCGTGCATCTGAATCTGACGTACTCCTATCAGGAGTTTTCTATCCAGACGGACAATACGGCGATGTATCAGGAGAATTTCCGCAAAACCTATGTCGCAGGTATTGCGGACCTCAATGGTGTCATGTTGTCTGTTCTGTCTCCGAATACTCCGGTAGGTAGTCCGGTCACGGATCAACCGCAATCTCCGTCCGGTGCGCCGAAAACCAGTGCAGGTGTGCCGACTTCGCCCACTGGAAACCCTGGCGTCCAGACTCCCGAGAATCCGCAGGACAATCCGGTTAAAGATAATCCTGATAAGACAACGCCGGATAAGACGACCACAACTGACACAACTGTGCAAACGATAGCAACCACGGTGCAGAAGCTGGCTGAAACGGCATCCTCGGTGGCGACATCGGGGATTTCGGCACTGCAGACGGTTGGACAGCAGATCGCCACTGCGATTCAGTCGCAGGTCAAGACGACCGATACGACCACGACTCCGACCGATACTCAGAAGCTGCTCAACCAGCAGCTGACCAACCTGCAGTCCTTGATGAATCCAAGTGGTTCGCCTACCGGGGGCAGTCCGTCGAGTCCCGGTGGTGGCAGCCCGGGCACCGTCAAGACGCAGGAACCCAACAAGCTTGTCTCGAAGCAATTTCCGCGTGCCACGATTGCCACCGAAGAGTCGGTCGTCACTCGGGCGGGAGTCGCAGCCGGTTCGACTGCTTCTACAGGTACAGCAGCTTCCTCCGGGACGGGTGGAATGGGTTCACCCGGTGCGAGTGGTGCGGCCCAGGGGCAGGGTAAGGAATACAAGCGGGCGGCTTATCTCACCGGAGCCGACAATCTGGATGAGGTGCTGGAGATTCCGGATGCGGTGAGGCCGGTGGCCGAGAAATGAGCCGGAGCTGGCAGTTCACGGATTTGGAGTTCGTTGTCCTTTGGGAGCAGCTCGACGGTGACCCTTTGCCCTTTCCGTTTACGTTTACGAGCCGAACGCCGTTGTACGACGACTACCTTCGTGAAGCGCGTGAGGCCAAGGACCAGGTGAATCGCCGACTGAACGGATCGTTCACGGGTGTGCTGGAGTCGGTGGCGCAACCCGATATTCGAGTTATCGTCGACGCGTGGGACGGTCTGGACCCCAAGCGTGCGGACGGTCGCATCCGGATTGTCGCCTCGCGCAAAGGCGATCGTGGCTATCTCGTTAGTCAGCTACCTGGTGAAACCTACATGCACAGTGGTGGATTCACGGTTACCGAGTGTGACCCACTTGAACTTGCCGGTGCCGTCGTGGCGGCGCTGCCTGAGTCGGAACCAGGCGAACATGCTGAGATCCCGCTCACGCCGCCGCATGAGAAGCAAGACGATACCGATTATGAGTACGGTCGCTCACGTATCGGCGCCGACTCGGAGGATGCAGTTGCGGTTCGGTCGAGGAGGTTCTTGCACATCCCTGCGACATCAGTCGGCACGATCGACATCATCCAGGGCTCGTCGGTATTCGGTCCGCGTGGGATCAGTAGACATCGGCTCGAGTGGCGTGACCTGCCGAATTCAGGGCGATACGCCATCGGACACGCACCACCATGGAAGGCGGTTTCTGTTGATCGGAAGAAGTTGACCGGAATGGTCAATACTCGTATTGCCGAAGTCGTTCGAGTGATCAAGGAAGAGCGCACCGCCTAGCGGTTCTGATTCTGGGCCTGCACAGTGTGATTCGGCCACGGCGGGACCCTTGAATCTCGCTGGTGATCGAAAACGTCGTATGGTATCTCTACACGTAAGGACTGGGAGGGAGTTCTGCATGACCGAGGCGGGGGTGAGTTCGGACTCTGCTGAGCAGGGTTGGGCTTCGGTGACCATCGCGAACCCGTACGGTTCGATCAAGCTGCGCACCACCGAGCAGGGGATTCCGCTGGCTGTGAAGGTGGATGCGGCTGAGCTGCATCGGGATCCGGCGCAGTTGGCGGGGGAGGTGCTCAGGCTGTGTCAGCGGGCCGCCGCCCGCGCCGGCCTTGCCAAGCGCAAGGAGTACGAAGAAGCCGGGATGAGTCCCGAGATGCTTGCGCGCACCGGGCTTCCTACCGAGGCGGACGTGGCTCGGCAAGAGATTGTCGAGGAGCAGGACTACGATACTGAGCCGCAGAGCTGGCTACGGACTTTGTGAGGAGGGGGCACTCATGGTCGGGTCGATGGATGAGCTTCAGGAGCGGGTTCGGCGGCAGCTGTATCGGTTTCAGGATTTGGCGGAGCAGATGGCCGCGGTCCGGGGGCGGGAGACTTCCGAGGACGGGGCCGTGATGGCCGAGGTCGACGGGAATGGCGCGCTGCGGGATTTGCAGTTCGGGCATGCTGTTTCGCGGATGACGCCGGATCAGTTCGAGCAGGTCGTGGTCGCGACGTCGGCCGCGGCGGCGCGGGCGGCGTTCGAGCGGCGGGCCGAAATTGTCAATCGGTTCAATGAGGAGATGGCCGGTTAGACCGGTCCGTTAACGCAATCTTGCGCCAGAATTTGCGTTTTACTATCTGGCACAACCAATTTCGTGCTTGTACTGTCATTCAAGATCGTGTATCTGGGAGGGACCACCGATGGTCGACTACGTGAAAGCGGAATTCGAGCCGATTCTGGAGTACGGAACCACGCACGCCGGGATCGCGGCACAGATCGCGGGGGCGGCCGCGGCCGACTCGATCGGCGCGATGGCTTCGGCGGTGCCGATGTTCGGTCTGATCGGCCAGGACTTCCTGCTGGCGTTCGCGGGTGCGCAGGGCAGCTACCTGTCCTCGGCGGCCGAAATCGCCGGTGTGCACGCGGAAACCGCGATCAGCGCCGCGTCCGCGGTGGGCACCTACTCCACCACCGAACTGGCCTCGGCGACGACCTTCCTCAGCAACCTGTGACTGAATCCGTCGGGGTAGTCACCACGACACCGAGCCCTACCGTGCTGGACGTCATTCGTTCCGGTCCGGCTGGGGCGCTGGTGGATACGCCCGTGGCCGATGTGATCAAAGGGCTGGGATTGCCGCAGCTGCCGCAGTTTCCGGCGATCCAATTGCCGGATCTGTCGGGCATCCAGATGCCCACGCTGCCGACCATCGATCCCACGACGCTGATTCAACCGGCGATCAGCCTGCTGTCCGCCATGGGCAACGGCGCGGCCAGCATCGGCACCCAGCTGATCTCGATCTTCGCTGCGGTCAGCAAGGCGCTCACCTCGGCGGCCAGCACGAGTTCTGCTGCTACATCGGCGGTTTCGAACAGTTGGCAGGGTGACGCGGCCAAAGCCGCGGAGGTGAAGAGCAAGCAGGTCGAAACCGTCATCCCGACCGTTGACGCGCAGGGGCAGGAGCTGCGGACGATCCTGCTCGCGGCCGAGGCGACCGTCGCGGAGGGGTATGGGCTGCTCTCGGCCCTCATCTCGCGATTCGTCGCGTCGGTGCTGGCGGATCTGCCCTTCCTGGTCACTCCGGTCGGCGTGCCGGTGCTGATCGCCATGGCCACCGACGCACTGTCGGAGGCGGGGATCATCACCGCCAACACCCGCGCACAGCTGACCGTGCACACCGCCAATGTCGCCGCCGCCGGAATCAAGATTCCGGTGCCCGGTGCGCCGAATATCGCCGACGCGGCCTCGCTGGCCAATCAGGTGACGCAGGCGGTGCAGCCGTTCCTCAATGTGGGAACGACCGCGGTGCAGAAGGTGGTCGAAAAGGGCAGCTCGGTGGCGTCTTCAGCGGCATCGTCGGCCAGCAGCATCAGCTCGGCCGGGCAGTCGGTGGTGAGTGCGCTGACCTCGAACACCAACAAGGACACGACCACCACCAACAAGACCACCACGACGAACCCCAACGACAAGACCACCACCGAGACCAAGCCGGTCGACACCACCCTGAAGACCAACGACACCACCACAACCGGTGGTGGCGGCGGTATCCCGGGCGGCATGCCGATGGGCGCCGGACTGAACAACAGCCCGCTGAGCCCCTACACCGGCAAGATGCCGACGGCAGAGGGCCTGGGCTCCGGCTCACCGGTCTCACGCGTCACCAGCAATAACAACGAGACCCAAACCCGTTCCACCACAAGCATGCCCGGTGGCATGGGTGCGGGAGCGGGCTTGGCGAACAAGGGCGACACCGAATCGGCGGGCGAGCGCACCGCCCTGGTCACCGGCGCACACGGCGACGAAGTGGTCGGCGTAATCGAAGGCGTCTCCATCCCGGTGGTAGGCGCGGTGGAAGCCGTCGACGAACCACCGGACAAAGCGCTCACGCTCTGAAAACGCAGGGGTATTAGGAGGATTGCCATGAGCACCAATGATTTCGAAGGCGTGCGGTTCGACGCGTCGAGCGCACTTCAGGCCGCGATGCAGCTGGACGCACTGGCCGATCGCATCGCGAACGGACTGACCGCCGAACAGGCCAAGCTGGAGATCGCTCCGGCCGGGGCCGATGAGGTTTCCACGCGTGCGGCACAGACACTGAATTCCGTTGCGGCGTCGTTCCAGACGTCCGGCGGGACCGGGGTGGACGAAGTGCGCAAGCTGGCCGCCGCGCTGCGAGCACAGGTCGGTCAGTACACCTCGGTCGAGGAGCAGAGCGTCCTCGGGTTCGCGGTCTGAGGAGCGCCGTAGCCGATGTTGGAACCGACGAGCCCCGGCTTCACCGGTGTGGTCTGGGAATCCAGGCCACCCGAGCAGCTGGCCCGCGATCTGGTCACGGGGGCGGGCGCCGTGCCCGCCGCCGAGGCCGGTCTCGCCTGGGCGCGCTTGAGCGCCGGATTCGCCGCGGCCGCACTCGACTACGAGCGCATCCTCGAAAACCTCGACAGCGCATGGCAATCGAAGAACAGTAGCCAGTTCATCGAGCGCATTCGCACGCTGCGCGACTGGTTCGCCAGTTCCGCGGCCGATGCGGCGGCCAATGCCGCCAAGGCCGAAACACACGCCGCCGCATACGAAATCGCGCGCCTGGCGATGCCGGACGCCGATGATGTCGAGAAGCTGAAGCAGCTGCGCGAGACGCTGGAGCAACTCGGCACCGCACTCGGTGCGCCGATGCTGGCCAAACTCGCGCAGACCGATACCGACGCGGACGCGGTGAAAGCCGTGGCGTCACGCGTTATGCACACCTACGAGGGCGCGACCGAAACACTGTCGACGCCTTGGGAACACCCGGCGCCGCCGGAGATCACCGCCGGTATGACCCCGACGCAGAGCGCGCCGCAGGTGGACCCGGAAACGGTCACGCCGGAGCTGCCCGTCGGTATGCCGGGAATCCCGCTGGGGGCGCTCAACATACCGCCGGTCATCACCGCGTTCCGCCCGCAAGGCGTAGCCGAGGTGAACGCCGGTACCACGCAAAAGGTTGCGGTGCAGCCGGTTACGGTGCAGCAGGCCGGTTCGGTGCCCATGGCTCCCGGCGGTATGGCGCCGAACAGTCAGGACGAGAGCGAGCATCACACACGCTCCGGTCTCGCCGGTGCGCCGACCAGCGATGAGGAACTCGGCCTCACCTCGGGGATGCAGGTTGCGCCCGCGGTGCTTGGTGGCCTCGATCCCAATGCGCAGCAACGGGTTCCAGATATCGCGTTCAATGCCGGGACTACCGGCGTCGAGAATTCCACCCCGGCCCCCGCCCCAGCTACGAGTGAGGAGACGACGACATGACGACCCTCACCAATGACAGTGTCATGGCGCTTGCCTCCCACCTCGGTGTGCAGACCTTGCCGCTGGTGCTGTCGATCGGCCCGCAACAGGATTCGCACACCGAATGGGCGAACGGACAGGAGCGCGCGCGAGCGGAATTGCGCTCCGGTCGGATCGTGGATAACCGTGGAGACGTCGAAACCGGCATAGCCACAGCGCTTTTCGCGCTCGCGCAGCCCGACAGCGAACTCGCCGCGCGTATCTACACCCCCGATGGTCAGATCCGGGTCTGCCTCGCTCAGCGTGCCGACGAGACCGTGCTCGCGATCCGGCGTGGCGACACCCTGGATATCCGCTCGACCTGGACCGACGGCACCGGCGATTCGCTCGCGCGCCCGATCCTGGACGCCCTCGGCGCGTTCCCGCCCGCCGACGTCGCCAGCTTCAGCGCGCTGTCCACCGATCTGAGCGAACGCTTCGATACCGCAACCACTTCCGAACAGTTCGCGAGCGCCGTCTACAGCCTGGGCGTCGCCGATACCGACGCCACCGTATACGGCCTCGCGCTCGCGTCCTGCCATGCTTACGCCGAGGTGGTGGCCTATGCCTACGCCGACGGCGTGACCGATCGATCCCCGGGGGCGGTGGTCGTGTACGACACCGCGCGGGGGCGCATTGTCGCCGCGCCCGGGATCGCTCCGGATCAGCAAGTCTGGTCCACGTTGACACCGGGCACCGATCACCGTGTCGCGCAGGCGATTTCGGCACTCATCGACTCGCTGCCTGGGGGGAGGTGGCTGCGGTGACGGGCAAGTAGCCAGGCAGCTATTCCAATCCGAGTAGGGCGGCGCAGAGTGGCGCCGCCTGCTGATCCGAAAAATAAGCACTGATGGAGGATTCGCGATGACCGTTTCACAGAACAGCGCTGTCGCCAAGGCGGCGCAGAACCACATGTCGGATGTCGTCAGCACCGTCAAGGCCATCCTTGACCGGGTCACCAAGGATGTCGACGACTCGCGCGTGGGCTTCAAGGGCACCGCAGCTGTCGCGTTCAACGCGGCGGCCAACGACTGGCACACCGAGGCCGACAAGCTTCGGGGAATTCTGCACGATATCGAGACCCAGGTCGGTACCGGTGTCGCGACCTTCCAGAACCTGGATTCCGAGAACGAATCGGGTTTCAAGACGCTCAGCACGGGCGGCTCGCACACCAACCTGGTTTAAGCACAACACTTTTCAATCGCCGGACAAATGGAGGACTGACACATGTCGGACGAAATGCTTTATGACCCCAGCGTCATCAACCCGCTGGTCGAATCCCTGAAGTCGAACTTCGGACAGCTCCAGATCGCTGGCGAGGATCTGGGCAAGGCCGCGACTCAGCTCGAGACTTCCTGGGACAGCAACGATTCCATGACGGGTTTCAAGGAGGTGCACGGTCGCTGGGACCGCGAGTACGCCGACTCGCTGCACACCCTGAACCAGGTCGCCATCGCGGTCGAGAACGCGATGCACAACGCGCTCGGCGCCGACAAGAAGATCGGCGACGGCTTCGGCGGTATCTAAAGACCACCGGGATTTCGTTCAACAGCGCACCCCGCTGTCTCGGTGGGGTGCGCTGTCGGATGCCCGTCTCGGTAGTCTCCCGCATGTAGTTCTTGTTCCGACGGAGGTTCAGTGCCAGCCCAGTTGACCACTCGGGCCCAGGTCAATGGGTACCGGTTCCTGCTGCGACGTCTCGACCACGCGCTCGTGCGCCGTGATGTGCGCATGCTGCACGATCCGATGCGTGCGCAGTTCCGGTCACTGCTGTCCGGTGCGATCCTCTCGCTACTGGTGGTCGCGGGTTGCGCGATCCTGGCGTTTATCCGGCCGCAGGGCTCCATAGGTGACGCCAACATCGTCGTGGGTAAGGACAGCGGCGCACTCTACGTCGTTATCAAGGACCCCAACGACAAGACCAAAATGACGCTGAGTCCAGTCTTGAATCTGGCTTCGGCGCGATTGCTCTCGGGTAGTGCCGAAGCCCCGAAGTCGGTCAAGGACAGCAAACTCAGTTCTGTGCCGCGCGGCCCGATCCTCGGAATTCCAGGCGCCCCGGCAGCGTTGCCTGGCTCGAATCAGGGCAATCGATCGCAGTGGACATTGTGCGACAACGTGCAGGTATCCGCCGGTGGCGGTACCGCATCCGCCGTAGGCGCCACCACCACCGCAATCGCGGGCGGGCTGGAGTTGAACCAGCGGATCAAGCAGGCCGATAGCGGCTCCGCGCTGCTGGTGCGCAGTGTCGCCACCAAAGACAACGGTGAGACGGTCCAGAAGGACTACCTGATCTACGACGGCAAACGTGCAGAGGTGGACCTCTCGGATGCCACCGTATTGCGTGCTCTGAATCTCACCGCGGCACGACCTCGGCCGATTTCGACTGGCTTGCTGGGTGCGGCCACTGAAGTCCCACAGCTGACTCCACCGAAGATCCCGAACGCCGGCGATTCGGGTCCCGGACGGCTCAACGGAATTCCGGTTGGCGGCGTCATTCGTGTCGCGGCCCTGGGCAGTTCCGATAAGTCGGAGCTCTACGTGGTGCTTTCCGATGGCGTGCAGCCTATTTCGGCCTTCACGTCCGACGTGATCCGTGCTGCCAATTCGCAGGGAATGGACGACATCAAGTCCGTGCCCCCGGACTTCATCGTCGGCCTGAACCATCCGGCAAATCCCCTGCCCGTTGCCAGCTTTCCAGTTGTTGCACCGAAGATTATTGCCGCAGAGGACAATCCGTACGCTTGCATCACATGGTCCAAGAACAAGGCAACTGATGCCAAGGATGCCGATGCGACTGAAGGACCCACGGATCGTGCGGTGACTTCGTTGCTTGTCGGCACCCGGCTACCGCTGCCCGACTCCGCGTCCCCTGTGCACATGGCGACGGCCGACGGTACCGGCAACCGGATCGACTTCGTGTACATACCGCCCAGCACTGGCGAATTCGTGCGAACGATCGGCATCGAGCCGGGTAGCAAGCGTCGGGACAGCCTGTTCTACGTTGCCGACAATGGAATCCGCTACGCCATACCGGATGTGGCAACTGCACAGAAGCTAGGTCTCGGGGATACCCCTCGCCTGGCCCCGTGGGAAATTGTCGGCCAACTGGTCCCCGGTCCGGCACTCAATCCGACTGCGGCTCTGACCAGCTACGACTCGATGACTGTCACCAACAAATAGATACGCCTGCGGTGAACCGCCGGCTCGATTGAGCGGCTGACACCGGCTGTGACGCATTCCATCGCGAATAGCTCTGGCGCACAGCCGATGTTAGATTGTCGCCGACCCTGCGGCTCGCCTGCGGGGCTCAACAGATGAATGACAACTGTTCTGCGGGGGAGTCGCGGACATAGGGGGGTGTATGCGGTCTCGGTCGCGTCAGCTCGCCGCGGTGGTCTTGGCGACCGTGATCGCGAGTATGTCTGTCGCATGTGGAAATGACGGTAAGGCAACCGATCACGATTCAACGCTCGATGTCGGCACCTATTCGACCCAGCCCTTGGACAGCAGCTACGACGATCGCCCCAGTTATGGGCGAGGGGTACTGGTGGAGTCGCTGCGCCTCGGTGCACGGGCCGCGTTCGGCAGTGAGATAGCCCCCGAGTTCTCGGCTGGGCACGGTGGGATTGTGCTGGCTACCGAAGACGGGATTCGGAATGCCGACGGGATCATGGCACCGGCGATGGCGCCATTCCATCCCATGGGTGCGTTCATAACCGATGCTGCCGAGACCCCCTACGTGGGCGAGCACGATAAGCACTATGAGCTGTCGATTGGTCTCGTGTCCTTTCCCGACGAGCAGAGCGCCACGGATGCCGCTGTAGCCCTGGCGCAGAACGATCTCGGGATGAATGGCAAGAACGAACTCGTGGGATTGCCCGACTATCCTGCGGCGCTGAGCCATTGGCGGCCGGGAGTGCCGAATCTCGGCAGCTGGATGGCGTGGAAATCGGTGGTGATCGCGGTGTTCGTGCAGAGCCGCCAGGCGAACCTCGATCAGCTGACGGCTTTCGTATCCAAGGCATACCAGCAGCAGTTGGCGAAACTGGACGGCTATGTACCCGTAGCCCGGGATCAGCTACCGATGCTCAAGCTGGATCAGGACAAACTCCTGACCCGCCTGGTCAAGACGAACGATGCCAGGCCGGATCAGCGGGACTTCGCCGTATACAGTCCACGCGGTTTCGCGGGGCTCGGTACCGACCCTGTGGCTGCCGCCCGAGAGTACGGCGATGCCGGGGTGAAGGCCATCGCCGTATCGGACAATAAGTATCTCTACGACCTTCGCGATACCGCGGCCGCACGTGATTTCACTACCCGCCTGGCGAAGGACCCGACCATATCGAAGTTCGTTCCGATGGCAGGTGTTCCCGGCGCAGCGGATATCTCATGTTTCAAAGCGACTCAGCCGAACCCGACCGTCGCGGCAGCGCGCCGGTTCCGCTGCGTGATCCCGCACGAGGAGGTCGTCGCCGAGGTTTTCAGCACCGAGGAATCCGATGTGCGACAGCTCGCTGCGGCTCAGTACACGGTGCTGAAGGGTGCCGGGTAGTCGTGGCCGATTCGAATTGCGGCCGAGTGCATTACGTGGGAGGGATCGTATGAAGGGGCTGGGCTCCCAGGATCCTCGTCAGCTGGGGCGTAACCGTATGGTGGCCGTGATCGGCCAGGGCGGGATGGGCCGTGTGCTACTTGGTGAATCGCCGACCGGAAGACTATTGGCGGTCAAGCAGATCCACCGGCACCTCGCGAATGACGTGGAGTTCCGCGAACGATTTCGACGTGAGATAGCGGCCAGTCGACGTGTGACCGGCGCCTACTCGGTGGCCGTTGTGGATTGCGATACCGAATCCGAAACGCCTTGGCTGGCAACGGAATACATCCCGGGGCCCGGGTTGGGGGCCGTGATCGAGGCAACCGGACCACTATCGTTGGGTGGGCTTCGGCTACTGGCGGCGGGGCTGGCTTCGGCGCTGATCGAGATTCATCGAGCCGGTTTGATCCACCGAGATCTCAAGCCCGCCAATGTATTGCTCGCGCCGGACGGCCCCAGAGTCATCGACTTCGGCATTGCCCGAGCGCTCGAGGGTGATGCTCAACTCACCATGACCGGATCGGTAATCGGTTCACCGGCGTTCATGTCTCCGGAACAGGCACAGGGGCAGCCGTTGACCCCGGCGGCCGATGTCTTCTCGGTCGGTGCCATCCTGGCTCTGGCCGCATCCGGGCACAATCCCTTCGCCGGAACTTCCACGCCACAGGTGCTTTTCAGCGTCTTGAACTCCTCTCCCGATACCTCGCGGGTGCCGGACGCGCTGCGGGACATCGTCGAGCGTTGCCTGGCCAAGAATCCGGAGCATCGACCGACTCCGGAGCAGTTGCTCGATGTCGCGGGGAAGATCGAGGCTGAACCCGTCTGGCCCGGGGCGGTACGGGATGTGATCGCCGAGCACGGCACCGACTCCGGGTGGTGGGTGGAGACCACCGCGAAGCATGCTCGATATGAGGCGCAGCTCGCCGGGCTGCGTGCCCAGCGGCGGGGTCGGCTGCGTGTATTGGCGGCGGCGGGCGCCTCTTTGATCCTGCTGGTCGTGACCGGTGTGACAGCGCACCAATGGGCGCAGCAGTCCGGACATGCCGCCCCGGCGAGCGATCTGTCGGTCGCGTTGACCTCCGAACAGTGGCAGCTGCTGGATCTCTGCACACTCTTGGACAAATCGATAAGCCAAAACGGCATGCGGACAGGCGATCTCAGCAACAGCACGCCGGGTCAGTGCTCTGCCCCGTATACGGACACGGGAGGTACGAAACGATCCGTTGTACTTTCGGTGGGAGCCTCCGCCACTGAAACGCTGAATCAGTGGACGCCGACCGGGGCCGTGGCCGGATGGATGCCGATATACGGCAAGTCGTCCATGTGTGACCGCCGGGTGATGACCCAGACTCGCCCGCCCGTGACCGTAGAGGTCACAGTTTCGGGCAAGAGCGACGGATGCAAGCTGTCGGACAGCGCAATGCTTGCAGTTGTCAACCGGCTCGGCGTCAACCCTCCACAGTTGTCGTTGCCCGCGAACTCGATCCGGCGCTTGGACGCGTGCGCGTTGTTGAATACACAATTGCGCACGGAGGTGCTCGGGGGTGATATCGAGCGGACCGGGTTCCCCTATGCGTGCAGCTTGAACGGCTCAGACGCGATGGCGACTGTCGAATTCACTGAACGGATGCGCCCGGACAAGGCCGGAATCAATGGCATTCCGCCGTCCGTTCAGGTCGACGGCGTGACGGCCTACATCGAGGATAACGACGGTCCGTATCACAGCTGTGCGCTCAAATATATGGTGCGCCCCACCAACGGTGACATGGCGGAGGTTGCTGCCGTGCGGATCTATACGCACGACAACGTGAGTGGAACCTGCGACCGCGCCAAGCGAGTGCTCTCCAGCCTTCTACCGCAGCTGCCGAAATGACGATTCGTCCACTCGCCCAAGGCGATCCGCAACAGATCGGCCGGTACCGAATTCTCGGCATACTCGGCTCCGGCGGTATGGGAAGAGTCCTGCTCGGCGCGGGTCCGGACGGTCGGCTGGTTGCGGTGAAACAGGTGCACGCACATCTTCTCGGCGAACGGGAGTACCGCTCTCGTTTTCTCCGAGAAGTAACCGCGTCCACGCGAGTCTCGGGCGCTTTCACCGCCCCGGTGATCGATTTCGATGTCGACGCGTCGGCGCCGTGGCTGGCGTCGGTATTCGTGGTCGGGGTTCCGCTGGACAGCGCGGTGAGTCAGTATGGACCACTGCCGCCATCGGCTGTACGCATGCTGGCGGCTGGGCTCGCGTCCGCATTGCAGGAGATTCACCGAGCCGGCCTGATCCATCGAGATCTCAAGCCCGCCAACGTCCTGCTCGCCGCTGATGGGCCACGCGTAATCGACTTCGGCATCGCGCAGCTATCAGAGAACCCGGAAGGGTTGACCGAGGTAGGATCCGTATTGGGATCGCCCGGGTACATGTCGCCGGAACAAGCTCTGTCCGAACCGCTTACGCCTGCAAGTGATGTCTTTTCGCTGGGCTCACTGCTGTTCATGGCCGCAACGGGGGCGAGTCCATTCGCGGCGTTTACGCTCGCCTATACGCTCTTCAATATCGTGCATGTCGAGGCCGACCTCAGCGGAGTTCCGACTGAACTCAGGGAACTCCTGGCTCCCTGCCTGAGCAAGGATCCGGCTGCCCGACCGACGCCGACGCAGATCCTGGACTACCTCGGGCGGCTCGAAGGGTTTGGCCGACCATGGCCGGAGCCCATCCTTCACGAGATTGGCGGACTCGGGACGGAGTTGGCCGCATTGGCGGCTGACCCGGAGGCCACGTCGGTGCTCCCCGGAGCCCGCCGGAATTCGCAAGCGGCTCAGCGAGTAGTCGAATTGGCCTCTGGTCGGCAAAGGAGACGATCGAGAACTCTTGTCGCGCTTCTTGCGGTGATCATCGCATTGGTCGCGACGTCAGGCGCGGCATGGGTGCGCTGGGGGCGCACCGCCGATCAGACAACTGCCCTGCCCGCCTTGACTCTTGCTCAACTGCGAGAGGCTGACTCCTGCGCATGGTTGCGCACAGCCCTGGGCTCTTCGATCCCCGCCGGGTTGGCGAGCGCCTGGCCCGAGGCGGTCGCCGCATGGACCTTCACCCCAACGTGGGTGTGGGGATGCGAGGCATCCGCGGGTACACAGACGCTGACCTTCGAGCCGGGCGCCCACCTTTTCGCGCTCACGCAGACCACCGCCATTGCGGCAGGACAGCCGGTGTTCGCACGAGAGGCGGACACCTACTGCGGTCGCGCGCTGCGATCCGGCGATGCGCAGCAACGTTGGGGACTGTACGTGGAGGCAAGGAATCAGAGCCAATGCGCGTTGGCCGAGTATGTATTGACGCGCATTGCATCGGTTTCCACGGTGCCGCGTCTAGCCGATGCCGATCGGGTCCTTGCCGGTGTGGATCCTTGCGCCCTCGTCGATCGCGGGACGCTCACTTCACTCATCGGAGCGTTGCCCGATGCACCGAAGGAAGTATCCGCCCACACCTGTGTGTGGGAGGGTTCTGCTCAAGCGACGATCAATCTGCGCCTGCTCGACCCATCCATCCCCGCTGATCGTGAGATTGATCTCGGGGAGGGTAGGACACTGCTCGCACCCGTCAGTAAGACAGCGGCGATCTGTTCTCGTGACTATGTGGTGCGGCAGACAACCCAGCATCGCGAGCAGGTCGAGATCAGCGTGCAGGGCGACAGTGACAACGAGAAACATTGCGGTGCGGCTGAGGACATCGCACGAGTAGTCGTCGACAAGCTGCCGAAATAGGACAGCGGCGGACGCGTAGGGCGATGAATCTGGGGCCAGGAGTAGTTGTAGGCGGCTATCGGATCGAGCGGATGCTCGGTGCGGGCGGGATGGGGACCGTCTATCTGGCGAAGCATCCCAGCCTGCCGCGGTGGGATGCGGTGAAGATGTTGGGGGTGGAGGCCGGCAGGGATCCCGAGTTTCGGGGGCGGTTCGAGCGGGAGGCGAATCTTGCTTCCGGGCTTGATCATCCGAATATCGTTTCGGTGTATGACCGGGGAGATGATGCCGGGCGGCTGTGGATTGCCATGCAGTACGTGGAGGGAACCGATGCCGCGGAGGCTGTGAAGAGTCAGCCGCGCGGGATGGGGGTGGAGCGGGCGCTGCGGATTGTGGGGGAGGTGGGGCGGGGGCTTGATCATGCGCATCGGCGGGGGTTGTTGCATCGGGATGTGAAGCCGGCCAATTTCCTGTTGTCGCATGGGGAGCCGGAGCGGGTGTTGCTGACCGACTTCGGGGTGGCCAAATCGATGCTGGACACCAGCGAGTTGACGGTGACGGGGAAGTTCGTCGCCACGATCGCCTATGCCGCGCCGGAACAGCTTTCGGGCGCGGTGCTGAGTCGGCAGACCGATATCTATGGGTTGGCCTGTTCGTTCTTCAAGCTGGTGACGGGGCGGAATCCCTATCCGGGTACGCAACCGGCCGTGGTGATGACGGGGCATCTATATGAGCCGGCGCCCCGGATCACCGAGTTGCGGCCGGAATTGCCCGCCGCGCTGGATGAGGTGCTGGCGGTGGCGATGGCCAAGCATCCGGAGGAGCGGTTCGGTAGCTGCCGGGAATTCACACAGGCGCTCGAATACGCGGTGAATCATCGGGTTTCGCCGCTCTCCATGGCTACCGTACCGGGGGTGGCCACCACCGGTCCGGCGCGCGGTGGTGAGAAAGCGACTGCGCGGAAGCGTATTTGGATTGCGGCCGCGGCCCTCACGCTGGCCGTTGCCGCTGGGATCGGTGTGCGGGTCGCTGACTTCGGCGGCGCGAGAGTGCCCGGTACGGCGGCGACCACTGCGGCAGCGACCACCGTGGCGGCCGTACCGAAGACGATTGCCGAAGCGCGGCAGCAGAATCCGGCATTCCTGGGTCAGAAGATCGCCGCGGTGGATATCTCGGGCGCCGGCGGATACCGGGCCGATCTCGCGCTGCACTTGAAGCCGAGCCCGCAGGCCGCCTTCTTCGAAGCACTGGGATTCATCTACAACGACGTGTGCCGGAAGGACGGTGACGAACCGTCGCCGCGGCCGCTACCCACCGATCGCGACGGAATCATCGAGAGTTCGGTGCGAAACAGCCTGTCGGAGATCAATTCCGGATTTCTGCTCGCGGTGCGCAGTGACACCTCCGCCGGTGGTGGCGGACTGAACAATCTGCCGGGCAGCGTGAGTCTGCGGCCGGCCCGGGTACTGGTGCTCGACGATCCGATCGCCGTTGCGGCCCTGCGGAATTGGTCGGACCAGTCCGAGTCGATATTGCTGGAACGGCTGGTGCCGGTCCTGCGTAAGAACGTCAAGTAACGGGGGAGTCATGGGTGTACCGGGTAGGGGGATGGTCGCGCTTGTGGTCATCGTCATGCTGGCGATAGCCGGTTGCGGAACCGAATCGACAGCGGCGGAACAGGATCCGCCGGTGGATCTGAACGCACTCGACGTCGGGGGTTATCAGCACGAGCCGATGGACTTCGCGCCGAAGAGTCGTCCATTCGTCAGTCGCGTCTTCGAGGCGGAACGGCTCGGTGCCTACGTGCCGCTCGCCTCGGAGATCGACCCAGGGCTCAAGGTCAATCGTGCCGATAGCGTGCACGCCTTCCTCGGTCCCGACGAGGCGCACCCCTCACCGATGTACGCGTGGTTGAAGAAGGACGGATTCGGCGACGACGCAAAGGGTTTCATCGCCGGATTCGCGACCAAGGGTGAGTCGTCCGATGACTACACAATCTCGTATTCGGTCGCGACCTCGGTGCTGCTGTTCGACTCCGACCGGTCCGCATCGACGGCCGCCACCGCGCTGGCGGCGCGGGGATGGTCATCGGTCAGCGGTGATATTCAGGTCGAACCTGTTCGATCGGCGGCACACCCGGAAGCGATCAGTTCCTGGCGGCCGGATGCACAGGTGCTCGCCTCCTGGTACGCCACCGGCAGATTCGTGATCGTCGCGCTGGCGGAGAGCATGGACAACAGGACGCTGAAGATATCGGATCGAAGCCAGTTGCAATCGCTGACGGACCGGGCGATTACCGTGACCTCCGAGCGCATCAAGACGTTCCAGCCCACCGCCCCGGACCGAATCGGCGACTCGCCACTCGATCCGGATGGATTGCTGCGGATTTCGCTGCGCCGACCCGATGGTGACTCGTTCACGAATATGCCGGGCGTGTACAGCTCGGCGGCTTTCCTGCACTTGGACGATCATCCCGCGACCACGAAGCCGCAGTTCGACCGGTACGGCGTCGATCGAATCGCGGTCGACGCCATGCGGTTGTACCGAACCCGAGACGCACAGGCCGCCAAGCAATTCGTCGCCGAAATCGCCATCGAGAAATTCACCCGCCGGACCGGATCGCCGACCGGTCTGCCGACGGCGCAGTGCCGCGAATACCACGGACCCGAGCACCTGACGTACCCGTTCTACTGCTACGTCGCTTTCGGCCGATACGTGGCCATGAACTGGGGTTCGCAGCTATCCGAAGTGCACCAGCGAATTTCCGCGCAGTATTCGATTCTCGCCCGGAGTAAGTAGATGAAACGATCACGCCGCGGATCGTTTCGCGCACTGCCGCTCGTCATGCTGATCCTCCTCGCTCCCGGATCGCTATCCGGCTGCGGTACAACCGTTTCGGGCGACGCCGTCGCGGCGGAAATCGATATTCGCTCGCTGGATATCGGATCCTTCGCCATCGAACCACTGGACTACCGGGCGACCTACTCCCACCGTTTCGATAATGGCGCCACCCTCGCCATCATGCGATTGGCTGATTCCGTCGCGAACGGATGGGAGATCGACCCCGGGCTGAAGTACTCCCGGCACGCGAAACCGCTCACCGAGTCGAGTCAGATCGGTGATGTGCTCGCCGATGTCGATGTTCCCATCGTGGAACGCGAGCACATGCTGTTCGGATTCGCCATGTCCGCCACCTCGACCGGTCCGGCGGCCAAGGACTACACCCTCCAGCACGATGTCAATTCCAAGGACGACCAACCCCAGCCGGATACCATCGCGCTCAATCTCACCGTGCTGCAATTCCCCGACGCCGATGCCGCCGGACGGGCGGCGGCGGATGTGGAAGCCGCGGATTTCGCGGTCGCGGCCGATGCGAACAGCGCCGTAGTCATCGATGGCTTTCCCAAGGCGAGAGCGCATTGGCGACCGGGGGTTCCGACGCTCGGGGCGACGATGGCCCGGGGAAGCTATCTGGTGAATGTCTTCGTGAAGCGACCGGACGCCGATCTCGGCAAATTGAAAGAACTCACCGGTAAGGCTCTCGCAACCGAGATCCCACTGCTCGACGCACTGCCGCCGTTGTCGAAACGCGAGGTCGCGCACCTGGACTACGATCCGCAGGCGATGCTGCGCCGGGCGCTGCATCCGGAGGATCTGATCTGGCCCAGCTTCACCAAGGAGTTCGTTTTCACCCCGCGGGGGTTCATGCATCTGGTCGCCGATAGCGAAACCTGGCGACACTCCGTCGAAGTCGGTGGAATCGATCTCATGGCGGGCGCGCCCAACGGCGGCCTGGTGATGCGCGCCCGGGACAGTGCCGCCGCCGCGGCGCTGTTGCGGGAGATCAAGGACCGGATTCAGCATCCGGCCGATTCGCCCGTTGGAGTGCCTGACGCCTACTGCAGCGAAACCGCGGCCGCGAATCTCAGCCGCGCGGACGAGCGCTTCTACTGCACCGTGAGATATGGGCGATATCTCGGCCGTGTCCACAGCGCGCAACTACAGGACGCGCGACAGCGCGCCGCCGCTCAGTTCGCGCTGCTGGTGAACAGTTCGTGGATGTAGGTTTGGCATGGTCTCCGCGGTGTGGCGGCTCTCGATGTCCGGCAATGTGTTTCGGCACAGTACGCTCAGCTGGTCAAGGCTAGATAGGCGTAATGGTGTACGTGCACAGGATATTCCGGAAGACAGTGCTGGCGCTGGCGGCCGTGTTGGGGCTGGCGGGGTGTGGGAGTGTGGTTCCCGGCATTCCTGTCGCTGGTGAGGTCGATGTTCGTGAGCTCGATGTGGGCTCGTACTCGACCGATCCGCTGAATTATCGGGCGCTGTCGCTGTCGAAGACGGAATTCGGGGCGGAGCTGGCGATCACTCGGCTCTCGGGGTTTGTCGCCACCGGTACCGAGATCGATCCGCGACTGCGAAATGAACTGGCGGGCAAGGCCATCAGAACGAGTCGTGACGTCGATGACAGGCTTGCGCCTATTGTCGAGCGCAATGGGATGATGTTCGGGTTCGGAGTGGGCGCTGCCGCGGAGTCGGCGACCACCTGGGTTCGGCTCACCGTATTGCAATTCCCGGAGCCCGCCGCCGCGCGTACGGCCGCCATCGAGGTGGAGGCGGCTGGATTCAGTGCGGCTCCCAAAGCCAACGCGCCGGTGACGCTGGACTGGTATCCCGATGCCAAAGCGCACTGGCGGCAGGATATTCCGTCGCTGGACGCGGCTTTGGCGCGCGGGAATTATCTGATCATCGCGAATATCGCCCGGCCGGAGCCCAATCTCGCCGCTCTACAGGATCTCGGTAAGAAGGCGATTGCGGCCCAGCTGCCGCTGCTGGATCAGCTTCCGTCGCTTTCCGTTCCGCAGATGCGGGCGCTGGATCATGATCCGCAGGATATGTTGCGCCGCACGCTGCATCCTAAGGCGGATTTCACGCCGAGCTTCGATCGGGAGGCGGTGTTCAACGCGCGGGGCTTCCGGCATGTCGCGCCCGCGCCCGAATTGTGGCGCCGACTGCTCGAGGTCGGTGGAATCGACGCCGTCGCACGGGTTTCCGAGGGCGGACTGGTCGTGCGCGCTCGCGATCCCAAGGCCGCCACCGTCGTATTGAACGATCTGCGCACCGCGGCCGGGCAGACCACCGCAGCACCGGCCGGGGTGCCCGATGCGTTCTGCGTCGAGAACCAGTCCGCCACCCCGCGATTCAGCTGTACGGTGCGGTCCGGCCGGTATGTCGCACAGGTCGGCAGCGCACAGCTACAGGACGCGCATCAGCGCGCCGCCGCGCAATTCGCCATTCTGGTCAACAGCGGCTGGATGTAGCCGCCCAGCGCGGCGAATCGGCGTCAGCGGGTCGCACCGATGTAGTGCTGTTCGGTCGGCGTGGTGACCAGCTGGGCGGTGGTACGGGTGGCGGGAGTGTGCACGGTGACGGTGTGCGGAGCGTTGGGGTGCTGCACGATCGTCACATCGGCGTCCGGCTGATAGTGCTGGGGCAGCTGATCATGCACGGTCACAACGGTCGCCGAACCCGGCGGCGTGGTCGACGGGACACCGTCGAACACGATCACCGTCGCGGCCGGATGCGGGGCGCGCGCGGTCATGGTGCTGTGCCGCGAGCTGTGCGTGACCGAGGAGGCGAGCGAAAGCGCGTGCGCCGCACCGACATTGTTGACCATGCGCTGCCAGGCGCCGGGCCGCGCGGTGTGTACCACCGCGCCCGCGCCCAGTGCGATCGCGCGCAGGATGACCTGCTGCGCCAGATGCAGATCCGAGATGATGTCGATGCGCCGCGAACCGTCGCCGATCAGCGGCACCGCCACACCGCTGCCGGTGGCGTCCGCGCCGATCAGCTGACCGCAGCCCGCCGTCGGCACCGAGATCTCCGCCAGCGCGCTCACCGGCCCGCGATGTGCGGACGAGTGCAGCTCCTGCGCTCCGAACGCCAAAGTATCGGTGAGTGCCCACAATTGGCGCTGGGGGAGCTGCCGCAGGCCGTCCACCGGCAGGTCGTCCATCGGCTGCTGGGTGTCATAGCGGACGCGGGCATCCACCTCGATGAACTCGTCCTTGCGATCGCTGTCGGCGCTCGCCGCGGCGGGGCGCAGGCGCACCGTCACCGTGGTGGCCAGGCTGCGCACCGACCAGACCGCCGCCAGGCCGTCCGGAGTGAACAGGCTCGGATCGATCTGGAAGCTGGTGAGGTGAACGCCGTTGTGCTCCAGCGACTGCGGCGTCTCGACGAACTCCTCCAGCGGGATACCGCGGGTCAATTCCCTGGTGAACGCGGTCATTTCGGCGGTGGTGAGTATCGATGCGGTGATACCGCGGGCCGCGAGCCGATTCGCCACCCGCCGGGTCGCGACGATCGCCGCGCGCAAGGCGCCTTCGGGTCCGCCGCCGCGGTTCTGCACGGCCTTGGAATTCGCGAGCGGATTCAAGCGCAGCACCAGCCACACCGTGCGATGCGCGATAGCCGGTAGCGGGCCGAGGATTTCGTCGTACAGCCGTCCCAGCGGCGCGATGCTGGCGGCATAGCCGGACAGCACCGCCTCGGTCCCCGCGGTCCGGGTGCCGGTGCTGATCACATCGGCCGAATCCAGCTCGACATCGTATTGCCTTAGGCAGGAGGCGATTTCGGCGAGCGGCAGCACCTGATCGGTACTCAGCGAACCGCGCCGCAGCAGCGTCAGCGTGTCCGGCGGGGTGTCGATGCGCAGCATGGTGGTGAGCAGCGTTCCGTCCCAGCGCAATCCGTAGCTGCCGCCGTCGGGCAGCGGTACGTCGAACTGCCGGGACTCCTCGACCGGGCGGCGGCGCGATACCCGCCAGCGGTAGGCCACCCAGCGGCCCAGGCGCATCCCGATCGGCTTACCGCCGATCGGGGCCAGACCGATCAGCACCGGCAGCGCCCCCGCCAATCCGATTGCCCACCAGGGCGCCTGGCCCGCCACCGCCACCAGCGAGGCGAGTACGCCCACCAGCGCGACCGGGATGACCAGGCGCAACGGCAGCACCCGGAACAGCCACAGATCGTCCGAACGCAGTTCCGCATCGTTCACAGCAGCACACCCTCGTTCACAGCCAACCCCCTCCATAAAACGGCGCGCCGCATTACCCGCGGCACAACCTATTCAGCTGCGGACGATAAACCCAGTGAGCTCAGCAGCGTGCTGAGCGCCGCCTTCATATCGGGCGCCTCGATGCGCATGAGCGCCGCCTCGTCGATATCGCTCAGATCGATCGATTCGTCATTGGCGAGCCGGAATTCGCGCTCCTCCTCGGCGGCCTCGATCAGGTTGCGGATGAAACGGCCGTTACCGGCCACATCGACGCCGCGCCGCGGCTGCCCGCTCTGATCGGTGCTCTCCAGGTCGTAGAGCTTCTGACACGTCCGCACCAGCTGCTCCATGGCGCCGTCGGACAGTTCCGAATCCCGTTTGTGCGCAATGACCTGCCCGATCTCACCGAGTTCGGGCGCGGTGTAGGACGGGAATTGCAGGCGCTTGGCGAAACGCGAGGCCAGACCGTCATTGGCGGCCAGGAAGCGGTCGATCTCGCCGTCGTATCCGGCGATGATCACCACCAGCCGATCGCGATCGTTCTCCATGCGGGCCAGCAGCGTGTCCACCGCCTCGCGGCCGAACGCGTCACCGCCCGAAAGGCCCTGCTGGATAAGGGTGTACGCCTCATCGATGAACAGCACGCCGTCCATGGCGGTATCGATCAGCTTCTCGGTCTTGATGGCGGTGGAACCCAGATGCTGGCCCACGAAATCCGAGCGCTTGGTCTCCACCACCTTCTCGGTCTTGAGAATGCCCAGGCCGCAATAGATTTTGGCGACCACGCGCGCGATGGTGGTCTTACCCGTTCCGGGCGGACCGGTGAATGCCAGGTGCTGACCGCGCGCCGAACTCGAAAGTCCCTTCTCCGCACGGATTTTCGCCAGCTGCGCACTCGATTGCAATTTCGCGACCTGGGTCTTCACCGCGGCCAGGCCGATCTGCTTATCCAGCTCGGCGCGCGCCTCGGCCAGGATCACCTTGGCGCGATCCTCGTTCTCGGCCTGCCGCTTCTCCTCCAGCGACGGCGCGGACGCCGGATCCCATTTATCGGTGCGCGCCTCGATCACCTCCTTGGAGGTGACGGTGATCCGGTACGTCCGATCACGCATGGCCGAGGTGTTGGCCTCGAAATCCGGGGCCTGCGAGTACACCTTCTCGAACAGCGCCTGCGCCTCATCGGCCTCGCCGGTCTCGCGCAGGCACAGGCCGCGGCAGAACATGGCGGCGGTGCGGGCGGCCGGAATCGGTCCCGCTTCGGCCTGTTCCATGCGGCGGATGGCCTCACCGAACAAACCCAGCTGCGCGCACGCTGTGCCGACCATCACATGTGCGCCCGCGGCGAGGTACGGATCCTCCCATGCCTCGGAGCCCGCCAGCACGGTCATCACATCGGACCAGCGCTGGCTGTTGTAGTGCAGAATGCCGCGCACGTATTTGGTGACGCGGCCGTCGATCTCGAAGTCCGGTTCATTGGCCCGCGCCCGGCGATGCTGCTCGAGTTCGTTCAGTACGACCTCGGCCTCGCCGTACTGCTTCTCGGTGATCAGCTGGGCCGCGTACGCCAACCAGATCTCGGTGAAACTGGCCAGCGGGTAATCGATGTAGAGACCCGGCAGGAAACGTCCGGCTAACACCCGCGGCGGTAGCCCCAACCGCCGCTGTTCCCGTCCCAGTGAGATGGTGCTGCACTTGTACAGGTTGTGTAGAACGTCCTTGGTTACCTCACCCGCTACCGCCCGGCCGAGCCAGGCGTCACACATGGTGGGATCCCACTCGGTCGCGCGCTGAAAGGCCAGCTTCGCGTACTCGAGATCCTTGTTGGACTCCTGCCCGTCGATGCTCAACCCCAGTGAGAGCACGCCGGCGTCGAAGGCGCGTTGTGCCTGACGAGTGTCGATCATCGTAGTCGAACCCCGAATTCGTTGAACCTGGTTAGGCTTTCGTTCACAATCCCCATCCGCAGGTGCGGATCGCACAGTTGCGGACAGTCGGATACATTATGGTTAACCGCCCTGGGCGGGCAACTGTTACGAGGGTGAGGGAGCAGTTCAGCTAGTGACCGCACAGTCGATCAGCGGTTTGGGAGCCGCTGAACCCGAATTGTGCCGTGTGTCCGTCATCGGGGGGAATACCCAGCTCGACGTCGGTCTGCCGGCAAACGCGCCGATCGCCGCCTTCATCGGCGATCTGGTGCGTCTCATCGAATCACGCAATCCGGATCCGCTGGGCGGCGAAGAAGGGGGAACGCCGCTCCAGCCACAACATTGGACGCTGGCCAAACTCGGGCGCGACATGATCGCGCCCAGTCAGACGCTCAATGACGCCGAAATCTACGACGGTGAACTGCTGGTGCTGCGCGCCGTCGCGGCCAAGGAAGCGCCCGCGCTCTTCGACGATGTGATCGACGCGGTCTCGCGGCTCACCTCCGAGGAGTTCCGAGGCTGGTCACCGGCCTCGGCGCGGTGGACCGGACTGTGCGGCGCGATTGTCGCGACGCTGTTCGCGCTGTTCCTGGGCGCGGTATCGCGCGGTGCGGGAGACCAATTCGTCGCACCGGCCATGCTGCTCGGCGGTGCGATCGCGGCACTGGTCGCGGCCATGATCGCCGAACGCAAATACGGCGATGAGCTGACCGCGACGGTGCTCACCCTGCTGTTGCTGCTGCTCACCTTCGGTGGTGCGGCGCTGGCCGTCCCGCACGAACTGGGCAGTCCGCACGTATTACTCGGGGCCAGTGCGACTTTGCTGGTCGCGGTCGTCGGATACCGGATGATCCGGACCGGCGCGGCCATTGTGTCCGCGGCCGTCACGCTCGCCATCTTCATCGGCGGAGCCGCCGCGGCGCGCCTGATCTGGGACACCGAACTGCCGAAGCTCGCCGCCGGAATTCTGGTCGCGTCGATTCTGCTGCTCTCGGCCGTACCGCGATTGGCCGCCATGCTGGCCCGGCTGCCGGTGCCGCCGGTGCCCACCGCCGGTGCGGCGATCGATCCCGCCGATCACGAACCCCGGCCCACCATCGAGGGCATCGGCGCGATCGGCGCGACCGTATTGCCGTCGGCGCACGGGCTCGGATTGCGCGCTCGCATCGCCAATCAATTCCAGACCGGCATGGTCGTCGGCGCGGCGATCGGCGCGACCTTCGGGGCCGTGGCCGCCGCCGATCCGCTGGGTGGCGCACGCTGGCAGGGCATCGCGCTGGCGGTGGTCGTCGCGATCATCCTGTGCCTGCGCGGGCGCGCCTTCGCCGATCTGACCCAGGCTTCGGTCCTGATCGCCGGCGGTGGACTGACTTTCGTCTCGCTGCTGGTCCTGCTGGCGTTCGAGGATGACGGCATGCCGCTCGTCTCGGCGGGGCTGCTGCTCGTTTTCGCGGTGGCCGCCATTGTCTTCGGCGTCATCGGCCCGCACATCGAGGTGACCCCGGTGACCCGGCGCTTCAACGAGATCTTCGAATACGGCCTGATCGTATCGATCGTCCCGCTGGTGCTCTGGATCTCGGGTGTCTACTCGATGGCGCGCAACATATGAGAGCGCTCGGCGGAGGCTGGTCGCGAATTCTCTGTGCCACAGCGGTTCTCGGTGTCGCGCTGCTGGGCCCGCAGGGCATCGCGGCGGCCGAGGTCAAGCAGCCGTCGATCGATGACGGCGCGCTCGGCGACGCCATTGCTCTCAGCGGTAAGCCCGCACCGCCGGAAACCACTGAGAAGCAGCACTTTTGCGCCGAACCGTTCATGAGCGGCACGTCCGCGAAGGATGCTCCGGTCGCACAGCGGGTGCTGAATCTGCCCGCCGCTTGGCAATTCAGCACGGGGGCCGGGGTGAAAGTCGCGGTCATCGATACCGGTGTTTCCCGGCATCCGCGGCTGGGGCCGGTGGAAGTGGGCGGTGACTACGTCTCCCCGGACGGTGACGGGACCGTCGACTGCGATGGGCACGGCACCGCCGTCGCCGGAATCATCGCCGCGCGGCCGAGTTCGGATGACGCCTTCGTCGGTGTCGCGCCCGATGCCGAAATTCTCGCCATCCGGCAGAACAGCGAGTACTACAAGGCCAAGAACGCGTCCGGTGGCGATGAGCCGGGCAAGATCCACGGTTCCGGTTACGGCAATATGCGGACGCTGGCCGCCTCCATCGTGCGTGCGGTGAATATGGGCGCGCAGGTTATCAATATGTCGCTGGCAGCCTGTTCCACCGCTACCGCGACGCCCGAGGACGCTGCGGTGGGCGCGGCGGTGAAGTACGCCTACGACCGCAATGTCGTCGTGGTGGCCGCCGCCGGAAATGTGGACTCCTCCAGCGGATGTGGGCAGAATGCCACCGCCGGTTGGAAGAATGTGAGCACCGTGGTCAGCCCGGCCTGGTTCAGTCCCTATGTGCTGAGCGTCGCCTCGGTCACCAAGGACGGCAGTCCGGCCGACTCCTCGATGCACGGCCCGTGGGTCGGCGTATCCGCGGTCGGGACTTCGATCGTGTCACTGGACAACAAGCCCGGCGCCACCGGACTCGTCGACGCCACCGGGTACGGCCAGGACGGCAAGCCGAACCTGCTCAACGGAACCAGTTTCGCCGCACCGTATGTCGCCGGACTGGCCGCGCTGGTCCGTGCCGAGTACCCGGATATGACCGCGCAGGAAGTCATGAACCGGATCACCCGCACCGCGCACAATCCGGGTGGGCCGACCGGACGCGACGACCGCGTCGGCTACGGCCTCATCGATCCGCTCGCCGCGCTCACCGCGCAGCTGCCCGCGCAGGCGGTCAATGTCGGCGCCGATAAACCGCTCGCCATCGCCCCGCTCGAAAAGCCCGCCGGGCCGGACGCTTTGCCGCGTCTGGTCGCCGTCATCGGGTCCATCGTCTGTCTCGCCGCGCTGGGAATCGGTCTCGCACTGTCGATTCCATTCCGGCGCGCCCGCCGCGACGACGAGCTGCCCGACCTCGATTCTTAGACGACCGGAGAAACACTCATGGCTACAGAAGGTTTCGTCCGCAGACCGCGTATCGCGCCGCCGCGCGCGCCCGGCGGTGAGATGGCGCTCACGCCGCCGCCGGAGATTCCGCGCGCGGTGCCCGGCAACCTGCTCAGCAAGCTGATGCCGGTGGTCATGGTCGTCGCCATGGTCGGCATGATCGCCATGATGGCGATGATGGGGCGGTCGATTCTGACCAACCCCATGATGATGATGTTCCCGATGATGATGATCATGTCGATGGCGGGCATGTTCATGGGGCAGCGCAGCGGCGCCAAGAGCGCGGGCGAGCTCAATGAGGAACGCAAGGACTACTTCCGGTACCTCGACCAGACCCGGCGCGAAGTGCGGCGCACCGCGCTCAAGCAGTTGGAGACGCTGGTCTGGAGTCATCCCGAGCCCGCGGATCTGCATTCGGTCGTCGGCACCCGGCGCATGTGGGAGCGGCGGCCCAACGATCCCGATTTCGGGCATGTGCGGGTCGGCATCGGAACCCACCGGCTCGCGGCCAAACTCGCGCGACCCGAGACCGGGCCGCTGGAGGATCTGGAGCCGGTGTCCACCGTCGCGCTGCGGCGGTTCGTGCGCACGCATTCGGTGGTGCATCAGCTGCCGACCGCTGTGTCGCTGCGCGCCTTTCCGGCCATCAATGTCGAGGGACCGGCCGAGGACGCGCGCAGGCTGGTGTGGGCCATGCTCATCGAGCTGTGCGCCTTCCACGGACCCGATCACGTCGCGGTCGCGATCGTCTGCGCCGATCCGCATTCCGAGACCTGGGCGTGGGCGAAATGGCTTCCGCAGCTTCAGCATCCGACCCAGCGCGACGGTATGGGCGCGGCGCGCATGATGTATCGCTCGCTCGGGGAGTTCGAGACCGCGCTGGCCGATGATCTGCTCGAGCGCGGGCGGTTCATGCGCAATCCGCAACCGACACAGGGGCGTCTGCACTTCGTCGTGATCGTCGACGACGGTTATGTGAGTGGTTCCGAACGGCTGATCAGCGAATCCGGTTTGGACGCGGTCACCGTCATCGATTTGAGCGCGGCGGAGAACTCGCTGGCCGCGCGGCGCGGATTGCAGCTGGTGGCCTCGGGCGGGGACGTCTTCGCCAAGAGCGCCGCGGGCACCGAGAAGTTCGCCACCGCCGATAACGTGACTTTGGCCGAGGCCGAGGCATTCTCGCGCAGTCTGGCGCGGTTCCGCGTTGCCACCGCCGCGCAGATCGTGAGCCTGGGGGACAACACCTCCACCGCCGATCCCGGTCTGATGGCGCTGCTGAAGATTCCGGACGCGGCGCAGATCGATCCGGCCAAGGTGTGGCGGCCGCGCTACGGGCGCGAACGCCTGCGCGTGCCGATCGGCATCACGCCCGACGGCACGCCCGTCGAGATCGACATCAAGGAATCCGCCGAGAACGGTATGGGGCCGCACGGGCTCTGCATCGGCGCGACCGGTTCCGGTAAGTCGGAATTCCTTCGCACCCTGCTGCTTTCGATGGTGGCCACGCATTCACCCGATCAGCTGAACCTGGTGCTGGTCGACTTCAAGGGTGGTGCGACCTTCCTGGGTATGGATCCGCTGCCGCATGTCGCGGCGGTCATCACCAACCTCGAGGAAGAGCTCTCGCTCGTCGACCGTATGCGCGACGCGCTCGCCGGTGAGATGAACCGGCGACAGGAATTGCTGCGCACGGCGGGCAATTTCGCCAATGTCACCGATTACGAGAAGGCGCGCGCGGCGGGTGTGCCATTGGATCCGCTACCCGCTTTGTTCGTGGTCATCGACGAGTTCTCCGAATTGCTGTCGCAGAAGCCGGATTTCGCGGATCTGTTCGTCATGATCGGCCGACTCGGCCGGTCGCTGCACGTGCATCTGCTGCTGGCCTCGCAGCGACTCGAAGAGAACAAGATGCGCGGGCTCGACTCGCACCTTTCCTACCGCATCGGTCTGCGTACGTTCTCCGCCAACGAATCTCGCGCGGTGCTCGGTATCACCGATGCCTACCACCTGCCGGGTATTCCGGGCTCGGGTTACCTCAAGAGTGACGCGTCGGATCCATTGCGGTTCAACGCCACCTATGTCTCCGGGCCGTATGTCGCGCCGCGCGCCTCGCGGCAGTTGGACGGGCGGGCCGTGGCCGAAGCGCCGCCGCGCGAATTCACCGCCGGGCCGGTGGAAATGCTCGCGCTGCCCGAACCGGAGAATCCGCTCGATCCGCTGGATCTGCTGCCGCCGCCTCCGCCCGCGGACGAGGGCATTCCCGACACCCTGCTCCAGGTCGTGGTGAAACGCCTTACCGGACACGGCCGTCCGGCGCACGAGGTGTGGCTGCCGCCGCTGGACGAATCGCCGACCGTCGATATGCTGCTGCCCGATCCCGAGTGGAGTTCGCCGGTCAACCGGCACGGACAGCTGTGGATGCCCATCGGCATCATCGACAAGCCGTACGAGCAGCGGCGTGATGTGCTCACCATCAGCCTGTCCGGCGCGCAGGGCAATGTCGCGGTCGTCGGCGGCAAGCTCGCCGGTAAGTCCACCGCGCTGCGCACCATCATCATGGCCGCGGCGGCCACGCACACCCCCGAGCAGATGCAGTTCTACTGCATCGACCTCGGTGGCGGCAGTCTCGGCAGTATGGCTGGTATTCCGCATGTGGGCTCGGTCGCCAGCAAGCTCGACGTGGATCGGTTGCGCCGCACCATTTCCGAGCTCATCACCCTGCTGCATCAGCGCGAGGAGCGCTTCGCGCAACTGGGCATCGAATCGATGGCCGAGTTCCGGCGGCGCAAGCACGCCGCGCTCGCGGCAGGGGCCATGGACGATCCGATTCTCGCCGACAAGTTCGGTGACGTCTTCCTGGTCGTCGACGGCTGGCAGCAGTTCCGCGATGACTTCGACACGCTCGAAGGATCGGTGAGCGCCCTTGCGGCGCAGGGTCTTTCCTACGGTATCCACGTCATCGTGAGCGCCAACCGCTGGGCCGAGATCCGGCCCAATATGAAGGATATGATCGGCACCCGCATCGAATTGCGGCTCGGCGATCCGTCGGATTCGGAAATGGGACGACGGGTCGCGGTGAACGTTCCGGTGAACCAGCCCGGGCGCGGTCTCACCGCCGATCCGCTGCATCTGCTGATCGCGTTGCCGCGCTTGGACTCCGATACCGATCCGACCACGCTGCCCGAGGGTGTGGGCGCGGCCAAGGAACAGATGGCCGCGCTGTACGGCGATCGCCGCGCACCCGAGGTGCGCATGCTGCCGATGAGCGTGCCGCGCGAGCAGGTACTGCGGCTCGCGCACGCGCACGGTATCCAGCAGAGTCCGACCAAGGTCGTCGTCGGGCTCGGCGAATCCGAATTGCAGCCCCTGGCACTGGATTTCAGTGCCGACCCGCACCTGATGATCTTCGCCGACGTGGAGAGCGGCAAGACCACCGCGCTGCGCAACATCATCCACGGCATCGCCGAGAGCTCCAATGCCGAACAGGCCCGCGTCATCCTCATCGACTACCGCCGCACCCTGCTCGGTGCGCTGGAAGGCGATCAGCTGGCGGGCTATTCGACTTCCTCGCAGACCTGCGGGCCGATGATCCAGGAGGTCGTCAACTACCTCGGCAAGCGCATCCCGGGCTCCGACATCACCCCGCAGCAGCTGCGCGAACGCAGCTGGTGGAGTGGTCCGGAGATCTACATCATCATCGACGACTACGACATGGTCGCCACCAGCGGCATGATGAATCCCCTTGCCCCGCTGGTGGAATACCTCCCGCAGGCACGAGATATCGGCATGCACGTCATCGTCACCCGCCGCATGGGCGGTGTTTCCCGCGCCCTCTACGACGGTGTCCTGGGTGCCATGAAGAACATGTCGGTGGACGCGGTGCTGATGTCCGGCCCGCGTGATGAAGGCAAGATCATCGGCGAACTGCGCCCGATGAAATTGCCTCCGGGCCGCGGCATCCTGGCCTCGCGCAGCCGCGGCCAGGAGATGATCCAGTTCTGCGATCTGCCGGGGCTGTAATTGCCGGAAGTCGAGGTGCTGCGGGTCGACCTGTCGGGTGAACGCGGCCATGTGATGCTGATCGGCGGGCCGGACGCCGATCAGCGGGCCGTGCTGCACGAGCTGATCAATGGGATCGCGGTGCTGCACACGCCCGAACAGGTGCAGTTCTACTTCATCGATATCGGGCGCAGGCTGGCGGACCTCGCCACGCTGCCGCACGTCGGGGCGATCGCCGGTAAACGTGACGATGAACTGGTGCGGCGCATCGTTCTCGAGCTCGCGGCACTGCTGCGTCGGCGTCAGGAGAGTTTCGCCCGGCTGGGAATCCGGGATATCGCGGAGTTCCGGGACTGGCAGCACAGCGCCCGTGCGGCCGGGGCGATCAATGATCCGGAGCTGCGGGACGGATACGGAGATGTCTTTCTCGTCGTCGACCACTGGATGGTGCTGACCGAGGAGTTCGAGGACCTGGTACACAGCGTCAATGTGCTCGGACACGAGGGCCTGGCGTACGGCATCCACCTCATTCTGGTCGCCTCCAAGAGGTTCCAGATTCGGCCCCTTCTGCATGACGTGATCAAGACCGAGATCGATATGTCGCCCGACTTTCCCTCGGATCGTTTGGTGCGTCCGATGCTCGTGGTCGAACCGCTGTTCGGCGAGCCCGCCGCCGTCGAGTCACGGGGCGCATCCCGAGCACCCGAAATTCGGCTGCTGCCAACCGATATCACCCGCGCGGAAGTGCTGCGCCGGGCAGAGTCGCACGGGATCAGCCAGGGCGCCACCAGAGTGGTGCTCGGCATCACCGAATCCGAATTGCAGCCGCAGGCGGTGGATTTCGACATCGATCCCCATCTGCTGATCCTCGGTGACACCGAATGCGGCAAGACCACGGTGCTGCGCAACATTATTCGCGGCATCACCGACTTCACCGGGCCGGAGTGGGCGCAGATCTTGGTCGTCGACCCCTGCCGCACGCTGCTGGGCGCGGTCCCCAGCGAATATCTGGCCGGATACGCCACCAAGCACGATTCCACCACCACCCTGATGCGGGACCTGGCCGACTACCTCGCCAAGCGTCTCCCCGGCCCCGACCTCACCCCGCGGCAGATCCGCGAACGGGACTGGTGGACAGGTCCGGAGATCTTCCTCCTCGTGGACGACTATGAACGAGTGACCCGCCCGGGCTCCGCCAGCCCCTTCGCGCCCCTCATCGAATTGCTCCGGGAAGCACAGCATCTCGGCTTCCACCTGATCCTCACCCGCCGCATGTCGCGTGTGCGCGATGCCTTCACCACCGACCCATTCCTGGCCGCCCTGCACACCACCGCCCCCGCCGTCCTCCTGATGTCGGGCTCCCGCGACGAGGGCAGAGTCATCGCCGATACCCGCCCAATGCCGCTACCCCCGGGCCGAGCCATCTTCGTAACCCGCCGCACCACACCGGATCTCATCCAACTATCCAACCTCCCCGGCACTTAGCCTCCGAACATGAAGGCAGACAAGTGATTCCAGGCCCAGGCACCACCCTCGGCGGCTACCTCCTCGAACGCCAGCTCGGCAGCGGCGGCATGGGCACCGTCTACCTCGCCCGCCACCCCGCCCTCCCGCGCCACGACGCTCTCAAGGTCCTCTGGCCCCACCTCGCCGCCGACCCC
Source organism: Nocardia sp. NPDC058058 (assembly GCF_042885355.1). Taxonomy (NCBI): domain Bacteria; kingdom Bacillati; phylum Actinomycetota; class Actinomycetes; order Mycobacteriales; family Nocardiaceae; genus Nocardia; species Nocardia sp. NPDC058058. Next base: position 336,462 of record NZ_JBHVSA010000002.1, on the reverse strand, counting down.
GAATACCGCGCCCGCTTCGAACGCGAAGCGAATATCGCAGCCGCGCTGGACCATCCGAACATCGTCTCGGTTCTGAACAAGGGCGAAGACCGGGGCTGCCTGTGGATCGCCCTGCAATACGTCAACGGCACCGACGCCGACAGCGCGCTGGCTCGTGAACCCGCCACCATGACCCCCGATCGAGTGCTGCACATCATCACCGAGATCGGCAAGGGACTGGACCACGCCCACGGCGCAGGCCTGCTGCACCGAGACATCAAGCCCGCCAACTTCTTGCTGACATCCGCCACGCCTGGCGAAGAGCGTGTCCTGCTGGCCGATTTCGGCATAGCCAAGCCCACCGAGGACGCAACCCAACTGACCAAGACCGGCACTTTTCTGGCCACCCTCGCCTACGCATCCCCGGAACAGCTCTCCGGCCACGCCCTCGACCCCCGCAGTGACATCTACAGTCTCGGCTGTTCCTTCTACCGCCTGATCACCGGCCAAAACCCCTACCCCGCAACCCAACCCCTCAATGTGATGATGGCCCACATCAATGATCCGGTACCCCGTGTCACCACCGTTCGCCCCGACCTGCCTCGCGCCCTCGACGATGTCCTGACCCGGGTCCTCGCGAAATCCCCGGCCGACCGCTATCCCAGCTGTGCGGAATTCATCGCCGCCGCGGCAGCGGCGCTCGGGACTGCGACAGTGAGGTCGTACAGCCATCCCGGTGCACGCGTCGACGCGATCCGCGCAGCGGATGTCACCGAGGTTCTCGGTGCGTCGCCTGGGCAGCGAAATGTCGCGTGGAAGGCCCTCGGCGCTGTTGTCGCCTGCCTTCTCATCGTGGTGGCGGTGGTCTACGCCGTCGAAAAGAGTGGGCGGACATCATCTCCGGGCATGCCCGGCACCACGAATGCCGTTGCCGAACTGCAGGATCCGTGTCGCCTGCTGACCGAGGAGTCGCGTATCGACGCGCAGACGCCGAAGCGGTACACGTCCGACCACGGCAAGTCCTGTACCTGGGAGCCCAAGGGCGCCGACGGCATCGGGGTCGCCATCGATCTGCTCACCTCGGGCATACCCGCTGTCAGTCAGCCGAAATATGAGCCTATCCGGATCGCGGGCGCGATCGACGGGCAGCAACTCAACTTCAGCTCGTCGAATTGTGCGGTGTTGTGGCCCACCGGATTCGGTCACGCCAAACTCAGCGTGACAGGAAAAGACAAAGGTAAGGGGAAGGACAAAGGCGCGGCCGACGATGCCTGCGCGATCGCGGTGGACCTGGCCGGCACGGTGTCCGCGAAGCTGCACCGCTGAGCGCCGTCGTCCCCTCCCTATCCGACATGCAGTTGCGGAGTGGCGGGGAGGGACTCGGGAAGGCTGCGGGTGGAGAGCCAGCTGGTGGTGGGGCGTTCGAAGAGGGCGCCGGAGGGGCCGGTGGCTTCGGGGCCGGCGAAGCGGGCTTGGCGGAAGCCGGCGCGGATGTAGTAGGCGTGCAGGTCGGCGTTGGTGGTCCAGGCGTCGAGGCGGACCCAGTCCCGATTGGCTTGGGCGGCAAGGTGAGCCGCCTTTTCCAGCAGGGCGTGGCCGATGCGGTGACCGGCGAAGCGGAGGTCGACGATCATGTAGTGCACGATGACGGCCTCGGCTATTTCGCCGGGGGACCACAGACCCTCGTCGGCGCGGTCGTTGACCGTGATGGTGCCCGCGGGCTCGCCCTCGATCTCGGCCATCCAGGTCTCGCCGTTGTCGACCGCGCGTGCCACCGAGCGGACGAAGGTCTCGATGGGCAGGCCGCGACCGGCCCGGGTCCATTGATCGCTACCGCGGGCGGCCAGCCAGCTGGTGCGTTGGAGCCGGAACCGGGTGATGGTTCCGATATCGGTGTGGCGGGCCGGGCGTAGGTGTGGGGTCATGACGAGCCGGGTAGGAGCGAGCTCTCGAAGGAGTGGGAGTTACCGGGCGGCGGTGGGGCGCCGAGTGTTTTGCGAATGATGTCCGTACCTGGGTCGTCGCCCAGCTCGTATGCCAGACGGTTGCGGGCCGCCGTCGAACGATGGCGGGTGACACGCGTGATGCGTTCGTGGTTCGCGCCTATGCGCAGGTGGTCCAGCAGGATGGTGCCTGGACCGACGCCGAGCACGGCGGCCTCCTCAGCGGTGGCCGGGCGCGCGACGACGGTATCCCGATGCGCGGTTTCGGCGAAACCACGCTCGGCGAGTCGGCGTGTCGTACCTTCCGGTATGTCGTACGGATGGTCGATACCGGTGGCCTCGGCGAGATCGCGAGGGTAGAAGCTCACCTCCCAGGACCACGGTTCGTTGTCCAGGTACTGCATGACGGTGCGCGAGACCACCCACGAATCCCGTTGCACCCCCAGCCAATGCGCGACGTCCGGACTGGCCGGTTCCATCCGCGCGCTGAACTGCTTGGACGGCTCGCGACCCGCCGCGCGCGCGATCTCCACGAAGATATCGTGGGCCGCACGCGGCCGGTCCGGCCGAATGTGGTTGGTGACAACCGATTCCAGCACCTCTTGACTGCGTACGATGGTGCCCCTGGAAGTCGCCGTGTAGACCAGGTTTTCGGCAACCAGGAGCTGAATCGCGTTGCGAGCGGTGGTGATCGAGACTTGCATCTGATCAGCCAGCTCGTTATGGCTGGGTAGTCGATCGCCCGGTTTCCACTTGCCGGCGCGGATCTCCTCGCGGAGGAGGTCTGCGATCCGTTGGTATCTCGGACCGTCCGCCATCTCGCTCCTCGGTTGTTGCTTCAAGGCCCCGAAGTCTACTCCGGGTGCCGAATCGCCGTGTAAGGCTTGACAGGCACATTCTGAGGTTTATTGTAATGAACGTCCTGAATGCGGTGTTGTACGTCGATGAACGTGAGGCAACGTGGCTGGTTCGGAGACATCAAATACGGTCGTTGTGGCTTTGCCTGATATGTCCGATCAATATGCGGACGTAGACACGCATGCCCTCACGAGCGGCCTATTGCCGACCTCCGATCTACTTTTACGCGCCTGCCGCGGTCACCGCGTGATCGGCGGACCCCTGCTGTGGTTCGCCCATGATCTCGCGGTGCTGCATGAGCGGCGCATAGTCGGCAGGGGTGGTATCGGCGCCGAGACCGATCCCACCGCAATCATCGAAAACAAGCGTCGCCGAATCGAATTGGTGATGGCGATCGATGATTGGATCGTGCGGTCCATTCCCCAGCACCGGCTGGGTGCGACCCTGCACACCGAAACGGTCGGATCGGTCATAGATCGATTGGCGGAGGCGTCCATTCGCGCGCACCACGCGTTGATGACCCTTGACGCGAACGACGAAATGCTGCACGGCGCTTGGCACCATCTAGCCGAATTGTCGGATGCCTACGACGATCTCGTGCGCGATGTGCTCGCCGGACGGCGTCGACTGCCCGCCTGGTAAGCGTGCTCCGGCGGTCCGGGTCCGAGGGTGGCCCGGACCGCATTCGGAGGCGATGGTCAATTTGCCTTGGGCAGTTGTCCTATGAGGGCGTTCAGTATGGATTTCACTGTGTCGCAGTACTGTTCGCGCCCGCCCTTCGCCCCGTCGATCCGGACATCCACGATCTCCTGGAGGTCTGCCACGGTGCGGTGGGAGTACACGAACTCGCAAGTCGAAGTGAGACTGGACATTTGAGGAAAAGCGGTCTTACCGTTCGCCAGTTCGACACCGGCGTCCAGGCGCATGGATGCCATGTCCACCGCCCGCATGCTGACTTCCAGTGTCGCGGAGCCTTCCCAGTGGCAGCTGTGTGCGGTGGCCACCGGCGGCGTCTGCGACAGCGGGCCGATTGCGGTGTCCAATGCCGTGCGCGGGATGACCCCGCATACGTCTACCCCGGCCAGAGATGCGGTATCGGAGCGTTCGGGGGCCGTGGCACGGGTGGCGAGCAGCCGCTCGATCAGATGGGTGGCGAAGTCGCAGTTCGGTGCATTGGCCAGATTGACGGTAATGCCCCAAATTTGTTGGTCCTCAGCGAGATCGACAGCCCGATCGCAGCCCACATTGCCCGAGCCCTCGGTCCCGAGCAGCGTGAAACCGTCGACCTTTCCTACGATGTCCCGGATCGGCGCGGTCGTCTCGCCCGCCTGCACGGTCATGCGCTGCGCGCCGGACCTGGCATTGCAACCCCAGATATAGGTGGAGCCCATCGTCCAGTTCCCGGGATCGGTGTCCCAGCCGGACCCCGCCGGGACCGATCCGCTCAGTGCCTGTCGCACCCACGCGCATACGTCGGCCGCACGCAATGTGGATAGCGTCGTATCGGCCCCCGGCCGCGCCTGTGCGGAACTTTGCGAATGCTTCCAGGTGAGTACGCCCGCGACGAGCGCGACCACCGCCAGCAGCGCGGCAACGCCGAGCCAGGTCACCTTCCGCCGATAACCCGATGCGCCGCCCGCCCGCGACCGACCGGCGGACCGGGAAGTCCGCGAGGCCACCAAGGTCGCGTTCGGATCGCTCGCGATGCCCGCGAACTCCCGTTCCTGGCGCTCGATCGCGTCCCGGATCGTATCCGGCCACGGCGCCGGACCCTCGGGCTGTCGGCCCAACCACGCCAGCAGTTGAGCCGGGGTCGGCCGGTGGTTCGGATCCTTGTCAAGACAGGGCTCGATGAGCGATCGCAGTTCCGCCGGAACCGCATCCAGATCCGCGGCGCCGTGCGCGATTTGGAACAGGGTGTAGGCCAGCGATGCGGCCTGGAACGGATTGTTTCCGGATGCCGCCGTGGCCAGCACCGAACCCAGGGAGAACATATCGCTCGCCGCCGTAACCGGTTCGCCCAGTGTCTGTTCCGGTGACATGAACGCGGGCGAGCCCAGCGTGGACCCGGTTTCGGTGAGCCCGCCGGGATTCTCGGTCATGTACGCGATACCGAAATCGATGACGCGCGGGCCATCGGCGGTCAGTAGTACATTGGCGGGCTTGAGATCCCGGTGCACCAGTCCGGCGCGATGAATATCGGCCAGCGCCACCGCGAGCCCCGCGGCCAGTGCGCGCACCGCCGGAACCGGCAGCGGGCCGTATTGCTCGATAGCCCGGTTCAATGGCACGCCGATAACGAAAACGGAAGCCAACCAGGGTGTCTCACCGTCCACATCGAAATCGACCACCGGTGCGGTGAACGCGCCCGACACCCGCGTGCCGGCCGACACCTCTCGCTGGAACCGGGCGCGGTAACCACGCTGATTCAGCAGATGTGCGTGCACCTGCTTGATCGCCAATAGTCGTCCGTCCGGTCCGGCCCCGAGCAGTACCCGGCCCATACCGCCCGAGCCGAGCACCCCGAGCACCCGGTACCGGCCGATCGTCCGCGGCTCATCGGGCGTAAGCGGTTGTACCGTCATGATTTCGGCAGTTTGGCGATGACATCGGTCAGCAGGTCCTGTGCCCTGGCGCATTTGTCGACCTGCCCCGAACGGTCCGAGACCGACACGCTGGCCACCTCGGCCAGCTTCCCCGAGGTCGGGCGCGCCATGTACGCGAGGGTGCACACCGAATCCACGGCCGAGCGGTACACGGTGTACCGATCCAGTTGCGTCTTCTCCATACTGCTGTCGGGCCGGGTCGTCTCCACCAGCGCGAGGCGCACGGCCGCCGTGTCGCCACTGATCGTGCACTCGTGCGGTATGGCGCTTCGTTTACCCGGATCGCCGGTTATGTTGCGACTCTTGTCGATATCGAGCACCGCGCAGGGGTCGAGCCGCAGCAGCGATTCCTGCGGCAGTGCGCGCAACGGTGCGAACACCGTCAATTGCCGGACCACCGCGACCAGAGCGCGCTCGGCGATATCGCACTGATCGCCATTCGGACCCTGCGCGGTGAGCTTCAGCGCGACCTGCCCGCCACTCTGGGTGATCACCGACCGGTCGCAGATGTTGTATGAGGCCTTACCGCCGAAGATCGGGGTCCAGCCCACGGTGTGGCCGGTGTTCTCCGACGGAACGAGAGTTTCGGAAAGGGGCGCTCCCACTTGCAGTGTGAACGTCATGTTCTTGTTCGACGCATCGGCCAGCGGTAGCGAACAGTCGCCGAAGATGTTCCGCTCCGGATCGGTCTTGCGGGTGCCGAACTTGCCGGACAAGGTCATGTCGAGCAGTTTGCAGCCGTCCAGCGTGCGCAATTCGGTCGCGGTGAGCGCCAGCGACGGATCATTCATGGGCTCCGGGTGCCCGCTCGTGCCCGCCCATCGGCTCGCCGCCACACCGCATCCGGCGAGCATCAGCACCGCCGCCGCACCGGCTGCCAGCCACCGCAGCAGCTCGCGGCGGCGAGTCTGTATGTCCGCCAATTGATCCTGATACTTCGACTGCTTCTCCGCTGTTCGCGCCCACCATTCCGAATCGGCGCGGTGAGCGCCGATCCGCTCGCGCACCGGCTCCGGCCACGCCGGTTCCGCGGTGATGGCGGCGGTGGCCGTGAGCACCTCCTCGACGGTGGGGCGTTGCGCGGGATCCTTCGCCAGGCACGCGTCGACCAGCCCGCGCAGCGAGACCGGCACACCCGCGGTGTCGGGAGCCGAATGCGCGATGGCATAGAGGATCTGCGGCGTCGACGTACCCGGGAAGGGGCCCGAACCCGTTGCCGCGAAGGTCAATACGGCTCCGAGGGAGAACACGTCGGTGGCCGGGGAGACCGGGCGGCCCTCGGACTGCTCCGGTGAGGTGTAGCCCGGAGAGCCGATGAGCTGGCCGGTCATGGTCAACTGCCCGTCGGGCTGCTCCACCCGGGAGATGCCCAGATCGATCACCCTGGGCCCCTCGGGCGTCAGCAAGACATTGCCGGGCTTGAGGTCTCGGTGCACCAGACCGGCGCGGTGGATCTCCATCAGCGCCGAGGCCAGCCCCGCCGCCAGCAGCCGCAGCCCGCCCAGATGCAGCGGCCCCTCCTCCTCGATCACGGCTCCCAGATCCGGGGCGGCGATGTACTCCGTTGCCAGCCAGGGATTCTCCGGATCGGCGCTGTTGTCGACCACCGCGGCGGTGTACGCGCCGGTGATCATCCGCCCGGCCTGCACCTCGCGCTCGAACCGTGCCCGGAACTCGGGATCACCGGCCAGATGCCGGTGAATCTGTTTGACCGCCACCAGCCTTCCGGTCGGCGTACGGCCCAGGAACACCCGGCCCATCCCGCCCTGGCCGATCACCGTGAGCAATCGATTCTCACCGAGCCATTGCGGATCCTGCGGCATGAGCGGCTTCATCGCGAGCCTCCTGCGAATAGTGCTCGTGCGGATGGTGCTTTCGCGAATAAGGACATGCGCCGTCTCACTGTGGATCCGACAGGATCGAGTCCTCGGCTGCCGCCAATCGGCGCACATCGATATCGGTGTTGCTGAAGACCTTGGCCACGTATTCGCCGCGGGTGATCAGACAGCGGTACCTGGACGCGTCGGGCGACCGCGGATTCGGTTCCTTCAATTGCGCACAGCTGATCGAATCCCTTTCCGCCACACCTTTCATCGGGGTGAAGTCCGTTTGCGTAGCCTCGATGAAGTGCCGGGTGAACTCGATGGCAGCGGTGTTATCGCGCAGCCGGTACAGCATCTTGTTGTAGGACACCGCGATCGAGGTCAGGCCCCGGGAACTGTTCGCCTCGAAATCCGCCGCGGGTTTGGCGGAGGCCGCGGCGAACGCGCGCGTGCTGTAGACGGCGAAGGTGTGCTCATCCGGGGTGTAGTCATCGGTCTTGACCAAACGCGGCAGTAGGCCGTCCGGATCCAGACGTAGGTTCGGCAGATCCGATGCCGCTGTGGGAGTGAATCTTTCGAGCGCCGCCAACTGCAATTGCAGGGCCTTGGTGACCTGCTGGGCGAGCTTGCCGAAATCCGGCTCCGGGAGTTCGGCGAACACCCGGATGACGACCGATTTCCAGGAGATCCAACTGCCCAGCGTCGGCACCCCGGGCCGCCAATGATTGATGGCGGCCGGATAGGCGTCCAGGACGACCGGAACATTGTCGGGATTGATCAGGAAATCCGCGTGCTCCATATCGCGGGCCGCCGCCGCGGCCGTCTGCTCATCGGGAAAGGCGAGCAGCGAGACGGCCAGGAACTTCTTCGAGGTCTCCGCCGGATCGAACGGCTTGTTCCCCGACAGCGCGCTGTACCCACCGAGAATCGAATACCCCTTGAGCGCTGCCCGTTGCGGCCCGGACAGAGTGCTGTCGTCGATACCGGTGCTGTCCACCAGCACCCCGCCTCCACGCCCCGCCGTGAGATCCGGATCGACCTCGTTGCCGAGCACGATGCGCTCGCCGAGGCGCAGTGATTCCGCGAGAATCCCCCTCGCCCGGCTGGGTCGCTGATCGAAATCACCACTGATCCGATGCGTGGGATACGAGCCGTAATCGACACCGTCATCCGAATTGCCACCGCAACCGCTGACCAGCAGCACCGCACCCAATGCGGCAACGGCGAATCGACCCGACCTGAACCGCATAATCCCCCCACACCGCGTCGGCGGTGGTTCCCTCCCGATCCGTACAACTCGCACGAACCTAGCACCGGCCGCCCGATGAGACCATCGGGCGGCCGGAGGGGTGCTGTGCCGAACTCAGACCAGACTGCGCTCGGCGACAATGGCTGCCGCCACGCGCTGGCCCATGCGGACCGCGCCGTCGACGTGCTGGAAGCCGTGGCCGGCGAGGTCCGAACAGGCGAAGTGCATGGGGCCGATGGGGTCGCGGTGGTCGTGGCCGTAGCGGGTCATGCCGCCGAAGTCGAAGCTGACGCCGTAGGCGCCGCGGGTCCATTCCTCACTGCCCCAGTCGGATTCGTAGAAGACGACCGGGTTGGCTGCTTCGGGGCCGAGGTAGCGGACCAGGCAGTCCAGGGCGGCGGCCTTGCGCTCGGCGGGGCCCATGGCGAAGTAGGCGTCGGCCTGTTCGTGCGCGATGAAGCCGACCATCGCGCCGTTGTCGACGCCGTGGTTGGTGTTGTCGTAGACCTCGGAGACCATGTCGGTATCGCTGAAACCGGTTCCGGACAGGCCCTTTTCGCGCCAGAACGGGGTCTCGTACACCGCGTGCACCTTGACCACGAAGCCGAAGGACATGTGCTGGTACATCTGGTGGCGGCGGCGCGGCAGCGGGGGATCGAAGCTGATGCCCGCGTACTGGGTGGGCGGCACGGCCAGCACCACGCGGCTCGCGCGCACCTCGAGATCGCCGTCGGCGAAAACGGTGACGCCCGCATCGGACCACCCGATCTTGCGCACCGGCGCGCCCAGGTGCACATCGGCGCCCAGCGAGGCGGCCAGGCGTTGCGAAACCTGTTGCATGCCACCGATAACGCGCTTGTCGAGCATGAAGGTGTCGGTGGCCAGCGCGGTGTAGGAGCCCTGCGCGGCGGCCATATGCAGCGCCTGCAGGGTGGAGAAGGTGTGCGCGGGCTTGGTCAGCATGGCGCCGGCGACGAAGAACGAGACGGTCTCGCGGGCGTACTCGTTATCGGACTGGCGCTCCAGCCACATGCTGAACGGCACCGAATCCAGTTCCGCCGCTTGCGGATGCGCCCACGGCTCCCACGCACCGACCTCGGCGGCGAGGCCGTCCAGCAGGGCGATGAGCCGATCAATCTCGGCCGCGGTCTCGGCGGGGGCGGGGAACACGTCACCGGTGAACTGCTGCCGGGTGCCATCGGCCGCGAGGTACACCGATTCGCCGTCGCGGTAGCGCGAGAAGGTCCGCAGACCCAGTTCCTCGACCAGCGCCAGCGCGGCGGTGTGGTGCGGGGACAGCCACTGGCCGCCGATCTCGATCATCGCGCCTTCGATATCACCGGTCCAGGTCCGGCCGCCGACCCGATCGCGGGCTTCCAGCACGGCCACCGACAGACCGGCCTTGCGCAGTTCGGCGGCGGCCGTCAGACCGGACGGCCCGGCACCGACGATCACGACGTCACGAGTGATGACAGCCACGAGAGCTCCTTACCGATACATTCGGAAACTTCGGATAACCCGAAGGTTGCTACTTCAGTATGTGCGCGCGGTCACGATTGTGCCCGCGCCGTTTCGGTGAGCCGGCCCGCCCCTCATTCGCCACTTCGGCGTGCGCGGGCCGGATCACCTGCTGACCTCGGCGCTGGTCAGCGAGCCGGAAGCGGCTCGTTCTGGGTGATGCAGTGGATGCCGCCGCCGCGGGCGAAGATCTCCCGGGCGTCCACGGTCACAATGGTGCGGCCCGGGTACACCCGGGCCATGATCTCGGCGGCCTCGGCATCGTTCGGGTCGTCGAACCCGCAGAGGATGACCGCGCCATCGCAGACGTAATGGTTGATATAGCTGTAGTCCACGAAGCCCTCCTCATCCCGCAGCGTGCGCGGGGCGGGCACCGGGATCACCTCGAAAGGCGTTCCGGTGGAAGAGGTCTCGGCGGCGAACTGCTTCATGAGTTCACGGCTCAGCTCATGATCGGGGTGCTCGGGATCGCGCTGATCGTGCACCAGCACCACACCCGGCGACGGCAGCGCCGCGACGATATCGGCGTGCCCGCGGGTGCCGAAGCGCTGCGAATCCCGCCAAAGCCCGCGCTGCAGCCAGATCGCGGTATCGATGCCGATGGTGCGCCGCAGTTCGGCCTCAACATCCGCCCGGGTCAGGCCGGGATTACGGAAGGGGTCCAGCTGTACGGTCTCGGTCAGGATGACCGTGCCCGCACCGTCGACCTGGATACCGCCGCCCTCGTTCACCAGCGGTGAATCGATGACCGGCACCCCGGCCGCCTCGGCGACCGCCCGGCCGATCTTCGAGTCGTTGTCCCAGCGCGCCCAATCCTGTTGTCCCCAGCCATTGAACACCCAGTCCACGGCCGCGACGGAACCGTCGGCGGCGTGCACGAAGGTGGGCCCGATATCGCGCATCCAGGCGTCATCGAGCGGCGCTTCGAGAATGTCGATCGCGCCGGAGAGCTGCTGTTTGGCGGCACCGATATCGGCCGGATCGACCACCATGGTCACCGGCTCGAATTCGACCACCGCATGCGCCACCGCGGTCCACGCCGCGCGCGCCTCGTCGACCGCCTCGGGGGTCGCGGTGATCTCCGAACCGGCGGGCGGGAACGCCATCCAGGTCCGGCGATGCGGTGCGTGCTCGGCGGGCATCCGCCAATTCGATTGATTCCCAGCGGAACTCATCACGCCCTCCCGAACGGGTGCGCGCGATCGACCGGCTCGGTCAGCCGGGCGTAGGTGTCCGGGCGACGCGTCTCCAGGAACGGGAACAGCGTCAGCCAATCCTTGCGCTGATCCAGATCCAGATCCGCGACCAGCACCGCGGACTCGTCGCGCGGCGCCTGCACCAGAATGCGGCCGTACGGATCGGAGATGAAAGATGAACCGTAGAAGGTGATTTCGCCTTCATTGCCGTACCGGTTGGGCACGATCATGAAGGTGCCCGCGGTGATCCCATTGCCCACGATCACGTGCTGCCACAGCGGCTGGGTGTCGAATGCCGGGAACGACGGCTCCGAACCGATCGCGGTCGGGTAGACGATGATGTCCGCACCGGCGAGCGAGTACATCCGGGCGACCTCCGGGAACCATTCGTCCCAGCAGGTCGGCAGGCCGATGCGGACGTCGCCGAGGTCGGCATGGCTGTGCGGCCGGTACGCCTCCTCGGTCGCGGGACCGGCGCGGAAGTAGGTGTCCTCGTAGTAGCCGTCCGTCACCGGAATGTGCAGCTTGCGGGTGCGCCCGACCAGTTCACCGGTGGGAGACACCAGGATCGCGGTGTTGAAGCCCAGCCCGTCGCCCTGATCGGCGTGCTCGTACAGCGAGGCGTGCACGAACACGCCGTGCTCGATCGCCGCCTTCGCCGCGAAGGTGAAGGTCGGCCCGGTGGCCAGATCCTCGGCATCCGCACCGGGATTCGCGCCACCGCGCTCGAAGGCCGGGTACTTGCTGAACGTCACCTCGGGCAGGAAGACCGCCTTGGCGCCCAATTCGGCGGCCTTGGCAATGCCCTCGTTCAGTTCGGCGCGCACGGCCTCGGCGTCGGCCTGCCAGCGATGCTGCACCAGGGCCACCCGCAGCGGCGCACGCACCGGGGCGTCGACCCGCGCGTGCGAGACGGGCGGTTCCAGACGGGTGATGACATTCATGACTACTCCGGATCTTCTCGAAGTGGACTGGGGGAGAGGTGTTTTCGCTACAGCGAGCTCAAATGCGGTTCCGGCACCACCGGCATGGGATCACCCGACACCGCGCGCGGCAGCGTCTTACCGCGGAAGTACTCCGGCTGCCGCCAGCGCAGCACCAGCATCAGCACCGCGCCCAGCGCCAGAATCCCGAAGCCCAGGTAGAACACCAGGCCGATACCGAAAATCGAAGCGCCGCTGCCGACTTCGGGCTTGAGGCTCTCGCGCACCGAGATGCAGAACACGATCAGCAGCATGGAGCCGCCCAGCAGCGGGAACAGCAGCTTGAACACGAAATCGCGCACCGAGGCGAACCAGCGCTTACGGAAGTACCAGACACACGCGAACGCGGTGATGCCGTAGTACCAGCAGATCATGATGCCAAGGGCCGCAATGGTATCCAGCAGCACATGCTCGGACAGCAACGCGGTGATCGCGTAGAAACCGCCCGCCACCACCGCGGCGACGGCAGCGCCGAAACGCGGCACCTGATACACCGGATGCACCGTGGCGAAACGCTCCGGCAGCGCCTTGAAGGTGCCCATGGCCAGCATGGCACGGGCGGCGGGCAGGAAGGTGGCCTGCAGACTGGCGATGGTCGAGACCAGCACCGCCAGGAACAGCAGCAGCTCACCTGCCCCGCCCATCACGGGCTGGGCCAGGGTGCCGAAGACATTGTTCTTCGCGTCCGGACTGCCCAGGCCGATCCCGGTATCGCCGACACCGGCGTACCACATGAGCGCCACCGCCAGCAGCAGATACGTGCCCAGTACGGTCAGGATGGACAGCAGTCCGGCACGACCCGGCGTGCGCTTGGGGTCCTTGCATTCCTCGCCCAGGGTCAGCGCGGTATCCCAGCCCCAGTACATGAAGACCGAGCCGATCAGGCCGATCGCGAACGCGCCCAGAGTGAGTCCGGTGAACGGGTTGAACCAGTCGATATCGAAACTCAGGCCGGACGGGCCGTCACCGGTGATGGCCTTGGACAGTGCGATACCGGCGAACAGCAGCAGCACGATCAGCTGGAAGCCGACCAGCACATACTGCGCGCGCTCACTCGAACTGATCCCGCGACTGGCCGCCCACCCGGCCGCGGCCAGGAAGGCCAGCGTCGTCACGATATTGATCAGCTTGTTATCGCCAAGTGTCGCAATGTATTCCGAGTGCACCAGCCGCCCGATGAACAGGTAGAGGAACTCCGCGCCCACGGCCGCGATATTGGCGAGCACGATGACGACGGCGATCACCGAACCCCAGCCCGCCATCCAGCCCATGTACGGGCCGAGCGAACGAGCGGACCAGGTGAAGGACGCGCCGCAGTCCGGGGTTTCGGAACTGAATTCGCGATATGCGTAGGCCGCCAGGAACATCGGAATGAAACCGGCGATCAGCAGCGCGGGCATTTTCAACCCGACGGCCGCGACGATCAGGCCCATGGAGGCGGTGGTGGTGTAGGCGGGCGCGATGGACGCGATACTCAGGATCGCACCGGAGAAGGTGCCGACCTTATTGGTGGCCAGGCCCTTCCCGCTGGTGGGGGTGGTATCACGCGACGGCACTGTCGCCTCGGAGGCATTCTGCACGAGCATCCAAGCTCCTCGTACTGGGTCTGGTGGTGCCGAAAGCCTTTGGCAGACAACGCCACCGCGCCACGGTGGTGAACCGTTACCCGGCGGGTGAGCGCCGGGAAACGGGTTGGCGCCGAATCCGGCGCAGGGGCCGGGGCGCCGATGACGTCAGCGGGTCAGCGCGACGTATTTGGTATCGAGGTATTCGTGGATCCCCTCTGATCCACCCTCGCTGCCCAGCCCGGACTGCTTCATACCGCCGAACGGGGCCGCCGGATCGGAGATGACGCCCCGGTTCACGCCGACCATGCCGGCGTCCAGGGCATTCGACACACGCAGGGCCCGATCCAGATCCCGGGTGTAGAAGTAGGCGGCCAGACCGTATTCGGTGTCATTGGCCGCGGCCACGACATCGTCCTCGGTATCGAAGCCGTAGATGGCGGCGACGGGGCCGAAGATCTCCTCGCGGTGCATGCGGGCGGTGCGCGGCACCTCGTCCAGCACCGTCGGCTGATAGAACCAGCCCGGCCCGTCGATGGTCTTACCGCCGGTGCGGACCACCGCTCCGGCCGCGACCGCGTCCTCGACAAGGGCGGCAACGGAATTGCGCTGCCGTTCATTGATGAGCGGGCCGGTGTCGACGCCGGGCTCGTGGCCGGGGCCGACGCGCAATGCGCCGATCTTCTCGGCCAGTCGCGACGCGAACTCCTCGCGGATCGAATTGTGCACGTAGATGCGATTCGCCGCGGTGCACGCCTCACCGCCATTGCGCATCTTGGCCGCCATGGCACCGGCGAGCGCCTGCTCCAGATCGGCGTCCTCGAACACGATGAAGGGGGCATTGCCGCCCAATTCCATCGACGTGCGCAGCACATTGTCGGCGGCCTGGCGCAGCAGCAGCTTGCCGACCCGGGTGGAACCGGTGAAGGTCACCTTGCGCAGGCGCGAATCCGCGAGCAGCGGCGCGGTGATGGCGGCGGCATCGCTGCCCGGCACCACCGACAGCACGCCTTCCGGCAGACCGGCCTCGGCGAAGATCTGGGCCAGCGCGAGCATGGTCAGCGGGGTGTCCTCGGCGGGCTTCACGATCACCGTGCAACCGGCCGCGAGTGCGGGGCCGATCTTGCGAGAACCCATGGCCAGCGGGAAGTTCCACGGCGTGATGGCCAGGCACGGGCCGACCGGCTGCTGGGTGACCAGAATGCGGCCGGTCCCGGCGGGGGATTCGGTGTAGCGGCCGCCGATTCGCACCGCCTCCTCGCTGAACCAGCGCAGGAATTCACCGCCGTAGGCGACTTCACCGCGCGCCTCGGCGAGGGTCTTGCCCATCTCCAAGGTCATCAGCAGCGCGATTTCCTCGGTGCGATCGGTCAGGATCTCCCAGGCGCGGCGCAGCATCGCCGAACGCTCACGCGGAGCCGTTGCGGCCCAAGCCGATTGGGCCTTGACCGCCGAGTCCAGCGCGCGCACGGCATCATCGCCGTTACCGTCGGCGACCTCGGTGAGGATCTCACCGCTGGCCGGATTACGCACCGCGAAAGTGGCTTTCGAGGCGGCGGGCGCGGACGTGCCGTCGATCCACACACCGGTGGGGATGAGGCCGCTGATCCGGTCGTACTCCAACATCGTTCTCCCTGAAGGTGTTCAGCCCGCGAGGTCGCTGATCGCGGTGCACAGCACCGTCAGCGCCTCGTCGAGTAGGTCGTCGCTGATCACCAGCGGGGGCAGCAGGCGAATGACATTGCCGTAGGTGCCGCAGGTCAGGGTGATCACGCCCTGCTCCAGGCAGCGCTTGGCGATGGCGGCGGTGAGCGCGGCATCGGGCTCGACGGTGCCGGGGCGCACGAACTCCAGCGCCAGCATCGCGCCGCGGCCGCGCACCTCGCCGATGGCCGGAACCCGTTGCGCGAGTTCGGTGAACCGCGCGGTGGCGACCTCGCCGATATGCCGGGCGCGGGCGGGCAGATCGTGCTCGCGAATGGCGTCGATGGCGGCCAACGCGGCGGCGCAGGCCACCGGGTTACCGCCGTAGGTGCCGCCGAGGCCGCCCGCGTGCACGGCGTCCAGCAGATCCGCGCGGCCGGTGATGGCCGAGAGCGGCATACCGCCGGCGATGCCCTTGGCCATCGTGATGATGTCCGGCACAACGCCTTCCGCCTCGCAGGCGAACCAGTCGCCGGTGCGGGCGAAACCGGTCTGCACCTCATCGGCGATGAAGACCACACCGTTCGCGCGCGCCCATTCGACCAGGGTCGGCAGGAAACCCGCCGCGGGAACGATGAATCCGCCCTCGCCCTGGATCGGCTCGATAATGATGGCGGCCAGCTGATCCGCGCCGATCTGCTTCTCGATGCGCGAGATCGCCTCGCGGGCCGCCGTCACGCCGTCCAGCCCGCCATCGCGGAACGGGTACGACATCGGCATGCGGTACACTTCGGGCGCGAACGGGCCGAAATGCGCCTTGTACGGCATGTTCTTCGCGGTCAGCGCCATGGTGAGATTGGTGCGGCCGTGGTACGCGTGATCGAAGGCGACCACCGCGGTGCGGCCGGTGGCCAGGCGCGCCACCTTGATGGCGTTCTCCACCGCCTCCGCACCGGAATTGAAGAGCACGCTGCGCTTCTCGTGATCGCCCGGGGTGAGCGCCGCCAGTTCCTCGCAGACCTGGATGTACGTCTCGTAGGGGGTCACCATGAAGCAGGTGTGCGCGAACCGCTCGATCTGCTCCTGCACCGCCGCAACGACTTTCGGATGCGAGGCGCCGACGTTGGTGACCGCGATACCGGCCGCCAGATCGATGAGCGAATTACCGTCCACGTCCACGATGACGCCGCCGTCGGCATCCGCGGCGTACACCGGCGCGGTGGAACCCACACCGGCCGCGACCGCGGCCTTGCGGCGCGCGGCCAGCTCCTGCGAGCGCGGGCCCGGCAGAGCGGTGTTCAGCACCCGCTGCTGCGGGAGCCGGTAGCTGATCTCGGTCATTGAAAATCCTTCTGCGGAAAGAGGTTCGAGGGTTCGTGTGGCGCGCGGTCAGTCGTGCGCGCTCATCACGTGCTTGATGCGGGTGTAGTCCTCCACGCCGTACGCGGACAGATCCTTGCCGTAGCCCGAACGCTTGAAACCGCCGTGCGGCATCTCCGCCACCAGCGGGATATGGCAGTTCACCCAGACCGCGCCGAAGTCCAGGGCGGCCGAAACGCGCTGCACCACACCGTGATCCCGAGTCCACACACTCGAGGCCAGGCCGTAGTCGACATCATTGGCGAGCTGGATCGCCTCGGCCTCGTCGGCGAAGGACTGTACGGTCACGACCGGGCCGAAGGTCTCCTCCTGCACGATCGGATCGTCCTGGCGCACACCGGTGATGATGGTCGGCGCGAGGTAGAAACCGGCATCGCCGACCCGGGTGCCGCCGGTGGCGACGGTGGCGTGCGCGGGCAGCGCCGCGAGTTTGCCGGTGACGGATTCGAAGTGCCGAATGTTGTTCAGGGGGCCGTACGCGGCATCCGGATCATCCGGCAGGCCGGGCTTCACGGACTCGGCCTTCTTCACCAGTGCGGCGACCAGATCGTCATGCAGCGATTCGTGCACCAGCACGCGGGTGGCGGCGGTGCAGTCCTGGCCGGCGTTGAAGAACGCGGCATCACCGATGCGATCGGCGGCCAGGGCCAGATCGGCATCACCGAAGACCACCACCGGGGCATTGCCGCCCAGTTCCAGATGCGCGCGCTTGACCTGTTCGGCGGCGGCCGTGGCCACCGCGATGCCCGCGCGCACCGAACCGGTGATGGCGACCATGTCCAGGCGCGGATGGCTCACCAGCGCCGCACCACTGACCGCGGTGCCCAGCACGACATTGAGTACGCCGTCCGGGAGGATGCCCTTGGTCAGTTCGGCCAGCACCAGGGTGCTGCCGGGGGTGGTGTCACTCGGCTTGAGCACCACCGTGTTTCCGGTCGCCAGCGCGGGGCCGATCTTCCAGATGGCCATCATCAGCGGGTAGTTCCACGGGGTCACCTGGCCGATCACACCGACCGGTTCGCGGCGCACGTACGAGGTGAAACCGGGCATGTACTCGCCTGCGGACTTACCTTCCAGCCCGCGCGCGGCACCGGCGAAGAAGCGCAGGTGATCCGCTCCGACGGCGACCTCCTCGGAGGCCACCAGATGCTTGGGCTGGCCGGTGTCGCGGCACTGCGCCTCGACCAGGCGGTCGGAATTGGCCTCGATGGCGTCGGCCAGTTTCAACAGGGCGGCCTGACGCTGACTGGGGGTGGTGGCCTTCCACGCCGGGAAGGCGGCGGAGGCGGCGGCGACGGCGGCATCGATATCGGCCTGCCCGGAAATCGGGCTGATACCGGTCACCGATTCGTCCACCGGGCTGATCAGTTCGAACGACTCCGATGCGGTCGCGGCTACGAACCGGCCGTCGATGTAGTTCCGAAGCATCTCAGTCATGTGTGCCCGATCTCGTTCGAAGGGAGTGCTCTGCGGTTGCCAGTCAGTGTGCTGTGCGACACACCCCCGCGTCACCTGCCGGATCGGCGTGGAGGCAGAATCAGGTTTCGACAACTTGTCCAGTTTGCTACGGGAGAGCTGTGAACGCGGGAATTCCGGTCCGATGGATACTGTCCCAACCCGAGCTGGGACTGGTCCTCAAAGGCGGCGGTGACGGACTCGGGCGCGCCGTCACCCTGGTGCTCACCTCCGAGCTCACCGAACCGCAGCAGTGGATGTCCGGCGGGGAACTCGTGCTCACCACCGGAATGGGATTGCCGCTCAGCAGGCCCGATCGGCTGCGCTATCTCCAGGATCTGCATCGGGCCGGAATCGCGGGACTCGGGTTCGGCGTCGGGCTCTCACACGAGACCGTGCCCGAGGATCTGGTCGAGGCCGCTGATCAGTGCGGGCTGCCGCTGTTCGAGGTGCCGCTGCCGACACCGTTCGGGGCCATCACCAAGAAGGTCATGCAGCGGCTCGCCGAACAGGAATACGAGAAGGTGCTGCGCGCCTCCCGTGCGCAGCCGCGGATGACCCGCGCCGCCATTCAAGGTGTGCGGGCGGTGATCAAGGAGCTGTCGGCGGCGCTGTCGGCCACCGTGCTGGTGGTCGGGGCCGACGGGGCGATCAGCGAGGCGCATCCGCGACAGCCCGCCGCCGAGATTCTCGAACGCATCCGGGAATTCCTGGCCACCCGCAGCGATGTGGTGGGCAGCGGCGCGATACAGCTGCCGTCCGGGCAATACATTGTGCTGCAAGCCATTACGGCCGGGCACACCGTGCACGGACACCTCGCCGTGGTGACGGCCAGTGCGCTCAGCTCGGTCGATCAGGTACTGCTGGGTCACGCCAGCTCGCTGCTCGCTCTCGACTTCGAGAAGCCCGCGCGACTGCGAATCGCACAGAACCGGTTGAACTCCCAGGCCATGGCCATGCTGCTGGAGGAGCCGGGAGATCCGGACCTCATGTGGCAGCATCTGGCCACCGCCGCCGACCGCACCGGGCGGGTGCGCGCCCTGGTGCTGCGCTGCGCCTCCGCTCCGGTGGCCAGACAGGTGCTGGAAACCGTTGACGCGCAATTGCATCCGCAGAATCGGCAGCTCTTCGCGCATCTGGCCGGGGATCGGGTCGCGGTGCTGCTGCCCGGCTCCGATACCGATGCCACGGCCGAACAGCTGCTCACCGGAATCCCCGCCGAAGTGCGGGCCACCCTGCGCGCCGGGCTCAGTGCGCCACATCCACTGCGCCGCTTCAACGCCGCCATCGAACACGCCGAACTCGCCGCCTCCGCCGCCCTGCCCGGTGCCCGCCCGCTCGAACTCGCGGCGCTGGCGGGCCATGCGCTGCTTGCCTTCCCGGAGGCGCAGCGTGTGCTGAGCGCCGTCTCCGAAGCCATGCTGCAACCTCTGGTCGATTACGACGAGCGGCACGGCACCGACCTCATCACCTCGCTCCGCGCCTACCTCGAAGCGCACGGCCAATGGGAGACCGCCGCCAACGCGCTCGGCGTGCACCGCCACACGCTGCGCAGCCGAGTGGCGAAAATCGAATCCGTACTCGGCTGCCAGCTGGATCAGGCCCTGGTGCGCGCCGAACTCCTGCTCGCGGTTGTCGCCCGCCGATAGGCGACCGGGGGCCGCGCCGCCCCGTCATCCCGGCATGCTTTTGGCCGGGATCCACACAATGCTGTGGATGACTCGACCGTCTGGATCCCGGCCGAGAACGCGCCGGGATGACGGGACGGTCATCCGAAGGTGGTGTCAGTGCGTTGCGGCCGTGGCCAATTCGGCGTTGACCACGCACAGGCGGGCGATGTCGACCGTGTCGGAACGCTGTAGTTGGCCGACGAGGTCGATCAGGCGGGTCGCGGTGGGGGTTTCCTTCCATCCGGTGACGTGGTCGCGGGCGGAATCACCGGGGGTGGCTTCGGAGAGGACGGCCGCCACCAAAGCGTGCCAGCGGGATTGGAGTTCGTCGGCCAGGACCGCGGCGGCGAGGGTTTCCCAGTGATCGGAGGTGCGGGTGGTGGCGAAAGTCGTTGCCAGCCAATCCAAACCGATCAGCTCGCCCAACTCGCGATAGGTCTGGGCGACCAGGGCGACGGGCAGGCGGGTGCGGCGGGCCGTATCGCTCAGAGGCAGGGCCTGGGCGAGCAGGCGCAGGTTGGCCAGATCGCGGCCGGAATGGCCGCCCGGGCGGGGCAGGACCGCGACCAATTCCGCGACAAGTGGTGCGTGACGGTCGATTTCGGCGGACCAGGAATCGCCCGAGCGGTGCGTGAGAAGCCAGGCGGTGGACTGTTCCACCGCGTCCTGGATGCCCTTGAGCACGCCCATGCGGACCTGGGGGGAGACACCCGGCAGGGCCAGCGCGTCGCGCCACCAGCGGTCCACATCCAGCACAGTATCGATGACGGTGCAGGCCAGCACGATCTGCGGGGTGCCCGCGCCGATGCGCTCCTCCAAACGATGGATCAGGCCGGGGCCGACCCGGTTGATCACCTGATTGGCCGCCGCCACCGCGACGATCTCGCGCGCCACCGGATGCTCGTTCAGCAGGCGCTCGCCCAGCAGTGTGCGAATGCGCTCGGGGAAATAGCCGGCCAGGGTTCCGGACACGACCGGATCGTCGAGGGCGTCCGAGGCCAGCAGTTCATCACGGACCAGGTTCTTGGCCGTGGCCAGCAGGACCGCGATCTCCGGGCGCACCAGGCCCTTGCCCGCGCGGCGGCGAGCGGCGAGTTCGGCCCGGGTGGGTAGGAATTCGGCCGCGCGATCGAGATCGGTTGCCTGCTCCAGGTTTTCGATCAGGCGGCCGTGCCGGTCGATGAGGAACGGCGCGTGCGCCTCGGCGAGGCTGATGGCCAGGGCCTGGCGGTCGCAGTCGGCGAGTACCGCGCGGGCCACGGCATCGGCGTTCGCGGCGAGCAGCTTATTGCGCTCGGCGACCGTCGAAAGACCCTCCGCCACCGCGGAATCCAGTGCGATCTTGAGATTCACCTCGCGATCCGAGGTGGCTACGCCCGCCGCGTTGTCGATGAAGTCGGCGTTCACCTTGCCGCCCGCGACGGCGAATTCGATGCGGGCCTGCTGGGTCAATCCCAGATTGCCGCCCTCGCCGACGACCCGGCAGCGCAGGCGGTCCGCGCTCACGCGCACATCGTCATTCGATGGGTCGGCGACCTCGGCGTCGAGTTCACCCGCGGCGCGCACATAGGTGCCGATACCGCCGTTGAACAGCAGATCGACCTCCGCGCACAGCATCGCCCGAATCAGTTCCGGCGCAGGCAATTCCGTGGCCATCACACCCAGGCGGCGGCGTACCTGCGGGGAGAGCGGCACCGACTTCGCGGTGCGCGGCCAGACGCCGCCGCCCTCGGAGATCAGGGTCGGGTCGTAGTCGGCCCAGCTGCTGCGATCCAGGGCCGCCAGCCGGGTGCGCTCCTTGAACGACAGCACCGGGTCCGGATCCGGATCGAGGAAGATATGCCGGTGATCGAAGGCGCCGATCAGACGGATGCATTCGGTTTCCAGCATGCCGTTGCCGAACACATCACCCGACATATCGCCGATGCCGGTCACGGTGAAGGGCTGCACCTCGGGGTCGATGCCCAGCTCGGCGAAATGCTGCCGGATCGAACGCCACGCGCCGCGCGCGGTAATGCCCAGCGCCTTGTGGTCGTAGCCGGTCGAACCGCCCGAGGCGAAGGCATCGCCCAGCCAGAAACCGCGGGCCATCGCAATGGAATTCGCCAGATCCGAGAAGCGCGCGGTGCCCTTGTCGGCCGCCACCACCAGATAGGAATCCGGATCGTCGTACACCACCGTCCGGGCGGGCGGGATGCTCACGCCATCGACGATATTGTCGGTCACATCGAGCAGGCCACCGATGAACGCCGCGTATGCGCGCTGCACCGATGCCGGATCGGTGACGCCGCCGCGCACCACGAACGCGCCCTTCGCGCCCATGGGCACGATCACCGAATTCTTCACCGTCTGGGTTTTCATCAAACCCAGTACCTCCGTGCGGAAGTCGTCGACGCGATCGGACCAGCGCAGGCCGCCGCGCGCGATCACGCCGCTGCGCACATGGCTGCCCTCCACGCGCGTCGAATGCACGAAGATCTCGCGATACGGGGTGATCGGACCGGTCAGCGACAGCCGCGACGGATCGATTTTGAACGCCGCCACGGCGCGCTCGGGCTGAAACCAATTGGTGCGCAATACCGCCGCGCAGAACGTGGACAGGCCGCGCAGCAATTGATCCTCCGGCAGCGTGGTCGCGGCCTCCATGCGCCGCCGGACCTCGGCCTCGGCCGCCTCCACGCGCTCGGTGCGATCCGGCAGCGCGGGATCGAAGCGGGCATGCCACAGCGCCACGAACGCACGCACGAAATCCGAATGCGCGGTGAGGATTTCGGCGATGCGCGGGCCACCCAGGCGCAGGCCCGCCTGGCGCAGATAGCGGCAGGCCGCGCGCACCAGCACCACATCACGCCAGGACAGACCCGCGGTCGCGGTCAGGCTGGTGAAGCCGTCGATCTCGAACTCGCCCTCGGCCGCGGCCAGGAAGGCTTCGGCCAGCAGTTTCGCCATCGGCTCGGTCAGCTCGAAAGCGTTGGGGCGGAAGGTGAATCGATGCTCGGCGGCATCGGCGCTCACCTCGTGCGTGGTGACGTGCAGGCCCAGCGCGGAGAAGATCTCGATCAGCTCGGTGAGCGAGGCCGCAGCGCCCGGCCAGACCAGCCTGGCGCCGGGCGGCTGAGCACCGGGATCGAATTCGAGCCGCGGCGCGGCGGCCATCCGATCCTCGTCCAGAACGCCGACGGCTGCTCCGAGATGCATCTGCCTCAACTCCCTGCGCGTGACCCAACGGTTGTGGCAGTTAATCTGCCGCAAAGAGACGCAGGACACAGTGGACGAAAAGGAGCGGCGCAGTGTGTGCGCCGCTCCGTTTCGTACAGCGGGTTCTGATCAGCCGCCGTTCTGATCAGCCGCCGTAGCGGCGGTGATCGGTGGCGAAATCGTCGGCCACGGTGGCGGCGAGCTCCACGTAGGCGCGCTTGGTGTCCTTGGACAGGCGGTTCAGATCGATCTCCGCGCCCTCACCGAGATGGCCGTCGTACGGGATGATGTGCACGGCACGGCAGCGGGACAGGAAATAGTCGCGCAGCTGATTGATACCGACATTCGGGGCGCCCGGGCGCGGCAGGTTGATCACCACGACCGCATTGCGCACCAGATGGTCGTGCCCGTGCAGGGACAGCCAATCCAGCGTGGCCGCGGCACTGCGCGCGCCATCGATCGCGGACGAGGAGATCAGCACCAGCGAATGCGCCAGATCCAGCACGCCCGCCATGGCCGAATGCATAAGTCCCGTACCGCAATCGGTCAGGATGATGTTGTAGAAGCGCTGCAGAATGCGCGCCACATTGCGGTACTCGTCCTCGCTGAAGGCCTCCGACGCCGCCGGATCACGTTCACTCGCAAGCACTTCCAACCGGCTACCGGCCTGCGAGGTATGCCGCCGCACATCCGAATACCGCGCGATGGTCGGATCCAGCAGCAGATCCCGCACCGTCGATCGCGTCTGCAATGGCACCCGCTGGGACAGCGTCCCGAAGTCCGGATTCGCGTCCACCGCGATCACCCGATCCCCGCGAATGGACGAGAAGATCGACCCCAATCCCATGGTGGTCGTGGTCTTTCCCACCCCGCCCTTCAGCGACAGCACGGCGATCCGGTAATCCCCGCGCACCGGCTGCCGAATCCGCGCCACCAACTCCTGCAGCCGCCGCTCCTCGGCCGACATCCCCGGATTGATGGCCCCGCCGGTCGCATGATGCACGGCCCGCCGCCACCCCGACCCGGCAGCCTTCTTCGCCCGCCGCAACGGCACATCATCCAGCGACGGCACCCCTTGCTGCCGCCCCACCCCGAACTGCAAAGGCGCGGCAGGCGGCACATACCCACCCACCTGCTGCCCATACCCCTGCTGTCCGTGCGCTACCGCCCCGGGTTGCTGCACCTGGTGTCCATACCCCGCTTGCCCGGGGTGTTGTGCATGCGCCTCCGGCGCGCCTTGCTGTCCGTACGCGCCCGCCCCACCCTGCTGGCCCGGCCCAACCTGACCCGGCTGCTGCCCATATCCCGCCGCGCCAGGCTGCCCGCTGCCGTCCGCACCGTTCCCGTTCTCCACGGATCCCGGCTGCGACGCGCCCCAATTCGGCTGTCCCGCAGCGTGACCCAACGGCCCCTGAGCACCCGCGGCTCCGAGGTCGGCGTTCCCGGGTTGTGGCACACCCTGGTTGTTCGGCGCGGCGGCGTAGTTGCCGGGCTGACCGTTTGCAGCGGGTTGTCCGGGCGGATTGCTTCCCGACTGTCCCCAATTCGCTTGTCCGACTGCGCTACCGACGGCTTCCCGACCGGCCGCACTCGACCCGTCAGCTCCGTTGCCGTCGGCATTCCCGGGCCGGGACACAGCTTCGTTCGCCGGTGTCGGCACGCGGCCGCCGGTTTGCGGTCCGCGACCGCCATCGGCCGCGGGCTGCTGGGGCGCACCCCAGTTGGATGACGCCGCGGCCGGGGTTGGGTGCGCCTGAGCGCTATTACTTCCGGTAGGGGTGGGCCCCGGCTGCGCCACACCGCGGTTCGCCTGCCCTGTACCGGGCTGCTCCCGGCCGATCTGGGGGTTGTTGTCCGGTCCCCAATATGGTTGCGCCGGTGCTTGATTCGGTTGGACGTGGTTCACGCCCGGGAGTTGATTCGCGGGTGGGAATTGGTGAGCGGGTGCGCTCGGCGCTCCCGGCTGTCCCTCCGGGCGGGCCGGTGTGCCGTTCGACGGCGCGGAGGCTGCGGGAGTCACGGGCGCGGCACCGCTGTTCGCGGCCGGAGCGCCGGAAATCGGTGCGCCGGTGCCGCTTTCGCCCGGGGCGGGGTTCTGCTGCCAGGTGTTCGGACCCGACAGCAAAGGGTTCGGAGCCCAGTTGGCTCCCGGTACCCGAGCCGAGCCGAGTGGCGAACGCTCCGAACCCGTGTCAGGCGCGGTGGGCTGGTGCGTCGCGGGTCCCTGCGAACCACCCTGTGCAGCCTGACCCGGCAGACCCTGTCCGGGAGCGTGCTGGGGCGGCTGACCCGGCAAGTCCTGACTCGACGCGGGCTGCGGCGGATTGTGCTGCGGCGCACCGGGAGTGCCCTGCTGCGGTGCCTGCGGTCCGCGATGCCACGCGGCCATGCCCGGCGCGTCCGGAGGCGTCAGCACCGGCAGCCCGCCGGTGTGCGCGCCCTGGTGACCTGGGCCGTGCGAACCGGTCGCAGGGCCGGGCTGCGCGGCCGTTCCGTGCTGCGGTGCAGGGGATCCCTGCGGTCCCGTTGCCGATCCCACTGGGGGCCACTGGCTTCCGGTCGCGGGTCCTCCGGGTGTTGCGGAGGGGCCCTGCTGCGGCGATGTCCGATCGCGCCGCTCGGGCGCGTATTCCTGCTGCTGGACGTCGGATTCGTGGGGTCCGGGTTCCTGGCGAGCGGGCTGTTGCGGTCCGGGGGTGGATCCGTGCTGCGGTGCCGTTGCGGGAGGCTGCTGCGCGGACTGGGGAGCCGTGGGCTGACGCCAGGGCGGCGTTTCTGCCTGCTGTGCCGGGGTCGGCGGTGTGACGGCGGCGGGGCCCGGCTGTCGGCCGCCTTGGGAGCTCGCAGGCGAAGTCGGTTGTCTTGGAAGGGATTCCGGGGTTCCCGGCAGAGGTGCGTCGATCGCTCGATGGCGGCCGGTGTTCGCATCCTCTTCGCTGTCTATAGGCAGGGACCCGGTGCTGGGGCCGCCGGAAGTCGGTGCTGCGTTTTGGGGCGTGGCCGGGTCCGGCCGCGAGGTGGCTCCGGGGGCGAGCGGGGTGTCATGCACGGATCCGAGGCTGGGATCGGGCAAGCCGTTCGGTGCGGCAGTGTGCGCCGCCGGGTTTCGAGGGGTGCTGTGGTCCGAGCCGGTCGAACCCTGGGCCGTCCCGGACGCGGATTCACGCGGTGCTTCCGGAGTGGCCTGGTCCAGGTGCGGTGGTGTGGGTGAAATTGGTACCCGGACAGTCATATCCGGTGCGTAGACGGGCTGGGGCGGCTCGCCGCTCGAATTGCCTTGGCCTGTGGGGGTGCTCGGTCGGGGCGGCGCGAGGATGTCGTCGAGGGGAGTTCCCGGGACCGGGAACGCCAGTGGGCCGGTGTTTGCGGGTCCCTGTGGGGGTGGGGTTCCGGCACCGTGCGGCGGTGGGGGGAGCAGGGGTTGCTCGGGCGCTGGGACGGGGGTGCGTGGGGGCGCGAGGATGTCGTCGACAGGGGTGCCGGGTATCGGGAATGCCGGGGGTACGGCCGTATTCGAACCCTGCGGTCCGAGAGGTGCGTCGGGGGCGGAGCTATCCGGCGCGGACGGCGACAGCGGGGATGCGCCGAGCTCTGCGGCGTGTCCGGGTGCTTCGGGGAGTGGCGGGTGGTGCGGTGCGCTCGGAGGGGAGTCGGGGGAGAGTGCGAGGGGGTCGGGTTGGGGGGTGGGCGCTTCGAGCGGGGGCAGTCGTCGCGGTGCGGCGGGGGACGCCGCCTCCGGTGCGATGTGCGATGGGGGATCGGGGAGGGTTGGGCGTGGCCGGGCCATCTCGGTCGGAGACGGAGGGAGTGGGGCGCGGGTGCTCGCTGCCGCGCCCGGTCCATGCGGATCTTGGTGCGGTGCGGGCGAATCGGGCTGCTGTGTGGGTGCCTGATCGCCGGATTGCGCGCTCCGCGGCGGCGAATCCGGGAGAGCGGGCCGCGCCGGTGCGGACTCGGTCGCGGCGGGCGGGACGAGGGATGCGCCACCGTGCTGCGGCTGCTGCGCGGGCGGGGGACCCTGCCGCGGCGCCGCGGTCTGATCCTGTTGTGCCGCTGCCGGTGAACTCTGCTGCGCCGCTGCGGGTGAACTCTGCTGTGCCGCTGCGGGTGAGTTCTGTTGCGCCGGGGAAGGCGAATGGTGGTGGGGCGCATCGGGGATGGGCGGGACGCCGTGGGGCGGTGGGGGGAGAGGGGTCGACTGGCGGGGTTGGCCGAATGACGGTTGTGGTGCGCCGCGATGTGAGTCGGGGGCGGGTGGGGCGGAGAAGCGTGCGCCCGGGGGCTGGTGATCCGGGGCCGCGCCGTTGTTCGGGCGCGGGGGGAGATCGGTAGCGGAAGGGGTTGAGCGGGTGGGCTGATGGGGTTCGGGCTGCTGACCTCGGGGCGCGTCCGGAGCCTGAGACCGCGGGCCGTGCTCGACACCGGGTGCGGTGGAGTTCGGCGTGCGGCCCGGCTGGCTCGACGGTCCACGCTGCTCGGCGGGAGTGCCGTCCGGGGAGTGGTTGTCCGGCTGGGGGTTCGGCGGGGTGGTGAAGCGGCCGTTGGCGGGGGCCGGGGAGTCGAGCTCTGGGGTGGTGGGAGGTGCGGGGAGGTGGGGGTCGGAGGTGGACCAGGGCTGGCGGGTGGGAGCCGGGTCGTTGTCCGGGGCGCTGTCCTTGCGAGATTTGCGGCGGCCGAAGAGGCGGCGGGGCGACTTCTCCTCGGGGATGAGGTCGTCGTGCGGGAGGTTCTCCACGGGGGCTTCGTAGCCGGATTGGGAGACGTCGCTTTCGGACAGCCATGGCGGAAGCATGGGGAGGCCGTCGTTATTGCGGCTCACATCAACCCCCGTGTGTTGCGCGGTCTGGCAGGACAGGCCGTAGTTTAGCGATCTCTCGCCGTGCTGTGCTCGGGCCTGCGCGAGCTCGCACCCACCCAGCTTGGCGGTACTCCGGCCGGACTACCCCGCCACGGGCTTCCCAACCCTGACCGCAGCGTGTGTTCCAGCCCACCCGAACAGGGCGTATTTGGCCGCATCTGGCGCAGCGGGTAGCATTGGTCGGCGGTGCACCTACCTGCTGGTTGTGGCATGTCCACATTCCGTGCGGATGAGCGACGCTCAGCGAGTATCGCACCCGGTCGCATGTAGTGCACGACTAACTACAGAGGCTGCTAGACGTGATGAGTTGAACCAACCAGGTTCAGCCTGAAACGGGATCGCGGAGGATATGGCGAAGAAGGAAGGGGCCATCGAGGTCGAGGGCCGGGTTATCGAACCATTGCCCAACGCGATGTTCCGGATTGAGCTGGAGAACGGTCACAAGGTTCTCGCGCACATCAGCGGCAAGATGCGGCAGCACTACATCCGCATTCTGCCCGAGGATCGCGTCGTCGTGGAGCTGTCGCCCTACGACTTGACCCGCGGTCGGATCGTCTACCGCTACAAGTGATTTGCCCCTAACCGGGCATTAAAGGCTTCCGGAGCTTTTCCGCTCCGGGTCTTCCCCGGCCATTAGGCCGGGGAAAAACTGTGTTCACGGCCAGTGAGCACACGGAACCAGATTGGATCTGACGTGAAGGTCAACCCCAGCGTCAAGCCGATCTGCGAGAAGTGCAAGGTGATCCGCCGTCACGGTCGGGTCATGGTGATCTGCGAGAACCTGCGCCACAAGCAGCGTCAGGGCTGATCTCGGCCTAGCCGGATCGCCGGGGGTAACCCCGGTCGCTCACCAGCCAAGCACCGAACGCGATTCGGATTGGCAGCAACACAGAAGTAACTCCCAACGCCAGTCGCCGTTGTCGAGCCCTGTAGAGGGCGGATGGCGGCCTTCCCCCGGTACGGAGGCCGGGGCCCCATTACGAGGGGACGGCCAGGGAGCAGACCTCCGCAACCATTAAGGAAATGCCACATGGCACGTCTGATGGGCGTCGATCTCCCGCGCGAAAAGCGCATGGAGATCGCGCTGACTTACATCTTCGGCATTGGTCGCACCCGCGCCAAGGAGATCCTGGAAGCCACCGGTGTGTCCGGTGACATCCGTTCCAAGGACCTCACCGATGAGCAGGTCACGGTACTCCGTGACTACATCGAAAGCTCCGCTCTGAAGGTGGAAGGCGACCTGCGCCGCGAGGTTCAGGCCGACATCCGTCGCAAGATCGAGATCGGCTGCTACCAGGGTCTGCGCCACCGTCGTGGCCTGCCTGTGCGCGGCCAGCGGACCAAGACCAACGCCCGCACGCGCAAGGGTCCGAAGAAGACCGTCGCCGGCAAGAAGAAGTAGGGATAGCGCATGCCTCCGAAGAGCCGGACCTCGGGTCCGAAGAAGACTCAGAAGTCGCGTCGCCGGGATAAGAAGAACGTCCCGCACGGCCACGCGCACATCAAGAGCACGTTCAACAACACCATCGTGTCGATCACCGACCCGGCCGGCAACGTCATCTCTTGGGCGTCCTCGGGCCACGTCGGCTTCAAGGGTTCGCGTAAGTCGACCCCGTTCGCCGCGCAGCTTGCCGCCGAGAACGCTGCCCGCAAGGCGCAGGAGCACGGCGTCAAGAAGGTCGACGTGTTCGTGAAGGGCCCGGGTTCGGGCCGCGAGACCGCGATCCGTTCGCTCCAGGCCGCTGGCCTCGAGGTCGGCACGATCTCCGATGTCACCCCGCAGCCGCACAACGGCTGCCGTCCGCCCAAGCGGCGTCGCGTCTAAGCGGGAAGGAAAAGGTAGAGAATCATGGCTCGCTATACAGGCCCCATCACCCGCAAGTCGCGTCGTCTCCGTGTTGACCTCGTTGGAGGCGACCAGGCGTTCGAGCGTCGTCCTTACCCGCCCGGCCAGCACGGCCGCGCGCGGATCAAGGAATCCGAGTACCTCATGCAGCTGCAGGAGAAGCAGAAGGCTCGCTTCTCGTACGGCGTCATGGAGAAGCAGTTCCGCCGCTACTACGAAGAGGCGAACCGCCAGAAGGGTAAGACCGGCGACAACCTGCTGCGTCTGCTCGAGACCCGTCTGGACAACGTCGTGTACCGCGCCGGTCTGGCCCGTACCCGTCGTCAGGCTCGTCAGCTCGTCAGCCACGGCCACCTCGTGGTCAACGGCGTGAAGGTCGACGTCCCCAGCTTCCAGGTTTCCCAGTACGACATCATCGATGTCAAGGAGAAGTCGCTGGGCACGCTGCCTTTCCAGGTTGCGCGCGAAACCGTTGGTGACCGCCCGGTTCCGGGTTGGCTCCAGGTCGTTCCCGGCCGTCTTCGCATTCTGGTGCACCAGCTCCCCGAGCGTGCGCAGATCGATGTTCCGCTGCAGGAACAGCTGATCGTCGAGTTCTACTCGAAGTAATGAGGTGCGCTTAGCGCATCGCTGGTTGGTGCCCTGAATTGTTCAGGGCAGCAACATTTTCCAGTCGTGAGCGTCAAATAGCGGACGCTCGAAGGAGGAGAAATCCATGCTGATTTCACAGCGACCGACACTGACCGAAGAGGTTGTGTCCGAGAACCGGTCGCGGTTCACCATCGAACCGCTGGAGCCGGGTTTCGGTTACACCCTCGGTAACTCGCTGCGCCGCACGCTGCTGTCCTCGATCCCGGGGGCTGCCGTTACGAGCATTCGTATCGACGGCGTGCTGCACGAGTTCACCACGGTTCCGGGTGTGAAGGAAGATGTCACCGACATCATCCTGAACCTCAAGGGCCTGGTTGTCTCGTCCGAAGAGGACGAGCCGGTCACCATGTACGTCCGCAAGCAGGGCCCGGGCTCGGTCACCGGTGGGGACATCGTTCCCCCGGCCGGCGTGACCGTGCACAACCCGGACATGCACATCGCGACCCTGAACGACAAGGGCAAGCTGGAGATCGAGCTCGTTGTCGAGCGCGGTCGCGGCTACGTTCCTGCCGTGCAGAACAAGGCGTCGGGTGCGGAAATCGGCCGGATTCCGGTGGATTCGATCTACTCGCCGGTTCTCAAGGTGACCTACAAGGTCGAGGCGACTCGTGTCGAGCAGCGCACCGACTTCGACCGGCTCATCCTGGATGTCGAGACCAAGAACTCGATTTCCGCTCGGGATGCGCTGGCGTCGGCGGGTAAGACTCTGGTCGAACTGTTCGGTCTCGCTCGCGAGCTGAACGTCGAGGCCGAGGGCATCGAGATCGGCCCGAGCCCGGCCGAAGCGGATCACATCGCTTCGTTCGGTCTGCCGATCGAGGACCTGGACCTGACCGTGCGGTCCTACAACTGCCTCAAGCGCGAGGGTGTGCACACCGTCGGCGAGCTGGTTGCCCGCACCGAGTCCGATCTGCTGGATATCCGTAACTTCGGCCAGAAGTCCATCGACGAGGTCAAGGTCAAGCTGCATTCGCTTGGTCTGTCCCTCAAGGACTCCCCGGCCTCCTTCGATCCGTCCTCCGTCGTCGGTTACGACGCGGCGAGCGGCACCTGGAGCGACAGCGGTTCGTTCAGCGACACCGACAGCGGCGAGCAGGACTACGCCGAGACCGAACAGCTTTAGGCCGTATGGGGCGGGCGCCCCGGCGGTCTTAGACACAGGAGATTCCAATGCCCAAGCCCAAGAAGGGTGCCCGCTTCGGCGGGTCGGCGTCGCACCAGAAGGCGATCTTCGCCAACCTGGCCACGGCGCTCTTCGAGCACGGTCGCATCAAGACCACCGAGTCCAAGGCCAAGGCGCTGCGCCCCTATGCCGAGAAGCTTGTCACCAAGGCGAAGGCCGGCTCTCTTGCCGACCGTCGCGAGGTGATGAAGGTGATCCGCAACAAGGACGTCGTGCACTCGCTGTTCGCGGACATCGGCCCGTCGTTCGAGGGTCGCGAGGGTGGCTACACCCGCATCATCAAGACCATCCCGCGCAAGGGTGACAACGCTCCGATGGCGATCATCGAGCTGGTCCGCGAGAAGACCGTGACCAACGAGGCCGATCGTGCCCGTCGCGTCGCGGCTTCGCAGCAGGCCGAGACCCCCGTCGCCGAGGCTCCGGCCGAGGAGACCGCCGAGGTCGTTGCCGAGGCTCCGGCCGAGGCCGCTGCCGAGGAGAAGAAGGAAGCCTAGTCTTCCGTCTCATTCCATGAGGAAGCCCGCCGTCCCCTCCGGGTCGGCGGGCTTCCTTCATGTTAACCAGGAGATCGCTGTGACCGTGGAGGATCAGGCGCCGGAGCCGGTTTCGGTTCGGGTACGGCTCGACATCGGCTATGACGGCACCGACTTCACCGGGTGGGCCCGCCAGCCCGGCCTGCGCACCGTGCAGGGCACGCTGGAGGAGGCGCTGAGCAAGGTGCGGCGCGAGCCGATCCAGTTGACCGTGGCCGGGCGCACCGATGCCGGTGTGCACGCCGAGGGTCAGGTCGCGCATTTCGATACGCACGGTGAGGTGGACGGCCCGCGGCTGGTGCACCGGCTCGCGCGATTCCTGCCGAAAGACGTTCGGGTCATGGATGTTCGGCCGGCGCCGCCGGAGTTCGACGCCCGGTTCTCCGCCATCCGGCGGCATTACGCCTATCGCCTCACCACCGCGCCGTACGGCGCGGATCCGTTGCGGGCCCGGCATATCGTGCCGTGCCGCCCCGGCGTCGATCTGGAGGCGATGGCGGCCGCCTCGCGAAAGTTGCTGGGGCTGCATGATTTCGCGGCCTTCTGCAAGCGCCGGGAGGGCGCGACCACCATTCGGGAATTGCAGCGCTTCGACTGGGAGCGCGCGGGTGATTCGCTCACCGCGTATGTCTCCGCGGACGCCTTCTGCTGGTCCATGGTGCGCAGTCTGGTCGGCGCGGTGCTCGCGGTCGGCGAGGGCAGGCGCACCCCGGACTGGGTCGGCGGGCTGCTGAACGAGCGCGAACGCGCCAGTGCGGTCACCGTCGCGCCGGCGCACGGGTTGAGCCTCATCGCGGTGGATTATCCGGATGATTCGGAGCTGGCCGCACGCAATGCGGAGACGCGTGAAATGCGAACTGTGCCCGATTCTTCCGGATGCTGTGGTGATTGAGTCATACTGGACTCGAATTCGCCTATAGCGGAGCGTGATTCGCGATTTTCCCGGATTCGGAGGAAGATGGCGGGGTGGCCGTGTGGAATCCGGCCGTCGCCGTGAATCCTCAACTCCGCCGTGGGGATTCGTATTGCAACTTGCAATACGCGGATTTTTCGATGCGCTATCCGACACTCGGCAGTCGGGACACACCGGTGAATTCGGGCGCGTAGCCCGAAAGTTGGAAGTTATGAAGGGATTTCGACTTTCGGTGTGCCCGATGGTGCGACAATCGGCCAATGAGCGGCCTGGAGCCCGCAGTGGTGGAAGTGCGGTCCATGCCGGAGGTTTCCGAACAGGAGACCTTCGAGCAGTGGGAGGCAGCGGTGGCACAGGCATATGTGCCCCTGGTGGTGACGCCGGTGCGATCCGGCGACTTCCGGGCCCGAATAGTGCAGTCCCGGTTCGATGATCTGGATGTCTCGACGGTGGACGCGAGCGGTCAGCACATCAGCCGCATTCCGCGGCTGATCCACGAACCGGACGAACCCATCCTGTTCGCCAGCGTGACCACGCACGGGCGCGGCTGGCTGGAACAGGACGGCCGGGTGGGCGAGATGGCCGACGGCGGGCTGCTGCTGTACGTAAGTTCGCGCCCGTTCACCGCGCATTTCGAGCAGAGCTGGGGCGTGGTGGCGGTGCAGGTGCCGCTGTCCCAGGTGGTGGGCGCATCGGGTGTCGCCTCGGATCGGTTGCCGACGGCGGTGCGCTTTCCGCCGGAGGGCGCGGCCGGGATAGTCGGCCGATTCTTCTGCGGGCTGGCGCAATTGCAGCACACCGCGCCGGAGCAGGCCTCGGTGCTGGCGCGGCACGGCACGGGTTTGCTGGCCTCGGTGGTGCAGCTGGCGGCCGGGGCCGCGCCGTCCGACGAACCGGCGCAGGCGCTCACCAAACAGCAGGCGATGGCGTATATCCAGCAACACTATGCCGATCCGGGGCTCACGGTGGATCGGGTGGCGGCGGCCTGCGCGGTATCGCGGCGCACGCTGTATCGACTGTTCGAGAACGGTGAGGACGGACTGGCCGCCATGTTGCGCCGCATGCGAATCGAGCGCGCGCTCGCACTGATCCGGACGGATCCGACACGCCCGTTGCTCTCCATCGCGCGGGCCGCCGGATTCGTCTCCGAACGGCAGTTCTATCGCGCCTTCAAACGCGAGATCGGCATGACGCCGGGCGAATTCCGCGCCGTGCACGCGTGATTCGCGGCCGCGCCGGCCACCGTGCCTCGGATGCGATGCATTGTGCGCGATGTGCCGGGCGGCTCGTATCCGCGGCGCGGTGTCGAATTGTGCGCGATGCGGTGTCGATCGGGCTGACGTCAATGGTCAGTGACTTGGCACTGCCGGGCAGTCACAGTGTGGCTACCGGTGTGAATACTTGTGGGGCATCCGGTTCACGCCGGTGGTAGCCCTCGCACCGGCAGTCGCCGATGATGCCGACGGGTCGGGTCATGCGATGCGGAGACGCCGCCCGGTCGTTGTCGAGCCGCCGACGACCGGGCGTCGTACTGCCCGGAATTCTCTGGTAACTACCTGGAATTCTCTGGCGGTTGGTCTGTTTCGCCGGGTTCGAACAGGTTCAATACATGTTTGCTGGTGCCCCGGGGATGGGATGATGCTGGGGTGGGAAACGCGGCAACCGCCAGCGCCGAGGTCTGCTCGAGTACGGAAACCTCGGCTCGCCAGGCCTTCGAGCAGTGGGAGGCACTGGTCTCCGATGCTGTGCTGCCTTCCACCATCGAGCCGTTGGCCACCGGTCACTGGCACGGAAAGGTGAGCACGACCCAGTTCGACCGCTCCAGTTTCACCCTCATGTCCGCCAGCGCGCAGCGGGTCATGCGCACCCGCCGCCAGGTCGAACAGGCCACCGCGGAGTTCCTGCTGGTGAATATCGTTGTGGAAGGCTCGAACTGGACCGAGCAGAACGGCCGGGTCGCCGATACGCCCGCCGGTTCCATCGTCTTCTTCGACAGCGCACGTCCGATCGAGAGCCGCACCACCGAGAATTCGGTATCGGCGATCGTGCGCGCGCCCATGCATCTGGTGCTCGAGCACGCCGGGCTGGTGCGCGACGAACTGCCGATCGCCACGCCGTTGCCGACCACCGGTGCGCTCGGTGTGGTTGCCGGGTTCTTCCGCGGGCTGGCCGAACTCGCGCCCGATGAGACCTCCAGGGCCGCAACGGTGCTGGATTCGGAGATCGCGGGCATGCTGTCCTCCGCGGTGCTGCTGGCCACCGGGCGCAATTCGCCCGCCCCCTCGGATTCGCTGTACACGCGCCAGCAGGTGCTGGCCTACCTGCGCAAGCGCTATACCGATCCCGAGCTCACCGTGGACGAGGTGGCGCACGCCTGCCTGGTGTCGCGACGCACGCTGTATCGGCTGTGCGAGGGGTTCGGCGGTCCGGCGGCGCTGGTGCGGCGCATGCGGGTCGAGCATGCTCGCCGGCTGCTGCGCGCCGATCCGAATCGGCCGCTGGCCGCGATCGCGGCGGCCTCGGGGTTCGCCACCGATCGGCACTTCTATCGCGCCTTCCGCGATGAGACCGGGCAGACGCCCGGGCAATTCCGCGCGCAATTGGACCCAGGCACACCACGTCGGTAGCTCGGCACGGGATGTCGCTGTACCGGACAGCCGTTCGGCGAAGGGTGATGGCACAGATCATCCCCATCGTGTCGAAGGGAGCCGAGGTGCCGACGAAGGTGCGTGTAGCAGCCGTCCAAGCCGAACCGCGGTGGCTGGATCTGCGGGCGGGCGTCCAGCAGGCCATCGAACTCATCGAGGCGGCGGCGGCCGGTGGTGCGCAGCTGGTCGCGTTCCCGGAGACCTTCCTGCCCGGCTACCCGTGGTGGTTATGGCTGGATTCGGTGAGTTGGGGGCAGGGTTTCTTCGCGCGATATCGGACCAATTCACTGACCGTGGGCCGCACCGAATTCCGCCGCATCGCGGATGCCGCGCGTCGGCATCGGATTCATGTGCTGCTCGGGTTCAGCGAGCGCTGCGGCAGCGCGCTCTACATGTCGCAGTGCCTCATCGATGATCGGGGTGTGCTCGCGGGGGTGCGGCGCAAGCCGGAGTTGACTCCGCTGGAGCACCGGATCTTCCGCTGCGGTGAGATCACCGATCCGTACGTGTTCCGCACCGATATCGGCCGGATCGGCGTGCAGGGCGGGTCCGAGCAATTGCATCTGCCCGCGCGCCGGGAGCTGGAACGCACCGGCGCGCAGCTGCATATCGTGTCCTGGCCCGGTTTCATCATCGCGCGGGATGTGGATTGGGGCGTGCGGGTCAACAATGCCGCCACGCTCTGGTACGCGGTGGTCGGCAATCTGAATGTGATCGCGGCCTGTTCGGTGATGGATGTGGCGGGCAGCGAAAGTCGGCGCGGCGGAACGGAACCCGCGAAACAGCTGGTGCGGGGTCCGGGCGGGCATTCCCGAATCTACGCGCCCGGCGGCACCGAGTTGGCGGCTCCGCTGAGCGGGCACGAACAGGGCATCCTGTATGCGGACCTGGAGTTGGATCTGAGTTGCGAGTCCGCGGCCTAGTGCTTTCTCCGAGTGCTGTTGGGATGGTTGGGTATTGGTGCAGTGGCAGTCGAATGTGTCGAGGGATGGGGAGTGGAGCGGTCTGCGCAAGTCAATCGGGTCGAGGTGCGATCCGGATCGGAAGCCTCGGCGGTGGAGGCTTTCGAGCGCTGGGAAGCGCATGTGAGTGCGGCCTATGTGCCGCTAGCGGTTTCGCCGCTGCCCACGGGGCCCTTTCGCGGACATATCGAGCACACTCGATATGGCGATTTGGATCTGACCGTGGTCGGATCGACGCCGCAGTCGATCCACCGCACCGGTTCGTTGATCGCTCGCACCGAAGACGAGTTCTTGCTCGCAAGTATTCCGCTTTCCGGTAGTGCCCGGTTGTGTCAGGACGATCGAGTCGTGGAAGTGGGGCCCGGGGGCATCGTGTTCTATGACACCTCACGGCCCTATGACTGGGAATTCGATCAGGAGTGGGAACAGGTCGTACTACAGGTGCCGATGAGCAAGCTGCGTGAACGATACGGCGTCATGGGCGCGGAAGTGCCCACCGCGAAGCACTTTTCGGGGGAAAGCGCGCCGGGTGTGGTCGCGCAATTCTTCCGCAGTGTGGCCCGATTGCGGCGTGATGATCCGGGCGGTGCGGCACTGCTGGCCGAACCCGGAATGGATCTGCTGGCGGCGGCGGTGGTGGCGGCCTCGGGCGGGGTGCCGCGGGATCAGTCCGCCGATGCGCTGAATCGGCAGCGGGTCTTGAGTTTCATGCGCGAGAACTGCGCGGATCCGGATCTCGGAGTCGATCGAATCGCGGAAGGTTGCCGAATGTCGCGGCGTACTCTGTATCGCGTGTTCGGTGAGTTCGAGGGCGGTCCGGGGGCGGTGTTGCGGCGTATGCGCATCGAACGTTCCTGCGAGTTGTTGCGTACCGCACCGCAGTTGCCGCTGTCCGCGGTGGCGAAGGCTTCGGGATTCCTGACCGAGCGCAGCTTCTATCGTTCGTTCCGCACCGAAATGGGTACTACCCCCGGAGCATTCCGTACATTGCCTTGAACTGTTTATTGCTATAAACACCGCAGTGGCATGAACAGTCGGTAAAGCGGCACACTCGGCCATGGTGTGCCCTGTCGCCATTCCGCAAGCATCCATTCCATGAGGGAAATGGGATGAGAAAGACTGTGCGAGTGGCGGCGATCCAGGCCGAGCCGAAATGGCTGCGGTTATCGGAGGGAGTGGAGCAGGTTGTCGAACTGATCGGCGCCGCTGCCGCGTCGGGCGCTCGCCTGGTCGCATTCCCGGAGACCTTCCTACCTGGTTATCCATGGTGGCGCTGGGTGGATTCCAATCAGTGGAACGTCGAATATTCGACCCGCTGCCGCGAGAATTCGATGACCCGTGACGGTCTGGAAATGCGTCGAATCACCGGCGCCGCAAGGGATCACGGTGTGCATGTGGTACTCGGATTCGGGGAACGACAGGATCGTCGAATCTATATGGCACAGGCTGTTATCGACGAGAACGGCGAGATCGTTTCGGTACGCCGTAAAGCGGGGCTCAATCCGATTGAACGCAAGGTATTCGCCTCCGGCACACCGAATCTCCCGGCCGTGCGGCACGGTGTGATCGGGCGGGTCGGCGCGCTGTCCGGCCAGGAGAATCAGCGGCCGCTGCTGACGCGCGCGTTGCGCGCCGATGAGGAGCAGATTCATATCGCGGCCTGGCCGGGAAATCCGGAAGGTGAGGCGGCGGGCCCGGATTCGGCCGCGACGGTGAGCCGCATGTACGCGCTGGAGGCGAATGCCTATGTGGTGGCGCCGTGCGCGGTGGTCGGCGCGGCGGCCTGGGATCGCCGCGGGCCGCAGACCGGGCGCGGCAGTGGGCAGGCCCGGATCTACGCCGCGGGCGGGGCCGAGGTGGTCACGCCGCTCGCCGCGGGCGCGGAGGGGATTCTGTACGCGGATCTCGAGATCGGTTCGGCCGCATCGGATCGGCGCGAGGTGGAGCTCGCGGCGCGGCCGCGAATGCGCCGGGGGCAGCAGCAGGCCGCGCGCACGGCGACGCCGCGGCGGTTGGGTGCGGATCGCTGGGCGGTGCCGCTCATGCTCGGCTCCGGGCCGGGTGGTTTGGCCGCCTGCTGAAAAACGGCAGCCGAACCGAATGGTCTGTCTAGGCATTCGATGCGAAGATCGGAAAGGTGAGTCATTCGGTATCGGCCATCGTGCGCTCGGGTACGGACACCTCACCGCAACTGGCCTTCGAAAAATGGGAAGCACTGGTCACCGCCGCGTTCGTACCGCTTTCGGTGGCACCGGCCGGCGGCGGGGCAAACGGGCTGCCGCCCGGGCAATTTCGCGCCCACCTCGCCGACACCCAGTTCGAGCAGTTCGGGGCGGCGGTCATCGGCGCGAGTACCCAGCGCATCGCGCGAACGCGTCGGCATATCGCTCGCTCCGATCAGGAGTACCTACTCGTCAGCATTCAGCGCACCGGCCGGGCCCGGATGGAACAGGGCGGCCGCCGGGCCGACTGGGGGCCGGGATCCCTGGTGCTGATCGACACCAGCCGCCCCTTCGCCGGTTCGCATGCGGCAGAGGCGGAATCGGTCATGCTGCGCATCCCGCTGGATCGGCTGCGAGCGCACACCGGCCTGACGCCCGCGGACCTGCCGCTGGCCACACCCATCGCGGTGCAGGGCACCCTCGCGGTGGTGGCCGAATTCCTGTGCGGTCTGGCCGAATTGGGCGCCGCGTCCGATCCCGCCGCGGACGTGCTGGCCGGGCACGGTTTCGAACTGCTGGCCGGGGCGCTCTCGCTCATCGCCGGTGACGCCGGATACGGGCGGAACAACCCGGTGCTGATCCACGAGGTGATAGCGGCCTACGTGCGTGAGCACCACGCGGATCCCGGTATGACCGTCGAGGAAGTCGCGCACGCCTGCGGCCTGTCCCGGCGATCGCTCTATCGCGCCTGTGAGCAGCTCGGCGGCTTCGGCGCCCTGGTGCGCCGCACCCGCCTCGAACACGCCCGGAACCTGCTCCGCGAGCCGGGTTCCCGCTCGCTCGCCACCATTGCCGGTGCGGCCGGATTCGCCGATGAACGGAACTTCTATCGCGTCTTCCGCCAGGAGATGGGCATGACCCCGAGCGAATTCCGGGCGCAATCGGCATAGCTCAGGAGCGGACCAGGCGCGCGATGGCGTCGGTGGCTTCCTTGATCTTGGCTTCGGCTTCCGGCCCGCCCGCGACGGCGGCGTCGACGACACAGTGGCTGATGTGATCCTCGAGCAGGCCCATGGCCACCGCCTGTAGGGCCTTGGTCATGGCGGAGACCTGGGTGAGGATGTCGATGCAGTACTTTTCCTCTTCCACCATGCGTTGCAGGCCGCGAGCTTGGCCTTCGATGCGGCGCAGGCGCTTGAGGTAGTCGTCCTTGGCGGTGATGTAGCCGTGTGAGCTGTGGTCGTGGTGGGATGCGTCGGCTGCGGGTGCGTCGACGGCTTCGGTCGTGGCGGTCTGTTCGCTGGTCACCGACGGTTTCCTCACTCCCGGCATCAATACCCCCCTAGGGTACATGCTCGGATCCGGTAGCACCACTTGCGCGCGCGTGCGCAAGAATTGCCCGCATGAGTTCGGATCCTCGGGCCACGCTGGCCATTATCGGCGGCAGCGGGTTCTACGACTTCTTCGGCGACGATGCGACCACGGTGGAGCTCGAGACTCCCTACGGCGCTCCCAGTGCGCCCATCACCATCGGACAGGTGCAGGGGCGTTCGGTCGCCTTCCTGCCGCGGCACGGGCGCAAGCACGAGTACTCGCCGCACACCGTGCCCTACCGCGCCAATATGTGGGCGCTGCGCACCCTCGGCGTGCGCCGGATCTTCGGACCCTGTGCGGTCGGCAGCCTGCGTGCCGACTGGGGGCCGGGCACCGTCGCGGTGCCCGATCAGTTGGTCGATCGCACCTCCGGGCGCGATCAGACCTTCTACGACGCGGGCGGCGTGCACGTGTCCTTCGCCGACCCCTACTGCGGTGAGCTGCGGACCGCCGCCATCTCGGCCGCCGGGACCGAGCTGCCGATGAAGGATCACGGCACCATGGTCGTGGTGCAGGGTCCGCGCTTCTCCACCCGCGCGGAGAGCCAGTGGTTCGCCGGACTCGGCTGGGAGCTGGTCAATATGACCGGGCATCCGGAGGCCGTGCTCGCCCGGGAACTCGAAATGTGCTACTCCGCAATCGCTCTCGTGACCGATCTGGACGCGGGTGTGGAATCCGGGCACGGTGTCAGCGCGGTCGACGTGTTCGCCGAGTTCGAGCGCAACCTGGTGCCGTTCAAGGCGCTGGTGGCGCGGGCCATCGCCGCCGTCGAGGGCGATGACACCTGCGATGCGTGCCGCGTGCTCACTGGCACGGGCGTCCAGCTCCCCTTCGAGCTGCCGTAGGCGGAACCCCAGCTCACCGGCCCGGTCCGTACCCTCGGACCGGGCCTTCGCTTTTCCGCCTCTCACCCTCGCGCCGCGGTCGCCTAGGCTGGGGCCATGAGCGAAGGCGGACCACAGGCCGACCGGACGCGAGTACTGCTGACCGGGGCGGCAGGCTATATCGGCTCCCATGTGCGGCGCGCCCTCATCGCGGCCGGGCACGAGGTGATCGCCATCGACACCCTGCTCGACTCCGTCCACGGCTTCGATCCCACTGTCCCCGAAGGCGTTTCCCGCGTCGATATTCGCAATCCGGATGCGCTCGAACCGCTGCTGCGCGGCGTCGACGTGGTGTGTCATCTGGCCGCCGCGGTGCCGATTCCCGATCTGCCCGATCAGGGTCCGGGGCGCTGGGTGCCGCCGCGGACGGCCGCCGAGCGCGCCGACGTACCCGAGGACGGCCGCACGCTGATCCGGCCGCTGGACGGCCGCGATATCGGCGCGCTGCGTGCCGCCGGTGGCGTGGAACCCGGTGGGCGCGTGCAGACTTCGGCCGGCCGCCGGGAGGATGTCGGGCACGGTGCCGGCCCGTGCGTGCGCGGACCGGCGGAGCCGGTGCGCGAACCCGCGCGGGGGCCGATGGAGATGCAGCGGGCCGCGGTCTACGCCACGCACAATGACGCCGGAACCGCGGTGCTGCTCGCGGCGATGGAACGGGCCGGGGTGCGGCGGCTGGTGCTGGCATCGTCGGTGGCGGTGTACGGCGAGGGCCGGTATCGAGCGGGGCGGCAGGGGCCGTTCTTCCCGGGACTGCGGCGGCGGCCGGATCTGGATCGCGGGTTGTTCGATCACCGCGCGCCGCGTACGGGAGACCTGCTGACCTGGGAGTCGCTGGGGGAGGACGCACCGCTGCGGCCCCGGAGCGCTTACGCCGCAAGCAAAGTGGCGCAGGAGCATTACGCGCTGGCGTGGGTGGCCAGCACCGGATCGGCGGCCACCGTGCTGCGGTACCACCACGTCTACGGCGAGGCGGCCGATAGCGCCCGGCCGTTGCGATCGGCGGAATCCGGTGTGGTGGCGCGCTTCCGGGCCGAACTGCTGGCGGGCCGATCACCCAAGGTGTTCGAGGACGGTGGGCAGGTAAGGGATTTCGTGCACGTCCGCGATGTCGCGGCGGCCACGGTGGCGGCGGTGGAGCGGCGGCTGGCCGGATTCGTGCCGTTGAATATCGCCTCCGGACAGCCGCTCACGCTGTGGGAGGTGGCCTCCACCATGGCCAAGGCGCTGGACGGTCCGGCGCCGGTGGTGTCGGGGCAGTATCGGATCACCGATATCCGGCATCTGGTGGCCAATCCCGAACGGGCCAGGCACGCTCTGGAATTCAACGCGCGCACGGGTCCGGGTGTGGGGCTGGCCGGTTATGCCACGGCGGCGGTCGAGCGCTGACGCGGGTTCGCGGCGGCGGGGCTTAGGCTCGGCGGGTGAGCACTCCACTGCGGCTAGAGGTAATCGTGGCCAGTGTGCGACCGCAGCGGTTCGCGCCCGTGGTCGCGGACTGGTTCCTGCGCGCGGCACGGGCGGACGGACAATTCGAGGTGGGGGTGCTCGATCTGCTCGACACCCCGCTGCCCGTGGATTTGACCGAGACCGACGAATCCCGGGCGTACTGCGAAAGGATCGCCGCCGCAGACGCTTTCGCGGTGGTCACCTCGGAGTACAACCACGGGTATCCGGCATCGCTGAAGACCGCGCTCGACACCGCCAAACGTGAATGGCGGGCCAAACCGATCGGATTCGTCAGCTACGGCGGACTCTCCGGCGGATTGCGTGCGGTGGAGCAATTGCGGCAGGTGGTCGCCGAGATCCACATGGTCTCCATTCGCGAGACCGTGAGCTTCCACGAAGCCAAGCGCAAATTCGACGCGGCGGGGGAGACCCAGGACGGAGCCGCCATCGACGCGGCGGGACGTCTGCTGCGCCAACTCGGTTGGTGGGGCCGGACTTTGCGCGATGCGCGCGCGGCCGACCCGTATCCCGGGTAACGGTCACGAGGT
This sequence comes from Nocardia sp. NPDC058058, assembly GCF_042885355.1. Classification (NCBI taxonomy): domain Bacteria; kingdom Bacillati; phylum Actinomycetota; class Actinomycetes; order Mycobacteriales; family Nocardiaceae; genus Nocardia; species Nocardia sp. NPDC058058. The sequence continues at coordinate 293,387 of NZ_JBHVSA010000002.1, read as the reverse complement.
GCGCGCCCGGGCGGTCGATCGCTGCGCGTTGCCCGGGCGCGCCGCGGAATCATTCGATCGCTGCGCGTTGCCTCGGGCCGTGCCGCGGAATCGGTTGACCCGAGCGCACGGGATCAGCCCGGCTGACCCGATAGCGCGGTCGCCGCGCGGGGCCGGCCGATGTAGGTGGATTCGCGGGGGATGGAGACCAGGGTCAGTTCCACGCGGGTGGCGCCGGTGCGCAGGGTGATGCGGTTGCCGCCCGCGCCGGGCTGGGTGATGGACAGGTCGGGGCGGGCACCGGGCCAGCCCAGCGGGTCACCGGCCAGGTAGATGGTGGTGATGCCGGCGTGCGGGGCCGGGGCCAGGACGCCGTCGACCAGGACGGCGGTGAATCCGGCGTCGGATTCGTGGGTGTCGGCGGCCAGGGCGAGCCGTTCCGGATTGCCGATGGTGGTGATGAGTTGTTCCCAGACGTGCGGGCGTTCGGTGCGCAGCAGTACGCGCTCGCCGATGGCCAGGGCGCGGAATACCAACTGCTGCGCGAGGTACAGCTCGCCCGCGACGTAGACGCTCGAAATGCCCTGTCCGACCAGGCGGACGGCGACGCCATTGCCGTCGTCGTCGGAGCCGAGCAGTTGTCCGCAGCCGGCCGAGGGCAGTTCGACGGCCGCGATATCGGCGATCTCGCGTTCCCGGGTGGGGACGGTGTCGTCCATTCCCGGTGCGGCCAGCGGAAGTTGGCCGAGCAGGGCTTCGCGATGCCTGCCGTTCATGGAGATCATGTGCGGTTGCAGTTGGTCCTGCGGCAGTTCGCGTGCGGTGAGCCGCCAGGCCGCGCCGATGCGCACGGTGCCCGCCGAGCTGCCGGGGCGCAGCCGGACCGCGACGGTGGTGCCGCGTGAGGGCGGAATCCACAGTCGCGCAAGCTGTTCGGAATCCAGTCGGGCCGGGACGACCGCCGCGCCGATATTGACGCTGTTGCCGAGTTCGGCGTAGCGCCAATGCTGGGTGAGTTCGCGCGGATCGTTGCCGCCGGTGATTTGCAGTGTGGCCCTGGTGATTTCGGGTGCGGTGAGAATGCGGGCGGGGCAGTCGGCGTCCTCGAGCGTGCGCAGGACGCGCTGGGTGGCGATGGTGACCGCGCGGCAGGCGCCGTCCAATCCGCCGCCGCGCCGAGCCGCCGCGTCCGGGCAGGTCAGTGGGTCGAAGGCGATGGCCAGCCAGACGGTGCGGTGTGCGGTGGCCGGTAACGGGCCGATCAGCGATTCGTAGATGGCCCCGGCGGGCGTGCCGGAACGGCTACGGTGACCATGCGAGACGATATCGATGCCCGCCAGCTGAATATCGTGCTGGGTAAGGCTTTTCGCGAGGTCGGGCAGCGGCAGCAGGTGCGCCGCGCGGACCGCGCCACGGTCCAGCCGGGTCAAGCCGCCCCGGGGCGGGAGTATCTCGACCACGGCGACCACGCGGGTGCCGTCGCGGAAGAGGCCGAGTGAGCGGCCGTCGGCGGCGCGGTGGTCGATGAGATCGGCGACGGGTCGCGAGCGTTGGGCGCGAAAGCGCAACCGGGTGCCGATCCATTCGGAAACTGGTCGTTTGCCAAGTGGTAAGAACAAGACCAGTCCGAATGCTACGGCGACCCCGAAGGCGATCCAGAACGGCGTTCCGCACAGCACCGCGACGACCAGCACGGCCACCGCGGTCACCTCCGCGACCAGCAGGTTCACCATGCCCGTCCGGGCCATATTCGTCCCCCAACTGCCGGGCCCGGCCGCGTCGATCCGAGTCTTCAGCGTGGCCGAGTGCGAATGCGGATTCCCGGGAACTGTACTGTGTGCGGCGAACGCAATCACTGGTCGGGGGAGTTTTATGCCTTCAAAACCGACAACGCGATGGCAGGTCAGCGGCTATCGCTTTCTGGTTCGACGCATGGAACACGCCCTGGTGCGCCGGGACGTGCGGATGCTGCACGACCCGATGCGCTCCCAGTCCCGGGCATTCAGCGTCGGACTCATCCTGGCGTGCGTCGCACTCGCGGGTTGCGGGGTGCTTGCTCTGCTTCGGCCGCAGGACAAGATCGGCTCGAACAAGATCCTCATCGGCAAGGACACCGGCGCGGTCTACGTGGTCATCGACAATGTGGTGCATCCGGCGCTGAACCTCGCCTCGGCGCGACTGGCGGCCGGGGAGGCCGCCAAACCCGCGACGGTGAAGGAATCCGAGCTCAGCAAGAAGCCGCGCGGGCAGCTGCTCGGTATTCCGGGTGCGCCCGCCACCTTGAACTTCGAGGCCAAGAGCAATGGCCGGGGCTGGACCGTCTGCGATGTGCTCGCCAATGACGGCAGCCGGACCCTCACCACCGCGGTGCTGGCGGGAGATCCGGCGCTCGGGGAGAAGGCATCCGCGCTGGAATCGGGGCGGGCGCTGCTGGTCCAGGGGCGCGATCACACCTATCTGATCTACGACAATCATCGCGCCCAGCTGGATATGAACGATCGCGCGGTGGTGGACGCCCTCGATATTCGCGGGCACACCCCGCGTCCGATCAGCGAGGGTCTGCTCAACGCGATACCCGAGGTGCTGCCCATCGCACCGCCGCAGATCGCGAATGCCGGTGCCGCGCCCAACTATTCGATCGGCGACCATCGCATCGGCGATGTGGTGCAGGTGCGCACCGACAGCCGGAACTACGTGGTGCTCGCCGATGGGCTGCAACCGGTATCGCCGCTGACGGCCGATATCGTGCGCAATGCCTACCGGTCCACGGCCACCGATGACCACATCGTGCAGGCCGATCGCACCGGAGCGCCGGTGTCCTCGGCGCTGCCGGTCGCGGACTATCCGGACCGCGCACCCGGAATCGTCGACGGCAAGGATCAGCCGGTGGATTGTCTTGCCTGGCAACCGGTCCGAGCCGCCGATAAGTCCGATGGCAGCAAACACGCCGACCTGACCGTGCTCACCGGTCACGCCGTGCCGATTCCCGACCGGGCCCGGCTGGTGCCGCTCGCACAGGCCGATGGCAATGGGCCGGAAGTGGATTCGTTCTATCTGAAGCCCGGCGCCGGGGCCTACGTGCAGACCACCGGACTGGAACCGGACAGTCAGCGGCGCGACAGCCTGTTCTTCGTCTCCGATTACGGTGTGCGCTACGGCATCAAGAACCTCGAGGCCGCGAAAGCCCTCGGCATGGATCCTGAGGCAGTGCGGCCCGAACCCGCGCCGTGGCCGATCGTCGGGCTGCTCGCCTCGGGGCCGACACTGAGTCGCGAGGCCGCCATGGTCGCGCACGACGGGGTCGCACCGGATCCGTATCCGGCCGGGGAACCGGTCAAGACGCAGAACTGAACCGGCTCAGGCGTCGTCGTCGTGCACGCCGAAGCGGCGGCGCAGCGGGAATGCCGCCAGGAAGCCGAGAATGCCCAGCAGGCAGACGATTCCGGTGCCGATGAGCGCGACATCGCGGGCGGTGTTATCCGGCTTCGGCGCTGCCGTGGGAATGGCCAGCTGCCTGTCCCTGGCGGTGCTGGGCTGTTTCGGCGGAAGGTCCTTCGGCACCTCCGCGGTGAGCGCGGCGACGGGATCGACGGCACCGTAACCGACATATGGATTCCAGCCCTCGCCCGGCGCGTGCGCGGTGGCCTCGATGCGCTCGATGATCTCGCGCGCGGGCATATCCGGGAAGCGGGAGCGCAGCAGCGCCGCGACACCCGATACATAGGGGGCGGCGAAACTTGTTCCGCTGTAACGGTTCACCTGCCCCTGATTGGTGAACTTGGCGGTCGTGAGACCCGGACCACGCGGATCCAGGGAGATGACATCCTCGCCCGGTGCGGCCACGCCGACCCAGGGGCCGGGCACGGTGAATTTCGACGGCTGGCCGAATGCGTCGATGGAGCCCACCGACAGCACGTACTCGTCCCACCAGGCCGGAGTGACATACGAGGTGATGTGATTCCACAGATCCGCGGTGGGATGCAGTGGATCGAAACCCGGATTGCTCGCCTTGCAGGTGTCGGTATTGCCCGCCGACGCCACGATGACGACATCCTTGTCCGTCGCCGCGTACCGCACGGCCGCGCCGAGCATGCCCATCTCGGTGGTATCGGGTTCCTTTGTGGGACAGGCGACCAGGGAGATATTGACGACCCGGGCACCGGCATCGGCGGCGCGGCGAACGGCCGAGGCCAGGGCGGAGATCTTGCCGTAGCCGTCCGGCATATCGTCCGGGCCCTTGTCCCGGCCCGCGCCCTCGGCCTGATACATGGCGCTGGTCTGCCGGATGGTCATGATCCGCGCTTCCGGGGCGACACCCGCGAAGCCTTCTCCCGCAAGCTGATTCGCGGCGATGAGGCCGGCGACAATGGTGCCGTGCGCATCGCAGTCCTCGGTGCCGTCGCCGCCGGTGGCGACGTAGTCCCCGCCCGGAATGAGGCCGGGCAGCCGGGGATGCGGTGAAACGCCGGTATCGATGACCGCGACCAATTGCCCTGCCCCGCGCGAGAATCGCCACGCGTGCTCGAGATCCAACGCCCGCTGGGTCGGCGGGATCGTGGGACCGTCGCCGCCCGCCTGCGTGCTGATGCACGGGGAGTTGGCCGGGTGCTCGGTCTTGCCGGGCGGGGCGGCGGGACCACCCGGCGGCAGCAGCCCCGGATCGATGGCCGGCGGCCGATCGGCCAGCGCCACAGCCGGTTCCGCACCCGCACCGAACACCGCCAGTACGATGAGCGTCGCGCCCATTGCCGCGACCCGCACCCCGCGCACACGAAAAGCCCTGGCATCCATTCGATTACCGTCCGCGGCCATTCGCCTCGGCCGGAGGCAGCGCTCCGATGATGGTGCCGACTCGGCCTATCCGCCGCGTCCCAGGCGGCTTCGCCTCGGCGGTGCGCGCGTTTGTCGTCGTGTGGGTCCGCGGGTTCACAGTCCGCGCACCAGGGAGTAGAGCTCGGTTACCCAGAACACCAGGGGCACGACCGCGGCGACACAGGCGTATTCGAGGAGTTCCACCGCGCGGCGCACGGGCGGGGTGGCCTGGCGGCGCGGGACGATGACGCCGAGCACCAGGGCCGCGATCAGCATCAGCAGTGCCAGTCCGAAGACGGTGAGCGGCTGGCGGATCAGGAAAGCCGCGCCGCCCAGCAGGAGCAGCAGGATCGCCGCGCCACCCGCGATGAGGATCACCGCCTGCTCCGCGCCCGCGTAGGTGCGGCTGCGGAACATGAGTACGGCGGCGCAGACCAGCGCCAGGGCCAGCCCCGGCCAATAGCGGGCATCCGCGCCGGGATCGGTCGCGGCGAGTGCGCCGGTCGCGGTCGCCAGGGTGGTGGCGCTGACCAGTCCGGCCAGATATTCGCGTGCGCGTTGGGATTTGGCACGCAGGGCGGCCATGCTCGGCAGGGCGCGGTGATCGTCCGGATCATCCTCGGTGGGGTCTATCGGGGTGCCGGGGGCGGGCACCGGCGGCAGCGGCAGTTTCGCCAGCAGCATGGAAAGCCTTGGGGCCAGCGACAATCCGGCCAGGCCGAAGGCGGCCACACCCGCGCCGATGGCCTTGGCGGGCACGTGGCCGAGCAGGCCGACCAGGCTCGCCGCGATGAGATAGACCGCGAGGGTGGTCGCGCCGATGAACAGGCCGAGGCCGACACCGCTCACGCGCCACGCGAGAATCGCTGTGGCGGCGGTCAATACGGCGCCCAGCAGCAGGTTGGCCCACCCGTAGTGATCGGGGACGAACAGCATGCCCGCGCTGAACGCGGCCGGTAGCGCGCAGCCGCCCAGCACCAGCGCGCTCGCGGTGTCGGAGTACATGCGGCTCAACACCATGCCGGCGATGACCAGCAGGACGGCGATGAACAGCGCCACGGTGCCGCTCACCCAGCCGGGGACCGCATCGGGTGCGGCGAGCAGGCCGAGGCAGCCGGCGAGCATGGTCAGCACCGCGAGAATGGACCCGGTCAGGCGGGCGGTGCGCGGTGTCCAGCCGCGGAAATGATCGGCGTCGGCGATGGCGACGTTGTACATGATGTCGTCGAACAGCGGGGTCGGCGCGATGTGCTCGGCGCTCTCCAGCATGAGCAGTTCGCCGTCGCGCACGCCCTGTTCGGCCAGGCTGAGCGAATTGGACAGTGGCGGTTGGCCGATGCGGGCCAGCACCCATTCGTGTGGTTCGAAGTGTTCGCCGTCATTGTCGAAGTCATTGGCGAGGCTGTGCTGGGCGACCATATCGACCACGCTGGGAATGACCAGTGCCACCGGCACATCCACCGGGATGGCCATATCCACCTGGGTGTGCTTGGCGAGCAGGGTGACCCGGGCCAGATCCGGCGCGCGGACCAGGCCGCGCGCATCGTCGACCGGGTCCATGCGCTGCTGGGTCACCGGGCCTCGAATCGCGGCTGGGTCCGATGGCCACTACGCGGCTGTGTCACGCTGCTGCCCCCAAACGTCGGTGCGCTCTGTGAGTCCTCATCGGCGCGCGGGAACACCGTGCCGCGCCGGACGATATTTCTCGCTGAAATGCGTAAATGCTGCCCAGACTGTACGGCATCGAGGTCGCTGGCCGTACACTGAGCCCGCAATTCCAGACACGCGATGGGGGATTCCGCACGCGATGAGCACCGTCCGTTTCCAGCGCCGTCCACGCCGGGAGATTCCGCGCTCACCGGGCGGCGAGGTGACGCTACAGCCGCCGCCGGAGATTCCACGCAATATTCCAGCGAACCTGTTCGGCAAGCTCATGCCGGTTGTCATGGGCGTCGGCATGCTCGGCATGGTCGTGCTCATGTTCACCTCGGGCAGCGGTCTCGCGAGCAATCCCATGAGCCTGATGTTCCCGATGATGATGGTCTTCTCCATGGTCGGCATGTACGCCGGTCAGGGCGGTAAAGGGCAGAAGGCCGCGGAGGCGAACGAGGACCGCAAGGACTATCTGCGCTATCTGGATCAGGTGCGCCGCGATGTCGAGGAGACCGCCGGGCAGCAGCGCGCCGCAGTCGAGTGGAGTCATCCCGAACCCGGGCTCATCTGGATGCTCGCGGGGACCACGCGCATGTGGGAGCGACGTCCCGGCGACAAGGATTTCTGCCATGCCCGCATCGGCCTCGGCGGCCAGCGCCTCGCCACCCGGCTGGTGGCGCCGGAGACCGGTCCGGTGGAGGAGCTGGAGCCGATAGCTGCGGTGTCGCTGAGGCGCTTCGTTCGAACCCATTCGACGGTTCCGGATCTGCCGACCGCGCTCGCCGTGAAGGGCTTCGCGAGCGTGCAGCTCACCGGAGACCGGGCACAGGCCCGCGAGATGACGCGGGCAATGCTATTACAGCTGGCCATGTTCCAGGGGCCGGATCAGGTACTTGTCGCCGTCGTCTGTGGACCCGACACCGCCCGCGAATGGGAATGGGCGAAATGGCTGCCGCACAGCCAGCATCCGGACGCGCAGGACGGTGTCGGCAGCGAGCGCATGGTGTTCGGCTCCATTCGAGAGGCGCACGCGAGCCTGGCGCCGCTGCTGTACAACCGGGTGCGGTACTCGCGCAATCAGCCGCCCAATCCGAATCTGGTGCAGATCGTGCTGGTGGTGGACGGCGGGCTGCTCGAAGCCGAGGAAGATCCCTTGCGGGAGAACGGTTTCGAAGGCTTCACCGTCATCGACCTGTGCGGGTACGCGCCGCGACTGGCCGCCTCGCGCGGTATCCAGATGCTGGTGGAGAACGGTGAATGCGCCGGGCGCGGACCGTCCGGGGCGATGGAGCGGTTCGCCGTCATCGATCGCATCGGCGCGCGCGAGGCGGAGCAGGCGGCGCGGCGGCTCGCACCGTACCGGGCGGCCGTGCAGCGCACCGGGGACACCGGTGGTGAAGAGGGCGAGGTCATTTCGAGCTGGGCGCAATTGCTCGGGCTCGGCGATATCGGCACCTTCAATCCCGCGAGCGCCTGGCAGCCGCGCTACGGACGTGAGCGATTGCGGGTGCCGTTCGGTGTCGGCGCGGATGGGCTGCCGGTGGTGCTCGATATCAAGGAGGCCGCCGAGGGCGGTATGGGACCGCACGGGTTGTGCATCGGCGCGACCGGTTCCGGCAAGTCGGAATTCCTTCGCACACTGGTGCTTTCGCTTATCGCCACGCATTCACCGGATCAGCTCAATTTCGTGCTGGTGGACTTCAAGGGCGGCGCGACCTTCCTCGGATTGGAAGGCGTAGCGCACGTCGCGGCCATCATCACCAATCTCGAGGAGGAGGCCGACCTGGTCGAGCGTATGCGGGACGCGCTCGCCGGTGAGATGAACCGCAGGCAGGAAGTACTGCGCGCGGCGGGCAATTTCGCCAATGTCTCCGAATACGAGAAGGCGCGCGCCGCCGGGGCGGATCTCGATCCCATGCCCGCGCTGTTCGTGGTGCTGGACGAATTCTCCGAATTGCTGTCGCAGCACCCGGATTTCGCGGAACTGTTCACCATGATCGGCCGGCTGGGGCGATCGCTGCATGTGCATCTGCTGCTCGCCTCGCAGCGGCTCGAGGAAGGACGGCTCAAGGGACTGGAGAGCCACCTGTCCTATCGGATCGGGTTGAAGACGTTCTCCGCCAATGAATCCCGGCAGGTGCTCGGCGTGCCGGACGCGTACAATCTGCCCGGCAACCCCGGCGGCGGCTATCTCAAATCCGATTCCGGGGAGATCGTACGATTCCAATCCGCGTACGTGTCCGGCCCGTATACGGGTGTGGGCGCACAGCGTGAACTCGCGGCCGATGCCTTCGACGGCGATATCGATGTCACCGCACGACCTTTCACCGCTACCCAGGTGGATTTCCGTGCGGAGGACCGTATTCCGCTGCCGACGCAAGCCGCGGAAATAGCGTTGCCGCCGGAGGTCGAACAGGTCTCCAACCTGCAAATGCTGGTGTCGCGTGTGCGCGAGCACGGGCGCGCCGCGCACGAGATCTGGCTGCCACCACTGGACGCGCCGCCCACCCTGGATCAACTGGTGCCGCGTTCTGTGCTCACCGGGGACTGGAATCCGATCGCGCTGCTGCGCGCGCCCATCGGCATCGTGGACCGGCCCTACGATCAGCGCCGCGATCCCCTGCTGGTGGACCTGTCCGGATCGCGCGGCAATGTGGCGGTGGTCGGCGGACCGCAATCCGGCAAGTCGACCGCGCTGCGCTCGCTGGTCATGGGAATGTCGTTGACGCACACCGCCGAACAGGCGCAGTTCTATCTGCTGGACTTCGGCGGCGGCACCCTGGTCGGCTTGGAAGGACTGCCGCACGTCGGCACCGTCGCCAGCCGGATGGAGAGCGATAAGGTGCGGCGCACCGTCGCCGAGATGGTGACCATCGTGCGGCAGCGCGAGGCTCGATTCCGGCAGCTCGGCATCGAATCCATGGCGGAATTCCGGCGATTGCGGTCGGTCACGGCGGCCACCAGCGCCGCGGCGGCCGGGGCGCACGAGGATCCGTACGGTGACGCCTTCCTGGTGATCGACGGGTACGGCACCTTCCGGCAGGAGTTCGAGGCCCTGGAACAGACCGTCATGAACCTTGCGGTGCAGGGACTTTCGTATGGCGTGCACGTGGTCATCTCGCTCGCGCGCTGGCCGGAGGCCCGGCCCGCGCTCAAGGATCAGATCGGCACCCGTATCGAACTGCGGCTCGGCGATCCGATGGATTCGGACCTCGGGCGCAAATTCGCGGCGCTGGTACCGCAGGGACGGCCCGGTCGCGGTATGACCGCCGATCTGCTGCATATGCTCACCGCCCTCCCGCGCGTGGACGGTGACCCCAATCCCGCGACGCTGGGTATCGGTGTGGCGCAGGCGGTTTCGGCCATCGCCGAACGAACGCCGGGGCGCCCCGCGCCGCGTGTGCGCATGCTGCCCGAGCGCCTGCCGCGCGAAGAGCTGCTGGCGCTGGTGCCAGCCCCCGGGAATGACACCGACCAGCCGACGCTGCGCTTTCCGATCGGCATCAACGAATCAGAGCTGGCCCCGGTGTATCTGGACTTCGCGACGAGTCCGCACTTCGTGATCATCGGCGATTCGGAGAGCGGTAAGACAACGCTGTTGCGCTCGATCGTTCAATCCATCTGCGCGACCAATACTCCGGACCGAGCTCGCATCATCATGGGCGACTACCGCCGCACCATGCTGGGCACCGTGCCGCAGGGCTATCTCGCCGGATACGGTTCCACCGCACCGCAATTCACTCGGCAGATGGCCGATCTCGCGGCGTATGTCACCCAGCGCATGCCCGGTCCGGACGTCACCCCGCAGCAGTTGAAGGATCGCTCCTGGTGGAAGGGCCCGGAGCTGTACGTGATCGTGGACGACTACGACCTCGTAGCCACCGCGACCGGCAACCCCCTGCACGCCCTGGTCGATCACCTCGCGCACGCCCGCGACCTCGGCTTCCACCTGATCATCGCGCGCCGCTCCGGTGGTGCGGGCCGCGCCCTCTACGAGTCCACCCTCAACCGCATGAAGGAACTCAACTCCGCGGCCCTGATCATGAGCACCAGCCGCGAGGAAGGCATCCTGTTCGGCAACACCCGCCCGTCCTTGATGCCTCCGGGCCGAGGCACCTATGTCACCCGCGCGGGCGAGGACCTCATCCAACTCGGCTGGCTGCCACCCGCCTGAAGTCGCTCATTCGGACAGCGCGCCCCGACTCTTGTCGGGGCGCGCTCGGTATTGCTGTGGTGGAGCCGGGTTCAGAACAGGCCCGCGAGGGCGATGTCCTTGGCCTGGAGTTCGGCGTTGCCGGTGCGGACCAGGGTGCCGGCACCGCTGAGGGTGGCGTTGAGCTGGCCGACGTGGGTGTTCCACATGCGCTGCATATCGGCGAAGGCCTCGTTGGTCGAGCCCTTCCAGTTGTTGGTGACGAATTCCTCCACATTGCGGTGGAAGGCTTCGAGCTGGTCGCGAATGTGCTCGGCCCGGCGGATGACCGAGTTGGCGCCGTCGGCGACGCCTTCGAAGTGGGCGGAGATGACCTGGCCGTTGGCTGCTGCCATGGTGGTGTCCTTTATCGGAAGGAGAGTGGAAGAAGGTGGGGGAGCGATTTAGACCGGGGGCAGGTCGAGGCTGGAGACCTGCGCGTTGATCTGGGACTTGTAGTCCTGGTCGTGCTCTTCGTAATTGGAGCCGACACGGATCAGGTTCTCGGCGGTCTGCGCCAGCTTGTCGTTGAGCTTGTCGGCCTGGAAGTAGTACCGCTCCATGAAGGCGTTGAAGGCGTCCCGTGCCCCACCCTGCCAATTCGAGCCGACCGTCATGGCGTCCTCATCGCGCTTGAGATCCGCGATGGCGTGCATGAGCATGTCGTGGGTCTTCTTGAACTCCTGGGCCTTGGCCTGGATGAGCTCATTACTGGCTTCGAATGCACCGGCCACCGGTGCCTCCTTTCGATTGTGTACCGCACACTGCGCGAGCGGGAGACCTCGTACAACCTGATTAGACGGAAGTCACGGCCCGGCGGTTCCACCCCTGTTACAGCAATTCGCCAGCACACTACCGAAGGATCGGTCCCTGTGACCAGTGCGTACGTCACAAAGGGGTTACCACGTGCTATTGGCCAGCAATGCGTACTGGGCGTTCGCTCGTTGATGCGCATCGGTGAGTTGGTCGGCTTCGACCGTCGCTACGTAACGGCGATATGTCACCGCGCACCGGTAACGCTTGGTGTAGTAATTGTCCTTTTTCGTGCGTTCGCCACATATCGCATTCGGTAGCGCCGATGGTGCGGCGGTAGCCCCGGGATACGACTTGGTCAGAATCAATCCGGCGAGCGCCCGGGCGCGCTCGGTATCGCGCGCTCGATACAGCAGTGTGGTGTTCGACATCTCCGTACTGTTGGCGACGCGATCCACCCCGTTCTCCTCGAATACGTGCCGCCAATAGGCTTGATCCGTCAGTTGATTCAGGAATCCGCGCGTTTCGGAGACGTACTGGCTCGTGGTGTCGGGATTACCCAGACCGCTGGGATTCAAGGTGCGCCGCAGCATTTCGTCCGTGTCGTACGGCAACCTGAGCGCGTCCTCCTTGCCGAGCGGGGCCAGCCCGTCCAGCAGTGCCAGTTGCACGTCGTACGCCCGCTCGGTGAGGGCGGTGAGCTGCGCCAGGTCCGGTGTGGGCAGGCCGACCACCAGATCTACGACGTATTTCCCGTGCGCGAGCCGCGATCCCAGTGACGGCTGATCCGGCCGCCAATGTGCGTGCGCCGCCGGATATTTCGACAGCGTGACCGGCTGATTGGCCTCGGCGGCGACGCCGAAATCCGCCGCCTCCATCTCCCGTGCGGCCTTGTCCGCGGCGGCCTCGGTGGCGAATTGCACGACGGTGAGTGCGGCGAAAGTGATGTTATCGGGCAGCTTTCCGTCAGTGTCGACCGTTTTCTCGGCGGTGCTCGCGGCCGCCCCGAACAGCATGCCATTATCGGCCAGCACCGCTCGCGATGATTTCGCGAGCAGAGTGCCCTTGTCCGGATCGGTGAACGCCCGCATTCCGGTCCCGTACGCCAGCCGCGGATCGATATCCGAGCCATTCGCCAGCTTGTCCGACAGCCGCGTGGCCGCCAGATTGAAACCTTTCCCCAGATCGGGGTAGTAGATGAATCGCTCTTCCAGTGGACCGGTGGCGTATTTGCCGACATCCAGTGTCCGCACATCGATTTCACCCGGCTGTGCGGAACCGCCGACATTCGATCCGCAACCGGTCGCCAGGAGTGCGGCGATCAGCATTACCGCGCCGCGAATTCGCCTGGTACGCATCACAGTTACCCCCATATCAGTGCGCATTGACCAGTAACGCGTATTGCGCGGCGATTCGCTGCTGTGCGTCCAGCAATTGATTGGCCGACACTTCCGCGGCATAGCGGCCGTAGGAGACGAAGCAGTAGTGCGCGATTATTCCCACGCCCGGCCCGATATATTTGCGGCACTTGGCATTCGGCAGGTTCCGCGGTGACGCCACCGGCCGGAACCGGCGCGAGGTCGCACTGTGCGTATCGACGATCTGTGCCGCCCCCGCCGCGTCGCGCGCCCGGAAGAGGTAGTTGCCCCGCCAGGCGACCCGGTCCACGCCGGCCTCGTCGAAGAGCTTCTCCTCATCCGCGCCCTGCACCAATTGCAACCCGCCGTGCCGGTCGTAGATACCGGGGATACCCGCCTGCGATGGATCGGCGAGCACCGTCGGCAGCGAGCGTGCCAGTACTCCGTCCGGGTCCACCGGGATATCCAGCAATTGTTCGAGCGGGGTGACCGGGAACTTCGCGAGGGCGGGTGGGATCACCTCCAGGCTGCGGCGCACGCGCGCAGCCATTTTCGTGAGATCGCGTTCATGGATTTCCGCCATCACACTGTCGAAGATATTGGTGAGAATGACGAATCTGCCGGTGGCGTACCAGGATCGGAACGGACCGCCATTGCTCTTCTCGACCAGTGCGTACGCCGCCGGATACCCGTCGATCGGCACCCGTTCCGCACCCGGTGTGCTGTCGAAGTCCGCCTGCCCGAGCACCGGCGCGGCGGCGCTCGCGGACCGCTCGTCGGTGAACATCAGGACGATATTCTCCAGCTCATAGGAGAGCGAGATCTTCTCATCGGATTTTCCGCTGGTCACGAAGCCGCTCATGAATCCCGATGCGGCGGAATTCAATACGGCCGCATCGGCGTGCACCCGGTTGTGGATCGCGGCGGAGCTGAGATCGATGAAACTGCGCACCACCACGCTCATGGCCTGGGCGGGATATTTCACCTCCGGATCGACTTCCGACGGCAGCGGGATATAGCTCGCCAGCCGCAGCGCCTCCATCAATTTGGCATGGTCCGAGGACACCGGTTTGTCGTAGAACTTGGGTGTGGTGGTCTGGTTTCCCACATCGAGGGTGCTCAGATCCACCACCGGCTCGCCGGGCGCGGCCGTATCCGATCCGCAGGCGGCGGTGCAGGCGACCGCCATCGTGATGCCGACGGCCGATACCGCGCGACCGAACCTTCCCATGGTTCCCCTCCCCGGCCCGTTTCCGGGCGTTCCCTATTTGATTTGGTTGTGCAGCACCGGGACCAGCTTGTCCAGCAGCGTCTGCTCCGATTCCGGGGTCCACGTGCGCATGGCGGCGACGGCGATCGGATCGTCCAGCGGCACCACGACGGCGTCGGAGCCGGTGATCTCGCTGGGCAGTCCGAGATAGCCACCGCCCCCGGCTTTCTCATCGCTGCGGACGGCGACGATATAGGAGTCCCGGGTCACCTTCAGTGATCCGTAGCCGGTGGCGGGACGCGGTGAGGTCTCATCGCCGACGGGCACGTATTCCGAGTTGTAGAGGAAGCCCAGCCGCGCCATGAATTTCGCCTGTTCGGTACCGGTCAGGTAGATGGCGTATTTGGCGGACACGGTCCCCTGTGTGACGTCGACCAGGGTGATGGACTTGCCCGCGAAAGCGGGATTGTCGCTGCGCGCCTTGTCCATTGACATGGGCACGGGTGTGCTCGTGGTGGTCGTGGCAATGGCGGCGGGTGTGGAAGTGGGTTCGTCGTGGTTGCCGCGCAATACGATCGCGCTGATCCCGCCCGCCAGCGCCACCACGACCGCGGCGGCGGCCAAGCCCAGGTAGAGGGTCTTGCGTCCCGAGTCACCCGTTGCCACCGGCTCGGAAACCGTTGTGTGGATTGTTGTTTCACCATTGCGCCCGAACCGGCCGGAAACCTGGGTGGGTGAGGTGGTCGTCGACACCGGAATGTGCCCGGGGGTCAGCGCATTCGCGACCGCCTCGGTGAATTCCCGCGAGCTGTTGAAGCGTTCGGCCGGATTCTTGGCCATGGCGCGCACCAGCACGTGGTCCAGCGCGGCGGGCAGCCGCGGATTCACCGCCGTCACGCGCGGCGGCGGCTCGTGCAGATGTCCCATCATCACCAGCGCGGGCTGGGTTGCCGGATAGGGGTTCTGGCCGGTGATCATTTTGTAGAACGAGCAGGCCAGGCTGTACAGATCGGCGCGATGATCGAGCGGTTCGCCGGAGAGCTGCTCCGGCGGCGCATAGGCGATGGTGGCGACGAAACTGCCGGTCTGGGTGAGTTCGACCGTGTCATCGGTGGATTTGGCGACGCCGAAATCGGCCAGCAGCGCGCGCTCGTCCTCACCGTCGACATGCGACAGCAGAAAGTTGGCGGGCTTGATATCGCGGTGCAGCAGGCCCTTGCGGTGCGCGTAGTCCAGTCCGCTGCCGACCTGGCCGATAATGCTCAGTGCGCGCTGCGGATGCATGGCCGCCGGATCGCGTTTGAGTTCCGCGGCGGCGTCGGTGCCCTCCACGTACTGCATGGCGATCCAGAGCTGACCGTTCTCCTCGCCGCGATTGTGCACCGCGACGATATTCGGATGATCCAGTCCGGCAACGAGATTGGCCTCGCGTTCGAAGCGGCGGCGGAATTCCGCGTCGCGGGACAGATCGGCCGAGAGCACCTTGAGCGCGTCCATGCGCGGCAGGCTCGGATGTTTGGCGAGATAGACGGTGCCCATCCCGCCGGATCCGAGCACCCGCTCGATCCGGTAGCCGCCGACGATGACGCCCGGACTCATCGCCATGGCTGGAACCCCCCCGATCTGACTGCGGCTACTGCACGCCGGAGCTTACTTGCGGGAGGCGCATCGGGTCACAGACTGTTGGCCAGCAGGGCGTACTGCGCCGCGATCTTCTGCCGCACATCGGGTTCGTCATCGCTGCTCACGACGCCGATGTAGCGCTTGTAGACGACATAGCAGCGGTTCTTGAACTCGGACTCGCTGTCACCCTTGCTGTTCAATCGCACGCATTTGGCGCCGGGCACGTCATTGGGCGCGGCCACGCCGTCGTAGTGGTCGGTCTCATCGGCCAGCAGCGCGGGCATGAGGGTTTGCGCTCCCGCGTCGTCCCGGGCGCGGATCAGCCAGGCCTCGCCGACCGTGGCCAGCGCGTCCGCGCCGCTATCGGTCACCGCCTGCTGGATCTTGGTCTGGTTATTGGCGTTGTGCACGATCTTGGTGCCGCCGTAGACGGCGAACTGCTTGGGATCGGGGACGTGCCCGTTGCGATCCTTGATCACCGCGCGCGCCAGCAGATTGTTCGGATCCACCTTGAGCGCGGTCAGATTCGTCTCCGGCGTGGGAGCGAAGTGGTCCAGATACGGGACCTGCGCGTCGAAGGTCTTGCGCACCCAGGACAGCAGATCCTGCTGATCGGCGGCCGGGCGTTCGATGAACAGCGAGACCACGTACTGCTTATAGGGCAGGAACGCGCCGATGGTCGCGATGCCCGGACGCCAGTGGATGAACGCGTCCGGGTACTGGCTGAGCGCGAGCTTCTTGTTCAGGTCCGGGGCCACGCCGAAATCGGCGTCCTCGAGTTCGCGCGCCGCGGTTTTGGCGGCCTTGTCGTCGGAGAAACGCATCACCATATCGGTGACGGTGGTGCCGCCCTTGCGATTGGGGCCGTCGGGCTGATCGCCGCCGCTGGCGGCGAAGGCGGTGATCAGGTGATTGCGGTCCAGCACCGGCTGCGAGGTCGCGGCCAGCCCGACCTTGGTGGTATCGGCGGTATCGGTGGTGGCGCGCCCGCCGCCGCCGTACACCAGCGACGGGTCGATCTTGACGCTCGGCACCACGGCGTCCGACATGCGGAAGCCTTCCAGCAGTGCGCCATTGGAGCCCGCGTCCTGCGCGTAGGTGTGCCGGTCGACCGGGTAACCGCCCACCTCGAGCTTGCGGACATCGATCTCGCCGGGGGTCGCGGTGCCGCTCACGCTGCACGCGGTCAGCAGCAGGGCGGTGAGTGAAACGCATGCGGCGAAGAGTGTCCTGCGTGAATTCCGAACCATGAGGGTCCTCGTTCCTCCCGTACGGTGCATTCAAAATAACGGACCGCGCGCGCCGCCGGGCGTGGTCGAAGATCACCGGACCCGGCGCGATACCGTCCTACCCTCATCGCGCGACGGTGGCCCGGACGCAACGGGAAGCGGCAACGTAACCTGGTCGATGTGCTGAACATCCCGCGCCGCGCGACCACCGGGGGCCGGTTCCATTGATGGATCGGCAGGTCGAGGTTGTCGCGGGCACGCACGTGGTGCTGCGGGCGGCGGGGGCGGTAATCCTGGTCGCGCACCGCGAACGGGGCGCGTTGACGGCGGATTCCCGCGCCATGATCGCGGGACGCGCACTCGCCGACCTCGTACTCGAGGCCACCGAACAGGCCCCGGACGGTCCCGGCCGCCTGGTGGCGCGGCAGGCCACCCGCTGGCTCATGAAGGAAGCCGAGCGCATCTCACCCGGGGTTCCGGTGGAATTCGGAATCCTGTCGGCCGCCGAAACCGGCGGTGTGGCGCTCTTCCTGCACGGCTCGGTGACCGCGGTACTGGCCGGGCACACCGCCGAGTACTACCGCGGCAGTGATGCCGCCTTCACCGTCGATCGGGTCGCCGCGCATCCGGCCCGCGCGGCCGCGCTGTTCGCCGAGGACGCCGAGCGACGGGTGCCCGAGCTACCCGAGCGCGGAATCGGTTCGCTGGTAACGGGAATCGCGCAGGCCGCGGGCGCGATCGTCTGGTTCGAGGGCGAACCCGCGCGGATCTGGCAGCCCCGGCAGTCGGCAATGCCGGAGCGGTCCCGGGCGGATACGCATACGACGCGGCCGGAGACGCAGACCCAGGCCGAGCCGATCCCGTTCGAATTGGAGCCGACGCAGGTCGAGCTGCCCGCGCCGACGGCGGCCTTCGATCCGGAGCCGGAGCGGATTCCGCTGGACCCCAACCTGACTCCGACCCGCACCTCCAACCGGATCCCGGTCGAGCTGGATCGGGAATTCGAATCATCGTCCGGCACGGCCGGTTACGACGACGACACCGATGAATCCGAAGCCGCCACGGCCGGTTACGACCCGCATCGCGCGCCGACCGAAATGGGTGGCACCAATCCCGCGCCCAAGCCCGATCCCGGGTTGCAGCGGCGGTTGGAGGCGACCGCCAAGGCGACCGCGCTCACCGCGAAGGTGCTCGGATTCAAGTGCGCGCGTGCACATCCCAGCGATCCGCGGTCGGCGTTCTGTTCGGTGTGCGGGATGCCGGTGGATCAGACGCAGCCGGTGACCGAGGTGATCCGGCCGCCGCTGGGCATGCTGATTCTCGATGACGGGATGACGTACATGCTGGCCACCGACGCGGTCGCCGGGCGGGATCCGGAGCAGTCCGAGGCGGCGCGAGCCGGATTGGCGCCCTTGAAGATCGACGATTCCTCCGGCGGCATGTCCCGCGCGCACGCCGAGATCCGGCTGGTGAACTGGGATGTCACCGTGGTCGACCGAGGTTCCACCAACGGCACCCGGGTGCGACTGCCCGGATACCGGGATTGGATTCGGCTGCAGGCGAATCAGCCGATGCTGCTGATCCCGGGCGCGGAGATCATGCTCGGCAATCGCGTGCTGCGCCTGGAACCCATCGCCCCGCCGCCCTTCGGCTGAGCCCGGCCGGGGCGGTTACGAATACCGTGAGGTGCAGGTGTTCTGGTTGCCGAGCACGCCCGCGCGGAAGGCGTCCACGCGGGAGAACCCACTGGGCACCGTGCGGCCGTCGGTATCGCTGGCCGCGAGGCCGTCGGTGAGCAGCCCGGAGACGGCTTCATCCAGATCGCCGGGGGACAGGCTGATATTGCCATTGGCCTTGGATCTATTGGGGTCGGCCAGTTTTCCGGTGATCACGCCCGCCAGGCAGGCGGCGCGCAAGCCGGTCTTCGCGCCCTTGAGCGCCTGTCCGGCGCTCTGTTGCACGGCCAGCGCGTAGCGCGAGATGTACACGACGTAGGCGGTGAAATCGCCGGTCACCTTGACCGGCAACGCATCCTGCCCGTCGCTGTCGGCCACGCCGCGATCGTGCAGTGCGGGCAGATCGGTGCCGATGGTATTGCTGGACGGGCAGTAGGTCACCGGTTCGGTGTCCTTACCGTTGCTGCAGTTCAGCTTCGCGCCGTCGAAGGTGTACTTCGGTTCCTTCTTGATCGGCATGATGTCGGCCATCGCCTTGGACAGTTCGTCGAGATTGGTTCTGTCCACATCGGATTGGCCATTGGTGGTGTCATTGCCGAAGGACTGCGGCAGATTGCCGCGCCGCCGGTCGATCTCCTTGGTGTCGATGCCCTTGCAGCCCTTGCCGCCGTCGGTGAATCCGATCTGCACGGCGGTGACGCGTTCGAACGCGGAGCCGTGCACGCTGCCCGGATCGCTGGGATTGTCATCGCGAATGGCTACGGTGGCGGCCAGCACGGCGTTCAAACCGTCCGAGGTGTTGATGGTGAAATGCTTCGACTTGCCTTCGGCCACATTGCGAATGAACGCGCCCGCGAAGCAGTCGGCCTGCTGTTCCTTGACCAGGGTCGCGGTCTTGCGGCTGACGATATTGGCCATGGTCTGAATGGCGTGCCCGTACTCGTGGGCCAGCACCATCACCACGGCCATCTTGCCGAAGGTCTCCTGCACGGTCGGGAGTAGAACGCTGCGATCCCAGCCGATGGAACCGTCCAGGCTGCAGAAGGCGGCGTTGACCAGCCGGTAGGTGGATTCCTCGCAGAACTGCATGGCTTGTGCGCGTGGGGCTTTGGCGCTCCAGGACAGGAATTTGTCGACGGGCTTGAAGGCGCCGTCGAAATCGCGCGGATACTCGGCCTGCCAATAGGTCTGGATGTCCTCCAGGGCGTTGAGCACGAGTTTGTCGATGGCCCCGCCGTCGGAGTTGGCGGCGGTCAGGGTGCTGTCGGGGACGCCCGCGCGGGGCCCGTTGGGACCGCTGGTGGTGGGTAGTCCGGCGACCTTGAAGGGGTCGTCGTAGATCGATACCGCGCGTCCGCGCACATCCCGGGTACAGCCGCTGAGCAGTACCGCGATCAGGGTGAGAACGGTGCAGGCCACCGCCATCCGGCGTGCGCGTATCCCCACTTGTTCTCCCTCACCCGCCGACATTCCACCTCGGGATCGGGTGTGCCGACGTCATGCCCGATCCGAGCCCACGCATATTATCCGCCGAATCCGCTGTTCGTTGTCCGGGTTGGCTGCGGCTGGGAAGGGTTGCAACGGGGCTGTAATGCCGGATTCGGGGTGTCTGCCGGAACCTTTACAAACCGATCGGTATCCGTCTGCTTACTCCTGCGGCTCTGAGCGGGGCAGACGGTAGTATCCGGGCCATGTCTTCACCGGGGGCGCAGCAGATCACCGTGCGTCATGAAGGAACCGATCGGGTTTTCGACGCGAGCCAGCAGATCACCATGGGGCGGGCGCCGGAGGTCACGCTGTTCGTGGACAGCCCACTGGTCTCCCGGGTGCACGCCACACTGGCCTGGCGCGGCAACGGCTGGGTACTGGCCGACAACGGCAGCACCAATGGGGTTTTCGTCGACGCGAGACGGATCGGCCAGCCGATTCCGATCGACCGGCCCATGCAGGTGCGGCTCGGCGACGCCATCACCGGACCGCTGCTGCACCTGATCCCACGGGTGGGAATGCAGCAGCCACCCTCGGGACAGCAGCCGCAGCAGCAACCGCCCTCCGGACAGCAACCGCAGCAGCGTTGGACGCCGCCGCAGAATTACGCGCCGCCACAGCAGAATCGGCCGCCGACACCGGCGCAGCAACCGCAGCAGCGGACGCCCGCGCAGGGGCAGCAGCCGATCAACTATGTGCGGCCGCCGCGTTCGGGACAGGCCGCGCACGGGCACGCGCCCGCGCAGCCCGTGCACGGGCAGCCGCCGAAATCCGCGCAGCCGCCGCGTTCATCGCAGCCGCCGTCGCAGGGGATGCCGTCGCAGGGCTTGCCATCGCAGGGGATACCCGCGCACGCACCGCAATCCGCCGCGCAACCGTCGCTGCCGATGCATCCGGACGCACCGGACAACATCAATATGACCGCCAAGGCCAGCGTCGCCGCCGCACCGCCGGTGCGCGCCCGCGCCTCCACCGGTCCGGCCGCGCGCGCGGACCGAATCCCGCAGGGCGGCTTGCACATCGGCCGCACCAGCGATAACCAGATCGTCGTCAACGATCCGCTGGCCTCGCGCCGGCACGCCCGCCTGATGTCCGATCGCGGCAATCTGGCCATCGAGGATCTGGGCTCGGCCAACGGCACCTTCGTCAACGGCCGCCGGGAACAGCGCGCGGTACTGCGCGATCGCGACATCATCACCATCGGCAATGTCGACTTCGAGGTGCAGCAGGGCACGCTGGTGCGCCGCGAGCGCCCGGCCGCCGAACAGGGCCTGCACGTGCACGGCGTCGGCTTCACCGTCGAGGGCAACAAGCAACTGCTCGTCGATGTGAACATGGCCGCCGGGCGCGGCACCCTCACCGCGCTCATCGGTCCCTCCGGCGCGGGCAAGTCCACGCTCTCGAAACTCATCGCGGGCACGACCCAGCCGTCCGCGGGCGTGGTCACCTTCGAGGGGCGCGGGCTGCACGCGGAGTACGAAGCGCTGCGCTCCCGCATCGGCATGGTGCCGCAGGACGATGTGCTGCACCGGCAGCTCACCGTCAAACAGGCGCTGAGCTTCGCCGCGCAATTGCGCCTGCCCCCCGACACCAGCAAGGCCGACCGCAAACGCGTCATCGACGGTGTGCTGGCCGAACTCTCGCTCACCCAGCACGCCGATACCCGGGTGGACCGGCTCTCCGGTGGTCAGCGCAAGCGCGCCTCGGTGGCCATGGAACTGCTCACCGGTCCCTCGCTGCTGATCCTGGACGAGCCCACCTCGGGCCTGGATCCGGCGCTGGACCGCCAGGTCATGACCATGCTGCGCGAGCTCGCCGATGCCGGGCGCACCGTCATCGTGGTCACGCATTCGGTTGCCTGCCTTGATATGTGCGATCAGGTGCTGCTGCTCGCGCCCGGCGGTAAGACCGCGTTCGCCGGGCATCCCGGCAGTGTGCGCGACTTCCTCGGCACCAGCGACTGGGCGGAGATCTTCACCCGCGTCGCCGCCGATCCGGACCGCGCCTTCGCGAATTTCCGCTCCCGCCAAGCGTTTGCGCCGCCGCCACCGGCCGTGCAATCGGTGGAGAAGGCCAAGCCGCCGAAATCCAGTGCGTTCAAACAGTTCTCGACGCTGTCGCGCAGACAGCTGCGCTTGATCTTCGCCGATCGCGGATATCTGGCCTTCCTGCTGATACTTCCGTTCGTACTGGGCGGACTGTCACTGGTGGTGCCCGGGAAGAACGGCTTCCAAAAGGGCGGCTTCACCCAGATGCCGGACGGCTCGTACGTCATGACCGGCGGCAGTGAGGCACAGCAGTTGCTGGTGGTGCTGATTCTGGGCGCCTGCTTCATGGGCTCCACGCTCACCGTGCGTGATCTGGTGGGTGAACGCGCCATCTACCACCGCGAACGCGCGGTCGGATTGCGTTCCGGCGCATATCTGATGTCCAAGGTTGTGGTGTTCAGCCTGGCCGCGCTATTGCAGGCGGGCGTCATGATGGGCATCGTGCTGGCGGGCAAGAAACGGCCCGGACCGGGCGCGGTGCTGTCCGCGGGCAGTGCCGAGCTGTACATCGATATCGCGCTGACCGCGGTCACCTGCGTGGTCGTCGGTCTGCTGCTGTCCACCCTCGCCAAGTCCAATGAACAGGTGATGCCGCTGCTGGTGGTCATCATCATGTGCCAGCTGGTGATGGCGGGCGGCATGATCCCGGTCACCGGGCGCGTTGTGCTGGAACAGGTTTCGTGGCTGTTCCCGGCTCGCTGGGGTTACGCCTCCGGCGCGTCGACGGTGAACATCCGCGAATTGTTCCCCAGCGCGCAGGCCGATGCGCTGTGGAAGCACGAGGCGGGCATCTGGTTCCTCGACAACGCGATGCTGCTGGTACTGACCGTGGTGCTGTCCCTGCTCACCTGGTCGCGGCTGCGGCTGAAGAAGTCCGCCTCATGAGCATGGCCTTCGTGACCGGCCGAAAGGGCATCCAGTGAGTAGGGAGTCGCGCGCTTCCTCCGGCGAGCAGGCAGACTGATGGCTGTGACAGCTCGAGTTGGGGCAGTACATCTCGGCTGGGACGTGGTGTCGGTGGCCGCCGGTGGCGGTGGCTCGGCAATCCGTCCCGTCCAGGTCGAAGGAACCTATACGCCACCCGCGTACCTGCTGGCGGACGCGTCCGGCCGGTTGCACACCGCGGGTGTGGACCGGCGACCGGACGTCGGCATCGCCATCAGTGATGTGCGCGATATCCTCGGCCACCCGCAGATCGTGGTGGCGGGCGCGACCTGGCCCGCCGATCTGGTCTTCCGGGCGCGCATGCACAATCCGCTGGCATCGGTGACCGAACATCTGGGCGGACCGCCCGATGTGCTGGCGGTACCGTTCCCGGACGAATGGCCCGACCCCAAGGTGGACGAGTACATCCGGCTGGTCGAACAGCTCGGCGTGGTCGCCGAGGCGCTGCCCGAATCGGTGGCGATGTCCGGCTATATCCGGGCGCTCGGATTGGTGCGGCCACCCGGTCGCGGGGCCGCGGTCGGTGCGACCGGGGTCTACTCGGACGGGCGCGAATGCCTGGTGGTCGCCGTGCACGGCGATGACGAGGAGCCCACCGAATCGGTGAGCGTGCCGATCACCGCCGACGCGCTGCACTCCGCGCGCGCCGCCGACAATGTGGTGATCGAGGTGATGGCGGCCGCGCGCGGCATCAACGCCGACACCTCCACCGTGCTGCTCGCCGGGAACGTGTGCTTCAACGACGCACTGCGACTGGCCTTCCAGAACCATCTCGGGCATCGTTTCCAGGTCGCCGAGCATCCGATGCACGCACTCGTGCTCGGGGCCACGCATCTGCTGGTCAACGACAGCGAGCTGAGCGCCGAGGCGATGGCCGCGCGGCCGGAAACCCAGCTGCCGCAGCCGAGTCCGGCCCCGGCCGCGCCCCGGCCCGCGAGCGCGGCCGAAACCGCCTCGGGCGCGGGTGAGGTCAGGCCGGTCGAACAGGGACCGCGAAATGTCGCGCAGCCCGCGGAATCCGGTGCGCCGCGCGCCGAATCCCAGCGCCCCGCAGCACCTTCCACCGGTCCGCAACCGCAATCCACGGTGCGGCCGCAGCCGAGCCCGCCACAGTCGAGCCCGCCGCAGCCCGCGCCGAGCTCACCGCCGAGTGGCCAGCAGCCCGGACCGGCTCCGCAACCCGCCGCCGCCGCGCAGGCGGGTGGCGATCCCGGGGCGGTGAGTGAAACCCGCCGCATCACAGCCGAAGACGTGGCACAGATTCCGACCGCCTCGCGCGGTGGACTGCCACCGGGCCTCGCGGGGGTGGGTGGCCGATTCACCCGGCCGCCGGGCACCCCGGCCGATGACCAGATGACCGCCATCGTGGGGCGTACCCCGCAGCCCGGCCAGGAGCAGTGGCCTCCGGCTTCCGGTGGGCAGCCGAATCCCGCTGCGGGGCAACAGCATCCCGGTGCACAGCAGCAGCCTCCGGCCGGCGGGCAGCCGAATACCGGTGCGGGACAGTCGAATGCTCCCGTCGTGCAGTACGGCCCCGGGTACGGTCCGCAGGGCGGACAGCAGGGTCAACAGGGACAGCAGGGTTACGGCCAGCAGGGTGCGCCGCAGCAGGGTCAGGGTGCGCCGCAGCAGGGCTACGGCCAGCCCGGGCAGGGCGGTTACGGCCAGCAGGGCGGCGGTTACGGACCGGGCGGTTACGGCGGCCCGGGTGCGAACTTCAGTGGTCCTTCCGGAAACGCTCCTGGTCAGGCCGGTGCGATGTACGGTGGGTCGATGCCGCAGAGTGGGTCGCGTCAGTCGAATCCGCAGATGTCGGAAGGCAGTGCCGGTCAGTCTGATTCGGGCTCCGGTGGCGAGGGGGAAGGCAAGCGCAAGAACAAGTTGTGGAACAAGATGAAGGGCAAACGCTTCGGTGCGCCCATCATCATCGGTGTGGCCGCGCTCAGCGCCATGGGCGTGCACTCCGACAGTGAGCCCGTGGATCTCGCCGCCCTGGCGGGCGATTTCACCGCCGTGCACACCATCCGCGACGTGCTCGACACCCATCTCATCGATGAGCTGTGCGCCATCACGCCCTCTGTCTCCAATGTGCCGCATACGGGCATCTCCAGAATCGACGAGCCGCAGCACCTCGATTGCCACACCCTGGGGATAGACACCCTGCGCTACACCATCCCCGGCCCGGTCCGCGGCGTCGACCCGGGTCCGCCGGTCCAGATCTAGGGCTGTGAGCGGCGAGGTGCGGCCGATCGCACCTCGCCCGGTTTCAGGTCGGCGATAGCGCACTGGTACTGTGGCTCGTTGGCGTTCGGTACGGCTCGGGTTCTCCCTGGCCGTCACACGGGTCCCGGGTCTCCACCAGCCGCCGGGGTCACTCGACCGTATGCCTGGCTGGCACCACATACGACAGACAGGGAACGACTGTGCCTACGTACAGCCCGAAGGCGGGTGACGTGACCCGTAAGTGGTACGTCATCGACGCCACTGACGTAGTGCTCGGACGTCTCTCCGTCGCAGCGGCCAACCTGCTGCGCGGTAAGACCAAGCCGACCTACGCGCCGAACGTCGATGGTGGCGACTTCGTCATCATCATCAACGCTGACAAGGTTGCCGTCTCCGGCAACAAGCGTGAGAACAAGTTCATCCACACCCACTCCGGGTTCCCGGGCGGACTCAAGTCCCGCTCCGTCGGCCAGATCCTGGACACCCGCCCCGACCGTCTGGTCGAGAAGGCTGTCAAGGGCATGATCCCGAAGAACAAGCTGGGTAACGCCATCGGCGGCAAGTTGAAGGTCTACGCAGGCCCCAACCACCCGCACGCCGCTCAGCAGCCCATCCCCTTCGAGATCAAGCAGGTTGCCCAGTGACCGCTCCTGAGGAATTCAACGACGACGAGTTCGTCGTGGAAGACACCACCGTCGAGGTCGTCGAGGAGGGTGACGGCTACGAGGCCGAGTACTCCGCCGAGGAGACCTTCGCGCCGGTGCTGATCGACCGCCCGATCCAGACCGTCGGCCGTCGTAAGGAAGCCGTCGTTCGCGTGCGCATGGTGCCGGGTACCGGCAACTTCGTGCTGAACGGCCGCACCATCGAGAACTACTTCCCGAACAAGGTGCACCAGCAGCTGGTCAAGTCGCCGCTGGTGACCGTCGAGCGCGTCGAGTCCTTCGACATCTTCGCTCGCCTGGTCGGTGGCGGTCCCTCGGGTCAGGCCGGCGCGCTGCGCCTGGCCATCGCCCGTGCGCTGATCGAGGTCACCCCGGACGACCGTCCCGCCCTCAAGCGTGCCGGCTTCCTGACTCGTGACCCGCGTGCCACCGAGCGTAAGAAGTACGGCCTCAAGAAGGCCCGTAAGGCGCCTCAGTACTCGAAGCGCTGATTTTCCGTCGCACGGCTGCTCCGTGCCCGCCCCCATTTCGGGGCGGGCACGGTACGGTCTACGCGGCAACCTGTACGAGAGCAGGCTCCCCGCAACGGTTTTCATCGACCGTCGCACCGGGCGCCTGCTCTCGTGCTGTATCGACCTATCAGGGGTGAGGTTATGGGACGTTTGTTCGGCACCGACGGAGTCCGCGGGCTCGCCAACGACTCTTTGAGTCCCGAATTGGCGCTTGCTGTTTCGAGTGCGGCTGCGCAGGTTCTCAGTAGGGGCAAGAAGCGTGCGCTGGCGGTCGTCGGCCGTGATCCGCGCGCCAGCGGCGAAATGCTGGAAGCCGCCGTCACCGCCGGTCTGACTTCCGCGGGCGTGGACGTGCTCTCGGTCGGCGTGCTGCCCACGCCCGCCGTCGCCTACCTGACCGGCGTCTTCGACGCCTGCCTGGGCGTGATGATCTCCGCCTCGCACAACCCCATGCCGGATAACGGCATCAAGATCTTCGCGGCGGGCGGGCACAAGCTCGACGACGCCATCGAGGACCGCATCGAGGCTCTCATCGCCGAGGGCGGCTTCCACCGCCCCACCGGCGGGGCCATCGGCCGCGTACTCGGCAAGCCCGGACAGTTGTTCGGCGCGCACGATCAGTACAGCCTCGAGGGCACCCACGAACGCTATGTGGAACACCTGGTGGAAGCCACCGGGCGCGACCTGAGCGGACTCACCGTGGTCGTCGATTGCGCGCACGGCGCGGCCTCCGAGGTCGGCCCCGCCGCGCTGCGCGAGGCGGGTGCGACGGTTATCGCCATCAACGCGGACCCGGACGGCCTGAACATCAACGACGGTTGCGGCTCAACGCATCTGGAGCAGATTCAGCGCGCGGTGCGCGAGCACGGCGGCGATCTGGGACTGGCCCTGGACGGCGACGCCGACCGGTGCCTGGCGGTGGACGCCGCGGGCAATGTGGTCGACGGTGACGCCATCATGGCGGTCATCGCGCTGGCCATGCGGGACTCGGGGGAACTGGCCGAGAACACCCTCGTCGCGACCGTCATGAGCAACCTGGGACTGCATATCGCCATGCGCGATGCGGGAATCGCCATGCGTACCACCGCGGTTGGCGATCGGTACGTGCTGGAGGAATTGCGGCGCAGCGGATTCAATCTCGGTGGAGAGCAGTCCGGGCATGTGGTGCTCCCGCAGTTCGGCACCACGGGTGACGGGGTGCTCACGGGGTTGAAGCTGATGGCTCGGATGGCCGAAACCGGGCGTACGCTGGCCGATCTCGCGTCGGTCGTGCGGACGGTGCCGCAGGTGCTGGTGAATGTGCACGTGTCGGACAAGGCGGCGGTGGCGTCGGCTCCGGAGGTACTGGAGGCGGTCGCCGAGGGCGAGCGCGCGCTGGGCGATACCGGGCGAATCCTGTTGCGCCCCAGCGGTACCGAGCAGTTGGTGCGGGTCATGGTGGAGGCCACCGACCCGACCCAGGCGCAGCGGCTCGCCGACGATCTCGCCAAGCTCGTCGCCGCGGTCTGAGGCGATATCTCCGAACACCCGAGCGCCCCTTGATCATTGGATCGAGGGGCGCTTGCCGTCGGCTATTCCTCGGTGAGTTTGCCCGCGTCCAGATGCCACCGGCGGGTGGCGCGCACGTTGTCGAGCATGCGGCGGTCGTGGGTTACCAGTAGCACTGTGCCGGTGAAGGATTCGACTGCCTGCTCGAGCTGCTCGATGGCGGCGAGGTCGAGGTGGTTGGTGGGCTCGTCCAGGACCAGGAGGTTCACGCCGCGAGCCTGCAGCAGGGCCAGGGCGGCTCGGGTGCGTTCGCCGGGGGAGAGGGTGTCGTTGGGGCGCAGCACATGTGGGCCGCGCAGGCCGAACTTCGCCAGTAGGGTGCGGACCTCGGCTTCGGGCCAGTCGGGGATTTCGGCGCTGAAGGTGTCCGCGAGGGAGTCGGTGCCGCGGAACAGGCCGCGGGCCTGGTCGACCTCGCCGATGGCCACGCCGGAGCCCAAACTCGCGGATCCGGTGTCCGGCTGGGTTTTTCCGAGCAGCAGCGATAGCAGGGTGGATTTGCCCGCGCCATTGGCTCCGGTCAGGACGATGCGGTCGCCGTAGTCGACCTGGAGGGTGATGGGGCCGAGGGTGAACTCGCCTCGGGTGAGGGTCGCGTGCGAGAGGGTGGCGACCACCGTGCCGCTGCGCGGGGCGGCGGCGATGATCATCCGCAGTTCCCATTCCTTACGCGGTTCCTCGACCGCGTCCAGGCGTTCGATGCGCTTGATCGTCTGCTTGACCTTCGAGGCCTGCTTCTCGGTGGATTCCGCGCGGGTTTTGCGGCCCATCTTGTCGGAGTCGTTCTTGCCCTTGCGGCGGGCGTTGCGGACGCCGTGCTCCATCCAATTGCGTTGCATGACAGCGCGTGCCTCGAGACCGGCCTTGGTGTCGGCGAAGTCGTCGTACGCCTCGCGGGCGTGGCGGCGGGCGATCTCGCGCTCCTCCAGATACGACTCGTAACCGCCGTCGTAGATGCCCACCTGCTGCTGGGCCAGATCCAGCTCCACGATGCGATTCACGGTGCGGGCCAGGAACTCTCGGTCATGGCTGATCACCATGAGGGGTTCGCGGACGCCGGTGACGAACTGCTCCAGGCGGTCCAGGCCGTTCAGATCCAGGTCGTTGGTCGGCTCGTCCAGCAGCAGAATGTCGAAGCGGGACAGCAGGACCGAGGCCAATCCGGCGCGGGCGGCCTGGCCGCCGGACAGCACCGTCATGGGGGTTTCCAGGCCGTGCGGCAGGCTCTCGGTCAGGCCGAGATCGGCGGCTATCTCATCGGCGCGCTGTTCCAGATCCGCGCCGCCCAGGGCCAGCCAGCGTTCCAGGGCCGGGGAGAACTCGTCCTCGCCGCCGTCGGCCAGGCGTTCGGCGGCCTCGTCCATGGTGCGCTGGGCCTCGCCGACACCGGTGCGGCGGCGCAGGAACTCCAGCACCGTCTCGCCCGCGATGCGCTCGGGTTCCTGGGCCAGATAGCCGACCGTGGCATCGGGCGGG
This sequence comes from Nocardia sp. NPDC058058, assembly GCF_042885355.1. NCBI lineage: Bacteria > Bacillati > Actinomycetota > Actinomycetes > Mycobacteriales > Nocardiaceae > Nocardia > Nocardia sp. NPDC058058. The sequence continues at coordinate 263,997 of NZ_JBHVSA010000002.1, read as the reverse complement.
CTGAGGGTGATCTCGCCCTCGGGGGCCTGCCCGTCGGCCAGCATGCGCAGCAGGGTGGACTTTCCCGCGCCGTTGACGCCGACCAGGCCGATCACGTCGCCGGGGGCCAGCACGAGATCGAGGTCTTCGAAGAGGGTGCGTTCGCCGTGTCCGGCAGCGAGTCCGCGCGCATGCAGAGTGGTGCTCACCTGCGCAATTGTGCCCTGTTCGGGGTAGCACCCTGACTTCGGGCCTCCCGAAGTTCAGGGTCGGAATGGGTCATGGGACCGATGTATGGTCGGGTCGCGACCAGGAGAGTAGAGGTATGACTACACAGACCACCAAGCGTCTTACCCGTTCCAGCCAGGACAAGTGGATCGCCGGAGTCTGCGGCGGGCTCGCCGAATACTTCGGTATCAGCGCCGGACTGGTGCGGTTGCTGTTCGTACTGTCCTGCCTGCTGCCCGGACCGCAGTTCGTGCTGTATCTGATTCTGTGGGTGGTGATTCCGAAGCGCTGACGCGTGTTTCGCGTCCGGGCGAGTTGTCCACAGATGCGAGTTATCCACAATTGGTATGAAGCTGCTGCGTGGGTGTTGCGCGGATGACAGGATGGTAACCACGTCATCGCGGAGGAGCGCATATGGTCACATCGGGTGATCTGCCGGGGCTTGATCTGCCGAATTTCGACTCGCACACCGAACTCGGTGCGCTCGGCGCCGTCGAACTACAACATCCCACCCAGGATATCGACGGCGACGGCCTACTCGACACCGTGACCACCACCAGCGATCACGCCATGCACGTGTGGACCGATCTGGATCACGACGGTTACGCCGACCATGTCACCGTCGTGGACAGCGGGGGCGACTACTCCGCGTGGGAGTTCCACCATCATCCGGACGGCACCAGCGAGTGGGTCCGCACAGACGAAGGCCGCCTGGGCAAATAGGCGAACCGGGGGGTTCGACGAGGGGGGATCGATGCCTGGATTCAACGCGCTCGGAGTAGATCTCGACGCGCTGCGCAACACCGTCACCGCGTTGCGCGGCAGCGCCGAAACCCTGGGGACGCAATCCCGGCGCGTCACCGAGCACACCTTCGGCCGGGACCAGGCGGGCCGTGACTACGCGGAACAGGGCGCGGCCATCCACGCCGGCCTCGAGCGCATCGCCGCATGCCTGGCGCACTGGGGTGCCGCCACACTCGCGATCGGCGACGTATTCGACCACGCCGCAACCGAATACGCCCGCCTGGATCGCGAACGGGCCGCCCAACTGTCCGCGGTGCACCCGTGACCTTCGATGCCGCCGGTAAGTCGGCAGACCAAATCCTGGACCACGGCGCACCCGGCCTGGAGTACTGGGAACAGTTCCTGCCCCGCTACACCAAGGCCTTCGACACGCACCGCGATGCCTCCCTGTCGGCCCTGCAAGCCGCCTACGACGAACAGCGCGGCGCGAACCTGCCCCAACTCGACACCGCCGCTACCGAATTGGCACGGGCGCTCGCCGAGGCCGAATCCCAATGGCAGGCGCAATGGACAGCCGCCCAATCCCTCCCCACGCTGTGGACCGGCCCCGCCGGTGCCGAGGCCCAAACCGCCCTCATCACCCACTTGCGCCGCGCCAGAACAGATCTCGACGCCGCCACCACGGCTGCCACCGCTCTCGCCGACCTCATAGAACCTCTCCGCCAAGCGGTCCTCACCAAGGCCGAGTCCACCCTCGCCCTCCTCGATCAATCACCCGGCGGCACAGGAAAACTCGTGATAGACGGCAAATCCCCCGAAGACATCGACACCCTCATAGCCGACAACGCCACCTACTGGCTCACCACCACCTTCAAACCCGATATAGAACACAAACTCGACACCTTCACCGCCGCATGCCAATCCACCGCCGCCACCTTCGAATCCCACTACGCCACCGCCGTAACCGCCCTAACCCAGGTCCTCGACCTCCCGTACCCGCATCCCGCCGCCCTCGCCCTTCCCGCCCCGTCTATGGAACCCGTTCCCTCCCAGCCGCATCAATCGGTCCCGCCTCCCGTCGCAGCAGGATCCGTACCGCCCACCGCGGCGGGCACCGCACCCACCACCGCGGGAGCGGCAGCTCCCACGACGGTGGGCACCGCACCTTCCTCGATGGTGGGCACCGCACCTTCCCCCACAGCCGCCCAGCCGGTCCCACCCCAATCGCAGCCACAACTCCACCCGGAGTCGTCTCCGAACGCGAGCCCCCAGCAGCCCCTGCTCCCTCCGCCGGATGGTGCGACCCGACCCCAATCCGCACCTATTCCCGAAGGTGCCACGCAACCCCAACCGATCCCCAACAACGCTGCACCCGAGAGCATCCCGCCCGCCCAGTCGATTCCCACCGCACCGGGTGCCACGGCCCCCACCCGCTCCAATCCCGCCACCGCGAGCGAACCCGCCAACTCTCCCGACCAGACGGGCCAAGGCGCCCACCCGGATTCGTCAGCCAGCCCCCTCTCGGCCCTGACAGACCTCATCAAATCCCTGATCTCCGGCCTGGATCTCACCACCCTGACCGACCTCCTCCACCCGTCGACCACCCCCGGCGACCCGTCGACCTCGGACCAGAACAATCCCGACCCGAACACTCAGGACAATTCGACAGCCGGTCAGCCGAGCCACCCGGCCACCGATCCGGCCGCCCCGACGAAACACACAACACCCCAACCTGACACGGCCTCGGACTGCGGAACGGCCGAAACCACCACGCCGCCGGACAAAGCACACCCCGCCCCGAACAGTCCGGCACCCGCCCCGAACCTCGACGGTCAATGCCCTCCCCAGGTCCCAGCCTGCCCGACGTCACCGGACGCCAAAACCCAAGCACCGCACGAAGGATGCCAGCCACCCGCACCCAGCCCGGAGGCTCAGCCCCCCGTCGGCACCTGCCCGGCCCCGAATTCCGATGGCCCCGACGCTCCTGAGAATGATTGCTCGCCACAGCCCCCGGAGTGTTTACCCGCTGATGACTCACTCCCGCAGCGGGAATGCACGCCGCCACTCAACGGCGACTCGCCGGAAACGGGCAGCCCTCAGCCGGGCAAGATCCCACCCACAACCGGCGATGCGGCCCAACCTCCACCGGACGGAGCCGCCCCGCCACCGATCGATCCCCAGACTCCCGACGGCACCCTGTCCGCCCCGACGCCCGAAAACCCTGCGCCGGAAAGCAACCCACCCCTGGGCGACCACGGCGACACCGCCGTAGAAATCCCCGACTCCGGCCTGGAGATACCGGAGATAGCCGAATAACCCGGGCTTTGAACGACTTTCGCCACCGCTCGTCGGCGGCGAGAGTGGGTCCGAAGCTACTTGCGCAGGGCTTGGACGAGTTGGAGGATGGGGAGTTTTTGGGGTTCGGCGGGTTCTTCCTCGACTGCTTCGGGGTCGACGATTTGGGTGTGGGGGATTAGGGCTTCGGGGTCGGCGAAGGGTTTGTATTTCTTGTCGCCGAGGAGGGTGTAGTTGAGGAAGCCGACCAGCAGGGCTCGGGTGAGGCGTTCGGTTTTGGGTTCGTGTTTGCCCGCGCCGAGCGCGGCCAGGGCGCGGCGGCCTTCGACCATGCCGTTGTGGGTGGCGCGGTCCAGGGAGCGCAGGGTGGCGGGGCCGCCCCAGGCCAGGCCCAGCGGGATGGCGTTGGAGCTGACCGAGTCGATATCCTCGCCGCCCGCCAGGATCAGTGCGGGAGCATCGATTCCGGGGGCGAGGGACTCACCGGAGGGTGCGGTGGGGGAGGGGTAGAGGGCCGCTACTGCGGACACCTCGCGCTGGGAGGCGGCGATGATCGCCGCGCCCGCGCCCATACCGTGCCCGGCGAGGGCCAGCTTGTCCGGATGCACGCTGATATCGCCCGAACCCAGGCGCACCCCCGTGCAGATGTCCAGGGTGGTTACCAGATCCGTCGCCAGGTTCAGATGCGAGGGAATCGGGCCGCGCTCGGTATCCGGGGCGGCCGCGACGTAACCCCACGACGCCAGATGTTCCAGCAGTCGCCGGTAGTTCGCCGCGCCGGCCAGCCAGCCGTGCCCGAATGCCACCGCGGGTAGGTTGAGCCCCTTCTCGGGCGTGTAGACCACGCCCGGTTGCCCGGCTATGCCGAGGTTGCCGCGCAGCACCGCATGCGGGCCGCGGGCGGTCAAGGTGCTCAGAAGCGATTTCACAGACGCCGACACGAGAGTGAACTTATCCGATCGTCGCGTGCTTGGGGCGTTTCGCCCGGTCCCGCGCGCATCCGGATTCGCGCACCGCCCCGGCCTCGGTAGGCTGAGCCCCCATGTGCGGAATCGTGGGGTACGTCGGGTACAGGGATGCCCTCGGCGTGGTGGTTGACGCGTTGCGCCGCATGGAATATCGCGGCTACGACTCCGCCGGAGTCGCCATTCTCGACGGCCTGGGCGGGCTCGCCGTCGAACGCAAGGCCGGTCGCCTGGCCAATCTCGAGGCGGAACTCGCCGAAACCGGAATCGACAGATTCGGCGGCACCACCGGTATGGGCCACACCCGCTGGGCCACGCACGGCGCGCCGACCGACCGCAACGCGCACCCGCATCGGGACGCGACCGCGCGGGTCGCGGTGGTGCACAACGGCATCATCGAGAACTTCGTGCCGCTGCGCCGCGAACTCGAGGACGCCGGAATCGAACTCGGCAGCGATACCGATACCGAGGTCGCCGTGCACCTGGTGGCGCGCGCGTACGCCCACGGCGACACCGCCGGGGACTTCGTGGCCTCCGCGCTCGCGGTGGTGCGCCGCCTCGAAGGTGCGTTCACGCTGCTCTTCACGCACGCCGATCACCCGGGCACGATCGTCGCCGCCCGTCGCTCCACCCCGCTGGTGGTCGGGGTCGGCCAGGGTGAGATGTTCCTGGCCTCCGATGTCACCGCGTTCATCGAACACACCCGGGAAGCCGTTGAGCTCGGCCAGGATCAGGCCGTCGTCATCACCGCCGACTCGTACACCGTCACCGATTTCAACGGCGATACCGATGGCGTGCGCACCCGCCCCTTCACCATCGACTGGGATCTGGCCGCCGCCGAGAAGGGCGGCCACGACTACTTCATGCTCAAGGAAATCGAGGAGCAGCCCGCGGGTGTCGCCGACACGCTCATCGGGCATTTCCTCGACGGCCGCATCGTGCTCGACGAACAGCGCCTCGCCGATCAGGAACTGCGCGAATTCGACAAGGTCTTCGTAGTCGCCTGCGGCAGTTCGTATCACGCGGGCCTGCTCGCCAAATACGCCATCGAACACTGGACCCGACTGCCCGTCGAGGTCGAACTGGCCAGCGAATTCCGTTACCGCGACCCGGTTCTGGACCGCTCCACCCTGGTGGTGGCCATCTCGCAATCCGGCGAGACCGCCGACACGCTCGAAGCGGTCCGGCACGCCAAGGATCAGAAGGCGCGAGTCCTGGCCATCTGCAATACCAATGGCGCGCAGATCCCCCGCGAATCCGACGCCGTGCTCTACACCCGCACCGGACCGGAGATCGGCGTCGCCTCCACCAAGGCGTTCCTGGCGCAGATCACCGCCAACTACCTGGTCGGCCTGGCGCTCGCCCAGGCGCGCGGCACCAAATACCCGGATGAGGTCGCGCGCGAATTCGCCGAACTCGAAGCGATGCCCGAACTCGTGGCCCGCGTACTGGAATCGGGCGATCGGATCCGCGCCCTGGCCCGCGAGCTCGCGCATGTCGAAACCGTGCTGTTCCTCGGCCGCCACGTCGGTTACCCGGTGGCGCTCGAGGGCGCGCTGAAACTCAAGGAACTGGCGTACATCCACGCCGAGGGCTTCGCGGCGGGCGAACTCAAGCACGGTCCCATCGCCCTGATCGAAGAGGGCCTGCCCGTCTTCGTGGTGATGCCGTCGCCGAAGAGCCGCGCGGTGCTGCATTCCAAACTGCTGAGCAATATCCGCGAGATTCAGGCCCGCGGCGCGCGCACCATCGTGATCGCCGAGGAGGGCGACGACACCGTGCGCCCCTTCGCCGACCACCTCATCGAAATCCCCGCCGCCCCAACCCTTTTCCAGCCCCTGCTGGCGACGGTGCCACTGCAGATCTTCGCCGCCGAGGTGGCGCAGGCGCGTGGCTACGACGTCGACAAGCCCCGCAACCTCGCCAAGTCCGTCACCGTCGAGTAGTCCGGCGCAGATCGCTGACGGGTGGTCCGCCGCACGAATATCGGTGCGGCGGCCACGAATTCGCATGGCGCGCAATGCTGCTGTGGCGCTCGGTGCGTTCGGTCGAACGTCGTGTGACAGGCACCGGGTGCCGCACCGCCGTCTGCGGTAGCCGCTATTCGACGGTGACCGTGCCCTTCATGTCCGGGTGCAGCGGGCACAGGTAGCGGTAGGTGCCGGGCGTGGTGAAGGTGAAGCTCCACTCGCCCTTGCGGATGATCGGGCTGTTGATGCCGAGCGCGATATCGCCGATGCCCTGCACCGCGTGCGGGGCCTTGTCGTCGAACTTCCAGGTGACCTTGTCGCCCGCTTTGACGGTGAGGGCGGCGGGGGAGAACTTCATGTCCGCGACGTTCACCGTCACATCGGCGGGCTGTCGCGGGCCGGAAGGGGCGGCGGCGGAACTGGTGGCGACCGTCGTGGTGGCCGACGCCGACTTCGCGGAATCCGAACCGCAGCCGCTCGCGATCAGCGCCCCCGCGACAACGGTCACGAGCAGCAGCACACGGGCGGGCGAGGGGCGGCGGATAGGCATGCCAGCCAGCGTAACCCCCACGATTTGCGGGCAATTCGCAGGTGGTCGCCCGCCCGGAAATGGCCGATCCGCCCGGGCGAGTCATGCTGTCCCGCTCCGGCTCGGCGTAGTCTGCGTACGTCGTAGGCAGGCGGGGCATCCCCGCGAATCTCGGCCGCGGGAGGCGAACGATGACCGGTCCGGCACTGCGTGGGTACTACACGGCCGATGAGGTGCGAGCCGCGGAAGCCGAGCTGTTCACTCGCGTGCCCGCGGGAATGCCCATGCGCCGTGCGGCTTTCGGGCTCGCCGAGGTGGTGGTGCGGGAACTGCGGGAGCGGACCGGGGGAGTGGCGGGCCGCACGGTGACACTGCTCGCCGGGTCGGGTGACAATGGCGGGGACGCGCTGTGGGCCGGATCATTCCTGCGGCGGCGGGGCGTCGCGGTGGAGGCGGTACTGCTGTCGCCGGAGCGAGCGCACGCGGCGGGGCTCGCCGCACTGCGGAAGGCGGGCGGGCGGATTCGCTCCGATATCGGAACGCCCGATCTTGTCATCGACGGAATCGTCGGCATCTCCGGGCGCGGATCGCTTCGGCCGGAAGCCGCGAAACTTGTTTCCGGAGTGGATGTTCCGATCATCTCGGCGGATCTGCCCAGCGGCGTGGATGCCGATACCGGCGTCGTCGCGGGTCCCGCCGTCCGAGCCGCCGTCACGGTGGCTTTCGGGGCGTACAAGCCCGTGCACGCGCTCGCGGCTCCCTACTGCGGCCGAATCGAACTGGTGCCCATCGGGTTACGGCTCCCCGATCCGAATCTCGCGGCACTGGAACCGGAGTCGATCGGAGCGTCCTGGCCCGTCCCGCACGCCACCGATGACAAGTACACCCAGGGCGTCACGGGCGTCTGCGCGGGCAGCGCCAAGTATCCGGGAGCTGCCATCCTGTGCACCGGCGGCGCTGTCGCCGCCACCTCCGGCATGGTCCGCTACGCCGGCACCGGCGCGCCGCAGGTGCTCGAACACTTCCCGGAAGTCGTTGCCGCACCCTCCATTTCGGAAACCGGCCGGGTCCAATCCTGGGTCTTCGGCCCCGGCGCGGGCACCGATTCCGATGCCCGCGACCGCCTCGCCGAAGTCCTCGCCACCGATCTGCCGGTCGTGGTGGACGCCGACGGCCTCACCCTGCTCGCCGCCGATCCCGGCCTGCTGAGCGCACGCCGCGCACCCACCGTCCTCACCCCGCACGCGGGTGAATTCGCCCGCCTCACCGGCTCCGACCCCGCCCCCGACCGAGTCGCCGCGGTCCGCAAACTCTCCGACTCATGGCAGGTGACGGTCCTGCTCAAGGGCCGAGCGACCCTGATCGCCACCCCCGGCCACCCCGTTCTGGTCAACGAGGCGGGTGGCTCCTGGGCCGCCACCGCCGGCGCGGGCGATATCCTCTCCGGCGTCATCGCCGCCCTGCTCGCCTCGGGCCACGACCCCACCTGGTCCGCCGCCGCTGCCGCTCGAGTCCACGCGCTAGCCGCCAACCTCGCGGCGCACGCGAACACCGTTGCGGGCGCTCCGATCTCGGCCTCACCGCTGCTGCACCACATCCGCGCCGCCATCGGCACCCTGCGCGAGCTGTCCGGCCGCTGATCGTCCGATTGCCCATTGCTGAAACGCGTTCTAGGTTTGGGCTATGGGAGGGAATGTGAATCGCAAGATCGCGCTGCGCAATGTCCGGGTATTCGATGGACGCGAGATCGGGGCACCGGCGACCGTGGTGATCGACGGCGCGGTGATCGGCGTCGATACCGCGGGTGCGGAGGTGGTCGATGCCGACGGTGCGGTGCTCGTGCCCGGATTCATCGACGCGCATGTGCACCTGGACCGTCATGGCGTATTGAATGAGCTTGCGGCGCACGGTGTTACGACCGGACTCGATATGGGATCGCTACAGCCGGAACTGATCGCCGCACTGCGCGGAGAATCCGGGGCCGCGACACTGCGCAGCGCCGGTGTGCCGATCATCGGATCGGCCGGGGTGCACGCACAGGTGCCCGGTGTCGCCGATGTCGCGGTAATCCGCGGGCCCGAGGACGCCGAAGCGATGGTGACTCGGCGCATCGCCGACGGCTCGGACTACATCAAGCTGATTCTGGAGGCTCCGGGGGAAGGTGGACCCGACGCCATTTCGGCGAAAGCCGTGGTGGCCGAGGCGCACGCACGGAACCTACTGGTGATCGCGCATACCTCGACCATCGGTGCGTACACGCTCGCGGTTGATTGCGGGGTCGATATCCTCACCCACATCCCGATGGGCGCGGTCTTGGCCGCCGATGAGATCGAGCGGATGGCGGCGGGCCGGCACATCGTGGTTCCGACCCTGACCATGATGGAGGGCTGCGCCGAATTGTTCGGCGTCGCAACCACCTTCGCCGATGCGCTGGTCAGCGTGGGCGCACTGCATGCGGCCGGAGTGCCGATTCTGGCGGGCACGGACGCCAACCGTATGCCGGGTGTGCCGGTCCATCCGGAGCCCGGCTCGAGCCTGCATCATGAGCTGGAATTGCTTGTCCGCGCCGGTCTTTCGACGGTCGATGCCCTCAACGCGGCCACGGCGCTGCCCGCCCGGTACTTCGGGCTCACCGATCGCGGCGTCATCGCGCCGGGTATGCGTGCCGACCTGGTCCTGCTCGACGGCGACCCGATCGCCGACATCCGCGCGACCCGCGCGATCCGCGGAATCTGGTGCGGCGGTATCGAACACGCGGTCGCTGACGTCCGCTGACCGATCGGGCCGGTGGTCGGCGCGAGGGGTGGCGCTGCGGCCACACCTCGGCTCAGCCGAACCGCGCGCGATCGGCGGCGGAGCTGCAACGCGCCCACGGCTAGGTGGCGGATTGAACGGCTAGATGCAGGGCTGCCCGCCCGGCCGCGACGATGGGGTGATCCGCCGCACCGCGCCGGTAGGCCAGGCGAGTGCGGCGCTGCGTCGGCAGGGGCGTGAGGATGACCCCTGGCGGGACGGCTGACAATCCCAGGTCCGGAACCAGCGCTACCCCCTGACCGGCGGCGACCAGGGCCAGTACCGCGCCGAAATCGTCGGCATGATGGCGGATGCGCGGGGTGAATCCGGCCGCGCGGCAGGCCCGGACCGTCATGGCGTGGCACAGCGTGCCCGGGGTGCTCGCGATCCACGAGGAATCACGCTGCGCGACAAGAGCTTCGGGGTCGACTGGCGACTCGGGCGTGGCAACGGGCTCGAACGCGACAGAGTTCTCGGACATCGCAAGAAGTTCGGACGCGACGGGTTTCGGACTCGATGCGGGTGTTGGCACGGCCAGGTGCACGGTTTCGGTGAGCAGGGGTTCGGTGTCCAGGCCCGGTTCTGGATCCATGGGTACGTAGTCGTATTCCTGTACCAGGGCGATGTCCAGGGTTTCGGCGCGCAGGGCGGCGGGGGCGGCGGCCGGATCCAGTTCTGTGACAAGGAGTTCCAGCCGGGGGTGGGCGCGACTGAGGGTTACCAGGGCGGGGGACAGGATGGTGCGGACGGCGGTGGGGAACGCCCCGATGCGCAGGGTTCCGGTGAGTTCGGTTCGGGCCGTGGCCAATTCGGCCGTCGCCTGGGTGACCGTGGCCAGAATGGTTTCGGTGTGCTCGACCAGGCGCAGGGCGGCCGGGGTGAGGGTGACGCTGCGGCCGGTGCGCTCCAGCAGCGGGACGCCCACCTCCTTCTCCAGCGCCGTGAGCTGCTGCGAGACCGCCGACGGGGTATAGGACAGCGCCTCGGCGACGGCCGCGATGGTTTTTCGGTGCGCGAGTTCGCGCAGCAGGCGGAGGCGGCGCAGATCCAGCATCAGTACAGCTTATGCTCGGCCGCAGAAATGTGAAATGGACGTGATGGTTCGTGGCGACCAGGCTGGAACCATGACACTCACCGGGCTGTTCGTGCCATTGATTACCCCGTTCACCGCCACCGGAGCCGTGGCCGCGACCGCTCTGGAAGGGCTCGCGCACGAGGTCCTCGACGCCGGGGCGAGCGGGATCGTCGCGCTCGGCACCACCGGCGAACCCGACCTGCTCACCGAGGACGAGCGCCGGCGCGTCCTGGATATCTGCGCGAATGTCTGCGCCGAACGCCAGGTTCCGCTCATCGCCGCCGCGGGATCGAATGTCACCGCGACCTCGGTGCGCGCGCTCGCCGAACTCGATCCGCGGGTCACCGCCGCTCTCACCGTGGTGCCGTACTACCTGCGCCCCTCCGAAGCCGGTGTGCTGGAACACTTTCGGCAGCTCGCCGCCGCCAGTCCGGTTCCGCTGGTGATCTACCACATCCCGTACCGCACCGGCCGCGCGCTGAGCGCCGAAACCCTGTGCCGCCTGGCCGAATTGCCGAATGTCGCGGGCTTCAAATACACCGCGGGCGGGATCGACGACGACACCATCGCCTTCATGAGCCGGGCCGCCGATGACACCGCCGTGCTGGCCGGCGACGACCTCTATGCCGCGCCGCTGCTCGCCCTCGGCGCCACCGGAGCCATTCTGGCCTGCGCGAATATCGCCCCCGCCGCCTACGCCGAACTCGTCTCGGCCTGGCGCACCGGCCCCCTCGACCGCGCCCGCCGCATCGGCAACACCCTGGCCCCGCTCGCCGCCGCCCTGTTCGCCGAACCCAATCCGACCGTTCTCAAGGGAGTACTGGCCGCCCAGGGCCGAATTCCCACCCCCGATGTCCGCCTTCCGCTGCTCCGCGCGAGCGATACCGCGGTCGCGGCGGCCCTGACCGCACTCGAATCCACCTACGCCCCGCACGCGAGCTGAGCGATCGCGCCCGCATCGCGCCGAGTCGGTGTGCGCGAGTCAGGACAGGTCGGCGCGGCGTATTTCGGGCGTTTCGCCGCCGCCGCGCCCCGGTCACACCCCCGCGAGAACCCGGGTGTGACGGGTGTCGCGCCGTACGGGATGGCAGGATCGGGGGCGTGAACAAGCCCGATCCGCAGGTGGAGACCGTCGTCGACCTAGCCGCCATCGCCCACAACGTGCGCATCGTGGCCGAGCACGCCGGGGACGCGGCGGTCATGGTGGTCGTGAAGGCGGACGGGTACAACCACGGCGCGATCGAAGTCGCCGCGGCCGCACTGGCCGCGGGTGCGCGCGAAATCGGCGTCACCACCATCGAAGAGGCGCTGAGACTGCGCGCCGCCGGGATCACCGCGCCGATCCTGTGCTGGCTCAACACCTTCGACTCCGATTACGCGAGCGCCATCGCCGCCGATATCGAGATCGCGGTATCGGACACGGCGCAATTGGCGGCCGTCGCCACTACCGCCCGCGCACTGGACCGCACCGCGATCGTCTCGCTCAAGGTCGATACCGGACTGAACCGCAATGGCATCGCCCCCGCCGAATATCCTCGGGTCCTGACTTTGCTCCGCGAGCTCGTCGACGATGGAACGGTCCGGTTCCGTGCCATCTTCTCCCACCTCGCGCACGCCGACACGCCCGATCATCCGGGCATCGATATGCAGCGCGACCGCTTCCTCGAAGCCATCGCGACCGCGAAAGAGCACGGGCTGCAACCGGAATTGGTGCACCTGGCCAATTCCGCGGCCACCCTCACCCGCCCGGACCTGGCCTTCGATATGGTCCGCCCCGGCATCGCCGTCTACGGCCTGTCCCCGATCCCGGAGATCTCCGACTTCGGCCTGCGCCCGGCCATGACGCTGCGCGCCCGGGTCGCGCTGGTGAAGCAGGTCGCCGCCGGTGAAGGCGTCTCCTATGGCCATCAGTGGATCGCCCCGCACGACACCACCGTCGCGCTCATCCCCGCCGGGTACGCGGACGGTGTGCCGCGCCCGTTGAGCGGCCGTTTCGACGTGTGGCTCGGCGGTGAACGCAGACCCAATATCGGCCGCATCTGCATGGATCAATTCGTCGTCGACCTCGGTGACAACATCGCCGGGGTCACGGAAGGAGATCCCGCCATCCTCTTCGGTGGCGACGCGGGCGTCCCGCACGCGCAGGAGTGGGCCGACCTCCTCGGCACCATCAACTACGAAATCGTCTGCGCCCCACGCGGCCGCGTCGTCCGCACCTACCTCGGCGACGCCCGATGACCGCCCCCGGCATGCGCACCCTGCCGACCGTCGAGGACACCGAAGCCCTCGGCCGCGAACTCGCCGCGCAATTGCAGCCCGGCGATCTGGTCATCCTGGACGGACCACTCGGCGCGGGCAAAACCGCGCTCACCCGGGGCATCGCCGCCGGGCTCGGCGTCCAGGGCCGGGTCAGCTCACCGACTTTCATCATCGCCCGCCAGCACCGCGCCGGCGACGACCCCACCTCCATCGCCCTGGTGCACGTGGACGCCTATCGCCTCGGCGGTGACCTCGACGAACTCGACGCCCTCGACCTGGACACCGACCTGCACGATGCCGTGGTCGTCGTGGAATGGGGTCTGGGCGTCGTCGAACATCTGGCCGACCGCCACCTCCGCGTCCTGCTCCGCCGCGAATTCGACTCCGACATCCGCACCGCCGAATGGGAATGGGTGTCCGCCAACTAGCGCGCGGGCCGCACACCGGGTCGAGTGGCCTCGACCACCCGGTATCGTTAGGCCAATCATGCTTGTACTGGCTGTTGACACCTCGACCCCTGCCGTCACGGCGGGACTGGTGGAACTCGAACCGGCGGACGAGGGCAACAACGCACCTCGAATCACCACGCTCACCTCCCAGGTGACCGTGGACGCACGCGCGCACAACGAGGTGCTGACCCCGCAGATCCTGGCGTGCCTGGCCGAATCCGGCCGCACCAGAGCCGAGATCGACGCGGTCGTCGCCGGTATCGGACCCGGACCGTTCACCGGGCTGCGCGTCGGCATGGCCACCGCCGCCGCCTTCGGTGACGCGCTCGGCATCCCGGTCTACGGCGTGTGCAGCCTCGACGCCATCGCCGCCGACACCGAGAGCTATCTGCGGGATCCGGCCGAACCGGTGGAACTGCTCGTCGTCACCGATGCCCGCCGCCGCGAGGTGTACTGGGCGCGCTACCGCGCCGAGGGCCGCGTCGAAGGCCCCGAGGTGAGCAAACCCGCCGATCTCGACCCGGGCACCGCGACCGTCATCGCCGGATCCGCTTCGCACGTGGACTACTTCGATCTGCCCGTACTGCCGGTGGAAACCCCGTCACCGTCCGGGCTGGTGCGCATCGCCGCCCGCGACATCCTCGCCGGAGTCACCCCCGAACCACTGGTGCCGCTGTACCTGCGCCGCCCCGACGCGGTCGAGAAGAGCTATGCGCAGGTGGGCCGATGACCATCCGCATCGAACCGATGCGGCCGGCCGATGCCGTGCGCTGCGCCGAACTCGAACAGCTGCTCTTCCCGGAAGACGATCCCTGGCATGAGGTCTCGTTCCTGTCCGAGCTGGCCGCCTCGCACAATCGGTACATCACCGCGCGCGACGCCGACGGCCGCATGATCGGATACGCCGGAATAGCCCTGCTGGGCACCGACGATCAGCCCGAAGCCGAAATCCACACCATCGGCGTCGACCCGGAACTGCATCGCGGCGGCGTCGGCACCGAACTGCTGCGCGCCATGCTCGCCGAAGCCGGACGCCGCGGCGGACCGGTCTTCCTCGAGGTGCGCACCGACAACACCCCCGCCATCGCCATGTACGAGAAGCACGGCTTCCACATCATCGGCCTGCGGAAGAACTACTACCAGCCCAGCGGCGCCGACGCGTACACCATGCGCAAGCCCGCCATGGCCGGGTTCACCCAGGACGCCGGGTTCCCGGAGGACACAGAGGTCTTGTCATGATCGTCATGGGTATCGAAAGCTCCTGCGACGAAACGGGAGTCGGCATCGTGCGGCGACTGCCGGACGGCAGCTGCGAACTGCTCGCCGACGAGGTCGCCTCCAGCGTCGATCAGCATGCGCGGTTCGGCGGCGTGGTGCCCGAAATCGCCTCGCGCGCACACCTCGAGGCCATCGTGCCCGCCATGCGCCGGGCGCTGGCCGCCGCCGATATCGATAGGCCGGACGCGCTCGCGGTCACCATCGGACCCGGACTCGCCGGTGCGCTGCTGGTCGGCGTCGCGGCTGCGAAAGCCTATGCGGCGGCCTGGGATATCCCGTTCTACGCGCTCAACCACCTCGGCGGGCACGTGGCCGTCGACACCCTCGAACACGGGCCGATGCCGCCCGCCGTGGCGCTGCTGGTCTCGGGCGGGCACACCCATCTGCTGAAGATCGACGATCTGGCACAGCCGATCGTGGAACTCGGCAGCACCGTCGACGACGCCGCCGGGGAAGCCTTCGACAAGGTGGCGCGGCTGCTCGGGCTCGGCTATCCGGGCGGACCGGTGCTCGATGCCATTGCCGCCGAAGGCGATCCGCACGCCATCGCCTTCCCGCGCGGCATGACCGGACCCCGCGATCCGCGCTACGACTTCTCCTTCTCCGGACTGAAGACCGCGGTGGCGCGATACGTCGAAGCCGCCCAGCGCGACGGCCGCGAACTGCCCATCCCGGATATCGCCGCCTCCTTCCAGGAAGCGGTCGCCGATGTGCTGACCATGAAAGCCGTTCGCGCCGTACAGGACAACGGCCTGGACACCCTCGTGCTCGGCGGCGGCGCGACCGCCAACTCCCGCATTCGCTCGCTGGCCGAAGAACGCTGCACCGCGGCGGGCATCACCCTGCGCGTCCCCAAACCCCGCCTGTGCACCGATAACGGCGTCATGATCGCCACCCTCGGCGCCCACGTAATAGCGGGCGGCGCAACCCCTTCCGCCCTCACCGTCGCCACCGACCCGGGCCTGCCCGTCTCCACCAGCCAACTCTGACGACCCGGGCCGAATCGGCCCGCCGCACCGAACCCGCGCGGCACAGCGGGATTCACCAGGGCCAAGGGCCGGTCGACAGCACCGACAGCGCGAGGCTGGCCGCCGCCATCAGCCCGAGCATCACATTCTTCACCCGCGTGTTCTTGACCCGCATCACCACTCCCATCCCCGGGGGATCTGTTCCCCGCAGCGACGCTATCGGCGCGCGAATTCGCCCTCCAGCCAGAGCTTTCCGCGCCCCGAGAAACCGGGGCGGGATCTCCCGCCCGTCATCCCGGCGCGCATTCGGCCGGGATCCACGCGGTCGGAGCATGTATCGCGGGTATGGATCCCGGCCAAAAGCATGCCGGGATGACGTGGGGCTTGTGGGCACACGCGGTGATGGCGGTGGCGCATGCCGTGACGACGATGGGTGTGTGGGCGCATGCCGGGATGGCGGTGCTTGCGGGTGCGGGGCGGATGACGGTGGGCGCGTGCCGATTACGCGGGCGGCGAGTCGGCACGCCGAACCGAAGGGGAAATGCAACGGGGTGGGGGATCGGGGCGATGGGATGGTTATGGGTCGCACCGAATTCGCTCGCAGTGGGAATTCCGGGCCGCGTGAATTGCGGGCCACCCAAATTGGGTGGGTGGCGTGGCGGCTAATCGGTGGGGCGAACCAGGGTTGTGGTGGTGCCGGAGGAGCCGGAATTGTTGCGGGGCAGCGCCGGAGTGGTGGAGCCGGGCACTGTGAAACCGGGTGTGGTGGAGCCGGGGGTGGTCGTCGGATTCGTCGGCTCGACCAGATCCGAGGGCGGCAGGGTGGTGCCCAGCAGCGGACCCAGCAGCCGGGGGAGATCCGAGGGGAAGGGAATCTGGGGTAGACCCGGATCCGGGCGCAGCGGCGGCTGGGCGATGGTGGTCGCGGGGGTGGGCGCGGTGCTCGGGGCCGCGCCGGTTTGGCCCGGGACCGGGGTCGCGGCGGGCGTACTGCGGTGCGAGGGATTCTGATTGGCTGGTACGGACGCGCCGGAAGTGGGGCCGCTCGGCGGCGTGGTGGAGAGCACCGGCTGCTGTACGCCGGTGGTGCTGGGCGAATAGTTGGTGCCCTGCGGTTCGGGGACGAGCTCTTTGACGCCGTAGCCGATGATCAGGCCGACCACGACGATCGCGCCGGCCAGGGTGCCCGCCAGCTTGGTGAAGGTGCCCAGCGGCGCGTCCGAACCGCGGCTGATCACCGGGAAGCTGCTCGGTGTCGCCGAATCCGCCACCAGCGCCGCGCCTTTGGCGATCGCGGCCTCGGGTTCGGGCACGGTGAGCACCGGCACGTCCAGCTGATGCTCCAGATTCGCCAGCACCGCGGGCGTATTCGCGCCGCCGCCGATGACGGCCACCACCTCGGGGAATTTCGGGGCCCGTGCGAAGACGGCCCGTGCGAAGACGGCCAGCTCACGCATGAGATCCGAGACCAGCTCGTCGAAATCCACCCGGGTCAGCTTGAGCGGTTGCCCCGCGACATGGTCGATGGTCACGGCCGGCGCGATGGACAGGTGCTCCTTGGCCGCGCGCGACCGATTGAGCAGCATGCCGCGATTCGGCCGGGTGCCGCGCCGGGCCAGGTGGCAGTCCAGCAGATGCTGCAGGATCAGCTCGTCCACGGCATTGCCGCTGACCGTTCCGGTGCGCTCGGAGCGCAGCACGGTGTCGTCGGCGTGATCGGCCACGGTGACCGTGGTTCCGGTGGCGCCCAGATCGAGTACGGCCACCGTTTGATAGCGGTCCAGCAGGCCGGTGTGCCGCAGAAAGGCCAGGGCCGCCGTGCTTTCCGGGATGAGGCGAACATCGCGGCGTTGCCGGCCGATAGCCGAACGGATGATCTGAGCCTGTTCCCGGTCCCGGTAGGCGACCGCGATATCACCGGGCGCACCCGGGGCCGCGTAATTGTGCGCCGCCGCCAGCGCGGCCGGATGGGTGCCTACGGGGTGCACCGTCTCGCGGGGGATCTGGGTGGTCATCAACTCGATGGAGGAGGCCACCAGATCGCCGAGATCGCTGTGGGCCGTATCCGCGGTGACGACTCGATAGTCGAAGTTCTGCAGACCGTTCGGGGTGGTGGCAACCGTCGCCGAGCACACCACCTCGCTCCCGGCGGAGATGCCGAGGGATGTTCGCATTTTCACCTCCCTTCGAGCGGATGGTCCTGGTGTAGACGACCATCTCGAACGGACTCCGAAACCGTCACGTTGATGACGGACGATCCGAAGCTACGGATCCGGCGGGGCCCTTGTCCGATGGGGCGTCGGGACCAGCCAGCGATCACTTGCGGTAAGGCTCTCGTCTCAGCGCTGCGCGGGTTCGCGCGCAGTGGGGTGAAGCAAAGCAACTGTGTAACTGTGTTCGACCGGGGTCGTGACGGACTTGATGCGGCCCTGCCACGCGGCCGTCGTCAATGGTGTCACAATCCGTTATCCGAACGTTACAGATTTTCGGATTTCTTTGGAAGCCCTCAGATTCCCCGGCCGTTCCACTCGGCGTGTCGGATTGCCTGCGACGATGGGGCCGCGTCGGCCACGGGCGATAGCAGAGCCTGGCCTTGAGCGCTGGCACTCCCGTGTATAGAGTGCTAGGTGGCACTGGGTCATGGTCCCGGCACCCGCGACGACGGGGCTTATGCGCAGCGTCAGCAAACGTGACCGAAACCGTGAGCCCGGGGAACCGCCCCGGGCGCGAAGACCCTGAAAAGTGGAGGGCTCAACGTGGCGAGCGTGAACATCAAGCCGCTCGAGGACAAGATCCTCGTCCAGGCCAACGAGGCCGAGACGACGACCGCCTCCGGCCTGGTCATCCCCGACACGGCGAAGGAGAAGCCCCAGGAGGGCACCGTCATCGCCGTCGGCCCCGGCCGCTGGGACGAAGATGGCGAGAAGCGGATCCCGCTGGACGTCAAGGAAGGCGACGTCGTCATCTACAGCAAGTACGGCGGCACCGAGATCAAGTACAACGGTGGCGAGTACCTGATCCTGTCGGCGCGCGACCTGCTGGCCGTCGTCACCAAGTAACGCCAAATCCGGGGCCTCACAGGGGCTTCGCCCCCGAAACCCCGGCTACACCGCCCCGGCGTCGCGCTTAACAGCTACCGACCCGGGGCGGAGTGCGTTCTCCCCCAACCACTTCAGGAGTAGGTACACACATGCCAAAGCAGATCGAGTTCGACGAGAAGGCTCGTCGCGCCATGGAGCGTGGCGTCGACAAGCTCGCCGACGCCGTGAAGGTCACCCTGGGCCCGCGTGGCCGGCACGTGGTGCTGGCCAAGTCCTTCGGCGGCCCGACCGTCACCAATGACGGCGTGACCATCGCCCGCGACATCGATCTCGAGGACCCGTTCGAGAACCTGGGCGCGCAGCTGGTCAAGAGCGTCGCCACCAAGACCAACGATGTCGCCGGCGACGGCACCACCACCGCCACCGTGCTCGCGCAGGCGCTCATCAAGGGCGGCCTGAAGAACATCGCCGCGGGCGCGAACCCGATGACCCTGGGCAAGGGCATGAGCAAGGCCGCCGACGCGGTCACCGCCGCCCTGCAGGCCGCCGCCACCCCGGTCGACGGCGAGAAGGCCATCGCCCAGGTCGCCACCGTGTCCTCGCGCGACGAGGAGATCGGCGCGCTGGTCGGCAAGGCGCTCACCACCGTCGGCAAGGACGGCGTGGTCACCATCGAGGAGTCCTCCTCGACCCAGACCGAGCTGGCCATCACCGAGGGCGTGCAGTTCGACAAGGGCTACCAGTCCCCGTACTTCGTCACCGATCCCGAGACCCAGCAGGCCGTCCTGGAGGATGCCTGGATCCTGCTGAACCGCGAGAAGATCAGCTCGCTGCCGGATCTGCTGCCGCTGCTGGAGAAGATCGCCGAATCCGGTAAGCCGGTCGTGCTGATCGCCGAGGACATCGAGGGCGAGGCGCTGTCCACCCTGGTGGTCAACGCGATCCGCAAGACCCTCAAGGCCGTCGCGGTCAAGGCCCCGTTCTTCGGTGACCGCCGCAAGGCGTTCCTGGACGATCTGGCCATCGTCACCGGCGGCACCGTGATCAACCCCGATCTGGGCATCACGTTGCGCGAGGCGGGCCTCGAGGTGCTGGGCAAGGCCCGTCGCGTCGTCGTCACCAAGGACGAGACCACCATCGTCGAGGGCGCCGGCACCGCCGATGCCATCCAGGCCCGGGTTGCGCAGCTGCGCAAGGAGATCGAGAACACCGACTCCGACTGGGATCGCGAGAAGCTGGAAGAGCGCCTGGCCAAGCTGGCCGGCGGCGTCGCCGTCATCAAGGTCGGCGCGGCCACCGAGACCGAGCTCAAGGAGCGCAAGTACCGCGTCGAGGACGCGGTCTCCTCCGCCAAGGCCGCGGTCGCCGAGGGCATCGTCCCCGGCGGCGGCACCGCCCTGGTGCAGGCTGCCGCGCAGCTGGCCGACCTCAAGGCGTCGCTGTCCGGCGACGAGGCCGTCGGCGTCGAGGTCGTGCGCGCGGCGCTGCTGGCCCCGCTGTTCTGGATCGCCAGCAACGCGGGTGTCGACGGCGCGGTCGTGGTCTCCAAGGTCACCGATGGCAAGGACGGCTTCAACGCCGCCACCCTGACCTACGGCGACCTGGTCGCCGAGGGTGTCATCGATCCGGTCAAGGTGACCCGCTCCGCGGTCGAGAACGCCATCTCGGTCGCCCGCATGGTGCTCACCACCGAGTCCGCCATCGTGGAGAAGCCGGCCGACGAGCCGGCCGACGCCCACGCGGGCCACTCGCACTGAAAGTGACAGCCGCCCAGCGCGGTTGAGCACAGACCGAGGCCCCCGGACACGAAATGTGTCCGGGGGCCTTGTCATTGGCTGAGCCCGGACGCGCTCTCCACCGAGCAGCCCGGCCGCATCGGAACGAACCGCCCTGTGGCACATGCCTTGTCTCGCTGCCGGACGCGCGATGTCGCGGTGGGCCGAATGATGCCGCGGTGGGCCAAGGGAGGTCGGGCCGGGCGGGATCGTCGTCGTATAACGCGACGAGGCCCACAGACGGGAAGTCCGGGGGCCTCGCGGGAGCATCGAGAATTCGCGCGGAGCGGGCGGGCAGTCCGGGGTGGGAACGGACTGGGCGGGTGCCCTGGATTGCGGAGTGGACGGACTAGTCGCGGATCGCGCGACTGCGGCCGTTCGCGGGGTGGATCGCGGGGCGATTGTGGTGGATTGCGGTCGGTGGCGCCTGGTCTGCTGCTACGGCTGCGAGGAGGCGGTCGCGGAGTGCGGGCGGGGGCGGTGTGGCCGCCGTGTCCGCCAGCTGGGCGAGGGCCTCTCGGGTGTGCTGCACTTCCTGGGTGAAGGCCGCGCGCAGTACCGGGTCGTCGGTATCCAGTAATTCCCGCACCGCGCGCTGATCTTCGTCGCCGATCGATCCCAGCGCGACAGTGTGCGCGAGATCGATCTGGCTTTCGTTCATCTCACGTCACTCCCAAACTTTTCTTGAGTCGTGTCAGTCCATCCCGAATACGGGACTTAACGGTCGGTAATCCTACGCCGAGATAGGCCGCGACCTCGGCATATGTGCGTCCGCCGAAGTAGGCGAGCGAAATGGCTTCCCGCTGGGTCTCGGTCAGGGTGGCCAGACCCTGCAGCACCGCCTGCTGTTCGAGCCGTCGACCCACCTCTTCGGTGACCTCGTCGAATTCGTTACCCAAAGTACTGGTGCCGTAAGCGACTTCGCGTTGCGCGTGCGCCTGTTCGGCCCGCACGCGGTCGACCGCGCGGCGATGCGCCAGCGTCATGAGCCAGGTGACCGCGGAGCCCTTGGCCGGATCAAAATTGGCCGCGGTGCGCCAGATCTGGAGGTACACCTCCTGAGTGGTCTCCTCCGCATACCCCGGATCGTGTAGCACCCGTAGAACCAGCCCGAACACCCGAGCGCAGGTGCGGTCGTAGAGCTCGGCGAATGCCGGCTCGTCGGACTGCCCGCAGCGCTGCAGAAGTGCGGCTAGTTCGAGGCTTTCGGCTGCGCGCGCCGTCATCGCAGAGTCGGCTGACGCCGTCCGCCCGTTCCTGGAACTCTGGAACGAGTCGCCCTCTGCGGCCGGCGGCCGCGCTGTCACAACGCTCCGTTCTGTGTCATCGGCCACGAGGGTAGCCTGCCGCTATAACCTCCTTTCGCGTGGGGGTATCGGCTAAAACGGTTGGCGCGCAGCGGTTTTCCGTTTTGTCCCGACTCGCCCAAACCTGCTCGATCGCAGGACACGCGAAGACACGCCGGAGCATTTGAGAATCGCCGAAGCTTTGCCAGTCACAACCGCCTCCGGCTGTACCAGTGGCCGGTTGTTTGCTAGGCATTCGGCACGCCGCGCCGCGCGGATGGGAAAATTTCTGAACTCACACCGGGCGTGTGCAGCGGTAACGAGGTCGCACGCCTCGTGCGCATCGCTGGTGCACAGCCGTCACAGGAGTGCTCGTGGCGCTCCGCCGCGGGGTCTAGGCGACCGCCCGGCGGCGATTGCGGCGCGCGTGCATCTCGCGCTCGGTCTCGGACATTCCGCCCCAGATTCCGTAGGGCTCACTGACCTTCAGGGCGTGCGAACGGCACTGCAGCAGGACGGGGCAGGACCGGCAGACTTCCTTGGCGCGCATTTCACGCTGGGCACGTGCCCGGCCGCGTTCGCCGTCCGGATGGAAGAACACCGACGAATCCTGTCCGCGGCAGGACCCGCGCATCTGCCAGTCCCAGACATCGGCGTTCGGACCAGGGAGGTGGGTTGGCATGGGCATGGTGAACTCCTCTTGGTGCGAGCTCGTCGGCATTGTCGAGCGGTGCTGGTGGCAAACAGTGGGCCGCATCACCGGGTCCCGGCGATCGCACTCCGCAGGGGCCGTAATTTCACACGGCGCCAACGGCGGCGATGTCGTACGTTAGGTCGGAGAATGAATTCGCGTCAATAGTCCGATCCATCCGGATTCAAATACCAGTGCATTAGAGAATTAACATCGTAGCTATTTACAAAGTAGGGCCACTGTGGTGATACTGATCGGTTGCCCAGTAGCCCGGCCATGCTTCGATAGCCGATGTGACTCGTCAAAATGCCTGATAGGGCGTGCTTTTTCTACGCTAATCCACTCGTGCCCGGCTATGCCCGCATCCGGATCAGCGTGATCTCAGCCATTGCATCGCAAGTGTCGACCGCGATCGAGATGGCCGGTTCGAGGCGCCCAGGTTAATAACGCGAAACGCCATACGAATTCCTTACGGGCGTGCTAGGCGATAGCGAGCACAGATTTACGGAGTGGAAACACAAAGGCATTGATGAATGCTGAAAGGTAGCTGCTCTTCTGTGCTATGACCGCGGGCCACAACTCCGCCGTTACTGGTTACAGTGCGGCAGTGCCTGTGCTCGAAGTGAACTCACTACTGGCCGATACCGCGTTCGGCGGTACCCCCGGCCGCGCTGCTATCGGATTGCCCGCCGCCGCCGACGCCACCGAGAGTTGGCTGCGCGCGGTCGCACTGGGCGGTGTCGGCCACTACGCCGCCGCGCGCGCCGAACTTCACCGCTCCCGCGTGTCGGCCACCGATCCGGTACTGCGCTCGCTCACGCACAGCCTCGAGGGTTCACTGCTGCGCCAGCTCGGCTGGCATGCCCGCGCCGCCGTCGCCGACGGCCGCGCCGCCGCCCTGGTGCTGTCCGCGCCCCCCGCCTCCGGGCGCGCCGAAAACGCCGACACGCCCACGCGAGTCATCCTCGAGTCGGATATCGCACGCGCCGAAGCGGTTTGCGATGCGTTGACCGGCCTGGCCGCGGACGCCCTCGGCACCGCGCGCCCCGAGCTCGCCGCCCGGCTGCTGCGGCGTTGCCGAGAGTGGCTCGAAAGCCATTCGGATGAACTCGAAACGCATTCGCGGAATCCGGAAACCCTGTGGCGACAGCGCATTCGCCTGCACTGGGTATCCGCCGAGACCGCGCTGTCGGCCCCCGGCGCCGGTCTGATCGCCACGCCCGAAAGCATCGAAGCGGTTCCGGGCATCGCGAACCCTCGATCCGAATCCTCGGATCCGGCTCTCGCACATGCCGAGATCGCACTCGCCCTGGCTGAGCAGGGGCCCTCGGCGCGGCACCGGGTGAAATCCCGGTTATTGCTGGCCGCCGCCAGCGCCGCCACCGGCGATCTCGATCGCTCCCGCGCCCTCGCGGCCCAGGTCGACCGGGAGACACGGGAATTCGAGCTGCTGCCGCTGCGCTGGGCCTGCGCCATGCTGCGCGCGGGTATCGATCCCGAATCCGGCGCCGCCGCAGCGGCTTCCGAGTGCGAGCGGTTGCTGATATTTCGCGGAGGGCGATTCCGTTCGGCGAGCGACACTCTCGCCCGTCCCTGAGCGGTCCCCGAGAGCTCCCTGAGTCGTCCCCGAGACTGACCCCGTAACGCCTGGCTCGAATACGTCAGCCGCTATTGTTGGACCGTTCCGCCCCTCCGCGGAAGCACCGGCCTTCCAGCCACGGTGCCACTCGTAACGCCAGGAACAGCTCTGACGATGAACAACGCGGGTGAGGAGTTGGACCCAGCCGTCGTCGCTGCCGCAGCGCAGGGCGACCGGTCTGCTCTAGCCCAGGTACTGGAGAGCATCCGCCCC
Source organism: Nocardia sp. NPDC058058 (assembly GCF_042885355.1). Taxonomy (NCBI): domain Bacteria; kingdom Bacillati; phylum Actinomycetota; class Actinomycetes; order Mycobacteriales; family Nocardiaceae; genus Nocardia; species Nocardia sp. NPDC058058. The sequence continues at coordinate 239,820 of NZ_JBHVSA010000002.1, read as the reverse complement.
TTGGTGGTGCGGTATTGCCGTGCGCGCATCGGGTCGGCCGAACGAGGTCAGCTCTCCGCCGACGATGTGGCGCAGGAGGTTTGTCTGGCCGTCATGACAGCCCTGCCGCGTTATCAGGATCAGGGCAGACCGTTCATGGCTTTCGTGTATGGAATCGCCTCCCACAAAGTCGCCGACGCTCATCGCAATGCCGCCCGTAACAAAGCGGATGCCATGGCCGAAGTACCGGATGTCATATCCACCGACCAGGGGCCGGAACAGCGGGCTCTCGAATCGGAGACGAGCCGGCAGATGAACTCTCTGCTGGCGACACTTCCGGAGAAGCATCGAGAGATCCTCATCCTGCGCTTGGTTATGGGTTTGTCAGCCGAAGAAACCGCAGTTGCCGTGGGCAGTACGGCAGGTGCTATACGAGTGGCCCAGCATCGGGCGCTCGCGAAACTCAAGTCTCAAGTGGCGAGGGCAGGTGAAATGTATGGCTAGGGATGGCGAGCGCGGTCGGGGCGACTGGAAGCGGCTTGGATCGCAGAACAGCGGTCCCTACGCCGAGGCGTCCGGTGACACCGGGCCGGTGGATATCGCGGCTGTACGCCGCGACGACGCGCTGATCGATGCCATCTCCGGCGACGGTCCCGTGCAGACGGGCACCACGGAGGAGTATCAACTCGCGGCGTTGCTCGCGAATTGGCGCGCGGAGATTCTGGAAGAGCCGATGCCGGCCGGACCGGATCTGGACACCATCGTGGCCGCGGTCAATCAGGAGATCGGCGCCCGGGACGCGCGCATCGGCGCACAGTCGGGCGGGCGACTACGGCTACTGCGACCCATTCTCGGGTCGGCTGCCGCTCTCGCGCTGATCATCGGCGGGCTGTCGGCCTTCTCGTACAACGCGAATCCGGGTGATCCGCTGTGGCGGGTCAAGGAGGTCGTGTTCAGCGAGCAGGCGCAGAGCACGGTGGTCTCGCGGGCCGACAGCGATTTGGCGCAGGCTCAGGAACTGATCAAGCAGAACAAGCCGGAGCAGGCCAAGGCGTTGCTGGAGAGCGCGTCGGCGAATGTCAGCCAGGTCAACGACAGCGGCAAGAAGGACGATCTGCAGGATCGCTGGCAGCAGGTGCTGACCTCGCTGTCCAAGGTCGCTCCCGATCTGGCCACCTCGTTGATGCCGACGCCGACGGGTAAGCCGCCGGTCACCAGTCAACCCGTGGTGACGCTTCCGGGCGCGACCGTGGCGCCGACGACGGTGCCGGGCACCATCGGCGGTGGCAGTACCGAGCCGACGATCGATCCGCGCATCAGCGGCACCGAACCGGGTACCGGGGGACCGTCCACGGGCGGTCCGACCACCCTGCCGGCGACGCCGCCGGTGACGGTGCCGTCGCAACCGGCGACCGAGCCCTCCGAACCGGCTACCCAGCCGGGCGGCGGCGCGCCGACCACCACCGCGGGATTGCCGACGGGGGCCCCTCCGGCCACCACGGCGCCCGCGGGCGGTCAGCAGCCGGTCACTCAGCCTCCGGTGGAGAAGCCCGTGTCACAGGTGCCCGCGGTGCCGACGCAGGTTCCCACGCAGGCGCCCGTCATTCCGCCGCTGTCGGGCGGTCCCAGGTGATTACGGTGTGCTGCCGAGTGAGCCGGGAAGAGCTACAGGCATAAGTAAAGGGCCGACCCAGATGGAGTCGGCTTTCTCGTACCGGAAAGGGCCTGCGTTCCATTGGAACGCAGGCCCTTTCGCCGTACTAGATGTCGAAGCCGTCGAAGCCGTCGCCGTGCAGCGCCTCGTTCATCGAGGCATCGGCGTAGCCGCGGCAGTAATCCCAGGTGACGTACGCCTCGGGAGTGGGGTCGTAGGCGGGTTCATGGGGGCGCACCGTGCCATCCACCAGTAGCTGGAGGAGGTTGGCGCGCAACATATCCCAATCGTGGTAATGGTCCTGCCGGCAGTCCTCGCAGCTGACCACGAGACCGCGGATGCCGCGGTGGGCCAGCAATGCCTCATATACCGCGAGGTCGGCGAGATCCTCTTCGACCGCTAGGCGCTCGTGAGGATCCAGCGGCTCCCCCGGCTCGATGGCATCGAGCGCGGCCGACGGGTCGGAGGGATCTCCGGCGAATGGATCCGGCGGCAAGCCAGGTGGTAGATGGTCACGCACAGTCCCACGGTACGCAGAAAGAGGGGGTCTGCGCCAGCGCTGTTAAGTATTTGCCCTCAGTTGTCTGGTGTCGAAACACACACCGGGCATTCTGGGACATCACTCTGCCCGGTTACGGGACATCGCAGCGGCCGGGCGTGGCTGCCGATTGGAATTGTGCGCCGGATACCATGGTTGACCAAAGGCCGGGTGGCAAACACCGGCATTGTCATTCATCCAGTCGTCCGCCGGGATCCGGCGGGGGGACTGTGCCGAGCTCCAGGAGGGGTCGATCCGATGAGCAGTCCCGTTACGGGCGAACGAAACGCCGGCCGCCCTCATACGGGCGGAGACGATCCGAACAAGGTCGCGATGCTGGGCCTCACCTTCGATGATGTGCTGCTGCTGCCCGCCGCCTCGGATCTGATTCCGAGCGCGGTGGACACCTCGAGCCGTCTGACGCGGGAAATCTCACTGCGCACGCCGCTGGTGAGCTCCGCCATGGATACCGTCACCGAGGCGCGGATGGCCATCGCCATGGCGCGTGCGGGCGGAATGGGTGTGCTGCACCGCAATCTGTCGGTGCAGGCGCAGGCGGCGCAGGCCGAGACCGTGAAGCGGTCCGAGGCGGGCATGGTGACCGATCCGGTCACCTGTCGTCCCACCGATACGCTCGGCGAGGTCGACGCCATGTGCGCGCGCTACCGCATCTCCGGTCTGCCGGTGGTGGATGACGCGGGCCAGCTGGTCGGCATCATCACCAATCGCGATATGCGCTTCGAGGTCGATCAGAACCGTCCGGTCGCCGAGATCATGACCAAGGCGCCGTTGATCACCGCCCAGGAGGGTGTCACCGCCGAGGCCGCGCTGGGTCTGCTGCGCCGCCACAAGGTGGAGAAGCTGCCCATCGTGGACGGCAATGGCAAGCTGCGCGGGCTGATCACGGTCAAGGACTTCGTCAAGACCGAGCAGTACCCGAACGCCACCAAGGACCGCGACGGCCGCCTGCTGGTCGGTGCCGCGGTCGGTGTCGGCGAGGATGCCTGGACGCGCGCCATGACCCTGGCCGATGTCGGTGTCGACGTGCTGGTGGTCGATACCGCGCACGGGCATCAGGCGGGCGTGCTGCAGATGGTCGCCAAGGTCAAGGCCGAGGTCGGTGACCGGGTGCAGATCATCGGCGGCAATGTCGCCACGCGCGCAGGCGCTTTGGCGCTGGTCGAAGCCGGTGTGGACGCGGTGAAGGTCGGTGTGGGCCCCGGCTCCATCTGCACCACGCGTGTCGTCGCCGGTGTCGGCGCGCCGCAGATCACCGCGATTCTCGAGGCCACCGCCGCCTGTGCCCCGCACGGCGTGCCGGTCATCGCCGACGGTGGTGTGCAGTACTCCGGTGATATCGCCAAGGCGATCGCCGCGGGCGCGGGCACCGTCATGCTGGGTTCGCTGCTGGCGGGCACCGCCGAATCCCCGGGTGAGCTGATCCTGGTGGGCGGCAAGCAGTTCAAGAGCTACCGCGGTATGGGTTCGCTCGGCGCCATGCAGGGTCGCGGCGAGGCCAAGTCGTACTCCAAGGACCGCTACTTCCAGGACGATGTGCTGTCCGAGAAGAAGCTGGTGCCCGAGGGCATCGAGGGCCGGGTGCCGTTCCGCGGACCGCTGGACCAGGTGATCCACCAGCTGGTGGGTGGCCTGCGCGCCGCCATGGGTTATACGGGCGCACAGACGATTCCGGATCTGCAGGCGGCGCAGTTCGTTCAGATCACGGCGGCGGGCCTGAAGGAATCGCACCCGCACGACATCACCATGACCGTCGAGGCCCCCAACTACACCACCCGAGCGTGATTGCCGCGCTCTCCTCGCACGTCGCCCCGGTTTCCCGCCGGGGCTTTCGTGCGGAGAGGGCGGTGTGCGGCGCCGTTCGGCGTGACCTTCGCCGAAGTGCTTCGGCGGCAATCGGATACAGAGAGGACTGACTCGCTATGCGCGATATGGTCGAGATCGGCATGGGCCGGACCGCCCGGCGCACCTACGAACTGGACGATATCGACATCGTGCCGTCCCGGCGGACTCGTTCGTCGAAGCAGGTGTCCGTCGCGTGGCAGCTCGATGCCTACCGCTTCGAGATCCCGTTCCTGACCCATCCCACCGATGCGCTGGTGTCCCCGCGTTTCGCCATCGAGCTGGGCAAGGCCGGTGGCCTCGGTGTCATCAACGGTGAGGGGCTGTGGGCCCGGCACGCCGATGTCGAGGCCAAGATCCAGCAGCTCGCCGATGTCGCCGAGAAGGAGGGCACCGAGGCCGCGGTACAGCTGCTGCAGCAGTTGCATGCCGCGCCGATGCAGCCCGAACTGCTCGCCGCCGCGGTCGCCGAGGTGCGCGCCGCCGGTGTGACCACCGCGGTGCGGGTGAGCCCGCAGAACGCGCGCTCGCTGACCCCGAGCCTGGTGCAGGCCGGTATCGATCTGCTGGTCGTGCACGGCACCATCATCTCCGCCGAGCATGTCGGTGATGATGAGCCGCTGAACCTCAAGACCTTCATCGCCGAACTGGATGTGCCGGTGGTCGCGGGCGGCGTGAGCGATCACCGCACCGCGCTGCACCTGATGCGCACCGGTGCGGCCGGTGTCATCGTGGGCTACGGCTCCATGCAGGGTGCGACCACCACCAATGAGGTGCTCGGCATTCGGGTTCCGATGGCCACCGCCATCGCCGACGCCGCCGCCGCGCGCCGGGATTACCTGGACGAGACCGGTGGCCGCTACGTGCACGTCATCGCCGACGGCGAGACGCTGAGCTCCGGCCATATCGCCAAGGCCATCGCCTGCGGTGCGGACGCGGTCATGCTCGGCGTACCGCTGTCCCTGGCCCAGGAGGCCCCGGGTGCGGGCTGGTACTGGCCCTCGGCCGCCGCGCACCCCTCCGTGCCGCGTGGCGCGCTGCTGCCGTACGCCATCGATGAGGAGCGCGTCCCGCTGTCCCAGGTTCTGGACGGCCCCTCCAACGACCCGTTCGGTTCGCTGAATCTCGTTGGCGGCCTGCGCCGTGCGATGGCCAAGACCGGCTACTCGGACCTCAAGGAATTCCAGAAGGTCGGCCTGAACATCCGTGCTTGAGTAGAGCTTTGAAGGTTCGGCCCCTGTTCCACACGTATGTGGGACAGGGGCCGAAGTCGTTTCCGCGGTGTCGAAATCCCTTGTCAGTGGGGCGTTTTGCGAGGGATGGGGACTTCTCCGGTGCGGACTCGGGGGGAGGACAGGGGGCGGGGGGTGATGTGGTCGCGGAGAAAATCCTGGATGGCGGAGTTGACCGCGGCGGGGTGGGTCATGTTGACGGTGCGGTGGCCGCCGTCGAGCTCGAGGTAGCGGGCGGTGGGGATGCGGTCGGCGAGGGTGCGGGCGTGCGAGCGCGGCACGCCGCTGCGGGTGGGGTGGATAACCAGTGTGGGGCAGGTGATTTCGGCTAGTCGGTCCAGTACCGAATCGCGGCTCAGTAGCGCGCCCGCGGCGATCTCGGTGCCGTGCGGGTCGCGGTCGAGCCAGTGCCGCACCCAGACCGAGCGATACCACTTGTCCTCGCCGATGAGTGAGTGCGCCAGGTGATCGGCGAGGGCGGGGCGGGACGCGTCGTCCTGCCATTTGTCCAGGAACCTGCGGGCATTGTCCAGTTCGGTGGCGGTGGGTTCATGAGCTTCGGCGCTGACCAGCACCAGGGCCGAGACGCGTTCGGGGGCCAGCAGCGCGGTGCGCAGCGCGATGAACCCGCCCTGCGAAATCCCGCCCAGCACGGCCCTTTCCACGCCTAGCTGATCCAGTACGGAGAGCGCGTCGCGGGCGCAGGTCCAATACGTGAACGGCAGACCCTCGTCGCGAGTGTCGCCGTGGCCGCGGGCATCCCATGTGACCAACCGGAATTCCGGTGTCAACGCCGCCTGTTGCGACGCGAACATCGTTCTGTCCATGAGGAATTCGTGCCCCAGCAGCAGTACCGGACCCTCGCCCCCGCTGTCCTCGTAGTGGATCTCTGCATCGATCGCACGGGCGAATGGCACGAGATAGAGGATAGCCAGAGGCTCTGACAAAAACGGTCGCTTTGTACACGGCCGGTGCCGCTCGGCCCGCGACCCGGGACAGGAGTGCCCGGAAGTTCGAGGCCGGAAGGCCCTTGCGCCGTCGAAAACGACCCCTCGTCTCGTTCCGGTCTATGGGACTTCTCCCTGAGAGAGGCGGGTCCGCTGTGTCCTATGTCGCTCTTTAGACTGTGACGGTGGCAGATACCCAGCGACCAGTCCTAGTTGTCGACTTCGGTGCGCAGTACGCGCAATTGATCGCGCGCCGGGTGCGCGAGGCGAGCGTGTATTCCGAGGTGGTGCCGCATACCGCCACCGTCGAGGAGATCGCGGAGAAGCAGCCCCTCGCCGTGATTCTCTCCGGTGGTCCGTCCAGCGTGTACGCCGAGGGCGCGCCGCAGCTGGATCCCCGTCTGTTCGATCTGGATGTGCCGGTTTTCGGCATCTGCTACGGATTCCAGGCGATGGCGCAGGCGCTCGGCGGCACCGTCGCGCACACCGGGACGCGTGAGTACGGCCGCACGGAGTTGAGCGTCGACGGCGGCATTCTGCACGGTGGCCTGCCGACGCGGCAGCCGGTGTGGATGAGCCACGGTGACGCGGTCACCGATGCCCCGGCCGGTTTCGAGGTCACCGGCACCTCCGCGGGCGCGCCGGTGGCGGCGTTCGAGAATCTGGAGCGTCGTCTCGCGGGTGTGCAGTACCACCCCGAGGTGCTGCATTCGCCGCACGGACAGCAGATTCTGAGCCGCTTCCTGCATGAGATCGCGGGCATTCCGGCGGCGTGGACGGCGTCGAATATCGCTGAGGCACTGATCAATCAGGTGCGCGAGCAGGTCGGTGACGGGCATGCCATCTGCGGTCTGTCCGGTGGTGTGGATTCCGCGGTGGCGGCGGCGCTGGTGCAGCGTGCCATCGGCGACAAGCTGACCTGTGTGTTCGTCGATCACGGGCTGCTGCGCGCGGGTGAGCGCGAGCAGGTGCAGCGGGATTTCGTGGCCGCGACCGGTGCCAAGCTGGTGACCGTCGACGCGGTGGACAAGTTCCTGGGTGAGCTGAAGGGCGTCACCGATCCGGAGGAGAAGCGCAAGATCATCGGCCGGGAGTTCATCCGGTCGTTCGAGGACGCGGTCTCCGAGGTGGTCGGCGAGCAGGGCGAGACCAAGGTGGAGTACCTGGTGCAGGGCACCCTGTACCCCGATGTGGTCGAGTCCGGTGGCGGCACCGGAACCGCGAATATCAAGAGTCATCACAATGTCGGCGGTCTGCCGGACGATCTGGAGTTCTCGCTGGTCGAGCCGCTGCGCCTGCTGTTCAAGGATGAGGTGCGCGCGGTCGGCCGTGAACTCGGCCTGCCCGAGGAAATCGTTGCGCGCCAGCCGTTCCCGGGTCCGGGTCTGGCCATCCGCATTATCGGCGAGGTGAATCAGGACCGCCTGGATCTGCTGCGTCAGGCCGATGCCATCGCGCGCGAGGAGCTCACCGCCGCCGGTCTGGACAAGTCGATCTGGCAGTGCCCGGTGGTGCTGCTCGCGGATGTGCGCAGTGTCGGCGTGCAGGGCGACGGCCGCACCTACGGTCATCCGATCGTGCTGCGCCCGGTCTCCAGCGAGGACGCCATGACCGCGGACTGGACCCGCCTGCCGTACGAGGTGCTGGAGCGCATCTCCACCCGCATCACCAACGAGGTGGCGGATGTGAACCGCGTGGTGCTCGATGTGACCAGCAAGCCGCCGGGCACCATCGAATGGGAGTGAGCCGGGCTCTGCCAGGCGCATAACGAAGGCCCCTCGCCGCATTGGCGAGGGGCCTTCTGCCTTCTCGGAGGGCAGTCCGGTTAGGCGGGGTGCGCTGCCCCGGCGAGGGTGGGGCAGCGCGTGATTCAGTCTCTGTTCTTCCGGGGGGAAAGCACAAGCACGATTCCGACAACAATGGCCGCGATGACCAGAATCCAGCCGAGTGAGATGCCCTCGGACACCGGCCAGGAGCTGGGTCCGATGAAGGCCCAGACGCTGACGCCCAGGCCGAGCAGGCCCGCGAGCAGTAGTGAGAAGGACGGTTTGCGATTCTTCTGCTCAGCCACGACGCACCTCCGCATTGCCCATTTGCACATCCACGGTCAGATTGAGGACCGGACCCGTTGCGGGGCCGGACATTCCACTCACACAGTTCGAATCGCCCAGCCGCACCGTGCAGGTGGTGTTCACCCGCAGGTTCGCCGGCAGCACCACGCGGGCATCGCCCATGCGCACCGAGACCTTGGTGGTCTTGTCCTCGGTCAGCGCCAGCGTGCTCAGGTCGAGGGTGGCCGAGCCCATGGAGACGTGATACTCCGGCAGCAGTTCGGTTCCGGCGGTGGCGGACCAGGTGCGATCACCCATCGCGCCCTGATCGAATTGGATCGGTCCGATCAGCGAGGACAGGATGACGAATCCGGCGAGCGGGGCGAGCAGCACCATGAGGCCGTAGCCGCGGCGCAGGAACGCGCCGATGACTAGTCCGAACGCCAGCACCGCCAGCGCGGCCGCGCCGATCCGGCTGGGTGTCATCCATTCCACGCCCGCCGCTGCCGCCGAACCCGCCGCGGCCGCGGCCAGGATGGACAGGCCGATGACGACGGGGGTCAGCCGGGAGCGCGGCTTGCGCGGAGCCGCCTGCACCGGTTGCGCTTGCGACTGTGCCGGAACGGGTTCGGGCAGATCCCAGGCCAGCGGGGCCACCGCGAGCGGATCCCAGCCGGGCGGGGTGGGGCCGAAGTCGGGGGAGATCGGGGCGGGGCCGTAGGCGAAGGAAGGGCGTTCGCTCGTCGACGGAATACGATGCAGGACAGGCGCTTCCGGTGGATTCGGCGGGCTCGGCGGAACCGCCGGACTGTCGCCGTGCGGGATGTCGAGGGCCGTGCCCGGGGACTCCGGCGTTTCCGTGGCGGACGGCGAACCGTCCTGGGTCGCGCTCTTGCTCAGCACCACCGTGTCATTGGTGGTGACCGGCGAAATCTCCTGCGCCGCAGTATCTACCGGCGGCTTGGTCAGGACGGCGGTCGCGTCGTCGACGGGGGCATCCTTACGGAGCAGTACGGTCGCCTCGTTCGCTTCCTGCGGAACACCCTGTGCGGCAAAGGCTTCGGTGGGTGCTTCGGCCGCCTGCTGGGTCGCCGGGTCCGGGACGTAGCTGTCCGGGAGTTTGGTGTACGGCCCGTATGTCTCGAAAGGCGCTGTGGTGCCGGGATATCCGGTCCAGAACGGCGAGTTGGCGACCGGGAATCCGCCCAGCGCGCTCTCACCCGCCTGTTCCAGATAGCCGATCGGCGGTTCGGGCTGGCGCTGATGCAGCAGCCACCAGCCGGCCAGCATGAGTCCGAAGCTCACCACACCGGATCCGCCGAGTCCGATGCCGACGGGGCCCATCGTGCTCACGGCGATACCCAACGCCACCAGGAGCACGATGGTCTTGGACGAGGTCTGCGAGCTCTGGCCCTTGCCGAACAGCGATTCCGCCGCCGAGGACTGGTCGCCGGCCTGGTTGAGCAGCAGCCAGCCGAGCAGGTAGAGCACGATGCCCGCGCCGCCGAACAGTGCCGAGACCACGAACGCGACCCGGATCAGCACCGGATCGACGTTGTAGCGGCGGCCGAATCCGGCGGCGACGCCCGCGATCGGTCCCTGCTGGGGCAGGCGCAGCGGCCGGCTCTGCCACATATCGTGAATCTGTTCCGCGAAGCCGGCACGCCCGGTGCCCCTGGACCAGTCGCTCGTTCTCGTCATGGCTTCCATGGTGGTTGTGCGCCGGGTCCGGGCGCATCGGGGAACACCCTGAAACCGCACCTGAATTGCCCGTCGGGGACGGGAAACGCTCAGAGCGTGATCAGGTCTCCGTAGACCGCGCCGCTGCCGCCGTCACCGTCGGAGTTGGCCGTGATGATGGTGTACGGCCGCAGCGTGAGCTGTCCGCCGCAGCCGGTGACATTGAGGTGGAAGTCCTTGTTCATCAGGTAGGCGAGGCTGCCGTCGCCGGGCAGATCCTTCTCCCCGGCGAGCACATCGGCGATCTTGCCCGGGGCCAGGTAGATGTCGAGGCCGATACCGCCGTACACGGTCGGGCCGAGCGACATGTCGACCCCGGCCTGTGGACCGTCCAGCCCTACTCCCGCATGCGCGGTGACTCCCGGATTGGGATCGAACTCGGGATCGATATGCAGTTTGGCGTCCACGTCGACCTGGCACGCCACGTAGTACCCGGCCTTGAGATGCCCCTTGCCGCCCGCCGCGATCTTCCCGTAGGAAGTGTTGTCCAGGAACACTTCCCGATTGGTCGGCATCCCGTTCATCGGCGGCACCGGCCGCACATCCTGATCCTGATTCCCCACCGTGAACTCGAACCCGTTCGGCGTGGCATAACTCTTCTCATGCGGGGCGGACGTCACCGCGTTCGCCCCGGGCGCGCCCAGCACGCACCCGGCCACCGCGATGAGGGCAGCCACTACCCGTGTGCGTTGCATTCTTCTCCCCATCCACCAGGCGACCCGCCCTGCGAGCCAGCAATGATGATCTAGCCGCAACCTCCACAGCTGCTGCGGGGTGACTGTGAATCGCCTGTGCGCACGGTAGGTCAGGCACAGGGTGGTTTATAGGAGAGCTGCGGTAGGTAGTACTGCCAGAGCTGCGGGGTCCACATGGCACCGGTCGCGGTGCAGACGCGGGTGGCGGCGTGTTCGGGGTCCAGGTCCCAGAGTCGTACCGCGCCACCGCCTCCGGTGGCGATCAGGAAGCGATCGGAGGGATGGAAGCGGGCGTCCATGGTTTCGTCGGAGTACACCAGGGAGCCGCCGATGCGGCGGGGGTGGGCGCGATCGGAGAAATCCCAGAGCTGGACCGATCCGTCGATGGCGTTGATGACCATGGTGCGACCGTCGGCGGTGAAGTCGATGGAGAGGATCGAGCCGGGTGGGCTGATCATCGGATCGCTCAGGGGCACCGGCTTTTCCGGATCTTCGATATCCCAGCTTCGCATCGACTTCATGCCCACGGCCATGAGGGTGTGGAAGTCGGGTGTGAAGGCCACCCGATAGGTTTCCCGCGCGGGTGCGTGGAACAGCTCGTTGAGTTGCCGTGGTCTGCCCGGATCGCTGATATCCCAGCGCACGACCACCAGATCACCGGAGGTGCCGCCCGAGAGTTCGGTGATCAGCAGGGTGCGGCCGTCCGGGGAGAAGGTTCCCGTTTGGAAGACCGGTATCTCCCCGGCCGGGGTTATGCGCACGCCGAGCGGGACGGGGTGGGTGCGATCGGAGAGATCCCATAGTTGCGCGTGGTGCGCGCCGACCGTGGCCGCGCGCCGCCAGTCGGGGCTCAATGTCACGGTGACCAATTCGTTCATCGATATCAGCGGCCATGTGATCGGCGGCGCGATGTGGGCGGGATCCGACAGATCCAGCAGCAGGGCGGTGGCGGGGGAGTGGGTCGTCGCCAGCAGAGTGCGACCGTCCGGGCTCAGATGCGGTGAGTAGTACCCGCGCGGCAAGGTGTAGTTACCGATTCGCTGGGGAGCGAGGATATTTCGTAGATCCCAGACCAGGACACGACCGTCCGAGGAGATCGTCACCATGCGATCGCCGGAGGCGTCGAAGACCGATTCCGAGACGGTGCCGGAGTATCCGTTCAGATCGGCCGACGGCAGCGACCACAGTTGGATCTGTCCGCTCAGATTGCCGGTTGTCAGGGTGCGTCCGTCCGGCGTGTACGTGAGTACTTCGAAAGCGCCATCGCATTCGCCGGAGCTGCCGTCGTATCGGCAGGTGCTGGCACTGGTGGACAGTCGATTCGGGTGGCGCGTGGGAGTCACGGGATCGAGTACGTTCCAGAGCGCGCCGCCGTTGCCGCCCGCGACGGCGAGGGTCTGCCCGCCCGGGCTGTATGCCAGCCCGAGCACCGTGCCGCCGTCCGGGTCCGCCAGGATCGAGGCGAGTCGCGGATGCGCGTGATCGGTGATATCCCACAGGCGCAGGATCGATGTCATGCGCGTGGTGCCGGGGACCGCCTCGTACCCGCCCGCGGCGAGGGTATTGCCGTCGGGACTGATGACGATGTGACGGGTGCCGCCGCTGGCGGCTTGGAATTCACTCAGCGGGGTGGCCGCTACCGGATTGCTTACATCCCAAAGCCGTACGGTCCCCGAGGATTCGGCGAAATCGGTGGTGGCCAGTATGTGCCCGGCGGCGTTGTACGCCAGTGATTCCAGCCCGATGGAGATCGGCGCAGCGGGATCGCTTTTGCGCGGCAGCGGCGTCGACGTCCCCGGTATCGGGGTGGCCGGATCGCTGATATTCCAGAGCGTGAGATCGGCCGCGGAGTACGCGGCGACGGTGCGTCCGTCGCCGAGGAAGATCGTTTCGATGGGGCGCGACTGCCCGTTTCGGCTCAGTGTGGTCAGCAGTCGGGGTGTGTCGGGTGTGTGGATGTCCCAGACCTGTGGATCGACCAGATAACTCGAGGTGATCATGAGCGTCCCGTCCGGGCTGAACGCCACATGCTTCACGTCCGAGATCGGCGCACCCAGTTGGCGGAGTTGATGCGGTGTCGCCGCATCCCACAGCCGGAGCGTGTCATCGCTGGCGATCGATGCCAGCACCCCGCCGTCGGGTCGATACCGGATCTCCGTGATCTCTTTGTCGTGCGCGGGGATTCGCGTCATCAGCGGCAGGTTCTGGGTTTGCAGCAGTCGTGTGCGCACATCCTCGTCCTCGGGGCGCATGCGGTGCGCGATCAGATACATCTGCGCCGCCACCGAAGGATCGGCGGCGACCAGCCGGTCGGCCGTCGCCATCACCGCCGCGAAGTTCTTGTCCGCGCGTTGCTGATCGGCGCGACGGCCGTTGTTGTAGCTGACCATTCCCACGATGAGCAGGCAGACACCGAGGAAAACCAAGCCCGCCTTGGTGGTTCGACCTAGGAGCTTGGACTTGCGCGCGGTGTTGCTCGCGGCGTCGAGGAATTGTTGTGCCAGCGGTCCGACCGGTGGAGGGGCGACGTGTTGCAGGGCGTTCTGCAACCGGGTGCCGCGGTAGAGCAGGGATGAATCGCGGTCCTGGGCTGCCCATTCGGCGGCGTCGGTTTCCAGGCGCTGGCGGACGAGGTAGCCGACGCGGTCTTCGTCTATCCAGGTGCGGAGGCGGGGCCAGGCGGTGAGGACTATTTCGTGGGTGAGGGTGACCGCGTCCGCGTCCAGGGTGATGAGGCGGGTGCGGGATAGGAGTTCCATTGCGGCGGTGGCGTCTTCGGGACTTTCGGCGCGGCGCAGCAGGTCGGGGCGTTGGGCTCGGCGGCGGGTGTCTCGGGAGTCCTGGCTGACGGTGACGAGGCCGAGCAGGACTTCGCGGGCGGCGGTGCGCTGGGGGGTGTCGAGTTCGTTCCAGGCGTGTTCGGCGGTTTCGGTGACCGAGCCGACCACCCCGCCGGAATTGCGGTATCCGGTGATGGTGAGGCGGCGGCCTTCGCGGTGCTGCCAGGTGGCGGCCATGACATGCGAGAGCAGCGGGAGCGCGCCCGGGTCGTAGGTCTGGCGGCCGTGGTGGTCGCCCGCGCCGCAGAGTTCGGTTATGACGAGTTCTTCGAGGCCGGGCTCGAGATCCAGGCCTACCGAGCGGGCAGGGGCTGAAATCGCCTGTGCCAGTTCGTCGGGGCGCATGGGGCCGAGGAGATAGCTGCGATTCTCCAGGGCGTCCTGGAGGATCTGATAATTGAGGCAGTGGGCGTAGAAGTCCGCGCGCAGGGCGAGTACGACCGATACGGGGTCGTCGGTGCGGGTGGCGGCGGTGTGCAGGGTGGTGAGGAAGTCCTCGCGTTCGCGTTCGGTGGCGCAGGTGGTGAAGAGTTCCTCGAACTGGTCGATGATCAGCAGTCGGCGCGGACTATCCGCGCGCGGGGCGAGAGCCGATTCGAGTTGTGCGGGGACTGAATCGGTGTGCGCTGAATCGGACTGTGAGGAGGCCGATGCCGATCCTTCGAGCGCCTCGGCGAGCGCAGTGAGCGGGTGTGCGCCGGGGGTGAGTGTTGTTGTCTCCCAGTCGGTGAGGGCGGGGATTATGCCCGCTGCCAGGAGGGAGGATTTGCCCGCGCCCGAGGCCCCGATGAGGGTGATCGGGCCGGTGGCGGTGCGGATCAGGTCGGTGAGTTCGGTGGTGGCGCGGGTGCGGCCGAAGAACAGGTCGTGGTCGGCGCTGCCGTAGGAGACCAGACCCGGGTAGGGGCAAGCGGATTCGGTGTCGGCTTCGGGATTCCAGGTGGTGGCGGACTGCCAGAGGCGTTGCCATTCCCGGGGTTCGGCCAGTTCGCGGGGGAGTGGGGTGCCGGATTTGCGGGCCAGGTCGATGAGGGTGAGCACCACCGGGAGCAGGGATTCGAAGCGGGCCGGGACATTTCGGCCCGCTTTCCAATCGCTGATGCGCTGCGCGGACGCGCCGCCCGGGCGGGTGCCCTGGGCGGCGCGCATGCGGTGCTCGGCGGCGGTGGCGACGCGGCGGAGGGTCGGATTGCCCGCCGCCTCATATAGTTCGGCGAAGCGCTGGGCGAAATGCGTTCGGGGTGAACGGACCTGGGTCTCGGAATCGGTGTCCCCGGTCACCATGGCCGGTCCGGCATTCGATCGCTCCCCACCCGCATACCGCCAATTTAGCCGCCGTCGAGCGCGCATCACAGCGACATCGGATCGCCGAGAACGTATTCCGTCACGCTGGCCTCGGGTGAGCTGGCCTGGATGACGGTGTACGCCTGCACGGTCAGTGGTCCGCCGCAGTTCTGCACGGTGAGCCGGTAGTCGCGGTCGATGATGTAGCCGGTGCGGCTCGCGGGCAGATCCTTGTCGGTGAGCGCGGGCGGCAGGGTCAGGTCGATGATCTTGCCGGGCGTGATCGACAGGTTGGCTCCGATGCTCGCCCCGATCTCGGGTGAGATCGACACGCTGGCGGTCGGTGTCACCTCGGTCAGGCTCGCGCTCGCCCCCACCGAGGCGTTCACATCGATGCCCGCGCTGGCCTTGATATCGAATTTGACGTCCAGGTCCACGGCGCAGGCGATGAACCAGCCGGTGTGCAGTTTGCCGGTGCCGCCGGTGACGGTGCCGTAGGACGTGTTGTCCAGGTACGCCTCTCGACTGGTCGGCATGCCGTTCAGCGGCGGTACCGGGCGGATGGCGTTATCGGTGTGCCCGACGGTGACGCTCATGCCGTTGGGCGCGGTCACCGTCTTCTCGTGCGGGGCCAGTGCTCCGGCCTGTGCCCCGCCCGTCTGGGCGATGAGGCTGAAAGCGGTGAGCGCTCCGGCGATCGCGGTCTTGATGATCATGTGTGGTTCCTCCCCGAACCTCGTTGCGGGACTCGATGACCCGCTGATCGAAAGGTAGGGAGGCGATGCGGCTCCGGGCGCCGGAATTTCGCGCCGGACGAAACGAAACCGCTGGTGGTAGGCGGTGCGACCGGTTATCCGGTCCGGCCGCGCACGAACCGGTTCGCTGTCCGGACCGGACAGCGAACCGGCCCGAATCGCGTTCAGGCGGAGCGGTATTCACCTGCCCCGGCGAGGATGCCCTCGACGAACGAACCGATCTCGGCGACGGCGGCCGTGGCCTCCGGCGCGAAGCCGACCGCCGCCTGGAAGACGTGCACCTGATTGCCCCAGATCTGGAGTCGGCACGAGATGCCGTGCGCCAGCAGCCGTTCCGCCAGCAGGACGGCGTCGGGATAGAGCATCTCCGAGGAGCTCGCCTGGATCAGGGTCGGTGGCAGCCCGGTGAGATCGCAGCGCGCGGGCGATTCCGGCACGATTCCGCCGCCCGCCGTCCGCGCCATCACCTCGAACGCGGGTATCGCGCCGGGGGCGAAGATATCGCAGGTGTGTGCGGTGGGAGCGGCGAGTTTGGCGGTGAAATCCCAATCGGCGAGCGGGGCCATGGCCACGATGGCGGCGGGCATGGGCAATCCCTGCCTGCGGATCTCCACCGCGGTCATGAAGACCAGATAGCCGCCCGCCGAATCGCCCATGAGGGT
The DNA here is from genome assembly GCF_042885355.1 of Nocardia sp. NPDC058058. Taxonomy (NCBI): domain Bacteria; kingdom Bacillati; phylum Actinomycetota; class Actinomycetes; order Mycobacteriales; family Nocardiaceae; genus Nocardia; species Nocardia sp. NPDC058058. Next base: position 223,583 of record NZ_JBHVSA010000002.1, on the reverse strand, counting down.
GATCCGCTCGGGCGGATAACCCCACGCCAATGCCTGCCGGTACCCGTCGACGCAGTCCGAAATCGCCAGGGGGATGCCGTATTCGGGCAGCTTGCGGTAGTTGACGGCGAGCACCCGGGTACGCAGCCGCACCGCGAAGCGCGCGGTCAACTGCCGGTGCAGATGCCGTCCGCCGACCACGAAGCCGCCACCGTGCAGGTACAGCACGAAGCGCTCGGGATCGACGACGGGCGGAACCGTGAGTGTCGCACCGCATTCGGGCAGTGCGACCGCGCTGCGGGTGAGCCCGCGCGGACCGGGCAGCGGCCGCCCCAGCCAGTCGGCGGTGCGGTAGGGCCAGCGCAGCTGCGGATGGCGTGCCCAGATCGAGATGAGCGGCCGTACCGTGCCGCGAATCAGGGCGGATACCAGCCGTGATCGGGTACTGCCGCCGGGAAAATCGGTGCGGTGCAGGGGATCCGACGCGGTCATGAGAATGCCTTCCCGCCGGTGCGGTGCTGCGGCGCGGACGCGGTCCGCGCGCACCGGGGCACAGCTGTTTCCGGCCCCGTTGCCGCCCGGCATCATCGAGTGCCGATGTGCTCGGAGACAAGTATCGAAGGCCGGAACAGACGGTGTCACTGCATGTTCGGGAGAACCGAGGGGTCTCGATTTGTGCCCGGAGACTAATTCGGGCCGAACTGCGATTCGGGTTCGCCGAGCCGGTACACCGTCAGCGCCGCCGCCAGCATCCGCGAATCGTAGGGGTCGGCGGGATCGAATCCGGTGAGTTCGGCGATGCGCCGCAATCGATAGCTGAAGCTGTTGGGGTGCAGGTGCATCGCGGCGGCCGCGCTCTTGCGATCCCAGCCGAAGCGGATATGGATTTCGAGTGTCTCCAGCAGATGCGGATGCTCGATCAGCGGGGTGATGCGGGACGCCAGCCGATCCCGGGCGGGGCCGGGCCGGGTGAGCTGATACTCCAACATCAGATCATCGAGGCGGTAGGCCCCGGTGGGGCGGCCCAGTTTTCGCGCCAGCACGCCGAATTCGGTGATCTGCGTACAGGATTCGGGTAGGTCGGCGCGGGCCACCGCACCGAAGTCGATGATCACGACGGGCACATTGAAGATCTGTTCGAGATCGGCCGCGAGCGTCGCGTACTGGGCCGGGCCCCTGGTGGGTCCGGTCGGCAGCAGCGCGATGCCGGCGATGCCGTCGAAGGTGTGCAGGGCCGTGGTGCCACCGGCCAGTTCCTCCAGGGCGTGCTGTGCCCGCTGCATGCGCCGCCGCGCGATGGCGTGGCTCGCCAGGGGCAGTGCGCGGTCCGGCGGCACCACCTGGAGCGCGATCATGTCGTAGGTCTCGGCGATGGTGATGTCCGCGCGCGCCGCCAGATCTGCGGCGGGCGCACCGCGCAGCAGGGCGGCGCATAGTTCCCGGCGCGCTTCCCGCTCACTGCCGTACAGCGATCGCTCCACATCGGCGTGGGTCTCGGCCATCGTGACCGTCGCGCACTGGAGTACCTCGAGCAGCACTTCCGACAGCGCGATCAGGTCCGGGAGATCCCCCGGCTGGGCATCGGCCGCCACCTTCTGCCACAGCAGGCGCACGCTGCCGAAGAACGCGGTGATGAGCACCCGCAATGGAATTCGTTCCTCGGCGCGCTGTTCGATGATCGGGGCGATCAACTCGATCAGCTCGTGCTCGTCCAATTCTCGCCGCTCGTCGACGGCGCGCAGGACGGTCATGGTGCCGGTGATGATGCGGGCCGCGACATCATCGGCGAAGAGTTCGACGGGCACCTGTTCCGCGCCCGGCACGGCGGCCAGGCCCGCGACGAACAATTCGTCCGCCAGTTCGGAGAGTTTGGGCAGCAAGCGCAGCAGGACCGGGGCGTCGAGGGTGAGGTGATGCTGCGTGATGGACATCGCCGAATTGTCACGTGGAACAGGATTCAACGCAATCTTTGTGCAATCGGGTAGACGATTCCGACAATATGTTTGTCTCTCGAAACAAATTTAGACGCCGATGTTCTACATTTCGTGCATCGCGCGGCTACCGCGCGGCAGCGGGTTCTCAGGGCTGAATCGGGGTGTTTCCCGATGCCGCCGGTCCCGGCCGCATGCCAGTATCGAAGGCATGTATCCGTCCGCACCCCTGTTCGACCCTGCCCGTGGGGCGTTCGATCCCACGCGCGGGTCCGTCGACGCGGCCGGTCCGGCGGGTCAGCCGCCGAAACTGGTGCGGCGTTCGGGCGGCCGGGTGGTCGGTGGTGTCGCGGGCGGAATCTCCGATCACCTCGGCATCGACGTATTCAAGGTGCGCATCGCGTTCGTACTGCTGTCCGGTCTGCTCGGGGCCGGGGTGGTGGCCTACGGCATGCTGTGGATCTTCACCCCCGGCGGTGATGATCAGGCGCGGCCGTCGGCCTCGGAGCGGCGGCAGGCGGGCGGCCTGGTGCTGCTGGGTTTGGCGCTGTCCGTTGGCATGTCGTGGTTGTTCAGCGGTACCGCCGCGCATGTGATCGGCCCGGTCATCGTGGTGGCGATCGGTGCGGCGCTGGTGTGGCGCGAATTCGACGCGGACGGACCGCGATCGGTCATCGGATTGCCCGCGCGGCCGTCGGTGGTCACCTGGGCGCGCATCGTCGGCGGCGCGACGCTGATCGTGGTCGGGTTGGGCGTGGTGGTGCTGGCCCGCATCAACTGGAGTTCGATGGGTTCGGCGCTGCTGGCGGTGGCGGTGACCCTGGTCGGGGCCGGACTGCTCACGGTGCCGCTGTGGCTGCGCATGGTGCGGGCGCTCAATGATGAACGCGCGGCGCGCATTCGCAATGACGAGCGCGAGGAGATCGCCTCGCACCTGCACGATTCGGTCTTGCAGACCCTGGCCCTGATCCAGCGGCAGGCCGAGGATCCGCACGAGGTGGTACGACTGGCGCGCAGCCAGGAACGCGAACTGCGCCGCTGGCTGTTCGACGATTCCGGTCCGGCCGAATCGAGTCTGGCCGCCGCGCTGCGCACCATCTCCGGTGAGGTGGAGGATCAGCACGGGGTGAAGGTGACGCCGGTGACGGTCGGCGATGTCTCCATGGATGTGGACGACAGCGGAATCGGTTTGCCCAAGGAGCATTTCACCGCGGTGCTGGGCGCGTCCCGGGAGGCGCTGGTGAACGCCGCCAAACATGCCGAGGTGCCGTCCATCGATCTGTTCGCCGAGGTGGAACCGCATCAGGTGAGCGTGTTCGTGCGCGATCGCGGTAAGGGTTTCGATGTGAACGCCGTCGAATCCGACCGGCAGGGGTTGGCCAGATCCATCCGCGCGCGGATCGAGCGCCGGGGTGGCAAGGTGGAGATCCTGTCCACGCCGGGGCGGGGTACCGAGGTGCGAATCATCATGCCGCGCAAGGATGGTGCGGACGAGCGCATTGTGGTGCAGCAAGAGAATTCCGCCGCCGAATGAGGAGATGTTGTTGAGCGTCCGGGTGTTTCTGGTCGATGATCACGCCGTGTTCCGGTCCGGGGTGCGGGCCGAGCTGAGCCGCGAATCCGATATGGAGGTGGTCGGCGAGGCGGGCGGGGTGGCCGAGGCCATCGCCGGTATCAAGGCGACCACGCCGGATGTGGTGCTGCTGGATGTGCACATGCCGGACGGTGGCGGCGTGGCGGTATTGCAGGGTATCGAGGCGGGGCCGGTGTGCTTGGCGCTCAGCGTGTCCGATGCCGCGGAGGATGTGATCGCGGTGATTCGCGCGGGGGCGCGCGGCTATGTCACCAAGACGATTTCCGGCCCGGAATTGGCCGACGGCATTCGCCGGGTATCGGGTGGCGACGCCGTATTCAGCCCGCGCCTGGCGGGTTTCGTGCTCGACTCGTTCACCGGTAAGTCGCAGGTGCCCGAACCGCCGCTGGATCCCGAACTCGATTCGCTCACACCGCGTGAGCTGGAAGTGCTGCGGCTGCTGGCGCGCGGCTACACCTATCGCGAGATCGCCGAGAACCTCTTCATCTCGGTGAAGACCGTCGAGACCCACGCCTCGAACGTGCTGCGTAAAACTCAGCAGTCCAATCGAAACGCGTTGACGCGCTGGGCGCATCGCCGCCGTATCGACTGAATTACAGCGCTACCAGAATGACGATGATGATCAGCAGGCCGATGAGCAGGCCGATCGCCACCGCGAGCGGTCCCGCGTTGGGGCCGAGCTTGGCGAAGTCGAAACCTTTCGACTGCTGTTGCGGCGCAGCCGGAGTCGCGGCATTGGCGCGTTGCGGCCGGGGCAGCGGGCTGGAGTTCGGGCTGCGCAGTCCGGCGGCGGAGTTGCGGGCCGCCCAGGCCGGAATGGTGCCGTCATCGGTGCGCACGGGCGCGCCCAGAATGTAGGGCGCGGTGCCGGGACCGAATGCGGCGGTGAGGATCTCATTGCGCGCCTCGGTCATGGTGGGGCGGCGCTGCGGCGCGGGTTCCATCATGTGCAGCAGCACCTCGGTGAGCTGCCCGCTGCGCTGCGGCGGAATGATCTGCGCCATGGCGGCGCGTTCCACGATCACATCGCTGTCCTCGTGGAAGCCGTACGGCGGCTGGCCCTCGATGGCGGTGTACAGCGTTGCGCCGAGCGAGAATACGTCGCTGGCGGTGCTGGGCTGGGTGCCGCGCGCGACCTCCGGCGGCAGATAGGCGGGGGTGCCGGTGATGACGTCGCCGGGATCGTCCGAGGCGTCGCCCGCACCGCTGGAGATGCCGAAGTCGCTGAGTTTGACCATGCCGACCTCGTCACCGCGATCGGCGACCAGAATGTTGCCGGGCTTGATATCCCGGTGCACGATGCCCGCCGCGTGCGCGGTGGCGAGCGCGTCGGCGACCTGTGCGCCGATCTGCGCCACCTCGATGGGGGAGAGCGCGTTGGCCAGCGAAAGCGCCTTGGCCACACTGCGCGAGGGCAGGTACTCCATCACCAGCCAGGGCTCACCGGCCTCGAGGACGACGTCGTAGACGGCGATGGCGTGTTCATGCGAGAGCTTGGCCGCGACCCGGCCCTCATGCATGATCCGCTTGCGCACCTCCTGCGCCTCGTCCTCGCTGAGTCCGGCGGTGGTGAGCACCTGTTTGATGGCGACATCGCGGTGGAGTAGGCGGTCGGTGGCCAGCCATACCGCACCCATGCCACCGCCACCGAGCTTCGACTGGAGGCGATAGCGGCCGGCAACCAGGTAATCGGGGCCGACGATGGGACGGGCGCGTTCGGTCACGGGTGCAGGGTAGCGGAAAACCATCCTGAACGGCCTCCTTCGAAGCCGAACGTTTGCGCCACACCCTCTTGACGCGCGGCGACACTCGAGTTCTACTTTGCATCGATCGAACATATATTCGATTATGTTAGGTAGCTGGATCGGTGCTGTCTCCTCGGGCTCGGACATCGGTTGGGAGAGGTGGTGCGTGCATGGGTGCGGCGTCGGAAGCGAAACAGGCGCAGCTCGCTGAACTGCGGCGACGCATGGCGGCCATTCCGGCGCGCGGGGTGCAGGCGGCGGCCGCGCCCGGACCGCGCGCGGCGGCGGCACCGCGCGCCGCGACCGCCGGACCGCGACCGGACACAGCCGAGCTGCGGCCCGTCGGCGCTGATAGCAGGGCTGTGACCGGCGTATCGCCGATCGTGCCGGGGAGTTCGGCGGCGGGTGCGCCGCCCGCGCGGGTGAGTCCGCAAATGGCCGAGGAGGTGGGTGCGCGGGCGCTGGCCGAATCCCTGCGACGGGATGCGCTGCCGGTGCCCGCGGCGCTCGAAAGTCTTTTGCCCGAGGGCGGTTTGGCCAAGGGATCGGTGGTGCGATACAGCGGCGGGAACGCGTTGCTGTCCGGTTTGCTGGCGGCGGTGACCGGTTCCGGCGGACATGCCGCGGTGATCGGGCTGCCGCGTTTCGGCTTGCTGGCGGCGGCGGAAATGGGTGCGCGGCTGGAGCGATTGGCCGTTGTCGCCGATCCGGGCTCGGATCCGCTGGAGGTCGCCTCGGTGTTGCTGGATGGTCTGGATTTGGTGGTTCTGGGCTTGAACGGCGCTCGGGTACCCATGTCCCGCACCCGGGTGCTCACCGCGCGGGCGCGCAATCGCGGTTCCACCCTGGTGGTGACCGGCGGCTCCTGGGCGGGTCCGGTGCTGCGCATCGACACCCGGGTCGACGAGTACTCCGGTCTCGGGCGCGGTCGCGGCAGGTTGCGCACCCTGCGGCTGGATGTATCGGTGCAGGGGCGATCCGCACAGCCCCGCACGGGCAAGCTCGCGCTCTGCCCGAACAACGGCCGGGTCGAATGGGTGGATACGAATCATGTTGCCGCCGAACCGCTCACCGCCGTGCGCCATGCTGTCTCCTGACCGCGATCGGCTCGGGCGTCATGCCGCGCTGTAGTGGCACGTTCTCGCCGGGGCCGATGTGAAGGCGCGGCGGGTGGTGGCGCTGTGGTGCCTGGACTGGCCCGCCGTCGCGGCCGCCGCCGAGGCGGGCGCACCGGTGACGCGGCCGGTGGCGGTGCTGTCGGCGAATCGGGTGATCGCGTGTTCGGCGACGGCGCGGGCGGCGGGGGTGCGGCGCGGGCTGCGCAAACGCGACGCACAGGGGCGCTGCCCGGAATTGCTGGTGGCGCAGGATGATCCGGATCGGGACGCGCGATTGTTCGAGCCGGTGGTGGCGGCGGTCGATGCGACGGTGCCCGGGGTGGAGGTGCTGCGGCCCGGACTGCTGGTGCTGTCGGCGCGCGGTGCGGCGCGATTCTTCGGATCGGAGGAGATCGCGGCGGAACGACTGGTGGACGCGGTGGCGGCGGTCGGGGTGGAATGCCAGATCGGCATCGCCGACGAGATGTCCACCGCCGTGCTGGCGGCCCGCCGCGCCACCATCGTCGAGACCGGTAAGGGCGCGGAATTCCTTGCGCCGCTGCCGGTCTCCGAATTGTCGGCCGAACCGGCGCTGGCCGCGCCGGAGCGCGCCGACCTGGTGGATCTGCTGCACCGCCTGGGTCTGCGCCGCATCGGGGATTTCGCGGCGCTGACCCCGGCCGAGGTGTCCTCCCGGTTCGGTTCCGATGCCATTGCCGCGCACCGGTGTTCGCGCGCGCAACCCGAACGTCCGCCGTCGGCGCAGACTCCCGCTCCCGACCTCACCGTCGAATACCGTTGCGATCCACCGATAGACCGGGTGGACGCCGCCGCCTTCGCCGGTCGCCTGCTCGCCACCCGCCTGCACGAATCGCTCGCCGCCGCCGCGGTGGCCTGCACCCGCCTGGCCATTCACGCGGAAACCGAATCCGGCGAACAGTTCTCCCGCATCTGGCGCTGCGCCGAACCCCTCACCCCCGACAGCACCGCCGACCGCGTCCGCTGGCAACTCGACGGCTGGCTCACCCGCCGCTCCCTCGACCGCACCCGCGCCGCCCGGCGCAATATCTCCGGTGGGCAAGAGGATTCGATACCGGTATGGGATGACGCTCCGGCGGATCCGATCACCCTGTTGCGCCTGGAGCCGATCGAGGTGGTTTCGGCGGGGGCGTTGCAGTTGGGGCTGTGGGGTGGGGTTGGTGAGGACGAGGAGCGGGCGCGGCGGGCGTTGGTTCGGGTGCAGGGGTTGCTCGGGGGTGATGCGGTGCGGTTGGGGGTGCTCAGTGGCGGGCGCGGTCCGGCGGAACGGGTCACGCTGGTTCCGCTCGGGGAGGAGCCGGTTCCGGCGGCGGATCCGGCTCAGCCGTGGCCCGGCCGCCTGCCCGAACCCGCTCCCACCGTGGTGTGGGCGAGCCGCCCCGAGGTGCGGTTGGAGGGTGCCGACGGCGCTCCGATCTGGGTCACCGATCGGGGCCTGTTCACCGCGGACCCGGCACAACTGCACTGGGGTAGTCGTTCCTGGACGCTGACCGGCTGGGCGGGGCCCTGGCCGCTGGACGACCGGTGGTGGGTTCATGGGATCCAGCACGGGGTGGCGGCTCGCGCCCAGGTTCAGTTGGATTCCGATAACCGCGTCCTGCTGCTGCTCGGCTACGACCGCACCTGGCATGTCGAGGGCCTCTACGAGTAATCGCAGACCGGTCACTCGCCGATTCGGCAGTCGGCGCGGCCTTCGAACGCGCGTTGACAGTTATGGCGGCTGCCGCGATTCATTCGCTATGGCGATGCGCACAACCGGCGGCGGGGTGGAGAGCGGGTCCGTAGGCTTGATGATCGTGGAGTTGACGGTTGCGCGCGAGGCGTTCGGGGACGTGCTGATCGCCTATCGGGATTCCGGGCCGGGGGATGCGGCCGAGCCGCCGGTCGTGCTGGTGCACGGTATGGGCGGGGACGGGCATACCTGGGATCGGTTCGCGGCGCGGCTGGTGCGGCAGGGTCGGCGGGTGATGATTCCGGATCTGCGCGGGCACGGGCGGAGTGCGCATACCGAGTCCTATCTCTTCCCGGAGTTCGGGGCCGATGTGCTGGGGTTGTGCGAGCGGCTCGGGCTGGATCGGGTCGACCTGGTCGGGCATTCGCTCGGCGGGTACGCGGTGTCCTGGGTTGCCATGCGGCGTCCGGAGTTGGTGCGCCGTCTGGTGATCGAGGAGCAGCCGCTGCCGTTGCGCTCGGGCGATGAGCAGGTGACATTCACGCGGCGGCTGCCGTCGGTGCCGGAGCTGTGGCATGCCACCACCAGCGTGCTGCGCCATCCGCGGGCGGTGCTGGCGTTCGATCGATCCATGACCGGGACCGCGCTGGAGCAGTTCCGTAAACCGTATCCGGAGTGGTGGGAGGGGCTGGGCGAGATCACCGCGCCGACCCTGTTCCTGCGCGGCGGGCCGGGCGGCATGGTGGATCCGGTCAAGCTGGAGTCGATGCGCGCGGCGGTGCCCGATTTCGCGGTGCGGGTGTTCGGTTCCGGGCACAGTATTCACCGGGATCGGTATCAGGAATTCGAGGCCGCGGTGCTGCCGTTCCTGCAGCCCTGAGTGCAAATCCGGCATATTGCGTTTTCCGGGCACCGAACACCGGTGGTTCGGGCGGAATCTACAGTTAGACCGTGTCCGCACTCGAGCGTCCCACCCTGTTCTTCGCCGATGAGCAGTCGTTTCGGGAATGGCTGTCGGCCAATCACGCCGCAGTGGACGGCATTTGGATGAAACTCGCCAAGAAAGGCTCCGGCTATATCTCGCTCGAGCATGCCGCCGCGCTGCGGCAGGCACTGTGCTTCGGCTGGATCGACGGTCAGGCCAAACCGGTGGACGAGGAGTTCTATCTCGTCGGCTTCACCCCGCGCCGCCGCCGCAGCCCCTGGTCGCAGCGCAATACCGAACTGGTGACGGAATTGATCGACCAGGGGCTCATGCATCCCGCCGGACAGGCCGAGATCGACCGCGCCAAGGAAGACGGCCGTTGGGCCAACGCGGAGCCCGACGATCTGCCGGAGGATTTCCTCGCGGCGCTGGCCCGGCATCCGGAGGCGGCGGCCTTCTTCGAAACCCTGCCGGTGCAGTCCCGCATCGCCGTCGACTATCACCTGGGCAGCGCCGTTCGCCCGGAGGCGCGGGCGCGCCGCCTGGACCAGCTCATCCGCAAACTGTCCGACGGGCAACCACTATGAAATTCGACGGTATGCCGTGTTCGACTGCCGCCCTGGAGGTTCCGCTCCCCGGCAGCGCGACGCGCATCACCGGCTGGCTGTGCATCGAACAACCCGGGGCCTGGGGCCGCGATGTGATCGGCGATGAGGTGCTTGGTCCGGAGATCACCGCGGATCTGGCCGCCCGCACCAAGGCCGCGCACGTGCGCCCGACCCTGATTCGCCGTCCCGGCCGCAATGAATTCACCGGTGTGCGAACGGTTCTCATTGCCAGTACGCGCCCGCGCGGGTCGTGGTGCGAGCGGTTCGAGATCACCGATCTGAAGGAACTGCTGGATCTGGACCTGCACCTGTTGAACGGTCCCGCACCGGGTATCGGGGCGCGCGTGCCGGAATCGCCGATCCTGGTCTGCGCGCACGGCAAACGCGATCAGTGTTGCGCGCGGCTGGGCCGCCCCATCGCCGCGAGTTTGGCGGAGGAGTACCCCGACCGGGTCTGGGAGTGCTCGCACACCGGTGGTCACCGCTTCGCTCCCGCCGTGATCGCGCTCCCCTCGGGTCTGACCTACGGTCGCCTGGACGCGGATGCGGCGCTCGCCATGGTCGCCGCCGCCGATCGCGGTGAGGTCGGCCTGACCGGTTTCCGCGGCCGCAGCTGCTACACCCCGGTCGAGCAGGTCGCGGAAGTCGCTGTCCGTCAATTGATCAGCGATGAGAGCTATACCTCCGGTGCGGGGCAGCCCGCCGCCGGGGATTCCGATGCCGCCGCACTGATCGACGATCTCATCGTGACCGCCACCGATATCGACAGCGCCACCGCCCGCGATCCGGCCACCTGCGCGGGCGCGGCCACCGTGACACATCGCGACGGCCGCAGCTGGCTGGTCACCGCCCGCACGGTCGCCTATGCCCCGCGGCAGGCCAGTTGCGGGGCCGGTCCGAAGCCCGCCACCGCGGTGGTGGCGGACCGGGTTCGCCTGTTGCCCTGAGGTATTCGCCTAGCCTGTGACGGCCCCGAGTGCCTCGCGCAGTTCCGTGGCGCCGGCCGGACCCGCATCCCAGCGGGCGGCGATATGGCCGTCGGGTCGAACCAGTAGTGCGCCGCCCGTGCCGAGCCCGCAACAGTAGGCGTGTTCGGGCAGTAGGGGTTCCAGGCGCAACGGCCAGCGGCCGGCGGATTGTCCCCAGCGGGCCGGGTCCGGGGTGAACAGGGTGAACCATTCGCCGAGCGCGTCGAGGGTGGAGCGTTCGGGGCCGAGCCACAGGTGCGGCATGCGATGGCCGGGCAGCGGTGTGGGCAGATAATCGGTTCCGGTGCTTATCGATTCGCTGCTGCCCAGCACCGCGTTGGAGTGGTACGCCGCCCCGAGTACCAGCCCCAGTTGCGCGAAATACTGTTCCGACCAGGGTAGTTCGATCTCGGCCGAGCCACCGGCGCCGTGTGCGATCTGTTCCTGCCGTCGGCGCTGCACCTGGAGCGTGAGCTGGGTATTGGCCACCGCCTGCCCGAGGGTGCGCCGGGCGACCGGTTGTCGTTCCGCCGCATAGCTTTCCAGCAGTGCCGGTCCGGCCCAGCCGTGCAGTAGTCCGGCGAGTTTCCAGCAGAGGTTGTGCACATCGGCGATGCCGGTGTTCATGCCGAGCCCGCCGACGATGGGCAGCGCGTGCGCGGCATCCCCGGCCAGCAGTATCCGACCTCGGTGAAACTGTTCGGCCACAATGGCATTCATCGACCAGTGCTGGATTCGCACGATCTCGATCGGAATATCCCGGTCCGGTCCGAGCGCCTGTGCGACGAGTTCGGGCCAATCGGAGCGGTATTCGGGTGTGCGCGCGAACCAGGCCCAGCCGCCCTCGGGATAGAGCGGTGCGAACAGTCCGTCCATGGTGAAGTACACCCCGGCGGGCCGGTCCGCACACCAGCGCCGCAGGTCGGCGTCGAATACCACCGTGGTGAAATCCGCCATCACCCCCGGTCCGGTGACGCCGATGCCGAGTCCCTGTCGCACCGTGGAATTCGCGCCGTCGGCGGCGATGACGTAGTGCGCCCGCACCCGCTGCGCCGCACCGTGATCATCGAGCACCGCTTCGACGCCATCGCCGGTATCGCGCAGTTCGACCAGTTCGGCCCCGAACCACAGCGGTGTGCGCGCCGCCGCGAGCAGGGTGGGTTCGAGGCGGTCCTGTGAGGTGACGATGCCGATCTCCGGGCTCTGCGCGATCGGGGCATCGACGCCGACCATGGCGGCGGTGGCGAAATCCGGGTGTTGCAGATTGTCGCGGAATCGAATGCGCCCGTATTTCGCCGCGAAGGCGCGGGCGGTCATGGCCGCGCTGAGCCCGAGTCCGCGGAAGATCTCCATGGAGCGCACATTCACCAGCCGGGAGCGCGGGAACGGCGAAAGTTCCCGGTGCTTCTCGATCAGCAGCGCCCGCACGCCCCAGCGTTGCAGCAGCGCTCGCGCGGTGAGCCCGACCGGCCCACCCCCGACGATCAGTACATCCACCTCGGCATCCGCCCCCGGCATTTCCCCAGTGTGGCACCGGACGGGCGGGGCGGGTGCGGCATCGGGGAATGTGGCGAGCGGCATCATTGCGTCCGAGCGTGTCGCTGGTTACAGTCACCAACCGCTAGGTACGTAAATGTTTCTCAGAGTTCGCGGGGATGAATGAAACTCAGGAATCTCGGGGGACGTGCCATCGGCGTCCTCGCCCTACTCACGGCGGCGGTCACCGTCGGCGCGCTCGCCACACCGGTCGCGGCCACCGCGCCGGACGGTGGTGCGCTCGGCGCCGCGTGGACGGCCGCGCAGGACGCTCCGCTGTATCCGAATGTGCACATCGACTGGGATGTGCCGATCACCATGAGTGACGGAACAGTGTTGAAGGCCAACGTGTATCGGCCGATGGACGCGCAGGGCCGGATCGTGGACACCCCGCTGCCCACCATCGTGAACCTCACCCCGTACACGAAACTCGTGTCCAACATCGTGGATTCGGCGCTGTCGATCCCGGTGCTGCCGGATATCCTGACCAATTTCCTTGCCGGATTCGATCTTTCGGGTGTCGGCCTGGGCGGGCTCACCGAACTCACCAAGGCGCTGCCCGGTGGTGCGGCGCGGCTGTTCGCCGCCGATCGCAAACTGGTGCAGAGCGGGTACACGCAGGTCGTCGCCGATGTGCGCGGCACCGGCTTCTCCGAGGGCGTGTGGCAGGTCTTCCAGGAACGCGAACAGCTCGACAGCGTCGAGGTGATCGATTGGGCGAGTAGACAATCCTGGTCGGACGGCAAGATCGGCATGAGTGGCATCTCGTACTCCGCCATCAATCAGGTGCATGCCGCCGAACATCATCCCGAGGCACTGAAGGCGATCTTCCCCGTCGAACCGGGCAGCGATCTGGTGCGCGATGTGCTGGCCACCGGTGGCGCGCTCGGCTTCGGCTTCATTCCGCCGTGGTTGCTGGGCGTGAACTTCCTCAAGCTCATGCCGGATCTGACCGCGCTGTTCAGCGGGAACTTCGACTGGAAGTGGCTGGCGGATCGTTCGCAGAGCCCGATGACGTTCTTCGACTACATCATTCAGGCATTGACGGTGCAGAGCGTCCCGGAGATCCCGGACAATCTGAAGAGCCTGCTGGAGACGAACAGTTCGCTGCGTCAGGGCTGGCTCGGGCATCCGGATCAGGTGCGGGTGCCGACCATGGTCTACGGCGGCTGGCACGATATCTTCACCTATTCCGAACCGCGCATCTACAACGCGATTCCGTTGCCGCCCGGGCAGAAACAGCTGATCATGGGCGATACCTACCATGCGAATCCGGGCAGCGGTTTCGGTGCGCCGGGTACCCCGCCGCGCCTGGATGTGTTGCAGCGCACCTGGTTCGACAAATGGCTCAAGGGCATCGACAACGGTATCGACGGCTACGGCCCGGTGACGCTGTTCCAGCAGGGCGGCTCCTGGACCACCGCGGGCGAATTCCCCCGCGCCGAAGCCGATTACCGCCGCCTGTACCTCTCGGGCGCGCCCAGCGGCACCACCAACGCCAGCGTGCACGACGGCAGCCTCACCACCGAACCCGGTGCGGCCCAGCGGCTTACCGTCGCCCCCGGCCTGATGAGCCTGTGCTCCCGCGATTCCGCGCAGAGCACCGCCGGTGTCACCGCCATCCTCGATATCTGCGCCAAGGACGCGCGCCCGATGGAACTCAACGGTCTCACCTTCACCAGTCCGCCGGTGGCCGAACCGACCATCGTCTCCGGTCCGGTGAGCGTGCACCTGAACACGGTGCTGGACGCCACCGACGGCTACTGGTCCGCCACGCTGAACGATGTCGGCCCCGACGGCAGTTCCAAGGTGCTGACCTCCGGCCAGCTCACCGCCTCACTGCGGAAAGTGGATGACACCAGGTCCTCCCGCTCCGCCAACGGCGATTACACCGACCCGTACCCCTATCTGACCCTGGACACCCGCGAACCGCTCGTCCCGGGCCAGGCCACCCAGCTCGACCTGGGCCTGACCGCCACCGACGCCGTGCTGCAACCGGGCCACCGCCTGCGCGTGGACATCTTCGCGTTCAATTTCCCGCGCGGTCTGCCGCTGCGGCCGCTGCTCAATGAGAGCCAGTTGCTGCCCCAGCACATCGATATCGATCCGTCCGCACCCAGCTGGGTCAACGTCCCCCTCGGTGGCCGTCCCGGCTGGTGACCGCCGCACCTCGACAACCCGCAGGTGAAAGCCCTGCCGGTAACGTAGGGCGGTATGACCGTCTCGAACAGTGAGCCGGACCTCGACAGCGCCGGGAAACGCCGGCGCTCGACCGCGGTGCGCCCGACCGATGACGCCCTGCTGGACGGGGTCATCGCGGTCTTCGGCAGGTCCGGGTTCGACAGGGCCACAATGGAAGAGCTGTCGTCGGCCGCGGAAACCTCCAAGCCGACGCTGTATTCGCATTTCGGCGGTAAGGAACAGCTGTTCGAGGCGTGCGTGCGCCGTGAGGCCGAGCGGCTGCGCGACTGGATGCTCGAAAGCTACCGGAGCGCGGCCGGTTTGGGCATCAAGCGGCACACCGATGTCACCACGCACGCGCTGTTCGAGTACGCGGCGCGGCACGATCAGGGTTTCCGGCTGCTGTTCGGATCGCTGAACCGGCCGCACGCCCGGCAGATCTCCGATGAGGTGCTGCGTCCGATCGCGGCGCGGATCGCCGATCTGATTCGGGCCGAACACGAGCGCGACGACCGGGCCTGGACGGCCAGCGCGGAATTCTGCGCCGCGATCGTCACCGATATCGCGGTGCGCGGGGTGACCCAGGCCGTCGAGCGGCAACTCGATTTCACCGCCGCCGCCGAATTGACGGTCTCGATGATCGTCGCCGCGCTGCGCCAACTCGATCCCGAGGCCGCGCGCGCTCTGGACCGCACCGCCCCGCCCGCGAACGGTCCGTCGTCGCGCGATACCGAGGAATCCGTGGAACCCTATCCGGCACTGGAGATCCGGCGTCCCGTGCCCGCCGGGCGACCGTCCGGCCGCCAGCCCGGAGCCACCGCCGAGGATGTGCTGGACGCGACCATGCGCATCTTCCGGACCGCGGAGCGCTTCGAAGCGGGCACGGTCGCAACGGAACTCGGTATCGGCCGGACCACCCTGTATCGCTGGTTCGGCTCCCGGGAGGGCCTGCTGGGAGCCGCCTTCGCCCGGCAATTCGAACAGCTCGTCCTCGGGATCGACGGTCGCCGCGACAGTCGCGGCGCACTGCGCATTTCGGAGGTGCTGGACCGGGCCACCCGGGCGGTGGCCGCCGATCCGGCGCTGCGCCGCTTCCTGGCCAACGAGGCCGATGCCCTGCGCCTGATCACCCGCGCCGACGGCCCGGTCCACACCGGCAGCGTCGCCGTGATCAGCGCCCTCATCGATCGCGCCCGCGAACACGACGGTTACCGCCCACCCGTGGATTCCGCGGCCCTGGCATACGCCCTGGCCCGGGTCGGCGAGGCTTTCCTTTACGACGATACGGCCGGTGATATCCGCGGAGACGTCGAACATCTCCAGCAGGTGCAGCGCACCCTGCTCGGCATAGACGATTCGGGGCCTTCCACCTCGGAAGGCCCCGAATCGACTGTGGCCTAGGCGGTTTCGGCCGCCAGCAGTTCGGCCCGTACGGCCGCGCGGTGCCGTTCGGCGTCCGCGCGTCCTGCCGTCGGGCTCCAATGACCGGTCAGCAACCAGATGGACGGCAGGAACAGCAGTTGGGCCGCGAAGCAAAGCCACCACAGCCGCGCCCACTGATCGGGTGAATCATGTGCCGCGTCGCGCACTTTGGCAGCGTGCGCGGTGAGATAGGCCAGATCGTCCTTGGGCACCGCGCTCGTCGCCCGCAATGCGGTGGCGGCCGCCGCCACCCGGTCGCCGGTCGCCGCCAGGAATTCCCGGTCCGGTCCGGACAGTGTCGCCGAATTCTGTTGCCGCTGTAGCGAGAACACTCTGCCGATATCGGCCGCGGGCAGGTCCGCCAGTTGTCCGAGCGCCTCCGCCTGAACCACGGGATCGTCCGGCCGCGTGGACAATTCGGCTTTCACCGCGGGGCTGAGTCGTTGCAGGGTGGTCAGCTCGGCCGCATACCGGGTGGCGAGTTCATGCACCCGCGGTCCCGCGTCGACCAGGGTGTTCGCCGCCGGGATCAGGAAGATCAGCGCGGTGAATCCCGCCGCGACCGCGACCCGCACGCTCGCGCCCCAGATGGCCAATCCGGTCGCCGTCGCGGCGGGATTGCGTGCCTCGACCGTTTCGGTGAAGGCCGCCATCCAGGCCGCGAAGGTCATGCCCGAACCGATCGCGATAACCAGAATGATCACCGCGAAGGAGTAGTAGCCGGTATCGCCCGCCCGGGTCGCGATGGCGAACCAGGCGACGCCGATCGCGCTGATCAGACCTCCGGTCAGCATGAACGGCTTGCGCACCCGGAACAGATCGGACAGCAGCCCGAAGATCACCAGGGTCAGCGCGTTCGCGATCCAATACCAATTGGCCAGTGCGTTGGCCCGCGCCTCGGTATAGCCGTAGGTGGTCACGTAGAACAGCACGAAGAAGCCGACGGACAGGTAGTAGAACAGCAGATAGCTGCTGATCGCCAAGGCGGGCAACACGATTCGAATATGCAACAGCTGCCGCCAGTGTCCGCGCAGTGCCTGTTCCGGATCGATGCCGCGGGCGCGGGCCTCCAGCAGCGCGCGATCGTGGATGCTGACCATCAGTTGATCGCGCAGCGCCGGTGCGAGCTCGCGCAGCCCGATGAACGCGATGGCGAACACGATCCAGCCGACGATGCCCGCGACCTGGAATTGGAACTGCCAGCGCGGATGGTCGTCCAGGGTATTGCTCGAGATGGCGGTGGCCAGCAGACTGCCGAGCACCGGGCCGAGGGTCCAGAACCCCATCGCCGAGGCGCGCCCCAATTGCGGGGAGAAATCTCTGATCAGTGCCGGTGTGGCAACGAGTATCACCCCTTCCACGCCGCTGATCAGCACGAACACGATCAGATACGCGGTCTCGCCGTGCACGTTCGGTGCCGCGAACAGCATCAGCAGCGATACCAGCGCCAGTCCGTAGACCACGAGATTGGCCCGGCCCCACCGATCCGCGAGTCCGGCCGCGAGTGAGCCGATCGCGCCGATCGCACCGCCCGCGATCTGGATGACGATGAAGTAGGTCAGCGACATATGAAGGTCGGCAATGATTTTCGTGGCGACGGTGCCCTGGGCGTAGAGCTGGTAGTAGAGCACCACGGTGGCGGCGATGGTGATGCCCAGATATCGGGTGCGGGCGAAAGTGCCGGGGAATCGGTCCAATTGGCGGCCCCAGATGCCCGTCGCGGCGGGGATGGGCGCCGGGTCGGCCGCGATATGCGTACGAGTCATGCTGTACTTCCGTGATCCATCGGTGGAGAGGAGTTACCGGAGAACGGGGGAATTCACCCGTTGCGGGGCCGGCCGAAGCAGTTGACCGGCTGGGCGTGCTCGGGATCCAGTGCGTTCAGAACATGTTGCAGGGCAACGGGATCGGAGGACGCGCCATTGTGTTCGAAGATCGAGAGCGGGCATTGGTCCTGCACCACGATGTTGGTGACATTGGCCGCGATGGGGCCCAGTCCGCTGGTGTAGGGCACGACCAGCTCGTCGTAGCGGGTCATGATGAACGTGTATCGGATATCGGGTTGGTAGGCCACACCGGAATTCAGCGCCGCCAGGAAGTTCGATCCGGCGGTCAGCTGCACCGCGGCCCCGGAGCCGGTGTCGATCGCGAATTGCTGTGCGCGGTCCCATAATCCGACGCGGGACAGCAGTGCCCCCAGCAGGGCGCCACCGTTGGCGTGGGTGCCGTTGTTGATGGGGGTCAGATTCACCGATTTGGCCACCTTGTCGGCGCCGCCGAGGAATTTGATGTACCAGCGCGGCATCACGGTGCCCTCGGAATGCCCGACGAAATCGACGCGTTCGGCGCCGGTCGCGGCGAGCACCCGATCGACGAACGGCGCGAGTTGGTTGGTGGCCGAATCGATCATGTCCCCGAGGCCCGGCACCGTGTTCAGCGGTGCGGGCAGCCGGGATTCCATGCCGTAGTTGAGCGAGAACACGCAGTAGCCGTTATTGGCCAGCAGCGGGGCGAGCGATGCCCAGTCCGCTGCCTGCGTCGCGGTGAGGCCGTGCAGCAGGATGACCGGTTCGGGGTGTTCGGCTGTCGGGCGGCAGGACCAGTCATTGGCGCCGGGCGGCGACGCCGGGTCGAAATAGTGCGTCAATCCCTCGCCGAGGCCGTACGGCACCGGGTAGACGGGCGCGGCAGTAGCCGTGTTTCCGGTGGAAAGTGCTGCGGCGCAAGCGAATACGGCTGCGACAAGTAGTCGGCGGGTGCTGTTGCGGCGGATCGGGGAGTGCGTGGGCATCGGATCTCCTGGGACGTCGTTGAGCCTCCCTATTGCTAACATGCTTTACCTATTGGTAATGCTGTTTTCGAAAAATAGCAGCTCAACTTCAACTCTTATGGAACGTTAGATCTATCAAGTTCCAGTCGATCGCGCACTTGAGCACCTTGCCGGTCGGCCCGATCGGCAGCGCGGCCACGAACGCGAAGCGGTGCGGCACCTTGTACGCGGACAGCCGTTCCTTCGCCCACGCCCGGATCTGCTCCGTGTTCAGGTCATGGCCGGGCATCGGCACCACGGCCGCGGCGACCTCCTCCCCGTGATGCGCGTCCGGTATGCCGATGACCGCCACCGCGGCGATACCGGGATGCCGGTACAGCACCTCTTCGACTTCGCGCGGGTAGACGTTGTAGCCGCCGCGAATGATCAACTCCTTGAGGCGATCGATGATGAACAGGTGGCCGTCGAAATCGAGATAGCCCAGATCGCCGGTGCGCAGCCAGCCACCGGACAGTTCGGCGGCAGTCGCGTCCGCCCGCCGCCAATACCCCTTCATGACGCTCGGACCGCGCAGGTGGATTTCGCCGACCGTCCCGATGCGCACCGGCACGCCGTGCGTATCGCGGATCTCGATATCGGTGCCGGGCAGCGCCTGCCCCGCCGAACCCGGCGGATGCGTGCGCCCCGGCGCCTGATACGTTGCCGCGCCGGTGGATTCGGTCAATCCGTAGCCCTCCAGGATGGTGCAGCCGAACCGGGCCGCGAAGGCCTCGACCACCTCCCGCGGCAGCGCCGCGCCACCGGACGCCGCCAGTCGCAGACCGCGCAGATCATCCGCGCCGAAATCGCCCTCGGCGTGCAGCATGGCGTTCCACATGGTCGGCACCCCGGCCACCACGGTCAGCCGGTGATCGCGAATGAGTTCGAGCATGGCGTCCGGGGTGAACTTCTCCAGCAGTGAGAACGGACAGCCGATATTCAACGCGGTCAGCAGCGCTACCGCCTGCCCGAACACGTGGAACAGCGGCAGGCCGGTGCCGAGCCGGTCATCGGGCCGCAATCCGAGCTGTTCGGTGTAGACCCGGGCGGTATGGCCGAGATTGGCAATGGTCAACTCGACGCCCTTGGGTTTACCCGTGGTTCCCGAGGTGTAGAGCAGCACCGCCGTATCGTCCGGGTCACGCGAGATCGGTTCCGGCAGTGTGTATTCCGAGATCATGCCGATGTCGGCGGTGAGTGCCATGTACCGGACGCGGCGAGCGGTGGACGCGGCGGCCGCGGCCGCCGTGCCGGTATGCCAGGCCGCGATCAGCGTTGCCTCCGAATCGGCCAGCACCCAGTCGATTTCGGGTGCGGTGGCCATGGTGTTCATGGTGACGACGATGACCCCGGCGAGCTGCGCGCCGAGATAGGCGATCACGAATTCGGGCCGGGTCGGTGCGATCAGGACCATTCGATCACCGGCGCGGAGACCGGAACCGCGCAGTATGCCGCCGAAACGCGCTGCCCGGCTTATCAGTTCGCCGTAGCCGAGGTCATCGGATGGTGTCCGCAGCGCGATGCGCTCCGGCTCGTCGGTGGCGTACTGCCAGATCCGGTCGACGATATTGGCCATGACGGGGTGCTCCTCGGGATGTGGACGGCCGGGTGCCGGCGGGCGGGGCTCACGGCTGGACGATGACGCGGCCGACGGTCGCGCCGCCGCCGAGCCGGGTGAGTCCGGCGGGCAGGTCGGCCAGTGCGATCAGACTGTCGATCACCGGGGCGATCAGGCCCTTGTTCGCCAATTCGGTGAGCGCGTCATGCGCCTCGACCACCGCACGGTGCCGCTGTTCGCGGTACAGCCCCCAGTGCAGTCCGAGAATCGAATAGTTCTTCACCAGTGCGTGATTGAGCACGGGCGTCTGCACCTTGCCGCCCGCGAACCCGACCACCACGATGCGGCCGTCGAAGGCGACGCATTTGGTGGAGCGCGCATAGGTGTCGCCGCCGACCGGGTCGTAGATGACATCCGCGCCCTGTCCGTCGGTGGCCGCGCGCACGACGGCGACGAAATCCTCGCTCGTGCGATCCACCACGATGTCGGCTCCCTGGGAGCGCGCGATCGCGGCCTTGTCCGCATCGCCCACCACCGCGATGACCTGAGCGCCCGCGGCTTTGCCCAATTGCACCGCCGCACTGCCGACTCCGCCCGCCGCCGCGTGCACCAGCAGCGTCTCACCGCGCTGGAGTGCCGCGCGGTGGTGCAGGCCGAACCATCCCGTCTGGTAGGCGATATGGAACGCGGCGGCCTGCGCGTCCTCGAGGACCGCGGGAGCCAGGAAAGCCTCGGTCGCGTTGACGACGGCGAGTTCGGCGAACGCGCCGTGCGGCATGGACGTCACCCCGATGATCCGATCGCCGATCCGGAACTCGCCGGTACTGGAACCGGCGGCGATCACCTCACCACAGAGTTCGACGCCGGGTGTGAACGGCAACTCCGGGCGGACCTGATACTCGCCGCGGCACATCAGCACATCCGGGAAATTGGCCGCCGCCGCGCGCACCCGGACCAGCAGCTGACCGGGGCCGGGGATCGGATCGTCGAGTTCGGTCCACCGCAGCGCCTCCGCGGGTTCGCCCAATTGTGTTATCTGCCAGGCCTTCATGGCTGTCTCCGTCAACATCGTCAGTTGTATGGAACAAACTGCATGTAACGTTCCATAGGCGCGGAAGCACTGTCAATGGGTATCTGCTGTTGAAGTCGGTATTTTCATACATGGTCTGGCGTATCACCGCGATAAGTGTTTACTATCGAGTAAAGCTCAGGCGACTCGGAGAGAATATGCGCAGAACCGTGTACGACACCTTCCGCAAGACCCCGCGCGAGTTCTATTACAAGCTCGGCGAATTCGGCGTCTGGGGCATCGAGGGGCGCTTCGGTATCTCCCTGCTCGCCGTGGACGCCGCGTCCGACGGCTATCGCGTGGATACGGGCCTCTGATATGCCGCAGCGGACCGTCACGACGAATTCCGAAGCGGTGCGCGCGGATCTGCGCCGCCGCGTGCGGGCGGTACTGGCCGCCGATGATCCGGCCGACACCGATGCGGTGCGCTTCCAGCAGGCTCGCTTCGACGCGGGCCTGGCCTGGGTGCATTTCCCCGTCGGACTGGGCGGCATGGATATCGACCGGGAGTGGCAGCCCTATGTCGACGCTCTGTTCGAGCACGCCGGTGCGCCGGGGAACAGGGCTGAACTCAATGGAATCGGGCTCGGTATGGCCGCGCCGACCATTCTGGCCTGCGGCAGCGATGACCAGCGGCGGCGGTTCCTGCGGCCGCTGTGGAGCGGTGTGGAGATCTGGTGTCAGCTGTTCAGCGAACCGGACGCCGGATCGGATCTGGCCGCGGTGCGAACGCGCGCGGTCCGGGACGGCGACGACTGGATTGTCAACGGGCAGAAGGTGTGGACGTCCGCCGCGCATGCGGCGCACCTGGCGATCCTGATCGCGCGCACCGATCCGGGTCGGCCCAAACACGCGGGACTGACCTACTTCATCTGCGATATGAGCGATCCCGGGGTGCGGGTGCGGCCGCTGCGCCAGCTCACCGGGGAAGCCGAATTCAACGAGGTCTTCCTCACCGATGTGCGCATTCCGGATGCGAATCGGCTCGGCGCCGAGGGTGACGGCTGGCGGGTGGCGAATACGACCCTCAACAATGAGCGCGTCGCCATCGGCGGGCGGGCCGCCCCGCGCGAGAGCGGCATGCTGGGCGCGGTCACCCGCACCTGGCGGGAGCACACCGCCGGGCACACCCCGGAACTACAGGATCGGCTGCTGCGGCTGTGGGTCGAAGCCGAGGCCGCCCGGCTGTCCGCCGCGCGACTGCGCCAGCGGGTGGCCACCGGTCAGCCGGGGCCGGAGACCGCGGCGCTGAAACTCTCGTTCGCGCGAATCAGCCAGCGGCTCTCCGGATTCGAGCTGGAACTGCTCGGCGCGGATGGGCTGCGCTACGACGACTGGACCATGGTGCGCCCGGACCGGGTCGACTTCGCCGGTCGCGGCGCGGGCTATCGCTACCTGCGCGCGAAAGGCAATTCGATCGAAGGCGGCACCTCGGAGATTCTGCGGAACATCATCGCCGAGCGGGTGCTGGGACTACCGGCCGAAGCCCGCGCCGATAAGGACATCGCCTGGAAGGACCTCATCCGATGAGCGCGGACATCCTGCTGCTCGACACCGATACCGAAGTCGCACTGCGTGATTCGGTGCGCGGACTGCTGGCCGGACGCTGCGCTCCGGCGCAGGTGCTGCGGGCCTACGCGGGTGATCGGAGTCTGACCGGAACACTGTGGCCGGTCATCGCGACCGAACTCGGGCTGGCGGGGCTGCTGATTCCCGAAAACCGCGGCGGGGCAGGGGGTTCGGCCCGGGACGCGGCGGTGGTGCTGGCGGAACTCGGGCGGTTCGTCGCACCGGTGCCCTTCCTCACCAGCAGCGTGATCGCGGCGACCGTCCTGCTGGCCGGGGATTCCGGACTGCTCGGCGACCTCGCCGCGGGGGACAGCACGGTGGCGTTGCTCGCGCCGTTCTCGGCCGCGACCTCCGCGCAGGTTCCGGGATTGCACCGGGACGCCGACGGCCGGATCTCCGGCCGGGTGACCAATGTGGCGGGGGCGCTGGAGGCCGATACCGTACTCGCGGCGGTGCGCACCGCGAAAGGCACCGAGGTGCACGCGATTCCGGCCGCGGCGGTCACGGTGGAACCGGTGATCTCGCTCGATATGACCAGGCCGCTGGCCGATGTCACCATCGACCGCGCCGCGAGCGAGCCGGTGGTCGGCGCGCAGGCGGGCACCGCGGCCCTGCGCGCGGGTCTGCGCGCCGGAGCGGTGCTGCTGGCCGCCGAACAGGTCGGCGTGGCGGCCTGGTGCCTGGACACCACGGTGGAATATCTGAAGACCCGCCAACAGTTCGGCCGGGTGATCGGCGGATTCCAGGCGGTCAAACATCGGCTCGCGGAGCTGTACGTCGAGGTCGAATCCGCCCGTGCGGTAGCGGGATACGCCGCGGGGACGCTGGCGGCCGGGGATCCCGACACCGAAATCGCGGCCGCGGTCGCCGCCGCGTACTGCGGTGATATCGCGGTGCACGCGGCGGAGGAAGCCGTACAACTGCTCGGCGGCATCGGGATGACCTGGGAGCATCCGGCCCACCTCTATCTCAAGCGCGCCAAGGCCGATCAGATCGGTCTCGGCGGTCCCGCGCAGCATCGTGCCGGACTGGCCGAACTGGTTCAGCTCCGGCTCGGAACCTCCTGAGCGGGAACGCTTTACCCGAGCGTGTCGATCAGGCGGCGAAAAGCAGTGCGGCGCTGATGAGTACGAGGATCGCGGTGGCGAAGTGGATGCCGAAGGCGGCGGCCTTGGTGCCGCCGTTGCGCAGCACGATGGCGCAGTCGCCGAACGGGGTCAGGGCCACGGCCAGCATGAACCAGGCTTCGGCCGAGGCGCCGGCGAAGGCGAGGATCGCCAAACCGATTACGCCCGAGGTGATATCGCGCAGGCCTTTGACGGTGAGGTAGGGGCCCGCGTCGCCGTCGGCGCGGGCCGGGACGCCGAAGGCCGCCGCCGCCGTCTCGGGTATGAGCAGGAACCGCACCCCGATGAAGATGATCGTCAGGTCCAGCACGATGGCCAACCCGTAGGCGAAGACTGTCAACGCATTACTCCCGGTTCTACGGTCGTGGGACCGTGCCTCAAAGGATTCGGTACCCGGGATCCGGGAACAATGACGCGTTGACAAACCGGCCTTTAGCCGGAGTGAACGATCCGACCACCGCTCGGCGCGGAACAAAATCCGCTTTCACGTGGTAGTTATGGCGATGGAACGGTACGAGATAGAGGCCTTTCTGGCGTTGGCCGATGAGCTGCACTTCGGCAGAACCGCACAGCGGCTGCGGGTTTCGACCGGGCGGGTCAGTCAGACGATTCAGGCGCTGGAACGACGGTTCGGCGCACCGCTTTTCGAGCGCACCAGTCGCCGGGTCGAGTTGACGCCGGTCGGCAAACAGCTATTGGATGATCTGCGCCCGGGACACGATCTGATCCAGCGGGCGATCGAGCGCGCCACCAGCGCGGGCCGGGGTCTGCCCGGTGTGCTCGAGGTCGGCTTCGGCAGTGCGGGCGCGGGCGTCTTCCTGATGGAGGCCGCGGACCGGTTCAAAGCCGCGAATCCGGGTGTGGAGGTGCGGATTCGGGAGTTGCCGCTCTACGAGGGGGAGGCGGCGCTGCACGCCGATCTGGTCCAGATGGTGCTGGTATGTCATCCCGTGGCCGAGACGGGGCTCACCGCCGGACCGGTACTGCGGACCCTGCCCCGGCTGCTCGCCGTACCGCGCGCGCACCCGCTGGCCGCGCGCGATTCGGTATCGCTGAACGATCTGGCCGATATCACGTTGATCGGCGCGCCCGATTCGACGCCGTCGGCGATCGCCGCCGATCGGACGCCGACCCGCACACCCGATGGCAGGCCGATCCGGCATGACAGGTCCGCCAGCACATTTCAGGAGGCGATCAGCCTGGTCGGGGGTGGTGCGGGGGCGTTCGTGGTGGGTGACGAGGGCTCCTGCTATCGCGCCTACCCCCGCGTCGCCTATCTGCCCATCGACGACGCGCCACCGCTGCGGGGCAGGCTGGTCTGGCGCGAATCCCGCGAGAATGCCCGCATCCGAGCGTTCAGCGAGGCGGCGCTGGCCACCAGCCGGGGAGACTGCCGCCGACCGCGGGGAGCGGAAATGGCCGCCTGCTGACGCTTTCGGATGGATCGCGGTGCCGGTGGTTACCAGTGTGTGCCGGGCACCAGTCGCGCGGCTCGGCGCAGCGCCGTTCCGGTCACCCGGATGGCGGGCGGAACCGTGCGGCGGCGGCGTTGCGGCACAACGATATCCACCTCGACCGTCTCGGGTTCGGTGACCGTTTCGCCCTTGGCCGCGGGGGAGTCCGGGATCGCGCGGTAGTACCGGTGCAGTGCGCGCTCCTTGATCGCGGGCGCGACCAGATTGCCGTATTCGGCGAGTGTGCCCAGCGGGACGTCGATGCGGCGCGGTCGTTCGCTGAGCGCGCGCACGATGGTCGCCGCCGCCCACTCGGGTGATTGGGTGGGGGTGCCCTGATCGCCGCTCGGGGTGATCATCGGCGTGCGCACCAGCGGCATGTGGATGGTGGTGAAAGTGATGTTGTCCGCGAGCATTTCGGCCGCGGTCACCTCCGCGAACTTGTCCAGCGCCGCCTTGCTGGCGAGGTAGGCGGCGAAGCGTGGCGTGGCCACCTGCACGCCCGCGCTGGAGATGTTCACGATGTGCCCGAACTTGCGCTCGCGCATCTGCGGCAGCAGCGCCAGCGTCATGCGCACCGCGCCGAAGTAGTTGACCGCCATGGTCCGTTCGAAATCGTGCATGCGGTCGGTGGACCGGTGCACGGCGCGGCGGATGGACCGGCCCGCATTGTTGACCAGCATGTCGACATGGCCGTGCTGGGCCAGGATGAGCGTGATCGCGGCGTCCACCGAATCGGCGTCGGTGACATCGCACTGGTAGCCGTGCGCCTCACCGCCCGCGGCCTTGATCTCGTCGACCAGGGTGGCGAGTTCATCGCCGCGCCGGGCCAATAGCAGGACGACTGCGCCCTTCTCGGCGACGGCCAGGGCGGCCGAGCGGCCGATGCCCGAGGACGCGCCGGTAATGACAATGTGCTTGCCGGTCAGGTCGCGGCGGGCGCGCCGACGGGCCAGGTAACCCGAGGTATCGGTCATCACTGCTCCCTTGCAGGTTGAATTGCCTAGAACTTACTCCTAAGTAAGTTCCGGTGCCAGAAGAAGGTGGCGGGTGTCTCGGACACGCCGGGGGCGGCTCTATATAGACCGTTCGGTTGGGTCTCCTATACTGCCTCTAGAGATCGAATGTATGTTCGATCAGCGGCGGTGATCGAGGTGTGAGGAGGGGCCGTGGGCTGGCATAACGGTCCGCCTACCTGGGCGGAGCTGGAGCGCGTGCTCTCCGGCCGCCCCGATCCCGCCCGGCGCGTGGAAGGCGATGGCGGCGACAGCCCGGCCTGGTCCCACAAACGCGAGAAATACGAAGCCGGGACCCTGGCCCGCACCGCCGGGCCCACCGTCCCGTACGCCGAACTGCACACCCACTCCGCCTACAGCTTCCTCGACGGGGCCTGCCCGCCCGAGGAACTCGTGGAGGAGGCCGTACGCCTCGGCCTGGAAGCCCTCGCCCTGACCGACCACGACGGCTTCTACGGCGTGGTGCGCTTCGCCGAAGCGGCCCGCGAATGGGGTATGCCCACCGTCTTCGGCGCGGAACTCTCGCTGGGCACCTCCGCCCGGGCCGGGGCGCATCTGGCTCCGCGTGGCCGGCGTGCGCGGGGCGCGGCCGCCAATCCCGAATCCGTGAGCGGCGACGGCGCATCGGCTAAACGCGGTGCGAGCCGCGGCCGCGAAAGTGGCGGCGGCGCAGGGGAATCCATTTGGGCTGATTCCGCACCGCGCACCGGTGCGCCCGATCCGGTCGGACCGCATCTGCTGATCCTGGCGCGCGGGCAGGAAGGGTATCGGCGGTTG
Source organism: Nocardia sp. NPDC058058 (assembly GCF_042885355.1). Classification (NCBI taxonomy): domain Bacteria; kingdom Bacillati; phylum Actinomycetota; class Actinomycetes; order Mycobacteriales; family Nocardiaceae; genus Nocardia; species Nocardia sp. NPDC058058. The sequence goes on along the minus strand of NZ_JBHVSA010000002.1, from coordinate 196,507 downwards.
TCGCGGGAGATGGCGGCGGCGCATATGGCGGCGGGGGAGAAGGGCATTCTGCGGTACGACCTGGATCGGCTCACCGAGGCGGCGGGCGGGCACTGGCATGTGCTCACCGGCTGCCGGAAAGGGACCGTGCGACAGGCGCTCACGCGGAGCGATGCCGCCGCCGAGGGCGCGCTGCGGGAGCTGATCGAGCGTTTCGGGGCCGAGCACGTGAGCGTGGAGCTCACCCACCACGGGATTCCGGAGGACGATGAGCGCAATGCCCGGCTCATCGCGCTCGCGGATCGGCTCGGCCTGCCCGTATTGGCAACCACCGGAGCGCATTTCGCCGCGCCCCCGCAGCGCCGCCGGGCCATGGCGCTGGCCGCCATTCGCGCCCGGTCCTCGCTGGACGAGATGGCGGGCTGGCTGCCGCCCACCGGCGGTGCGCATCTGCGCTCCGGGGCGGAGATGGCGCGCCTGTTCGCCGATCATCCGCGCGCGGTCGCCAATGCCGTTGCGCTGGCCCGGGAATGCGCCTTCGATCTGCGCCTGATCGCACCGCAGTTGCCGCCGTTCGATGTGCCCGAAGGTCATGATGAGGACTCCTGGCTGCGCGAGCTCACCATGCGGGGCGCGGGCCGCCGCTACGGGCCGCGCGCGAGCAATCCGAAGGCGTATCAGCAGCTCGACCACGAGCTGGAAGTGATCGCGCAACTGAAGTTTCCGGGCTACTTCCTGGTGGTGCACGATATCGTCGACTTCTGCCACACCAATGACATCCTCTGTCAGGGGCGGGGATCGGCCGCGAATTCCGCCGTCTGCTACGCCATCGGCATCACCAATGTGGATCCGGTCGCCAATAAGCTGCTGTTCGAACGCTTCCTGGCCCCGGAGCGGGACGGGCCGCCCGATATCGACGTCGATATCGAATCGGACCGGCGCGAGGAGGCGATCCAGCACGTCTACGCCAAATATGGGCGTGAGTACGCGGCGCAGGTCGCCAATGTGATCACCTACCGCGGCCGGTCGGCGGTGCGAGATGCCGCGCGCGCCTTGGGATTCGCGCCCGGGCAGCAGGATGCCTGGAGTAAACAGGTGAGCCGCTGGACCGGTGTCGCGGAAGAGGAGCACACCGACATTCCGCCGGACGTGCTCGGGCTGGCTGGTGAATTGGAGGGGCTGCCAAGGCATTTGGGTATTCACTCGGGTGGCATGGTGATCTGCGATCGCCCCATCGCCGATGTCTGCCCGACCGAATGGGCGCGCATGCCCGGGCGCAGCGTACTGCAATGGGATAAAGATGATTGTGCCGCAGCGGGTTTGGTGAAATTCGATCTGCTCGGGCTCGGCATGCTCTCGGCGCTGCACTACATGATCGACCTGGTGCGCGAGCACAAGGGTGAGAGCGTCGAACTGCATCGACTGGATCTGACCGAGGCCGCGGTGTACGACATGCTGTGCCGCGCCGATTCGGTCGGCGTCTTCCAGGTGGAATCGCGCGCGCAGATGGCGACGCTGCCGCGGTTGAAACCGCGCAACTTCTACGACCTGGTGGTGGAGGTGGCGCTGATCCGGCCCGGGCCCATTCAGGGCGGTTCGGTGCATCCGTACATCCGCCGACGCAACGGCCGCGAAGCGGTCGTCTATGACCATCCGGCACTGGAGAATTCGCTCGAACGCACGCTCGGCATTCCGCTGTTCCAGGAACAGCTCATGCAGATGGCCGTGGATATCGCCGGATTCACCGCCGCCGAGGCCGATCAGCTGCGCCGCGCCATGGGGTCCAAACGCTCACCGGAGAAGATGGAACGCCTGCGCGAACGTTTCTACACCGGTATGCGTGAGCTGCACGGCATCACCGGCGAGAAGGCCGACCGCATCTACGAGAAGGTGTACGCCTTCGCGAATTTCGGCTTCCCGGAAAGTCATTCGCAGAGTTTCGCGTCCCTGGTCTTCTACTCCTCCTGGTTCAAACTGCATCATCCGGCGGCGTTCTGCGCGGGGCTGCTGCGTGCCCAGCCGATGGGGTTCTACTCACCGCAATCACTGGTGGCCGATGCCCGGCGGCACGGGGTGGTGGTGCACGGGCCGGATATCAACCACAGCCTCGCCGAGGCGACGCTGGAGGAGCACGGTATGCGGATCCGGCTCGGGCTGGCCTCGGTGCGCGGTATCGGCGCGGAATTGGCCGAGCAGATCGTGACGGCACGCGAGATCGGGCCCTACGCGTCCTTCCTGGATCTCACCGGTCGCGTGGAATTGACTGTGCCGCAGGCGGAATCGCTGGCGACGGCGGGCGCGCTGGACAGCCTCGGCGGGAGTCGGCGCGAGGCGCTCTGGGCGGCGGGCGCGGCGGCGGGTGAACGCCCCGACCGCCTCCCGGGCATGGGCGCGGCCGTGAACGCCCCCGCGCTGCCGGGTATGAGCGCCCTCGAACTGGCCGCCGCCGACGTCTGGGCCACCGGCGTCTCGCCAGGCAGTTATCCGACCGAATTCCTGCGCACCCAGCTCGACGCCCTGGGCGTCATCCCCGCCGATCAACTACTCGGAATACGGGACGGCACCAGGGTTCTGGTGGGCGGCGCGGTCACCCACCGGCAGCGCCCCGCCACCGCGGCGGGCGTCACCTTCATCAATCTGGAAGATGAGACCGGCATGGTCAACGTCGTCTGCTCGGTGGGCCTGTGGGCGCGCTACCGCCGCCTGGCGCAAACCGCCCCGGCGCTGCTGATTCGCGGCCGCGTGCAGAACGCCGAAGGCGCGGTCACCGTGGTCGCTGATCACCTCCAGCGCATGAACCTGCGCATCGAAGGCCGCTCCCGCGATTTTCGCTGATGGTGAACGCATGTCAGCTTCGGGAACGCCACATCGTCAACCTCGTGTTACCGCATGCACCAGCGAAGGAGACGACAGTGACCATCGAACTCATCAACCCCGCCGACCTGCACGATCCGACCGGTTTCGGCTACAGCCATATCGCCCGCGTCAGCGGCGAACTGGTCTTCATCGCGGGCCAATACGATTCCGACGAACACGGCCACACCACCTCCGAGGACTTCGCCACCCAGGTGGACCACGCCTTCGAAAACCTCGGCAAAGCCCTGCGCACGGTCGGCCTCGACTACGCCGACGTAGCCCAACTCCGCACCCACATCGTCGACCACAACCTCGATAAACTCGCCATCCTGGGCACAAAGATCGCCGAACTCTGGGGCGACCGCCCACCCGCCCAAACCCTCACCGGCGTAGCCTCTTTGGCCTTCCCCGGCATGCTCTTCGAGGTCGACGCCGTAGCCGTCCAGTAAGGAGACCGATGCCCACGGTGGTCCGGGCGACAATCTCCCGGCCACCCACTACGGCGTCCCCAAGTCCGCCGTAACCCTCACCGCCGGAACAACTTCCCGCTTCAAACGCTTCGAAATCGCCGACTGACTCTCAGTATTCGAGTTCGGTCCACGGGATGCGGATGGGGAAGGGAAATTCGAAGTCGACGCCTTCGGAGTCGGAGTGTGTCCACTCGCCCGCGAGGATGTAGTTGGCCGGACGCAGCGGGCGGACCTTCTCTGCCAGCCGACCGGTTTCGAGCTCGAGCACGTATGCCCGAATGGCGTCTATTGCACTGCTCCCTGATGCCAGCTGGACTTCCCAGTACCAGGGAATCCCGGCATTCGCGTAGCGGCCCTTCTTCGCCTCGATATTGGACTTGGTATTCGACGGCGACAGGATCTCGCCGACCAGCAGCACATCGGCGGCGCGAACATCCTGATAGGGCGCCGCCAGGCATTGGAAGACGAGGAAGTCCGGGGTGAGGAAGTCGGATTTCCCCTTGTTCCCGAGGAAGACGTTGGTCTCGAAGTTGGCTCGCCAGCAGCGTTCCGGGTGGGCAGACATCTCCGTGCGAGCGCTGCGTTCCAGCGCGGCCCAGAGGCGGCCGGTGAAGGCCTGGTGTTCGCTGGGGCCACGTCGTAGCCAGACCGGATGTCCGTCCCAAAGCTCGATCTGCTCGGCGATCTCATCGGGAAGCTGCTCGAGTTCCTCCCATGTCATGCGCTCCGGGAGTTCAGGTTGGGTATACGGAAGTGCCACGTCGTCAGGGTAATTCGGCATACCCGCAGCCTCCCGGGCTTTTCGCAGCTAGGACGGTTTCATCCCCATTGTCGCGTGTCTCGGCGGTATGGCACTACACCGCGCCCGGGAAACCCTGTTGGCGCCAGGCTTCGTAGACCGCGACGGCGGCGGCGTTGGAGAGGTTCATGGAGCGGCGGCCGGGGAGCATGGGGATGCGGAGTTGCTCGGTGACCTTGGGGTCGGTGAGCACCTCTTCCGGGAGGCCGGTGGGTTCGGGGCCGAAGAGCAGTACGTCGCCGTCGCGGTAGGCGATATCGGTATTGCGGGTGGTGGCGGCCGCCGTGAAGGCGAAAACCCGTTCAGGTTTGATGGATTCCCATGCGGCACTGAGATTCTGGTGCACGGTAACCGAGGCGAGGTCGTGATAATCCAACCCCGCCCGGCGTAGCTTGGGCTCCGATAGATCGAACCCCAGCGGCTCGATCAGGTGCAGCTCACACCCCGTCCCAGCGGCCAGCCTGATGGCATTGCCGGTATTGGGCGGGATACGAGGCTCGAAGAACACCAAATGAAACACGCCCACCAGCATCCCAGAGCCCGGCGGCCATACCGTCCGCAGCCCGCCGCCGGCGCGGTGCGGGAAAAACGCCTCGCCTGATTCGCGTGGTCGCGGACATGATGTGGGCGTGTCGAACATCTTCACGGACTTCGTTCGCGTCTACGCGCAGACCGGTCACAGTATTCAGCACTCCGAGGCGGAGTGGATCGCCGCGATGCTGATCGACTTCGCACGCGGCGATCACCGTAGTGTCGGTTCGTACTGGGTTCCGGTCTGGTTCCGGGTGGCGGAGGACATGAGCTACGCAGACATCCAGTACGGGTCCGGGAAGAGTCTCGGGATGATGGACTTTCTCGATCAGCTCAACGCCGAGCGGTATCGCGCGGTATGGGTGCGGCACTACGACGAGGGCGGCGACCAGGACGTCATCGCGTGCCACTATCCCGATGACGAAGGTCGTTTCTGCCGTTACGGTTTCGATGAGGTCCGAGTGAGTTCGGCCGGTGCGCGGCCGTCCTTCGCGCCCGAGCGGGACTGGCGGCGTCATGAGGACGGTGCGTGGGGGCTGACCGTATCTGGGAGCTATCGGACCGGAAACGGCCGCGAGGACATGGAAATCGGCCCGTGTGCCGGGTTGACGAGATCGCCGTCGCCACAAACGGAATCGGCGTTGAGCACGCCGACCACGCCCTGCTACTACGGCGATACGCTGGCCGCCATCGATCCGCCCTGGTTGGAAGCGCTGGCGGATGCGTCTCCGGAGCTGACGCTTGTCGAATTCCGTTGGCAGGGAAGGGTTGTGCATCGCGCTCGGATGGAAGACACCGAATGGGGCCGCGAATGGGAGCATCGCAGTGCCGATGACTGGGACAACTGCCTCGATGCGGAATTCCTACGTTTCACCGGCGTCGAGGACGCCCTGGTACCGCCCGAAGTCCGGGAGCGGGATCGCCGGGATTGGGAGGCTGCTCCCTGGTATCGCGGGGGTCGTTAGACTCGCCCCGTGAGTCCAGCCCATGCCGCTCCCTCGAGTCCCAGCAGCCGGTTCGGTCAGGCCGTGCGTGATCATCTGCCGATGGTGTTGATCGGTGCCGTGTTGGTGGTGGCGGTGGTGTTTCTGGCGTGGGATCGGTGGCGGCGGGGGACGTTTTTCTTCGGGGGGGCGGCTTTGCTGGCGGCGGGGTTCCGATTGATGCTGCCGACCGAGCGGGTGGGGGTGTTGGCGGTGCGGAGTAAGCCGTTCGATGTGGCGTGGTTGACGGTGATGGGGAGTGTGATCATCGTGTTGGCGGCGACGATCAACAGCCTCGGGGTCACCTAGGCCGCGACGAAAGATTCCCCGGCAGCGGCGAACGCTCCGGGGAATTGCTGTGTACGGGGAACGTCGTAGGTGCGTCAGGCGGGGGTGAGGCGGCGGCCGAGTTCGCGGCGCAGGATTTCCTGGTCGGGTAAACGGTGTAATACGCGCAGCACGGCGGGACGTAATTCGTGCTGTTCCTCGTCGGAGAGCAACGCGACCAGATCGCGCAGATCCATGTCATCGAAGGCTGCTGTCATGTTGCATACCTTACGACGATGCACCGATTCAGTCACGAAATCGGCGTGTCGGTTACCGAGGTGTCATCGGTGCGAAACCGACAGTGCGTCAAGATAATTCAGACGAAACAGGTATGACTCATGGGAGAACCCGCGGTCATTGCACCGCGGGAATTCCGTAAAGACCCGTCAGTCCCGTGCGTCACACCGTCAGCCGCGCGCCGCGCGCGCCAGCTCCATGGTCTCCGCCATGAGCTTGCTGACCGCCTCGGTCTCGGTCAGGAAGCCGTCGTGACCGTCGCGCGAGTGCACGATCTCCAGGCCCTTACAGCCCGGCAGCAGATCCGCCAGCTCCTGCTGATTGCGCAGCGGATACAGCCGATCCGAATCCACGCCGCCGACCACGACCGGCACCGGCGTACTCTGCAACGCCGCCTCGACGCCGCCGCGCCCGCGACCCACGTCGTACCGGTTCAACGCCTCGGTGAGGTAGACGTAGGTGCCCGGATCGAACCGCGAGATGAGCTTGTCCGACTGATACTCGAGGTAGCTCTGCACCGCGTAACGCCCACCCTCCCAAGGGTTTTCGTCACCCTGGGCATGGTTCTCGAAACGGTGGTCGAGTTCGGCCTCGGCGCGGTAGGTCAGGTGCGCCATGCGGCGGGCCAGTCCCATACCGGTCATCGGGGCGCGCCCGGTGCCGTAGTAGTTGCCGCCCTGCCAGTCCGGATCGGACTTGATGATGGCGATCTGCGTGGTCTGCTGCCCCAGCTGATCCGCGGTGGCGCGGGCGCTGGCCGCGAGCACCAGTGCCGCCCCGACCCGTTCCGGATAGCCGATCATCCACTCCAGCACCCGCATACCGCCCATGGACCCGCCGACCACGGCGGCCAATCGGTCGATGCCGAGCAGATCGAAGAACTGCGCCTCCGCGGTCACCTGATCGCGAATGGTGTACTCGGGAAACCTTCCGCCCCAAGCTTTTCCATCCGGCGCCAGCGAGGACGGGCCGGTGCTGCCCTTACAGCCGCCGAGCACGTTGATCGCGATGACACACCATTCCCGGGTGTCGACGGCCTTGCCGGGACCGATGGTCCCGTCCCACCAACCGGCGGAGTCGTGATGCACATCCGCCGGGCCGACCACATGCGAGTCGCCGGTGAGCGCGTGCTCCACGAGCACCACGTTATCGGCGGTCGGGGATAGTTCGCCCCAGCGTTGCACGGCCAGCGTCACATCGGGAATGACGGCGCCGCTCTCCAGTGCCACATCCCCGATGGAGAAGCTGGCGAGCGTCCCGTCCGGCGGCGGTAGTAGCGCCGCCGCGGTCGGGACGGTGGTCTTCGAATCCGTATCGGCGGTCAACTCGCGGCCGCCGTAAGTCCGTTGCGCAGATCCGCCAGAATGTCGTCGATTCCCTCGATGCCCACGGCCAACCGCACCAGACCTGGGGTGACGCCGGAAGCGAGCTGCTCCTGCGGCGTCAGCTGGGAGTGGGTGGTCGAGGCGGGGTGAATCACGAGCGAACGCACATCCCCGATGTTAGCGACATGGCTGTGCAGCACGAGAGCGTCCACGAACTTCTTGCCCGCATCGACACCGCCGGCCAGTTCGAAGGACACGATCGCGCCGACGCCCTTGGGTGCCAGCTGTTTGCCACGCTCGAACCAGGGGGAGTCGGAAAGTCCCGCGTAGTACACCTTCTCGATGCCCGGCTGCTGCGCCAGGAACTCCGCGACCGCCTGCGCGTTGGATACGTGCCGCTCCACCCGCAGGCTCAGCGTCTCGATGCCCTGGGCGATCAGGAACGCGTTGAACGGCGCGACGGCCGCACCCAGATCGCGCAGCAACTGCACGCGCGCCTTGAGCGCGTACGCCGGTGCGCCCAGATCCGCGAAGACCACACCGTGGTAGCTGGGATCGGCGGTGGTGAACCCCGGGAACCGCGACTTGCCCTCGGCGTCGGTGACGGTCCAGTCGAAGGTGCCGCCGTCCACGATCACACCCGCGACGGCCGAACCGTGCCCGCCCAGGTACTTGGTCGCCGAATGCACCACGATGTCCGCGCCGTGCGCGAGCGGCTGGATCAGGTACGGCGTGGCGACCGTGTTGTCCACGATCAGCGGCACACCGGCGGCGTGCGCGACGCCCGCGATGCCCGGGATATCCAGAATCGAGCTGCTCGGGTTCGCGACGGTCTCGCCGTAGAACGCCTTGGTATTGGGCCGCACGGCCGCTTCCCACTGCGCCAGATCATCCGGATCGTCCACGAAGCTGACCTCGATGCCCAGCTTGGGCAGCGAGTAGTGGAAGAGGTTGTAGGTGCCGCCGTACAGGTGCGGGCTGGACACGATGTGATCGCCCGCCTGCGCGAGGTTCAGGATCGCGTAGGTCTCCGCGGCCTGCCCGGAGGCCAGCAGCAGGGCCGCCACACCGCCCTCCAGCGCGGCGATGCGCTGCTCCACCACGTCCTGGGTGGGGTTCATGATGCGTGTGTAGATATTGCCCGGCTCGGCGAGCCCGAACAGCGCGGCGGCGTGATCGGTATCGCGGAACGCGTACGAGGTGGTCTGGTAGATCGGCAGGGCGCGCGCGCCGGTGGCGGCGTCGGGGGCTTGGCCGGAGTGGACCTGCCTGGTCTCGAAGGACCAGTTGGCGGGATCCGTATCGCCGTTCGCGGGGGAGGCGGAGGGCGCGGTCGAGTCACTCATGTCGTGCTCCAGGTGGAAAGGTCGCCGGAATCGGCGGAGGCGGACGTTATCGGAAGGCGAATTGGCTTCGACAACAACACATCTCGGGTCCTCCTACAGTGCGCTTGCGCTCGGCCTTCGAGCGCCTGGTCTTCACCCGGAGCACCCCGCCGCTGCTGGAGGGTTGCCGATCAGCGAGCCGGGGCTTGGCGCTGATGCTCTTGACCTTGGCGCAGATTCTAACGGGGCGGCGCAATAGCCTCGGCGACGGGGAGGGCGCAGCTGCGAATGAACTCGTTGTAGGCGGCCGTGACGTTGTCCATGAGCTCGCGGGCCGATCCGGCGCTGGAGCAATCCGGGAATTCGGAGGCGGCGTCGAACTCGCACTCCATGCCCACGCGCACGATGCCGTGCCAGGTGGTCGAAATGAGCCGCACCGGCATGGAATTGGGGTCCATGCGCAGGCGTTCGCCCAGCACGGTGGTCATGGACAGGGTCTTGGTGTCGGCGGCGGACAGGCTTTCCGCGCGCACCGTGGCGTTGTTCTGTGAGATGCGCTGCATCTGCTGGAACCAGCGGAAGGGTGCGGGATTGTCGCCGTCGATGACCTGTTCGACGGTGGCCCGGAAGGCATCGAGCAGGGCTTGCAGTTCATTGCCGGTGATCGGCTGGGCGCGCAGCTGTTCGGCCAGGGCCTTGCCCATGTCCTCGACGGGGGCGATGACGATCGCCTCTTTGCTGTCGAAGTAGCGGTTGATGGTGCGCGGTGAGACATCGGCCTCATCGGCGATCTGTTCCACGGTGGTGGCGTCGAACCCCTGTGTGTCGCACAGCCGCAGCGCCACATCGATGATTCGCGTCCGGGTCTGCTGCTTCTTGCGCTCGCGCAGGCCCGGGCGGTGCCGTTCCAGGGTGTGCTGCCGCTGTGGGGAATCAGCGATCGTCGACGACTCGGCCATGCCGTCATTGTATAGCCGTCGGACAGGATTGTGACGTTAACGGCCAACTGTCTGATTGCGACACTTTTCTCTTGACGCCAAATGTCGGCCGGTGCCACGATGGAGCGAGCTGTTCGAACCACTCCCGAGGAGACGGCATGACCACTGGGACCGCGATCGACGCGCCCAACGAAACATCAAGTCAGGCAGGCGCTTCCAAGCGCTGGCTGGCGCTGGGCGTGATCGCCATGGCCCAGCTGATGGTGGTGCTCGACGCGACCATCGTCACCATCTCCCTGCCCTTCGCCCAGCAGGACCTGGGCATCAGTGACGGCAACCGGCAGTGGGTGCTCACCGCGTACACGCTGATCTTCGGTGGCCTGCTGCTGCTCGGCGGGCGGCTCGCGGATTACCTCGGCCGCCGCCGCATCTTCCTGATCGGCCTGATCGGCTTCGCCGCGGCCTCCGGGCTGGCCGGTCTGGCACAGAACACCGCGGAACTGTTCATCGGACGCGGTTTGCAGGGCGCGTTCGGCGCGCTGCTGGCTCCGGCGGCACTGTCCCTGGTGTCGGTGACCTTCACCGAGGCCAAGGAGCGTGCGCGGGCGTTCGGCGTGTTCGCGGGCGTCTCGGCGGGCGGCGCGGCCATCGGCCTCATCGTCGGCGGCGCGCTCACCGAATACGCCAGCTGGCGCTGGTGCCTGCTGGTGAACACCCCCATCGCGCTGCTGGCGTTCGCCGGCGCCATCGCGTTCGTCATCAAGGACGTTCCGGCCCCGCGCACCGGCGGGTACGACCTGCCCGGCGCGATCACCGCGACGCTCGGCCTGGTCTCGGTGGTCTACGGCTTCAGCCGCGCGGCCGATGACGGCTGGGGCGCGACCAGCACCCTGTCGCTGCTGGGCGTGGGTGTGGCGCTGCTGATCGCGTTCGTCGCCATCGAGCGGCGTACCGCGAATCCGCTGCTGCCACTGCGTATTCCGGGTGAAATCAATCGCGGCGGGTCCTTCCTGGTCGCGCTCATCACCCCGATCGCCATGTTCGCCATGTTCTTGAACCTGAGCTTCTACCTGCAGATCACCCTCGGGTACTCGGCGCTCAAGGCGGGCGCGGCGTTCCTGCCCTTCCCGCTCGGCATCGTCATCTCGGCCGGTATCGCCAGCGCGGTGCTGCCCAAGCTCGGACCGCGGCCGGTGATGTTGGTCGGCGCGCTGTTCGGCACCGCCGGGCTGCTCTACCTGGCGCAGCTCGAGCTCGGGGACAGCTATGCCACCCATGTGCTGCCCGCGATCCTGTTGATCGCGCTCGGTATGGGCGGCTTGTTCGTGGCCATGCAGACCACCGCGCTGCATCAGGTCGATGACAAGGATTCCGGTGTGGCCTCGGCGCTGTTGAACGCGGCGCAGCAGGTCGGCGGTTCCATCGGCACCGCACTGTTGATGACGCTGTCGGTGCAGGCGACCGAGCGGTATGCCCGCAATCACCCGACCATCGACAATGTGGTGGCGCGCGCCTCGATCCACGGGTACGACATCGCGTTCTACGCGGGCGCGGGCTTCTTCCTGCTGACCATTCCGATCATCGCGTTCATGATCCGGGACAAGCCGGAGAATCTGCTCGAGGGTTCCGAGCACGTGCACGTCGGAGTCTGATCCGTTCGAATTCGCACCCCAGTCGAGCTATGCGCGGCGGGGGTGTTTCGTGCCCTGGGTCACGCCTTTGCTACCTGTGAGTAACTCGGATGGGGTCCCGCACAGCGGGGGCTGCCCGCGCGGTGAGGTCGGCAGCAGCAGTACGCTCGTCTTGTTTGGCGTCCTACCGCGCGGACCTGGTACCAGAGGTCCCGAGGAAAACGCCGGGCATATACGTTGTTTGTTGAACAGCCGGGGTTCCCGCTCACAAGCGTGCTCACCTGGCCGTGCAATGGGAGCACCACCTTCCTAGGAGGACACGAAGTCCAATGTCCAAGATTAAGGTTGAAGGGACCGTCGTCGAACTCGATGGCGACGAGATGACCCGGATCATCTGGCAGTTCATCAAGGACAAGCTGATCAACCCGTACCTCGATGTGAACCTCGAGTACTACGACCTCGGCATCGAATACCGCGACAAGACCGATGATCAGGTCACCGTCGACGCGGCGAACGCCATCAAGAAGCACGGCGTCGGCGTCAAGTGCGCGACCATCACTCCGGACGAGGCCCGGGTGAAGGAATTCGATCTCAAGAAGATGTGGCGGTCGCCGAACGGCACCATCCGCAATATCTTGGGCGGCACCATTTTCCGCGCGCCGATCATCATCTCGAATGTGCCGCGTCTGGTTCCGGGTTGGACCAAGCCGATCATCATCGGCCGCCATGCCTTCGGTGATCAGTACCGCGCCACCGATTTCAAGGTGCATCAGGCGGGCACGGTCACCCTGACCTTCACGCCGGAGGACGGCTCCGAGCCGATCCAGCACGAGGTCGTGCGCATGCCGGAAGACGGCGGCGTGATCATGGGCATGTACAACTTCCAGGAGTCCATCCGCGATTTCGCGCGTGCCTCGCTGAATTACGGCCTGCAGCAGAACTACCCGGTGTACCTCTCCACGAAGAACACCATTCTCAAGGCCTACGACGGCATGTTCAAGGACACCTTCGAGGACATCTACCAGACCGAATTCAAGAAGGAATTCGACGCGGCGGGCCTCACCTACGAACACCGCCTGATCGACGATATGGTCGCCTCCGCGCTCAAGTGGGAGGGCGGCTACGTCTGGGCCTGCAAGAACTACGACGGCGACGTCCAGTCCGACACCGTCGCACAGGGTTTCGGCTCGCTGGGTCTGATGACCTCGGTGCTGCTCACCCCGGACGGCCGCACCTGTGAGGCCGAGGCCGCGCACGGCACGGTCACCCGGCACTACCGCCAGTACCAGCAGGGCAAGCCCACCTCCACCAACCCGATCGCCTCGATCTTCGCGTGGACCCGTGGCCTGGCGCATCGCGGCAAGCTGGACAACACCCCCGAGGTGATCGGCTTCGCGCAGACCCTCGAAGAGGTAGTCATCAAGACCGTCGAAGACGGCCAGATGACCAAGGACCTCGCCCTGCTCGTGGGCGGCGACCAGGGTTACCTCACCACCGAGGAATTCCTCGGCGTGCTCGACGCCAACCTGGCGCGCACACTGCGTTGATTCAACTCCCGGAGTCTCACCTTCGGGGGCACAGGGCGTTTCGGCGTCCAGGACGTTCAGGCGTCCGAATTTCGCGCTGATGCAACGTGAACAGCGCCGCAGCGGCGAACCGATGGCGGCCGGGACCGATCGTCCCGGCCGAGCCTATCCCTTCGCCCCCACGCATTCCGGGCACCTGTCCCCGCCATCAAGGCGGCGCGGGTGCCCGAACTGTTTTCCGGGCCTTTTCCCGTGACCAACTCTTTTGGGGTCATGAAACTCTCATGAATGGCGGGGGAGGATGGGCCGGTTGGCGGGCGAGTAGGAGTTGTGGTGGGTATCGGGAACGATTTGCGGCGGGTGGTGCGCGGGCGGGTGCTCGTGGCGGGGGATGAGGAGTTCGACGGGGCGCGGACGCCGTGGAATGTGGCTGTGGAGCAGCGGGTTTCGGCGGTGGTGGAGGTCGCGGACGCTGCGGATGTGGCGGCCGTGGTGGAGTACGCGGGCAAGTTCGGGGTGGCGGTGAGCGTGCAGGGGACGGGGCACGGGGCTTCGGCGGCGGCGGATGGGACGGTGCTGGTGAAGACCGGCGGACTCGCCGATATCGCGGTCGATGCCGGGGCTCGGACGGCTCGGGTGGGGGCCGGGGTGCGATGGGGTGCGCTGTCGGAGCGGACCGCGCCGTACGGGCTGGCGGGTGCGGTGGGGAGTTCACCGGTGGTGGGGGTTACCGGGTACACGCTCGGAGGTGGGCTCGGATGGTTCGCGCGCAGTAGGGGATTCGCGGCGAACGCGGTGCGGGCGGCGGAGGTCGTGCTGGCGGACGGCACTCGGATGCGGGTGACCGCCGAATCGGATCCGGAGCTGTTCTGGGCGTTGCGCGGCGGCGGTGGGGACTTCGCGGTGGTGACGGGGCTGGAGTTCGAGCTCTTCGAGACCGGACCGCTGTACGGCGGTCGCATGCTGTGGGATGCCGAGCGGGCCGCGGAGGTGTTCGCTGCGTTTCGGGCGGCGACGGCGGAAGCCGATGAGCGACTGAGCATCTGGGTGACACTGGTGCGGTTCCCGGACTTTCCGCAGGTGCCGGAACCACTGCGGGGCCGGGTCATGATCGCGGTGGATGTGGTTGGGGTGGAGGGGATTACCGGACCGCTGCATCGGTTCGAGGCGATTCCCGGTGTGGTGCTGGACAATCGGCGACCCCTGGATGTGACCGAGCTGGGCGGTATCTGCATGGAGCCGACCGCGCCGAGCCCGGCCCGGGTGCGCGCCGAACTGCTCACCGATTTCTCCCCGCACGTCACCGAGGTGCTGCTCGGCCCGGCCATGGCGGGTGCGGCGGCCGCGCCCGGCCCGGAACGCTCGATCGCGCCGCTCGCGCTCGTGCAGGTCCGGCACCTGGGTGGTGCGCTGTATCGCCCGCGCGCGGATGCGGGCGCCGCCGCCGGGATTCGCGAGCCCTATCTGCTGTCCATGCTCGGGCCGGCCCCGACACCCGAGCACGCGGCGGCCGTCGCCGAGCGTCAGGTGGCGATCACCACGGCATTGCATTCACATGTCTCGGGCCGCAAACCGTTCACCTATCTGGATGCCGGTGATTCGGCGGCCGCCGCCTTCGATCCGGAAACCCTGTCCCGCCTGCGCTCGATCAAACGGCGCTACAACGAACAGGGCACCATTCGAAGCGGTTTCCCGATCCCGGTCTGAGCCGCGACGCCATACTCGAGCCGGGCCGGTCGTGAGGGGAGTCACGGCGAAATCGGGATGGGGGATGGGCCGGTGGGTGTTGCGCAATTTCATGGCGAATTCTGTACCCGGCGTGGACGCGACCGTCGAGGCCCCTGAACCGGTGGACTCGGTGGTCGCCGCGCGGCGCTGGCCGGTGGCGGCGATCCTGGCGCTGGCGCTGGGCGGATTCGGCATCGGCACCACCGAATTCGTCACCATGGGTTTGCTGCCGAATATCGCGGACGATATGAGCGTCTCCGAACCCACTGCGGGACACATTGTTTCGGCGTACGCGCTGGGCGTGGTGGTCGGCGCGCCGGTGATCGCGGCCATGGCCGCACGGGTCGGGCGCAAGAAGCTGTTGATCGCGCTCATGGTCGCGTTCAGCGTGGGTAACGCCGCGAGCGTGATCGCGCCGACCTTCGCGACGCTGACCGCCGCACGCTTCATCTCGGGCCTGCCACACGGCGCGTACTTCGGTGTCGCTTCGCTGGCGGCGGCTTCACTCGCTCCGGTGGGGCAGCGAGCCAAGGCGGTTGCCGCGGTTATGCTGGGATTGAGCGCCGCCAATGTCGTCGGCGTTCCCGCCGCGACCTGGCTGGGTCAGCATCTGGGCTGGCGCGATGCCTTCGTGGTGGTGACGATTATCGGATTGGCCACCATCGCCGCCATTTTCAAGTTCGTGCCGGAGTTGCACGGAATTCGCCTCACCGACCCCCGCACCGAACTCGGCGCGCTGCGCCGCTCGCAGGTACTGCTGACCCTGGTCGTCGGCGCGGTCGGCTTCGGCGGCATGTTCGCCGTGTACACCTACATCACCACCACCCTCACCGATGTCTCCGGAATGCGGGTCGGTTTCGTCCCGATCGTGCTGGCGCTGTTCGGCCTCGGCATGGTGGCGGGCAATATCCTCGGCGGCATCCTCGCCGACCGCGGCGTGGACCGTTCGATCTTCATCGCCCTGCTGTCCATGGTCGTCATCCTCGCGGCTTTCGTTGCCGCCGCACACAATCCGTTCACCGCCGCCATCGGCGCCTTCTTCATCGGCGCATCGGGTGCGGCCCTGGGCCCGGGCCTGCAAACCCGGCTGATGGATGTCGCCCACGATGCCCAGACCCTGGCCGCCGCACTGAATCACGCGGCCCTGAATATCGCCAACGCCGCCGGCGCGTGGCTCGGTGGTCTGGTCATCGCCGCGGGTCTGGGCTACACCGCGCCCGCGGTGGTCGGGGCCGGGCTGGCGGTACTGGGCACCCTGCTCTTCACCGCGACCGTGGCCATCGCGCGGCGCTCGGCGGCGGGCTCGGTACCGAGCGGTAGGTCCGCCGCAATCGGGCAGTGAACATACACGGGTGTATGTAAGTGTAATATCCGTCGTATGACCAGGTCCGCCGTCTCGAAGCCGCAGCGTCGCACGCAGGAGCAGCGCAGCGCCGAGACGCGGGTGCGATTGCTGGACGCCACCATCGAATGCCTCGTCGAGTACGGGTACGCGGGGACCACCACGCCGCGGGTGGCGGAACGGGCCGGGGTCACCCGGGGCGCGCAGGTGCATCACTTCGGATCGAAGACCGATCTGGTGGTCGCGGCCATCAGTCACCTGGCGCAACGCCGGACCGAGGCCGCCATGCAGGAGATCGGGCGGGTGCGCGCGGGCGGCGATCCGCTGGGCACCGCCCTGGAATTCATGTGGGAGCTGCATCAGGGCCCGCTCTTCATCGCGGCCATCGAATTGTGGGTGGCCAGCCGCACCGATCCGGTGCTGGCGGTGGAGATGGAGAAGGTCGAGCCGTACGTCAACAACGCGGTGCTGCTGGCGGTGGCGCAGCTGGTGCCGAATGAGATGCACCGCAAGAACGTTCGCGATTTCGCGTACACGGCCATGGACACCCTGCGCGGGATTCTGGTCACGAACTTCATCTCCCCGGATCCGGCGCGTGCCCATCGCCGCTGGCAGCGCGCCTCGGCGCAGTTGAATCTGGTCGCCAAGACGGTCATGCCGGACCTGTCGGTCGCCGACTGATCCGTCCGGATCCGGCGGCTTTTCACCATCTCACCTGTATGTTCCGCGCCCCGCGCGTGAACTGGTGATCTTGTGCGCACATCTGCCGATTCGCGCTGCCCTCTTGCCTACTTACATACAGCTTTGTATGTTTGTTTCTAACCGGCCCGAAGGCGGGCGGCCTGATGTGAGGAGTTCGATGGCGAACAAGGTCTACGTCGTCGGCGTCGGCATGACGAAGTTCGAGAAGCCGGGGCGACGCAAGAACGAGGACGGCAGCAACTGGGATTACCCGGATATGGCGCGCGAGTCCGGCACCAAGGCGCTGGCGGACGCGGGCATCGACTACCGGGAGATCGAGCAGGCCTACGTCGGATACGTATACGGCGAATCCACCTCGGGCCAGCGCGCGGTCTACGAACTCGGCATGACCGGCATCCCGGTGGTGAACGTCAACAACAACTGTTCCACCGGTTCGACCGCGCTCTACCTTGCCGCACAGGCGATTCGGGGCGGTCTCGCGGACTGCACGCTGGCGCTGGGCTTCGAGAAGATGCAGCCGGGCTCGCTCGGCTCCAGCTACGACGACCGCGAACAGCCCATGGCCAAGCATGTGATGGCGCTCGCGGAGATCTCCGAGGTGCTGTTCCCGGTGGCCCCGTGGATGTTCGGCGCGGCCGGTCGCGAACACATGGAGAAGTACGGCACCACGCTCGAGCACTTCGCCAAGATCGGCTACAAGAACCACAAGCATTCGGTGAACAACCCGTACGCGCAGTTCCAGGAGGAGTACTCGCTGGACGACATCCTGAACTCGCGGATGATCTACAACCCGCTCACCAAGTTGCAGTGCTCGCCCACCTCGGACGGTTCCGGCGCGGCCATTCTGGCCAGCGAGGAATTCGTGGAGCGGCACGATCTGGCGGCGCAGGCGGTGGAGATCGTCGGGCAGACCATGACCACCGACTTCCAGTCCACCTTCGACGGCAGCGCCAAGAACCTCATCGGCTACGACATGAATGTGCAAGCCGCCGAGAAGGTTTACGCGCAGGCGGGCCTGGGCCCGGAGGACTTCCAGGTCATCGAGCTGCACGACTGCTTCTCCGCCAATGAACTGCTGCTGTACGAGGCCCTGGGCCTGGCCAAGGAGGGTGAGGCCGGTCAGCTCATCGACGCGGGCCAGACCACCTACGGCGGCAAGTGGGTGGTGAACCCGTCCGGCGGGCTCATCTCCAAGGGACATCCTTTGGGCGCAACGGGTTTGGCGCAGTGCAGTGAACTCACCTGGCAGCTGCGCGGCACCGCCGACAAGCGTCAGGTCGACAACGTCACCGCAGCGCTCCAGCACAATATCGGCCTCGGCGGCGCGGCGGTCATCACGGCCTACCAGCGCGCCGACCGCTGAATTTCGCTGTCACCGAACAACTTTCACCACAAGACTCGACGAGGAGCACTCTCATGGGACATATCGAAGCCAGCAAGGACCTGAACGCCACCCCCGACGCCCTGTGGGCGGTCGTCTCGGACCCGCAGACCTGGGACAAGTGGTTCTCCATCCACGAGCGCTGGATGGAGGAGCCGCCCGCCGTGCTGGCCCCCGGCTCCAAGCTGGTCGCCAAGATCCTCATGCTCGGTATGGCCAACAAGATCGAATGGGTGGTGGAGAGCGTCGACACCCCGAATCGCCTGGTACTCAGCGGAACCGGCATGGCGGGCGTGAAGGTGCAGTTCGCCTTCGACATCACCCCCGAGGGCGCGGGCAGCAAGTTCTCCGTCTCCGGTGACTTCGAGGGCGCGCTCATCAAGGGCGCACTCGGCAAGGCGGTCGAGAAGGACGGCCTGAACCAGCTCGACAAGACGCTGACCGCGCTCGACGCGCTGGCGACGGCGGCCTGAGATGAGCGGCAGCGCAGTCGAATTCAACGCTTCCGGGCTCAATGTCTGGAGCGATGAGGAACCCTTCGAGGTCACCGGCGAGCGCATCGCCGAATACGCCGCCGCCACCAATGATCCCATCGAGGCGCACCTCAAAGGCGCTGTCGCATCACCGATCTTCGGCATCGTCCCGGTCTTCGAGGCCATGATGATGCCGGTGCTCGAGGTGGTGCCGATGGATATCTTCGGCCGGGTCGTGCACGGCGAGCAGGACTTCCACTTCCACCGGCCGATCCGCCCCGGCGATCAGCTGGTGTCCCGGGCCAAGGCCATCGGCTTCGAGGGGAAGGACAATGGCTCGACCATCACCATCCTCATCGAATGCCGGGCGCAGGACGGTGAGCTCGTCAACGAGCAGTACCTGACGGCATTCTTCCGGAATGTGAACGCGGGCCCCAAGGTCGGCGACGGTGCGCCGTCGCACCGGTTCGATCCCGAACTGGCGCAACAGCCGCCGCTGTTCGCGGTCCCCGCACACGTGGATCTGGATCAGACGTACCGGTATTCGCCCGCCTCGGGCGATCCGGTGCCGCTGCACCTGGACGAGCAGGTCGCCAAGGACGCGGGTCTGCCCGGCATCATCGCGCACGGGCTGTGCACCATGGCCATGTCGTCGTGGGCGGTGCTCACCGAGACGGCCGGTTCGGATGTCGGCCGGCTGCGCCGCTTCGCCGTGCGCTTCTCCAAGATGGTCTTCCCCGGTGACGACCTGGAGACCCGCATCTGGCGCAAGAGCGCCGGGAACGGTGAGACCACCTATGCCTTCGAAACCGGGCGCGGTGGCGACCTGGTACTGACCGACGGCCTCGCCGTCATCGCCGACTGAGTTCGGGCACAAGACTTTTCGAATCCACAAGGGAGTAGGACATGGGAGCACTGGAAGGACGGGTCGCCGTCATCACCGGCGCGGGCCGCGGTATCGGCCGTGAGCACGCGCTGCTGTTCGCGCGCGAGGGCGCGGCCATCGTGGTGAACGATCTGGGCGGCAGCAATTCCGGTGAGGGCGCGGACTCCGGGCCCGCGCAGGAGGTGGTGAACGAGATCGTCGCCGCAGGGGGGCGCGCGATCGCGAACACCAGCAATGTGGCGGACTGGGCGGGCGCGAAAGAGCTTGTCGAGCAGGCGATCTCGGAGTTCGGCCGACTCGATGTGGTGGTGAACAACGCGGGCATCCTGCGCGATGCCTTCATCGCGGGCATGGATGAGTCGCAGTGGGATTCGGTGGTCGCGGTGCACCTGAAGGGGCATGCGGCGGTACTGCATCACGCCGCCGCGTACTGGAAAGATCAGTCCAAGGCGGGCAATCAGCCCAATGCCGCGGTGATCAATACCGCCTCTGCCTCGGGCACCACCGTGCCGAACGCCGGACAGGGCAATTACGGTGCGGCCAAGGCCGGTATCGCCGCGCTCACCCTGGTGGCAGCCGATGAGCTGGCCCGCTACGGCGTGCGCGTGAATGCCATCGCGCCCATTGCCCGTACGCGGCTCACCCTGGCCACGCCGGGTATGGGCGCGATGATGGCCGCCGAGGCCGAAGCCGTGGAGGAGGGCGATTTCGACGCCTTCAGCCCGGCCAATATCTCCCCGCTGGTGGCGTACCTGGCCACCGAGAAGTGCCCGATCAACGGCAAGGTGTTCGCCGTTCAGGGCGGCGCCATTTCCGAACTCGCGGGCTGGCACGACGTGAAGACCATCGAAACCGAAGGACCGTGGCTGGTCGACGATATCGCCGCCCGCCTGCCCTGAGACCCCTTGGAGAACAACGATGTTCGAATGGTCCGAGACCGATGAACTGATCCGCTCGGCGGTACGCGGTTTCATCGACAAGGAGATCCGCCCGCACCTGGACGGCCTGGACAGCGGCGAGGTGTCGCCGTACCCGATCATCCGGAAGCTGTTCAGCGAGTTCGGCATCGACGTGCTGGGCGCGGAGTCGATCGAGAAACTGCTGGCCAAGCAGCGTAAGCGGGAAGAAGCGCTCGCCGCCGGAGAACCGCTGCCGGAGAAGAAGGAACGCAAGTCCGGCGACGGTGGCCCGTTCGCCGGGCAGGAGTCGATGATGGCGGTGCTCATCGCCGAACTCTCCGGCGTCTGCATGGGTTTGGTCACCGCCATGGGCGTCAGCATCGGTCTCGGCGCGACCACCATCATGTCGCGCGGCACCCTGGCCCAGAAGGAACGCTGGCTCGGCGATATCGTGACCATGAAAAAGGTTGCGGCATGGGCGATCACGGAACCTGACTCGGGCTCGGACGCCTTCGGCGGTATGAAGACCTACGTCCGCCGCGACGGTGAGGACTACATCCTCAACGGGCAGAAGACCTTCATCACCAATGGCCCGTTCGCCGATGTGGTGGTCGTGTACGCCAAGCTCGACGAGGGCGACGGCGCGGACAAGCGCGATCGCAAGGTGCTGACCTTCGTACTCGACAAGGGTATGGAGGGTTTCGCGCAGGGCAAGCCGTTCAAGAAGATGGGTCTGCACGCCTCACCGACGGGTGAGCTCTTCTTCGACAATGTGCGGCTGTCCAAGGATCGCCTGCTCGGTGAGACCGAGGAGCACAAGGGCGGTGACGGACGTGAAAGCGCCCGAACGAGTTTCACCGCCGAGCGCGTCGGCGTCGCCTTCATGGCGCTGGGCATCGTGAACGAATGTCACCGGCTCTGTTTGGATTACGCGAAGAACCGCAAGCTGTGGGGCCAGGAGATCGGCCGTTTCCAGCTGGTGCAGTTGAAGCTGGCGAAGATGGAGATCGCCCGCATCAATATCCAGAACATGGTGTTCAGCGTGCTCGAACGCGGTCGCGCGGGTAAGCAGCCCTCGCTCGCGGAGGCCTCGGCCATGAAGCTGTACTGCTCGGAGACCGCCACCGATGTCGCCATGGAGGCGGTGCAGCTCTTCGGCGGGAACGGCTACATGTCCGAGTATCACGTGGAGCAGCTGGCGCGCGATGCCAAGTCGCTCATGATCTACGCGGGCAGCAATGAAATCCAGGTCACGCATGTGGCGAAGGGATTGCTCGGGCGATGACCGGCTCCGATCACAGCGTGGTGATCGAGGCCGCGCGGGAGTACGCCGGGGTTCGGACGCGGGAACTGTCGGTCGCCGGGACGGGGCCGACAGTTGTTCTCCTGCACGGATATTGCGATAGCTCCGACACCTGGCGCGGCGTGCTGAACCGGCTGGCGGCGGCCGGGCGGCGCGCCATCGCGGTGGATCTGCCCGGCTTCGGCCTGGCCGATCCGCGGCGACCCGGGGCGCTGACACCGCAGTTCGACGCCTTCGCCGACGCGATCATCGGTGCACACGGACCCGTTGTGCTGGTGGGGAATTCGCTCGGGGCGGCGACCGCGGTGCACGCGGCGGCGCGGGATAGGACCGGGCGCGTACGGGCGGTCGTCACCCTGGACGAACCGCTCCTGGCCCGGCACCTCCCCGCTCGCCTGGTGCGGTACGGCGAATACCGCCGGTTGTTCGATATCGCCGCCCGACTTCCGGTGCCGGATCGACTGGTGCACAGTGTGGTTCGGCTCGGAGTCGACAAGCTCATCTACGGGCCGGGCTACGCCGCCGACCCGGAATTCGTCGCCACGGCGGTGCGGTCGATACCGACCATGGCCGCGGCCGCCGAACGCGGCCGGGACGCCATCCGATACGCCCGCGAACATCCGGCGGGGCACGGGGATCTCACCGTCTCCTGCCCGGTGCTGGTGGTGCACGGCGGTAAGGACCGCATCATCCCGGTGCGGGCCAGCCGCGAACTGCACGCCCTGCTGCCCGGCAGTGAGCTCGTGGTGCTGCCGAGGGCCGGCCACTGCCCGCAGTTGGACGAGCCCGAGAACGTGACCCGGCTCGTGCTGGACATTCTGGCCCGCGCGGGCGGCCATCGGGAGCACGCTGGATGACACAACCCAGCTCCGGCATCGAGGAGACGAAATGACTCTGGCAACCGTGATTTCCGGCAAAGTCGTGGTCATCACCGGCGGCGCGC
This sequence comes from Nocardia sp. NPDC058058, assembly GCF_042885355.1. Taxonomy (NCBI): domain Bacteria; kingdom Bacillati; phylum Actinomycetota; class Actinomycetes; order Mycobacteriales; family Nocardiaceae; genus Nocardia; species Nocardia sp. NPDC058058. The sequence continues at coordinate 173,923 of NZ_JBHVSA010000002.1, read as the reverse complement.
GCGGTATCGGTCTCGCGACCGCCCGCCGCCTGCGCGACCTGGGCGCGCAGGTCGCCATCGGGGATGTGGACGAAGCGAAGGTGAAGGAGTCGGGGGCCGAACTCGGGCTGGAGGTGTTCGGGAAACTGGACGTCACCGATCCGGACGGGTTCTCGGCCTTCCTCGATGAGGTGGAGCGGCGGCTGGGACCGGTCGACGTGCTGGTCAACAATGCCGGGATCATGCCCGCGGGGGCCTTCGATCAGGAGCCGGAGCGGGTCACCCGGCGCATTCTGGATATCAATGTGTACGGGGTCGCGCTCGGCAGCAAGCTCGCCGCACAGCGAATGTTGCCGCGCGGCAAGGGAACCGTCATCAATATCGCCTCGCTGGCGGGCGAGGCGACCACGCCCGGGCTGGCGACCTACTGCGCCAGCAAGGCGGCGGTGCTGGCGCTCACCGACACCCTGCGCCTGGAATATCACGAGTCCGGGGTGCATTTCTGTTCGGTGCTGCCGACCTTCACCAATACCGAACTCATCGCGGGCACGCAGGGTGCCAAGGGCCTGAAGAACGCCGAGCCCGGGGATATCGCCGAGGCGGTCGCCAAGCTCATCGCGCAGCCGCGGCGGCGAGTGGCGGTCACCCGGCTCGCCGGACTGCTGGTGGCCTCGCAGCACTACATGCCGCGCCGGGCCAGCGAGGCGCTGGGCCGGGCATTCGGCCTGGAGCACGTCTTCCTCGACGAGGTGGATCAGGACGCGCGCCGCGCCTATGAACAGCGTGCGCGCGGGCTCGACTGAATCGCGCTCGGCGGCACACGCACTCGCGTTCGGCGGCTCCGGCCAACCACCGGGCGCATCGGATCAATGATCACCGCGCTCACGGCGCGAACAATCGAATCAGCATGGCCGTGTCAGGAATGGAGCACCGTTGACCGAGCAGCCCAACAGTCTGTGCGCGGCATTTCAAGCCACCGCCGCACGGCATCCGGATCAGGTGGCGCTGCGCGGTCCGGGCGGGACACCGAGCTACACCTGGCACGAGTACGCCGAACAGGTGCGCAAGCTCGCGACCGGACTCACCGCGCTCGGGGTGCGGGCCGGGGACACGGTGGCGATCATGCTCACCAATGTGCCGGAATTCCATCTCGCCGATACGGCGGTGCTGCATACCGGTGCCACACCGTTCTCCATCTACAACACCTTTACCGCGGAACAGGTTTCGCATTTGTTCGGCAATGCGGGCAATCGGGTGGTGGTGACCGAGACGCAGTTCCTGGACAAGCTGCGGGCCGCGAATATCGACGGGCGGGTGGAGCATTTCATCTGTGTCGACGGGCCGGTCGAGGGCGGGTACACCCTCGGCGAGGTCGCTGAACTGCCCGCGCCCGACTTCGACTTCGACGCGGCTTGGCGTGCGGTGCGAGCGGATTCGCTGCTGACGCTGGTCTACACCTCCGGCACCACCGGGCCGCCCAAGGGCGTCGAGCTGACCCATGCCAATATGCTGGCCGAATTCTCCGCTGTCGATGGGGTTTTCGAGGTGCGGCCGCAGGATCGGGTGATCTCGTATCTGCCCGACGCGCATCTGGCGAATCGCGCCTTCGGGCATTACAACAACCTCATCGAGGGTGTTCAGGTCACCACCGTGGCCGATCCGAAACAGCTCGTCGCCACGCTGCCGGAGGTGCGGCCGACGCTGTTCCTGGCGGTGCCCGCCATTTGGTACAAGCTCAAGGCCGGTATCGAAAACATTGTGGCGCAGGAGAGTTCGGTCAAGCGGGCACTGGTCGGCTGGGCCATCGGCGTGGGAATCGAGGTGGCGCGGCGTAATTCGGATCGACGGCCGATTCCGCTCGCGCTGCGCTGGCAGCATGAGGCGGCGGAACGGCTGGTGCTGAGCACGCTGCGCGCGCGAATGGGTTTGGATCAGGTGCGCGCGGCCATCACCGGGGCCTCGCCCATCGCGCCCGATGCCATGGCTTTCATTCTGGGACTTGGCATTCCGGTGTACGAGGGCTGGGGGATGACCGAGACCTCGGCCGCCGCCACGCTGAACCGGCCCGGCGGCATTCGGATCGGCACGGTCGGGACGGCGCTGCCGGGTACCGAGGTCACCGTCGCCGAGGATGGGGAGCTGCTGGTGCGCGGACCGCTCATCATGCGCGGCTACCGGCATGATCCGGTGCAGACCGCCGAGGCCATCGACGCCGAGGGCTGGATGCACACCGGCGATATCGGGACCATCGACGCGGACGGATACATCCGCATCGTCGATCGCAAGAAGGAACTCATCATCAACGCGGCGGGCAAGAATATGTCGCCGTCGAATATCGAAGGGGCGGTGAAGGTCAGCTGCCCGCTGGTGGGCGCGGCCATCGCCATCGGTGACAATCGCAAGTTCGTGACGGCGCTGTTCACCCTCGATCCGGATGCCTGCGCCGCCTATGCCGCACAGCACGGGCTGCCCGATGCCGCGCCCGCGGTGCTCGCCGCCGATCCGGGCGTGCTGGCGGTCATCGAGGCGGGGGTGGCGGCCGCCAATGAGCGGCTCGCGCGCGTCGAGCAGATCAAGAAGTTCACGGTGCTGCCGGTGACCTGGGAGCCGGGCGGCGATGAGCTGACCCCGAAGATGTCGCTCAAGCGCAAGCCGATCGCGGCGAAGTACGCGGCCGAGATCGAGGCGCTGTACGAGTGATTCCGGCCGTACGGTGTGCCAAAAGATAACTGACGGTCGGTTCGTGCGACGATCGCGGCATGACATCGCTGTCGGATCTGCTCCCCGAAGACGCGATCGAACTCGATGTGCCCGCCGAGGACTGGCGATCGGCCATTGCCGCCGCCGGTAGTTTGCTGACCGCCACCGGTGTGGCCACGGCCGACTACACCGATGAGATGATCCGCAATGTCGAGGACAACGGGCCGTACATCGTCATCGCGCCCGGGTTCGCCTTCGCGCACGCCCGGCCCTCACCGGCGGTGCAGCGCACCGGTATGTCGTGGGTGCGGTTGCGTGAACCCGTCGCCTTCGGGAGTCCGAACGATCCGGTGGATCTGGTGGTCGCGCTGGCGGCCACCGACTCCGGGGTGCACACCGATGCCATGGCCGCGCTGGCCCGGCTGCTGCTGGAAGCCGGTGCGGATGAACGCCTGCGCGCGGTGGCGACACCCCGGGAGTTGCGCGCGTTGATCGCGGGGGAGGACGCGGCGGAGGGGACCATGCCGTCCGTCGTCCCGGCCGAGGTGAAGGAAGATCCCCTCCGTCATTCCGGCGCGTCTTTGGCCGGAATCCACCCTGACGCAGTGGATCCCGGCCAAGAACATGCCGGGATGACGAGGGGAAGCGGCTCCACCGGCCCGGTCAAGATCCTCACCGTGTGCGGGAACGGCGTCGGCACCAGCCTGTTCCTCAAGAGCACGCTCGAAAAAGTGCTGAGCCGCTGGAAATGGTCGCCCTACGTGAATGTCGAAGCGACCGACACCATTTCGGCCAAGGGCAAGGCCGGTGAGGCCGTCGCCATCCTCACCTCGGGGGAGATCGCGAAAACGCTGGGGGATGTCGGTATTCCGGTGGAGGTCGTGGAGAACTTCACCAGCACAGCCGAAGTCGACCGCAGGCTTCGCGAACTCTTCGACGTGTAGGAAGGCGAGCCCGCAGTGAACGTCGTACTGGCCATTGCCAAGTTCATCGTCAACGAGATCCTCAGTCAGCCCGCGTATCTCATCGGCATCATCACCGCGGTCGGGTTGATCGCGCTGCGAAAATCGACCGGGCAGGTGGTCGGCGGGGCGATCAAGGCGACGCTGGGATTCCTGCTCATCGGGGCGGGCGCGGGACTGGTGGTGCTGTCGCTGAAACCGCTCGGCATCATGATCCAGGGGGCGCTGGGCGCGCACGGGGTCATCCCCACCAATGAGGCGATCGTGGCCATCGCGCAGGCCCAATACGGTGCGCAGGTCACCTGGTTGATGATTCTCGGGTTCGCCATCAGCCTGGCGCTGGCGCGGTTCACACCGCTGCACTACGTCTTCCTCACCGGACATCACATGCTGTTCATGGCGACCATGCTGACCATGGTGCTGGCGGTGGCGGGGTTCTCCACACCGGTGGTGGTGTGCGTCGGCGGCATTCTGCTCGGGGTTGTCATGGTGTCGTTTCCCGCACTGTCACAGGCGTATACGCGGCGGGTCACCGGCGGTGACGATGTGGCGATCGGGCATTTCGGCACCGCCGGGTATATCGCGGCGGGTGCGACGGGGCAGCTGGTCGGCAAGCGCAGTCGCAGCACCGAGGAGATGAATCTGCCGGAAGGGCTGCGCTTCCTGCGGGATTCGATGGTGGCGACCGCGCTGTCCATGGTGATTCTGTATCTGACGCTGGCGATCATCTACCTCGTGCGGGTGGGGCAGGACACCGCGTTCCAGGCGTTCGAGACCGGTGCCACCGATGTGGGCAACTACCTCATGAAAGCGGTGAGCCAGGGGCTGCAATTCGGAATCGCCGTCGCCGTCATCCTTTTCGGTGTGCGCACCATTCTGGGGGAGCTGGTTCCGGCCTTCCAGGGCATCGCGGCGCGTGTGGTGCCGGGTGCGATTCCCGCGCTGGACGCGCCGATCGTGTTCCCGTACGCGCAGAACGCGGTGCTGCTCGGCTTCATCAGCAGTTTCGTGGGTGGTCTGGTCATGCTGGGGGTGCTGACCTGGATCCTCAATCCCGCCTTCGGGCTGGCACTGGTGCTGCCGGGGCTGGTGCCGCACTTCTTCACCGGCGGTGCGGCCGGTGTCTACGGCAATGCCACCGGTGGTCGGCGCGGTGCGGTGCTGGGCGCGTTCGTGAACGGGCTACTCATCACGATTCTGCCCGCGCTACTGCTGAAAGTGCTGGGGCCCTTCGGCGATGAGAACACCACGTTCGGCGACGCCGACTTCGGCTGGTTCGGCACGGCCATCGGCACCGCCGCCAAAATGGGCGGCTGGGGGGCGATCGCGATTTCGCTGTGCATCGGCGTGGTGATTCTGCTGGCCGCCATGCTGGTGCAGGTGAAAGTCGTTGCCACGGGCTGGGATCCGGGCGCGCGACGCGACTCGATCCTCGGAATCATCCCGCCCGCAGCGCATTACGAGGTGCCGCCCGAGGTGGGCACGCGGCGGTACGCGAAGATACCGCCGCCGCACGGCGCACCCGTACCGCCGCCGCCGGAATAGTCAGACCGCGCGCAGGCGGGTGCGGCTGGCGTAGACGTGCTCGGCGATGAGGGTCGCGATGCGATCCGGGGCCTCCAGCATCGGCACGTGGCCGACATCGTGCATGACGATGCGATCCGCGGACTCCGGGAGTTCGCGCAGGAAGCGTTTGGCGTACGCGCGATACGGGATGATCCGGTCGTTCTCGCACATGAGCAGGCGCACCGGGGTTTTCAGCGTGGACAGATCCTCCAGATCCGGTGCGCGCAGCGCGCCCGCGATCATCGGCAGCATCGCCCGGCAGTTCAGCGCCGAGGTGATGGCCGCCTCGATGGCGCGGCGCGGGGCCGCGGCGGTGTTCTTGCTCAACACCATCGCCACCGCCTGCCGCACCGGGGCGCTGAACGCGATCGCGTCGGGCAGATGTTTGCCGATCTCCACCACCGGCACCAGCGACAGGAACTTCATACCCACCCGGACCTGCAGCGCGGACGGGGTTTGCCAGCCGCCCGCCGGGGCGATAGCGGTGAGGGTGCGGGCCCGGCCGCGGCGCGCCAATTCGAAACCCACCCAGCCGCCGAGCGAATTGCCCGCGATATGGCAGGTGCGCCAGCCCAATTCATCGAGCTGGTTCTCCACTCGGTCGGCAAGGGCGCTGACATCGAGGTACCAGCCCTCGAAATCCGGTCCGCCCCAATGTCCGGTGAAGGCCGGAGCGAACACCTCGCAATGACTGGCCATCCGGGTCGCCACCTGCTCCCAGCAGTGCGGCGACATCATGAATCCGTGCAGCAGGAGCAGCGGGTCCCCCGAGCCCGTATGGATGGCGCGCACGGGAGCGAGCGGGGCGGTGGGCTTGGCGGTGCCTGACGTCATCGTCATCACCCCTTCCTGGACCTCGATGTCCACGGAGAAGGTTCGGTATCGGCATTGTACGTTTGAGGGGTGCCCAAAATCCTCAGCTCGGTAAACGTCAATGGAGTGCGCGCCGCTGCCCCCAAGGGACTGCTCGCCTGGCTAGCGGTCACCGAGGCCGACATCATCTGCCTCCAGGAAACCCGAGCCACCGACGAGCAAACCCGTAGCGTGCTGGCTCCCGCCCTGGATGCGGGCTGGTTCCTGTCGCACGCCGAACCCGGCGTGAAGGGCCGCGCGGGCGTAGCCATCCTGTCCCGCCGCGCCCCCGACGCGATCCGCATCGGCGTCGGCGGGTTCGAAGGCGAAACCTGGACCCCCGTAACGGAATTCGCCGCCCTCGGCCGCTACATCGAAGCCGACTTCGACGAGTTGACGGTGGCCTCGGTCTACGTCCACACCGGCGAAGCCGACACTCCCATGCAGGACGAGAAGTACCGCTTCCTCGACGCCATCGGAACCCGCATGACCACCATCGACCGCGACTTCGTCATCAGCGGCGACTGGAACATCGGCCACACCGAACTCGACATCAAGAACTGGAAAGGCAACATCAAGAACTCCGGCTTCCTCCCCGACGAACGCGCCTGGGTGTCCGCCATGCTCGCCGCCGGCTACCGAGACGTAGTCCGCGACCTCAACCCCGGCACCCCCGGCCCCTACAGTTGGCACTCCTACCGCGGCCGCGCCTTCGACAACGACGCAGGCTGGCGCATCGACTACCAACTGGCCCGAGGCGACATCGCCACCCGCGCAAAGCAAGCGGTAGTCGAAAAAGCAGCCACCTACGCCGAACGCTGGTCCGACCACGCCCCCGTCACCGTCCAATACCGCTGACCGCTCTCCCGGGACCACGCCTGGCTGATCCTCGGCGAGGCGCTGGTCATGGCGTGACCGATGTCGCTCGCAGCGGACAGGATCGGCATCGGCCGGTCGGTGTGCCGGTGACGTAGATTCCTCAGTTATGACTGGTGGCCGCGTGATCAGTGGGGTGCAGTTCCGGTGAATATCTCGTCCAAGACGCGTGCGTGGCTGGTGCTCGGTGGGGCGTTGGTGATGGTGTTGGTTGCCGTCCTGGTGTCACGTGGGGGCGAGCATTCAACCAATAGCGGCGGTAAGGCCTCGGTTACTTCGACTGTGGCCGGAAAGACCACTACCGCACCGAAACCCGGGCCGCGCACTACCGTGCCCGGGGCGGCGGAGGTCACGGTTACGAAGGCGCCGGGGGTTCCGGATCGGGCCTATCAGACCCTGGTGGAGATTGATGCGGGGCGGTGGCCGGGGTCGGCTAATGCGCCGGGGACGCATGGTGGGGATACCTGGATGAATCGGGGTGGGGATTTGCCTGCGAAGGATTCCGGGGGGAAGAAGATCAATTATCAGGAGTGGGATGTGAATCCCAAGAAGGCGGGGCAGGGGCGGGATGCGGAGCGGATCGTCACCGGGAGTGATGGGTCTGCTTATTACACCGGGGATCACTACAACACTTTCACGAGGATGCGCTGATGACCGAGGCGATGTCGCTTTCGCAGTTCCTCTCCGCCGCACCGGTTTCCGGGGCGAGTGGCACGGCCGCGCGCTCGACCGGTGACGGATCGCGGTCCGGCGCATCTCCGGTGTTGGGGGTGTTGCCGGTGAGTGCGGCCGAGTTCTCCGGTGTGCGAAGCCAATTGCCGGACAGCTATATCGCGCGGGAGCTGCGGGCTCGCAAGATGCGCACGGTCGCCGAGGTTTTCGATGAGTTCGCGGCCGCTTTCCAGTTCCCGTACTACTTCGGGCAGAACAAGGACGCGTTCGATGAATGCCTGCGCGACCTGGACGAATTCGTCGGTCCGGCACAGGGATACGTGGTGGTGGTCCGGAACGCGGCGCTGCTGCTGACCGATCAGCCCGCCGAACGGGAGTGGTTCGCCGAGGCCATGACCGATGCCGCCGCCACCTGGTCGGCCAAGGGTGTTGCGCTGCGGGTGGTTCTCCAGGACGCGGTTCCCGGCGGTATCGACGCGGTGCCGCTGACCTGGTCGGAGACCTCGGCTCGCGACTGAGCGTCCGGGCTAGTCGGCGCGCAGCCGGGTGGCCAGATCCTCACCGAGCAGGACGAACACATCGGTGGTGTGCTCGATGAGTTCGGCGCGGGTGAGCGGCAGATCGCCGTGCAACCATGAGGTGAGCGTCTGGATCAGCCCGCCGACCAGATACGTTGCGCGGAAGGTGATCACGGGGTCGGGGTCGGCCTCGGTGAGACCGTAGAAGTCGATACCCTCCGCCGCCACGAGATTGGCGAACACCTTCGTGGTGTGGATTGTGCGGGTGCGGAGTTCGGGTGTCGCCGAGCTGACTATCAACGCCACGTGCGCTTTTCGCGGATCCTCGGTCAACAGCTCGATGCCCGCGGTGATGGCCGCATGGGCTTTGGCGCGCGGCGCGGCGGGTGCCGTCTGGACCGCGGTGATCAGCGCGGTCGCCAACTCTTCGGCGATGCTGTCGAACAGTGCCGACAGCACCGCGTCGCGGCTGTCGAAATTCTCGTAGTAGTAGCGCTCGTTCAGGCCCGCGCCCGCGCACAGCGCGGAGACGGTGAGTTTGTCCAAACCCTGGGTGCCGAGGATGTCGAGCGCGGCATCGAGCAGGGCGGTGCGGCGCTGGGTGCGGCGTTCCGCCGCCGAGATGCCGCCGTAGGTCCGTTGCCCGGTCACGGGTTGATTCTGGCATGGCCGCGATTCTGGTAGTAGGTCTTGCCAGAATTGTGATTCTGGGGGACTCTATTTCCAGATGGCGTGGCCTGCGCCACAGTGCACCAGGAGGCAACGATGCCTACGCAGACCGGGTACTTCTCCGACGACTCGATGATCAGACGGGTCATGCGCAAGCGCGCGGTGGGACTCACCTACGGACAGCGCGCACTGGTCATCGGGGCCGTGCACCCGCTGCTCTACGTGGGCACCGCGGAGAACACCCAGCATCGGACCACGCCGTATACCCGACTCGCCTTGACCGGCAAGCTCTTCGAAGCCGTCTCACTCGGCACCCGCGAGGAAGCCGATCGGGCGCGCGCCTTCACCCGCAAACGGCACAGCACCGTCAGCGGCGCACTGCCCGAGGACGCGGGGCACAGCAATCCGGCGGGCACCCGCTACTCCGCGCACGATCCCCAACTCATGTTCATGACCATGGCCTTCACCTTCGACTCCGCCGAGGTCATGCACGATCTGCTCGTCCGCAAACTCACCTCGACCGAGCGCGAGGGCCTCTACCGGGACTATTGCCGCTGGGGCGAACTCTTCGGCATGCCGCGCGAGGCCGCGCCCGCGACCTACGCCGAGTTCCGCCGCGTCTACGACGGCTACCTCGCCTCGGACGAGGTCTTCCTCACCGACGAAGCCAAACTGGTCGGCTCGTACCTGATGGGCCAGCGCGTCGCCTACCCCATGCCGATGCCGGTGCAGCAGGCCCTCGGCGGCTTCAACCTCCTGGTCCAGGGCAGCCTCCCGCCGCGCATCCGCGATATGTACGAGCTGAACTGGGGCATGCGCGAGGAAGTCGCCTGCCGCACCCTCGCCCAGGCGGTTCGCACCGCGCACTACGCACCCCCGCTTGCCCCCAAACTGCTGCGCGCCCAGCTCACCGGCCCCAGCTACCCGCTCTACCGCCTCGCGACACGCCGAGAACAGCGCCTGGTCGCCTCGGGGCGTCCCAGCATGCCGGGCGTGGATCCGCTATCCCTGGCGGCCCGAGCGGGTTAGCGCATCGCCGGCCGGGCCCGCGGATGCCGACCGGCTCGGCCGAGAACGAGCTCGGCCGAGAACGCCCGAGGGGCCGCGAACGCGCCCGGACCGCCCTGTTGGCACCGCGCGGAATTTGGCTCGACCGGCGTGCGAAGATCTGAATATGTCGAGTCCTGCACCTTCCGCCGAACGCAAGCAGCGGGTCCTGTCCGGGATCCAGCCGACCAGTGATTCCTTCCATCTGGGGAATTACCTTGGCGCGCTGCAGTATTGGGTGCCGCTGCAGGACGAGTTCGACGCCTTCTACTTCATTCCCGACCTGCACGCCATCACCGTGAACCCGCCGGACCCCAAGGTGCTGCGCCATCGCACCAAGGTCGCGGCCGCCCAGCTGCTCGCGCTCGGCGTCGACCCCAAGCGGGCGACCCTGTTCGTGCAGAGCCAGGTGCCCGAGCACGCGGAACTGACCTGGGTGCTGAGCTGCATCACCGGTTTCGGTGAAGCCAGCCGCATGACCCAGTTCAAGGACAAGTCGGTCAAACAGGGTTCGGAGAACGCGACCGTCGGCCTGTTCACCTATCCGATCCTGATGGCCGCCGACATCCTGCTGTACCGCCCGCACCTGGTGCCGGTCGGCGAGGATCAGCGCCAGCATATGGAGCTGACCCGAAATCTGGCGCAGCGCTTCAACACTCGCTACAAGAAGACCTTCGTGGTACCCGAGGGTCATATCGTCACCGGCACCGCGAAGATCTACGACCTGCAGGATCCCACCTCCAAGATGAGCAAATCGGCCCAGACCGATGCGGGCCTGCTCAATCTGCTGGACGATCCCAAGGTCTCGGCCAAGAAGATCCGCTCCGCGGTCACCGATACCGAGCGCGAGATCCGCTACGACCCGGAGACCAAGCCGGGCGTCAGCAATCTGCTGGTCATCCTGAGCTCGCTCACCGGCACCCCGATCGTCACCCTGGAACAGGACTATCAGGGCAAGGGCTACGGCGATCTCAAGTCCGACACCGCCGACGCCCTGGTCGAATTCGTCACCCCACTGCGCGCGAAGGTCGACGAGTACATGTCCGATCAGACCGAACTCGACCGCATCCTCATCGAAGGTTCGGTGCGCGCTCGCGAGGTCGCCAGCCAGACCCTCGCGCAGGTGTACGAGCGGGTCGGCTTCCTGCCGCGCTGAAACACGCTGTGGCGAAGGTCGCGATTCGGCCGACGCGCACCGAAATTGCGGTGCGCGCCCGCCACGGGATGGAAGAGTGTCGGTCTGACCAGGGCGAACATGTTTACCTCCGCGTCGATGAGGTAGTTCGCCAGTAGAACTCACGCGCGGATGTCCGACCGGACGGCCATGGCCTGCCGGTCCGGCATGGTGCGCCGGGCGTTGCGGAGGTGGCGGTGTTCGGCAAGGTGCAGGCGTGGATCGAGCGAGAGATCCAGAAGCGACACTGGCTGGATCATCTGGTGCGCGCCGGCGGCCGCTATCAGCGCCAGCGTGGCGACTACTACGCCGCGGGCATCACGTATTTCACCGTGCTGTCGCTGTTTCCGCTGCTCATGGTGGGATTCGCGGTCGCGGGTTTCGTACTGTCCCGAAATCCGCACCTGCTCACCGAGATTCAGGACAAGATCGTCGAGAACATTCCGGGCGCGGCTGGCGACCAGATCAATGCTCTGATCTCCCAGGCGGTTCGCTCCCGCGCCGGGGTCGGCGTGATCGGCCTGGCGACCGGTGCGTACGCCGGGCTCGGCTGGATCGCGAACCTGCGCGCCGCGCTCACCGAGCAGTGGGATCAGCCCAGCAAGGAACGCAATTGGGCGGTCACCAAGCTCTCGGATCTGCTGGCGCTGGTCGGCCTGTTCCTGGCCATCGGCGTCTCGCTGGGCCTGTCGATACTGGCGTCGAGCGGGTTGATCAGCAAGCTGCTGGACCGCTGGCATATCAGCGAATCGATCTGGATCACACTGCTGTTGACGCTGCTGTCCCTGGTGCTCGCCGTCCTGGCGAACTGGGCCGTATTCGTCTGGATCATCGCGCGCATGCCCCGGCACCCGGTCACCTTCCGCAGCGCCGCCCGCGCGGCCCTCATCGCGGCGATCGTGTTCGAGGCGTTCAAGCAGCTGGCCTCGATCATTCTGCGCTCGGTGGTGAACGGCCCCGCCGGTGTGGCCTTCGGACCGATCATCGGCCTGATGGTGTTCAGCTATTTCACCGCGCGCATCATCCTGTTCGCCACCGCCTGGGCCGCCACCGCGACGGAAAACGAAGTCCCGGCGGACATTCCGCCGCCCGCCCCGGCCGTCATCGAACCCCGGATCGCGGGTCCGGGACTCACGGCCGGAACGGGCGCGGCGCTGTTCGGTGCGGGAGCGCTTGCCGGAGCGGCGATTTCAGCCCTGCGCAGGCGGTGAGGTCAACGCCGGGGACGGTTCATCCGACGTGCGCCGGCCAGTAAAACCAGCACCAGGATGACGCCACCGGCAATGAGCGTATTGCGCAGTCCGGTGTGCGAGGAACCCGAATCATCGGCGGGCTCGGTGGACGCGATCACCGGTGGGGTCGCCACCACCACGGTCGAATCCGTGGATTTCGCAGAGGCATTCGGCAACTGCCCGACATTCGCGCCGGACGGCAGCGCGAACGCGTAGTCCAGCAGTTTCGCCGCCTGCTCCCACGGCCGGAACGGCAGCACATCCGCCTTCAACAGCGTCACCGCGAGCCGATGGCCATTGCGCTGCGCACCCGCGACGAACGTCTGGCGGGCGTCATCGGTGTATCCGGTCTTACCGCCGAGCGCACCGTCGTATTCGAAGAGCAGGTGATTGTCGTTGCCGATCGGATAACCCGGATGATCCTTGTCATCGGTGTTCTTTGGATCGGCCGGATAGCCCGGGAAATCCACCTGTTCGGTGTGAATCAACTCGGCGAACAGCGGCAGCGTCATGGCATCGCGGAACAGCAGCGACAGGTCGTACGCCGAGGTGCTCATGCCGGGGCCGTCCAAACCGGACGGCGTTGCCGCGCGAGTGTCCTTGGCCTGCAATCGATCCGCCATGCTGTTCATCTTCGCCACGGTCGCCTCGTCCCCACCCAGTTGAGCCGAGATGGCATGCGCCGCATCATTACCCGACGCCATGATGAGCGCCTGGAACAGCTGCCGATTGGTGTATCGCCCACCCGGGCCGATGCCAACCCGGGTGCCGTCGGCATTGGCGTCCTCCTGGGTGCCGACGACCACCTTGTTCAGATCCAGCACGCGCAGCGCCACATCCGCCAGCAGCACCTTGATGGTGGAGGCGGGCCGGTAGCGCCCGTGCGGATCCTTGGCCACCAGCACCTTGCCGGTATCGAGGTCCGACACCACGAACGCCGTCGCGGAAATACCCTCCGGCAGGCCGGGCGCGCCGGAGGGCAGCACCACGCCGCAGCTGCCGAGCCGGTCGCCGCCGATGGGCGGATTCGGTATCGGCAGCGGTTTGGGCGCGCTCTCCCCGGGCGCGGGCACCTCGGAGGTGTCGATGGGCGGCGGGGGAGTGGTCTTGTTCGGGCAATTGTCGGTATTGGGCGTGGTGAACGGGGTCGGCGAGGTGGTCGGCGGCTGGGCCGCCGCACCGGGTAGGGGTGCGTAGGCCACGCCCGTGATCGCGGTCAGTCCGGCCGCCAATGCGGCTGCGGCAATGAGGGATACGCGTCGCCGGTGCGATCCGGCGGAACTGGGGTCTCGGCGCGAATGCCTGCGGATGATCATCGCCCCCGAGCTTAGAGGCGCGCATGACACGACAAGTTTTGACAGACACTAGCAAATGAGAGACTCTGTCATTATCTAGTTGGCACCAACTGATTGGAACTGTCATGAAAGAGCCAGGAGTGCGCCGCTGGCTGGCCCTGGGCGCCCTAGCGGTCGCCATGCTGACCATCGGCCTCGACGTCACGGTGCTGACCGTGGCCCTGCCCACCCTGTCCGTCGACCTGCACGCCGATACCGGCGCGCTGCAGTGGTTCAGCAGCGCGTACACCCTCGCGCTCGCCGCCGTCATGCTGCCCGCCGGAGCGCTCGGCGACCGCTACGGCCGCAAGAAGCTGCTGCTCGCGGCGCTGCTGCTGTTCGGCGCGGCCTCGATCGCCTGCGCCTTCGCGGCTTCCTCCGGACAACTCATCGCGGCCCGCGTGGTACTCGGTGTGGCCGCGGCCGCCATGATGCCGCTGTCCATGGCGGTGCTGCCCGGGCTGTTCCCCGATCCGACGGAACGGCAACGCGCAGTGACCATCTGGATCACCTCCACCGCCATCGGGCTCCCGCTCGGCCCCATCCTCGGCGGCTGGCTGCTGCAGCACTTCTGGTGGGGATCGGTCTTCCTGATCAATGTGCCGCTGGTCATTGTCGGCGCCACCGCCGTGGCCCTGCTGGTTCCGGAATCCAAGAGCGGCAGCGTCTTCCGCATCGATCTCCCCGGCATCGCACTGTCCGTGGCCGGAATGCTCGGGCTCACCTACGGTTTCATCCGACTCGGGCAGGAAGGGTGGAGCAATGGCCCGGGCTGGGCGGCGGTGGCCGCCGGAACCCTGCTGCTCGGCGCGTTCGTGCTGTGGCAGCGGCGCACCGAACATCCGCTGATCGATCTCGGACTCTTCGCCGCACCCGGATTCCGCTGGGGCACCGTCTATATGGTCATCGTCAACTTCGCCATGTTCGGCCTGTTCTTCACCATGCCGCAGTACTTCCAGTCCGTGCTCGGCACCGACAGCCTCGGCAGCGGCGTGCGACTGCTCCCGCTCATCGGCGGCCTGCTGGTCGGCAGCCGGACCGTGGACAAACTGCTGCCCAGGATCGGGCTGCGGATGGTGCTCTCGCTCGGATTCGCCTTCCTCACAGTGGGACTCGGCGTCGCCGCCCTCATCACCGTCGACAGCGGATACGGGCTCGCGGCGGGCGCGCTGGCGCTGGTCGGCCTCGGTATGGGCTTCATCATGCCCGCCTCCATGGGCCTGGCCATGGGCGATCTCAGCGCCGAACGCGCGGGGTCCGGCTCCGCGCTGTTGCAGGCGCTGCGCCAGGCCGCGGGCACCATCGGCGTCGCCATCCTCGGCACGGTGCTCGCCACGCAGTACCGATCCAGCCTGGGCGAATTGAATCGCGATCCCATCTCCGACGGCGTCAACGCCGGTGTGGGCGTGGCCCGCAAACTGGGCGATCCGGCCGTGCTCACCCACGTGCAGACCGCGTTCGTCGACGGTATGAGCGTCATGCTGTGGGTGTGCGCCGGGATCACCCTGGCGGCCACCGCACTCGCCCTGCTGCTCACCCGGTCCCAGCCGGTCGCACCGGAGCCCGAGAACGATGCGGCACAATCGGTTCATGCCGGCTGAGTCCACCAACGCACTGATCTCCGAGGAACCCGCGAGTCGGCCCCGGCCGACCCTGCGGGAACGGAAGAAGGAACGCACTCGGCGCACCATCCGCTCCGAGGCGTTCCGGCTTTTCCGGGAACAGGGTTACACCGAGACCACCATCGAGCAGATCGCCGAAGCCGCCGACGTCTCGCCGAGCACCTTCTTCCGGTACTTCCCGTCCAAAGAGCAATTGGTGCTGGCCGACGATCTGGACCCGGTGATGATCCAGGCCATCGACCGGCAGCCCATGGACAAGCCGATTCTGGCCGCCATCCGCGACGCCACCATCGAAGCCTTCGCCGAAATCGATCCGGAGACCTTCGAATTCGAGAAACAGCGGGTATCGCTGGTCTATTCGGTGCCGGAGTTGCGCGGTGCGGTGACCAGGGAGTTCGAGCGCAATATCACCCTCATGTCCGGGATCGTCGCACGGCGACTGGGGCGTGACGACACCGATTTCGAGGTGCGGGCCCTGGTGGGCGCGCTCACCGGAGCCATGTTCGCGCTGATCGGGGAGGAACCGTTCAGTCAGGAGCAGATCGTGCGGGTGATCAGCTTCCTGGAATCGGGGATGCGCATCTAGACCGGTTGCCCGGTCAGCTCCGCCACCGACTCGTCGTTCACGGTCGCGAAGAAACCGCCCACCACATCCTCGATCTCGGTGATCGAGCGCGCGCAGTACAGGATCGGCTGATAGTGCGTGATGTCGTAGACGGCGGTGCCCATCTCCCGAATGTTCAACGGGCGCAACAGGGCTCCGCGGAATTCCTCGATCTCACCGAAGGAGGACAGCAAACCGGCTCCGTAACAGCGCACTTCGTTGTCCTCCCGGACCACGCCGAATTCCAGCGAGAACCAGAACACATCGGCCAGGAACTTCAACGCGCGCTCGGTCTCGAGCCGCTGCACCGCCGCGCCCACCGTTTCGTACAGGGCCGCGAAGCGCGGACTCGCCAATTGATTGGCATGGCCCAGGATTTCGTGCACGGCGTCCGGTTCCGGGGTGTACAGCGGCGCGGAATGATGCCGAATGTACTGGGTGGAGTGGAAGATCCGATCCGCGAAGGAACCGAAGAATTCCCGAAGCGGCACCAGCCCGGCGGCGGGTGCGTAACGGAATCCGGTGCGCGGGAACAGCTTCGCGGACACCTCGTCCAGCTGCGGAATGTGATCGGTGGGCAGATTCAGCCGATCGGCCGCCTCCACCACCTCGGTGCAGGCGTACTTCGCGCGCTTGAACGCCAGTTCGGCGGAGACGATCCGCCACACCTGCTGCTCTTCCTCGGTGTAATCGACCTGCGGCACCGGCTCGCCCGCACGGTGCTTCAACGCCATCGCCGCGATCGCATTGCGGCGCGCGCGGTACTCGAGATCGTGCACGCCGGGATGCTCATCGCTCAGATGCACCAGCACATTGCCGTCATCGCCCTGGGTGACCGGCGAGTACAGCTGACCCTCGGTGAACATGACCTGATGCAATCACCACCGTGTGATTCAGACAACAAATGCCCGCTCAGCTGAGCAAATTGCCAAGCTGAACGGGCCTCGTAGGTGAGTCGACGGCTGCCTTACCGCCGGCCGGTGTGCAGCGCGCCCAATGGCCCGGATTGCACCCGCCTCCCGTGCCGCACGGACGGTGCGCCTGGAACGGCGAAGGCCGCCCGCATTGCAGTGCGGGCGGCCTTCGATCGGGTTATCGCTCAGCGGGGCGCGTTGGCCGGATCGACCAGGGTCGGGGTGCGGCCCTCGCGGTTGGCCCGGCGGGCATCCTCGATGAACTCGCGGCTGAACAGCGCCGACAGCACGGCGATACCGCCGCGGTGCACGCGGAACTCACCGCTGCGGACCGCACCGGTCAGCCGGATGACGCGGCCGGAAGCGGTTGCGGGACGGGTGAAGTCCTTGACCCGGCCGCGACCGGTCCACTCCAGTTCGGACTGGTCGATGACCGCGTCGTCCGGCACCAGCAGCTTGACCATGGCGTGGTCCAGATCGGCGTGCACCACGATCTCGTCCTCGCCCTCGATGAGCGGCGAGCGCAGATCGATGACCACGCTGCCGTAGCGGGCCTTGACCTCGAAATGCTTCTCGGCGGTCCAATCGCCGAGGCGCTTGGTGGTGCCGTGATCGGTGTGGATGCGGGTGGTGGTGTTCATTTCGCTGCCTTTCGGTGCGGTGGAGCGGGTCGGGTTCGCCTGCTCCTCAATAGTTGCACGGAGACTAGTTTCTTGGCAACTAGTTTCTGGAAATCTAGTTGTCCGGAACCCAGTAGGATGCGGATATGACAGCATCGCCGCAGTTCAAACGCTCGCCCCTGGCGCTGGCGCTGCTCGGCATCCTGCATATGGAGCCGATGCACCCCTACGCCATCCAGCGCCGCATCAAGGAGTGGGGCAAGGACAAGGTCGTGAACGTGGGGCAGCGGGCGGGGCTGTACAAGACCATCGCGCGATTGCAGGAGGCCGGACTGGTGACGGTGCGCGAGACCGGGCGCGATCAGCAGTACCCGGAGCGCACCGTGTACGAGATCACCGATGCGGGCCGCGAGGCGTTCATGACGTGGCTGACCGAGATGGTCGCGTTGCCGCGCAACGAATTCCCGGAATTCCCCGCGGCACTGTCGTTCCTGATGCTCATGGGACCGGAGCGGGCCCGCGCCGAACTGTCGAACCGGGCCGCCGCCGTGCGCACTCGCATCGCTGAAATCGATTCCGACGCTGCACAATCCGCGCAGTTCGGGCTACCCCGGATCGTCACCCTGGAAGACGAATATCAACGCGCCGTCGCCGCGGCCGAATTGCGTTGGCTGGAGGGCGTTATCGCGGATCTGGCGGCGGGCACGCTCACCTGGTCGTGGGAATCGCTGGCGGCGTTCCAGACGTAACAGCCGGGGCCACATCGTTTTTAAGAATTTACCCCGATGGTCGTTAAGGTCCGCCGGACATGATCTTTCCAACGAACTCCCAAGGGGGAGTGGGAACGGAAGGTACTCCATCATGTCGATCTCGGTGCGTCGCGCAGGTCTGTTCATCGTCGGTGCGGCTGCGGTCGCGATGCTCTCGCCCATCGGCGCGGGTTCCGCCATGGCCGAAGGCATTCCGCTGGATCAGCCCACCCAGGTCAGCCAGACCGATGACACCACCTCGGTCGCCCCCACCGCCACCGCCGACGAAATCCGCCTGCTGCACTGCCGCCCCACCGGCTCGGGCTACGCCCGCTGCCACTGAGCATTCCGGGGGACAAACGAAGAACGCCCGCATCGAATGATGCGGGCGTTCTTCATGTTTCGGCTTATTACCGGGCGAACAGCAGGGCGCGCTTGACTTCCTGGATCGCCTTGGTGACCTCGATGCCACGGGGGCACGCGTCAGTGCAGTTGAAGGTGGTGCGGCAGCGCCACACACCCTCGACATCGTTCAGGATGTCCAGGCGCTCACGAGCGCCCTCGTCACGGCTGTCGAAGATGAAGCGGTGCGCGTTCACGATCGCGGCCGGGCCGAAGTAGCTGCCGTCACTCCAGTACACGGGGCACGAGGTGGTGCAGCAGGCGCACAGGATGCACTTGGTGGTGTCATCGAAGCGCGCCCGGTCGTGCTGGGACTGGATGCGCTCGTAGGTGGGCTCGTTACCCGTGGTGATCAGGTACGGCTTCACCGCCTTGAACGCGTCGAAGAACGGCTCCATGTCCACCACGAGATCCTTCTCCACGGGCAGGCCGCGGATGGGTTCGACGGTGACGGTGATGTCCTTGCCGTTCTTGGGCAGCATGTCCTTCATGAGGATCTTGCACGCCAGGCGGTTGACGCCGTTGATGCGCATGGCATCGGAGCCACACACGCCGTGCGCACAGGAGCGCCGGAAGGTGAGCGTGCCGTCCAGGTAGGACTTGATGTAGATCAGCACGTTCAGGAACCGGTCGGTGGGGAGCACCGGCACCTTGAACTCGTCCCAGCGCTGGCCCTGGCCGTCCTCCGGGTTGAACCGCGCGATCTTGACATTGATCAGCACGGAGCCTTCCGGCACCGGAGCGGCCTTCTGCGGCGTTTCAGCGACAGCAGTCATCAGTACTTACGCTCCATCGGCTCGTAACGGGTCTGCACCACCGGCTTGTAGTCCAGCCGGATGTCCGAGATCAGCTCCGGGCCGGTCTTGTAGGCCATGGTGTGGCGCATGTAGTTGGTGTCGTCGCGGTCCGGGTAGTCGTCGCGGGCGTGGCCGCCGCGCGATTCCTTGCGGTTGAGCGCGCCGACGACCGTGACCTCGGCGAGCTCCAGCAGGAAGCCGAGCTCGACGGCTTCGAGCAGATCGCTGTTGTAGCGCTTGCCCTTGTCCTGCACGGTGATCCGGGTGTACCGCTCCTTGAGCGCGTGCACATCGGTCAGCGCCTGCTTGAGGGTGTCCTCGGTGCGGAACACGGCGGCGTTCATATCCATCGTGTACTGCAGTTCGGTGCGGATGTCGGCCACGCGCTCATTGCCGTGGTCGGACAGGATCAGCGCCAGCCAGTCCTGCACCATCTGCGCCGGGCTCTCCGGGAGCTCGACGAATTCGGTGCGGGCGGCGTATTCGGCGGCGGCGATGCCCGCGCGGCGGCCGAACACGTTGATGTCCAGCAGCGAGTTGGTGCCCAGGCGGTTCGAGCCGTGCACGGACACGCACGCGCACTCACCGGCCGCGTACAGGCCGGGGACCACATCGGTGTTGTTGCGCAGTACCTCTCCGCGAATGCGGGTCGGGATGCCGCCCATGACGTAGTGGCAGGTCGGCATGACCGGAACCAGTTCGGTCACCGGGTCGACGCCCAGGTAGGTGCGCGCGAATTCGGTGATGTCGGGGAGCTTCTCCTCGAGCACGTCCTCGCCGAGGTGGGTCACGTCGATGTAGACGTAATCCTTGTTCGGTCCGGCGCCGCGGCCCTCGAGCACCTCGAGCACCATCGAGCGCGCGACGATGTCACGCGGTGCGAGGTCCTTGATGGTGGGGGCGTAGCGCTCCATGAACCGTTCACCCGAGGCGTTGCGCAGAATGCCGCCCTCGCCGCGGACCGCCTCGGAGATGAGGATGCCCAGACCCGCGAGGCCTGTCGGATGGAACTGGTGGAACTCCATGTCCTCCAGCGGAAGTCCCTTGCGGAACACGATCGCCATACCGTCACCGGTGAGGGTGTGGGCATTGGAGGTGGTCTTGTACATGCGGCCCGAACCACCGGTGGCGAAGATGATCGACTTCGCGTGGAAGACGTGGATCTCGCCGGTGGCCAGCTCGTAGGCGACCACGCCGGTCGCGGCGGTGCCGGACATGATCAGGTCGAGCACGTAGAACTCGTTGTAGAACTCCACGTTGTGCTTGACGCAGTTCTGGTACAGCGTCTGCAGGATCATGTGACCGGTGCGGTCGGCGGCGTAGCACGCGCGGCGAACCGGGGCCTTGCCGTGGTCACGGGTGTGACCGCCGAAGCGACGCTGGTCGATCTTGCCCTCGGGCGTGCGGTTGAACGGCAGGCCCATCTTCTCCAGGTCGAGCACGGCGTCGATGGCTTCCTTGGCCATGATCTCCGCGGCGTCCTGGTCGACCAGGTAGTCACCACCCTTGACGGTGTCGAAGGTGTGCCACTCCCAGTTGTCCTCTTCCACGTTCGCGAGCGCGGCGCACATGCCGCCCTGCGCCGCGCCGGTGTGGCTGCGGGTCGGGTAGAGCTTGGTCAGGACAGCGGTCCGGACGCGGGGCCCGGACTCGATCGCCGCGCGCATGCCAGCGCCACCGGCACCGACGATCACGACGTCGTAGCGGTGCTCCTGAATCGGTCGAGATTCACTCATCGGAGGCTGCCTGTTCCTAACTGATGTTGGGGTCGAAGGTGAAGATCACGTACGTGCCGGTCACCACGACGAGAATCATGGAGATGACCAGGGCGGTCTTCAGCCAGAAGCGGGTGGAATCCTTGCGCGCGTAATCGTCGATGACGGTGCGCAGGCCGTTGCCGCCGTGCAGCTGCGCCAGCCACAGCATGGTCAGATCCCAGATCTGCCAGAACGGCGAGGCCCAGCGGCCGGCGACGAAGGCGAAGTTGAGCCGGTGCACGCCGCCGTCCAGCATCAGCATGATCGTCATATGGCCGATGACCAGGACGATGAGCAGCAGGCCGGAGAAGCGCATGAACAGCCACGCGTACTTCTCGAAGTTATTGCCGCCGGCGCGCCGGGGAGCGCGCGGGGCGTCCAGGCTGGCGGGGCGGTCGTAGGACTTACCGAGAACAGGTGCGGTCATGGTCAGTGGCTCAATTCGTCAGCAGGTAGAAGAGCTGGCGGCCGATCCCGGCGCCCGCGACGACAATCCAGATCGCGAGCACGATCCAGAGCATCTGGCGCTGGTAGCGGGGGCCCTTCGACCAGAAGTCGACAAGGATGACCCGGACGCCGTTGAACGCGTGGAAGAGCACGCAGACAACGAGGCCCATCTCCATGAGGGCGACGACGGGGTTCTTGTAGGTCTCGATCGCCTGGTCGTAGGTGTCCGGGCTGACGCGCACCAGGGCGGTGTCGAGCACGTGGACGAACAGGAAGAAGAAGATGGTTACGCCGGTGATGCGGTGCAGAGCCCAGGACCACATGCCGGGGTCGCCTCGGTACAGGGTCCGCTTCGGCTTGGCCGGAGCTTCTAGCGTGGTCATAGAGTGCGGTGCCTCCAACGTCGTTGATGGACCCGGTCAGATCCGGCGCGGAGCCATTGGACTGTCGAATAACACCAGCTCACGGCCGGAATGACGTCCGGTGGCAGTGCTGCAGGCCCGCAGTCGGGAACCTGAACCGATCTGTTCTGAACTCTAATCCCAGCCATCTTCCGGAACTAATTCGGCGTGCCGCTCGTTGGCCTTGAAATTGCTGAGTTAGGTTTGCCTTTCCTGATTTTCGGGGTGTCGTTCGGGGCGTTTCAGGCGGGTTCCCGCATGGGCATGGAAGGATGGTCCGATATGTCGGATATTGACTGGAATACCCTGCGCCGCAACGCTTTCGAAGTAATGCAGAATGCCTATGCGCCCTACTCCAGATTCCCCGTCGGCGCCGCTGCTCTCACCGTTGACGGGCGCGTGGTGAGCGGCTGCAATGTGGAAAATATCTCATACGGTTTGGGCCTCTGCGCCGAATGTGTACTGGTCGGTAACTTGATTTCGTCCGGTGGCGGACGACTCGCGGCGGTCTCGGTCTGCGATTCGCGGGGCGAAATCCTGATGCCGTGCGGACGCTGCCGGCAGCTGCTGTTCGAACACGGCGGCGGCGACGTCGTCATCGATCATCGCGGCGCACCGGTACCGCTGAGCAACCTGCTGCCCGACGCCTTCGGACCCGACGACCTGGAAGCCGGGCAGCGGTAGCTCGCACATGGAAGTGTTGCGTCCATGAGTGTGCACTCGGCGGTAGCGGTGATCCGGGCCAAGCGCGACGGCGGCGAACTCAGCGACGCGCAAATCGATTGGGTGGTGGACGCCTTCACCCGCGGCGAGATCGCGGATGAGCAGATGTCGGCGCTGGCCATGGCGATCGTGTGGCGCGGTATGAGCAGACGCGAGACCGCGCGCTGGACCGCCGCCATGATCGACTCCGGAAAACGCCTGGACTTCAGCGATTTGACCCGGCCCACCGTGGACAAGCACTCCACCGGCGGCGTGGGGGACAAGATCACGCTGCCGCTGTCGCCGCTGGTCGCGGCCTGCGGTGCGGCGGTGCCGCAGCTGTCCGGGCGCGGATTGGGCCACACCGGCGGCACTTTGGACAAGCTCGAGGCCATTTCGGGCTGGCAGGCCGATATTTCGGTCGAGCGAATGCGGGAGATGCTGGCCGATCCGGCCATCGGCGCGGTGGTCTGCGCGGCGGGCGCGGACCTGGCTCCGGCCGATAAGCGGCTCTACGCGTTGCGCGATGTCACCGGGACCGTCGAATCCATCCCGCTGATCGCCAGCTCCATCATGAGCAAGAAGATCGCCGAGGGCACCGGTGCGCTGGTGCTCGATGTGAAGGTCGGGCGCGGGGCGTTCCTGAAGGAGCTGAGCCAGGCGCGCGAATTGGCCACCGCCATGGTCGAACTCGGCACCGACGCGGGCGTGCGCACCGTGGCGTTGCTCACGGCCATGGACACCCCGCTCGGGCGCACCGCCGGAAACGCCCTCGAGGTGGCCGAATCGCTCGAGGTGCTGGCCGGCGGCGGACCCGCGGACGTGGTCGAACTCACGCTCGTGCTGGCCCGGGAGATGCTGGCGCAGGCCGGAATCGACGGCATCGACCCGGCCGACGCGCTCGCCGACGGCCGCGCCATGGACCACTGGCGCGCCATGATCACCGCCCAGGGCGGCAACCCCGAGGCGCCGCTGCCCACCGCCCGGCACACCGAAATCCTGCGAGCCCCGCTGTCCGGCACCCTGATTCGGCTCGACGCGCTCGACGTCGGCATCGCCGCCTGGCAACTCGGTGCGGGCCGTGCCCGCCAGGGCGATGCGGTCCAGCCCGGCGCGGGCATCGAAATGCACGCCAAGGAAGGCGATTCCGTCACCGCGGGCGAACCCCTGCTCACCCTGCACACCGACACCCCGGAGGCCATCCCCGTCGCCCTCGAGACCCTGCGCGACTCCTACGACATCGGCGAGACCGACGAACCCTTCGGCCCCCTGGTCCTGGGCCGCATCACCGCGTCGTAAGCCCAGCCCTCGTCATCAACCCCGTCATCCCGGCATGCTTTTGGCCGGGATCCACACCGGTCCGGCATCCCCTCGATGTGTGGATCCCGGCCAAAAACGCGCCGGGATGACGGGGGAGTGTGCATAGTGGGCGCTTGACCTGGACCTGGGCGGGTCATCGAAGATCGGCCTAGCCTGGGATCGTGAAGCATAGAAGCGATTTCCGATTACGCGTTTCGATGGCCTGTCTGGGCGCGATCGCGTGCACCGCGGTGCTGCCCGCGGTCGCCTCCGCCGAACCGCGGATCAACAACACCCCGCCGCCCTCCTCGCAGGCCGCGCCGTATCCGTACTACGTGAACTGCGAGCAGGTGCGGGCGCAGGGCAAGGCTCCGCTGCTGGCCGGACAACCCGGGTATACGCGTCAGCTGGATCCGGACGGGAACGGCGTCGCCTGCGGGTACTGACCCGTCCCGCCGACCGCCGTCGCGCAATCACGCGGGGCGGCCCGGGGATTCGCGCGCGCACCCGGGTGAAGATCGCCACCGTACCTAGCAACGGGTGGGCAACGACACGCCTACGAGAGGGTGCACACAGGCGAACTACCATGCCGCAGAACGGGAATGCGGCTACCGTTTCTACATGACTGGACCGACGCCCCTCACCCTCGCTTCCATCCGCCAGGCGCCGAAGGCGGTCCTGCACGATCACCTCGACGGCGGGCTGCGTCCCGCGACCGTGCTCGAGCTCGCCCGCGACTGCGGATACGACCAGCTACCGGCTGGTGACGCCGAAACGCTCGGCAATTGGTTCCGCGACGCCGCCGACAGCGGCTCGCTGGAACGCTATCTGGAAACCTTCGCGCACACCGTCGCCGTCATGCAGACGCCCGAGGGTCTGCGCCGCGTCGCGCGCGAATGCGCGGTGGACCTCGCCGCCGACGGGGTCGTGTACGCCGAATCGCGCTTCGCGCCGGAACAGCATCTGGAGAACGGGCTCACCCTCGACGAGGTGGTGCAGTACACCATCGAGGGCTTCCGCGAAGGCGAGGCTTTGGCCGCCGCGGCGGGCACCCCGATCCGGGTGGTCTGCCTGCTCACCGCCATGCGGCATGCGGCGCGTTCCCGGGAGATCGCCGAATTGACCGTGCGCTGGCGCGATCGCGGCGTCGGCGGCTTCGATATCGCGGGCGCGGAAGCCGGGTACCCTCCCACCCGGCACCTCGACGCGTTCGAATACATGCGAGCCAATAGCGCGCACTTCACCATTCACGCGGGTGAGGCGTTCGGGTTGCCGAGTATCCATGAGGCGCTTGCCTTTTGCGGCTGCGATCGACTCGGGCACGGGGTGCGCATCACCGATGACATCACCGATTCGCCGGAAGGCCCGAAACTCGGACTGGTCGCGAATTACGTGCGGGACATGCGAATTCCGCTCGAACTCTGTCCGTCGTCGAATGTGCAGACCGGGGCGGTGCCCTCGCTCGACAAGCATCCGTTCGATTTGCTTGCGCGCCTGCGCTTCCGGGTCACCGTCAATACCGACAACCGGTTGATGAGCGACACCAGCATGAGCGAGGAGATGCACAAACTGGTGCAGACCTTCGGCTACGGCTGGAGCGATCTGGAGCGGTTCACCATCAATGCGATGAAGTCCGCGTTCATCCCGTTCCCGGAGCGGCTGCGCATCATCGACGAGGTCATCAAGCCGGGCTACGCGGTGCTGCTCGGTTGAGCGCACCCCCCGTCATCCCGGCGCGCTTTTGGCCGGGATCCACTGCGGCGGTGTGGATCCCGGCCAAGAAGCATGCCGGGATGACGGGTGGTTCATGCCGGGATGACGGGTGGTTCATGCCGGGATGACGGGTGGTTCATGCCGCGATGGCGGGGCGGTTACGCCTTGCTGAGGCGGTTCTCGAAAGCCTCTTCCAGGGCGCGCCAGGCATCGGCTTCGGCCTTGAACGGCGGGTTCGGGGCCATCCGGCTCGGGTCCGGGTTCAGCAGGTAGGACACGTACCAGCCGAGCGGGGACGACACCGCCAGCGCGGTCTCGACATTGTTCTCGTCGGCGTAATCGGCTGCGTCGGTGAATAATTCGACCGCGAGGTCGAGCTGGTCGGTATCCACCGCCTGCGGGCCCTCGGCCAGATCGTCGGCCAGGCCGGGCAGCACGTAGACGTTCTCCTCGTCGACCTCGACCTCGAGGCCGCCGTCGACCGCGGCGGTCTGGATATCGCCGTAGGTGCTCACCCGCACCAGATCGTGCTCGTGATCGTCGGCGAGGTAGCGGGCCAGCGCGCGCTCGGAACCGAACACGGTGATGGACCCGTCCTTGCCGAGGAAGATCGGCTCATCGTCCACGTAGCAGCGCAGCGTGAACCAGGTGCCCTCGGAGGTGACGATCTTGACCGGGTCGATGCCGACCTCATGCCAGAACGAGAGCTCCTCGTCCTCTTCGTCCTCATCCTCTTCGTCGAGATCGACCGGCTCGATATCCTCATCGGTATCGGCGGCATCCTCAGCGTCGACGATGTTCTCTTCCGCCGCAAGCAGTTCCGCCTCGGCGACGGCCACCGCGTCCGCGTCCACATCCGGGATCTCCACCACCGAGTCGATGGCGTCCAGGACCGCGTCCCAGTCCTTGTTGATCGCCGAGCCGATGGAATCCCACAGCTCCTCGCCTTCCTTACCGGCGAAATTGCTCACGCCGGTGGCGAGCGCGCCCAGCACCGGATGCGAGCCGAAGAACTTGTTGACGACGTCGAGTTCGCAGACGTCGCCGATATTGCGGACCATCTCGAGGGTCTCCTCGAGCTCGGACAGGATCTCCGGATCCGGATCGTCCGCGGCCAGCTCGGGCACGCCGACCAGATCGAAGACGTACTGCTCCTCCGGCTCCAGTTCGGCGGCCGACAGACCAGCGATGATCTTCCACGCGGGATGGTCGACGAGATCGTTCTCGGCATTGGTCCGGATGAACGCGGCCAGCTCCGCTACGGAGTCGAAACCGTAGAGATCCTCCTCGTGGCCGAGGAATGCCTGCCACTCATCGTCGCCGTCTCGCCAGCGCGGTGCCCACAGGGTGACGAGATCGCCTTTGGTCAGGCCGAGCGCGATCGGGACGATGTCTCCAGAAGCCATGACCGGAAGCCTATCTAGTGGTCGCTCTTGGCACTATCCGGGTCGCCCCCAACATTTCCCGGGGCGAGAGACCGGTTCAATCCGGTGAGGATTTCGGCGCGTTGCTCGGTCGCTTGCGCGGCGGCCTGACGACAGGCCCACAGCACCAATCGGGACACCTCGGCGGGTGGGCGGGAGGTCACCGATTCGGCCAGCCAGAGGCCCGTCAGCGCGCCGTCACCGTCCACTTCGGCGGTGACCGAACGGTCCTCGCTGGTGAATCCGCCGCGCACCGCGTGCAATCCGGCGAGGGCCGATTCGAGGGCTTCGAGCTGGTTGGTGACGCCGTTGACCAGCGCGTCCATCTCGGCGCTCATGAGTTCCGCAGCCAGTTCGCCGGGCCGGTATCGGCATCGTCGAGGCGATCGAGGGCATCGACGGCGGCCTGCCGGGTGGGCAGGCCGAGCCGGTCCAGTGCTTCGGCCGGCAGCCCGGCCTCGGCGAGCAGTTCGCGGCGGCGGGATTGGGCGGCGATGGCCGAGCGCTTGGTCAGGCGCAGGATCTCGTCCGCCAGAGCCTGTGCGCCGTAACGGTATTCACTCCGCTCGAAGCGGATCTCCACCGGCAGGCCCTGGTCGGTGGCGTGCACGGTGACGGTGCCCGCGCGATTGGCGCTCGCGGCCACGGTGACCTTGGGGATCTCGCTCATGCTGTGGGCCTGTAGAAGCCGAGGAAATTCATACCGCTGTTCTCCGTTCGAATCGGACCCGTCTGGACGGGATCGCCCGCCTCCACCAATTGACCGTTGCCGATCACCATCGCCACATGGCCGTCCCATACCGCCAGATCCCCGGGCATCAAGTCCCCTGGACCGATCTGGGTGTGGCCGAAGCCCTGTTCCTGTGCCAAACGCGGCAGCGGAACCCCGGCCTGCGCGTACGCCCACTGCGTCAAACCACTGCAATCCAGACCCGAACCGGGCGTGGTGCCGCCCCACACGTAGGGCGTTCCGACCGCGCTCAGCGCATTGCGCACCGCATCGGCGGCCTGCTGGTTCGGGGCCTCCACGGTACTGCCGTCCGGCAGGGTCAGCTTCACCCCGGTCCCGGTGGGGCGGGTGTCGGCGGTGGGGTGCCGGGGGCGATGCGAACCGGTCGACGGCGAATCACCCACGGACGCGGCGGTTGTGGATAAACCGGTCAGCATCGAAGCGCCGGATTCGAGTGTCCGGCCGCCGGAGGGCAGCACCGCGGACCCGATCTGCCTCGTGGATTCGGTACTCGCGGGCACGACCGTCGCGGCGGGCGAGACCTGCGGCGCATCGGTCTTCTCGGGCGCGAGCGCGGCCGGGGCCGGAGTCTTTGGCGGCGTGACCAATTCGCGCATGGCGGCGTCATCGGCCTCGAGTTCGGCTCGCACCCGCTCCACCACGCGCAGCGCCTGACCCACATGATCGATGGCCGCGCCGACGAGCAGGGCCAGCGCCGCGGGACTGAACCCCGCCGCCGCTACCGCATCGACCTTCGCGAGGAATGACCGCAGAATCTCCGCCACCTCGCGCCGTCCCGCCGCGACCTCCGTCTCGACGCGATCCAGCACGATGGCCATTCGCTCGCCGCGATCGGAGACGGTCGCGACACCCGTCTGCGCCTGAAGTGCCTTGTCCATGGCCGCGTCCCCGCCGCGTCCATTCCAACTCGGGTACATCGCGTTGATCGCGGCTCGCCCCGTCGCGTGGGTCTCGTCCGCCGTGCCCGACGCTTCGCGCAGTGCCGTCCCGGCGGAGGTCACCTCACCGGATCCGAAACCGGCCAGCAACTCCACGATCGGCTGCGCCAGCCCCGATATGTCCGGCCCGGGGCTCATGACCTCGGCCCTTTGCGCACCGCGCGGATCGGCCGACCGATGATCGATCCGGAGGCATCGGCGCTCATGCGTCCACCTCTCGGCTGTGCGCGCGCAACGCTGTCGCGTAGGCGGTGTCGGTCGTCGAGTACGCGGTCTCCGCGCCGATGGTCGCCGCGCCGAGGCTCGCCAGGACGGTGGTGAGATCCGCCAGGGCGGTCAGGTGCGTGGTGTGCGCGGCGCGATACGTGGTGAGGAAGTCCGCGCCGATGAGGCCGAGGGCGGAGGCGAGTAGGAGCGGGTCGGCGGCGGTGGCGCGGACGGTCGCGGTGGCGAGGGTCGCGGCCATCGCGGCGGCCGTCGTCGCGTACTCGGTGAGACCTGCTGGATCGATCGTGATCCGGTGCATGGATGCCCCCATCGTGCCGGTCGCTGGCTGATTACGTCCTGCAAAAGATTGGACGGAGGGCGGGTGAATTCGGTTCCGCCGGGCATGGAATTCGGGCGGCCGTATCCTCGAATCGCTGGGCTGACCTATCGTTTTCCTATGCGCACTGACATCGTGGACCACCCGCTCGCTGCCGCATTGCTGACCACCATGCGCGATGCGCGCACCACCAACCCCACCTTCCGAGCGGCGCTTCGCGATCTGACCGGTCTGCTGGTCTACGAGGCCATGCGCGACGCCCCCGTCACCCGTTTCCCGATCGCGACCCCCGTGGCCGCCGCCGAGGGCACCTGCCTGGCGTCCCCGCCGCTGCTCGTCCCGGTCCTGCGCGCCGGGCTCGGCATGGTCGAAACCGCCGAGAACCTCATCCCCGACGCCCGCATCGGCTTCGTCGGCGTGGCCCGCGACGAGGAAACCCACCAGCCCACCCCGTACATGGAATCCCTGCCCGAGGACTTATCCACCACCCCGGTCATCGTGCTGGATCCCATGCTCGCCACCGGCGGCTCCATGGTCTTCACCCTGGACCTGCTCGCCACCCGCAATGCCCGCGACATCACCGTCATCTGCGTCGTCGCCGCCCCCGAAGGCATTGCCGCCCTGGAGAAATCAGGCCACCCCATCCGCCTGGTCACCGCCTCCATCGACCGCGGCCTCAACTCCGACGCCTACATCGTCCCCGGCCTCGGCGACGCCGGCGACCGCCAATTCGGCCCCCGCTGAACCGAATTCGTTCCCACGGCCGGGAAATCCCGCCACCCCGGCGGATTTCCCGGATCACCTCCGAACGAACAACTCCAGGTGCCCGCACCCGATGCACCGGAACGCGTGTATAGCGAACCGCTCCCGCCCCCTACGCTTCGCATTGCCGAGCGCCCCCATCTCCAACGCCCCCTCGGTCCACCGCGTGTACCCGACGGTCGCGTTCTCATCGATGAACCCCGGCTCCAGATCCGTACCCCCGCACTGGGTGCAGTGCGGGACGGGCACTTCGCTCACAGTTTCTCGCAGAAGGCGCGGATCTCGGAGAGTTGCTGTGCGGCAGTGGCTTTCGCTGCTGGCAGATCCTCCGGTGTGGGGACCGGCTGGACTACCTCGACGTAGCATTTGAGTTTCGGTTCGGTGCCGGAGGGGCGGATGACTACGCGGAGGGAGTCGCCCTCGAAAACGAGTGCGTCGGTGCGCATTTGGCCGCGGAGTTGGGACATGTCGACGCAGGTCACCTTTTCGCCCGCGATTTCGGCGGGGGGTGTTTCGCGCAGGCGTTCCACCACCTTGGCGGCTTCGGCGGCGTCGGCCAGGCGCAGGGAGATCTGGTCGCCCGCGTGGACGCCGAATTCGATCGCGAGGGCGTCGAGGGCGTCATCGACGGTGCGGCCCTGGGCTTTCAGCTGGGCTATCAGGTCGGCCGCGAGGACCGCCGCCGAGATGCCGTCCTTGTCGCGGACGGTCGACGGGTCGACGCAGTGGCCGATGGCTTCCTCGTAGGCGTAGACCAGGCCGTCGCCGGCGCGCGCCAGCCATTTGAAGCCGGTGAGGGTTTCGGCGTAGCGGGCTCCGCGCGCCGGGGCCAGCTTGCTCAGCAGGCGCGAGGACACGATCGTGGTGGCCACCAGGGAATCCGGTGCGGCGGTGCGCAATACGAAATCGCCGAGCAGAACGCCGGTCTCATCGCCGCGCAGCATGCGCCAGCCGTTCGACCCGCGCACGCCCACGGCGCAGCGATCGGCGTCGGGGTCCAGCGCGATGGCGATATCCGCGTCGAGTCGTTCGGCCAAGTCCAGCAACCGATCCGAGGCCCCCGGCTCCTCCGGATTCGGGAACGACACGGTGGGGAAGTCCGGATCCGGTGCGAACTGCTCGGATACGACCAGCACCTCACCGAACCCGGCCGCCCGCAGCGCCGCTGTCGCGAGCTCGCCACCGACCCCGTGCATGGCGGTCAGTGCGATGCGAATATCGGCGCGATCACCGGAACCGCCTATGCGCCCCGGGAGTTCGGCGACTCGGGCGAGGTAGCGATGGACGATTTCCTCGCCCATATCGGTGATGGTCGCTGCGGCGGGGAGGCCGAGGATCGAGGGGTTGGGGGCGGTGGCGGCGGCGTCTTTGCGAGGGATGGTGCCGGTGACGGTGTCGATGCAGCGTTCGATTTCGGCGTCGGCGGGTGGGACGAGTTGGGAGCCGCCGTCGAGGTAGAGCTTGTAGCCGTTATCGGTGGCGGGGTTGTGCGAGGCGGTGATCTGTACGCCCGCAACGGCTCCCAGGGCGCGCACGGCGTACGCCACGATGGGGGTGGGGAGCGGGCGGGGGAGTTCGAGGACCGTGAATCCGGCGGCGGCGAAGACTTCGGCTGTGGCGAGCGCGAATTCGGCGGAGCCGTGCCGGGCGTCGCGGCCCACGATCACCAATCCGCCGCCGAGGCAGCGATTTCGGAGCCAGTCGGCGATGCCCGCGCTGGCCTGCGACACCGTGTCGACATTCATCCCGTCGGGACCCTCTTGCAGCGGTCCGCGTAGTCCAGCGGTGCCGAATCGCAGCATGTGCGCCTCCTGATGTCGTTCCTGCCGCGCGGCCGGGCAGCGTTCCCGGCGATGCTCAGCCGTTCCGCGGTCCGGGTCGTCCGGGTTCCGCGGGCCGTCCGGCCATGGCGCGGGGTGAGCGACAGGGCCGCGCGCGGCGGACGGTTCCGCCTTCCGGCGTGCGGTTACCCGATTACAGGCGTTCCAGTACTCCGCGCAGCAGTTTGCCCAATCGCGGTGCGGCGGCGTGGCCTTCGGCCAGCACTTCGGCGTGTGAGAGGTGCGCCCCGGTGACGCCCGCGGCCAGATTGGTGACCAGCGAAATGCCGAGCACCTTGGCCCCGCCCTCGCGTGCGGCGATGGCCTCGAGCACGGTGGACATGCCGACCAGATCCGCGCCGATGGTGCGCAGCCAGCGGATCTCGGCGGGTGTCTCGTACTGCGGACCGGTCAGGCCCGCGTACACGCCTTCGGTCAGGCTGGGGTCGACTTCCCTTGCGAGGGCACGCAATTCGGGATCCCAGGCATCGACCAGGTCGACGAAGTTGGCACCCGCGATGGGGGTGCGCAGGGTGAGATTCAGGTGATCGCTGATCAGCACCGGTTCGCCCACGTGCAGATCATCGCGGATGCCACCGGCGGCATTGGTGAGCAGCACGGTCTCCGCGCCCGCGGCCAGCGCGGTGCGCACGTTGTGCACGACCTGTGCGGGCTCATGGCCTTCGTAGAGATGCTGTCGCCCCATGAGCAGCAGCACCGGCGAATCGTTCACCACGACCGAGTGAATGGTCCCCTGATGTCCCTGCGCGGTCGGCGATCCGAACCCCGGCACCTCACCCATGGGGATGGTGCTCGCCGGTTCCCCGATTTCGAGGGCGGCTTCCTGCCAGCCCGATCCGAGAATCACCGCGACCCGGTGACGCTCGATACCCGTTCGTTCCGCGATGGCCTGAGCGGCCTGCTCGGCTAGCATGTCTGCCACCCTAGTCCCAGGCGATCACGGACGCTCGGTCACGCCCGCGACCTGCCGTATTCGCCCCAATTTCGCTGTGCCCGCCGCGGTTCGCCGCCGCGCTCCCGGCGCGCCCCGCCGCAGTTGCTACCCGTCAGTAGGAGCCGTCGCGCGCCCCCGCTAATCTGCACCCATGCCGTATTTGAAGCGTGACGGGGACGTGTTCGTGCTGTACCTCGGAGCCGAGGGACAGAACATCGACAGCGAGAACCGCTTCCACCCGGACTGGATCACCGAGGTGCACGCCCTGCTCGACGAGGTCGAGGCGTCCGAGGGCCCGGCCGCACTGGTGGTCACCTCGAACGGCAAGTTCTTCAGCAACGGCCTCGACACCGATTGGCTGTTCGGCAATTTCGATCGGAACTGCTGGTACCTGGACCGGGTGCATTCGCTGTACACCCGCCTGCTGGCCTTCCAGATGCCGACCATCGCCGCGGTGAACGGCCACGCCTTCGGCGCGGGCGCGATGCTCGCCACCTCCTGCGATTTCCGCCTGATGCGCGCGGATCGCGGTTTCTGGTGCCTGCCCGAGGTGCACCTGGGCATGCCGTTCACGGTCGCGATGAACGCGCTCGTCACCGGCCGCCTCACCAATCAGGTCGCCGTCGAGGCCATGACCACCGGTCGCCGCTACGGCGCGGATGACGCCATCGCCGCGGGCATCGTGGACGGCAAACTGGCCGCCGAGGCATTGCTGGCCGGTGCGGTCGCGCAGG
Organism: Nocardia sp. NPDC058058; assembly: GCF_042885355.1. Taxonomy (NCBI): domain Bacteria; kingdom Bacillati; phylum Actinomycetota; class Actinomycetes; order Mycobacteriales; family Nocardiaceae; genus Nocardia; species Nocardia sp. NPDC058058. The sequence goes on along the minus strand of NZ_JBHVSA010000002.1, from coordinate 140,387 downwards.
CCGACGCGCTCAAGGGCAATCGCAAGCCGAACCTGCCGGTCATCAAGCGCGCCCTGCACCAGCACATCCTGGCGGGCCTGGCCGTCGAGACCACCCCGGAGAACCTGGGCTTCAGCCCCAGCTGAGCCGTATCGAGAATGTGCGACCGCCCCGCTTACCAGACCGGATAAGCGGGGCGGTCGGTTTTTATCGGCGGCACGCTGTCCGCTGGTCCAGAGGTTGCGGAGCGGCGGAAGAGTGTAAGACTGTGGTTTATGCCACCATCGCGCAACGGCGATGACCGGAATTCATTCCCCCCGATAAGTCGGTACGGTTCGCCCCTGCCGTCATGGCATGCTGCGTCGATGAATGCGTCCGTGGCACCCGGGGATCCGTCGCTGTTCGCCGCCGCCGACTCGGCCATCGCGGCGGCGCGGGAAGAGTTGCTGGCGCTGTCGCATTCGATTCACGCCGAGCCCGAGTTGGCATTCGAGGAATTTCGCAGCGTCGCCAAGACGATCGAGCCATTGCGCGAGCGCGGATTTCATATCGAGTCCGGTATCGCCGATCTCCCGACGGCTTTTTCCGCGACCTACGGCCATGGTGACCTGGTGGTCGGTATTTGCGCGGAGTACGACGCCCTCCCGGAAATCGGACATGCCTGCGGCCACAACATCATTGCCGCGTCCGCGGTCGGCGCGGCGCTCGGCCTGGCCGCGGTCGCGGACGCCTGCGGCATCACCGTGAAACTGCTCGGCACCCCCGCCGAGGAGAGCGGCGGCGGCAAAGTCCTCATGCTCGAGCGCGGCGCTTTCGACGGAATCGCCATGGCGCTCATGGTGCATCCGGGTCCGGACGATATCTCCGGTGCGCATTCGCTGGCCCTCGCCGATTTGTCGGTGACCTATCTGGGTCGCGAATCGCATGCCAGCGCCGCGCCGCAATACGGACGAAACGCCCTGGACGCGGTCACCGTCGCGCAAGTTGCCTTGGGTTTGCTCCGCCAACATCTCCTCCCCGGGCAACAGCTGCACGGTATAGTCGGCTCGGGCGGTGTGGCCCCGAATATCGTGCCGGGACACGCGGAACTGCTGTATTACCTACGGGCAGTCGACTCCGCGACCCTCGATGATCTGATGCAACGCGCATCGGCCTGTTTCGAGGCAGGCGCCCTGGCGACCGGATGTACCCACGAAATCCGGAAGCTCGCGCCGACATATACCGAGCTGACTCCCGACAGCGCACTACTGTGTGCCTATCGCGAGCAGATCCGCGATCTCGGACGCGAGCCGATAGCCCCGGAACTCGAGGCCGCACGCCCGCTGGGCAGCACGGATATGGGCAACGTCACCAATGTCATCCCCGGCATCCACCCGGTCATCGGGATCGATGCGGGAGGCGCGGTGACGCATCAGCCCGCGTTCGCGGCTGCCGCGGTGAACGCCTCCGCCGACCGGGCTGTGATCGACGGGGCAACGGCTTTGGCCCGCACCGCGATACAACTCGCAGGCGACAAATTTCATAGGGACAGGTTGTCGGAACGAGTCATGCAACGGCAGTTTCTTCGACAGGAGGACATTCGGTGAGCACAACCGGCCGGTCCACGGGCCACGCGAGCGCAGCGTTCGACACTGCGCGAGCCACGGGGCATTCGGCTGCTACGCGTGCGACGCAGGCTGCGAGCATCGCGGCAGGCGGCTCGGTGGGGGTCGATATGGGCTTGGAAATGGGCACGGTGGGTGTTGACATGGATATGGCTGGATTACCGGACGACATAATGCGCGGCCGGGACGTGGTGGACGCGTGGCTCGCCGAGCACGCCGACGACCTGGTGTCCTGGCGACGGCACATCCACGCCAATCCGGAGCTCTCCCGTACCGAGTTCGGCACCACCGAATTCATCGAATCCTGGCTGGTGAAGGCCGGTCTGGAACCGCGCAAACTACCGGGCGGCACCGGACTGATCTGCGATATCGGCCCGGACACCCCGCGCATCGGCCTGCGCGCGGATATGGACGCCCTGCCGCTGCAGGAGTACACGGGCCTGCCGTTCGCTTCCACGGTTCCCGGTGTCTCGCACGCCTGCGGGCATGACGCGCACACCACGATCCTGCTCGGCACCGCGCTCGCGCTGGCCGAGGTTCCGGACCTGCCGGTCGGTGTGCGGCTGGTGTTCCAGCCCGCCGAGGAGGTCATGCCCGGCGGCGCCATCGATATGGTCGCCGCGGGCGCCATGGAGGACGTGTCGCGCATGTTCGCGCTGCACTGCGATCCGCGCCTGGAGGTCGGCCGCGTCGGAATTCGGGTGGGGGCCATCACCTCCGCCGCGGACACCGTCGAACTGGTGCTGGATTCGCCGGGCGGGCATACCTCGCGCCCGCATCTCACCAGCGATCTGGTGTACGCCATCGGCACCGTCATCACCGGTCTGCCGGGTCTGCTGAGCCGTCGCATCGATCCGCGCACCAGCACCGTCATGGTGTGGGGTGCGGTGTCGGCGGGCAAGGCGCCCAACGCGATTCCGCAGACCGGCATGCTCACCGGCACCGTCCGCACCGGCGATCACGCCACCTGGTCACTGCTCGAGCCGATGGTGCGCGAGATCGTCGAGGGTCTGCTCGCACCCACCGGTGTGCGCTGGCAGCTCAACTACAAGCGCGGCGTGCCGCCGGTGGTGAATGACGAACTGGCCGTTCGCATGTTCGAGGACGCCATTCGCGAGGTCGGTCCGGACGCGCTCGCGGACACCCAGCAGTCCGGCGGCGGCGAGGACTTCTCCTGGTACCTCGAGGAGGTACCCGGGGCCATGGCGCGCCTTGGCGTCTGGTCCGGTCAGGGCGAACAGCTCGACCTGCACCAGCCGACGTTCGACATCGACGAGAAGGCCCTCGAGGTCGGCGTCCGAGTCATGACGAACATCGTCCTGAACGGCTACTGACCGGCGGTTACCGCCGAAAACCAAGCGCCGGGCCGCACCTGAGGGTGCGGCCCGGCGTTGTTTGCGTGAACTGGTTGTCACATGGCGAAGGGCCCGCACATTGCGTGCGGGCCCTTCGGGGATGGTCGGGTGGGGCGGCGGCTCAGGGGCCGAAGGTGCCGGGGCCTACGTTCTTGCTGTTGCGGGTGCGTAGGGCGTGCACGTATTCGCTTGGGGCGCCCGCTTTTTCGGCCCCTTCGGCGATGACGCCGATGTAGCGGGCCGAGGGTAGGCCGCCTTCGTAGGCGTCCAGCACGTAGAGCCAGGCCAGCACGGGCTGGGTGGCGGCGCCCTGGTTCAGGGTGACGCGGAGGCGGATCTTCTTGTGAATGCCGAAGTCCGAGCCCTCCCAGCGGTCCAGGCTCGCTTCGTCCTCACCCGGGACGTCGTAGAGGACGACGAAAACCCGGGATCCGGGCTCCTCGACCACGGTCGCGAGCGGTCCCTCCCAGCCGATGTCGTCCCCGGCGAAGGTCAGGCGCCAACCCTCCAGCCAGCCGGTTCCGTACACGGGGGAGTGCGGACAGCGCTTGAGCATCTGCTCGGGATCCATGTTGGATCCATAGGCGGCGTAAATCGGCACTGTTAGAGCGTATCGAACAATCCCGGGCAACCGCCCCTGATCCCGATCCTCAGCGGTTCGTGTGCAACCCGACCGGTCACCCCGGAGCAGCCTTTATCTCATTTACCGCACCCGCCAATTGTGACGAAGCTGTCTTCAGACGCGGTCGGAGCTGTGGGGATACCGCCCGTTAGGGTTTTAGTGCGGCGCCGGAGATCCCGGTTGCCCACCAGAAGCGAGGGAAACAAATGACCCGCATTGCGATCATCGGAGGCGGACCCGCCGGATACGAAGCGGCTTTGGTGGCCGCACAGCACGGCGCGCCCGTCACGCTGATCGACAGTGACGGCATCGGCGGCGCCTGTGTGCTCTGGGACTGTGTGCCCTCCAAGACCTTCATCGCCTCCACCGGCGTGCGCACCGATCTGCGCCGCGCCCGCGATCTCGGCATCACCGTGCATCCCTCGCAGGCGCAGGTGCGCCTGGCCGAGGTGAACTCGCGTGTGAAGGCCCTCGCGCAGGCGCAGTCCGCCGATATCAAGGTGAAGTTGCAGACCGCCGGGGTGACCGTGCTGTCCGGGTACGGCGAACTCATCGATCAGGCCCCCGGTCTGGCCACGCACCTGGTGAAGGCGACCCTCGCCGATGGTCAGCAGCAGGTGATCGAGGCCGAGGTGGTGCTGATCGCCACCGGTGCGAGCCCGCGCGTGCTGGAGGGCGCGGAGCCCGACGGTGAGCGAATCCTGAACTGGCGTCAGCTCTATGACCTCAAAGAGCTGCCCGAAACCCTGGTGGTGGTCGGTTCCGGTGTCACCGGTGCGGAATTCGTCTCGGCCTACACCGAGATGGGTGTGAAGGTGAAGCTGGTCTCCAGCCGCGACCGCGTGCTGCCCGGTGAGGACGCCGATGCCGCGCTGGTGCTGGAGGACGCGCTCGCCGAACGCGGTGTGGAACTGGTCAAGCACGCCCGCGCGGACGCGGTGGAGCGCACCGCCGACGGCATCGTGGTGAAGCTGTCCGACGGTCGCACGGTGACCGGTTCGCACGCGCTCATGACGGTTGGTTCGGTCCCCAATACCCAGAACCTGGGTCTGGCCCGTCTCGGCATCGAACTCGACAAGGGCGGTTACCTCCGCGTCGATCGCGTCTCGCGCACCACCGCCACCGGTGTGTACGCGGCGGGCGACTGCACCGGACTGCTGCCTTTGGCCTCTGTAGCGGCCATGCAGGGCCGAATCGCCATGTATCACGCACTGGGTGAGGGTGTGCAGCCGATTCGCCTGAAAACCGTTGCCTCAGCGGTGTTCACGCGCCCGGAGATCGCGACCGTCGGTGTCAGCCAGACGGCGATCGACAACGGTGAGGTGCCCGCGCGCACGGTCATGCTGCCGTTGAACACCAATCCGCGGGCCAAGATGTCGGGTCTGCGACGGGGTTTCGTGAAGATCTTCTGCCGTCCCGCCACCGGTGTGGTGATCGGCGGCGTCGTGGTCGCGCCGATCGCCTCGGAGCTGATTCTGCCTATCGCCCTTGCGGTGCAGAACAATCTGACGGTGAACGATCTCGCGCAGACGTTCTCGGTGTACCCGTCGCTGACCGGTTCGGTGACCGAGGCGGCGCGTCAGCTGATGCGGCACGACGACCTGGACTGACGGGTTAACTTCCGGTGTAATGCCACTCGCCGTCTTGCCTGGATAACGCTGGTGTGATTCACTTCGCGACGGGAAGCGATCGGCAGGGCGGTCGCGAGAACGCCGGGGGGTCAACCCTTTCCGAGGCGGCCGCTGTGCAGCTCGTACTCGCCCCGCTTGCTCGATCGCGGCGATGAGGTACGAACGAATAGGGCGAAAAGTGAAGCACCGCAAGCCGAATCGGATAAAGGCCAGTACCTCCCTGTCGCTGGCCGGCGCGGTCGCCGTGGTCAGCCTGCTGGGCGCACCCGCGAACGCGGCCCCCAACGACCCGGGCGCGGTCCCGGCGCAGCCGGGCCAGCAGCCCGGCGATACCCAGCAGCCGCCGACGACCGATCCCGCCCCCGAAAATCCGCAGGCCGCAGTGGTTCCCGCGCCCAAGCCGGAGAATGTGCAGCCGGGCACCACCAAGCCGCAGCAGAGCCAGCCGGGTGTCACCACGCCGGGCTCGCCCAAGCCCGACACCACCCAGCCCGGTACCACGGTGCCCTCGGGTGAGACCCCGAAGACCGATGACACCACCCCCAAGCCGGACGCCCAGCCCGCCGGTGTCGCCCCGCAGGCGAATAAGCCGACCCAGCCCGGTGTGACCGTGCCGCGCGTCGCGCCGCTGCCGGTGCCCGGTCAGACCGCGCCCGCCATCCCGGTGCAGAATCCGCCCGCGGGCACCCAGACCACGCCCGGTGTGCAGCCGAACAAGCCGGGCACGGCGCAGCCTGCGGTCACCACCGATCAGGATCAGCCGGACACCACGCTGAACACCCTGACCGGTGAGCAGACCAAGCCGAAGCCGCAGTGGCAGGCCCCGGCCGTGGAAACCGCTCCGGCGGCTCCGGTGGTCGCCATGCAGGGTCCGCACACCGAGGTCGGCGCGAATATCGACGGCGGCGCGGCGTTGCCCGGCTTCGCCGCCAACACGCACCACTTCAGCAACCTGGACGGTTACGTCGGCACCATCGGCTACACCACCCCGGGTGGTACCGGTGAGGCCGGTATGTCGCTGGACTTCACCCAGGTCAACCAGATCAAGGTGACGGCGTTCGCGAGCGCGGGCCCCGGCGATGATCGCAAGCTGGAGTTCGTGCTCGACTCCACCGTGGCCAATCAGGCCAAGGCGGACACCGAGAATTTCATTCGCCTGCTCCCCGGTGGCGGCACCATCCTGGACGCGGCCGCTCAGATTGGTAAGCTCCCGCAGGGCGATATCCCCGGGCAGACCACCGACCTCGGCGGCGTGACCACGCAGGTGGGCGGTTCGGTCCAGTACTGAGAATTTGCGGGCGCCCGATAGGCGCCCGCCAAGCACTGAGTTGTCGCGTGGGGCGGTCGTGAGACCGCCCCACGCGTGTGTGGCGAAAGGACGTGTGATGGATTCCGGCAAGGGCGAGTCGGCGGACCGCCCCGCATCGGGTGCCGGCTCCGGAGCGCCGGATCCGGGGACCGAGCACGACGCGCTGACCGAAGCGCACCGGCGGATCCCCGTGGAGCAGCCGGACGCGGATTCCGGGTTCGGGCCGCCGGTGTCGGAGTTCGGGCCCTCGCTCAATGACTTCGGTCCGCCGATTTCCGTATTCGGCTCCGCCGGTACGGGTTTCGGTGCGCCGAGTGGCGAATTCGGTGCGCCGGTCGCGGATTTCGGTGCGGGCGAGTTCGGCCCGCCGACGGGTGAGTATCCGGCGGTGCCGGATGCGGCCGCGCCGGGTTGGACGCCCGCGCCGGGCAGTCCCGAATTGGCCTGGCGGCCCGCCGACGACGGCGCGGTGACGCCGGGTGTCGCGCCGGAGTATCTCGCGCCGGATTCCGGGACGCCCTACGCCGGTGATCCGAATGCGTTGTACGGCAATGATTTCGACGGCTCCGAGCAGACTGTTCGGCATGCGACCGCGCCCGATCCCGAGCCGCCCAAGCGGTCCTCGGGCTGGGCCACCGGCGGCGGGATCAAGACCTCGCAGATCGGCCGGGAATCGGCCTGGCTGCGCTCCGCCGAGAACGGTATGCCGCCCGCGGATTCGGCCGCGCCGCAGCAGGAATCGCTGTCGTGGGCGGATGATCCGCTCACCAAGATGCTGATGCCCAAGAAGGACGAGTCGGGTAAGGGCGGGGCCAAGAAGGAATCGCTGTCCTGGGGCGATGACGAGATCGCCAAGCGGCTCGCGCCGAAAACGGCCGCACCGCAACGCAAGTCGAAGAAGCCGTGGATGCCGATCGCGGTCGGTGCGGGCGCGGTGGTGCTGATCGCCGTGGTCGCCCTGGTGGTGGTCTCGCTGACCGGCGGCGACGACAAGGCCCCGGAGTCCGACGTCGCGTTCGGTCCCGGCGGCAATGTCACCACCGCCGCGCCGACCTCGGTGGCGGCGCTGAGCTGTCCCGCCAAGCGCGAGGGTCCGCTGACGATCGGCAACGGCGCCGGTGGCACCGATTCCGGCGCGAACGCCATCCTGGGCTTCCAGCACGCCTTCTACGCCGATCGTGACGGCGGTAAGGCGCGCTCCTTCGTGGCTCCGGACGCGTTGAACGTCTCGCCCGCGGACACCATCCAGAAGGCCATCAACGATGTGATCCCCAAGGGCACCAGCTACTGCCTGCGGATCACCGATGTCAGCACCGAGGACGGTATCCGGGACGGCAACAACGCCTATGACGCCGATCTCACCGAGCATCGCACCGACGGCACCACGACGGTGTACCGCCAGCGCATCGGCACGGTGACCCGGGACGGCAAACACCTCATCTTCGCCATCGACGAGCGCTGAGCATTTGCCCGCAAGGGTGCTCGGCCGCCGGGGACGCCGGAGCTGAATCTCACAATGCGGGATCGGAATTTCATATTCTGGTAGCGCTGTGAAACAGTGGAATTTGGCGTACCCCGGCGTTCCCTCGGAGGTGTTTCATGTCCGCGATCACTCCACCGCTGTCCCGGCGGCTCGGTGGCCTGCAGAGTTCCGCGATTCGCGATCTGCTCAAGCTCACCGCGCGTGCCGAGATCATCAGCCTGGCAGGTGGATTGCCCGATGCGCAGCTCATGCCCCGGGACCGGATCGCGGTAGCCGCCGACGCCGCGCTGAGTGATCGCTCGGTACTCCAGTACACCGAATCCCCGGGCTGGGGTCCGCTGCGCAAGGTGCTCGCCGCCCGGGAGTCGACCCGCATGGGTCGCGCGATCCCGGTCGACGAGGTGTTCGTCACGCACGGCTCGCAGCAGGCGCTGTCCCTGCTCGCCGAGGTACTGCTCGATCCGGGCGCGCTGGTCGTGGTGGAGGATCCCGCGTATGTCGGTGCGCTGCAAGTGTTCCGCGCGGCCGGAGCCCGCATCGTCGCCGTTCCGCTGGATGCCGACGGTATGCGCGTGGACGTGCTGCGCGAACTCCTCGCACAGGGGGAGCGCCCGGCCTTCGTGCACACCGTGAGCAACTTCCACAATCCCGGCGGTGTCACCATGAGCCCGCAGCGCCGGCTGGAATTGGCGGAACTGGCCACCGCGCACGGCTTCTGGGTGATCGAGGACGATCCGTACGGCGAACTCTGGTTCGACCGGCCCTCCCCGGCGCCGGTGGCGACCTACTCGCCCAATGTGATTCGCCTGTCCAGCGCCTCCAAGATCCTGGCCCCCGCGCTGCGGGTCGGCTGGATGGTCGCTCCCACGCAGGTGTGCCGCGCGGTGGAACTGCTGAAGCAGGGTGCGGACCTCTGTGGTTCGGCATTGACCCAGCAGATCGCCACCACCCTGCTCTCGGACACCGATTGGCTTGCCGCCCACGTGGATTCGGTTCGCCAGGTCTACGGTGAACGCGCTCGCGCCCTGGTGAACGCGGTCCGCTCGGCCTTCGGCGACCGCATCGTCACCACCGACGCCGCGGGCGGCATGTTCGTCTGGGCCGATTTCCGGGACGGCACCGACACCGGCGCGCTGCTGCCCCGCGCCCTGGACGCGGGCGTCGCCTACGTCCCCGGCGCGGCCTTCGCCGTCTCCACCGACTACACCCACTCCATGCGCCTGTGCTTCACCACCTCGGATACGGCGGTGCTGGAGGACGCGGTCGCGCGCCTGGCCAAGGCGCACGCGGAACGGTAGCTGCCACCCCGTCATCCCGGCGCGCTTTTGGCCGGGATCCACACCTGGCGGACGGCAGATCCCGGCCAAAAGCATGCCGGGATGACGGAAGTGAGCTGCGTGCCGTTGCGGTACTACGCCCAGTTGTAGGTGCGTTCGACCGCCTTGTTCCATTCGTGGACGAGGTGGTCGCGGTCGGCGTCGGCCATGGTGGGGTTCCAGCGCTTGTCCTCGGCCCAGTTGGCGCGGATCTCATCGGTGGAGGACCAGTAGTCCACGGCCAGGCCCGCCGCGTAGGCCGCGCCCAGGGCCGTGGTCTCGGTGACCACCGGGCGCACCACGGTGGCCTCGAGGATGTCGGACTGGAACTGCATGAGCAGTTCGTTGACGACCATGCCGCCGTCCACCTTGAGGGTCACCTGCTCCACGTCCAGGTGCTGTGCGGCCGCGTCGGCGCGCATCGCCTCGATGACCTCGCGGGACTGGAATGCGGTGGCCTCCAATACCGCTCGCGCGATATGGCCGCGATTGACGAACCGGGTGAGGCCCGCGAATACGCCGCGCGCGTCCGGCCGCCAGCGCGGTGCGAACAGGCCGGAGAAGGCGGGCACGATATAGCAGCCGCCATTGTCGGCGACGGTGCGGGCGAGCGGTTCGATCTCATCGGCGTTGGAGATCATGCCCAGGTTGTCGCGCAGCCACTGCACCAGTGATCCGGTGACGGCGATGGACCCCTCCAGGGCGTACACCGCGGGCTGATCGGCCAGCCGGTAGCAGACGGTGGTGAGCAGTCCGTGCTCGCTGAACACCGGTGTCTCGCCGGTGTTCATGAGCATGAAATTGCCGGTGCCGTAGGTGTTCTTGGTATCGCCGGGCGACAGGCACGCCTGTCCGAAGGTGGCGGCCTGCTGATCGCCGAGGATGCCCGCGACCGGGGTGCCCGCCAGCGCGGTGCTGGTGATCTCGCCGTACACCTCCGAGGAGCTGCGAATGGTCGGCAGCATGGCCATCGGAATGCCGAAGTCGGCGCAGATGCCCGAATCCCATTGCAGCGTGCGCAGATCCATCAGCATGGTGCGCGAGGCATTGGTGACGTCGGTGATGTGCTGGCCGGTCAGGTTCCACAGGATCCAGCTGTCGATGGTGCCGAAGCAGAGTTCCCCGGCCTCGGCGCGCTGCCGCGCCCCGGGCACGCGATCCAGGATCCAGCGCACCTTGGGGCCGGCGAAGTAGGTGGACAGCGGCAGTCCGGTGCGATCGGCGTAGCGGTTCGCGCCCTCGGAACCGGCGAGTTCGACGGTCAGATCGGCGGTGCGGGTGTCCTGCCAGACGATGGCGTTGTGGATCGGCTTACCGGTGGCGCGCTCCCACACCACGGTGGTCTCGCGCTGATTGGTGACCCCCGCCGCGGCGATATCGCCCGCCCCGATGCCGACGTTCTCCAGTGCCTCGGCGATAACGAGTTCGGTATTGCGCCAAATGGTTTCGGCGTCGTGCTCGACCCAGCCGGGTTGCGGGAATATCTGCTCGTGCTCGCGTTGCGCCACCCCCACGATGAGGCCCTGGTGATCGAACACGATGCACCGGCTGGAGGTCGTACCGGAATCGATGGCAGCCACATATCGACGCATTCGGGACAGGCTACCCGCCGGGAATGCCCGCGCACCGCCATGACGCGCGCCCCGCGCGGACACCACGCCACCGGGTCGTACGCCGAACGATTAGTGTGGACTACGGTTGCTTGTGAGTAGCTGAGCGTCGACATCGATACGAACGCCGCGCCGGACATCCGCGGCGAAAGCCGGAGGAGTCGAGCATGACGAAGAACCCGCGATCGCAGTTTCTGGGCCCCGAACAGCGCGAAGAAGCCTGGGCGCGCTTGGGTAAGGACAACTTCGATGTGGTGGTGATCGGCGGCGGCGTGGTCGGCGCGGGCATCGCACTCGATGCCGCGACCCGTGGCCTGGAGGTTGCTCTCGTGGAGGCCCGCGATCTCGCGTCGGGCACTTCCAGCCGCTCTTCGAAGATGTTCCACGGCGGTCTGCGCTATCTGGAGATGATGGAATTCGGGCTGGTGCGCGAGGCCCTGCACGAGCGTGAACTCTCGCTCTCCAAGCTGGCTCCGCATCTGGTGAAACCGCTGCGCTTCCTGTACCCGCTCACCCACTACGGCTGGGAACGGCCGTACGTGGCCGCCGGGCTCACTCTCTACGACACCATGGGCGGCGCGAAATCTGTTCCGGGACAGCATCATCTGACCAAGTCGGCGGCGCTGCGACTGGCTCCCGGACTCAAGAACAACGCGCTTACCGGTGGACTCACCTACTACGACACCGTGGTCGACGACGCCCGGCACACCATGACCCTGGCGCGCACCGCCGCGCACTACGGCGCGGTCATCCGCACCTCCACACAGGTGGTCGGCTTCCTGCGCGAGGCGGATCGGGTGGTGGGTGTGCAGGTGCAGGACAGCGAGGACGGCCGCCGCACCGAGGTGCGGGGCAGTGTCGTCATCAATGCCACCGGCGTGTGGACCGATGAACTTCAGGCTCTCGCGCATCAGCGTGGTCGATTCCATGTGCGAGCGTCCAAGGGTGTGCATATCGTCGTCCCGCGCGACCGCATCGCCAGCGATACCTCGATCATTCTGCGCACCCCCACCTCGGTGCTGTTCGTGATCATGTGGGGCACCGATCACTGGCTCATCGGCACCACCGACACCGACTGGAACCTCGACCTCGCGCATCCGGCCGCCACCAAGAACGACATCGACTATCTGCTCGAACACGTCAATTCGGTGCTGGTCACCCCGCTCACGCACGCCGATATCACCGGCGTCTACGCGGGCCTGCGCCCACTGCTCGCCGGGGAGAGCGACCAAACCTCCAAGCTGTCCCGCGAACACGCGGTCGCGCGCATCGCGCCCGGCCTGGTGGCCATCGCGGGCGGCAAGTACACCACCTACCGCGTCATGGCGTACGACGCGGTGGACGAAGCGGCACAGGACATTCCGCGTCGCGTCCCGCCCACCATCACCGATAAGGTTCCGTTGCTCGGCGCGGACGGATACCACGCCCTGCTGAATCAAACCGCGCACCTCGCGGAGAAGTACGGCATCCACCCGTACCGAATCCAGCACCTGCTCAACAGGTACGGCTCGCTCATCGACGAGGTGCTCGGCCTCGCCGACGGCAAACCCGAACTGCTGCAACCGATCGAGGCGTCCCCCGGCTACCTCCAGGTCGAAGCCGTGTACGCCGCGGCCGCCGAAGCCGCCCTGCACCTGGAGGACATCCTCGCCCGGCGCACCCGCATCTCCATCGAATACGCGCACCGCGGCGTCGACTGCGCCGACCAGGTGGCCCGCCTGGTGGCACCCGTCCTCGGCTGGGACGAAGCCGAAATCGCCCGGGAGATAGCGACATACGTCGCCCGGGTACAGGCCGAGATCGAATCGCAGACCCAGCCCGACGACGCCTCGGCCGACGCCCTGCGCGTGGCCGCCCCGGAACCCCGCCCCCGGATCCTGGAGCCGGTTCCCGTCGAGAAATAGATCGGCCCCGAGCATCGCCGGGGCGGTTCAGGATACGAGTGCGCGCTTGAGAATCTTGCCGGTGGTGTTGCGCGGCAGCGACTTCAGGAAGGTGATGTCGCGCGGCACCGCGAACCGGCTCAGGCGGGTACGGATATAGCGGCGCAGCAGTTCGGCGTCCAGGTCCACACCGGAATGCGGAACCACGAAGGCCGCCAGGCGCTGACCGAAATCGCGATCGGGGACGCCGACCACGGCCACCTCCCGAATGTGGGGGAGCAGGGCGAGTGCGTCCTCGACGGCCAGGGGGAAGACCTTCTCGCCGCCGGAGATGATCATCTCGTCGGCGCGGCCGCGAATGCACAGGCGGCCGTCGGCATCCAGGTAGCCGATATCGCCGGTGTCCATCAGCCCCTGCCGGGTGCGGGGATCGGCGGCATTGAGATAGCCGTCGAACAGCATGCCGTTGCCGACGAAGACCCGGCCGGTCGCGCCGATCGGGACCACGGCGTCGGCGTCGCCGATGATCGCGATCACCGTGCCAAGATCCGGGCGGCCCGCCGTTTCCGGGGCCAAGCGCAGATCGGCGGGACCGGCGACGGTCGCCCAGGACACCTCGGTGGAGCCGTAGAAGTTGTAGAGCACATCGCCGAAGGCATCCATGGCGCGCTGCGCCAGCGAACCGGTCAAAGGTGAACCGCTGCAAGCGATCACACGCAGTGATGAGGTGTCGTAGCGGGCCCGCACCTCCGGCGGGAGTTCGAGCAGACGCTGCAACATGACCGGCACCGTCATCAGCGAGGTGCAGCGGTGTTCGGCGATCGCGCGCAGACAGGCTTCCGGGTCGAAACGCGATTGCAGCACCACCGTCGCGCGCAGCGGCGTGCTGATCTGCAACAGGCCCAGACCCCAGCTGTGGAAGAGTGGGGATGAAATGAGCATGCGCTCATTCATCCGCAAGGGTAATCGCGACAGCATGGCCGCGACGGTGCCGAAACCGCGCGGATCCGGACGGACGGCGACCTTCGGCGCGCCGGTCGTGCCCGCGGTCAGCACAATCTGCTTACCGGGCCGGGGCGGGCGTGGAAAACCTTGGCCGACATCGCGAATCAGCTCGGCGATGGTGGTGCGGCCGGGTAGCGCGCTTTTCGGACGGCAGGCGATGCGCGGCATCCCTGCGGGCAGATAGCCTGCGAGACCGTCGAATTCGTCGTCCAGGAACAGCGCGGCCAAATTATTGCGGTTCGCGATCTCCTCGATCTGCCGCGCACCCAGACCGGTGTTGAGCAGGACCGCGTCCACACCCAGTTTGCCGCAGGCGGCCATGATCTCGACCATGCCCACCTGATTGCGGGCCAGGATTCCCACCACATCGGCCGCGCGAATCCCCCTGCGGTACATGCCTTCCGCGATCCATGCCGAGCGCAGATGAATGCGTTCGAAATCGTGGCTGCCGGAATCGTCGATGATCGCGACCTGCTCCGGCGAATGCGCGTTCGCCGCCGCGTAACCGCCCTGCAGGGTGAATCCCCAGCGCCACAGCGCGGCCAGCTGCCGCAGCCCGCGATCCGGGCGGACCAGCACATTCACCACCTTGGAGGCGGTGACCGTGCGGGCCACACTGAGCGGAACCGAGCGCAGCTCACCGGAATTGGTGATGAGGGCGGTCGGGGCGTTGTTCAGGAAGTCGGCCATGCGGGTGACACCGGCTTGCAGCCAGGTGCTCACCGCGGTGTCGCGGAAGCGGAGCAGCGACGGATGCGCGGACGCGAGATTGAACAGCGTCACGCCGATCTCGGTGACGCCGGTGGCCGCGTCCTCGCGCAGGCGCACCGACAGGAACCAGTCCGCGTCCAGGCCGTCCAGCCGGAAACCGGATCCGGCGCGGATCACCCGCAGACCGAAACCGATGTGCCGCACCGGGAGTCCGTGACCGCCCGCCGCGATGGAATAGCGCCGGTCGCCCTCGGCGGTGTAGGCGCTTCGGATCGCCGAGCCCGCGCCGGAGAAGAACCGCGACCACCCGAGCGGATCGGTGAGCAGCTCCCACAGTTCATCGCGCGGCTGCTGGACACGCGTGCTCACATCGATGATGTCGGACGTCAACGTAACCGTGGTCTTTCCCGTGTGATCCGGGACAGGCCGGATGGTGTGGTTGGGAAGACTGTCACGAACGAACGACAAAAGCAATCAATTGTCTGGGACGAAGGCGTTTTCTGGAACCTGTTCAGCCGTACTGTCTCAGCTAATCGGCTCGGGCTGGCAGCGCGGGCAGAAGTAGATTCCCCGGTCGGCGCGCGCCAGCGCCGGATCGTCACCCAGCAGGTGGACAACCATATTCGTGCCACAGCGGCGGCACGGCCGGCGTTGCCGCCCGTATGCCAGTGCCCGCCACGGCGGTTGGTGCGCGGCGCGATCGAGTACACGTTGCGCTTCGTCCACCAGGGCCGGGAGATCGTCGACGCGCCCGACCGGGGTGGCGGGATGCACACGGCGCAGGAAACAGATCTCGCTGCGATAGATATTGCCTATCCCCGCCAAGTTCCGCTGATCCAGCAGCGCCAGGCCGATCGGCTGATCCGGATGCTCCGACAGCCGCCGGACCGCCTCGCCCGCATCCCAATTCGGGCCGAGCAGATCCGGGCCGAGATGATCGACGGCGGTGTGCTCGGCGGCTCGGGGGAGCACCTCCACCAGACCGAGGGAGAAGCCGACGGCTTCGGCGTCCGCGGTGGCGAGCACCAGGCGGGCGGTGAAACCCGGTTTGGTCCAGCGCTGGCCGGGGGTGAAGACGCGGTAGACGCCCTCCATCTTGAGGTGGGTGTGAATGCTCAGCTCCGGGGTGCGCACGAACAGGTGCTTGCCGTAACTGCCGACACTCTCCACCGGCTGTCCGCGCAAATCCAGGGTGGCGTACTTCGGGACGCGGAAATCGCTGCGCGTCAACACCTTCCCGGCCAGCGCTCGGCGCAGCCGGGCGGCGGTAAGGAATACCGTATCGCCCTCAGGCACAGCCGATCCCGTTCACGGGCGGCTCCGCAACCGGAACCCCTTGGGTGTGGCCGCGAACCCCGCCTGCGTCAGAAACTCCGCGAACGTGTTGCCGTGCACCGATTCCCCATCCACCCGATCGATCACCAGCGAATCCACCCGCCGCTCCCGCACCAGCCCCGCCAGCGCCTCGGCCGCCACCCCGCGCGCCCCCGCATCCTCGGTGAACGTCAGCAACGTCTTCCCGCCCCGTTCCAAATACAACGCCAGTTCCCCATCCACCAACACCACCAGCGCCCCCGCTTTCCGGCCCGGCCGATGCCCCGCACCCTCCACCGCCGATTTCGGCCAAGGCAGCGCCGCCCCATACGCATTCGCCGGATCACACGCCGCCAGCACCAGCGCGGTCCCCGTGCGTTCCACTGCCGAGCGATCGGTTTCGAAGGAGCGCAGCCGATCCACCACATCGGTGGTCGAGAACTGGGCCCCGCCCAGCGAATCCACGAAATAGCCGCGTCTGCACCGTCCCCGATCCTCGAATTCGGTGAGCACCCGGTACATCAGCGCGAACCCGCCACGAATGCCTTCGCTCTGCACCGATCCGCGGGTGAGTACCCCGTACCGCTCCAGCAGCACATCCGCCGTCGCGTGCGCCCGGATCGTATTGTCCGCCACCCGTTCCGGCAGCAGCGACCACCGCCCGGCCGCACTGGGCGGGCTGGTGCGCACCGGAACCCCGGTGCGCGGCAGATACATTCGCCCGCGCGGCGCCCGGCGCGGCGTCCGATGCGCGGTAGTGGTCCGCGCCGTCCCGGCCAGGAGTGCCCGGACCGGCGCGAAGGTATCCCCGGCGACGTAACCGGCCCACACCAACTCCCATAGCGAGCCGAGCACGGCCGCTTCATCCTCCAGCCCGCTGGCATCGGCCAGCTGCCGGAAGAAGTACGCGCCGCCACCGGACATATCCACAACCTGGTATCCGGTTCCCCGCGAAGCCGATTCGGCCCGGCCGGGTTCGAGCTGAGTACCGGGCTGGGGCAACCCATCGGGCGAGTCCGCGTCACGCTCGTTCGTGTCAGCGTCTCCGATCACCGTGGCGCCCAGTGCCATCAGCAGGCTGATGTGTGTTTCAGTGAGGTCCAATTCGTCGGGTGGGGGGAGGGTCAGGCCCGCTTGGTCGGCGGGGTGCAGGGCTATCCAGCCGTCCTTGGCGGTGATGGAGCCGTGGCCGGACCAGAGCACCTCACCGGTGGCCATGAGTTCGTCCAGCATGGCGGGGGAGTAGTCGCGGACGCGGGCGGGCAGGATGAGCGATTCCCAGGCCGAGGCCGGGATCGGCACGCCCGCAAGCTGTTCCACCACCGCGGCGACGCCGTCGACGCCGCGCAGTTCGCCGGTGCCGATGTGCTGCCAGGACGGCAGGAAGCGCGCCAGGGCGGCGGTGGCGACCGGTTCGACCTCCTTGCGGGCCGCCGCGAGGGAGCGGCGGCGCAGGCGGCGCAGGACTTCGCTGTCACACCATTCGGAACCCGTCGAACCCGGCGTGAATTCGCCTTCCACGACGCGCTTTTCGGCAGCGAGATGATGCAGGGCGGTGGCCGCGACCGCCGTGCCGAGGCCGAATCGGTGCGAAACCTGGGTGAGGGTGAACGGTCCGTGGGTACGGGCGTAGCGCCCGACCAGATCACCCAGTGGATCGGCGACCGGTTCGATGAACGCCGCCGGAACCCCGATGGGCAGCGGCACGCCGAGCGCGTCCCGCAATCTGGCCGCATCCTCGACCGCGACCCACCACCGCGAGCCCGCGAAGGAAACCTCCAGGGCGCGATGGGTTTTCACCAGCTCGGCGTGCCAGGGCCGGGGATCCTCGAGACAGCGTGCGGCGGCCTCCTCGGCCGTGATCGGCCCGAGCAACCGCAGCAGATCGGCCAGCCCCTCCATATCGCGGGCCTGCCGCTCCGGGGTGAGCCGCTGCAATTCCCGTTCGGTCAGCTCGAGTACCTCGGCATCGAGCAGCTCGCGCAGCTCGACCCGGCCCAGCAGTTCCGCGAGCAGACTGGAATCCAGCGATAGCGCCGCCGCCCGGCGTTCGGCCAGCGGACTGTCGCCCTCGTACATGAACTGCCCGATGTAATCGAACAGCAGCGAGTTCGCGAACGGCGACGGCGTGGCCGTCTCCACCTCGACCAGGCGCACCTGCCGCCGCGCCACCCGCCCCAGCAGTTCCCGCAGCGAAGGCAGGTCGTACACGTCCTGTAGGCATTCCCGCACCGTCTCCAACAGGATCGGGAACTCCGGGAATTTGCGTGCCACATCCAGTAGTTGGGCCGCCCGCTGCCGCTGCTGCCACAGCGGCGCGCGCTTGCCCGGATCGCGCCGGGGCAGCAGTAGCGCCCGCGCCGCGCACTCCCGGAACCGCGATGCGAACAGCGCCGACCCGCCCACCTGCTCGGTCACCAGATCATCGATCTCATCCGGTTCGAATACGAACAATTCCGCCCCCGGCGGATCATCGGTGGTATCCGGCAGCCGCACCACGATCCCGTCATCGGACGGCGTCGGCGCGGCATCCACCCCGAACCGCTCCCGCAACCGCGCCCCCACCGCCAGCGCCCACGGCGCGTGCACCGGCAGCCCGTACGGCGAATGCAACACCACCCGCCAGTCCCCGAGTTCATCCCGGAACCGTTCGACCAGCATGGTCTTATCGGTCGGCAACTGCCCGGTCGCTGCCCGCTGTTCCTCCAGCAGCGCAACCAGATTCGCGGTGGCATTGGCATCGAGCCCCGCGGCGGAGGTGACCCGCTCCAACTCGGTCCGAATCGGCCCGCCGGAGGAGGGTTTGCCTCGGCCACCCGTTTTACCGCGCCCGGAACCGTTCTTGCCCGCGCCTCCGGGGGTAGCTCGCGTGCCCGTGGCACCGGCCGGATCTGTGGCTTCGACGGTTGTGCCTGTTCGCGCCGCGTCCGAGCCATCGCGCGCGAATTCCTCCAGCGCTGCGGCCAATTCGACCGGTTCAGCGGCCCGGCGCGCGCGGCTGCCGGTTCCGGTAGCGCCGGATGACTGCTCCACCGCCTTGCCCGCCGTGCGGACGAATTCGCCCAGGGCCGCGCCCAATTCGGCGGGGCGGCCGAGGGAATCGCCGTGCCAGAAGGGGAGTCGGCCGGGGAGGCCGAAGGCGGGGGTGACCAGAACGCGGTCGAAGGTGATCTCCTCGATGCGCCAGCTGGTCGCGCCGAGCGCGAAGACATCGCCGACTCGGGATTCGTAGACCATCTCCTCGTCGAGTTCGCCTACGCGGGAAGCCTTCTCGCCGACCATGAAGACCGGGAAGAGACCACGGTCGGGGATCGCGCCGCCGGAGGTGACGGCGAGACGCTGTGCGCCGGGGCGACCCGTCAGGGTGCCCGCATCGCGATCCCAGACGATGCGCGGGCGCAACTCGGCGAACTCGTCCGAGGGGTAGCGGCCGGACAGCAGGTCCAGCACCGAGTCGTAGGCCGAACGAGGCAGGGCCGCATAGCTTCCCGTATCGCGCACCGTCGCGAACCACACCTCGGCGTCCAGGGGTTCCAGGGCGCAGGCGGCCACGGTCTGCTGGGCGAGGATATCCAGGGGATGCAGCGGGATTTTCAGTTCCTCGATCTGCCCGGTCGTCATGCGCTGCGATGCCACCGCGCAATGGATCACATCGGTGCGGTGCTTGGGGAAGATCACCCCGCGCGAGATCTCCCCGACCTGGTGCCCGGCGCGCCCGACCCGTTGCAGCCCGCTGGCCACCGACGGTGGGGCCTCCACCTGCACCACCAATTCCACCGCGCCCATATCGATTCCGAGCTCGAGACTGCTGGTGGCAACCACGCAGCGCAGCCTGCCGCTCTTGAGATCATCCTCGATGATCGCGCGCTGTTCCTTGCTCACCGATCCGTGATGGGCGCGCGCGAGCAGCGGGGCCGCACCGTGAATCACCTCGGTCGAGGCCCCCAACTGCGCGGGCGGCGCGTGCTCGGTGTCGACTTCTGCGCCGATCCGCCCCGCGTACTCCTCGTTCAATCGCGCCGTGAGCCGCTCGGCCAGCCGCCGCGAATTCGCGAACACGATCGACGACCGATGCTCGAGCACCAGGTCCACGATCGCCTCGTCCACATGCGGCCAGATCGATCCGGGCTGATCCGAATCCTCCGCTCCCGCATCGGGTTCGGTCATATCCGCCACCGGCACCCGCACCGACAGATCGAAGGTCTTGGGCGCGGGCGGCTTCACAATGGTGATCGGCGCATTCCCCACCAGGAACCGCCCCACCTCCTCGGGCGGCCGCACCGTGGCCGACAATCCGATCCGCTGCGCGGGCCGCTCGAAGCCGGGGGAGGCGGAGCGCAGCGCATCCAGCCGCGCCAGCGAAAGCGCCAGGTGCGCACCGCGTTTGGACCCCGCGATGGCATGCACCTCATCCACGATCACGGTGTGCACCTCGCTGAGGCTCTCCCGGGCCGCCGAGGTGAGCATCAAGAACAGCGACTCCGGCGTGGTGATCAGAATGTCGGGTGGGGTCCGCAACAGCCCCCGCCGATCCGCCGGACTGGTGTCACCAGACCGCACCCCCACCCGAATCTCGGGCGCGTCCAGCCCCAGCCGCTTCGCCGTCTGCGTGACGCCCACCAGCGGAGCCCGCAGATTCCGTTCCACATCCACCGCCAGCGCCTTCAACGGAGAGATATAGAGCACCGAGGTCTTACGCTGCTCCGCTCCGGCTTTCGCGCCGTCGTCGGCGCTCGTCGCGCGGGCCGCGGCGGCTCCGCCTTTCGCGGCGCTTCCGCCTTTCGCGGTGCCGGAGCCGGTTGCGGTGCCGGAGCCGGTCGCGCCCTTCAAGCTTCGCGTGCGGGCGGTGCGCTTGGCACCGGTAGAGCGCGCTGCCCCCGGCCCCACCCCCGCCGCATCCGATTCCCGGGTGGCGAGCTGATCGATCGCCCAAAGGAACGCCGACAGCGTCTTACCCGACCCGGTGGGCGCGATGACGAGCGTGTGTTCCCCCGCCGCGATGGCCTCCCACGCCCCCAGTTGTGCGGCCGTCGGCGCGGGGAACGCGCCATCGAACCACTCCCGGGTAGCTGGTGAGAACCGATCCATCGCCCCAGTCTGCACCCACCCACCGACACCTCGTGCGCACCCGCCCGCCGACATCGCGCCACCGCGTGCCCGTCGCCGGACACGGGGATCGCTTTCCTCGGCGCATCCATTGCCCGGACAGCTGATGGCGGTAGCGGTGTGCCCGAATCGGCCGGGCGGGTCCGGCGAAGCGCGAGTTCGGCCCGCCCGGTGCGCCGGGGCCGGGCGCGGTCCGCGCCGGTCGAACGAGGGTTCGGTGGGATTCCGGACAACCGCCCGAGCGTATGCGCACGATCAAGATCGGCTCTCGCGTCGGTCGGGAGCGAAGGACGGGCAATCGGATTACGGGTGCGGGGGCCGCGCGTAGGCTGCGAATCGTGCAGAAGGTGCTCCGGCTCGACTTGGTCAGTCACGGGATGACCGAGGCGATGCGCAAGGCACGATTCCCGGTGGATGAACCCCTGACCGAAGCCGGACGCCGCGCGGTGTCGGCGTGCGGGCGATTACAGGCGGCGCGGGTGCTGACCGCGCCGGAACGCCGGACCGTGGAGACCGCCGCGCTCATGGGGTTGATGGGCAACGAGGACGATCGATTACGCGATCTCGACGCGGGCGCGTGGCGGGGCGGGGAACTCATGTCCGTGCCCAAGGAGGATCTGTATCTCTGGCTCACCGATCCGGGCTATCGCGGGCACGGCGGTGAATCGGTGGTGGATGTGGTCGAGCGCACGGGGGAGTGGCTCGCCGATATCGCCGTCGAAGGCGAACCCACCATCGCGATCACGCACCCGTCGGTCATTCGCGCCGCCCTGCTGGTGACCCTCGACGCCCCCGCGAAGTCGTTCTGGCGCATAGACGTTCCGCCGGTCAGCGTCACCCGGCTGCACTATCGCGGCGAGTGGACCCTGCACTTCCGGCCTTGATTCGGTCCGCCCGCAACACTTTCGGAGCGGACATCGCACTGCGGCCGCGATTCAGATCGAGAGCGACCCGCCCAGCATCGCGCGCACCGCATCGGTGATCAATTGGGCGGACAGGCTCGGGTCGATGGCCCGCATGATGCCCAGTCCCACTCCGAGACTCAGGACGGCGGTCGCCGCGTCGTCCGCGGGCAGTGGCAGCGTGATGCCGGATGAATCCGCGATCGTTTGCAGACTCGCGCTGATCGTCCCGCGCACCACGCCCAGGCTGGAGGTCAATGCCGCCTGCAGCACCGGATCCTCGCGGGCGACGATGGCGAATTCGAATTCCAGCATGGTCCAGCCGACATCGCCGAGGGTGCGCTCGGCCCAGCTCTGAAAGAGCACGAGCCGATCCGTGAGCGTCCCCGCCCCCTCCAGCAGTTCGGTGACCTCGGCGAATTTGGTTTCGTGGATGAGTTCGAGCACCTCGAGGCACAGCGCGGACTTGGTGCGGAAGTTCGAGTACACCGCGCCCTTGGAGTACCCGGCCACCTCGGCGACCCGTTCCAGGCTGGTCTTGGCGTATCCGTCGGTGAGGAACAGGTCGCGCGCGGTCGCCAGCAATTCCGCGCGCGTGCGGGCCTGGCTCTCGGGGCGGGTGAGTCGTGCCATGCGGACATTCTATGTACTCGCAGATTTGGGATACCCAGGGTATTCGAATTCTGCTAGTGTTCGAAACCATGAGTAACAGGAACGGGTCACATCGACGTGGCCTGGCCATCGGATGCGGCGGCACGGTCGGCGCGGCGTGGATCGTGGCCGCGCTGGCGGCGGCCCGCGAGGTACTGGACTGGGATCCCCGCACCGCCGACGTCATGATCGGCACCTCGGCCGGCGCGGAAATGCTGACCATGCTGGGCAGCGGCATCGGCGTCGACGAACTGATCGCCATGCAGCGCGGCACCTCGACGAATCCGATCCTCACCGCCCATATGCGTTGTGAGCCACCGCGATTTCCCCCGCTGCCGCGCCCGCGCCTGAACGCCCCCGCCCGTGCCGCGCGAGAGTTGTTGGCCCGCCCCGGCAATGGCCACGCCCTGCTCACCGCGGGCAGCGGCCTGCTTCCGCGGGGCAGCGGCGACGCGAGCTGGTTGCAGCGCCTGGCGGACCGGCTCAATCCCGGCCGCACCTGGGTCGAGCACCCCGCCACCTGGCTGGTCGCCATGGACGACGCCACCGGCGAACGCGTCGCCTTCGGCTCCCCGACCGCTCCGCAGGCGAGTCTCGGTGCGGCACTTCGCGCTTCATGGGGCGTCCCCGGTTGGTTCCCGGCGGTGCCCATCGATGGCCGTACCTTCATCGACGGCGGCGCGGCCTCCACCGCCTCGGCCGATCTGCTCATTCCGGCCCAGCTCGACGAGGTGCTGGTCATCGCTCCGATGGCCTCCACCGGCCGCATTCCGGCGACCGGCGCGGGCCACTTCCTGGAGCGGCAGATGCGAAATCGCATGAGCGAGAAGCTCGATACCGAGATCGCCCAGTTGCGCGCCAGTGGCACCAAGGTGCTGCGCCTGGATGCCACCGCCGAGGACCTCGCCGTCATGGGCCCCAACTTCATGGACGGCCGCCGCCGCCTCGCCACCTTCGAACACAGCCTGATCAGCACCCGCAAAGCCATGGAACAGGGAGTCTTCGCATGAGCATCCTCGGAAAGAACTATCCGGCAATCGATCTCGCCGGAGCGCGAGTCCTGATCACCGGCGCGGGGCGCGGTATCGGCCAGTGCACGGCGGAATTGTTCGCGAGCAAGGGCGCGGAAGTCGCCATCGCCGATGTCGACACCGCCGCCGCACAATCCGTGGCAGCCGCCCTGGACGCCAAGGCTTTCGAACTCGATGTGCGCCACCGCGACCAGTGGGACAAGGTGGTCGCCGACTTCGGCCGCATCGACATCCTGGTCAACAATGCCGGTGTGATGCCCGCGGGGGCCTTCCTCGACGAACCGGACGCGGTGGGCCACACCACCATCGACGTGAACGTCTGGGGTCTCATCCACGGTATGCGCGCCGTGGCCCCCGGAATGGTGGACCGCGGTAGGGGCCACATCATCAATGTCGCCTCGCTGGCGGGCAAGATTCCGATCGCGGGCCTGGCGGTCTACAACGCCAGCAAGTTCGCCGCCGTCGGCCTCTCCGCCGCGACCCGCCTGGAGTTCGAACCGTACGGCGTCAGCGTCAGCACCGTCATGCCGTCCGCGGTGCGCACCCGCCTGTCGTCCGGCCTGGCACTGGGTGCGGGCATGCCCACCGTCGACCCGGAAGACGTTGCGGCGGCGGTGGTTCAGACCGTCCGCACCCGCCGCGCCGAGGTCGCCGTCCCCAACTATCTCGGCCCCATCGACGCGGTGTTCGCCGCCGCCCCGGAGCCCGCCGTCCGACTGGTCCGCCGCATGTTCAACGGCGACCGCGCGCTGCACCCGTCCGACGAATCCACCCGCGCCGCCTACGAACAGCAGATTCGCGCCATCAGCGCCGACGATCAGGCCTGATCCGAACACTCGACGGCCCGAACCGCATGGGGGGTTCGGGCCGTTGCCCGGCGTCCGGGACGAGCGCCGGGATCGAGAGCATCAGCCGAACTGAATACCCTGTGCCAGTGGCAGTTCGGTGGAGTAGTTGACCGTATTCGTGGCCCGGCGCATATACGCCTGCCAGGAATCCGAACCGGATTCCCGTCCGCCACCGGTCTGCTTCTCCCCGCCGAACGCGCCGCCGATCTCCGCGCCCGAGGTGCCGATATTGACATTGGCGATACCGCAGTCGGAGCCGTCGGCGGCCAGGAAGCGCTCCGCCTCGCGCTGGTTCGTGGTGAAGATCGAGGACGAAAGTCCCTGCGGCACACCATTGTGCAGCTCGATCGCGGTATCGAGATCGTGATAGGTGAGCACGTACAGGATGGGCGCGAAGGTCTCCTCGCGCACCACCGCGGTCTGCGCGGGCATCCGCACGATCGCGGGCCGCACGTAGTACGCGTCCGCACCGAACCCGTCGACTCGCTCACCGCCGCAGAGCACTTCACCGCCGTCGGCCTGCGCCCGCGCCAGCGCGTCCCGCATGGCGTCATAGGAACGGCCGTTGATCAGCGGCCCGACCAGCACCCCGTCCTCGAGTGGATTACCCACGCGCAGTTGCCGATACGCCGAGGTGATCCGATCCAGCAGCGGCCCGGCCACATCCGCGTGCACGATCAGCCGCCGCAGTGAGGTGCAGCGCTGCCCGGCCGTGCCCGCCGCCGCGAACACGATGCCGCGCGCCGCCAGATCCAGATCCGCCGAAGGCGTCACCACCGCCGCGTTATTGCCGCCCAATTCCAGCAGGCAGCGCCCGAATCGCTCGGCGACGCGCGGAGCCACGATCCGCCCCATCCGCACCGATCCGGTCGCGCTGACCAGTGCCACGCGCGGATCGCCGACCAGCTGTGCGCCGACCTCGCCGGTGCCCTGAATCAACTGGTGCACTTCGGGATTCACGCCGACATCGGCCGCCGCCCGCCGCAACAGCGAATGACACGCCAGCGCCGTCAGCGGCGTCATCTCCGAGGGCTTCCACACCACGGTGTCCCCGCACACCAGCGCCAGCGCGGTATTCCACGCCCACACCGCGACCGGGAAATTGAACGCCGAGATCACCCCGACCACGCCCAGCGGATGCCAGGTCTCCAGCAGCCGGTGCCCGGGCCGCTCGGACGGCATGGTCTTGCCGTACAACTGCCGCGAGAGCCCGATGGCGAACTCGCAGATATCGATCATCTCCTGGACCTCGCCGCGCGCCTCGGCCCCGATCTTCCCGGCCTCCAGGGTGACCAGTTCGCCCAGCTCGTTCTGGTGCTCCACCAGCAGTTGCGCCAATCGCCGCACCACGGCGGCCCGCTGCGGCGCGGGCACCGTGCGCCAGTCCCGGAACGCCTCGGCCGCGCGCCCGATGGCGGCGTCCACCTCGGCCGCCGAACTGGGTCGCAGGGTGAGCAATTCACCGCCGGTGATCGGCGTGCGCACCGAGAGCTCGCCCGGTTCGGGGGTTTTCGCGCCCAGCGCGCGTAGTAGCGACTCGGTGCGAGCGCGCGGCTCGCCGGTCAATTCATCGGTCATTACAGGGTTCATCGGCAGCTCCAGTATGGGTTCCGGCCACGAGTTCGGTTCGCTGAGTTAGCCTTCGCTGATGGCGGATACACCGGCGAAACCACAACTCGACGACATCGATCGATTGCTGATCCGTGAGCTGATAGCCGATGGTCGCGCCACACTCTCCAATCTTGCCGAGAAGGCGAACCTTTCGGTGTCAGCGGTGCAGTCGCGTGTCCGGCGGCTGGAGGCGCGCGGTGTGATCCGCGGCTACACGGCGAACGTCGATCCGGAGGCGCTGGGGCAGATGCTGTCGGCATTTGTCGCCATCACTCCTCTCGACCCGTCGCAGCCCGATGACGCACCCGCACTGCTACAGCACATTCCGGGCATCGAGGCCTGTCATTCGGTGGCCGGAGACGAGAGCTACATGCTGCTCGTGCGTGTCGCCTCACCCCGGCACCTGGAGCAGCTGCTGCAGGAAATTCGCGCGACCGCCAACGTCCGGACTCGAAGCACCATCATTCTGCAGACATTCTATGACAAGTAGGTTGCTTTCGTAATTTGTTCGGAACTTACGGACAAAACCGTAAAAGTTCGTTTACGCTGGGGTGGTGACCCTAGAACTCGATCGGCTCGGGGCGGTTGCCGACACGACCCTGGTCACCCCCGCCCGGGTGCATGAAATCCTGTCCGAGAACATCCTCGCGGACGGCTTCGATCTGGTCCTGGACCTGCGAAAGTCTCGCGGCCGCCGACTGGTCGACGCCCGCGACGGCACGGCTTACCTGGATATGTTCGGCTTCTTCGCCTCCTCGGCGCTGGGCATGAACCATCCGGCCCTGGTCGGCGACCGTCGCTTCCTGTCGAACCTGACCGCGGCGGCCCTGAACAAGCCGAGCAACTCCGACGTCTACACCGTCGAAATGGCGCGCTTCGTGGACACTTTCGCGCGCGTCCTCGGCGATCCCCGGCTACCGCACCTGTTCTTCATCGACGGTGGCGGACTCGCGGTCGAGAACGCCCTCAAGGCGGCGTTCGACTGGAAGTCCCGGCACAATGAAATGCACGGGCGCGCACCGGAACTCGGCACCAGGGTGCTGCATCTGACCGGCGCCTTCCACGGCCGCACCGGGTACACCCTCTCGCTCACCAACACCGATCCGGTGAAGACCGCGCGCTTCCCCAAGTTCGACTGGCCGCGCATCGACACCCCCTTCATCGGTGACGCGCACCCCGATATCGAGGCCGCCGAACGGCACGCGCTCGATCAAATCATCCGCGCGTTCGCCGAAAACCCGTACGACATAGCGTGTTTCATCGCCGAACCCATCCAGGGCGAAGGCGGCGACCGGCATCTGCGACCGGAATTCCTGCGCGCCGTGCAGGAACTCTGCCACGCCAACGACGCGCTGTTCATCCTCGACGAGGTGCAGACCGGCGTCGGCATGACCGGCAGCATGTGGGCCTACCAGCAGCTCGGCCTGAAACCCGATGTGGTGGCCTTCGGCAAGAAGACCCAGGTCTGCGGAATCATGGCGGGCGGGCGCATCGACGAGGTGCCGGACAATGTCTTCCACGTCAGCTCCCGGCTCAACTCCACCTGGGGCGGCAACCTCGCCGATATGGTGCGGGCGCGCCGCATCCTCGAGGTGATCGAACAGGAGAGCCTGCAGGAGCGCGCACTGGAACTCGGCGCGCACCTGCTGCGCCGACTGACCGAATTGTCCACCGCCCATGCGGAAGTCACCGAACCGCGCGGCCGCGGCCTCATGTGCGCCATCACCCTCGACACCGCCGCACTGCGCGATGACGTGGTGACCCGGCTGCGCGAGCAGGAGCACATCCTCATCCTCGGCACGGGGGAGCGCGGCATCCGCTTCCGCCCCCCGCTCACCGTCACCACCGCCGAACTGGACGAGGCTGTCGACGCGCTCGGGCGCGTCCTCGGCTGAGAAGTTCGATCGACAGCTAGGGCAGTTCGGGCGCGGCTGACCGCCGCGCCCGAATTGTGCGTGCCGCGCGACACCCGGCAGACACTCTGCGAATCACCCTGTGGCCTCCTAGTATTCGGCCGCATGTCAGCTCGCCGCCATGCCGATATGACACGGTCCATCGCGTGATCGCGCGCGGTACTCGATCGGTATCGATCCTTGCTCTTATGCTGCTGGCCGGATGTTCGGCAGGCCCCGCCGGAACCGTCGACCGCGCGGGCGGTACGACAACCGCCGTCGCGCCGTCGACCACGGTCGTCGCGCCCACAACCGTTGCGCCGCAGGCGAATCTGCTGCCGGGCATGCCGCCGCCGCTCTCGCCCGCCGATGTCTACGCGGGCACGCGCGAGCTCAGTCCCGCCGTCGCCGACCATTTGCCGCGCGTCTACGTGCCCAACAGTGAGTCGCACACCATCACCGTGATCGATCCGGCTACCTTCCAGATCGTCGACAGCTATTCGGCGGGAGGGTCGGAGCCGCAGCACGTGGTGCCCTCGTACGATCTGCAAACCCTCTACGCCAATAACGATCTGCCGATCGGCGGCGGCAGTCTGCTGCCGATCGATCCGCGCACCGGTAAGGCGGGGGAGCCGATTCCGGTGCGCGATCCGTACAACATGTATTTCACCCCGGACGGCAAATACGCCCTGGTGGTCGCCGAGGCCGACCGGTCGCTCGATTTCTACGATCCGCACACCTGGGAGAAGCTGCACGCGGTCGCGGTCCCCGACTGCGGTGGCGTCAACCATATGGATTTCACCGCCGACGGCCGCACCGCCCTGGTGAGCTGTGAATTCAGCGGCCGCATGGCCGTGGTCGACATCGCGGACCTGCGCCTGCTGCGCATGGTCGACCTGCCGCAGGGCCGCGGCGCGATGCCGCAGGACGTCAAGCTGTCCCCGGACGGGCGCACCTTCTACGTGGCGGATATGGCCACCAACGGCATCCACGTCTTCGACGCGAACACCTTCGACAACACCGGCTTCGTCCAGACCGGTGGCGGCACGCACGGGCTGTACGTCACCCGCGATTCCAAGGCGATGCTCATCACCAATCGGCACGAGGGCACCATCTCGGTGTGGGATTTCGCCACGAATCAACTGGTTCGCAAATGGCAGATTCCGGGCGGCGGCAGCCCGGATATGGGCAACCTCTCGGCGGACGGCCGCGTTTTCTGGGTCTCCGGCCGCCATCACGGCGAGGTCTACGCCATCGACATCGTGGAATGGAAGTTGTTGGCCCGCATCCCCGTTGGCCGGGGCGCGCACGGCCTCACCATCTGGCCGCAGCCCGGACGCTATTCCACAGGCCACACCGGGGTGATGCGGTGACCATTCACAGTCGAGATATTTTTCTCGGGCGAATCCGCGGACGCGGCGTCAAAACGAGTCCCGACCTGCGGGTTTCTACTGGCAGCCAGTCAATAACCATACTGACGAGTAGGCAAGACGGGATTACCAGAGGGCACTGGTACTGGTTACACTCCCGGGCATGACGAGTGTCCAGCAGCAGCCTTCGCCGGGGTCGGCGGGCGCCCCCGATATCCACACCACCGCCGGCAAGCTGGCTGACCTGCGCAACAGGCTGGATGAAGCCAAGCACCCCATGGGTGAAGCCGCCGTCGACAAGGTCCACGCCAAGGGCAAGATGACCGCGCGCGAGCGCATCCTCGCCCTGCTGGACGAAGGTTCGTTCGTGGAGCTCGACGCGCTCGCCCGGCACCGCAGCGTGAATTTCGGCCTGGAGAACCAGCGTCCGCTCGGTGACGGCGTGGTGACCGGATACGGCACCATCGACGGCCGCGACATCTGCATCTTCTCCCAGGACGTCACCGTGTTCGGTGGCTCGCTCGGCGAGGTGTACGGCGAGAAGATCGTCAAGGTCATGGATCTGGCGCTCAAGACCGGCCGCCCGCTGGTCGGCATCAACGAGGGCGCGGGCGCGCGCATCCAGGAAGGCGTTGTCTCCCTGGGCCTTTACGGTGAGATCTTCCACCGCAATATCCAGGCCTCCGGCGTCATCCCGCAGATCTCGCTCATCATGGGCCCGGCCGCGGGTGGTCACGTCTACTCGCCCGCCCTCACCGACTTCGTCGTGATGGTCGATCAGACCTCGCAGATGTTCGTCACCGGCCCCGACGTGATCAAGACCGTCACCGGTGAAGAGGTCACCATGGAGGAGTTGGGCGGCGCCCACACCCACATGGTGAAGTCCGGTGTCGCGCACTACGTCGCCTCCGGCGAGCAGGACGCCCTGGACTACGTCAAGGACCTGCTGAACTACCTGCCGAGCAATAACCGCGCCGAGGCCCCGCGCTTCCCGGCCACCGATCCCATCGAAGGCGCGATCGAGGACTCCCTCACCGAGGACGACATCGCGCTCGACACGATCATCCCGGATTCGCCGAACCAGCCGTACGACATGCACGAGGTCATCAAGGCCCTGGTCGACGACGACGAGTTCCTCGAGGTGCAGGCCGAGCGCGCGATGAACATCATCATCGGCTTCGCCCGCATCGACGGCCGCAGCGTCGGCTTCGTGGCCAACCAGCCCTCGCAGTTCGCGGGCTGCCTGGACATCGACGCCTCGGAGAAGGCCGCGCGCTTCGTGCGCACCTGCGACGCCTTCAACATCCCGATCATCACCCTGGTGGACGTTCCGGGCTTCCTGCCGGGCACCGGCCAGGAGTACAACGGCATCATCCGGCGCGGCGCGAAGCTGCTCTATGCCTACGGTGAGGCCACTGTGGGCAAGATCACAATCATCACCCGCAAGGCCTACGGCGGCGCCTACGACGTCATGGGTTCCAAGCACATGGGCGCCGATGTGAACCTGGCGTGGCCGACCGCTCAGATCGCCGTCATGGGCGCGTCGGGCGCGGTCGGATTCGTCTACCGCAAGCAGCTCAAGGACGCCGCCGCCGAGGGCGCCGACGTCGACGCGCTGCGCCTCGAGCTGCAGAACGAGTACGAGGACACGCTGGTCAACCCGTATGTGGCCGCCGAGCGGGGCTATGTCGACGCGGTCATCCCGCCGTCGCACACCCGCGGTCAGATCGTCTCGGCGCTGCGGCTGCTGGAGCGCAAGATGGTGACCCTGCCGCCGAAGAAGCACGGCAACATTCCGCTCTGATCGGACGATAAGCGCTTCATGGGGCGCACACTGAGGTTGGGACTCCGGTACCACTTGTGCCGGAACCCGCACACCGCGCAGGAACGCCCCATCCGAGCAAAGATGGTAGGAACGGGCCTTCGACGTCGAAGGCCCACAAAATACCGTTCGCGGATTCGAACCCACTTCCGCGAACAGCCGCGCTACCCGCGTGGCAATTGGACAGGAGGACTGGCGCTGTGACGACCATGGCTGACGAAGAAGTACTGCGCGCCGCCGAACTGGATCTAGCCGCCGATGGATTGGCGGAAGCGGTCGAAACGGCTGTTGCCGAGGCTGAACCGTCGAGCGCCGGTCCGCTCATCCAGGTAGTGAAGGGCAACCCGAGCGATCTCGAATTGGCCGCGCTGGTGGCCGTATTCGCGGCCGCCGCGAGTGTCCCGGGTGCCGCGGCCGCCACCGGCCCGGCCGATATGTGGGGCCGCCCGACCCTGCTGCACCGCGGCTCCGCGCCGTTCTCGCCCTACGCGTTCCCGGCCCTGTCGCATCTGAAGGACTAGGTACGCCGCAGGGCGAGCCCGACCGTGCCGGTGCGTGACCACCGGCTCGACCGGTCGTGGCACGGCGCCAAATAGGCTGTGCCCATGACGACCGCTGTGCCTAAGACGAATGTTGTGCCCAAGACGACTTTCGTCCTGGCCTCCCAATCTCCGGCCCGGCTCGGCGTACTCCGCAACGCGGGAGTCGAACCGGTGGTCCGGGTGTCCCACGTCGATGAGGACGCGGTGGCCGCGGCCCTACCCGCGGACACCACACCCGATCTCGTGGTGACCGAACTGGCCCGAGCGAAGGCGCGCGAAATCGCCGCCGTGATCGCCGCCGCGGCCGATCCCGCTTCCGGTGAATTCACCGATTCCGTTGTGGTGGGCTGTGATTCGATGCTGCTCGTGGACGGGCAGCTGCAGGGCAAACCGCTCACCCCCGAGGTGGCGCGGGCGCGCTGGGCCGAAATGGCCGGGCGCAGTGCCGATCTGCTCACCGGGCACTGTGTGCTGCGCCTGCGCGACGGTGTGATCGTCGGCGAGGCGGCCGATTGCAGTTCCACCACGGTGCATTTCGCCAAACCCGAGCCCGATGAACTCGATGCCTACATCGCGACGGGCGAGCCCTTGCAGGTGGCCGGATCCTTCACCCTGGACGGCCTCGGCGGCTGGTTCGTCGAGCGCATCGAGGGTGACCCGTCCAGCGTGATCGGAATCGGCCTACCGCTGGTTCGTCGACTGCTTGCCCAGGTGGACGTCGGGGCTACGCAGCTGTGGAGCCACCCGGCTCGTTGAGGTCGCCAGGCGTGGTTCCTCGGTGTCGTTCGTGACGCCGGGGATGCCATCGGTGGTCCGGGCCGCCGCGAGCAATTCCAGTCGCGCCACACACAATTCGGGTTCCACGAAGGGATGCAGCCGCACCGTCACGGTGTCGCGCGCGCCATTGTGGTCCAGCACCTCGCGCATGAGTCCCAAATGCACGCCGCACACGACTTCGGAGTGCGTGCGCGCGAGTTCGCGCAGCGGGCACGCGGTGAGCCGAATGAGCGAATGCTCCTCGGTCTCGCCGGCCGGATCACGTTCGGGTGCGAAACCGAGTTCGGAGGCGACGGTGACGGTGAGATCCCGTGCGTCCTCCAGTGTTTCGACCGGTTGGTCCACCGATTCCAGTTTGGAGCCCCAGACTCGGCCCGCAGCAATGGCGGCATCCGAGCGGCGGCGTGGATCGCTGCCCAGTTGATCGGCGAGCACCTGCGCCAATTCCTGATAGCCCACCGATCGCTGCACTGCGGTATATCCGATTCGCGGACGTCCGCGACCGCGCGGGGGCTGTTGGAATTGGCGTACCAGTGATTCCCGGGTGAGCACATCCAAATGGAAACGCACCGTAGTCACATGCTGGCCGGTGACGCGAGCCAGTTCCTGCGCGTCGAGAGGCTCGCTGGCGCCACGTAGGATCGCGAGCAGTCGTCGTCGCGGCCAAGAATCGGACATAGCTCACCCCTCCTCTCGAGAGACTTTATCGGATGAAGCTGCGCTTAATTCGCTCAATCATCCGATTCGTGATCTGAAACGAGTTTCGTTACCGCCACTTGCCTACGATCGGTGCTGAGATTCGAACTGCCGATACCCAACCCACCACGCGTGAAGGACCACACTGTGCCCGTTGCCCCGGATCCGCATCCCTCGTTCGGTTCCTACGCACATCCTCACCGACTAGTAACCACAGAATGGCTGTCGGCAAACATCGGCGCGCCGGGACTCAAGATCATCGAGTCCAACGAGGACATATTGCTATACGACATCGGCCATGTCCCAGGGGCCATCAAGATCGATTGGCGAAACGAGTTGATCGATCCCCGAACTCGCGATGTCGTCGACGGTGAAACCTTTGCCGCGCTCATGCGTGCCAAAGGTATAGGCCGCGACGACACCGTGGTTATCTACGGTGATCGCGCCAATGGCACCGCGGCCGCCGCCCTGTGGGTGATGGACCTCTTCGGACACGAGGATGTGCGCCTGTTGGACGGTGGCCGGGATGCCTGGATCTCCGAGGCCCGCGACACCACCTTCGAGGTCCCGTACCCGCTGGCGAGCGAATATCCGGTCCCCGCGCGCGATGACAAGACCGCCCGCGCCTTCCGCTCCGATGTCATCGCGCATCTGGGCGCACCGCTGGTCGACGCCCGCGTCTTCGAGGAGTACACCGGCGAACTCGTCGTACTGGACCGCCCGGAGGAGCAGGCCCTGCGCGCCGGGCACATTCCGACCGCCGTCAGCATTCCGTGGAGTTCCTCGGTGGCACCCGACTCGCGTTTCCGGCCGCGCGCCGAACTCGATGTCATCTACGGCGGGGTGGCGGACGGCGTGGCCCCGATGGTGTACTCCCGCATCGGCCGCTGGTCGGCCCTCACCTGGTTCGTCCTGACCTACCTCGTCGGTGTGCAGGGCGTCCGCAATTACGACGGCTCCTGGACCGAATGGTCGAACGCGGTCGGCGCGCCCATCGTCACCGGTGCGGAACCCGGCGCGGTTCCCGAGCTCATCCGGCGGTAACCCCGGCCGCTCTATGCGCGAATAGTGATGCGAGGGTAGGTTCTTCCCCGGACATCCCCGCGCAGATGCTCCACCCGGTCATCCGGGGTCCCCCGAGGGTCACGAACGTTGTGATTCTCACCCTTCGGGCCTACCCATGGGTAGCCCTAGCCCGGTTCGGCTGTTGTTGGCAGACTGCCTACACTGCCCAAGACGAAGTTATCTCCAGCACAGGAGGCTCAGTGCCCAACCATGCCAACGCGCAGATCACGAAGGTCCTCGTAGCCAATCGAGGCGAGATCGCCGTGCGCGTGATCAGGGCTGCCAAGGACGCGGGCATCGCCAGCGTCGCGGTGTACGCGGAACCGGACGCAGACGCGCCTTTCGTGAAGCTCGCCGATGAAGCTTTCGCGCTCGGTGGGCAGACCTCCGCCGAGTCGTACCTGGTCTTCGACAAGATCCTCGACGCCGCCGCCAAGGCCGGCGCGGACGCGATCCACCCCGGTTACGGCTTCCTCTCCGAGAACGCCGACTTCGCGCAGGCCGTGATCGATGCCGGTCTGATCTGGATCGGCCCGTCGCCGCAGTCCATTCGCGATCTGGGTGACAAGGTCACCGCGCGCCACATCGCGCAGCGCGCCGAGGCCCCCATGGCCGCGGGCACCAAGGATCCGGTCAAGAACGCCGACGAGGTCGTCGCGTTCGCCAAGGAGTACGGCGTTCCGGTCGCGATCAAGGCCGCCTTCGGTGGCGGCGGTCGCGGTATGAAGGTCGCGCAGACCATCGAGGAGATCCCGGAGCTGTTCGAGTCCGCCACCCGTGAGGCCATCGCCGCCTTCGGTCGCGGTGAATGCTTCGTGGAGCAGTACCTGGACAAGGCCCGCCACGTCGAGGCCCAGGTGCTCGCCGACAAGCACGGCAATGTGATCGTGGTCGGTACCCGTGACTGCTCGCTGCAGCGTCGTTTCCAGAAGCTGGTCGAGGAAGCCCCCGCCCCGTTCCTGTCCGACGCCGTGCGCGGCAAGATCCACGAGTCCGCCAAGCGCATCTGCAAGGAAGCCGAGTACTACGGCGCCGGCACGGTGGAATACCTGGTGCAGGGCGAGACGGTGTCCTTCCTCGAGGTGAACACCCGCCTGCAGGTCGAGCACCCGGTCACCGAGGAGACCGCGGGCATCGACCTGGTGCGCCAGCAGTTCCGCATCGCCGAAGGCCATGAGCTGGAACACAAGT
Source organism: Nocardia sp. NPDC058058 (assembly GCF_042885355.1). NCBI lineage: Bacteria > Bacillati > Actinomycetota > Actinomycetes > Mycobacteriales > Nocardiaceae > Nocardia > Nocardia sp. NPDC058058. The sequence continues at coordinate 105,061 of NZ_JBHVSA010000002.1, read as the reverse complement.
CGGATCCGATCCCGCGCGGGCACTCGTTCGAATTCCGCATCAACGGTGAGGACGCGGGCCGCGGCTTCATGCCGGCCCCCGGCCCGGTCGTGGTCTACAAGGAGCCCGCGGGCCCCGGTGTGCGCGTGGACTCCGGTGTGGTCGAGGGTTCGGTCATCGGCGGTCAGTTCGACTCCATGCTGGCCAAGCTGATCGTCACCGGTGAGAACCGCGAGCAGGCGCTGCAGCGTGCCGCCCGCGCGCTGGCCGAGTACGAGATCGAGGGCCTGGCAACGGTGCTGCCGTTCCACCGCCACATCGTCGAGAACCCGGCGTTCATCGGCGACGGCACCAAGTTCGAGGTCTACACCAAGTGGATCGAGAACGACTGGAACAACACCATCGAGCCGTACACCGGTGGCGTGCCGATCGAGGACGAGGACGAGGCTCCCCGTCAGAAGGTCGTCGTCGAGGTCGGCGGCCGTCGCCTCGAGGTGTCGCTGCCGGGCCAGTTCTCGGTCGGCGCAGCGCCTTCGGCGAACGGCGCGGGCGTCATCCGCAAGAAGCCGAAGCCGCGCAAGCGTGGCGGCGCGGCCGGTGCCGGTGCTTCCGGTGATTCGGTCACCGCTCCGATGCAGGGCACCGTCGTCAAGGTCGCGGTCGAAGAGGGCCAGACCGTCGAGGTCGGCGATCTGGTCGTGGTGCTCGAGGCCATGAAGATGGAGAACCCCGTCACCGCCCACAAGGCCGGTGTCATCACGGGTCTGTCGGTCGAGGCCGGCGCCGCCATCACCCAGGGCACCGTGCTCGCCGAGATCAAGTGATCTCCCGCCGGATCTGACCGTCCGGCAACAGCTTTCGGGATGGGCCGCGCACACGATGTGCGCGGCCCATCCGCGTTTCCGGGGGTTTGGGGGCCTTGCCCCCAAGTCCCCTTCTTTCGGGGTTGGGGGCGCAGCCCCCATCGACCTGCCGCGCTAAGGTCGACACATGGCTGAACCACCGGATATTCGTATCGGCACCGCGGAGCGGGAAGAGGCCATGAAACGGCTGTCGGACAACTTCGCCGCGGGGCGGTTGAGTGTTGCCGAATTCGATGAGCGCAGCAGGGTTGTGGCCGCGGCCATGACGCGCGGGGACTTGGAGCCGGTGTTCTCGGATCTGCCCGCGGTGGTGCTCGATAAGCCGGTTCCGGCGACGCAGGGATTGCGGTTCGGCGGGAATCTGCCGCAGCGGATCATGCCGGTGGTGCCGATTCTGGCGGTGATTCTCTTCTTCGTCACGCATCAGTGGTGGGTGTTCCTGTTGATTCCGGTCGCGGGTGCGCTGTTGTTCGGCGGCGGTAATCATGAGCGGCGCGGGCGGCGCGAGGATCGCCGCGATCGGAGGCGGGAGCGCTAATGGAACCGATCGAAATCAATGCGGGCAGTTGGTATTTGCGGGCGCTGCGCGCGGATGAGCGCATCGACGATCGCCCGGCGCTGGCGGATGGCGGCATCACCGATCCCGGCTATGTGGCCACCCGGACCGCGCAGTGGGCCGACGAAACGCATTATTCGTGGGCGGTGTGCGTGCCCACCACCGCCGAGATGGTCGCCGAGATCGGCGTGACTCCCGGGGCCGACGGCACGGCCGCGATCACCGGCTGGGTGCGCGAGGGCTATCGCGAGGCCCTCGATGACGGCCTGGTCGCCGTGCACCGATTCACCTCCGGATTCCTCGGCTTGGAACCGGTCGACGCGTCCTGAAGCGCGGCTCCGGACCGTCGATCCTATCCGGTCCGGAGAAATTCCTCCCCATTGAAACCCCAGTTCAGGGCGCTGAATCGGCGCAGTTCCGGGCATAAATCATTGGTGCGCAGCCCTTTTCCACGAGACCCTGGAATGGCATCCGAAGCCGACGACAGGGGAGCGGTTATGTGGGGCTGGAGTACACATCAGGCAGAACGGGCGGCGGTCTCGGCGGTCACGAGTTGGACCACTACCGAGCCGCGGCCGACCATTACCGAACACGAGATCCGTACCGAGACCCGGGGGATCGAGGACAGCGCACCCGCCGCCAATGGCGGGTGCGCTGCCGCGCTCATCGACGACGAAATGTGCATGGCGGACGCCCCGGCCGCCGACCCGCGCATGCCGGTCGGGGGCGCGGGGGTCCGTGCATCCGGTGGAGTAGCCTCGCGGCATGGACAGGCCAGCCTTGGATATCGACCGACTGCGGAGCAGTCTCGCCGCCTCGCCGGAGGGGTCGTTCTTCACCGGGATCGACGTGGTCACCTCGACCGGGTCGACGAATGCGGACCTGGTTGCGCGTGCGGCCGATTCGACCATCGACCGGGTGGCGCTGATCGCCGAAGCGCAGGAGCGCGGCCGCGGCAGGCACGAACGGCAGTGGGTGAGCCCGCCGCGCGCCCAGATCGCCATGTCGGTCCTGGTGCGGGCGCGCGGTATCGACCCTGAGGTGTTGGGCTGGCTGCCCCTGCTGACCGGGGTGGCCGTGGTGGACGCGGTGCGCGCGTCCACCGGGGTCAAGGCGGTGCTCAAGTGGCCCAACGACATTCTGGTCGACGGCCGCAAACTGTCCGGCATTCTCGCCGAGATCGCCTCGGCCGGAACCGATCCCGCGATCGTGATCGGCGTCGGGGTGAACGTCAGTCTCACCGAGGCGGAATTGCCGGTGCCGCACGCGACTTCGCTACTGCTGTCCGGTGCGGGCGATACCGATCGCACCGAACTGGTGGCGGCCATGCTGCGCGAGTTCGCGCGCCGCTTCACCGCCTGGGAGGCGGCGGGCTGGAATACCGCCGAACTGTCCGCCGAGTACCGGGATCGCTGCTCCACCATCGGATCTCAGGTGAAGGCCGAGATTCCGGGCGGTGAGGTGCTCACCGGCATCGCCACCGGAGTCGACGCGCACGGTCGCCTGTTGATCGGCGATCGCGCCGTCTCCGCCGGTGACGTCACTCACCTGCGCGCCGAATACTGAGCGCACCCCGTCATCGTGCGATGACGGGGTGTACGGGTATTCCGATGGGTGCTAGACGATTTCGGTGTTCGGCCTAGACGGTCTGGAGTTCGGCGCGGGCCGCTTCGCGGGCCAGCAGGCGGTCGCGCTGCTCCTCGAATTTGAGGGTGTCCGCTTCCAGCTTGGCGACGTACGCGGCCAGGATCTCCCGGGCCTTGTCGCCGCGCGGCCCGAAGTCGTTGCGCTCGAAGATATTCCAGTTCTTGAGCACCGGCTGCACCACCTCTTCGAGGTGCTGGCGCAGATCGTAGATGCCGTGCTTGGCCATCAGCACGCCGTTGCGCCGGAAGTTCGGCATCCCCGCGCCGGGCATGACGAAGTTGGTGAGCACCTTGGTGATCGCTTCCATGGCCTGATCGGGGGCCAGGTCCAGGCCCGCGCCGCAGAGGGTGCGGTAGAAGATCATGTGCAGGTTCTCGTCGGCGGCGATGCGCTGGAGCATGCGGTCGGCGATGGCGTCGTTGCAGACGCGTCCGGTGTTGCGGTGCGAGATGCGGGTGGCCAGTTCCTGGAAGGTCACGTACGCGACGTTCTCCAGGAATCCGCCCCAATCATCGGGTGACTGTGCGCCATTGGTCATGTGGATCATGCGCGCTTCTTCGAGCGCGACCGGGTCGACGCCGCGGGTGACGATCAGGTAGTCGCGGATGACGATGCCGTGCCGGTTCTCCTCGGCGGTCCAGCGGCCGACCCAGGTGCCCCAGGCGCCGTCCTGGGAGAAGTTCTCGGCGATTTCGCGGTGGTAGGAGGGCAGGTTGTCCTCGGTGAGCAGGTTGGTGACCATGGCGATCTTGGCGACTTCGCTGAGTGAGGATTGCGAAGGGTCCCAGTCCTGTCCGCCCATGGCGGCGAAATTGCGGCCCTGATCCCACGGCACGTAGTCGTGCGGGTGCCAGTCCTTGGCCATGGACAGGTGGCGGTTGAGATTCTGCTCTGCCACCGGTTCGAGTTCTCGCAAGATTTGCAGCTGGGTCAACTCTCGGGTCACACACGCCTCCTGTGTCATGCGCCGGTTTGAACGCGGCCGGAATGGTGTTGCGCGGGACAGCTCGACGAAAGGCAGATCTGAGTCGCCGATGCTACGCGGATGCCGCACGATTGTGCGCCAGACCGCTGTTCGGCGTGAGGCATTCTGTCATCTCCGCGGGATAGGGTGCTTACATGGGTTATCCAGAGGAAGCATTGGCGCCGGAGGAGCAGCTGGTGCTACATCGTCATCCGCATTGGAAGATGTTGTTCTGGCCCGCTGTAACTTTCATCCTGATCACCGCATTGGCCGGATTCGGGTTGGGCGTTGCCGCGCGCAATACCAATGGCAACGTGGCGACCGGTCTGTTGATCGGCATCGGCGTGCTGTGGCTGGTGATTGTGTTGTGGCGCAGCGTCATCCCGCTGATTCGCTGGAAGTCCACGCATTTCATCATCACCGACCGGCGGGTGCTGATCCGGCAGGGCGTGCTCACCCACACCGGTATCGACATTCCGATGAACCGCATCTCGAATGTGCAGTTCCGGCATGGGTTGTTCGATCGAATGCTGGGCACCGGAACGCTCATCATCGGGTCCGCGTCGGAGGATCCGCTGGAGTACGACGACATTCCGCATGTGCAGCAGGTGCACGCGCTGCTCTATCACCAAGTCTTCGATGTGGTGCAAAACGATCCGCGCAATCACGGTTCCCCGCCCGCCTACCCGTAGGCTTGCTCCGTGACCGCTGTACTGCTGGCCGAAGACGACGAGGCCATTGCCGCGCCGCTGTCGCGGGCGCTGGGGCGTGAGGGCTATGCGGTGACCGTGGAGAGCTACGGTCCCGCCGTATTGGAACGCGCCCTCGAGGGCGGCCATGACCTGCTGATTCTCGATCTCGGACTACCCGGTATGGATGGTCTGGAGGTGTGCCGCCAGGTGCGGGCGCGCGGGGCGGATCTCGCGGTGCTGATGCTCACCGCGCGCACCGACGAGGTCGATTTCGTGGTCGGGCTGGACGCCGGCGCGGACGACTATGTCGGCAAACCCTTCCGGCTCGCCGAACTGCTCGCCCGGGTGCGAGCCCTGTTGCGGCGCAGCGGAATCGGGGACGAAACGGTCGAGGTGGGCGGAATCCGGCTCGAACCCGCCGCGCGCCGCGTACTCGTGAACGGCCTCGAGGTGAATCTGGCCAACAAGGAGTACGAACTGCTCAAGGTGCTCATCGACCGCGCCGGGCAGGTGGTTTCGCGCGAGACCATCCTGCGCGAGGTGTGGGGTGACGCCGATCTGCGCGGCTCCAAAACCCTGGATATGCACATGTCCTGGCTGCGCCGGAAAATCGGCGATGAGGGACCGGTGGCGGAGCGCCGGATCGTGACGGTGCGCGGCGTAGGCTTCCGCTTCAACACCGATTAGCGGTTCCCGCGACCGGTTTTTCGTATGCTCCCCCCTGCGCCAGAGCGCGCGAGTCAGGTCGCGCCCCGGCGTACCCGATGGTCCGTGCCGTGGCGTCGGCCGACGCCGTGGCGTATCCGTATCGAACGCCGAGCGAAGCGAGGCATCTCGACGATGAGACGCAGAATCCTGCTGTCGATGGTGGCCGCGCTCACCCTCACCACACTGGTTCTCGGTGTGCCACTGGCCTTCACGGCCTGGCAGTGGGTGGAGGACATCTCCCGCAATGAGCTGCGCAACCGCCTGGATCGGATCGCGGTGGAGGTGGTGGCGCAGGAGCGCGATGACGGCCTGGTGCACGGCGAGCTGGATCTGCGGTCGGTGCGGCCGCTGATACCGCCGGACGGGCGGCTCACCATCGTGTATCCGACGCCGCAGGACAATGCCTCGCGCATCGATGTGGGCGCGGATCAGGTGCGCGATCCGCTGGCCGAATCGCTGGCCATGGGCACCTCGGGCTCGCTGCGGCTGGAAACCCCTGCCGCGCCGATGCATTCGATGCAGCGGCAGGCACTCGGCGCGGTCGCGGCGCTGGTGCTGATCTCGCTCGGGGCGGGTATCGCGGTCGCGGTGGTGACCGCGCGCCGGGTGGCGGATCCGCTGCGGGATGTGGCGGCGCGGGCCGCGCGGCTGGCGATGGGGGATTTCCGGGCGGATTCGCGGCGGCACGGGATTACCGAACTCGATCGCGTATCGGACGTATTGGACTCCGCGACAGTGGAAATCGCGGGTCGGCTGCAACGTGAGCACGCCCTCGTGGCCGATGTGTCGCATCAGCTGCGCAGTCGCCTCACCGCCGTGCGGCTGCGGCTGGACGAACTCTCCACCCATGACGATCCCGCCGTCGTGCACGAGGCGGAAGAGGCCATGGCACAGGTGGATCGGCTCACCGACGCCATCGACGAATTGGTGCGCGCCTCCCGGGACGAAGGCGCGGCCGACCGTGATCCGGTCCCGGTCGTCGCGGAACTCCGTGGGGTGGTGGCGGAATGGCGGCACCCCTTCGCGGAAGCGGGCCGCAAACTGGTGCTGCTCGGTGATCCCACCCTGCGCGCCCCCGTCACCGGTTCCCGGCTGCGCGAAGCGGTCGCGGTGCTGGTCGACAATGCCCTCATGCACGGCGGCGGCACCTGCACCGTCTCGGTTCGCACCGTCACCGGCGGCTTGGCTTCCCGCGAACCCCTCGTCGTGGTCGAGGTGGCCGACGAAGGTGACGGCGTCCGAGACGAATTGGCCCCGCACATCTTCGACCGCGGCTTCTCCGCCGCGGGCTCCACCGGCGTGGGCCTGGCCCTGGCTCGCGCCCTCATCGAGGCCGACGGCGGCCGCATGGAACTCCAGCGCCGCCGCCCCGCCCTCTTCGCCGTCTTCCTCGGCTCCAGTGGCGGCTCGCCCCGCCCCGCCCCCAACGGTCCAGTTACCGAACCGCGTTGAGACCGTGTTCTCTATCGATTCCCTAACCATTCGCTAGCCGGGGCTGAGAACTTGCTCCATACCTTCGGATTCGTCAGACAGAACGGCGAGAGATCGCCGACGAACCGAAGGAGTTGCCATGCAGAAGACCACAGTTCGCCGCGGCGCGATCGCGGGCGGTATCGCGGGTGTCGCCGTGATCGCCGCGCTGCTCGCCCCGGCCGTCGCCAATGCGGCCGAACCGGACGCGACCGGCGGCGAGGTGGCCCGCCCCGGCGTGGCGATCCCGGTGGACCCGAATGTGCAGTTCCCCTCCGACCCGTCCGAAACCATCCTGGTGACCAAGGACGACGACGGCAATGTCACCGTGCAGCGCGGCCGCCCGGGCCAGCTGCCCCCCGGCGCGATCCCCGCGACCCCGCTCGAGCCCGGCCAGCACGGCGTCACCATCCTCCCGCGCGACACCTATCCCGCCTCGCCGGTCGTCCCGGCCCTGCCCGCCCCCTCCACCGGCAGCGCGGGCTGAGAAATTCCGGGTGATTCGCTCACAGTTTTCGCACGGGTGGCGTCAGTAGGGTCTGGGCTGTGAGTGGTCCGCTGATTCTGGTTGTGGACGATGACGCGCGGGTGCTGGCGTCGGTGGCGCGGGGGCTGCGGCTGTCCGGTTTCGAGGTGGAGACCGCGACGGACGGGGCCGCCGCGCTGGCGCGCATCACCGCCAGCGCGCCGCAGGCGATGGTGCTGGATCTGAATATGCCGCTGCTGGACGGGGTGCAGGTGGTGACGGCGCTGCGGTCGTTCGGGAACGATATTCCGATCTGCGTGCTGAGTGCGCGGGCGGAGGTGACCGATCGGATCGGGGCGCTGGAGGCCGGGGCCGACGACTATCTGACGAAGCCGTTCGACCTCGGCGAACTGGTGGCGCGCTTGCGCGCCATGCTGCGCCGCGCCCCCGCGCCCGCGTCCGAGGCGGATCGAATTACGGTGGGCCCCCTCACTATTCAGCCGAGTGCCCGCCGCGCCTTCGCCAATGACGCCCGCCTCGATCTCACCAAACGCGAATTCGATCTGCTCGCCGCCCTGGCCGCCGCCCCCGGCCAGGTCTTCACCCGCGCCCAGCTGCTGGATCGCGTCTGGGGCTACGACTTCGAAACCCAGACGAAAGTGGTCGACGTGTTCGTCTCCTACCTGCGCCGCAAAATCGAATCCACCGGCAGTCCCCGCCTGATCCACACCGTCCGCGGCGTCGGCTTCGTCCTGCGAGACGACGCGTGAGCGGGTTCGCTCGCATCCGGCAGCGGTTCGGCTCGGTTCGGCGGCGCGGACCCGGTACCTCCCGGCGGCCGCTGTCGCTGCGCACTCGTGTCGCGCTTGCCAGTGCCGCGACCGCCGCCGTGGTGGTGGCGCTGATGAGCACGGTGTTGTTCGCGGTGGCGAGCAGTGATGCCAAGACGCAGGTGGGGTCGGTGGTGGATGCGATAGCGCTGTCTCCGGCGCAGCCGCTGCCCGCGTTGCCGACGGATCCGAGCGCGCCGCTGGTCACGACGGATGTGCCGGGCGCGCATGCGCTACCCGAGCCCGCGACGCCCGGTCCGGAGCTGTACCTGCAACGTGGCCCCGCTGCGGATTCCTCGACCGCGGTGGAGTTCGCCCGCACCTTCCCGGTGGCGGGCAAGACCGTGGTGGTGGCCGTACCCCGCACCGTCGCAACGGATTCCGCGACCAAGCAGCGCACCCGGATCATCGGCATCGGGGTGGCGGCGACGGCGCTGGCGGCCCTGCTCGGCTGGTATTTCGCCTCGCGCGCGGTGGCCCCGCTGCGCCGTCTCACCGCCGAGACGGCCGGGCTGGGGGATCGGCTGGCATTGGACCCGCCCAAGCGTCCGGTGGCAAGTGAGACAAGGGAATTGGCCGATGCCATGAACACCATGCTGGACCGGATCGCGGTCGAGCGGCGGCACACCAGTGAAGCCCTGGTCACCGCAAGGGATTTCGCGGCCACGGCCGCGCATGAACTGCGAACCCCGTTGACCGCCATGCGCACCGATCTGCAAGTCCTGCGCACCATGTCGCTCTCGGAGTCCGAGCGCACCGAGATCCTGGACGAGGTGCTGGCCGGTCAAACCGCGATCGAAGCCACCCTGCATGCCCTGGAGCGCTTGGCCGTCGGCGATCTCACCACCGAATCCGATTGGGAGGACGTCGATCTCGGCCAGCTCATCGATCAGGTGGTCGACGACGCGCTGCATATGAATCCGGGTGTCGCCATCGAAACCGAAGGCGTGGAACCCATTCGACTGCGCGGCCTGGCGGCGGGCCTGCGCTCGGTGGTCGAGAACGCCATCACCAATGCCGTCCGGCACGGCTCCGCCGGCCGAATCGACATTGCCGCCCGCGGCAGCGACGGCATCGCCACCCTCACCATCGACGATGACGGCACCGGCGTTCCCGAGTCCGAACGCGAGCGCGTCTTCGACCGCTTCCACCGCGCCAGCCCCACTCCGGGCAGCGGCCTGGGCCTGGCCCTGGTGGCCCAGCAGGCCCGCTTGCACGGTGGCACAGCCACTCTCACCGACAGCCCGCTGGGCGGTGCCCGTCTGACCGTCACCCTGGTGGTGGACCGAGGCTGACGCCGCCTGGCACGGCTCTCGGCGCGGCGGGCCCCGCCACCCCCGAATACGACCGCGGCCCACAACCGAAAGGTTGTGGGCCGCTATCTTTTCAGGCTCTAACTATGTCCGAGTTGTTCCTCGTTGACCAGATCCTCGAACTCTTCTTCGAGTTCTTTCATTTCATCCGGAAATACCCAGCGCCGCATCGCCCAGAATCGGAATGCCATCTGCAGCAGATTTCCGATGATGAACGCGCTGAAGAAGTCGGCGATGTTCTCCACGGTGAAGCTGACGTTCGGCTGCCGCAGATCGAACACATAGCTGGAGATGTACAGCGGCAGGCTGGCCAGCAGCACGCCGATACCGCTGACCGCGAAGAACAGCAGCGCCTCGTGATGCTTCTCGCGCCCGCCGCGCTTGTCGAAGGTCCATTCGCGGTTGAGGATGTACGACACGATGACCGCGATGGTGCCCGACAGGATGCGGGCGATCGTCGGCTTGGTGTCCAGTACGGTCCACTTCAGCAGGTAGAAAATCCCGATATCGATAACGAAGGTCGTCGCTCCGACAATCGCGAACTTCAGCAGTTCGGAATGGCGGTCGGCGAGGTCCCGCAGTGGTGTGGGCAGGACGTTTATGACCTTGTCGACAAATGACACCAGCCGAGTCTACGTCGCTTACCGACTCGGAGAGCAACCCGCGGGTTGTAGGGGGTCGGTGCCATGACAACATTGACGAACGTGAGCGCACGTTCCTTCGATTCCTCCGCGATGCCCACCGTCACCATGATCGGTGGCGGCCAGCTCGCGCGCATGACCCATCAGGCGGCCATCGCCCTCGGGCAGCGGCTGCGCGTGCTGGCCGAACGGCCGGACGACCCGGCGGCGCAGGTCACCCCGGATGTGGTGTTCGGCAGCCATCAGGATCTGGCGGCGCTGCGCAAGGCGGCCGTCGGCTCGAACGCGGTGACCTTCGATCACGAGGGCGTCCCGACCGAGCACCTGGAGGCGTTGATCGCCGAGGGCGTGAATGTGCAGCCGCCGCCGAGCGCGCTGATCTTCGCGCAGGACAAGCTGATCATGCGCCGCAAGCTGGCCGAGCTGGGTCTGCCGATTCCGGCGTTCACCGAGGTGACATCGGTCACGGACGCGGTCGAGTTCGGTGACGCGAACGGCTGGCCGTTCGTGCTCAAGGCGGTGCGCGGTGGTTATGACGGTCGCGGCGTGTGGATGCCCGCCGATGCCGCCGAGACCGAGCGCATCGTGACCGATCAACTGGCGCACGGGGTTTCGCTGCTGGCCGAGGCCAAGGTGGATCTCGCTCGCGAACTGTCGGCCATGGTGGCGCGGTCCCCGTTCGGTCAGGCCGCGGCCTGGCCGGTGGTGGAGACCGTGCAGCGCAACGGTCAGTGCGCCGTGGTGATCGCGCCCGCGCCCGCGCTGCCCGAGCAGCGCGCGACCGCGGCCGGTGCCCTGGCTTTGCGCCTGGCGGCCGAACTCGGCGTCACCGGGGTCATGGCCGTGGAGCTGTTCGAAACGCACTCCGGTGAGCTGCTGGTGAACGAGCTGGCGATGCGGCCGCACAATTCCGGGCACTGGGGTATGGACGGTGCGTGCACCGGTCAGTTCGAACAGCATCTGCGCGCGGTGCTGGATTACCCGCTGGGTTCCACCGCGCCGCTGGCTCCGGTGACCGTGATGGCGAACATTCTCGGTGCGGCCGAATCCCCGGAGATGTCCATGGACGAGCGCCTGCATCACCTGGCCGCGCGCCTGCCCGAGGCGAAGGTGCACCTGTACGGCAAGGGTGAGCGCCCCGATCGCAAGATCGGCCACATCAATATCCTCGGCGACGATGTCGCCGTCACCCGCGAGAAAGCGGAGCGCGCGGCGCATTGGATGTCGCACGCGATTTGGACCGACGGATGGGATCCGCATCATGACTGAGACCGCACAGGTTGGCCTGATCATGGGCAGCGACTCCGACTGGCCGACCATGGTCGCCGCCGCGGAAGCGTTGGCGGAGTTCGGAATTCGTTTCGAGGTCGGTGTCGTTTCGGCGCACCGCACCCCCCAGCGCATGCTCGATTACGCCAAGGAGGCGGCCGGTCGCGGCCTCCGGGTGATCATCGCGGGCGCGGGTGGCGCGGCGCATCTGCCGGGCATGGTCGCCTCGGCGACCGCGCTGCCGGTGATCGGCGTGCCGGTCCCGCTCAAGCACCTCGACGGCATGGACTCGTTGCTCTCGATCGTGCAGATGCCCGGCGGCGTCCCGGTGGCCACGGTCTCCATCGGCGGCGCGCGCAATGCCGGTCTGCTGGCCGTGCGCATCCTGGCCGCCGCCGATCCCGAACTCCGCGGGTGCATGGAGCAGTTCCAGGCCGATCTGGAGAAGATGGTCCTGGAAAAGGATCAGGCCCTGCGAACCCAGCTGCTGGGCTGACCGAATCCGTGCGCCCACCCGGCTACGGTGGGCAGGTGGCCCCCGACGACGCTACTGCCAGACGCCTGACGGTTGTCGATCATGCCCTCCGGTTGTTCGCCGAAAAGGGTTATGAGGCAACCACTGTCGATGAGATAGCGGAGGCGGCCGGTATTTCGCGGCGCACCTTCTTCCGGCAGTTCCGGTCGAAGGAGGATGTGGTCTTCGCCGATCACGAATCGCAGCTGGCGCAGGCGCGGGCGTATCTGGATGCCGCGCAGGGCGATCCGTGGGACGCGGTGCTCGAGGCCGTGGTGGCGGTGTTCGAAAGGTTCACGCAGTGGCGGGAATTGGCGGCGCGCCGGTATCAGGTGGTGCGGCAGGTGCCGACCTTGCGGGAGCGGGAGATCGTCACCGTTTTCCGGTATGAGCGGCTGTTCACCGACTATCTGCGGACGCGGTTGCGCGGCGAGTCGGATCTGGCGCTGGTGCAGTTCACGGCCGCGGTGACCGCCACGCACAACTATCTGCTGCGGCGCATGGTGCGCGGCGAGTCCGATGCGAGTCCGGCGGATCTGCGGGCGGCGCTGGCGACGGTGCCGCGGGGGGATGCCGAGCGTCCGGCGGGGGTGCCGTCGGATCAATTGGTGGTGGCGGTGTTCCCGCGCGATATGCCGTCTCGGCAGGTCGCCGATCTTCTACAGCGTCGTCTCGATACGCTGTGACCGATGCGCAGTGGCGTAGATGACACTGCGTGCCACGGTTTGATAGGGAACTAAGCGCACGTGGCCGCGCTGTCGCGGCGTATACTTTGCTTTGAATGGCACTGAGTGCCGAGACGCTGGGAAGGTTGGGCTTCCAGCGGCGATCCGATCCGAACGACCAGGAGACGAATCCATGGCGGGCAATCCCGATTTCGATCTGTTCAAGCTCGAGGACTTCCACGATGAGCTGCGCGGCGCGATTCGCGCGCTGTCGGAGAAGGAGATCGCCCCGTACGCGAAGGACGTCGACGGCAACTCCCGCTTCCCGGAGGAGGCGCTGACCGCGCTGAACGCCGCCGGTTTCAACGCGGTGCACGTGCCGGACGCCTACGGCGGCCAGGGCGCGGATTCGGTCGCCACCTGCATCGTGATCGAAGAGGTCGCGCGCGTCTGCGGTTCCTCCTCGCTGATCCCCGCGGTCAACAAGCTCGGCACCATGGGCCTGATCCTGCAGGGCTCCGAGGAGCTCAAGCAGCAGGTGCTGCCGACCATCGTCAACGGCGGCATGGCGTCCTACGCGCTGTCCGAGCGTGAGGCCGGTTCCGATGCCGCGTCCATGCGCACCCGCGCCAAGGCGGACGGCGACGGCTGGATCATCAACGGCTCCAAGTGCTGGATCACCAACGGCGGCAAGTCCGATTGGTACACCGTCATGGCCGTGACCGACGCCGACAAGGGCGCGAACGGCATCTCCGCGTTCATGGTGCACAAGGATGACGAGGGCTTCGTCGTCGGCCCGCTGGAGCACAAGCTGGGCATCAAGGGTTCGCCCACCGCCGAGCTGTACTTCGAGAACTGCAAGGTGCCCGGCGATCGCATCATCGGCGAGCCCGGCACCGGTTTCAAGACCGCGCTGCAGACCCTGGATCACACCCGCCCGACCATCGGCGCGCAGGCCGTCGGCCTGGCACAGGGTGCCCTGGACGCGGCCATCGCGTACACCAAGGACCGCAAGCAGTTCGGCAAGGCCATCGCGGACTTCCAGAACACCCAGTTCATGCTCGCCGATATGGCGATGAAGGTCGAGGCCGCGCGCCTGATGGTGTACACCTCGGCCGCGCGCGCCGAGCGTGGCGAGAAGAACCTCGGGTTCATCTCCGCAGCCGCCAAGTGCTTCGCCTCGGATGTGGCCATGGAGGTCACCACCAACGCCGTGCAGCTGTTCGGCGGCGCGGGCTACACCACCGATTTCCCGGTGGAGCGCATGATGCGTGATGCCAAGATCACCCAGATCTACGAGGGCACCAACCAGATTCAGCGTCTGGTGATGTCGCGTCAGATCCTGCGCTGACCTTCGCGCCGTACCTGATATCCCGCAAGGCGGTCCGAGTGCTACTCGGGCCGCCTTCGGCGTTTCCGGAGGGAAAACGGTTCGGGTGGAACGCTGTTCAGACCGTGTCGCCGAAACGCAGTGAGCGCGTGATGAGCTCGCGCAGCGCCCGCTGACCCGCTTCGCCGGGTGCGATGGTGTAGGTGATCAAGGCGCGAACGCCGGGATCCGCTGTGAGGGGCAGGAATTCGTAGTCGAGGGAGATCGGCCCGACCTCGGGATGCCGGAAGTGGTAGACCCCGTGCGCGACGCCGACGACATCGTGACTGCTCCACAGTTCGTCGAATTGCGCACTGGACGAACGCATTCGGTCGACCAGATCACGCAGTTCCGAATCGCCGGGGCGGTGCGCCAGCCGCATGCGCAGATCATGGGTGATCTGCCGGGCGATAACGGATTGTTCGCCCGCGAGCAGCGTCCGCAGCCGCGGATCCAGCAGCACCAGATGCGCCCAATTGCGTTGCGGCCCGGGCAGGGTGGCGAAGTCGATGCCGAAAAGCACGGTGGCGGCGTGATTCCAGCCGAGGATATTGGTGTGGTGCCCGACGATGTACGCCGGAACCTGCTCCAGCGCGGCCAGCAGCGCGTGCAGGGCAGGCCGCAGCGCCGGTGCTGTGGGCTCCTCGCCGGGTGCGGGCGGATGCGCCAGTTGATATAGATAGCCGCGCTCGTCATCGCTGAGCCGCAGCGCGGTCGCCACGGCATCCAGCACGGTGAACGACACATTGTCGAGCCGCCCCTGTTCCAGCCGCGCGTAGTAGTCGGCGCTGACCCCGGCGAGCTGGGCGAGCTCCTCGCGGCGCAGCCCGGGCACGCGGCGGCGGGTGCCGTAGTACGGCAGTCCGACATCCTGCGGCTGCAGCCGGGCACGCCGGGAGCTCAGGAAATCGCCGAGTTGCTGAGAGGTGTCCACGAGTACCGAATCTTAGGGTGGGTTTGCTGGACCGAGGTTGCCCGGACCTCGGAAATACAGGTTCTGGTCCGGACGTTCGTGATCGATGAGGCTGTTGATCGACACAGTCTCCAAGCACGAGAACGGATTTCGCCATGTCTGCCCCCACTGCCCGCACCCCGGGTATCGAGAAGGTCGCCACCACCCCCGACTGGTACCACCCGTACCGCATCTCCCAGGCGATCACCGTGAACGGCATGATCTACGTCTCCGGCCAGGCCGGTTTCACCGAGGACGGCCGTACCGTCCCCGGCGGTTTCCTCGAACAGGGCCGCCAGGCCTTCCGCAATGTGCAGCGGGTATTGGCCGAGGCCGGGGCCGATTTCAGCGATGTGGTGAAGGTGGGCATCTTCGTCACCGATATGCCCGCCAACCTCCAGCACGTGATCACCCTGCGCGGAGAATTCCTGTCCGAGCCCTACCCCGCCGACACCTTGCTGCAGGTCGCGGCCCTGGCCCAACCCGATTGGCAGATCGAGGTCGAGGTCATCGCGATGGTCCACCCCGGCTGACCGATCCGCTGCTGCTCCTCGGTGGCGCGGGCGGCGGGGCGGCGCGGGTGGGACGGCGGCGCGTTTGCGCGTGTCCGATGTCCGAGTTGCCCCCAATTCCCGGGTGTTGCAAGGGTTTGGCCTCGAACGTTGTGTGTTGGTCTGGGAAATAAGAGGTTTCAAGACTGTTCGAAGTGGGAAAGCGGGGGCACTATGGAGCCATGGCCGGAGTCGAAATCACCGACACCTTCGTCCGGCGGACCCTCGCGGACGGACGGGTTGAGGAAGTCGCGTGGCGGGAGCTGGCGGAGGTGCGCATTATCACCACGGCCGATGGGCCGTTCGCCGAAGATGTTTTCTTCGTGCTGATCGGGGCCACCGGTAAGGGATGCGTGGTACCGCATTCCGCCGCCGACACCGCGTTCCTGGCGCGATTGCAGCGGCTACCCGGGTTCGACAACGAGAAGGTCGTCGAGGCCATGGTGAGCACCGGGGATCGGCAGTTCCTGGTGTGGCGGGCGCAGCGACCCGAGGGCAATCGGTCGAATTAGCCGACCAGATCGGCGTATTCGGGATGTGAGCCGATGTACTTCTCCACATACCAGCAGGTCGGAATGATCGAGAAGCCCTGGGCGCGTGCGTCGTTCAACGCGAACTCGACGACCTGTGCGGCCACGCCGCGGCCCCGGAACTCGGGGAAGGTGAGGGTGTGCTGGATGTCGAGGGTCTTCTTGTCGCCGTCCACGCGCTCGGCGTAGTCGGCGTAGCCCGCGAGGGTGTCATCGAGGTAGATCTCGTAGCGGGTGTCGTCGACATTGTGTTCCAGCCGGGTACTCATGGTCGGTGAAAACTCCCTCGCGCTGCGGATTGTTCCGGGCGGCGGGTCAGATGACCGCGCCCGGATTCAGTATCCCGTGCGGATCCAGCGCGTCCTTGACCCGGCGCGTGAGCGCCATCACATCCGGACCGAGCTGATCGGGCAGCCACGCTTTCTTCAGCCGTCCCACCCCGTGTTCCCCGGTGATGGTGCCGCCCAGCCCGATCGCCAGATCCATGATCTCGCCGAACGCCAGGTGCGCGCGCTCGGATTCGGCTGGATCATTCGGATCGTGCACGATCAGCGGGTGGGTGTTGCCGTCCCCCGCGTGCGCGATCACCGAGATGAGCACCTGCCGTTCGCGCGCGATATCGGCGATGCCGTGCACCAGATCGCCGAGCCGGGGCAGCGGCACCCCGACATCCTCGAGCAACAGCGGCCCTTTGCGTTCCACCGCCGGTATGGCGAATCGCCGTGCGGCGCAGAATGCTTCGCCCTCCTCGGGATCGTCGGTCCGGAAAGCCTCGCTCGCCCCGGCCTTTTCGCAGGCGGCGAGCATGATGTCGGCCTCGTGCCCGGCGTATTCGCCCGGCGCGTCCGACCGCGCCACCAGCAGCCCGGCGGCCGACCGATCGAGCCCCATGCGCAATTCGTCCTCGACCGCGTTGATGGCGACCGAATCCATGAATTCCAGCATGGACGGCCGCAACGCCCCGGTGATGGCGAGAATCGCCTCCATCGCCCCGCCGAGCGTCGGGAAACTCGCCACCACCGTCGACTGCGGCGGCTGCGCGGGCAGCAGCCGCAGGGTGAGTTCGGTGATGATGCCGAGCGTCCCCTCACTGCCCACGAACAGTTTGGTGAGCGAGAGCCCCGCCGAATCCTTCAGGCGCGGACCGCCCAGTCGCACCGCGGTGCCGTCCGCCAGCACGACCTGCATACCGAGCACGTAATCGGTGGTGACGCCGTACTTCACACAGCACAGCCCGCCCGCGTTGGTGGCCGCGTTGCCGCCGATGGAACAGATCTCGAATGAGGACGGATCCGGCGGATACCACAGGCCCTGTTCCGCGACAGCTCTTTTCACCTCGGCGTTCAGCAGCCCCGGCTGTACGACGGCGGTCCGGGTGACCGGGTCGACGCTGATCTCGCGCATCTTCTCGGTGCTCAGCACCAGCGCCCCGGCCTGCGCGGTGGCCCCGCCCGAGAGTCCGGTGCCCGCCCCGCGCGGCACGATCGGCACCCGATGCTCGTGTGCCCAGCGCACCACCGCCGCCACCTGTTCGGTGGTCGCGGGCCGCACCAGCGCCAGCGCGAGCGCGGCGTCCGGATCGAATGCCCGATCCTGCCGGTAGGCCCCGAGCACATCGGGATCGGTGACGAGCATGCCGTCCGGGAGCAGGACGCGGAGCGAGTCGAGATCGGTGTCCGAGTTCACAGTTGAAAGCTACGTGATGGGCGCCCGCACGGGGTGCGTGTCCGATTAGTCGCGATTATTGGCACTATTTACCGATTGTTCTCCGTGTCGGGGTGCCAGGGTGATTGCCGCGCACACTCTTATCCGACAGCATGCGAACTCATGCCGTCCACACCGCTCAACCCCGCCGGTGACGTTCCGGATACCGGTATCCCCGCGCGACTCGCCGCCCAGATGACCATGGCCGAGCAGCATGACTGGCATCGCGCCTATCTGCGCCGCCACGCGGTCTCGCGCCGGAACTTCCTGCTCGGCTCCGCGGCCGCCGCGGCGGTGGCGGGGGTGGGCGCATCGCCGTTCGCCGCCCGCGCCTACGCCGATGACGCCCCGCTGGGCGTGGCGGGCCGCCATGTCGGCTTCGGCGCGGATTCGACTACGCAACTGCGCTTTTCGGCGCAGCTTTCCCGTAATCCCGGTGCCGCCAAGGTTTTCCTGGATCACGGCGCGACACCGGCGCTGGGTGGCACCGTCGAGGCCGAGGTGCGCAATCTGGTCACCCAGATCCCCAGCGCCGACGGGGGAGTGCTTGCGGCGGAACAGTTCTACGTGCACGCACCACTGGACGGCCTGCCCGGCCGCCTGCCGCACTTCTACCGCTGGCGCACCTCGGACGGTTTCGCGGGCGATGTGCGCTCGGCGTCCACCGCCATGCCCACCGCGCGCGCGGCCGTACTGCCCTTCCGCTTCACCATGATGGGTGATCAGGGCGCGGACGACACCCCGGGGCAGCCCGCCGGTCTCGCCCCGGGCGACTACGACGATATGTACTACAAGCCGGACAATGAGCCGACCGTCCGGCACACCGAGAACGTCATGCGCCAAATCGTCGCCGCCCGACCGGATTTCCACGTGCTGGCCGGTGACATCGCCTACGCCGATCCGTCCGGTGCGGGTAAGAGCCCGCAGTACGTCGCCTCGGGCGGGACCCCCGCGAGCGGTTTCGACAAGTTCAATCCCTATGTCTGGGACGTGTACTTCGGCGCGATCGAATCGAGCGCCTCGACCACCCCGTGGATGTTCGCCACCGGCAACCACGATATGGAGGCCGCCTACAACACGCACGGGTACGGCGGACATCTCGCGCGCCTCGACTTCCCGGGCAACGGCCCGGCGGGCTGCCCGTCCGCGTACTCCTTCACCTACGGCAATGTCGCGGTGCTGTCGCTGGACGCCAATGACGTCTCCTACGAGATCGGCGCGAACACCGGCTACTCGGGTGGAGCCCAGAACAGCTGGGTGGAAAGCACTCTCGCGCGCTACCGCTCGAATCCGGATATCGACTTCATCGTCTGCTTCTTCCACCACTGCGCCTACTCCACCACCGATTCGCATGCCAGCGACGGGGGAGTGCGCGCCGCCTGGTGCGCGCTGTTCGACCGCTACCAGGTGGATCTCGTTCTCCAGGGCCACAATCATGTCTTCGAGCGCACCGACCCGATTCGCGGAGGCGTGCCGAGCAAGGCGGCGGGCGACAATTCCATCGTCTACCCGGACACCGACGGCACCGTCTACTACACCGTGGGCGGTGGCGGCCGCCCCCGCTACGGCTTCCAGCCCGGCTCGCAGGAGAGCTACCGCGGCAACGAGGTGCCCGACACCGCCGTCCCGAACAGCTACGTCTGGAACTCCGGCGGCGCGAAGACCGACGAGGCCGCCCCGTGGTCCCGCGTCCGCTTCCGCAACTACTCCTTCATCCGCGTCGACGTCCGCCCCGGCTTCTTCTCCAGCGAGATGGACGTGATCGCCGTCGACGAATACGGCCGCGAATTCGACAAGGTCACCTACCGCCGCCAGGTCCGCGGCTAGCCGTCACCCCGGAAACCCAAGCGGGGCAGACGATTCCCTCCGTCATCCCGGCATGCTTTCGGCCGGGATCCACACACCGCGTACATGCGCTGAGGGTGTGGATCCCGGCCAAAAACGCGCCGGGATGACGAGGGATCCGTCGCCTATCGGGTTGTGCTGCGCGGCAGTGTGAATGCGGCCCCGAGCACCACCGCTACGATCCCCAGCGCCGCCAGCGCCGCGATCTCCATGGCGTGCACCGAACTGCCTAGATCATGCGCCCCGCCGAGCGCGCTGAAGAAGATGGTGCCGAGAACCGTTGCGCCGATGGCGTTTCCGAACTGCTGCGCGGTGGTGAGCACTCCCGCCGCCATGCCGGCCTGATGCGCCGGGATCCCGGACGACAGCACCGCGCCGATGGCCGACGGAATGGTCATCCCGTTCCCGATGCCGACCAGCACCATGCCCGGAATCAGGGTCCATGCGGTGATGGACGATCCGTACCAACCCAGCACGCCGACGGTGAGCGCCAGCCCGGTGAAGCTGATGCCGGTGCCCAGCACCATGACCCGATTGCCGATCCGCTCGGCCACCTTGCGGGCGAACAGCGAGCTGGTGGCGAAGGCGATTCCCAAGGGCGCGAAGGTGAGTCCGGCCGCCAGCGGTGACATGCCGAGCCCGTTCTGCAGCAGCAGCGTCAGGCAGAGCATGAAGCCCGCGAAGAACGCCAGGTAGCCGCCGGAGATCACCATGCCCGCCGCGAACACCCGCTCGCGGATGAGTGCGGTATCGAGCACCGGTTGTCCGCCGCGCCGAGTCAGCGCGGCCTCGTAGCGCAGGGTCAGCAGCAATACCGGCAATGCCGCGGCCATGGACACCCAGGTCCACACCGGCCAGCCCTCGGGCCGTCCCAGCGTCACCGGCACCAGCACCAGTGCGAGCGCCGCCGAGATCCCCAGCGCACCAATCGGATCCAGCCTCGGCCGATGGGTCTGCTCGTGCCGGGGCAGCCACCGCGCCGCCAGCAGCGCCGCGATCACCCCGATCGGCAGGTTGATGAAGAAGATGGTCCGCCAGCCCCACCCGAACAGGTCGAGATCGAGCAGCACCCCGCCCAGCACCTGCCCCGAGACCGCGCCCAGTCCGACGGTCGCGCCGAACGCCGCCATGGCCTTGGCCCGTTCGGCGGGCGGGAACATGGTGTTGATCAGCGCCAGCATCTGCGGCACCATCGCGGCGGCCGTAATCCCCTGTAGCACTCGGAATCCCACCAGCGACCAGGCGCTCCAGGCGAGCCCGCAGAGCAGCGATGCGGCGGCGAACGCCAGCATCCCGATGACGAACATGCGCCGATGCCCGAACAGATCGCCGAAGCGTCCGCCGGTGATGAGCCCGCTGGCATAGGCGAACCCGTATCCGCCGACCACCAATTCGAGCGCGGCTTCCCCGGCGTGCAGATCGTGTTGCAGCGACGACGCCGCCACATTGATGACGAAGTAGTCGAACATGGCCATGAACATGGCGGTGAGGATGACCGGCAGCACCCGCCACCGATTCGGGAATGCCCCGGCGACGTCGGTCGATGATGCGGAAACCGCTGTGGCGGTACGGCTTTCGATGATGGTCACGTCGTTCTCCGAACGTGGAACAGGAATTGAGCAGAACGTGCGGCGCGCCATTGCACCGAGGTCGGGGGTTCGGGGGCCTGCCCCCGGAACTTCCCCTCACCTTTCGCGAAGGTCATAACCAACTGGTTAGTTGAAAGTATTCCACTCGCTACAGCCCTGTCAACTACTCAGTTGGTTATGATTGGCGGCATGGCAGCAGTCAGGGATCCGGAGGCGACGAAGGCGCGGATTTTCGCCGCCGCCACCGAGGAGTTCGCCGCGCACGGCATCGCCGGTGCCCGGGTCGATCGCATCGCCCGCAATGCCAAGGCCAATAAACAGCTCATCTACGCCTACTTCGGCGATAAGGAACTGCTGTTCCGGCAGGTGCTGGAGAAGACCATGCTCGATGTGGCGGCCTCGGTCACCACCGATATCGAGGATCTGGATACCTGGATCGATCAGCATCTGGACTACCACCGCGAGCATCCCGAACTGCTGCGCCTGCTCATGTGGGAGGCCCTGGAACTGGGCGCGGAGAACGCCTCGGCGGGTGAGCTGCGCTGCGGCCGCTATCTGGAGAAGCGCGCCAAAGTCGAAGTGGCGCAGGAGAAGGGCCTGATCCGCAAGGATATGCCGTCCGGCCACGTCATCATGCTGCTGATGAGCATGATCAACTACCCGCTCGCGGTCCCGCAGGTCGCCGAGTTCTCCCTCGGTGAGGACGGCGATCCGGAACTGGTGCGCAAGTGGACCAAGGACGCCATCCGCCGCGTGGTCGCCCCGCAGCACGATGCCGCCGCGCCCGGTCCGAGCACCTGACCGGTCGGTCCCGGCTCGGTAACCGCGCCGCAGTACAGTGTCGCCGTGCCCGATCCCAAGCTCGAAATCCAAATGCTGCACGACCGCGTCATGGTCAAGCTCAATCAGGACGCGGGCGAGCGTCGCAGCAGCGGGGGCATTCTCATTCCGGCTACGGCCCAGGTGGCCAAACGCCTGTCCTGGGGTGAGGTGTGCGGCGTCGGCTCACACGTGCGCGCCATCAAGGTCGGCGATCAGGTGCTCTTCAGCGCCGACGACCAGTACGAGGTCGAGATCCAGGCGCAGGCGTATTACGTACTGCGCGAACGCGATATCCACGCGGTCGCCAACGAACAGGCCGAACACGGCACCGGCCTGTACCTCTGACCCGGAAATCGGTACGGCCCGTGCCGTTTCGGAGCACGGGCCATCGGTCATGACGCGCGGCGTCGGGTTCAGAGCGTCTTGATGGTCCCGCCGTCGATGACGATGTCCGCGCCGACGATATTCCCGGCCAGTCCCGAGGCCAGGAAGGCGATCAGCGCCGCGACCTCTCCGGCTTCGGTGATGCGGCCCGACGCGATGCCGAATTGTTCGGGGACGGCATCGAGGAATTGTTCCTGGGCAAGGCCGTTGGCGTGCGCGAGCTTGGCCCCGACGCTGTCGGGTCCGCGCCAGATGGCGGTGCCGACCACGCCGGGGGATACCGTGTTGACTCGCACGCCCCGCGGCCCGAATTCCTCGCTGAGTCGTTTGTTGAACGCGGTCAGCGCGGATTTGGCCTCGCTGTAGCCGACCGGTCCGCCGGCGGGCAGCTGCGCGTTGATCGAGGAGACCGTCACGATGGCCCCGCGCCGTTCGATAAGGCTCGGCAATGCCGCACGGGTGACGGCCACGACGCCGAACAGGTTGAGGTCGAACAGGTTTCGCCACTGCTCGTCGGGAATGTCGAGGACGCCCTCGAGGCCGAGCTTATCGCCGTCGCCGCCGCCGGCGTTGTTGATCAGGATATCGATCCCGCCGAGTTCGGTCAGTGCCGACCGCACCGCGGCGGTGGCTCCGGCGGCGGTGCTGAGATCGGCGGAAACGGTTGCGGTCGCCACCTTTTCGAGTTCCGGGGTGATGGTGCGCGCGACACCCGCCACGCGCACGCCCGCATCGGCGAGCGCTTCGGCGACGGCGAGCCCGATGCCCCGGCTGGCGCCGGTGACGAGTGCGGTCTTGCCGTGCAGTCCGAGATCCATGATGTGCCTTTCTTGAACTTAAGGTCAAAAATGAGTGCGGAAAAATACGGGTCGCTCGCGCGGCCCGTGGTTATGGGTGTTTCAGAGGGTGTTCAGTGCGGTGTCGATAATCCGATACAGCGTCGCGGCGTCGGCGGTCTTGGCGGTAATGCGCAGTCCCACAACGGTGTTCTGTACGAACTCCGCGTAGCCCCGCGCATCGATCTCATTCCGCACATCGCCGTCCCGGCGGCCCTGGTCGATGCGCGCCGTGAGCGCCGAGATCATGCGCTGCTGTGACGCGTCCACCGCGCGGGCGGCAACGGCGTCATGCCCGGCCAATTCCAACGCCGTGTTCGCGACCAGGCAGCCGCGCCGATGTGCCTGCGCGAGATCGGTATCCACCACGAATCGCAGCCAGGCGCGCAGCCGGTCACGGGTGCTCCCGGGTTGGCTCAGCACCGCGGTGATGAGCTCGCCGCCTTGGCGGTCGTAATGCTCGAGAGCCCTGTCGAACAGCTCGCGTTTACTGCCGAAGGCGTTGTAGAGGCTGCCTTTTCCGAGTCCGGTGGCCTCGGCGAGCTGTGCGGGTGAGGTATTGGCGTAGCCGTTGGTCCAGAACGTCTCCATCGCGCGCTCCACCACGGTGTCCGCTTCGAAGTTGCGTGGCCGTCCCATGGCATGAAAATACCCCGTTCTGTACCTTGAGGTCAAGAACGGGGTATTTCAGCGGGAGAACCCTAGAGCGCCTTCAGTTCCTCGGTGACCGCACCGACGGACTTCTTGGCATCGCCGAACAGCATCGAGGTGGTGTCGGCGTAGAACAGCGGGTTGTCGATACCGGCGAAGCCGGAGTTCATCGAGCGCTTGAGCACGATGACCGATTTGGCCTTGTCCACATCCAGCACCGGCATGCCGTAGATCGGCGAGGACGCGTCCTCACGGGCGGCCGGGTTGGTGACATCGTTCGCGCCGATCACCAGGGCGACATCGGTGCGGCTGAATTCGCCGTTGATATCGTCCATTTCCTTCATGGCGTCGTACGAGACCTCGGCCTCGGCCAGCAGCACGTTCATATGGCCCGGCATACGACCGGCGACCGGGTGAATCGCGTACTTGACCTCGACGCCCTTGGCCTCGAGCAGCGCCGCCATCTCCTTGACCGCGTGCTGGGCCTGGGCCACGGCCATACCGTAGCCGGGGACCACGATGACCTGGTTGGCGTACGCCATCTGGATCGCGGCGTCCGCGGCGGAAGTGGCCTTGGCCTGCTTCTGCTCACCGTCACCCGACGCGCCGGGAGCCGTTCCGCCACCGCCGAATCCGCCCGCGACGATGGCGGGGATGGACCGGTTCATGGCCTTGGCCATCAGGTTGGTCAGGATGGTGCCGGACGCGCCGACGATCATGCCCGCGACGATCATGGCGGTGTTGTTCAGCGCCAAACCCGCTGCGGCGGCGGACAAACCGGTGAGCGCGTTGAGCAGCGAGATGACGACCGGCATATCCGCGCCACCGATGGGCAGCACGACCATCAGGCCCAGGATGCCCGCGAGCACCAGCACCAGGATCATCCAGTACTGCGGCACACCGTCTTTGGTCGCACCGATACCGATGACCACCGCGGCCGCGATGGCGCCCGCGAGCAGCAATAGGTTCAGCGGCTGCTGTAGCTTGCCCACGCTGATCGGGCGGCCGGACAGCAGTTCCTGCAGCTTGGCGAACGCGATGACCGAGCCCCAGAACGACACCGAGCCGATGACCGCCGCGAACAGCGAGGCGATCACGATGTGCGCGGTCGGCTGCTCACCGGCGGGGAAGTCCGAAAAGCCCTTGGTCTCCAGGAATTCCGCCCACGCGATGAGTGCCACGGTGCCACCGCCGACGCCGTTGAACGCGGCGACGAGCTGCGGCATGGCGGTCATCTTGGTGAAGCGGGCCGGGGGCACGCCCAGGCCGATGCCGACCACCAGACCGGCGATGATGATGATCCAGTTATTGGTATCGCGGATGGAGATGAACGTCGCGATGACGGCGATGAACATGCCGACCGCGGCGATCTGGTTGCCGCGCACCGCGGTCTTCGGGCCGGTCAGGCCCATCAGACCGTAGATGAACATCGCAAACGCGACGATGTAGAGAATATTGACCAGATTGTCCATGGCTTACTTGTCCGCCTTCTCTTGCGCAGCAGGCTTCTTGGCCTTGAACATGCCGAGCATGCGGTCGGTGACCACGAAGCCGCCGATGACGTTCAGCGTGCCGAACACGACCGCGACGAACAGGATGATCTGCATGAGCACCGAGGGGTGCTCGATCTTGCCGAACACCACCAGCGCACCCAGCACGACGATGCCGTGAATGGCATTGGTGCCGGACATCAGCGGGGTGTGCAGGGTGTTGGGCACCTTGGAGATGACGGCGAAGCCCACGAACCCGGACAGCACCAGGATCGCGATATTCGCGAGAAGTTCGGTGTACATCAGGCTTCCACCTCACGGGTGACGCAGGAATCGGCCAGCACCTGATCGCTGAAGTCGGGTGCGAGCGCACCGTCCTTCAACATCAGTTCCAGCAGCGCCGAGATGTTCTTGGAGTACAGCTCGGAGGCGTGCTCGGGCATGGTGGCCGGGAGGTTCAGCGGCGAGGCGATGGTGACGCCGTGGCGCACAATCGTTTTGCCGGGCTCGGTGAGCTCGCAGTTGCCGCCGGTCTCGCCCGCCATATCGATGATGACGCTGCCGGGCTTCATACCCTCGACCGCGGCGGCGGTGACCAGGCGCGGGGCGGGACGCCCGGGCACCAGCGCGGTGGTGATGACCACGTCGAAGCCCTTGATGGCGTTCTCCAGCGCGGTCTGCTGCTGGGCGCGCTCTTCCTCGGAAAGCTCACGCGCGTAACCGCCTTCACCGGCGGCGTCGATGCCGAGGTCGAGCCACTGCGCACCGACCGAGCGCACCTGATCGGCGACCTCGGGGCGCACGTCGTACCCGGTGGTCCGGCCGCCCAGGCGCTTGGCCGTGGCCAGCGACTGGAGACCGGCCACACCCACGCCGAGCACCAGTACGGTCGCGGGCTTCACGGTGCCCGCGGCGGTGGTGAGCATTGGGAAGAAGCGGGTGGACTCCGACGCCGCCAGCAGTACGGCCTTGTAACCGGCGACATTGGCCTGCGAGGAGAGCGCGTCCATGACCTGGGCACGGGAGATGCGCGGAATCGCTTCCACCGCAAAGGCTTGCACGCCGGCGGCCTTCAATGCGCCGATCTTGGTGTCGGCGTTGCGGGGTGCGAGGAAGCCGATGAGCGTCTGACCACTCGAAAGCTTGGCGATCTCGGCGTCGTTGGGGGGCGCGACCTTGACGACCACATCGGTGTTCCACGGATCGCCGATGGTGGCGCCCGCCTCGACGTAGGCTTCGTCAGGAATGAGCGCGCCCAGACCGGCACCGGACTCGACGACCACTTCCACGCCCTGCTTCAGCAGCGACGGAATGATCTTCGGCACCAATGCGACACGTCGTTCGTCCGCGTTGGTCTCGCGAACCACGCCGACACGCGCACCGCGGGGCGCAGCTGTCTCGGCGCTCTGCGTTGTGTCCACTTGTCAAACTTCCTTCTCGTGGTGAGCCCGGGCCACCCGGTACTTCCTGATGGGCCGTGTCACCGGTCCAAACGGTGGGCCGAACTTACTTGTGAGTAAGTTCGTGAGAATTCTCGCAACTGTACCTGCTTCGCGGTGAGCGTAGCGGAGATAGGCATCACATGGGGTCGCGGGAAAACTGGACAACTCCATGGTCGGCGGCGTTGCGAACAGCCACAAGAGCGCACGACGCGGTGCGCTACCTACTGGTAGGTGTGTATCCAGGTGAACGGGCACGCGCCGCTCGCAGGGGTGTCGCGCATCACTTTTACGCCGTAATGTCTGGCGGGTGAGCGGCTGCGTATTCTGTCGGATCGTGTCGGGCGACGCGCCCGCGACCAAGATCTTCGAGGACGACATCCTCCTGGCGTTTCTCGATATCCGGCCCATCACCCGCGGGCATACGCTGGTGATCCCCAAAAACCACGCCTCCGACCTGGACGATCTGAATCCGGCGCTCGGTGCGCAACTCTTCGCGGGCGGGCATCGGCTCGCCAAGGCCATGCGGCGCAGCGACTTTCCGGCAGACGGTGCGAACCTGCTGATCAATGACGGCAAGGCCGCCTTCCAGACCGTGCATCACGTGCACCTGCACGTGATCCCGCGCCAGACCGGCGACACCTTCACCTTCGCGAAGGGGTTCGTGCTGCGCCGCCCGCACGATATGGAACATACGGCCGCCGCGATTCGCACCGGCTTGGACCGGCTCGCCGCCGAGGAAAGGGAAACCCACGCATGACCGACACGGTGCCGGACCAGACGGCGATCATCGCCGCCCTGTCCGACCAGTGGGACCAGCTCACCCGGCTAGTGGACGGACTCCCCGAACAGCGCTGGCGGGTGTCCTCGCCGCTGCCGGGCTGGACCGTGTTCGATGTGCTCGCGCACATCACCGGCACCGAATCGCTGCTGGCGGGCGAGCCGACCCCGGATCTGGAGGTCGGCGGCGACCATATTCACAATGCGATCGGCGCGCTCAACGAGAAGTGGATCGCCTCGCTGCGACCGCTGCCCGGGTCTGAACTGCTGGAGCGATTCCATCAGGTCACCGCCGGGCGGCTGAAGACCCTCGCGGGGCTCTCTCCCGAGGCATGGGCCGAACCCGGGCCGTCCCCGGTGGGCATGACGCCCTACGGCCGGTTCATGCGCATTCGGGTCTTCGACTGCTGGATGCACACGCTGGATATCGCCGACGCCCTGGGCGTTTCGATCGACGAGGGCGGGGTGCGGGCCGAAACCGCCTTCCCCGAAGTGATTTTCGGCCTCGGCCGGGCGGTGGTGAAAGGCGGCGGCGCTCCCGAGGGCGCGCGCGTCACCTTCGAGCTGACCGGGCCGGTGGCACGCACCCTGCATGTCGCGGTGGTCGGCGGCAGGGCGAACCTGGTCGAAATCCTGGACGGCCCTGCCGATGTCGTGCTCACCCTGGATTCCGGATTGTTCGCGCGCTTGCGCGGCGGGCGCACCACCGCGGACGCGCACACCGGCGAATTCACCATCGCCGGTGACATCGAACTCGGCAACCGCCTGGTTCGCGGCCTGACCTTCACCATCTGAGTTCCGGTGCGACTGTTCCTGTCCAGCTACCGATTCGG
Source organism: Nocardia sp. NPDC058058 (assembly GCF_042885355.1). Classification (NCBI taxonomy): domain Bacteria; kingdom Bacillati; phylum Actinomycetota; class Actinomycetes; order Mycobacteriales; family Nocardiaceae; genus Nocardia; species Nocardia sp. NPDC058058. The sequence goes on along the minus strand of NZ_JBHVSA010000002.1, from coordinate 76,709 downwards.
GGCGCACGCGAACCGGCTCCTCGCCCTGACCGGTCCGCCGGGCCGGATCGCGGTGATAGCCAACGCCTGTGACGCCTGGCCCTCGGCCTGGCAGAGTGCGGTCACCAGCGATCTGGTTCCACTGCGCCGCATGGGTTTCCAGCCCGAGGTGGTCGACCTGCGCGAATACATCGGCCGGGCCGAGGCGCTGGCGGACACGCTGTCCGGCTTCCCAGCGGTGTGGGTGCGCGGTGGCAATACCTTCGTATTGCGCGCCCAATTCGCCCGCAGCGGGGCCGATCTCGTGCTCACGCGGCTGCTGGAGGCCGATGCGCTGGTCTACGCGGGCTACAGCGCCGGAGCCTGCGTCATGACACCCGACCTGCACGGACTCGAATCCACCGACGATCCGGCCGAGGTGCGCACCGCCTGCGGTATCGAACCGCGGTGGGACGGTCTGGGTTTGGTACCGCGCCGGATAGTCCCGCACCTGGATTCGCCCACCGACCCCGAGGGGCACTCCCGCAAACTCGTCCGCGACTTCCTGGCTTCCGGCACCCCGCACTGGGCGCTGACCGATGACCACGTGGTGGTCGTCGACGGGGATCTAACAGAAGTGCTCACCTAGCCGAACCCCGTCATCCCGGCATGCTTTTGGCCGGGATCCACACGGCTGGTGTGGATCCCGGCCAAGGAGCGCGCCGGGATGACGGGAGAGTTACTCGCCGCCGTGGCGCATGCCGTGAATCACCGCGATGATCGCGGCCAATGCCGCCGCGATGCCGAGAATGGTGAAGCACAGCACGTACGCGCCCAGCGTCGGCACATGGGTGTGCGCGATGACCTGCGAGGTCAGGATGGATCCGGTGATCGCGCCCGCCACGCTGCCGCCCGCGGTGCGGACCAGCGAGTTGATGCCGCTGGCGATACCGCTCTCGCTCATCGGCACGTGCATCACCGCGAGGGTGCCCAGCGCCGCGTAGCCGATACCGAATCCGGTGCCCTGCAAGATATTCGAGATCACCATCTGCCAGCCGTGATCGTGGAACGCGGCGGTCCACAGCAGCGCCGCCGCGGCGAATCCCGAACCGATGGCGAGGGTGTACGCCGCGCCGATGCGGGCCGCGATGCGCCCGGTGCGGAAGGAGAACAGCGTCATCAGCAGTGCGCTGGGCACACCGTAGAGACCCACCGCCAGCACCGATCCGGACAGGCCGTAGCCGACCTTGTCGGCCGGGGTCTGCACGAAATTCGAGACCAGCGTGAAGGATCCGAACAGCGCCGCGCCGAGCAGCAGCGAAATCAGGTTGGCGGTCAGCGATTTCGGCCCGACCAGCAGCGGCAGCCGCACCAGCGGCTGACTCACCTTGAGTTCCACGAATACCCACGCCACGGTGAGCGCGATGGCAGCGCCGAACAGTCCGAGCACGCTGCCCGAGGTCCAGCCCCAGCGCGGGCCTTCGCTGATGCCCAGCAGCAGCGTGACCAGCAGTCCGGCCAGCAGTGCCGCGCCCGCGTAATCGGGGGAGCCGCCGTGTCGCACGCCGGTGTCCTTGGCGCTGAACTGAATCAGGATGGCGGCGACCACGCCGAGCGCCGCGGTGACCCAGAAGACGGGGTGCGGGTTGGTGGTGTGGTCGGCGATGATGCCGGTCATCAGCATGCCGATGGTGCCGCCGACGCCCATGGTGCCGGACACGATGCCGATGGCGGTGACCATCTTCTCGGGCGGGAAGGTATCGCGCAGAATGCCGATGGCCAGCGGGATCATGGCCGAGGCGGTGCCCTGGAGGGCGCGGCCGATGATGTAGACGCCGAGCGAGGTGGCGAAGGCGCAGACCACCGAACCGATGATCAGCAGCCCCATGGCGATCAGCACCATGCGCTTCTTGCCGTACATATCGCCGAAGCGGGACAGCAGGGGAGTGGCGACCGCACCGGACAGCAGGGCGGCGGTGAACAGCCATTGGATCCCGGCGGCATTGGTGCCGAGCTGCACCATCATGTGCGGCAGCAGTGGAATGACCACCGTCTGCTGCAGCGAGACGACCAGACCGGCGGCGCCGAGCGCGAGCAAGGTGAGCCCGAGATGGGCTTTGGGGCGGTCGTCGGTGGTGGTTCCGGCGACCTGACCGACAGCGGTCGTAGTCATGCGGCAATCCTTCAGATTACTTACCAAAATTAAGTAAATGGGTTACGTAAGATAACCACATGCCGCCGCCGGAAGCCACATCCGTCCATCAAGTGGACGCAGCTCACATCGTGGAACTCGAAGGCGCGCTCGCCCGGGTCGCGTACCTGCTCACCAGGGTCCGCCGACACGATTACGCCATGGTCAAATGCGGTGTCACCATGGATCGCGCCAGCGTCCCGCTGCTGCGTGTGCTGGCCGATGCCGACGAACCCATGCGCCTCGGCGAACTCGCCACCCGCCTCGATGTCGAAGCCCCGCACGTGAGCCGCCAAATCCAGCGCCTCGAGAAAGCGGGCTACGTCGAACGCACCCCCGACCCCGCCGACGGCCGCGCCCAGCGCGTCCGCCCCACCCCCGAAGGCCGCCGCGCGGTGGACGCCGTCCGAGATGTGCTGCGCAACTGGATGGCCGAAGCCCTCGCCGACTGGTCCACCGAAGATCTGAAGGCCCTGGCCGTCCTGAACCACCGCATGGTCGACGGCTTCCTCTCGCACGCCGAACAAATCGGCGACCTCGGCGCCGCCGCCCGCGAAAGCAAGCCCGTGCGCGCCGACTAGTTCGGTGCCCGGGTGCCCACGGCTCCAGCTGCCCACGCGCACAACAGCAGTGCGACCAGTGGCACCACCATCGCGGTGGTGAGCGGCACGAGTTGGGTGAGCCAGCCGATGACGGCGGGCCCGGCGAGCAGACCCATATAGCCGAGGCCGAACACGCGGGACATATCGGTGGCGGCGGTCGCCGAGCCCAAATTGCCTGCGGCCGTGAAGACCTGGGGTACCGCGCCGGACAGGCCGATGCCCACCAGCGCCCAGCCGAACAGGGTCAGCGGCAGCCAGCCCGAGAGCGCGATGAGACCGAATCCGAAGGCTCCCAAGACGGTTCCCCAGCGCACCACCGCGACGCGGCCGATCCTGCCGCTGACCCGATCGGCCACGAGTCGGCCCGCGGTCATGGTGGTGGAGAACGCGCCGTAGGCCAGGGCGGCGGTGCCCACATCCACGCCGAGGCGATCACGTAGTTGCAGTGCGCTCCAATCCGCCGCCACGCCTTCGGCCATCAGCACGGCGAAGGCGATTATCCCGAGCACCAGCACTTTTCGTGAGATACCCGAGCGCTTGGCGGTAGCGATCTCGGTGCCGGACACCCCGGGGTGATCGACCTCCGCGGGCGGTGTGGCGTGCTGGTCCGGCTCGTGCGGGAGCAGGCGCGGGGTGCAGATCGCCACGGCGGCCAGGCCGAGCGCGGCCGAGACCAGCAGGGTGGTGTGCACCGGCCAGTGCGCGCGCTGGGCGGCGGCCCCGCCGAGGGATCCGAGCAGGCCGCCGAGCGAGAAGAAGGCGTGGAAGGCGGACATGATCGGGCGGGGATAGGCGCGTTCGATATGGACGGCCTGGGCGTTCATCGAGACGTCCAGCATGCCCATGCCGATGCCGAACCCCGCCAGCGCGAGAGCGAGGGTGGCGGGGCTGGTGGCAAGTCCGGGTCCGATGAGGGCGAGCGAGAGCAGGGTGGCGGCGGTGGCGGTGAGGGTGCGGCTGCCGAAGCGGTCGGCCAGCGGCCCGGCGGCTTGCATACCGATGATGGCGCAGCCCGCCATGAGCAGGATGAGCATGCCCAACAGGCTGTGCGAGACCCCGGTCCGTTCGGTGACGGCCGGAATGTGCACGATCCACAGCGCGGAAAGCATGCCGTTGAGGCCGAAGACCACGAACAGCGCGAGACGGGCGTTCCGGATCGGAGGAGCGGGCGTCGTGGCGGCCATCGGCACGACGCTACCGGTCAGGGCAGCTCCTCGTCAGCCACTGCCCTTCGCGGCTTCCTCGACGCTCCGGGCAGTGCTCCGAAATTGGTGTACTACAAGCTCTTTCACGCCAATTGTAGGCCCCGGCACCGACAGGTTCAGGCATCCGCCGGAACCGACCAGGCGCCGGATTTCGCCACGTCACGGGCGTAATCGGCGAAGTCGCGGGGTGCGCGGCCCAGCGCCCGGAACACCCCGTCGGTGGTCTGTTCGTTGCGCCCGTCCAGCACCGTGCCGAACAGGTAGTCCAGCAGGCTCACCACATCGGCGGGCACACCGTAAGAGGTAAGGGACGCAACGAATTCGGTGCGGGACAGCGGAATGAACGCGATCTCGCGCCCGGTGGCCGCGGCGATCTCGGCGGTCGCCTCGGCGAAGGTCAGCGAGCGCGGCCCGGTGAGTTCGTATACCTGCCCGGTGTGGCCGTCCGCGGTCAGCGCCGCCACCGCGACATCGGCGATATCGTCGGTATCGACGAACGGTTCGGGCACATCACCCGACGGCAGCGCGACCTCGCCCGCCAGAATGTAGTCCGCGAACGCGCCCTCGCTGAAGTTCTGCGCGAAGAAGGCGCAGCGCACCACGGTCCATTCCAGTCCCGAATCCCGCACGATCCCTTCGCATTCCAGCGCCTCGGGCTCACCGCGACCGGACAGCATGACGATCCGCCGCACGCCCGCCGCGACCGCGTGCTCGGCGAACGCCTTGATATCGGCGGGCGCGCCGGGCACCGCCACATCGGGTTGGTAGGCCAGGTACACCGATCCGATTCCGGTCAGCGCCGGCGTCCAGGTGGCCCGGTCGGCCCAGTCGAAGGGAATTGCGGCCGTGCGGGAACCGATGCGCACGGGCACGCCCAGAGCTGTCAAGCGGGCCGCCACCCGGCTGCCGGTTTTCCCGGTGCCGCCGGTGACCAGAACGGTGTTTTCGCTGTTCGCGGTGTCTTTGTTTGTCATGACTCAATTACAGCGAGAAACCGTGAGAGCGAACATGGTTGAGAAGCGCGCGAGCATTTGCCATCGTCTTACCCATGGACGCTTTGGCCAGCCTGCTCGAAGGACCACGTGCGCGGGCGGCTTTCGTCATGCGCACCTCATTCGATCCGCCGTGGTCCCTGCGCATCAGGGACGAGTCCCCGCTGACGCTGGTGGCCGTGGTGCGCGGTGGCGGCTGGATCATGCCGGACCCCAAGGGCGGCAAGCCGACTCCGCCGCGGCAGTTGCGGGCCGGCGATATCGCGCTGTTCCGCGGGCCGGACCACTACACCCTGGCCGATGATCCCGGCACCGAACCGCAGGTGATCATCCATCCCGGCCAGACCACCACCACGCTCAGCGGTGAGGTGCTGTGCGAGACCCTGAGCCTGGGCGTGCGCAACTGGGGCAGCAGCGCCGACGCGCAGACCGTGCTGATCACCGGCAGCTACGAACAGGAGTCCGCCGCCAGCCGCCGACTGCTGCGCGCGTTGCCGCCCATCGCCGTGCTCGGTCGCGGTGAAGTGGATTCGCGCGTGCTGGATCTGCTGGTGGAGGAGTCGGCGAAGGATCTGCCCGCGCAGGGCGCGATGCTCGATCGTCTGCTGGATCTGCTGTTGATCGCCACCCTGCGCGCCTGGTTCGCCCGCGCCGACGCCCCCGCCTGGTATCACGCCTACGGTGATCCGCTGGTCGGCAAGGCGCTGCGGCTCATGCAGCACAATCCCGCGCACAACTGGACCGTCGCCTCCCTCGCGGCCGAGGTGGGCGTCTCGCGCGCCGCCCTGGCCCGCCGCTTCACCGAACTGGTCGGCGAACCCCCGATGGCCTTCCTCACCGATTGGCGGCTCGCCCTGGCCGCCGACCTGCTGCACGAATCCGACGCCACCTTGGAGTCCATCGCCCGCCGGGTCGGCTACGGCAGTGCCTTCGCCCTCAGCACCGCCTTCAAACGCCATCACGGCATCAGTCCCCGCGACCACCGCAACGCCTCCGACCAGCGCACGGCCTGACCCGCCAACCCCGCGCGTAACGCCGGGCCCCGGGGATTGGACACTGTCACCGTGAGCGATCTGGATTACCCGGTGCTGTGGCCGGTGCCGACCCGTTGGGCGGACAACGACCACTACGGCCACGTCAACAACGTGACGTATTACAGCTACTTCGATACGGCCGTGAACGCGTGGCTCATCCATGCCACCGGCACCGATATCCGCGACCTACCCGCCATCGGTGTGGTGGCGCAGACCTCCTGCACGTTCATCGGGTCGATCAGCTTCCCCGATCAGCTGCTGGTGGGCATTCGCATTGCGCGCCTGGGCAATTCGAGCATCAATTACGACCTGGCCATCTTCCGCGACAACGGCGATTCGCTGGATCTGGCCGCCACCGGCACCTTCGTGCACGTCTACGTGGACGACGCCACCCGCAAGCCGGTGCCGATTCCCCCGGTCATCCGCGCGGCGGCCGAACCCCTGGTGGTCACGGCCGCCGAGCACTGATTCACCGGTCAGACGCGGCCGAGCAGGGTGAGCGGGTCTTCCAGCAGCGCGGCGATGCTGCTCAGGAAGCGTGAGCCCTGTTCGCCGTCGATGAGGCGGTGATCGAAGCTCAATCCCAGCGTGGTCACCCAGCGCACCGCGAGTTCGTCGCGGTGCACCCACGGACGCTTGCGGATGGATCCCAGGCACAGGATGGCGGCCTCGCCCGGATTCACCAGGGGGACACCGGTATCCACGCCGAACACGCCGACATTGGTGAGGGTGAAGGTGCCCGCGGTGAGATCGGCCGGGGTGACCGCGCCGTCCCGGGCGGCGTGCGCGATATCGCCGATCTCCTGGCACAGATCCCGAAGGCTGTGCGAGTGCGCGTCTTTCAGGTTCGGGACCAGTAGCCCGCGCTCGGTGGCGACCGCGATGCCGAGATTCACATAGTGCTTGGTGATGATCTCCTGGTTCTGCTCGTCCCAGGACGAGTTCAGTTCCGGGAATTCGGTGAGCGCGACCAGCGTCGCCTTGGCCACCAGCGCCAGCGGGGTGAGGCTCAGTCCGGCGAAGGTCGGGGTGGCGCGCAGATGATCGAGCAATTCCATGGAGCCGGTGAAATCGGTGGTGACGAAGGTGCTCGCCTGTGGAATATGCTGCGCGCTGGCCACCATGGCGGCGGCCGTGCGCTTGCGGATTCCGGCTATGGGCGTGCGGGTTTCGCGCTCCCCGGCGGTGCGCGTGACCGGCGCCGCGGTGTGCATGGGCGGTACCGGCGGCGCGGTGTGGATCGGAATGTGTTCGCCCGCACGACTGTCCGGTCGCGCACCGCGCAGATCGTCAACGGTGACAGCGCCTTCCGGTCCGCTGCCGGTGACCGTGCGCAGATCGGCTCCGATCTCGCGCGCCAGCTTCCGCGCCCCGGGGGTGGCCGCGGGTCGTCCGAGATCGGTCCCGAACGCGGATCCGGCCGTCGAGTCACCCACGGGCGCAGCCAGTTTCGCCGCGGCACTGCGCGCCCGCCGGGACACCGACTCATTGTCCGGGCCGTATCCGACGAGTACCGACTGGCGTTCGGCGGGCGCGTCCGGTTCCTGGGATTGCGCCTGGGCCATGGCGTTCACGTCCAGCGCGTGCCCTCCGGCGGTCGCCGGGCTGCGATAGAGCCGTTCGGCCCCGGCGTCGGCGTGCACCTGCTGTGCGGTGGCGGCGGCCGTGCCGATGCGAATGAGCGGTGCGCCCACCAGCACGGTATCGCCGGGATTCGCGAGCAGTTCCAGCACCGTCCCGGCGTATGGACTGGGCAGTGCCACCTGCGCTTTCGCGGTTTCCACCTCGGCGATGACCTGGTTCAATTCCACCGTATCGCCGATTTGCACCGACCAGGACACCAATTCGGCGTCGGCCAATCCCTCACCGAGGTCCGGCAATGCGAATTCCATTACTTGACGCTGTTCTTCCACCGAGCTTCCTCCGAAGGCATGGACCGTTAGGCGGCGAGCGTGCGATCGACCGCGGCGAGAATGCGGTCGGGGTCGGGCAGGTGGTGCCGCTCGAGCTTAGCCGGGGGATAGGGGATGTCGAAGCCGCCGACCCGCAGGACGGGCGCTTCCAATTGATAGAAGCACTTTTCGGTGATGCGCGCGGCGATCTCGGCGCCGAGGCCGCCGAATACCGGTGCCTCATGGGCAATAATCAACCGACCGGTTTTACGTACCGACGTTTCAATGGTGTCGAAGTCGATCGGCGACAGACTGCGCAGATCGATCACCTCCAGCGAATGCCCTTCCGCCGCCGCGATATCGGCGGCGGTCAGCGCGGTGGCGACGGTACCGCCGTAGGCGACCACGGTGGCATCCTCGCCCTGCGTGCAGACCCGCGCGCGGTCCAGCGCGAGCCCGCCGCCCTGATCGAGCAGATCGAAATCCACCTCGGCTTTGTCCCAATACCGCCGCTTCGGCTCGAAGAAGATGATCGGATCATCCAGCGCGACCGCCTGCCGCATCATGAGATACGCGTCCGCCGGATTACTCGGCGATACCACACGCAACCCCGCCGTATGCGTGAAATACGCTTCTGGCGATTCCGAATGATGTTCCACCGCACCGATCCCGCCGCCGAACGGAATGCGAATGGTGATGGGCGCGACCACTTTCCCCCGCGTCCGATAGTGGATCTTCGCTACCTGGCAGACGATTTGATCGAACGCCGGATACACGAATCCGTCGAACTGAATTTCACACACCGGCCGCAGCCCGCGCAGCGCCATTCCGAAAGCCGTTCCGATGATGCCGGATTCGGCCAGCGGCGTATCGATGACGCGATTGTTCCCGAAATCCTTCTGCAGGGTGTCGGTCACCCGGAACACCCCGCCCAGGCGGCCGATGTCCTCACCCATCAGCACCACCTTGGGGTCGTCCTCCAGCGCCCGGCGCAGGCCGAAATTGATGGCGCCCGCGAATGTCGTCTTCATGGCCGGACTCCCTCCAGATAGGCGGCGTACTCGCCGCGTTCGGCCTCGATCAGGCGGTGCGGGGTGGCGTAGACGTGATCGAAGAGTTCCATCGGATCCGGATCGGCCATGGCCAGGGTGGCGCTGCGCAGCCGGGCGGCGACCGCATCGGACGTGACCGCCGCCTCCTGCTCGAAATCGCTGTCCCACATGCCTTCCCGCTTCAGTAGCCGGTCCAGTCGATCGATCGGGTCGCGTTGCCGCCACAGTTCGAGTTCGGCGGCGGTGCGGTACCGGGTGGGATCGTCGGAGGTGGTGTGCGGTCCCATGCGATAGGTGATGGCCTCGATGAACGACGGACCGCCGCCGCTGCGGGCGCGGGCCAGCGCCTGCCGGGTGACCGCCAGCACCGCGAGCGCGTCATTGCCGTCCACCTGCACGCTGGGAATTCCGTATCCGACCGCGCGCTGTGCGATCGGCGTCGCGCTCTGCACCCGCACCGGTGCGCTGATGGCCCAGTGATTGTTCTGGCAGAAGAACACGACGGGCGCACTCCAGGAAGCGGCGAAACCGAGCGCCTCGGCGATATCGCCCTGACTGGTGGCCCCGTCGCCGAAATAGGCGATGGTCGCGATCTCCGCGCCCTCCAGATGGGCGGCGTAGGCGTAACCGGTGGCGTGCAACCCCTGCGCGCCGACCACGATCGCCGGATTGGTCATCTTGTATTCGTCCGCGTCCCAGCAGGAATGCGCGACGCCGCGCCACAGCGGGGTGAGCTGTTCGGGCGGTACGCCGCGGCAGTAGGCCACCCCCGCCTCGCGATAGGAGCAGAACACGTAGTCGTCGGGGAGCAGCGCGTGCGCCGAACCGATCTGCGCGGCCTCCTGACCGAGCAGCGGCGGCCACAGTCCGAGCTGGCCCTGGCGCTGCAATGCGGTCGCCTCGGTGTCGATTCGGCGGGCCACGACCATATCGAGGTACATGGCACGCAATCGGTCGATGCCGACATCCTCGACCAGCGCGGAGTGCGCGCGATCGAATACGCGGCGGCCGTCGGGCTGGACGAGCTGCACCGGGTAGGTGTTCTTGTCGGGCATGGGTATCGCCTCCTCGAAACACCGGGTACACCGTTATCGCCGTGGGATTGTGTCCCGTGAGCAACGATGTGTGTCCTGTATCACCCAGCATCCTCCATCGAGCTATCTGCGCAAGTATTGCGGGCGAAACTGTGCAGAATGCTCGGTCAACGGCCTATCCGGCGTGTCATACTGCCTTGCATGTCCAGTAGGGAGCCTTTGACCGGGTCATTGGACGCCACCGACGCCCGGCTATTGCTGGAACTGGTGGCCAACCCGCGCGCGACCGGCGTGGAATTGGCTGCGCGACTGGGCCTTTCCCGCAATACCGTGCAGGCGAGACTGGCGCGCTGGGAGGCGAACGGGGTGCTGGCAAGCGTCGAGCGGCGGGTCCAGCCCCGCGCCCTCGGCTATCCGCTGGCAGCCTTCGTCGCGGTGGTGGTGGATCAACATCGACTCGATGACGTGGTGGCCGAACTATCGGAGATTCCCGAGGTCACCGAGGTGTGCGGGATGACCGGCGCCACCGATCTCACCGTGCGCGTGGTGGCCCGCGACGCCGACGATCTGTACCGGATCGCCGGGCGCATTCTGAAGATCTCCGGTGTGGAGCGCACCAATATGGCTCTGATCATGCGGTCCCTGGTCGGGCCGCGCACCGCGCCGCTGCTCGATCGCCTCGCGGGCGGAAATGACGACGGCAGTGCGGTTGACGCTGCCGGATCCGTCGGCGGCGCGGCGGGCGACAGCGCATCCGGGGACCGCTGAAGCGAATTTCAGTCCAGTTTCGGTGGATTGGCTGGTGACCCGAGGTCCACTGGACCGGGACCATGAGCCGATGAGCACTACCGCCATCGAGCCGCCCGCAGTCGCAGATCCACCCGAGGTGGGGCTCGGTCAGCCGATCGGCGCGGGCATTGTGACCGCCCTGGTCGGGTTCACCAGCTCGTTCGCCGTGGTCTTGGCGGGGCTCAATGCCATGGGAGCGACTGCGGCACAGGCGGCTTCGGGGCTGCTGGCGGTATCGGTGACCATGGCACTCGGGATCCTCGTGCTTTCGCTGCGCTATCGCATGCCGATCACACTGGCCTGGTCGACACCCGGCGCGGCACTGCTGGCCAGCACCGGGGCGGTATCCGGCGGGTGGGCGGCGGCGGTGGGCGCGTTCGCGGTGGCAGGTCTGCTCATCGTGCTCACCGGATTCTGGCAGCGGCTCGGCGCGCTGATCGCGGCCATTCCGGTGGAGATCGCGCAGGCCATGCTCGCCGGGGTGCTGCTGCCGCTGTGCCTGGCACCGGTGAAGGCATTGCCCGTCAGCCCGGCAGTGGTGGTGCCGGTCATCGCCACCTGGCTGATCCTGCAGAAGTTCGCGGCGCGCTGGGCGGTGCTCGCGGCGTTCGGCGTCGCGGCCATCGGCGCGAGTATCGATATCGCGGTCACGCACCGGAGCCTGGCGTGGTCGGAAATGGCACCGCGCATCGAATTGACCATGCCGCACTGGAGTTTTCCCGCACTGATCGGTGTGGCGATACCGCTGTACGTGGTCACCATGGCCGCACAGAACATTCCGGGCACCGCCGTGATGAGCTCGTTCGGCTACCGGGTGCCGTGGCGATCGGCCATGACGGTCACCGGCCTCGGCACCATGCTCGGTTCGGTGGCGGGCGGTCACGCCATCAACCTGGCCGCCATCAGCGCCGCCCTGGCCGCCGCGCCCTCGGCCCATCCGGACCCCAAGCGCCGCTGGATCGCCGCGACCACCGCGGGTATCACCTACCTACTGCTGGCCCTGGCCTCCAGCGCCCTGGTGATCTTCATCGCCGCCGCCCCGAAGGGTGTCCTGGAAACCGTTGCGGGCCTTGCCCTCATCGCCACCCTGGCCGCCGCCCTCACCGCCGCCCTGACCCCCGCCGACCACCGCACCTCCTCCACCCTCACCTTCCTGGTCGCCGCCTCCGGCGTCACCCTGCTCGGCATCGGCGCGGCCTTCTGGGCCCTGGTGGCCGGACTCCTGGTCCGCTGGCTCCTGCGCCCCCGCCTAGAGGCCGCCACCGACTCCCCGAACTGACGCCCCGTCATCCCGGCGCGTATTTGGCCGGGATCCACACCCGAGGATGGTGCACTGCAAGGTGCGGATCCCGGCCAAGAAGCGCGCCGGGATGATGGGGCTATGTCCGGATGACGTGGGGATGAATGCGGATCGGCCGCTCACATCCGGGCGGGCGCGCAGTAAGGTGGGGCCGTCTGGTTCCGGCGTGAATTCTGCGAAGAGGAGTTGGGTTGAGCGCGGTGCTGATTTCGGCCGAGGAGCTGCGGGAGCGGCTCGCCGACGGGGATTCCGAGGTGCGGCTGCTGGATGTGCGGTGGGCACTGGGCGATCCCGATGGGCCGCAGCACTATTTGGACGGGCATATTCCGGGCGCGGTCTTCGTCGACCTGGAAACCGAACTCGCCGATCCGCCCTCGCCCGCCAAGGGCCGCCACCCCATGCCGGAACTCGCACACCTGCAGAAATGCGCCCGCAGCTGGGGCCTGCGCACCGGTGACACGGTCATCGCCTACGACGCGACCGGCGGTATGGCGGCCGCGCGCGCCTGGTGGCTGCTGCGCTGGGCCGGGCTCGCCGACGTCCGCATTCTCGACGGCGGCCTGCCCGCGTGGGAACGCGCCGGCGGTAAGGTGGTCGCGGGTGAGGAAGCCGCTCCCGAACCCGGCGATGTCGCATTGACCACCGGCGGTATGCCGGTCATCGACGCCGACGCCGCGGCCGACTGGTCCGGCCTGCTGCTCGACGCGCGCGCGGGCGAGCGCTACCGCGGCGAGGTCGAGCCCATCGACCCGCGCGCGGGCCACATTCCGGGCGCGGTCAGCGGCCCCACCGCCGAAAACCTCACCGCCGCCGGCACTTTCAAATCCCCGGACGAATTGCGTTCGCGTTTCACCGAATTCGGCTCCGGCCCGGTCGCGGTCTACTGCGGTTCCGGCGTCACCGCCGCCCATCAGGTGGCCGCTCTCGCGGTGGCGGGCATCGACGCCGCCCTCTACCCCGGCTCCTGGTCCCAGTGGTCCAACGATCCGAAACGCCCCGCCGCCACCGGCAGCTGATCCGGCATGTGAAGGTCAGTCGCCCGTCGCGACGGGCGACTTCCGCCGCCGCGGTGGCGTCCGCTGCGGCCGCAGAGGTGGCTGCAGGCTCTCGACTCATTCGAAAACCGCTCGGCGGCAAGGATATTCGCCACCGCAGGGTTCAGGGGCAGTTCTTCGCGATGTGGCGCAGGGCTTTCTGATCGCCCTTGGTGATGGGTAGGTCGTATTCCAGCGCGACGGTGAGGTACTTGCCCGCGTAGAAGCAGTGGTTGGCGCGCGCGGGCGGGAGCCAGTCGGCCGGGGTGCGATCACCCTTGTCCTGGTTGGCTTTTCCGTCCACGGCGAGCAGTTCCAGGTCGAGGTCGTTGGCGAAGCGCATGCGGCGCTCCAGGGTCCAGCCGGACGCGCCCAGATCCCACGCGGCGGCCAGCGGGAAGACATGGTCGATCTGCACGGCCTTGGCATCGACCTTGTCGAAGACGATGTGGGTGCCGGTGTACGGATCCTCCAGGGTGCCGCCCACCACCACGCAGGACTTGCCGCCGGGGCGGAAGGCCGCGCCCGAGAGCTGGCGGGCTAGCACGTTATTGCGGGTATCGCAGCCGTCGCGCCCACCGGGACCATCCTGCGCATCGCTCCAGGCGGGCCCGAACACGCAGCGCTGCCCCGATTTACAGCCCCGGTCGTACCCGCCCGGGCGCACCCTCTTGGGCACGACGCGCACCTGATTCAGCATGTGTTCGAGGTAGTCGCGCGCGGGACTGCCCGGCGCGGGTGCGACCGGCGGGCTGATCACCTCGCACCCGGTGGTGCTCAGCACGACGATCGCGGCGCCGAGCGTCGCGAGCACTATCCGAAATGCCGACCCGATGGACCGCACATCCCAGATTTACCGCAGCACGCCGGGCCAGTCGCGCAACCACGCGACTTCGCACCCCGGCGCGCCGGAGAAATCGGGTTACAACCAGGCGTGTGCGAGCAGATCGTCCGCCGCGGTCTCGGTCAACTGGGGTGGGAACCGCATGGCGGCAATGGATTCGGCATTGACTCCGTCATGGCCGATGAGCCAGGAGCCGCCGCGCTCTTCGCATTCGGCGATCTTGGCGAAGGTGGTGAGTAGAAATGTGATGGCGTCGCGCGCCTCGGGGGTGCGCGCCAGCCGCTGGGATTCGCCCGGCCGGGACAGATCGAGCCACACCCCCGCCTGTCCGTCCAGGCGCATGTCCACGATTTTGGTCGTGTCCACGAACGTGAATTTGCGTCGTTCCCACGGCGTTGTCGGCGTGAAGGACTGCTCTAGCACTTGGAGCAGAATCGTCATCTTCACGGCCTCCCTCGGTATCGAAAGTGCCACGGCTCCGGATTGAGTCGCGGTGATTATCAGGGTGCGTCCCCGCCCGGCTGTGAAGCGCGCATGACGAATATCGCCGCCATTGCGCACAGCCGACCCCGCCGTATGCGGTGACCAGGGGTTATTCCAGTATGTCCCGGTTCGCGGCAGAAATAAAGACCCGGTAGGGGTCGTGATTCGCGGGATTACGAATCGAACCCTCGGTAATCGCTCCGTGCCCCGGCGCACCGGTCCCGAGCAGGGCGGCACCGAGCTGTCGGCGGGGGCTGGTTGGATGGTCGGATGCTGCACGGACTGTGGACGCCGGGATCGGGCTTGGTGCTGTGGCACGACCCCGATCGGGACGCCGTCGACGCCGCCGCGCTGCCCGATCCGCTGGGCCGGATCGTGCGGGCCGCGAAATTCCGGCATCGGGCCACGGTGCTGCGGCGTGGTCCGTACGGGCAGGAGAAAGCTCAGGTCAAAGCGCATGCGCTGGCTCCGGAAGCCGCCGCGGGGGTGCTGCTGCAACAGCTGCCGGACGGGTTGGTCGCGGGCGATCTGCGCTATCTCGGACATGTCGCCCGCGGCGTCGATCGCTGGGTGCGGGCGGGGCGGATCGTGCCCGAGGTGCGGCGCGATGACGGTGAGTGGTGGGTGCGGTGGCGGCTGGTCGGGGGTCAGCGCCAGCGCGCGTGGCTGGCGGAGTTGGCGGTTGCCATGCCGCCCGCGCTTCAGGTCGGGGGCCGTCCGGCCGAACTCCTGGACAACCTCACGGCCGAACTCACCGACCCGATCACCCGGCTGCACCTGATGCCGAAAGTGCCCGAGGGGTTCGGCGAAATCGATACGCGCGATACGGAAATGGCGGCGATCACGGCGGCGCGGCAGACGCTGCCGCAGGCCTGGGCGGAGCTGCCGAATACCGATCGGCAGCGCGGGTTCGGTATCGCCGATGACAATGAGTTCCCCGAACCGCGGTCCCATCCGCTGGTGACGGCGTTGCTGAAAGCCGTTCCGCTGGAAAGCGGTTCGCATCGGGTGGCGGCGGTGCTGGAGGACTGGCGCACGAGTTTGACGGCGGGGGAGCCGGAGCTGGTGCTGCGCTTGCTCGAGCCGGATGGCGAGGACGCGGCCGAGCCGGGTGCGCTGTGGCGGCTGGAGGTGTGCCTGCGCGAGGAGGGGGAGGCCCCGCAGCCGGTGCTGCTGCCCGGCGATCCGCATCTGGTGCGGCTGGCGGGGGAGAAGCTGGCGGCTGCGAAGGCGGCGTATCCGCGGCTGCGGGATCTGCCCGGGGACGGGCGCAGCATGGATATGTTCCTGCCCACCGAGGTGGTCCTGGATCTGGTCGCACACGGGGCGAATGTCTTGCAGGGCACCGGGATTCGATTGCTGCTGCCGCGTTCGTGGCGGATTGCCGCGCCCACGCTGCGGCTGCGGGTGCAGAGTCCGCCCGCCTCGGAGAGCGCGGTCGGGCTCAACGGTTTGGTGTCGTTCCGGTGGGAATTGGCGCTGGGCGACACCACGCTCTCGCAGGCCGAGATGGCGCGCCTGGTGCAGGCCAAATCCGATCTGGTGCAGCTGCGCGGGGAATGGGTGCAGGCCGATCACCGCATGCTCGCGGCGGCCGCGGATTACGTCGCGGGCCGCACCGACGCCACCGAGACCACCGCGGGCGCGCTCTTCGCCGAACTCGCCGCGCATCCCGCCATCGGCGTCCCCATCGAACCGGTCTCCGCGACCGGTTGGGCCGCACAGCTTTTCGACGCCGAACGCACCGACGAACCGGTCCCCGACCCGATCGGCCTCAAGGCACAGCTGCGCCCGTACCAGCAGCGCGGCCTGGCCTGGCTCGCCACCATGAGCCGCCTGGGCTGCGGCGCGATCCTCGCCGACGATATGGGCCTGGGCAAGACCGTGCAGGTGTTGGCATTGCTTGTGCACGAACGCGAAACATCCATCGCCGCAGTAGATTCCAACCGACCTGCGGTCGCGGCGCGGCGCTCCGGCCAGGGGGGCGCGGCGGAGTCGGTGACCGCGTCCGGCGTACGAGAAGACAGCGGCGTCGGACCGACCCTGTTGGTTTGTCCCATGTCGGTGGTCGGCAACTGGCAGCGGGAGGCGGAGCGGTTCGCGCCGGATCTGCGGGTGCTGGTGCATCATGGGCCGGGGCGCCGGTCGGGCGCGGAATTCGATGCGGCGGTGGCGGATTCGGATCTGGTGGTGACCACGTACGCGCTGCTGGCGCGGGATGTGGAGGAATTGAAGCGGCAGCCGTGGGCGCGCACGGTGCTCGATGAGGCGCAGCACATCAAGAATGCCGGGACCAGGCAGGCGCGGGCGGCGCGACTGGTGCCCGCGCGACATCGGCTGGCGCTCACCGGAACTCCGGTGGAGAACCGCCTCGAAGAGTTGCGCTCGATCATGGATTTCGTGAATCCGAAGCTGCTGGGCAAGCCCGCGGATTTCCATGCCCGGTTCGCGGTGCCGATCGAACGGGAGCGCGATGAGCTCGCGGTGAGCCGATTGCGCGCGCTCACCGCACCTTTCGTGCTGCGCCGGGTGAAGACCGATCCGGCGGTCATCTCGGATCTGCCCGACAAGATCGAGATCACCATGCGCGCCAACCTCACCGTGGAGCAGGCGGCGCTGTATCAGGCGGTGCTGGACGATATGTCCGCGAAACTGAAGGCCGCCAAGGGTATGGAGCGCAAGGGCGCGGTGCTGGCTGCGCTGACCCGGCTCAAACAGGTCTGCAATCACCCCGCGCACTATCTGCGCGACGGATCGGCGGTGCTGCGCCGCGGCCATCACCGTTCCGGGAAATTGGCGCTGGTGGAGGACATTCTGGAATCCGTCATCGCGGATGGTGAGAAGGCGCTGCTGTTCACCCAATTCGCCGAATACGGCGAGCTGGTCGGCCCCTATCTCTCCGAACGTTTCGGCGTGGCGGTCCCGTTCCTGCACGGTGGGGTGAGCAAACAGCGCCGCGACGATATGGTCACCCGCTTCCAGGAGGATCCGGACGGTCCGCCGCTCATGCTGCTCTCGCTCAAGGCGGGTGGCACCGGCCTGAACCTGACCGCCGCCAATCATGTTGTGCACCTGGACCGCTGGTGGAATCCGGCGGTGGAGAACCAGGCCACCGACCGCGCCTTCCGGATCGGCCAGCGCCGGGATGTGCAGGTGCGCAAGCTGGTCTGCGTGGACACCATCGAGGAGCGGGTCGACGATATGTTGCAGGGCAAACGTCAGCTCGCCGATCTGACCGTCGGCGCGGGCGAGAAGTGGATCACCGAACTCGGTGATGAGGAATTGCGCGCGCTGTTCGCGCTCGGCGCGGAGGCGGTGGGCGAATGAACACCTACATCGATGTCGGTGAGTTCGGCGAGCGCCGCCCCGTCGAAGGCGGCGTCTCCTCGCGCAGTCGCCGCGGCGCGGCCTTCGCCCGAACCTGGTGGGGCCGTTCGTTTCTACAGGCCATCGAGGATGTCGCCGATCCCGGCCGGCTCACCCGGGGCCGCTCGTACGCCCGCACCGGCCAGGTGATCAGCTATCACCTGGAGCCCGGCGCGGTCGCCGCCGAGGTACAGGGCAGTCAGCCGCGCCCGTTCATCTCGGTGCTGACCCTGCGCCAGCTGCGCGACGAACGCCTGCGCGAACTTGTCGACCTGGTGCGCGCCACCCCCGGCATGCTCGGTGAGATCGCTTCCGGCTCCCTGCCCAAATCCCTCGGCCCGCTGCTGCTTCCGAATACCGCCCCGGAACTGGATTTCTCCTGCACCTGCCCCGATGTGGGCTGGCCGTGCAAGCATGTGGCCGCCATCTGCTACGTCATCGCCGAACGTCTCGACGAGACCCCGCGCGATCTGCTCACCCTGCGCGGCATCGAACTCGACGATCTCATCGGCAGCGTGCAGCAGGACGGCAACCCGGCGGATTCGGCCGACCTGTACGGCGAGAACATCCGCCTGCCCGCCTTGCCGAAGCCCGAATTCCAGCCGGCCCCGGCGGATCTCGACGCCGTCCTGCTCCGTCGAGGTCTGCGCATGACCGCCGAGGACGAGCGCAGCGCCGAGATCGGCTATCGGCACCTGCGCACGCTCTACTCCCTGCTGGAGTCCTGAACTATCGCACCGCGGCTTTCGTGGTGGCTTTGATTCGGCTGTCGGTGCGCTTGCCCAGTGCGGTGAAGCTGTAGTCCGCGAAGTCGAAATGTCCTGCGCGCCAAAAACCTTCGGGTGTGGTCATGGCGCGCAATGGAACATCGCCGTTCTTATCGAAGTAGTAACTGTTGGCGCGGGTGCAGGAGTCCTGCCAGAACACCTGTGTGCCACGGCGATTCAGCATCTCCTCGAAGAAGCGTTCGTTCGCCTCCTCGGTGACTTCGATCCGGGTGGCATGGCTCCCGCGCGCCTTGCGGAGCAGCCGCAGGATATGCCGGGTCTGCATTTCGATCAGCGCGAAGTACGAGGAACCGTTGTAGCCGTACGGGCCGATAATGGTGAAGAAGTTCGGGAAGCCGGGCACGCTGACGCCTTCGTACGCCTGTAGCCGGTGGGTGTCCCACCAGTCCTCCAGCCGGATGCCGCCGCTGCCGTGCAGATCGAAGGTGGGCATATTGCCCGACTCCATCACCTTGAACCCGGTGGCCATGATCAGCACATCGACCTGATGATGCCCGGCGGCGGTGCGCACCCCGGTCGCGGTGATCTCGGCGATGGGCTCGGTGTCGAGCCGCACATTCGACCGATTGAACGTCTTCAGATAGTCATTGGAGAAGGACGGCCGCTTACAGCCGAGCGCGTAGTCGGGCGTGAGCTTCGCCCGCACCTGCGGATCGTCGACCTGGTCGCGCAGATGCGCCAGCCCGGTCCGCTCACCCAGCTTGGACATGGGCAGCACCCGGTAATAGTGCGCGGCCAGCGGGAACGTGAGTTCCACGAATGCCTGGGAGACCAAGCGCGTCACCAGCTTTCCGCCGGGCAGCCCGAGCAGCCGGTGCACCAGCGGGGGCAGCGCGGTATCCGGTCGCGGCAGGCACCAGATCGGAGTGCGCTGGAAGACAACGAGTTCCGCGACCTCGGGCGCGATCTCCGGAATCACCTGCACCGCGGAGGCCCCGGTGCCGATGATGCCGACCCGCTTACCGCGCAAGTCCTGATCGTGATCCCAGCGCGAGGTGTGCATGGTGACACCGGTGAACCGTTCCACCCCTGCGATTTCGGGCAGTTTGGGCCGGGTCAGCACCCCGGTCGCACCGATCACATAGCGCGCGGTGAGTTCCTCGCCGTCACCGGTGCGCAACCGCCACAGGTGCAGCGCGTCATCGAAATCGGCGCGGACGATGCTGGTGGAGAAGCGAATTCGCGGTCGCAACCCGTACTTGTCGACGCAGTGCTCGGCGTACGCCTTCAATTCCCGTCCGGGCGCGTACACCCGGGACCAGGTGCGCTGCTGTTCGAAGGAGTACTGATAGCTGAACGACGGGATGTCCACGCCGATACCGGGATAGGTGTTCCAATGCCAGGTGCCGCCCACTCCGTCGGCGTCGTCGACCATGAGGAAATCGTCGAATCCCGCCTTGCGCAGCGCGATCGCCGTCCCGATCCCGGCGAAACCCGCGCCGACGATAATGATCTCGTGGTCCACCACGGTGCTGTTCACAATGCGTCCTCCGCGTAGATGATGCAGTCCACCCGATGTTCGACACCGTCCACGGTGCGAATGCCGAGCGGGGCGAGCCGGGCGATCGGCCAGGTGACGAGCTCGCAATGGGGTTGGTTCAGCGCCCGGTAGTACCCGCCGTGCAGGCGCACACCGGTCGCGGTATCGGGGGTGAGCTGGCGTCGCACCCAGGAATCGCGCACCGAGACGAACAGATTCGCGGTGGCGGCCATTCGCAACAGGGTCGCGGCGATACCGTGCGGTGGCCGGGGCGTGCCCGGCAATGGCTGGGAGGCGGGGTCGCCGGGCAGCGGTCGCGCACTGTCGCTGGGCAGCGAACCGAGCAGATCATCCGGTAGTCGACGCAGCAGTTTGCGCCCGGGAATGGGCGGTGCGGGCAGTATCCACACCGGATCCCGCTGGAAGACGGTGACCCGGCGGGCCTGCGCGGTGATACCCGGCAGCACCCGGGCGATCGCCGTTGCGGAGCCGATCAGCGCCGCGTGCCTATCCCGCAGTTCGAGTTGCCCCCGCCAGCGCCCGCAGTGCACCTGCGGTCCGGTGTAGCTGTCCGCGCCGCGCGGTCCGGCGGCGCGAACCCTGCCCGAATCACCCTCTCTGCCCGAATTACTCTGCTTGGCAGTGGCGTTCATTTCGCCACCGGATCGTAGGTCAGCCCCTGCGACCAGGTCGGCGGCTTACCGAGCACCCGCACCGGGAAATAGTCGATGGCCTTGTTCAGCACATCATTGATGCCCTGGATCGGCTGCCACCTGTTGATGGTGGCCTTCCCATGCATCCGCACCACGTGGAAGAGCGGTACGCGTTTGATGCTGGGCGCGCGTTCACCCGCTTTCTCGTACCGCCGCACCGCATTCCAGAGCTTCTCCTCATCCAGGCCCATCGCCATGATGTTGGTGGACATGCGGGACAGCAGCGGTGTGTACAGCAGTGCTCCCATGAGCAGCGTGGGCCGCAGCGCGAAACCCGCCGTCTCGATGGCGATGCGCCGCATCGGCCCGGCCCCGAGTTGTTCGAGCACCTGGAAGCCGACCGCCAGATGCCGGGATTCATCGCTGTTGATGTGCCGGAAAACCTCGTGGCACAGCGGATCCCGCACCTCGTCCAGCAGGAATTTCACCAGCGCGCCGTCGAGGGCGCATTCGAGCGACGGGATCACCGTGCCGAGCACCGGCAGTGTCAGATCGTCGCCGTACCGGTCCACCCACTGGATGACCATGCGAATGTTCTTGTTGGGCAACGGCATCTGATCGCCCTCGAGCATGCCCCAGCGCCGCATCAGCGCCAGTTCGGCATTGGCGTGCTTCTGCTCCTCGGCATGGAAATACCGGTAGATCTCCTTGAGCGGGCCTTCCGGCGCGCGTTTGGTGAGCGCGGCGAAGCCGCGCGCGCCCACATGTTCTATCCACACGAGATCGGCCATGAACGCGGTGAGCGCGGGTCGCTGCTCCGCGGTGATGAGGTCGGCTCCCGGTGCGTCCCAGTCGATATCGACCAGCGCCCACTGCTTGTCCTTGATGACCGTGAGCATGTCGGAATACGCGAACGCCATTGTTCACTCCTTCTCGTGAATGGCCGTCGTGCTACCGCACCAGCCGCTCCAGCAGACCGGCGGCGCGGGTATATGGCTCCGGCAGTAGTCGTTTGGACTGCCAGATCAATTTGGCTTCGATTTGCGGGACGACGTAGAGCTGACCGCGATCCACGGCATCGAGGGTGGTGCGGGCGATCGAGGCGGGCGGGCGGCCGGTCCAGCGCAGCAGCCGGTCGCCCCACTCCGAGATGTTCTCGTCGCCGATCGAAACGTCCTGGAGGATATTGGTTTTCACCGCCGTCGGGCAGAGTGCGGTGACGCTGACGCCGGTGCCGGAGAGTTCCGCGGCGAGAGTTTCTGAGAGCGCCAGCACGCCCGCCTTGCTCACGTTGTAGGCGGCCATGCGCGGTGCGACACCGAACGCGGCGGCGGAGGCCACATTCACGATCGCGCCGGTTCCGGCGGCGCGCAGTCGCGGTGCGAAGACGTGGCAGCCGTGGATGACGCCCCACAGATTGATATCGAGCACCTGATGCCATTCGTCCAGGGGCGCATCGCCGATGACCTCGCCGCCGCGGCCGATTCCGGCATTGTTGACCACCACGTCGGCGGTCTTGCCGAACCACTGTTCGGCGGTGGCGGCGAGCGCCTCCACCTGGTCTATCTTGCTCACATCGCATACCGCGTCGAAGGCCTTGCCGCCGGTGGCGCTCACCAATTCGACTGTCTCGCGGGCTCGTTCGGCATCGATATCGGAGCAGATCACCCGCCCGCCCCGCCTGCCGAGTTCGACCGCGAAGGCGCGGCCGATACCGCTGCCGGCGCCGGTCACCACCGCGTCCGCCTGCCGGGTGCGGTGGGAACCGCCGAAGGGGTTGAGTCGCATGGGAACTCCCGGATCCGAAATGTCCGGTGCGGCAACTGGTGGCATCTGCCACCATTGGCCGCGCCTGCCCCCAATTAGGCGCGCGATAGGGCAAAATGTCAATGATGAACGTGCGCGCACCCGCCCGGACCTGGGGTGGGCGAACCCAGGAGGAACGCCGTACCGAACGCCGTGCCCGGCTGATCGCCGAGGCGCTCGCGATATGGCTCGAAAACGGCTGGGCCGCAGTCACAATGCGCGGGGTGTGCAATCGCGCCGCGCTCAACGACCGCTACTTCTACGAGCACTTCGCGGACCGCGACGAACTGCTCGCCGCGGTCTGGGACGAGGTCTGCCTCGAGGTCTTCGGCGAACTGTCCGGCGTGGTGGCGGAAAACCTGCACCTGCCGCCGCTGGAGATACTGCACCGCGCCATCGCCCGTGCCGTCGCTCTGCAACTGGACAGCCCCGCCCGCATCCTGTTCGGCGATCACGCCGGTTCCCGGGTGCTCGAGGAACGGCGCAAGGCCATGCTCACCGAGGCGACCGACCTGCTCATCGCCACCGGACGGCCCTATCTGCGGCCGGGCTTCGACGAAGCCGATCTGCGGATGGGAACCCTCATGGGCATAGGCGGTTTCGTGGAGCTGCTCACCGCCTGGCGCACCGGGGCCATCGAATCCGATACCGACCGCATCGTCGAACACGTCAGCCGCACCGCGCGACTATTGGGCACGCAGTACCTGGCCGTGCCCGACTGAATCGCACCCGCTCGAGCGGGCGCGACCGCCGGGCCTCGCCGACGTGGTCAGAGGTTGTCGATGCGGTAGACCCGCTGGGCATTGCTGCGGAACACCTGCTCCAGCGCCTTCTCATCCGCCCCGTGCGCGGTGAGTGCGGTCGCCACCGCCTCGGCGGCATTGCCGATGCTCGTAATCGGTTTGTCCACCGGGAAATTCGAGCCCCAGATGAGCCGATCCGCGCCGAAGACGTCGAGGGCGTGCTCGAGCAGCGGCGAAATACGCTCCAGCAGTGCGGGTACCGGAGTCGGATTACCGCGTGGCGGCACCGGATGCCCGAGGATCGGCATCATCAGCCCGCTCACCTTGGCCACCACATTCGGGTGCGTGGCCAGTGCGCTGAGATCATCGCGCCAGCGCACGAACAACTCCCGCCGTTGTCCCGGATTGTGCCCGGTCTCCTTGCCGACCGGACCGAAAATACCCGCGGGCGTGCCCAAATGGTTCAGCACGATGGTGGCGTCCGGATAGTGTCCGGCCAGCGCGGTGACCTCGGGCAGCTGGTTCGAGAACACCCACGCCTCGAAGCCGAGCCCGCGTTCGGCGAGCGCGCCGAAACCATCGAGGAACGCGGGCGCGGTGAGCGCGCCCGGAGCTTTGTTGTGCGCGCGCACCTTCGGATCCGGGTGGTACTCAACCCGCGTGCGAATGCCCCGGAACAGCGGTGAGGCCGCCAGGTGCGCGTCCAGCAACTCCGCGAAGCCCGGTGCGGCCGGATCGCCCGCGCCGATGATCGCCCCGAGCGCGGGGGTGTCGACGCCGAACGGCAGGCTCGCCACCCAGCGCGTCTCCCCGACGGGTGCGAGCGGACCCTTACCGCTCCACTCCACCTCGATGTGCACGATGCCCTCGACCGGAACGTCCCCGGCATCGGTGCGGTAGTCGGCGGGCAGATACGGGTGGACGAACGGTTCCGGATCGCCGACGAATTCGCGATCTCGTTTGGGGGCCAGACGTTTGGCCCAGTCGATGGGAACGGGCACGTAGTGGAACAGTTTGGCGAGTCCGCTGAATTCGCGCGGCGTGGTCAGCGGATCCCACTGGTGGATATGCGCATCGACGACTGTCATGCCCGCAAGGTCCATGATGTCCCTTCCGTCCGGATCGACCTGCAGCGGATTCTTTCACGCGCCGCACCCGGAAACGCCGAAATCGGGTAGCGGCACCGGAAACAGCCGGGGGCGTCCGAGCCCCGGGCCGTCACAGGCGGAGTCCGGCTCCGATCGATTCGCCGAGATCGATTCCGGGCGGCATGGCGAATATCGCGCTACCGGTGTGCTGCACCACGGTATTGAGCCGATCGCTCGCCGCCAGCAGGTGCTGCGCCCGGATGAACTGCTCCGGCGGATTGTTCATATACGCGGCGAACAGCAGTCCGGCATCGAGCTGGGCATGTCCGCCGTGCGTGTGATTCGGCGCGGTGCCCTCGGGATGATCGTGCGCGGGAACGGTTTCCGGAACCGGTGCGGCGGTGGTCGCGCTGGTCGCCACCAGCGTGCCGTAGTCGTAGCTGTACCCGCGCCGCAGCATGGGAATGCCGTGCACCAGCCGCACATGCGCGGCCGCCGGGATGATCGGCTCCCCGTTCGCCGCGCGGGCGTCCAGATCCACCGGATCGAATTCGGCGTTGCCGGTCAAGGGTGATCCGTCATCGCGCCGCCGGCCGATGATGCGATCCTGCTCCGGCCTGGACAGCATGTCCCATTCCGCGGTGCTCATGCGGATCTTGCGGAACACCAGATACGTTCCGCCCCGGAACCATTCGGGTTCCTCGGGCGCGTTCGCCCAGACGGCCGCGTCGAATTCGGCGGTACCGACGACCGGATTCGCGGTGCCGTCCTTGTGCCCGAACATATTTCGGGGAGTGCCGCCGTCGACCGGTCGACTCAGGAAGCCGTGCTGGGTCCAGCGCAGATTGCCGAGTCCCGGCATCCGGGCGCGCAGCGCGCGAAAGGCGTGGCTGACGATCTGCGGATCATCGGCGCAGATCTGCGCCATGATGTCGCCGCCGGTCCAGCTGGGCCGCAATTGATCTCCCGCGAATTCCGGCAGGGTCGCCAGATGCCGGGGCCGCCGATCCGACAGTCCCGACCAGTTCTCGAACACCGCCGGTCCCAGTCCGAAGGTGATGGTGAGGCGGGCCGGATCGAGTCCGGTCGCGAAATCGGTGTGATCGCTGAATCCCGGTGCGCTGTCCGGCTTGTCGGGCACCCGGTGGCCCGCCGTCAGCGCCGCGGCCGTTTCGGTCCAGGCGGCCAGCAGATCTCGCAGTACCCCGCGGTCGCGACTCGCGAGATCGCAGGACAGGAACAGCGCGTGCGACTGTGCCGCGGTGGCGATGCCCGCCTGCCGTGCGCCGTGGAAAGCCACCGTGCGGGAATCGTTTTCGTTCGGCGCGGTGACCCGTCCGGCCACCGCGCCCGCCGTGGCCGCGCCCGCCGCCACCAGTGCCGATCCGAAGAGTCCGCGCCGGGAGACCCGGGGTATGCCGAATGAATTACTACGATCTGTAGTAGAGCCGCTCATGATCACGAAGGATAGCCCGCTTCCGGCTCACCTTCAACCATACTGAAGGTCGCCGAAAAAGGCACGGCTCCCCGGCTGTCACCGCTCCATACGCGAGACTGGAGCCGTGACCACCGAGAACGGCCGCTCCCGGCCGCGAATAACCAGCGCGGGCATCGTCCTGCTCACCCTGGCCAAACGCGTCGAGACCGAACTCAATACCGCGCTCACCCCGCTGGGCCTCACCGTCGCCAGATTCGGACTGCTCGCGCACATCGCCGCGCGGCCCGGCGCGTCGTTCAGCGATCTGGCCCGCATGTCCGGCGTCAGCGTGCAGAGCGTGCACACCGGCGTGAAAACCCTGGTGGCACACGGCCTGGTGCACGATCGCACCGCGCGCGCCGGATCCGCATCGACCATCGAACTCACCGCGGAGGGCACCCGCGTACTGCGCCGGGCCGAACAGGTGGCCGTCGAGGTCGACGCGCACATGTTCGGCCCGGAAGCGGATCCGATTCAGCGGCAGATCGGGCAGAGCGTGCTCGCCGCCTTCGCCGAACCGGAGTCCTGACCGTCGCGATCAGGCGATCTCGTACTCGAAACCGATGTGATGGGTGCCGTCCGCATCGACGGTGATGGTCCCCGTGCCGGTGATGCCCGCCAGCTCCCCGGTGCCGCTGCCCGGCACGATGATGAAGTACTCATTGCTGCGATCGGTGCCCGAGGTGGTCGCCGAATGCGCGAAATTGAACGCGCCCGCCCGGCCCGCCAGCGCGCCCTCGAACGATTCCATGGCCACGTAGGTCCCGACTCCGGCGGCCTGATCGAAGGCCGAGGTGAACAGGGTCGCCGCGCGGCCCGTCACCTCACCCTCGAACTGCTTCTCCATCTGCACGACGCCCACGGGCACGGCGGTGGCGATGGCCGGATCCGGGACGACCTCGGTGGGTACGAATGACTTGACGCTGAAAGTTCCTGTTACCTGCACGAATCCGAGCGTATCGGCGGCGGCCGACATGCTCTTGTAAATACGCGTCAGGCCGGTCGCCGCACCTCAGACATTGCGCCGGTACTGGCCGCCGACCATGAAGAAGGCATCGGTCACCTGCCCCAGCGTGCACACCCGCGCGGCGTCCATGAGCGCGTCGAAGACATTCGCGTCCGAACCGGCCGCCTCGGCGAGCCGGGCCAGCGCGGCGGGCGCCTGTTCGCGATGACGGCCGGTGAACTCGCGCACCCGTCGCAGCTGCGACTGCTTCTCCTGTTCGGTGCCGCGCGCCAATTCCAGGACGCGGTGCTCCTCCTCATGCGGATTGCGGAAGGTGTTGACGCCGATCAGCGGCAGGCTGCCGTCATGCTTGCGCCGCTCGTACAGCATGGATTCATCCTGAATGCGGCCGCGCTGATAGCCGGTCTCCATGGCCCCGAGCACGCCGCCGCGCTCACTGATCCGGTCGAATTCGCGCAGTACCGCCTCCTCCACCAGATCGGTCAGCTCATCGATGATGAAACTGCCCTGCAGCGGATTCTCATTCATCGCCAGGCCCCACTCGCGATTGATGATGAGCTGAATGGCCAGCGCCCGCCGCACCGATTCCTCGGTCGGGGTGGTGACGGCCTCGTCATAGGCATTGGTGTGCAGGCTGTTGCAGTTGTCGTAGACGGCGATCAGCGCCTGCAAAGTGGTGCGAATGTCGTTGAAGCTCATCTCCTGTGCGTGCAAGGACCGGCCCGAGGTCTGCACGTGGTACTTGAGCTTCTGCGACCGCTCGTTCGCCCCGTACCGGTCTCGCATCGCGACCGCCCAGATGCGCCGGGCCACCCGGCCGATCACCGAATACTCCGCGTCCATGCCATTGGAGAAGAAGAACGACAGATTCGGCGCGAAATCGTCGATATCCATACCGCGCGCCAGATACGCCTCCACATAGGTGAAGCCGTTGGCCAGGGTGAAGGCCAGCTGGCTGATCGGATTCGCCCCGGCCTCGGCGATGTGATAGCCGGAGATCGACACCGAGTAGAAATTGCGAACGCTGTTGCGCACGAACCATTCCTGGATATCGGCCATCATGCGCAGGCTGAACTCGGTGGAGAAGATGCAGGTGTTCTGGCCCTGATCCTCCTTGAGAATGTCCGCCTGCACGGTGCCGCGCACGGTGGACAGCGTCCGCGCGCGCAGCTCCGCGGCCTCCTCGGCGGTCGGCTCGCGACCCTGCGCGGCCGAGAACTGTTCCAGCGCTTGATCGATCGCGGCATTGAGATAGAACGCCAGGATCGTCGGCGCGGGACCGTTGATGGTCATCGATACCGAGGTGCTCGGCGCGTCCAGATCGAAACCGTCGTATAGCGCCTTCATATCGTCCAGTGTGGCGATGGAAACACCCGAGGTGCCCACCTTGCCGTAGATATCCGGACGCTCGGCCGGATCATGCCCGTACAGCGTCACCGAATCGAAGGCCGTCGAAAGCCGTTTGGCGTCAGCGTGTTCGGACAGCACCTTGAATCGCCGATTGGTGCGGAAGGGATCGCCCTCGCCCGCGAACATGCGCGCCGGATCCTCACCGTCGCGCTTGAACGGGAACACCCCGGCCGTGAACGGGAACCGCCCCGGCAGATTCTCCGCGCGCAGAAAACGCAGCAGCTCACCGTGATCGGTGAAGCGGGGGAGCGCGACCCGGGGAATCGAATTGCCGGACAGGGTTTCCCGGCGCAGCTGCGTGCGCAATTCCTTATCCCTGATCCGAACCACCTGCTCCTCGCCGCGATAGGACTCGGCGACCTCGGGCCAATGGGAAAGCAGAGCGGCGTTCTCGGGAGTCAGATCGGCGCTCGCCCGGTCCAGTAGTTCGCCTACGGCGGCCGCCGCCTCCGTCATTCCGGCGTGTTCTTGGCCGGAATCCACCCCGGCCTGTGGATCCCGGCCAAAAGCATGCCGGGATGACGTGGTGAGTTCGTCCCGCACCTGCTCCAGGCGCTGAATGCGCTGTGCGGCAGCGGTTTGACTTGCCGTGGCGGCGTGATAATCGCGCACAGTCTCCGCGATCTCTGCCAGATAGCGGACCCTGGCCGGTGGGATGATCTGCGCGAACCGGGTCGAGGATCGGGTGTCGACCCGGGGCAGCACACCTGTTTCCAGTGGCAGGCCCTGCTCGCCCAGCAGTCCGCTCAGATGCTGGTAGAGCGCGGTCACCCCGTCATCGTTGAAGGTCGCGGCGCTGGTGCCGAATACCGGCATATCCTCCGGTAGGGCGTGGAACGCCTCCCGGTTGCGCACCAGCTGCCGCGACACATCGCGCAACGCGTCTTCCGCGCCGCGCCGCTCGAACTTGTTGACCGCCACCACATCCGCGTAATCCAGCATGTCGATCTTCTCCAGCTGGGAGGCCGCGCCGAACTCGGGTGTCATCACGTAGAGCGAGACATCCACGTGTTCGGCGATCGCCGCGTCACCCTGTCCGATGCCCGGGGTCTCCAGTACGACGAGATCGAAACCCGCTGCCTTGCAGGCGATCACCATCTGATCGATATTCTGCGGCAGCTCCCGCTCACCCCGGGTGGCGAGGGAACGGAAGTACACCCGCTCCCCGTCGAGGGCGTTCATGCGAATGCGATCACCGAGCAGCGCGCCACCGCCGCGCCGCCGCGTCGGATCGACCGCGAGCACCGCCACCCGCAACTTGTCCTGCTGATCGGTGCGCAGTCGCCGAATGAGTTCATCGGTGAGAGAAGACTTTCCGGATCCACCGGTGCCGGTGATGCCGAGCACGGGCACTCGCCGCGCACTCGCCGCCGCGGTCAGCTCGGCCATATCCGCCGACGGCAGCGTGTCCTGCTGCAAACAGGTGAGCGTGCGCGCCAGCGCGGCCCGATCCCCGCTGAGCACCGCCTCCACCGGCGCGGGCGTGATCGACAGATCCACATCGCAGCCCGCGATCAGCTGATTGATCATGCCGGGCAATCCGAGTCGCTGTCCGTCCTCGGGCGAGAAGATGGTGACCCCGGCCTTCGCGAGCCGTTCGATCTCCTCCGGAATGATCACCCCGCCGCCCCCGCCGAAGATCCGCACGTGCTCCGCCCCGGCCTCGCGCAGTGCCGTCGCCAGGTATTCGAAGTACTCGATATGCCCGCCCTGATACGAGCTGACGGCGACGCCCTGTACGTCCTCGCTGACCGCCGCGTCCACCACATCCCGCACGGCCCGGTTATGCCCGAGGTGAATCACCTCCGCGCCCTGCCCCTGCAGGATTCTGCGCATGATGTTGATGGCCGCGTCATGGCCGTCGAACAGCGCCGCCGAGGTCACGAACCGCACCGGGTTCGTCGGAACATGCAGATCGGCCATGGGAATCCTCCGCGTCTACGGCCGCACAGTTGATACCCCAATAGTAGGACGTCAAATCAAATGTGAGGTGAGATCCGCCACAGCAACATCTCTGGAAATAGATGGATGTCCAACTATATGGTGACCTAAGACCGCGTGGACCACGCGGTGACATCGAGACAGGACTGGCATGGTTCGCGAACTCACGCACTTCATCGGCGGTCAGCACGTGGCCGGGACCTCCGGCAAATTCGGAGACGTCTTCAATCCCAGCACCGGAGCGGTGCAGGCGCGGGTGCCGCTGGCCACCAAGACCGAGGTCGAGGCCGTCATCGCCAATGCCGCCGAGGCGCAGCAGGTGTGGGCCGCGTACAACCCGCAGAAGCGCGCCCGCGTGCTGATGAAGTTCCTGACCCTGGTGCAGGACGAGATGGATTCGCTCGCCGCACTGCTGTCCAGCGAACACGGCAAGACCATCCCGGACGCCAAGGGCGATATCCAGCGCGGGCTCGAGGTCATCGAATTCGCCGTCGGCATACCGCATCTGCTCAAGGGCGAGTACACCGAGAGCGCGGGCACCGGCATCGACGTGTACTCCATGCGTCAGCCGCTCGGCGTGGTCGCGGGCATCACCCCGTTCAATTTCCCGGCCATGATCCCGCTGTGGAAGGCCGGACCGGCGCTCGCGTGCGGAAACGCGTTCGTGCTCAAGCCTTCCGAGCGCGACCCCTCGGTACCGCTGCGACTGGCCGAGCTGTTCCTCGAGGCCGGACTGCCCGCGGGCGTGTTCAACGTGGTCAACGGCGGTAAGGAAGCCGTCGACACGCTGCTGAACGATGATCGGATCAAGGCCGTCGGCTTTGTCGGCTCCACCCCGATCGCGCAGTACATCTACGAGACCGCGACCGCGAACGGCAAGCGCGCGCAGTGCTTCGGCGGTGCCAAGAACCACGCCATCGTCATGCCGGACGCCGATCTGGACGATGTCGCCGATCAGCTCATCGGCGCGGGCTACGGCTCCGCGGGCGAGCGCTGCATGGCCATCTCCATCGCGGTGCCGGTCGGCGAGGAGACCGCGGATCGCCTGCGCGACAAGCTGATCGAACGCATCGCCAAGCTCAATGTCGGCCTCTCCGATGATCCGGGCGCGGACTTCGGTCCCCTGGTCGGGCAGGACGGCGTCGATCGCGTCAACGACTACGTGCAGATCGGCGTCGACGAGGGCGCGGAACTGGTCATCGACGGGCGCGGCCTGGTCGTAGAGGGCGGCGAAGAGGGATTCTTCGCGGGTGCGACGCTTTTCGATCGCGCCACCCCGGACATGCGCATCTACAAGGAAGAGATCTTCGGTCCGGTGCTCACCATCGTGCGCGCCAAGGATTACGAAGAGGCGCTGCGCCTGCCGAATGAGCACGAATACGGCAATGGCGTAGCGATTTTCACCCGCGACGGTGACACCGCCCGCGACTTCGCCGCCCGCGTGCAGGTCGGCATGGTCGGCATCAACGTGCCCATCCCGGTGCCGATCGCGTACCACACCTTCGGCGGCTGGAAGCGTTCCGGCTTCGGCGATCTCAACCAGCACGGCCCGGACTCGATCCGCTTCTACACCAAGACCAAGACGGTGACCCAGCGCTGGCCCTCCGGCCTCAAGGAGAGCAACGCCTTCGTCATCCCGACCATGGACTGAGAATGTTCACACTCGACGACGACGAAAAGGCGATCACCGCGACCGCCCGCTCCTTTGCCGACGAGCTGCTCGCGCCCAATGCGCTGGAATGGGATGAGCGCAAGCACTTCCCGGTGGACGTACTGCGCAAGGCCGGGCAGCTCGGCCTCGGCGGCATCTACGTCCGGGAGGACGTGGGCGGTTCGGAACTGCGGCGGCTCGACGCCGTGCGCATCTTCGAACAGCTCTCCACCGGCTGCCCCGCCATCGCCGCGTACATCTCCATCCACAACATGGCCTCGTGGATGATCGACAGTTACGGCGATGCGGCACAGCGCAATCGGTGGCTGCCCGGGCTGACCTCGATGGATCTGCTGGCCAGCTACGCGCTCACCGAACCGAGTGTGGGTTCGGACGCGGCAGCCCTGAGCACCAAGGCCGTTCGCGACGGTGACGACTATCTGCTCACCGGGGTCAAGCAATTCATCTCCGGTGCGGGCAGCAGCGATGTGTACGTGATCATGGCACGCACCGGTGACGATGGGGCGC
The DNA here is from genome assembly GCF_042885355.1 of Nocardia sp. NPDC058058. Lineage (NCBI taxonomy): Bacteria > Bacillati > Actinomycetota > Actinomycetes > Mycobacteriales > Nocardiaceae > Nocardia > Nocardia sp. NPDC058058. The sequence goes on along the minus strand of NZ_JBHVSA010000002.1, from coordinate 44,401 downwards.
GCGGGATTTCGGCGTTCATCGTGCCCGCCGACACCCCCGGCCTGTCCTTCGGCGCGAACGAGCGCAAGATGGGCTGGAACGCACAGCCCACCCGGCAGGTCATCCTCGACAATGCCCGGGTGCCCGCCGCCAACCGGCTCGGTTCCGAGGGCGACGGCTTCCGGATCGCCATGAACGGGCTCAATGGCGGGCGGCTCAATATCGCCGCCTGCTCGCTCGGCGGGGCACAGGCGGCCATGGATCAGACCGTGGCCTATCTGGCACAGCGCAAGGCGTTCGGCTCGCGGCTGCTCGACAACACCGCACTGCAATTCGAACTCGCCGATATGCGCACTTCCCTGGAGGCCGCCCGCACCCTGCTGTGGCGCGCGGCCGCCGCCCTGGACGCCGACGCCGACGACAAGGTCGAACTCTGCGCCATGGCCAAGCGGTTCACCACCGACGCCGGATTCGAGGTGGCCAACAAGGCCCTGCAACTGCACGGTGGCTACGGTTACCTGGCCGAATACGGGATCGAGAAGATCGTCCGCGATCTGCGGGTGCATCAGATTCTGGAAGGCACGAACGAGATCATGCGGGTCGTAGTCGCCCGCTCGGTGGTAGGAGCAGCATGAGTGACAACGCAGAACCCGAGGTGCTGATCGGTAAGCGCGACGGCCTCGGCCTGATCACGCTCAACCGGCCCCGGGCGATCAACGCGCTGAATCACCCGATGGCACTGGCCATTCTGGACGCGCTGCGCACCTGGGAAACCGATGACGAGGTGCGCACCGTGGTGCTCACCGGCGCGGGGGAGCGCGGGCTGTGCGCGGGCGGCGATATCGTCGCCATCCACACCGATGCCAAGAACGCTGTGGCCCACAATGATTCACCGTGGACCGCCGCCGATTCGCCCAGCGGGCGGTTCTGGCGGGACGAGTACATCCTGAACGCGCTCATCGGCGGCTACGCCAAGCCGTACGTGGCGATCATGGACGGCATCGTGATGGGCGGCGGCGTCGGCCTGTCCGGGCATGCCTCGCATCGCATCGTCACCGAACGCTCCAAGATCGGCATGCCGGAAACCGGCATCGGCTTCATCCCGGACGTGGGCGGCACCTACCTGCTCGCACACGCACCCGGCGAGATCGGTACGCACGTCGCGCTCACCACCGCGCGCATGAGCGCCGGTGACGCCATCGCCGCCGGATTCGCCGACGCCTTCGTACCGTCCGAACACCTTCCGGCCCTGCTGGAAGCGCTCGGCACGCTCAGCGCGGATGACGCCATCGCGAAATTCGCACAGCCCGCACCTGTTTCGGAATTCATCGCGCAGCGCGACTGGATCGACTACTGCTACGGCGCGGACACCGTCGAGGAGATCGTGCACCGGTTGCAGACCGACGGGCGCGCCGAGGCCGCCCGGGCCGCCGCGGATGTGCTGTCGAAATCGCCGGTGGCGCTGAAAGTCACGCTGCGGTCGCTGCGCGAGGCGCGCAAGGCCGACAGCCTCGAAGCGGTGCTGAACCGGGAGTACCGGGTCTCGGCCGCCTCGCTGAACACCCACGACCTGGTGGAGGGCATTCGCGCCCAGGTCATCGACAAGGATCGCAACCCGCAGTGGCGGCCCGCGACGCTCGCGGATGTCACCGACGCCGATGTGGACGCCTACTTCGGCGCGCTCGGCGATCGCGAATTGGGTTTGGCCACACCGAAGGATCAACAGTGAGCTCTGAAAAGATCAGCAGGGTAGGGTTTCTCGGCCTCGGCCATATGGGCGGCCCGATGGCGGCCAACCTGGTGAAGGCCGGATACGAGGTCCTCGCCTACGATCCGGTGCCCGCCGCACAGGATCAGGCGCGCGCCGACGGCGCGACGGTCGTCGCGACACCCGTTGCGGCCGTGACCGAATCGGAGATCGTCATCACCATGCTGCCCAACGGCCGCATCGTGCTCGACCTCTACAACGATGTACTGTCCGCCGCCAAGCCCGGCACCCTGTTCGTCGACTGCTCCACCATCGACGTCGGCGATGCCAAGGCCGCCGCGGAACTCGCTGTGGCAGCGGGACATCGGGCCCTGGACGCCCCCGTCTCCGGCGGTGTCGCGGGCGCGGCGGCGGGCACCCTCACCTTCATGGTGGGCGGCGCGGCCGCCGACTTCGCCACCGCGCTGCCGCTTTTGGACGTCATGGGCGGCAAGGTCGTGCACTGCGGCGGCGCGGGCGTCGGCCAGGCCGCCAAGATCTGCAACAACATGATCCTGGGCATCTCCATGATCGGACTCTCCGAGGCCATCGTGCTGGGCGAGAAGCTGGGGCTGACGCACGACAAGTTCTTCGATGTGGTGTCCACCGCGTCGGGGCAGTCCTGGGCACTCACCTCGTACTGCCCGGTGCCCGGACCGGTGCCGACCAGCCCGGCCAATAACGACTACCAGCCCGGTTTCGCCACGGCGCTCATGAACAAGGATCTCGGCCTGGCTGCGAATGCCCTGCAGGCCAATGGGGTTGACGGACAGATCGGTTTGCTTGCGGCGGAGATCTACAACCGCTTCAACCAGGACGAAGCGGGCAAGGATTTCTCCGCTATCGTCACCGATATTCGTACCCGATCTGGAGGAGAACAGGCGTGACCGACTTCGAGACGATTCTGCTGGAGCGCAAAGGCCGCGTCGCCCTCATCACGCTGAACCGGCCGAAGGCTCTGAACGCGCTGAACTCGCAGGTCCTGACCGATATCTCGGCGGCCCTCGACGAGCTGGAGAACGACAACGAGATCGGCGCGGTCGTGCTGACCGGCTCCGAGCGGGCCTTCGCGGCCGGTGCGGACATCAAGGAGATGTCCGAGAAGTCGTACATGGACATGTTCCTCACCGACCACTTCGCCGGCTGGGACCGCCTCGTCGCCTTCCGCAAGCCCATCATCGCCGCGGTCGCCGGGTACGCCCTCGGCGGCGGCTGCGAACTCGCCATGATGTGCGACATCCTGCTCGCCGCCGACACCGCCAAGTTCGGGCAGCCCGAAATCAAGCTCGGCGTCATCCCCGGCATGGGCGGCTCGCAGCGCCTCACCCGCGCCGTCGGCAAGGCCAAGGCCATGGACCTCATCCTCACCGGCCGCAATATGGACGCCGAGGAGGCCGAGCGCGCGGGCCTGGTCTCGCGCATCGTCCCGGCCGCCGACCTGGTCGCGACCGCCCTCGAGGTGGCCGAGACCATCGCGTCCATGTCGCTGCCCTCGGTGATGATCGCCAAGGAAGCGGTCGACCGCGCCTTCGAAACCACCCTCACCGAGGGCCTGCGCTTCGAACGCCGCGTCTTCCACTCCCTGTTCGCCACCGAGGATCAGAAGGAAGGCATGGCCGCCTTCGTCGAGAAGCGCCCGGCCAACTTCAGCAACAAGTAGCCGTAAATGGTCGGGGGTTTGGGGGGGGGGGGCCCCCCCGCCCGCGCCCACATGTTCTATCCACACGAGATCGGCCATGAACCCGGTGAGCGCGGGT